>JAQCZH010000008.1:384-644 GCA_027682585.1 Lachnospiraceae bacterium AF51-6-b8A | reverse complement strand
GCCTGAGGGGAACACCCGTTAACATCCCGAACACGATGGTTAAGACTCAGGCGGCCGACGGTACTCGGCTGGAGACGGCCCGGAAGAATAGGTGGCCGCCAGATATTTCTTTTTGTTGAGAAGACGATTTATTCGTCATTCGAGTGTTCAAGTGATTGAACACCGGAATGACTGATAAATTCAGTCAGCCTGAGAGATCAGGAAGAGTACCTTGAAAACTTCATACAGATAGAGAATTGATAAAGAGACCTTCTGCTGCG
>JAQCZH010000008.1:0-374 GCA_027682585.1 Lachnospiraceae bacterium AF51-6-b8A | reverse complement strand
TTCATACAGATAGAGAATTGATAAAGAGACCTTCTGCTGCGAAGTCATTACAGGATCTGCAGCAGAGGGGTCGACAAATATCAAGACATCCGAGAATTAACAAACCGATCGAAAGATCAAAACACAAGCTTTTTTAAGCTGATGCAACGCTATGCATCAAAAGAATACGAGGACAAAAGCAGCGTGCGAATAACGCGCCTGGCTACTAGGTTCAAGCTTCGTCTTAACAGACTCGCTTTCACCAAGGGCCATGCATGCATCGCACGTAAGACGCTAACATCGCCTGAGGGCTCGTTACCGTCTAAGTGCTCGTAGCGAGGTCAAGCAAGAAAGAGCGCAGGGTGGATGCCTTGGCACTAAGAGCCGAAGAAAGA
>JAQCZH010000007.1 GCA_027682585.1 Lachnospiraceae bacterium AF51-6-b8A | reverse complement strand
TCTTTCTTCGGCTCTTAGTGCCAAGGCATCCACCCTGCGCTCTTTCTTGCTTGACCTCGTTATGAGCACTTAGAGAATAACGAGCCTTTGGCGAAGTTGTTCTCTTACGTGCGATACATGCACGACCCTTGATGAGAGCGAGTCCCTTGGGACGAAGCTCGAATCTAGCCGTCGGGCACGTTATGAGCACTTGGAGAATAACAAGCGTCAGCGCGCTTATTCCTCTGTTCTCATTCCTCGTTTTGATGCATAGCGTTGCATCAGCTTAAAAAAGCTTGTGTTTTGATCTTTCGATCGGTTTGTTAATTCTCGGATGTCTTGATATTTGTCGACCCTTCTGCTGCAGATCCTGTAATGAATCCGCAGCAGAAGGTCTCTTTATCAATTCTCTATCTGTATGAAGTTTTCAAGGTACCATGACCGGTCATCCGGTCAGTGGAGATAAAGGGATTCGAACCCTTGACCCCCTGCTTGCAAGGCAGGTGCTCTCCCAACTGAGCTATACCCCCATGGGTAATCCTATGAAATCACCTCAATGCTTGATGCATTGAAAATGGGCTTAAGTGGACTCGAACCACCGACCTCACGCTTATCAGGCGTGCGCTCTAACCAGCTGAGCTATAAGCCCATAAATTCGGCAGCCACCTATCCTCCCGGACCGTCTCCAGTCGAGTACTGTCGGCCGCCTGAGTCTTAACCATCGTGTTCGGGATGTTAACGGGTGTTCCCCTCAGGCGCATCGCCACCGAAAATATAAAGTTATCCTTGAGCCGCAGGGATCGGAAAAACAATGCGTCGAATGCCTGCATTCGTAAACATTTGTTTTTGATGATCCTCGGGGCGAATGCCCCGGCTTGTGGACGAAGTCCACAAGGTGCGCTGATCAGCAAAGCTGACAAGCTGCCCTCAAATACTGCGTGCCTGATAACTCAAC
>JAQCZH010000006.1 GCA_027682585.1 Lachnospiraceae bacterium AF51-6-b8A | reverse complement strand
TCTTAGAATCTTTCAAGGTTGTTTCATTGTTCAGTTATCAAGGTTCTTGCTGTTCGCCGTAAGTAGCAACTTGGTTATAATATCAAATTCAGTTCTTCCTGTCAATCACTTATTTATTGACTCTGCTCTGAATATGGCTCTCTCAAGGCCACTCGCACGGTGCAAGCATTATATTATCAAAGAGCAAAAACCCTGTCAACACTGATTTTCAGGGCTTTTCTTCTATTTCCCTCCTTTCAGAGATGTTGTGTCCGTTCTCTTTTTCAACCACTAAATCTTCCCGCTTATCTCTCAAAAACCATATGATGCGCAGAGCAAATCTTCTGTGGTCAACGAAAAAGCAAGGACAGAGGATTATATCCGCTGATCAGTTTCAGGATAGCGCTCGCCCCGATTTGTTCCGCCCAATAAGCCCCCAGGGAAGTCCAGGAGAGAATTTCAACCAGATACATAAGGAACCAGCTGTCAATCAGACCGATACCAAGCCCCATCAGGCCCCCAAGGGCGCGGCTGAGGCCGCCGATCACCGGCGCATGACTGGCCGTATCAATCACTGCCGCAACAACAGCTGTCACGATCCGAGCAATCACTAGCGCCAGAAGAAGGTAAATCGCCCTCATGATCCATCCGGTAATCGCAACCGCCGCCTGATCCGCAAGGCTTTGCCCCACCTGATCTACAGCGTCTCTGATATTTCCGGTCGTTTGATCCGCAGCAACCTGAACTCGCAGCTGCCCCTTCTCATAGGCCTCGCGCAGCAGAGCCGGTAATTTGGCATATATCTGCTCCGCATGCTGATCCAGATAGGTCTGCAAGAGATTCAGGGGAATCTGCGTGTCGGCCGAAATGCTCTTCCCAAGTTCTGCCAGCGGGAAGCCCTGATCGCCTATCTTCTTCTTTAAGTCGCTTACGACCTGGTTGGTCGCTCTGGCCTTCTGTTTCTCCCAGTATGCCTGCGTCTGCCTTGTGACCTGTTCCTGAATCACATTATCCAAAGGCGTGTACTCTCTCAGCAGCTGATCGATCCCCGGCGTTGCGACCAGAACAAAGATCAGGACAAAAATCCAAGAAACCAGGCCGAAGAGCATTTTCAAAGCACCCTTTTGCAGACCTCTGATCACGGCGCTAAGAATGATCAGTCCAAAGATTAGCAGTGCAGTGTTCAAGTTCTCTCCTCTCCCCATTGTCTTATTTTAACTTGGCACGATCCAGTGATCCCTCTCGAACAAAGAGATAGTCTCTGGTCCCGCTCCCCGGAATCACCGCACTCACGACGCTCTTAAGATCTCCAGTAAACTTGCATGTACCAGCCAGATTATAAATCTCCAGCCTCTTATCTCCGTAGAGAGCGATTTCGTTATTCGCAAGAATTTCAACTCTGCTATAGCTCATGTCGATCTGAGCGTTGGTTACACGGCGCCCTCGATTATTAAATGTATACAGACGAACCGTATTCTGACCGGACGCATTACCGCTGCTCCCGATATACCCAAAATAATTCTGATTATAATAAACGCTGCGGATCTGCCCCTCAACGGGTACTTCATTGAGAAGACCGGGCTTCGTGCGGTTGTGATACAGCAGAATCTTCTTGTCTGTATAGACCGCCAAATTCCCGCCTTTGACGTACGCGATCTCTCCTATCAGGCTATCTTCATAATCGAAACTTGCAACAATATGCTTGTCAGCGTTTTTACCTGCGGCGCCAAAATCGTAAATCTGCAGCTTGGAATGAACCTTGCCCTCACTCACATCTGCAAGAGCCACCGCCAGGCGCTGCCCGTCCTGCGAAATGGCAATGGACACGGGATAGCCTGTCGTCTCAAGATGTACCTCCCCGCTGGCCGTCAGATTTCCATCCGCATTATAGAGATGCAGATAACCGACCTTGTCGTTCTGCATGAGAACCGCCACGGAGCCATTATCCGCGACCTTAGCCTCTGCGACTGGCAGATTGGTCGTGATGTGAGCTCGACTTCCCTCTTTTGAGAAGAGGTAAATGCCTGTTCCTCCCCGATCATAAATCACGGCATAAGCATCACCCGAATCTAAATGGGGTGAGCTCATCTGATAGGACTGACTCCAAAGCAGACTGCCAGCCGTGCTTGTATAGATACTCCCGTCCGTATTATAGGCCAGAACATTATTTTGAAAGAGCGTGTACCTGGTTCCACTGGCATCGTCCAGTTTCTTGCTGGAAATCACACTGTAATTCCGGTATTGGCGCCTTCCCTGTACAAAAAAGAAAAGAAATATCAGCACCAGGGCCAGAACAATGAAAAGAAAGAGCCTCCCGTGCCTTCGGACCAAAGTCCAAAGGCGCAAGAAGAGTTCCCTCAAGGACCAACCGATTTCCTTCAATAAATCCATCACTCTGTCCATCAAGCCTCAAAATCTTTCTCGTGGAGAATCAAACGGCCCTGTGCATCGCTTCTCTTGCTCCCCAGACGGGAGAACTTCTTCTTGAGACCACCTGACTTGACCCTGGCCATCGCCTGGTCCACAATCTCAATCACTTCGCTTAAAGATGTAGGCTGGTCAATCTTCTGAATCATATTGATGCGGTTGTAGAGGGCCAGAACTCCCATGGAATCCACACTGCACCCATTGTCATTGGCATATGACCGTCCGAAAGCAACCAGCTCATCTGTAGTGAAGACAGGAATCCTGATCTCATTCACGAACTTGGACGCAAAGGAGCGGTTCATCGCGAACATTTTCTGCAGGGACTCCACATCATCTTCGAGAATCATAAGCGTTCCGCTCGTATCCGTATCTAAAAGCGTATTGAGTGTCGCGACAGATACTCTGGAAAGAGCCCCCGCCTTCTCTATGATCAGCGCGCCTCCACGAATCTTATCAAAGAGATCAATGACATTTTTCTCATTTAACCTGTCCGCATCAATCTTCCCTGCCGGGCCGCCGGGGAGTTTGATCTGCCTCTGCATCAGTTCAATAACCCCAGTTGCCAGATTGGTCTTGCCGGAACCCTCAGAACCAATAATTTTCAGATGCGCTTTCTTGCCGCCATCGAGCAAGCCCCTCTTGACCCCTTCCAGAGCCCGGCTCAGATGAGCCTCCATTCCCTCAATCGCGACATAAGAAGAAAAGCGTTCTTTCTCCTCATCTGTCAGCTTTCTTGGAGCCTCTGCAGCCCCTGGCTCTGCCGTGTCGTTATTATAGAAGACATTGGACGCCTGCATCGTTTCAACTGAGTTGAACTCCTGGTCATCTGTCACCCATGACGCGCGGGTCGCCTGCATATGGAAGGCTTCTTCGATCGCGTCACGCCTGGGTTTTTCCTCATCTTCTTTCATGCGCTCCGATTCGATCGAATCCTCTTTTACAACCTCTTTCGCAGCCATTTCCGTCTGCTCTGCTGCCACCGGCTCTTCTTCGGCGCTCATATCTTCCGCTGCCGCTTCCTCGTCCTCCTCCTCGATTACAAATTCCTCATCTCCGAACCGGGAAGAAATATTGCCTTTCAGAAGCGGTTGCGCTGAGGCATCCTCTTTCATGGCCTCCCCAGACTCCTCTATCTCAGGTTCTTCGGATGCTGTCGTCTCGGCTGTTGTCTCATCTTCCCCCGCGCCCTCATGGAAATCAAACTCCGGTATAATCAGCGGATCATCGTCCTCTTCCGATGCCGTCATCTCCGGAGCGCTCCCCTCCAAAGGACTGTCCTCTTCCCCTTCCGCTGTCTCTTCTGCGTTTGCTTCATCTGCCGGCACAAGTTGACTTTCCTGCTCCTCATCCGCAGAATTTTGATCCGCGGTTTCTGTCATTTCTGCACTTTCATCTTCAGTCCCCGCAGAAGCTTCATCTTTCATCTCTGCGGCAGCCGTCTCTTGATCCCCCGAATCTGTGATACTTTGCTCCGCAGCCTCTGGATCAATGTCCTCTTTCCTCTCCTGTGCGTCAGCGCTCTCCGTTTCCTCTTTGATGGCAGAATCCTGATCCTGTATCTCTGCGGAAGACTCCTCTTTCCCGGTAAGAATCGCCTCTTCCTCCCCGCCGTTCAGACGATCAATCTCACGCTGCAGCATACTGTTGATGTCAGAAACCGTCCTGCGGGCCTCTCGGTAATCTACCTCTGAAGAATCCTCGGAGGCGGCGCCCGCCGCCTCTGAGAGTCTGACAGACGCATGATGCAGCATCTCTTCCTCGACAAGATCTTCTACAGAAGCTCCGGCCTCCAGGCGGGGCAGAACCCCGGTCAGGCGCTCCATGATTTCGTTGGCCTCAACCAAAGCCTGTGCCTTAGTTGACTCCAGCTTCTTCTCGCCCGCCTTCTTCAGAACATCCTCTGCCTCTCTGCGCGTCTTCTCCCAGTCTTTCACCAGGTCGTCAATCGAGAGCTGCCCCTCGATCTGTATATCATTCTCTGACTGCTCCGGAACGTCCATAGAGATCTGTCCGTCATCATCAATTCCCAAGCCCTTATAGCGCTCACGCAAGTCCTGGTCAATGATCTTCTGCGTCTCCCTGGCCCTACGGAGACCCAGTTCCCTGGTTCCCTCGGAGACACGCAGGAAGGGGAGCTCATCCGTCAGTTCCTTGATATTCTCCATCTTTTCCTGCACCTGATCCGGCCCCGTAGCGCTCATGATCTCTTCAATATTCTTCTTAATCTTCTCCTGCAGATTGACGGTATTGAACTTGGCTGACGGAATATGAATTTCTGGAAGAGGCATGGTCTCTGCCGATACCTCCTTCTTCCCGGATGCTTCCGCCGTCTGATCGGAAATCTCCTTGATCTCATCTCTGCGCTTCTGACGAAGCTTCAGATAAGTCTGCTCCTGATCCGGATCCAGAGGCGCATAGATCATCTTCAGTTCCAGGGCCTTCTCTACATAGGGACCATCGCCAAACCAGAGGATTATTTCATTGCAGAGGTCAACACACTTGTCAATTTGCCTGGTCTTCTGGTAGAAAAGAGCCAGTTCTAAAGCCCAATCCTCCAAGAAATCATTCTCTTTCAAATCCTCAAGAATGGTAATCAGCTCTTCATCGCTGACGCCCCTGGCGCGGGAAAGCTGGTAGTTGATCACATAGCGCAGGCTGTCATGGGGGGCAATCTCCATGAATTCCGTATAATACTCCTGAGCCTCATCAAGTTCCTGTAAGCGAATGCAGACCAGAGCCAGGCGATATATCACCATCCGGCCGATGGGGCTTCTTTCGTGCGCCGCCATCAGGAGTTCTTTGGCGCTGTCCAGTCGTCCGGCCTCCTCATACAGTTCCGCTGCCTTCATCAGCGCATTGACGCTTGGCACCTTGCGCCAGTTAGTTCCATCCAGCCGACGAACCGCTTCCTCCATTTCCCTGTGATCGATCAAGCCGCGCACGCGATCAATCAGTTCCTTGTACTCATATCTATCCACAGCATTTTCCTCTCAATTGCTTCTTTTCCCTAAAAACACCGCTGGCCGGTCGTTTTCGACCGGCTGATCAGGAAAATATTACTTGTGTGCTCTGTAGTAGTTGATCAGACATCCGTCCAGGATAATCTCCCGCTCATCCTCCGTCATTGCGTCCACATATAGACTGAACGGGATCAGCTGTCCCTCGTGAACGGCATAGGCCTCCATCCTGTCCTTCCCGGCTTTAACCGCCTCGCGCACTTTTGGAACGAAGATATAATCCAAATTCTTGAAGGGCAGATCCCCCGCCGGAATGGTGAAGGGAATCATCCCCCAGTTAATCAGATTGGACCGATATCGCTTGGTAGCGTACTCGTTGGCGATATTAGCCCAGCCTCCCAGAACCTTCTGACAAGAGGCCGCCTGTTCTCTGGCACTGCCGTCCCCCGGCTTAACCGCAAAGATCGTACTGCCGACCCCGATCACATGGCGATTGATCTCAGGAAATTCCTCCTTAATCGCCTGCATAATCTCATGAAATTCCTCAAGCGCCTCCCCGGGACAGGAATCCGCCTCAATCGCCGCCTGCGCCTTCTGCACCTCTTTGGCGCGGCCAACATATGCCGGATCTCTGCGGGAAAGAGCGAACTCAGCCAGCTTAAGAGGATTAGACCGATAGGAAGATGTCTCTCCTGAGGGGATGAGTTCATCCGTCGTGGTCACCGGGTCATGGATCTCAGATACCACTTTGAGAATCAGGTTCTCCGGCAGCGGACTCATCCTGGGCCAGTCCTTAATATTGGGACCGAATTTAAGCTCAGCCTCAGGGTCCGCTTTCCCCTCAGCGTCAAAAACTCTGTTCTGATAAATGCTTCGGTCAAAGAAATACCTGGGCTTAGTGAAATCTACGTCAATATCGGTAGCCGCCGTCAAGAATCCCCTGTTAGCCGCGGTTGCCGCGATAGATCTGGCATCCATGAGCGCAACCGATGAGATCTGCCCCTCCTGGATCTTGGATCCCTCACGATTGGGAAAGTTGCGGGTAGAGTGACGAATCGAGAAACCATGATTGGCCGGGGTATCCCCCGCACCGAAGCAGGGACCGCAGAAAGCGGTCTTGAAGACAGCGCCCGCTGCGATAAAAGACGCAGCTGCCCCATTCTTAATCAACTGCATATAGACTGGCATAGAAGCCGGATACACACTGAGACTGAATTCGTCCGGTCCGATGTTGGCCCCACGGAGAATATCCGCCGCATCCGTAATGTTCTCATAGCCGCCGCCGGCGCATCCTGCGATGATCCCCTGATCCACATAGAGGCGACCATTCCGAATCTTATCCCTCAGTGAATATGAAATTCTGTCTCCCAGAGAGATCTGCGCCCGCCTGGCTACCTGATCCAGGATGTCCTCAAGATTGGCATTCACTTCTTCAATCGCATAAGCATAACTGGGATGGAAGGGCATAGCGATCATAGGCTTGATCTGAGACAAATCGATCTCGATCATGCCGTCGTAATAGGCCACCTGACCAGGTGTCAGCTTCTTGTAGGCATCTTTTCGTCCATGAATCTCATAGAATTCTTCTGTCTTCTCATCCGTGGCCCAGATGGAAGACAAACAGGTGGTCTCTGTTGTCATAACATCAATTCCAATGCGGTAATCAACAGATAGATTGGACAGACCAGGCCCCACGAACTCCATCACCTTGTTCTTGACATAACCACAGTCAAAAACCTGTCTGATGATGGCCAGAGCGATATCCTGCGGTCCCACCCCTTTGGCCGGTTTTCCTGTCATATAGACGCCCACCACCTGAGGCAGATCAATATCGTAGGTTCTTCCCAGCAGCTGCTTGACCAGTTCGGGACCGCCCTCTCCCATTGCCATGGTTCCAAGTGCGCCATAGCGGGTATGCGAATCACTTCCCAGAATCATCTTTCCCGACTCAGCCAGCATTTCTCTGGCGAACTGGTGAATGACAGCCTGATGAGGAGGCACGTAAATGCCTCCGTACTTCCTCGCGGCAGACAGTCCAAACATGTGATCATCTTCATTGATCGTTCCGCCAACAGCGCAAAGACTGTTATGACAGTTGGTCAGGACGTAAGGAATAGGAAATTCCTCCAGGCCGGAAGCTCTGGCAGTCTGAATAATCCCCACATAGGTAATATCGTGGGAAGTCATCTTGTCAAATTTAAGCTTGAGATGTTCCATGTTGTCGGAACAGTTGTGATCGTGCAGAATTCCATAGGCAATCGTCTGCTTCCTGGCCTCTTCACGATCAATTTTTCTGCCGCAGGATGCTGCGAGAGCCGCATCTGCCTGTGGTCCATCGGCAATCATCTTGCTGCCGTTCAGAAGATAAACACCTGTCTCAAATAACTTCATGTCTGCCCCCAAATCCAGTCCCCGGGCAGGGGACAAAAACGCTTCAAAAGAACTGTCAGCGGCTTCTGCAAAGCCCTGGGTCAGGGTGAATTATAAGAAATGATCCCGATCAATTCAAGAATTCCCGGACTTGCGAAAGATCTGCAGGACCTTGTCTACCCGGTTCTCCTGCCGGTTGATCTGATCCCCGCGTGTCTCCCAGCCAAGATCCGACAGCGCCGCATCCGCAGCCGAGTTCCCGGACGTCTCTTTTTCGGCATTACTATCACATATCCTGGATACAGCTGCTTTTTCTTTGGAAGCACTCCCTGCCCAATTGTTTGCGGTGCCTGTATCTCTTATTTTACTTTCAGACCCCTGAGCTACCGTGTCTTCTTCTCCAGCCTCGCGCTTCGATGACGCATCTAACACATCTTCTCTGATCATCCTGGCTTCAGCTTCCCGATCCACGGCATTCTCTCCTCTGATCTTATTTTCAGGCGGCTCGTCCGCAGCCGTTCCTCTGATCTCTTCGCCTTCAGCTTCTCGATCTGCGCTTCCCTCTTCTGTTCTCTTATCCTCCGCGGCCATCATCTGTGCTCGCCTCTCAAAATACGCCGGATTCACACGAATCTCCGGAACCGCTCCTGCATAGGAGAGAGGGGTAAATGTACCACCCCCATCAGCCTCCCTTGCCTTCTCCTTTTCCCTGGCGACCCGCCGATTCTCATCCTCAATCAGATGCAGGTACTTCTGGCTGTCCGCCATATCCCTCAGCTGTCCGTGCAGTTCCGTCTGATTGTCTCTCATATGGCGAAGTTCGGCTCCGACCGCCTCCTTCATCTTCCGGTGAATCTCATCCAGTTCCTCACAGGTTCTGCTGACCAGATCCTGAATTTCTTCCAGAGACCGATCCGTATACATCACAGAAGCCGCATAGACATCCTCTGCCTTGTGCCGGGCCTCTGAGACAATCTCATCTCCCTGACGTTTCTGTCTGCGGTATGCCTTGTCCCGCTCGGCCCAAGTCAATTCGCACTCATCTACCATGCTGTTTGTCGCGTCATTTAATTGATCCAAAAGGTCAAATATCTGCTTCTTATCGACCACAACCCGGTCCCTGCTGCCCTCATATGGTTCTGCTTTTGCGAAGAGCACGTGAATTTCGCGCAGTATCTTCTCGCTGTCATCTTTCGCGCCCATAAAAATCTCCTGAATAAACCTATCTGTTACGGCTCTAATCATATCATAAAAGGGAGATAGCTGACATCGCCAATCGCTATCTCCCTTTCCTTTCTTAAGCGGTTTCCCGCCCTGTCTGATCGAACTGTTTTCCTCTTTGGAAGTCCCTAAATCATACAAAAACGCAGGACGTTACCCCGGTGGTTAACTCAATCCAGGCACCCCCGAGGCACACGGGAATTCCCACTTAGTGCTGCTTCATTCCTGACCTGACACGGTTCGTAGGCTCTCATTGCTCGGGACCCAAATATCAACGCCACCTGCCGGGGGCGGCTCCTGCACTCCGCTATTATAGCGGCTCTTAACTTCCCATGTCAATCCGGCTTGGCCGCCCTTTTTCTTCGCAGAGTTGCGAAGAAATGGCTGAGCATGGCCGAGCATTCCTCTCCCATAATCCCCTTCTCAATCTCCACCTGGTGGTTGAACGCTTTCATCTGCAGAAGATTGATCACGGAGCCAGCGCTTCCCGCCTTAGGATTCATGGCCCCAATGACCACCTTTGGAATGCGGGCCTGCACAATGGCCCCCGCACACATCTGACAGGGCTCCAGGGTCACATAGAGTGTACAGTCCTCCAGTCTCCAGTCACCCAGCTTGCGGCAGGCCTTCTGAATGGCAGTGATCTCCGCGTGCTTTAAGACACTGTGATCCGTATTGCGGCGGTTGTAACCACGAGCGATGATCTTCCCTTCCCGCACAATCACGCAGCCGATCGGGACCTCCTCAATTGCCTCCGCCCTCCTTGCCTGACAGATGGCCTCCTTCATATAATATTCTCTGTTCTCCTGCACACTGATTTCCTCATACTGATCTTCTCAATAAACCGCACAGACAGAAATCCTCCGGGAAACACAGAATCCCCGGATATAGCCCAAAAAGTTCTCCTAATCGGCTTTCTTCCCTGTCTGAGAATTATAACAGGGTTTACAGGAATTCGGGAAAAACATAAAGCGATAGAGCAGGGGAAATTCGATTTAAACCATCCGCAAGATTCAAAGAAAAGTCTTTCGTTTGTCATCTTGTATTCTATATTTCCGGTTCTTAGAAAAGTTTTTAATAATTATTCGCGTTTTCTATTGACAGTGTTTTTTTCATTGCCTACAATACAATCACATCAATTAAGTGATCCCGCAATCGGGTTTTGAAAGGAGAAATCATATGTCTAAATGGGTATGCAGTGTTTGCGGCTATGTCTTTGAGGGAGAACAGGCTCCTGAAGTCTGCCCCGTATGTAAAGCTCCCCGCGAGAAGTTCATTGAGCAGTCCGGCGAGATGACCTGGGCCGCTGAGCACGTTGTCGGTGTTGCCGCAGATGTTCCCGAGGATATCAAGGCTGATCTTCGTTCAAATTTTGAGGGTGAGTGCTCCGAGGTCGGCATGTATCTGGCTATGTCCCGTGTCGCTTTCCGTGAGGGTTATCCTGAGGTTGGCATGTACTACAAGCAGGCTGCTTATGAGGAGGCTGATCACGCTTCCCGGTTCGCAGAGATGCTGGGCGAGGTTCTGACCGACTCCACCAAGAAGAACCTGCAGCTGCGCGTCGAGGCTGAGAACGGCGCAACTGCGGGAAAGACTGATCTGGCCAAGAGAGCCAAAGCTCTGAACCTGGATGCGATCCACGATTCTGTTCATGAGATGGCTCGCGACGAGGCCCGCCATGGCAAGGCTTTTGCAGGTCTTCTCCAGAGATATTTCGGCTAATATAAAAATCCTATATTGGGAGGGAGGTCGCTTCCCTGATAGATGCTCCCTCCTGAATAGAAACAGCTCAGACCATACGGTCTGAGCTGTTTCTATTCAGGACAACCATTCATCCAGGCCATTGCGCTTGATATTGGCTGCCCAGAACATAAAGCGTTCCATATTCCCGACCTTTCCCAAAAAAGTGCCGCTACAAATATGAAAGATGCCGCAAATGTATAGAAAGTGAAAGACCCGCCTGGCGGCGGGCCCTTCGGGGGAGTTGTTATGAAAAAGATGTTTGTTATCAAAGGCATTCGTTCCTTTGATATTTCAAATATAGCAGGCAGCTATGACGCAAATGCGATCTGTCTGTGTAAATAAGGTGAACGTTTCCATCTTCAGGAACCTGAATTCATCTGCCGATCTTCCTCAAATAACTCCTGAAACAAGGCCATCGGCGACCATTGAAGGTTGGTCTGCGTCGCCATGGCCTTGAGCCTCACCCCAGGGGTTCCAGTTTCCTTCCAGGCAGCAAGGAACCAGTCCAAATCTCTCTGTCCAAAACCGATCATCAACATCATTTCCTCTGGCAGTTCCGCTCCCATGTAGACCTTGTTTTCCTTTGGAAAACCGACGATTCCCGCCAGATAGCCGATCTTCTGCCCGTAGTTTGACCGCTCAACCTGAATGGCCTCAATCCCCATCCTGCGGGCCAGACGACCGATGGCCCGCAGACGGTCCTGATCCATACAAAACAACAGCAGTTTCCTCATCATTTTCTCATCTCCTGCACAGACACCGACCTTATGATCCCGGATTTCCGCAGTATCGCGGCCATCTCAGGATTCATCCCCTCAATCAGCGCGATCTTCTCCTTTCGGGTCAGCCTCTTATAAGCGGCTTCTCTCTTCAGTGCCTCCCTCTTATTGTCAAATTTCTCGTAATAGACCAGCTGCACCGGCCGGCGTGTCCTGGTATACCTGGCTCCCTTGCCCGCATTATGCGTCTTCTCCCTCGCCTTTATATCTGTCGTATAACCAGCGTAAATGCTATTATCGGCGCAGCGAAGCAAATATGCGAAAAAATCTTTTCCCATCAGGGCTGCTCCTTCTCTTTCAGGCGATTCGATAAATCGGCAAACTGCTCCAGAGTCAGCGTTTCTCCCCGCACAGTCGCCGGCAGTCCCATAGCTTCGATCACCTGTGCGATCTGTTCTCTGGGAACCCTGATGCCCGGCGCATTTTTCAATCCGTTCACCAGCGTTTTACGGCGCTGGTTGAAAGAAGCCCGAATCACCTGAAAGAGATATGCCTCATCACTGACATCTACCGGATGACTCTTGTGACTGATCAGACGAATCACCGCGGAGCCTACCTTGGGACGAGGAATGAAGGCGCTTGAGGAGACCTGCAGCACAACCTCAGGCCTGGCATAATATTGTACTGCCAAAGAAAGCGCTCCATAATCCTTGCTTCCGGGCTTCTCCTGCATACGGTCCGCCACTTCCTTCTGCACCATAATGGTGATGGATTCCAGGGGAAGATGACTCTCAAACAGAGACATGATGATTGGCGTGGTAATGTAATAGGGCAGATTGGCGACCACTTTAATAGGTCTGCCCCCATTTTTTTCCTCGACCAGTCTGATCAGATCTAGCTTGAGGATATCCTGACAGATCACCTCGACATTACTGTAGGAAGACAAGGTATCTTCCAAGATCGGAATCAGATGACGATCCACCTCAACTGCAAGGACTTCTTTGGCCGCTTCACAGAGATACTGCGTCAGTGTCCCGATCCCAGGCCCGATCTCCAGAACAAAGTCCTCCCTGCTGATCTGAGCGGCATCAATAATTCCCTCCAGAATCTGTCTGTCAATCAGGAAATTCTGTCCATATTTCTTCTGGAAAGAAAAGCCATATCTCTCCAGAACTGCGATCGTATTGCCTGGATTACCTAGTCTTGCCATCTCTCACCTCCGGATACAGACGCATCGCATTCTCTTCTGTGACTCTGACTAATTCATCATAGGGGATCCCCCGGATCTCCGCAATCCGCCTGGCAATATAGCGCAGATTACAGGGGTCATTACGCCTCCCCCGTCTGGGTTCCGGTGACATGTAGGGGGAGTCCGTCTCAAGAACCAGAGAGTGGATTGGAATCGCCTCTACCACCTCCCGAAGTCTGCGTCCATTCTTGAAGGTAACCACTCCTCCGACGCCGATAAAATAACCCAGCTTGACATACTCCAGCGCTTGCTCCCGGGAATAGGAATAACAGTGGATCACCCCTCGAATCCCCTCTTTGGCCACTCCCCTCATGATCTCCAGAGTATCTTTGGCCGCGTCGCGGGAATGAATGATCACCGGCAGGTCAAGTTCCCCGGCGAGGGCAAGCTGGCGCCGAAACCAGTAATTCTGCGCCTGCCGTTCTTCGAGATCCTTGACCCAATAGTAGTCCAGGCCAATTTCTCCGATTGCCGCCACCTTATCTTCTCCGGCCATCCTGCGAATTTCTTCCATCACCTGTTCGCCGTGGGATCGGTCCCTCCAATTTGGCTGCATCGGCTCAATGATATTTATCCCATTCTCTTCTTCCCGTTCCTCCTCATTTTGATCTGCGGTTTTTTTGATCTGCTGCGCAGAACGCGGATAAAATTCCCGAATCTCTTCCGGATGAACCCCCACCGCCGCGTAGATCCAGTCATATTGACGAGCCAGAGCAAGAGAACGTCGGCTGCTCTCTATATCGGAGCCGACGTTGACCAGGTGAGAAATCCCCTCTTCCCGTATGCGAGCCAGGATTTCTTCTCGGTCCTGATCAAACTCCTCCCCATCCATATGGGCATGTGTCTCAAAAATCATTCCTGCTCCTCTTCCATTGGTATCTATCGTCCACTGACTGCAGACCGAAATCTGCCTGCAGATATCACAATAAATCTATTTCAGAAGAGAGCGGATACAGGATCAGCCCGCATCCGCTCTCAGCACATTCTATCTCTTCTGACAGAAGCCCGGCCAGCCTGCCGGAACCAAATTCAAAAAGTCATAAACCTTCTTACAGCAATGCTCAAGCTGCCTTATCCAACAAAAACTCTCCCAGGAAAACCGTTCCCTGACACAATCATGAAATCTCCGAACCGCTGGGCAGGTCTTTCTCAGGGCTCATCAGAACCACATTACCGTCAGCATCCTCCGCGCAGAGAATCATCCCCTCGGACAGAACCCCAGCCAGCTTAGCGGGAGCCAGATTCAAAAGAACCATAACCTTCTTTCCCACCATTTCCTCAGCAGAATACCACTTGCGAATGCCAGAGACAATCTGCACCGTCCGATCACCAACAGCCACCTGCGAACAGAGAAGTTTCTTAGACTTGGGTACAGGCTGGCAGGACTCGACCTGACCGACCACAAACTGCATCCTGCCAAAGTCATCGAAAGAAATCTCTTCCCTGGTCTCAACATGAACCGCATCAGCCTGGTCAGACTTCTCTTCTGCCTCCTGCACAAGAGACTTCTCCCCGGCCTCTATCTCAGCCACCTTAGCCATCGTCTCCTCTAAGTCCAGGCGGGCGAAGAGAATCTCAGGATGATCAGTCACCTGATTGCCTGAGGGATAATTCCCAAAGACAGAGAGGCTGTCATAGTCGATCTGGCCAACATTTAATTGAGCCAGGATCCGATCTGCCGTAGAAGGCATGAAACTCTTCAACAGGCTTGCCCCGATGGAAATAGATTCAACAAGATTGTAAAGTACCGTTGCCAGACGGTCCTGCTTCGTCACATCCTTAGCCAAGGCCCATGGCATGGTCTCGTCAATATATTTATTCGACCGCTTAAAGAGATTAAAGACTTCCGTAATAGCGTCTGCCACACGCAGATCCGCCATTTTGTCCGTCACCCTCTTAACAGTATCTGTGGCGTAATTCTTGAACTCACTGTCGACTGCTTCCTCGACGCCCTTATTCTCTACAATTCCGGCAAAATACTTATTGGACATGCTGATCGTACGATTGACCAGATTGCCCATGGTATTGGCCAAATCCGAATTAACGCGCTCAACCATGAGTTCCCAGGAGATAACACCGTCGTTCTCGAAGGGCATCTCGTGCAGGACAAAGTAACGAACTGCGTCCACTCCGAAGAGGTCGACCATATCATCCGCATAGATGACATTTCCCTTGGACTTGGACATCTTGCCATCCGCCTGCAGGAGCCAGGGATGCCCAAAAACCTGCTTGGGCAAGGGCAGACCCAGGGCCATCAGAAAAATGGGCCAGTAAATCGTGTGGAAACGAATGATATCCTTGCCAATCAAATGCAGATCCGCAGGCCAGTACTTCTTATAGCGGTCAGAATGATTTCCGTCGCAGTCATAACCAATTCCGGTAATATAGTTCGTCAGAGCATCCAGCCATACATAGACGACGTGCTTGGGATCGAAAGTGACTGGAATCCCCCAGGAGAATGAGGTTCTGGAGACACAGAGATCCTGCAGACCTGGCAGAAGGAAATTGTTCATCATCTCATTCTTGCGGGAAACCGGCTGAATAAATTCAGGATGACTGTTGATATAATTGATCAGACGGTCAGCATACTTGCTCATCCGAAAGAAATAGGCCTCCTCAGATGCCCTTGTGACAGGCCGTCCGCAGTCGGGACACTTGCCGTCAACAAGTTGAGAATCCGTCCAAAAGGACTCATCGGGGGTACAGTACCAGCCCTCATAAGAACCTTTGTATATGTCTCCCTGGTCATAAAGCTTCTTGAAGATCTTCTGTACCTGCTCCTCATGATCTGCATCCGTCGTTCGCATAAACTTATCATAGGAGGTATCCATCAGATCCCAGATACGTCGGATCTCGCCGGAGTTTCTGTCCACCAGTTCCTTGGGACGGATTCCGGCCTCCTCTGCCTTGAGCTGAATCTTCTGTCCGTGCTCATCGGAACCTGTCATGAAGAAGACATCATAGCCTTCCTGACGGCGAAATCGCGCGATTGCATCCGCCAGGATGATCTCATATGTATTGCCGATATGGGGTTTCCCTGAGGTGTAGGCAATGGCCGTTGTGATATAGTACTTACCCTTATTGCTCATCTCTTCCTTATTCCCCGTACTTGAATTCCTCTACTGGCTTATCCTCCGAATTCTCCTCGTAAACCGGCATATCCTGACTCTCCTTAGCGACAGCTTCCTTCGGAGCTTCAGCAGAGATCTCTCCCGGAACAGTCTCCTCCTGAAAGTGCTGCCGGGGCTCTGAAACGGTACCTTCCGGCTCTTCATCAACGAAGGCATCCGGCTCTGCGGTGGGGGCTGTCTTGTCTTCGGTATTCACCTCTTCTGTATTGGAAACAGGCATTTTCTCCCCGCACTTAGGGCAGAAAGCAGATTCCTTGGAGACAGAAGCCCCGCATGTCGGACAGTTCTGTGTCTTTTTTAAAACCTCAACGGTCTCCTTCTTCTCCTCTAACTTCTCCAGAAGAGCCTCGATTTCTGTGAAATCTTCCTCAGAATCCTCACTGTGCTCCTGATAGTAGCGCCTTCCAAGTTCTGCATAAGCGTCTCTTAACTTATGCTCCGTATCCTTGACCTCGTAAGTGGCCTTGGTCATATCTACGGCCGTCTTGACCTTGTCACCGACAACCTGACCGGCATTTACAACTGTGCTGGTAATCTCATCAAATAAACCCATTGTGTGCTCCTTTCTGCGACGCCAGCGCACATGTCAAAAGCGGCGTCTAATTATCTGTATTATACCTGTATAAAAGTGAATTCGCAATTTATCCGGCCCAAACGAACCAGGTGTAGAGGTAACCCGCCAGAACAGCTGCCAGGGTATAGGGGATCCCAACTTTCATAAAGTCTCCGAATCCTGTCACATAGCCTTCCTTCTTGAGCAATCCAACCGCAGTGATATTGGCAGATGCCCCGATCGGGGTTAAATTTCCTCCCAAAGTCGCTCCCGTCAGCAGGCCGAAATAAAGGACATAGGGGGAGATGCCAAGGCTGGCCGCCACCCCTGTCAACACTGGAAGCATCGTCGCCACATAGGGAATATTATCCACAAAAGCGGAGATGAAAACAGATCCCCAGACAACCAGACTGTAGAGAAGGAAGAGGTGACTGCCCCCGACCCCTGCAATCAGATTGGTCAGGTCTGCAATCAGACCCGCCTGCGTCACACCGGCAATGACGATAAAGAGTCCCAGAAGAAGAAACAAAGTCTCCAGATCAACACTTCGAAGAGCCCTCTTCGCCCCCTCTCTGCTTCCGGTTTTTACCCAATCACAGACCAGAGCAAGTCCCGCCAGCCCCAGACAAATGATCCCGTTGCTGATCTCTGGCTTTCCTGGAAGAAAGGAGGCCCCAATTAGAAGAAAAACCATGAAAAGAAGTAAAAAAGAGGGCCAGAAAGTCTTGACCTGCGTCCGCTCTGCCACAAAAGTTTTCTGTGTCAGCTTGTGAAACTCGAACCTCATGATGGGGATCGTCGCCAAAGCGCCCAGTTCCACAGCAAAGAAAATACCTGGCCGTCCCTGCATGAAAAAGAAGTCCAAAAAGTCCATGTTGGCATAAGCTCCCAACAAAATGGACGTTGTGTCTCCCACCAGAGTTGCCGCTCCCTGCAGATTAGAGGATACCGCAATCGAGAAAATCATAGGAACCGGATTGATCTTCAGCTTCTTACAGACGGCCATCCCCACAGGAGCCACCATCAGAACAGTTGCGACATTATCAATGAAAGCGGAGATCAAACCCGCGAAGAGAGACATAAGGATAATAATCCACATCACATTCTTCGACTTCTCCATAATCAGATCCGCCATCAGAAGCGGCATCCCTGAGGCAATGAAGTAATCAACCAGGATCATGGTTCCGCTGATCATCATAAGAACATTCCAGTTAATGCTAAAAAACACCTGCCCAAGCGGCAGAATTCCTGTCACCAAATAGAGTGCGGCTACTGCCATTGCCGCATGCGGACGATATTTCTGCCTGGCAATCATAACAATGTACATAAGAACAAAGAGGACCAAAGCCAGTATTTTCATTCGTTTTCTCCATTGGTACTGAAAAAAGACCCGATCCAGGAGGAGGTCGAATCTTTTTCTTCTCGAGCTATTGTCCGCTGCACCTCACCTGTAAAAAAACAGGCATCTCGAATCCGTGCCCCTGGCGCTTCTTCTCGATGGATTTGCTGCGCAATCTTCTTCAGGAAGAAGCTGCTTTGCATGCAAGCATGCTCGCATCCTTTTCTTCCTGAGGACTGTTTTCTCCGCTTTATTCGCACATTACCCTGCAGTATTTTTTCTTTCCGCGGCGCAGAATAAATTCCTCCTCGAAATCAAAAGCCCTGTACGAAGTATGTATATCTGTCACCTTCTCTCCATTAACAAACACACCGCCCTGCTCAACTGCCCGACGGGCATCAGAGCGAGACTGCGCCAGACCGCAGAGGACAAGAACAGCCAAAATATCTATTTCTCCCTCTCTGAAATCTGCTTCTTTGATCCTGGTCTGAGGCATATTCTCAGAGGATCTTCCTCCTGCAAAAAGAGCTTTCGCCGCTTCTTGAGCCTTATCCGCCTCTTCTTCTCCGTGTACCATTGCAGTCAGCTCGTAAGCCAGAATCCTCTTGGCCTCATTGAGCTGAGCTCCTTCCCAATGATCCATTTCATCAATCTGCTCCAGAGGCAGAAAAGTCATCATACGCAGAAATTTGAGGACATCTGCATCATCTACATTCCTCCAATACTGAAAGAACTCATATGGGGACGTTTTCTCTGGATCCAGCCAAACAGCGCCGCCAGCTGTCTTTCCCATCTTCGTTCCGTCATGCTTGAGCAGAAGATTAATCGTCATAGCTGCGGCATCTTTTCCCAGTTTCTTACGGATCAGCTCCGTCCCTGCCAGCATATTGGACCACTGGTCATCGCCGCCAAATTCCAGATTGCAGCCATACTTCTGATAGAGCTCATAGAAGTCGTAACCCTGCATAAGCATGTAGGAGAACTCTAAGAAAGACAGACCTCGCTCCATGCGATTGACATAAGCTCTGGCACGAAGCATATCATTAACAGAGAAATGTGCACCTATCTCTCTCATAAAGTCCAGGAAGTTCAGATCACGCAGCCAGTCCGCATTATTGACCATGAGCGCCTTGTCCTCACCAAACTCAATAAAGCGGCTCATTTGTTTCTTGAAGCACTCACAATTGTGATCGATCTGTTCGACCGTCATCATAGACCGCATGTCAGTACGACCGGAGGGATCTCCAATCATTGCGGTACCTCCGCCGATCAAAGCGATAGGGCGATTTCCCCCCATTTGCAGACGCTTCATTAAGGTCAAAGCCATAAAATGACCTACATGCAGGGAATCCGCAGTTGGATCAAAGCCAATATAGAAGGTTGCCTTGCCATGATTGATCAGATCTCTAATTCTCTCTTCGTCCGTCACCTGAGCAATCAGTCCTCTGGCAACTAACTCGTCATATAAGGTCATCTTCTCTCTCCTCGTATTCAGGGTCCAAATTATCCTTTATGATACCCTCTTCCTTTTTCTTATGCAAATTCCTGCAGGCATAAGATCTCGTTCAAACACTGCTGTCCCTCATCGCTCATGCCCCTCTTCCAAAATCATCCCCTCCGCTTCTTTCTCTCTTTTCAACTGGCTCCGCTATGTCCAGATCCCTTTACATTTTTGCTGAGGCGACATACGCATCCAGGAAACGAATCAGAGCCTCATTCATCTGATCATACGTATCTCGACGTAACTGGGAGGCATTTTTAACATAGGAATACTTCTTACTGTCTTCTTCTAAATTGTTCTCAGATGCGATCAAAGCTTCTACAGTCTCCGACGTAAACTCCGGATGACATTGAAAGGCGTAAGCCAGGTCAGAATAGCGGACTATCTGCCTGGGACAGCCCTCAGAGAAGGCCAGAATCTTTGCGTCCTTCGTCAATCCCGGCATATCTCCATGCCAGCTCCCCACATCCATTCCCTCGGAAAATGCCTGCAGAAGAGGATCCTTTTCCCCATCCTCAGTCAGATGCAGAGAAACAGCTCCTATCTCCCTGTTAGGGCTGTGCTCGTAAGGGGCTCCGAAGGCTTCTCCGATTAACTGAGCTCCCAGACAGGCTCCCACCACAGGCTTTCCTGCCTCAATGAAGCTTTGGATCAGGGCGACTTCTGCCTGCGGGTCATAATATGGAAAATGCTCTTTATCTTCCTCCGGAGACTGGGGTCCACCCATGACAACCAGCATATCATAGCCGCTGTTCTCCTGAGGAATGGACTCTTTCAGATAGACATGAACCATCTCTGTCTCATATCCTCTCACCCTTGCCCAATCCAGATAAATCGCAGGCTGCTCAAATGACTCATGAAGCAGATACAGAATTTTCATCATTCCTCTCATTTCTCAATACACTTCGCCAACTCCTCGTAAATATCTCCACAACACTGCGTGAAAAATACGATCGCAAAATTTCAATGCAACAGTCTGTCCTTTATCGCAGCGAATCCAGGTCTCTACAAGGTCATCATGAGCGTCCCCGCCGCAATCAGAATACATCCCAGCAAAGATTTGACTGTGACCTCCTCGCGCAGAAAAATGAATGCCAGAATGATCGTGATTACCACGCTCATCTTGTCAATCGGAACCACTTTGGATGCATCTCCTATTTGCAGAGCCCGATAATAGCAGAGCCAGGAGGCTCCTGTCGCCAGACCCGATAAAATCAGAAAAATCCAGCTTCTTCTTCCTATTTCAAAGATCCCTTTTTGTGTATTCGTGATAAACACCATCCCCCAAGCCATAAGAACCACAACACAGGTTCGTATGGCTGTCGCAAGATTCGAGTTAACTCCATCTACCCCTAACTTTCCTAAAATAGAAGTCAATGCTGCAAAAACGGCGGACAGGATTGCAAATATCACCCACATAAATGCTTCATCTTCCCGAGAAATACTCATCAACTAATGGCTTATACTTTTATTCAAGTGACAAAAGTATAAGCCAAACACACATCATCATCTCATGAAAAAAGCGAGTACTTTCGTACCCGCCCCAAAAGGTGCCAACCAGATTTGAACTGGTGATGAAGGTGTTGCAGACCTTTGCCTTACCACTTGGCCATGGCACCATATATGTGCTCAAAGCACTTTCTCAATATATCAGAGGGGTCTGAACCCGTCAAGCCCCTCCGAAGACAGGTACCCTCAAAACTTCATACAGATGAATCGCAAACCGCGGATCTTTTCTCACACGTTTCG
>JAQCZH010000005.1:1909-106807 GCA_027682585.1 Lachnospiraceae bacterium AF51-6-b8A | reverse complement strand
CGTACTGTCTGTTCGTTGCCACCGTAAACGCCTCCTTATTCTCTTGATTATAATGAAATTCTTGAGAATAAGATGTCAACTTTATTTATACAGCATCATACCGTCGGAATACCAAGCTTTCGTACTCCGCCGTCTGGCTTCGGGATCTCTTTACGCCTCACAGGCGATGGGGTGTAATATCCGCTCCGTATTCTTGCGATCAGCTCGCTTTGATGTTCCCTCAGCCATGGAAGCACGTCCTCGATGGTCATCCCATCGATTCCGGGCGCTCCTTTGTTTGCCTTCACTCTCTTATAGGCTCGATTCAGGTTGCCCTTCTCCAGTATTTTCCCGAGAATATCCGGCTCTGCACTGTCTCTTTCCTTCCATCTAAGTATTCGTCAATACTAATTGCCTCAGATTCCATGTGTACCTCCTATAGAATTTCTGAAGCATAACCGGTTAACTTCTTGTATCTCGTTGACAAGACTTATTATAGGTTGTCATGCTTTTTTAATCGTTTACCAAAGATTGGACTTATGGAGAGAAAAGTACAATGACGTTGTACTTTCAGACAAAAGAAAAAGACGCATAAACCATATGGTCTATACGCCTTGCAAGTTATCATTTTAAATTATTTTCTCCCCATTCCTTTAATTCAAGCAGAATTGGAAGTATACTTTGAGCCTTATCTGTGAGAGAATACTCGACTTTAACAGGCATTTCATCTGGGAAAACAGTTCTCACGACAAATCCGTCCGCTTCCATTTCTTTTAACGAATTGGCCAGCATAGTGTTAGTAATCCCATATATCATTTTGGAAAGCCTTCCATACCTTACTGTACCCTCCTGATATATGGAACAGAGTATAAGTATCTTCCACTTGCCACCTATTAAGTCCAGCACTTTCTTTAGTGAACACCCTGGTCCTGCTATAAAGTTTTTATCTTCATCGATATTCTTCTTATTCATTTAAACCTCCTGGTATTATTTTCGATACCTAGTCCATATATTCTGCGTACTTGATATATTTTTTGTACTATGTAAAATAATCATATCAGATACAAAGGAGGTTTACAACTATGCAAAACTATTCATACCAGCCACACGGCGTCTGTGCAAGACAGATTACTTTCGGAATTGAAGATAATAAACTTCACAATGTTAAATTCTACGGGGGATGTCCCGGTAATACATCCGCTATCAGCAAACTATTAGAAGGAAAAGAAGCTTCTGAAGCAGTATCAATTCTTAAAGGAAACGATTGCGGAGGAAGAGGAACCTCCTGTGCTGATCAATTTGCAATAGCCGTAGAGCAGGCACTAAAGCAAGCAGGAGTAGCTTAAAATGGTCTATCTAAATAAAAATGAAACTTTAGATGATATCATCAGCGCCAATAACCTCACAATCATTCAATTTGGTTCGGAATCCTGCGGACCTTGTTTTTCCATCAAACACAAAATAGATGACTGGCTCAGCATGCATCCTACTGTCAATAACCGCTACATACCCGTTGAGGATTTCCAGGCTATTGCTGCCCAGCATGATGTCTTTGGAGTTCCTACAACAATCCTCTACTGTCAGGGAAAAGAAGTCATAAGAAGAAGTCGTTATTACAGCCTTGATGAAATCCTATTCAAGGGAGAGGATCTGCTTAAGATAATGGAGAACAACTAATGAAGATCAGCCACTATAAATGATATTCCCGACATTATAAATATATATAATGAACTGATTTCCATTGAGGAAAAAGGTGCCGGTAAAACAGGTTGGATCAGGGGAATATATCCTACTAAAGATAATGCGCGCGATGCTTTAGATGCAGAAACCTTATTTGTCGGCACAGAGGATGAAACCATTGTAGGCAGCGCAATTATAAATAAAATCCAGCCGGACATATATAGAAAAGCCAGCTGGATCACATCTGCTTCTGACGATGAAGTTATGGTCCTCTCTGTCCATCAGTCCCGCTTTTTCAGGCAAAGGCTATGGCAAAGACTTTGTTCATTTCTATGAAGATTATGCTCTGGCGCATGGATGTAATTTATTGCGAATAGACACCAATGTTATAAACACCCCAGCCATAAGCCTTTATAAATCCCTGGGTTATATTGATGTCGGAACTTTATCCTGCACTTACAACGACCTTGAAAATATTGAAATAATACTTGGATGGTGTACCAATATATTTCCTACCTTTTATATCGTATCGAATCGCGCTGTCAATCAGGAAGGTATCTTCAAAATAATTGATATAGCGTTTTATCGTCGTCTTGCTGATTGTCGTATGTTTTACGCTTTTAGAAGTTGCAGTCGACTTACTCGGATTGGTTAGGGATCCTACAGTAGAAAATAGAATATTCCGTAGTTCTTCCAACTCGGCTTTATTTCTAATATGGTTTCTTCCGATAATATCGGAGATATACGTCTCCTCGAACAGAGATTTTAAAAATCGCCCTTCTGATCCGGTGTGGTAAATGTGAGTACCTATAGTATCCCGCCGTAAAGCATATAATCTCGCCATCCATCCGCTTTCTCACCCTCATTGCATTGACCTCATCCGATTGCAGAGAATAGTTTTTCTCTGACCATTCTTTGGCTATCTGTGGGTGTGTACTTTTTAGGTCATTCTTTCCTTTTATAAATGTATATCCACTGCAACAAGGACATTTACTGCCGCCTGAGCGTGTAGAGATAAGCGTATTCCATTCATAACCGCAGGTTCTGCACTTCCACCAAGCCTTGCTGTTTGCAAACGCCATAACTTCGGTAGGCTTCTTTTCATTCCTATCAGACCATTCGTCTGCAACTTCCGGGAACAGGGTTGCAAGGTCATTAAATCCTGCAAGCACTTTGTTATGGGAACAGTACGGGCAACCTGTTCTATTGATGGTTCTGCTCTTTACAGTGGCTATCCATTCGTGTCCTAATTTACATTTCCATATCACTTTCTTGTGTGAGCCGATAGATACCTCTGTCGGCTTGATTTCATTTTTCTCTGACCACTCCGAAGCCAGTTTCGGCTTCAATGTATTTAAATCGTTAATTCCTTCAATCACTCTCGCACCGGAGCATATGGGGCATTTCTCGCCGCTGGAACGAGCCTTTATACTTGTTTCCCATTCGTGACCACAAGCACCTTTCCACCATACTTTCTTATTCGATCCGAAAGTTACGCTGTCCGGTGTCAGTGGTAAATTCCTATCCGACCATTCGACAGTCAATTCTGGATGTACTGCCGCTAAGCTGTTACTCATATCAAAACCTCCACTTCCTCTGTGATTAAAGTATATGAGGTTTCGGCTTTTTCTTGTAGTTTGCGAATATCAGTAAAAATAGAAAAAGCCCTTTGAGAAAAGATTTCTCCTCTCTCAAAGGGCAACGGAATCTGTCATATTGATTTTCTAATCCAATTATCAAGAAACGCCATTTGTTCATCCGTATGAAACCAGTGTTCTCCATTTTGCATAACAGTAAGCGTTGCACCTGTTTGACTTGCAAATTCCGATATGGTTTTCCCCGAAGTCAAATTATCATTTGCACCATATAAAATACATGTTGAAATTTTCCACTTAATAGGGTGTTTGCGTACATAACACAAATATTCCCAAGATAGCGTTTCTCCAAAATCTGTAGATATTTCTTTCTTGCTACAAAGTTCATCTTCCGTAACATTTGACCAACTCATCATATCCGTAATCAGTCGTTCCATATTCACAATAGGAGAAATAAACAATACTTTGGAAATTGTTTTTTCAACAAGAGCATTCATCGAGAAGAAAGCCCCTATACTGTTAGCAATTAAAATTACAGAATCATATCCTTTAGTGTTCAAATCGTAAAATTCGGAAAATTCGATTTTTGCCTCCCAAGGGTTTTGCGACTTATAGTCAAACCCGATGACATCACTTTTAGGGAAAAGCGGTTTATAATGTTCTGCTTCCTCCGCTTCTCCTCCTTTGCCGTGTACATATATAACTAATTCTTTCATTCAGTGTTTCCTCTGCTTATAGCAATTTTTCTGTTTTGAAAAATGGGCAATTCCGCAATGGAACTGCCCATATATCTTGAAAATTATGCGATTTTTTAGGCTCTGCACCGTTTCTAACACCATTTGGTGTAAATTTAGTGTATTTGTGTATTTTCAGAGCTTTTGCACAAATGAAGTACATCCCGTTTTGTAGGGTAAAACGGTACTTCTTAATAGAGCTTTGCACCTGCCGGAATTCTGTCATCTACCATCAGAAGGTTCAGTCCCTCGTGACCATCTTCCTCGTGTACTGCTGAAATCAGCATACCCTCGGAATCGATTCCCATCATCTTTCTTGGTGGCAGGTTCACGATAGCAATTGCTGTCTTACCAACCAGTTCTTCCGGCTCGTAATAGTCGTGAATACCGCTTAAAATCACACGGTCTTTGCGTTCACCGTCATCTAATGTAAACTTCAGAAGCTTCTTTGACTTCGGCACTGCTTCACAAGCTAAAATCTTAACTGCACGGAAATCAGATTTTGCAAATGTATCGAAATCTACCATCTCTTCAAAGATTGGCTCAATCTTTACCTTAGAAAAATCAATTTTCTCAGGCTCTGAATTTGGTGTAGAAACATCTTTAGAACTTACACCATTTTCGGATTTTACACCACCGAGGGTCTTCATGGTCGGGAACAGAAGAACATCGCGGATGGCCGGACTGTCAGTCAGGAGCATGACCAGACGGTCAATCCCGTAGCCGATACCGCCTGTAGGAGGCATACCGATCTCCATGGCATTTAAGAAATCCTCATCCGTGTGGTTGGCCTCCTCGTCACCGGCTGCTGCCAGGGCATCCTGCTCCGCGAAACGCTCTCTCTGATCAATGGGGTCATTGAGTTCGGAGTAGGCATTGCACATCTCACGGCCATAAATATAGAGTTCAAAGCGCTCTACCTTGGATGGGTCTTTGGGGCTCTTCTTGGTCAAAGGAGAGATCTCCACAGGGTGATCCATGATAAAAGTGGGCTGGATCAGAGACTCCTCGCAATTCTCCTCGAAGAAGAGATTGATGATATCCCCCCTCTTGTGATGGGGCTCATAAGCGATGTGATGCTCATCAGCCAGCTTCCGGGCCTCCTCCAGAGTCTTCACCTGATCGAAGTCAATCCCCGTCTTCTCCCTGATGGCGTCGATCATCGTCAGACGGCAAAAGGGCTTGCCCAGGTCAATCTCAGTCCCCTGGTAAGTGATCCTAGTACTGCCGCAGACCTTCTCAGCCAGATAGCGGAACATGGACTCTGTCAGTTCCATCATTCCGTTATAGTCAGTGTAAGCCTGGTAGAGTTCCATGAGCGTAAACTCAGGGTTATGCCGGGTGTCAACCCCCTCATTGCGAAAAACGCGGCCGATCTCGTAGACGCGCTCCATGCCGCCCACAATCAGCCTCTTTAAATAGAGTTCCAGGGAGATACGGAGTTTAACATCCTCGTCGAGCGCGTTGTAATGGGACTCAAAAGGACGCGCTGCTGCCCCGCCGGCATTGGATACCAGCATGGGGGTCTCAACCTCCATGAAATCGCGGCCATCCAGGAAATTGCGGATTTCCTTGATGATCTGAGACCGCTTGACAAAGGTATCCTTGACCTCAGGGTTCATGATCAGGTCCACATATCTCTGCCGATAGCGGGTATCCGTATCCGTCAGGCCGTGGAACTTCTCCGGCAAAGGCTGCAGGGATTTGGACAAAAGCGTCACTTGACTGGCATGAACGGAAATCTCTCCCATCCTGGTGCGGAAGACCCGACCGACAACACCCAGGATATCCCCCACATCGTACTTCTTGAAAAGCGCATAGTCTTCCTGACCCAGATCATCACGGGTCACATAGATCTGCATATCTCCCTTAAGGTCACGAATATTGGCAAATGAGGCCTTGCCCATGACCCGCTTAAACATCATACGGCCGGCAATCTTAACCTCTTTGCCCTCCATCTCCTCAAAATGCTCGCGGATATCGACACTGTGATGCGTCTGATCGAACTTTGTGATCACAAAGGGATCCCTGCCCATCTCCTGCAGCATAGCGACCTTCTCGCGGCGCACCTTCTTGAGCTGGTTGGTATCCTGCTTCTTATTCTGCTCTGCCATAATCTCTCCTTATATGAACCGGGAATTTATAATCGTGACGGAAGATTTCATCTCCATGAATGAGGCCGACCGCCATAATTCGTCGCTGCATATCCCGCAGGCGCGAATATGGTGGCCGGCCCCTTATTTCACGGCCCCGATGACCTTTTCTTTATTCGTCATGTGAAATGGACAGGATCTTGTACTTGAAGCTTCCCGCCTCTGTCTCAACGGTAACTGTTTCGCCTGCCTTGTGGTGAAGGATGGCCGCCCCTACGGGAGACTCATTGGAGATCTTGCCGCCCAGGCTGTTGACCTCTGTCGAGCCCACAATCTTGTAGGTCAGTTCCTCATCGTACTCCAGATCCAAAAGGGTTACAGTGGAGCCGATATTGACAATGGACTTATCCACGATATCGTCCGCGATCTCTGCGTTTTTTAAGATCTTTGTGATTTCATTGATCCGGTTCTCGATCTGCCGCTGCTCCTCCTTGGCCGCCTCATACTCGGCATTCTCGGACAGGTCTCCCTGCTCACGCGCCTCAGCGATATCTCTGGAATTCGCCTTACGCTTATTGGTCTTCAGATCCTCAAGCTCTGCCTCTAACTTCTGCAGACCTTCATAGGTCATCAGATTCTTTTTTGCTTCTGCCATGGTCTCTCCTCACCCGGGCTCCTGCCCCCTTGCACGCTCTCGCCCGCATCTCATAAAAATACCCCTACGCATAAGCACAGGGTCATATATGTTCAAGATTATAGGCAGATAGAAAGAGGCTGTCAAGGTTTCTGCCTCGCCCGAGGGGCCGCCGCTGGAGTGTAAAAACCGCCTCATACTGCAAAGTACTCTCTAAACAATTCCTCCAATGCCTCATAGGTCTGTACCTCGTTGACCAGCCCTCTTAGCCTGGCAGATCCTGGATAGCCCGCCGTGTACCAGGCCGCATGTTTGCGTATCTGCCGAATACCGGTGTGTTCTCCTTTCAAATCGCACATCATCCTGGCCTGACGCAACATCAAAGCACACATCTCACGGGCACTGGGCCTGAGCAGCTCTTCTCCCTCCTGAAAGCAGTGCAGGATCTGCCTGAAAATCCATGGATTTCCCTGGGCCCCGCGGGCGATCATGTAGCCGTCTACTCCGGTCTGCTCGTACATAGCCTGCACATCAGTCGGCCCCGTAATATCACCATTGCCGATGACCGGAATCGAGACGGCCCGCTTGACTCTGGCGATCTGCTCCCAGTCGGCCCGCCCCATATAGAACTGATCTCTGGTCCTCCCGTGAACCGTTACTGCCGCCGCACCGGATTCCTGGGCAATATGAGCCACCTCCGCGCAGTTGATGCTGTCAGCACTGATGCCCAGGCGGATCTTAACCGTCAGAGGCTTGCCGATGGCATTTGCCACAGCCTCGATAATCCGCCCTGCCAGAAGCGGATCCTTCAGCAGGGCCGACCCGTCTCCGTTGTTGAAGACCTTGGGAACCGGACAGCCCATATTGATATCCAGGATATCCCAGTGCAGAGGTTCGATTCTTCTGGCCTGATCTGCCATAAGCTTGGGATCGGAGCCGAAGATCTGCAGAGAAACCGGCCTTTCCTCATCAGATACCGTCAGAAGCTCCCCGGTATTCCTGTTATTGTATGCGATCGCCTTGGCGGAGACCATCTCCGTGCAGACCAGACCCGCTCCCTGCTCGTGACAGAGCAGGCGAAATGGCAGATCGCACACTCCTGCCATCGGGCCCAGGATCAGGTTGTTGGCCAGAGTGACATTGCCAATGGAGAGAGGATGGATCACTGCATCCTTTTTCTTCTCCCGCTTTTCTCTCGGCTGCGCTTTTGGGGTCATCTGCCGTCCTCTTCTCTCATTCCGTTCAACAATCCAATTCACATACGTCATCAGCAGCCTGCTCCGACACCGCCAATCGGGATCCGCCATCTCCTCTGACGCCCCTTTCACACAGCGGATCAAAAGCCAAACCCCTATCGCTTCCTCGTCCGCCGCTTCTGCTTCTGATAGATGATCTTAAGCCCCAACAGAGTCAGGTTTGGATCATAAATATCGATGCAGTCCGTCTCTTTGGCAATCATCCCTCCCAGACCTCCGGTGGCAACAACCTGAACATTTTCATATCCTGATTCGCGAATCATTTCCCGGACGATATATTCCGTCTGACCGATCTGTCCGAAAATCAATCCCGCCTGCATCGAGGAAATGGTTTCTTTGGCCAGAATACTCTTTGGTTTAACCAGTTCCACCTCCGGCAGCTTGGCTGCCCTCTCCCAGAGAGCTGACGCAGAGATGCGAATGCCCGGAGCCGTCACCGCCGCCTCAAAAGCCCCATCTTCCCGCACCAGATCATAAGTCGTCGCCGTGCCGTAATCCAGGACCAGACAGGGGCCCCCATAGATTTCATAGGCAGCCGCCGCGTCCACAATACGGTCTGCCCCGATCTGCTTTGGATTCTCCGTCACGATCTTAATCCCCGTCTTAATCCCGGCCTCCACCAAAAGGGGGTTGATTCCAAAGTATTTGTAAATGCCGTTGATCAGAGAATAATTGATCTTGGGCACCACAGAGGACAGAATACAGTCTTCAATGGCAGCCGGATTCATTCCGTTGTGTTTTAAGATGTCCGTCAGGATCACACCATATTCATCACTGGTTCTGTCCGATCGGGTTGTCATCCGGTAGGGGCCTTTCATCTCCTCCCCATCGAAAATTCCCAGAGTAATGTTCGTGTTTCCAGCATCAACGCAAAGCAGCATAGCGATTCCCTCAAAGACAGCATCAGACATCCCATGCTGTCCCCCATCTCCTGTTCTCCCTCTTGCACCATTCGATTTGAATATGGGAGGATTTCTTCCTGTTATAACGCTCGGAATCTTTCTCCAAGAATCCTGACTCCGATTCCAAACCGTCTCTATTGATCCCCTTTCGGTTTCCTTTCAAAGCCTTCTCCGAAAGATCCTGATTTCAGTTCCTGACCTGCCTCGTAAGGTTCCTGCTCCTTTCAAAGCAGACATGCCTGTAACGAATCCTCTATGATTCCTCAGGGACGGGCTGACCCAGCCTGGTGACCTTATAGTAGGTCTCCAGTGATTCCAGAAGTTCCCGCCGCTTACGCTGCATTTCCCTGATCTTAAGTCCACTCCCGATCTCATCAAAGAAGGCATCTTCCTCCCTGTGGTCGGTGCGAATGATCAGCTCTCCCTCCGGTGTAAAGACCAGTTCAATCTCTCCGCTGACCTCAGAAGTGTAAAGTACACACATGATCTTGAGTTCCTGCTGAATTCCCTCCGGCAGAGAGGCAAACTCTGGATTCAAATAGAACTTCCTGCTGTAGGAGCTGGCCCCGCAGAGAACCGTTAATGTATCTGTCATATTCTTACTCTTCTCCCAGCACTCAGACATACCCATACAGACCACGCACATGTACCTCACCGGAATGAATCATTCTGCGTTTGCCATTGCAGTCTACAATCAGCGCTCCCTGACTGTTAACGCCCCGGCAAATGCCCTCATAGGCCCCCGCCGGATCCATAATCTTAACCATCTGTCCCCGGTTGACCAGACGCTCATTGTAATCGGACAGGAGGAACTCCAGGTCCCTTGTCCGACAAAACTCCCGATATAAATCAGAAAAATGCTCCCAAATGGACTGTATTAATTTTCTCCGACTGATATTGGAACTGCAGATCCCTTCCCCTGGCTCCTGGTCGCCTGCATATAAAGATTCCGTGCGTCTTCGGTCTTCCCTCTGCTGCAGCAGAAGCGCCTCGTCCAGGGAGATCGCCTTGTCCGTCATCTGCGAATCATAGCTTTTGGGGTGAACATTCACCCCGATTCCAACAATCACATAGCGAGCCCTGCCCTGTTCAGCAGCCATCTCCGTCAAGATCCCAACCGCCTTTCTTCTGGCAATCACGATGTCGTTGGGCCATTTGATCTGACTTATAAGACCGGTTTCCTCCTCAATCGCAAGACTTGTTGCCATAGCCGCCAGCAGCGTCAGTCTGGGAATGGCCTCCATGGGAAGCGCATCCGGGTGCAGAAGCATAGATGTTGAGATTGATGTTCCCGCCGGGGACTGCCATCGATGGCCGCTTCTCCCCCTGCCGTCAGTCTGCTGACCGGCAGAGAGAACATACCCCTCAGGAAGGATTCTTTGACTGCTTCTTCGCTTTAATTCACTGTTCGTAGAGTCGATCCTCTCGATCCAGTTATAGAAAATCTGCATGATTGATCTCTTTTCATCGCGGCATCGTAGCATACATAATCGCCTTGATCGAATGCATGCGGTTCTCGGCCTCCTCGAAAACCACACTGGCCGGACTCTCGAAGACCTCATCCGTTACCTCCATCTCGCTCAGGCCAAATTTCTCATGAATCTGACGGCCCAGGCCGGTGCCAAGGTCGTGAAAGGCAGGCAGACAATGCATGAAGAGACAGGATTCCCCGGCATAGGACATCACCCTCGCATTCACCTGATAGGGCAGCAGATCGTGGATACGCTGCTCCCAGATCTCGAAGGGCTCTCCCATGGACACCCAGACATCCGTATATATGATGTCAGCGTCTCTGCAGCCCGCTTCGACATCACTTGTCAACGTCACACTGCCGCCGCTCGTTTTGCAGATTTCCTTACAGTAATCAACCAACTCCCGCGCGGGAAAGCAATTGGGATGAGAACAGGAGACGTAGTGCATACCAAGCTTGGCACAGGTCACCATGAGTGAATTTCCCATATTGAAAGATCCATCTCCCATGAGAACAAATTTCCTACCCTCAAGCTGCCCCAAATGCTCCTTGATTGTCATCATATCCGCGATCATCTGTGTGGGATGGGATTCATCCGTCAGGCCGTTCCAGACGGGAACACCCGCATAACGGGCCAGTTCCTCAACCGTCTCCTGGCCAAAGCCCCGATACTCTATCCCGTCAAACATACCGCCCAGGACGCGGGCTGTGTCCTTGATCGATTCTTTCTTCCCAATCTGGGAGCCGGATGCGTCCAGATAAGTCGTGTGCATGCCAAGATCAGCCGCAGCCACCTCAAAGGCACAGCGGGTTCTGGTCGACGTCTTTTCAAAAATCAAGGCAATATTTTTGCCGCGAAGTTCCGCACTCTGATCAATCCCATTCCTCTTCTCCTTCTTAAGATGAATGGCAAGGTCGATCAAGCCCTTAATTTCCTCCCCGGAAAAGTCCCTCATTTTCAACAGATGTCTTCCCTGCAGATTCATATCGCACTCCTAAAAAGTCAAATCCGTTCTGTTCACTGCGCCTGTCGTTTGCGTGCCATGCATTCCCCTCTGCGCGCATTTGGCCTAAATTCTGCTCTATTATATCTCAGTTCCTCTTTTCTGTGAATTTGGCTCCCAAAAACCCTCCTCATCCGAATTTCGAACTTCCCGGATTTACCAGACTTGCTCTCCTTCTTCCATACAGTCCTCTCCAACAGATTCCGAAATACAGTCCTGCCTGCACGCCCAAAGACACTTTGAATAAGCGTATATCAAAAAAGCTGCATGGAAATGGTAGCGGGTCATCCTTTCCATACAGCCAATATTCATTACGATCTGCCACGGAATGTCTGCAGATCATCCATCCCTGCTCTCATAACAGCGGTGTGTTCAATCGGCATACACCTTCATTGTACTATACCGCACATAACCCGGGATCGCTTTTCCCGTCCGTCTCGCGCCGAATGACGGTGTTTCATATTTTATGTCAACGCAAACGGGGAGAACGGATATCGGTCTTGGCGGCCTCATTGGCAGACTTAGTGGTCACCTCATGATTAATGGAACGGGTCGTCACAGAAGCCTCTATGCCTCCCTTTCCAGTATCGGGATGAATGCAGGGATCTGCGGTCGTATCAACATTGGGGTTAGGCATCTTATCGACAGGAGTGAAATCACCGATTCCCAATGCCTCACCGGCAAGCCCAAGATTGGAAATTGTGCTGCTGATATCAGACGGCATAAAAATCTTGGTGGCGCGGCCATCCGCCACATCCTTCAGGGCCTCCAGTCCCTTGAGTTTAAGAACTCCCTCCGTAACCTGGGACTCATTTAACATCTTAACACCGGCTGCCTCTGCCTCATATACAAGTTCAATGGACTTGGCACGACCTTCTGCCAGAGCGATCTGCGCTTCCTTCTCCGCCTCGGCGGCCAGGATCTTGGCCTTCTTGTCACCCTCGGCACGGCTGACAACAGCCTCCTGATGCGCCTGCGCCTCAAGAACGGTCTGCCGTCTCTCTCGCTCAGCTCTCATCTGCTTGGTCATAACCTCCTCGATCTCACGGGGTGGCTGAATATTCTTAATCTCAACACGGGTTACCTTGATACCCCAGGCATCGGTCGCCTCATCTAAAACCGCCTGCATCTTGGCATTGATCTGCTCACGGGAGGTCAGGGTCGCATCCAGTTCCATCTCACCAATAATGGAACGAAGCGTCGTCGCTGACAGATTCTGCAGTCCCGCCAGGGGATTCTCAACCCCGTAGGTGTAAAGCTGGGGATCAAAGACCTTGCAGAAGACAACCGAGTCGATCTGCATAGTGACATTATCCTTCGTGATCACGGGCTGGGGCGGGAAGTCAAACACCTGCTCCTTAAGAGAAATATTCTTGACGACCCGCTCGATGAAGGGAACCTTCAGATGAAGGCCGGCATCCCAGGTCGCCTTATAGCGGCCAAGGCGCTCAATTACATTCGCATGAGCCTGCGGTACGATGCGCACGTTGGCGATCACCAGAGCCAGGACGATGATGAGAATAACAATTCCTATGACGTGTGACATATTTACCTCCTAGTTTCTCATTTCTTCCCCGTTACATATTCAAAACGGTTGTTCTTATTATATCAGACAGGTCTCTTATATACCTTAACAAAAACTGAAAAATTGACTTTTACCGATCCCAAGCTAGACTTAAGTTGTTGACTGCCCACCATTTCTCTCTGTTGGCAGCGATTCTGGATCCCTTCCAGTGATAGCGGTCACTGTGGCAGTCCTACGAAAAAGGAGCTTTTCATATGAAAAAAATTGTACTGACCGGCGGCGGCACGGCCGGCCATGTAACCCCCAATATCGCTCTGCTTCCCCGTCTGCGGGAGGAAGGCTACCAGGTGGAGTACATCGGTTCCTATCGAGGCATGGAAAAGGGACTGATCCAGAAGGCTGGTCTTCCCTATCACGGCATTTCCTCCGGCAAATTGCGCCGCTATTTCTCCTTCAAGAACGCAACTGATGTCATCCGTGTCGCCAGGGGTTACTTCGAGGCTCTCTTCCTTCTGAGAAGGCTCCACCCCAATCTGGTCTTCTCCAAGGGCGGCTTCGTCTCTGTCCCCGTCGTCCTGGCAGCCAAAACCCTGCGCATTCCTGCCATCATCCATGAGTCTGATATGACACCCGGACTGGCTAACCGCATCGCTATGCGAGGTGCCGTCAAAGTCTGCTGCAACTTCCCTGAAACACTCAAATACCTGCCCAAAAACAAGGCTGTACTGACCGGTTCTCCCATTCGTCAGGAACTGCTGCATGGTGATCCCTCCAGGGCCTACTCTTTCACCGGTTTCACCCATGACAAGCCCATCCTTCTCATTATCGGAGGATCTCTGGGCTCCGTCTTCATCAATCGCGCTGTGCGCGATTCTCTGGATCAGCTCTTGAACCGTTATCAGATCATCCACCTCTGCGGCAAGGGCAACCTGGATTCTTCCCTGAATCATCGCGATGGCTATCGCCAATACGAATATATCTCTGAAGAATTGCCTGACCTGTTCGCGGCTGCCAGCCTGATCGTCTCCCGGGCCGGTGCCAACGCCATCTGTGAACTGCTCTCCCTGCGCAAGCCTAATATTCTGATCCCCCTCTCTGCCGCCGCCAGCCGCGGAGACCAGATTCTAAATGCCCGCTCCTTCGAAAAGCAGGGATTTTCCTATGTCATTGAAGAGGAGGCATGCAATGAAGAAAGTCTAAAAGAAGCCATTGATTATGTCTCCGGGCATTCCGCCGAGTACATCTCTGCCATGGAAGATTCCGGTCAGATGGATTCTATCGGAAAGATTCTGGATCTGTTTGAGACAACCGCTCGATAGGATTCCCGGTATCGATCACAGATGCCCTGCAGGAAAAGACAAAACCGCCTCAATTCCTTTATAAAGAAGGAGATGAGACGGTTTTTCAACGCGTTTTGTCCCATAAGTCTGCAACTCTTTCGATTTACATGACTATTGCATTTGGCGCGTCAGTTTCTCACAGATCGTCCCTATTTCCTCCGGCGAAAGTCCTCTCTCCTTCCAGAGCAGGAAGCCCTGATTATTAGGCGCCTTCTTATAGCGGGGAATCAGATGCATGTGAAAATGAAAAACGGTCTGCCCTGCCACCTCGCCATTGTTCTGCAGAATATTAAATCCGTCACATCCCAGCGTCTTGGTCATAACACATGCCAGCTTTCTGGCCAAAGGAAAGACCTTAGAAGCAACCGTATCGTCCAGTTCGTAGATATTAGCATAATGCTCCTTGGGGAGAATCAGAGCATGTCCCTCGCTGGCAGGATTGGCATCTAAGATGACGCGAAAATCCTCATCCTCATAGATCGTGTTTGCAGGGATCTCACCGTTGGCAAGCTTACAAAAAATACAGTCTTCTCTCTTCATAGCTCTATCTCCTCACAGGTAAAACTTGACAAAGCCATTATAGGACTTGCCCTAGCGGAAGACAAACGGTTCTCCGGCGAACGAAACCTCTTCTCCCGCCGAAAGGCGATGCTCCTGATGCGGCGCAAGCCAGACTTCTTCTCCCTGTATCCGGCAGACGGTTCCATTCAGTGAGGACAAATCCTCCAGATAGACCCCGTCTCTCTTTCGATATAAGACAGCGTGCATGCGACTGATCCCCTGGCGCTTTAAAATAATCTGATTGTCCAGACCTGACCCAATGTGACAGGTCAATCCCTGCATCTGAAAACTCTCTAACCCTCCTCTGCCCTGATATTCGAAAAATCCCCTGGCACAACAAGGCTCTTTTTCTGACTCCTGTTTTCCTCTTCTCCCGGGCTCAAGCAGAACCGTCTCATCTGATTCCAGCCGGTCCTCATCAAAATGTACCGGTATTTCCTCTCTGGCCGGCGGAATCAAAACACTCGCCTTCTCACCCAGGCGTTTTGCCAATCCTTTCTTCCTCTTAACAGCGGATTCAAAACCCAATCGTAACCGATGCAGCAGACCTTTTAACGGAGACTGCGGTTCCAACAGTTCCAGCGGGATCAGCTCATCAGACTCTTCTAAGTGCTGCTGAAAAAGACGGGTAACCGCGTCACCCTGCGATGGCGGACTTTCCTGTAATCCCGATCTCTCTGTCTGCCTCTTCGGCAAGGAACAATGACGCCTGATTCTCCCCTCATCTGAGCCTTCAACCGAAAAACCGTCTTCTCCGTCTCCTCCCACCCTTCGATCTCCCGGCAGAAGTTTCTCTTCTGCCCTCTCCTCTCCGCGGTCTTCCGCTTCCTCCACGGGAATCTGCTCCAGCAAATCCTGTATTCGATAGGAACCCGCGGCAAGCATCTCGTACAGGTTATAGCAGGTCCTGCGCAGGCGCTCATCTCCATGATCCAGGACTAAAAGCAGATATTCAAAGACAGAAAGCAGTCCTCCCTCTCCCTCGGGAATATCGATCGGACAGTAACAAAGGCTTATTTTCCCGTTCCCCTGATGAAGATCCAAATAGAGACTTTCCGCAGACAGATAGATCGATTGTTCTGAGATCAGATAGCGCTCCAATTCGCCATAAGCCTGTGCCAACCCCAGCAGAATCCTCCGCAAAAGAGCCAGATCCAAACTTCCCTCCTGCTCAATATAATCCTTAAGAGCGCGCTTCCCACTGACGTCGTACCAGACTTGTCTCTGTTCGTTCTGATCAACCAGATGAAAGGGCAAAAGGCAGGACAACTGCTGCTTCTTAAGCATCCTCTCTTCAAGTCCCCCTTCCGAGGGTCTGCCCTCCAGGATCATATAAATCTTCTGCCTGTTTCTGGAATAGCGGTAATGCATAATCACTTCCCCCGCAGATTCTCGACAACTCCCGCCGCTGCCTTAACCAGACGAAACCGGTCTGCCGCCTCCGAAGGACTTCTGTCACGAAATTGTCCTGCGATCGCTCGAACCGACTCCATATCACCCCGGAAAACCTCAAAGGCCAACAGTATTCCCCCCGCGATCAGAATCAGTGAAATGGAGATCACCAGCGAAGCTTCTAGCGTATATGCGGCAGATGCCCAGAGATCATCTCTGTGTCTCATTTTCTGTTCTACTCCTCTCGTGAGATTGGCAACAACTCTGTCCGATATTTCAGCTTTCTCTATTCATATAAAAGTGATACACAGCCATATTGGTACTTGCTGAATATCGAACTGCTTTGAATGAAAAAACAGCTTATTCGAAAAAGTTCTCAGCTGAGAGAACCGGAAAATATCTTTTGCATCATCTCTATGACCAAACTTGTCAGACTCAGAATAGGGACAAAGGGGAGAGCATAATTCCTCAGCTTCTTACCGCTTCCTTTCCGCTTTCCCAGTAGCCAGAAACAGATACCCAGGCCCGCCGCTGCAAGTGAAGCGAACCAGAAGATCAACAGGGTCTCTCCAAATCCCAGCGCTGTTCCAAGAAACATCACCAGGATGGCATCACCCTTTCCAATTGCATTCCGACTCAGAATCGAAACCAAAAGAAGCAGAGCCCCCAGAAGAAGCCCTCCTCCTATTTCCCAGACATTCCGCTCCCAACGCAGAAGATTTCCTATCTCTGTCAGAAAAATCCCCGCCACAGGAAGCGGCCAGAAAATCTGCCGATAACGCAGATCCTGCCAGGAAGTTATCGTCAGAATCAGTCCCAGCAGAAGATACCGTGCAAATATATATTCCCCTTCCATATGCTGATCTCCTCCCCTTTCTTCTGTGGCGCAGATTCCTATGATCCGCGGCAATCCCCTTGTCTTTCTCGTCCTGATCTTCTCCTCTGCACCGGGATACAGGTGCCTGGTTTATTTCACAGGTCCTGTCGTCTCTGTTTCTTCCCTCTTCTGACCCGCACAGTGCGGACAGGCATGATAGCCCCCTGCCAGCGCTTCTTTGAGGGAAATATGACGGATATGCCGCCTTAGAGCCGGACTATCCAATCGATCATGGTAGACCAGTCCATCTTCCGTGATATAAAAGATTCGGTTTTCCTCCTCCTTTCCGATATGTTTGGGACAGGAAGGACCCGGGCGATACTTTGCTCCAGCGTCATTTCTCGCCTTAGCCAGATCCTTCCCCAAAATCGAGTGGATCCGCGGGTTCAGATAAATGCAGGCTGGATCCCTGTGATAGGCAACGCCATGCGCGGTTACATAGACCATCTCACCCGTCTTCTTTTTCTCCATAGGATCCCAACCTGTCCAACGCCTCTGGCTGGCCGTCGCTGTCATCTTGGCTTCTCTTCGCCCCAGAAGCGGAAGCGGCAGAACAATCTGATATTCTGCCACAGCACGAATCTCTCTCTCATCAATCCGACTCTTCGTATAGGAAATCCCCAGCCAGTCTCCCCGAATCATCTTGGGATTGGCCCCCTGCCTCAACAGATCAGCCTCTGTCAGAGCTCCGATCTCGAAAACATCTCCCCCTTTCCCGGGAAGAAGAGCCATCTGTCTGGCTGCCTGGCGAAGAGAAACCTGGATCTGAAACTGCAGCGTAAAAACCTGAATAAGGCAGATTGCCATAGCCATAGCCGCAATAAAAAGCGGAAGAAGAATGCTTGCCTCCACGGTGTATGAAGCAGACAGATAGTCTCCTCTTTTTCTATGGCGAAATCCTCTGTACGCGTCTTCTGTGAAGGTATGTCGAGGTGCCTCTATATGGAACGAATCGTGTGATTTTGGATGAGCTGGTCGATGATACGATCTTATGAAAAGAGAGATTTTTGAATTTAAGTTGAATAGGGTTCTGAAATGATTCCATAGCAGATGTAGAGACACCTCGACACACCTCCTTTCTCCCATATTCCGCAAAATAATTTTATGCCATACCCATAAACGAGACGGAAACAGAACAGACTCCATGAAGCCTGCATACAACTCGCACTGTCTTAATCGATCTCAAGAAACTCACTGGTAAGCGCATGTCTCCTCATACTCCCTCTGATACCAGGGAAGCATATTCTTCCCGGGCAGAATCTGGAAATAACGCCTCGCCTCATATCCATAGTGCATCTTAAGTCCGCAGATCATATGATCCATATGTGTCCCCCCATAACCTTCCTCCCGCCGAATGCTTGCTTCCATCAGATCCATCGCCCTCAAAGCAAGATCTCCGCTATCTGCGAGCAGCAGCAAGGCCATCAGATACATGTCGTAGCCAACCCCGCCGGCAGACTCTTTCGCCCTGACCGCTGTATCCAGATAAGCCGGAAACTCATAGATATCACTGGTCCACTCTGCCGGATTCTTAAGAAGAGCAGCCTTTCCCCCGGCCATAATCAAACGGATATCCAAAACACTCTCCAGATAAGCCCAGGCTGCGACAATCCCTCCCTTAACCAGTTGCATGACTGCCGGATTCAACGTTGCTCCAGCCAGGAGTACTGCCAGCTCTTCAACCTGTGCCATCCGAGCGGGATCTCCCAGGAGACACCTGCAGTTGTCCAGCTCCCGAAGCGCCAAAAGCCGAACCACCATTGCCTCCAGATTTGACTTATCACTCTCTTTCCCACAGAGGATGTACTCCATCTCATAGGAGAATGCATGCTTCTTTCCCTCTTGCTTTCCGAAGCGGGAGAAGTGATCTCTCAAATAGAGTCGAAAAAGTCCCTGATCTTTCAGATCCGCCTCTCTCTTCTCCTCAAATGTCCCCTGTATTCTCTTTCTCTTCGATGGACGATCATTCCCATCCGGCAGACTTGCTTCCGACAGCTTGGCGTCTGGCGGCAGAACCTGAGCAAGAATCGCCTTACTCTTCCACGCAAGCGCAGTTTGAATCGGATTTGTCTTCGGCTGTCTTCCACTAGATGCAGAATGTTTTTCTCTGCCTGACCTCACTTCATCTCCGCTCTGCTCACCCTCTTTCTTGCGATCATGATCCGGACTGCTTTCTTTTGGTTCTTCTTTCCCCTTTTTCTCTTTTTGCAGCTCCTCCAAAGCCGTCTTCCCCTTCTGCAGCATGGATAACAGATCCGGTTTATCCGTCGATGACTCTTCTCCTTGTACATATTCGAGAAGTCGGTCAATACCGGCCTGTCCCATCTGGCTGACCTCCTGTCTCGCCGCCTGGCGAATAAAAGGTCCTGCCTTCTGATCTGTCAGCGTCTGATAGGAGCGAACGGCACAGGAAGTCAGGCTGGCCTGGTAAAGCGTATCCTCAAGTTCTTCTTCCAGCCGGACACGCAGTCTCTGCTCCAGCTCTGACAGGTCAAACATGTCCTTCCCATACCCCGCATCTACTCCCAGAATCCCATATTCTTCCCAGAGAATCCGGTTGTACTCCCCCAGAGCACCTTCTGTCGCATAGGCTGACAATTGCTTCTGTCCGACAGTAACCCCCAATAGATGGACTCCCTCCGCAAGGGTTAACAAAAGGGTCATAACCATCATCAGAATCAGGCTCAAAAAAACCGTTACGGAGGCATTCAGCCGATAATGCTCCGACTCTGTTGGGTAATGGTCTTCCAGATATTGCTGACTAAATTCGTAATTTGCTTCTGAAAGATAATAACAATCCCGATCAAAACCACCAGAATCAGGATGATCTCCACTGTACCAATACCGTCTTCCTCCCATATGAGTTCTCGTCCTTTTTCTCTCAACCACTTCATTCTTCCACCTCCTCACAAGCGTATAAACAGCGCCGGTGCTATCAGGACCAGCAAAACCACTGCCATCAGTCCCACCATTGGAATCAAAAGCCTGGTTGATGCCTCATCCCCCAGCTTTTTACAATGCAGACGACCGGCTTCCTCTGCCCTCTGTTTCTCCTCCTCGAAGACCTCTGCCAATCGTCTGTTGCCACGCTGCAGATTCTGTACAAGTAACATAGATAATTTTCGATAGGATGCCGTCGGACACATACTTGGCCACTCCTCATAGACCTGCCTCTCCGGCGTGCCCTCTTTCATTCGCTGAACCAGACGAAAGAGCACCTCATACCCCGCACGACTGGTCTGTCCTCGCTTCCTGCGCCTCTTATAGGAGATACTCATCCGCTCGAGCGCATTTTTAACCGTGACTCCGGCCGACAGATACAGAGACATCTCACTGATGATTGCCGGATAATCCCGATCCACCTCTTCTCTCTGCTTTCTCCCGGTATCCAACCGACATTTCTTCTGCGCGAGAAGCATCAGAATGGCCCCTGCAAATCCAAGCATAAGAACCTTTTCTCCCTGCCAGGAATAGGGCCGTGTCCAATGGATGGCCTCTCCCCTGAAATCCTGTTCTGGCAGTTCCATCTTCCGACTCTGCCGATCCATTTTCTCTTTTCCCTCCAGCGCCTGGACGATCCTGCTGCGATAGCCCTCTTTACTGTCCGCCGGATAAACTCTGGCAAAAAATCGGATGGTTTCCTCCTCGCGGCATCTGCCGCAGACATAGACCAGATCCGCAGTGATCAGCTGATCCTTCGAGAGGAGATCCCGATGCAGGCGTCCGTTTTCCTCAAGAATCCCCTCCGGCTGCATACTCCAGTGAAGGGCAACCTGTCCTTCCTGCAGACTTTGTGGCAAATGGATATTCTTCTCAATCACGCGAATCTTCGATTCATATCCTCCCTCCTGACTCTCGTCACTCGACCCCTGTTTTGCTTTTCCCCCCTTCTGACCGCCTGTCTGTATTCGTTCTTCTGCGATTTTCCGTGTTTCGCTTTCCCCGGACAGAACCCCCGTATTCTTTGTCAGGAGATCCGCCAGTTCCGTCTTCGCTGACCTGATCCTGTCTTCTTCCTCCTTCGCACTCAGTTCCCGCTCCTCCAAAGTCAGCTGATAGGGAATTTCTCCCTCCTTCGTCTTAGCTACCAGTGACTCTTCCCGACTGGCCTCACCATTCTCCGGACGGACCAGATTTCCAACAAATCTGTCTGCCGACAGAAGTTCTATCCCCGAGAGAATAACAGCTGTCAGTTCCACTCCAAGAAGCATCCAACAGATCTTCTTAGGATATGCCTTGCCATGGCTTCTGCGATTTTGCAAATAGAGGATGCTCCCCAGCAGAACAACAAGACTGATCATCTATCCCTCCCTTACCCCATCTTCCTATCCTCTTCCCATGCTCCATTTACTCTCATCAGGCTCCTCTTATGGACATTACTATTTCTTCAGACCTGCATAACCCGGTAAATGATCCTCTCCCCCAGGAGAAACATCCCCAAATAAAACCCCAGGCACAGGCTCATCATAATCGTTCCCAGAGGCGGTCGATAAAGCGGCTCCAGATAGGCCCCCGCGGTCAGCCGCACATAGAACAATACCGCCAGCGGCATGACTGACATGACCCTCTGTTCATACTCCTTGGCAGCAAGATTCGCTGCCATTTCCTCCTTCAGTTCAATTCTCGCCGCAATGGATCTGGCACTCTTCTCCAGAAAACGGCTGTAATCCCCGCCCAGACGTCTGGCAAAAGCCATCAGGTCTGCCAGGTTCTCCGCCTCCTCATATCCAAGCTCCCTAGCCATCTCCACAAGACCTTCTTCCAGCGAAATCTGCAGTTGAATACGATTGGACAGCTTCCGGGTCGCTGTCAGAAGTGCACTTCCTTCCGGGGTGATTTTCCCCAACTCTGCCTCGGCAACACAAAAAGCATTTTCTGCGGAATAGCCATTGCGGAGCGCAGATACCAGCAATTTGAGATAGTCCTGAAACCCTCTGAGAAAAACTTCATACTTTCTCTGCTCCCACCGTTTTCTCAGATAAGGGCCAAGCCCCAGGTAAATGGGAATGACCAAAAGAAGAGCCAGGGGGCTGTTGTAGAAGAGCCATGCAAAAAGCAGCGCCATCGCACAGCTGATCAAGAGTCGCTTCCTGCGGTAATCCCTGCTCGCTGCAGTTTTTCTCTTCTCTGCAAAGCCTTGACGCGCTTCCATTGTCCTCTCACCTCCTCCCCTGCATCCGTCTCATACCGGTAGAGACAGGAGAGCTCCACCTGCCCTTCGCGTATACCCAGAACCTCATTGATTTCCAGAAGCTTACGGCTTCCATCCCGCAATCGTCCCAGATGGATAAAGATATCAATGCCTGATGCTATCTGACTCAAGATTGCCTGCACAGGCAGAGAGACATTCCCCATCAAGACCATGGTTACCAGGCGGGAGATCATATCCGCTGTCGAATTCGCATGCCCCGTCCCCAGAGTCCCATCATGTCCGGTATTGGCCGCCTGAAGCATCTCTAAAGCCTCACTTCCCCGGCACTCCCCAACAATAATCCGATCTGGCCGCATCCGAAGAGCTGTCTTGACCAGATCTCGTATACTCACCTCCAGATTCCCATCCATGCTGGCCTCCCTGGCTTCCAGCCGAACCAGATTGCTGATTCCGGCCATCTGCAGTTCCGCGGAGTCTTCAATGGTAATCACCCGCTCCTGCCCGGGAATAAACTCTGACAGAGCATTGAGAAAGGTGGTCTTGCCGCTCCCTGTCCCCCCGGAAATGAAGATGTTGTAACCTGCTCTCACCAGATCTGCCAAAAAATAACTGATCTCCTCCGAGATCGAACCCAGTTCCAGCAGCTTCTCCATTCCGATCCGCTCCTTGGGAAAGCGCCGAATTGATACCATAATTCCATCAACAGCAACTGGCGGCAGAACAATATGGATTCTGGAACCGTCCTTCCACCGGGTATCCGCAATCGGCCTGGACTCATTGACCAGCGTGTTGGTTGATGCGACCATCTGCTGAACCAAGTCTGCCAACTTCTCCTCTGAAGCAAAATGCCTCTTTAGCCTTCGAATCTTCCCTTCCTCTTCCAGGAAAATATTCTCATGCCCATTGATCATAATCTCCGTAACTGCATCATCCTCCAGCAGATCCTGCAGGATGTCCAGCTTACGCATAGAGTTAAAGAGTTCTCGTTCCATCCGGATTCGATCTTCCAAATCCATTGGATGGTCCCTGACATGCTCCAAAAGAGCCTCCCGTATAGCTCGGCAAATCTCCTGATCGCTGTTCTTCTGGTCCGCATAGGATTCCTGCAAATGTTCTAAAATTTTGCCATGCAGTTCTTCACGAACTTCATCCCACACTTCGGCGCGCATGATCTTCCTCCCAGCGATGTCTCTGATTCACGACATAACTGCCCAGATTCCCCGCTTCGATCTCTTCCAGACTAAAGTTCCATTCGCCTCGGCTTCCCAGAGAAAGCGGCAGCTCCATTGTCTCCAGGTCCAGATGACGAAATTGTCTGCGAAGCGCTCCTTCCGTCCGCGCCGTCAACCGTCGATAATAGGGTTCCTGCTTGCTCAGGAGGAACATCTTCCTGCAATGATCCAACATGAGCTGCGCTCCCTGATGGAAAGAGTCATAAAGCAGGACAATCCGCGCGCCTGTCTCCTGCAAGTCGCTCAGAAGCAGTTGCCACTGATCCGGACTGATCCTTCCAAGTTCTGTCGGACTGTCTACTGGCGGCATAATCGCCAGTTCCTCGTCATAAATCAGATACTCTGCAAGTTTTCCTTCGTTTACACTCCGCAGATAGAGGTAATCTGTCAGTGTTCCCCGCCACTTGCAGGAAAGAAGCTCACTGAGTCTGGAATTCTCTTCCAGATCCATAAGAATAACCGGTCCCTCCTGGGCCATAGATCGACACATAAGCAGAGTGAAGGCCAGGAGCAGATCATGATGCATGGGGGAGTAAACTGCCAAAATAGAATCACTGTTCCCACCCCTGCAAACCGCCTGTCTGCCTGAAGTGGCAAGCAGTTCACCCGTATAAGCTCCCATGGCTCCTGCAGAATCTTCATGCAGCCGCAAAGGTCCCGGATACTTGACTCTCCCCAGCAGATTCACAAGAAAGTCCATGGACTGATACTTCTCCATCTCGTCTACCCCAAATGTCCCCTGTCCCTTTTCCTCTGTCAGCTGCAGAAGATATCCCGCTTTACGGCGCATTTCTCCCAACAGTCCTGCCTCCTGCACCATCGCAAGATATGCCTCTCCAAGAATAATCAGGTCAAACTCTGTCCAATCCAGCTGACAGATCTCTTCCTCAAAGACTGTCGGCTCTGTAAATGTCCGAATCCCATACTCCTGCTTCCGTCCCATGAGGAAGTTCACAAGAGCCTCCACATATGCCCTGTCACTGTCCGCAATCAAAATCTGTATCTGACTCATACTCCCCCCATTGATTCTCATCTGCCGGCTTTCCTGCCCGGCAGTCATTCTCTTCCCTAGCCCTTGAGCAGATGTACGAAATCCGCTGTAAGCCGGCCGGCCAGACAAGCCAGGAAGCCGCTGCTGATACAAATCGTAAAATGTATCCTCTTCTGCATGCCTTTCCTCCCCACGTCTTCCATTCGCACTTTTTTCAGAAAACTCCAAAGGCCAAGCAAAGCTCCCTGCCCCAGGGCAATACCCAGCATGAACCGATAAAAATCGGCGGGCAAGAGCCCTGCCAAAAGAGCTAACAGTTTCACATCTCCTGCTCCCAGAGCACCGAATAAGAAGAAAAGAGCAAGGAATAAAAACGCTGCCAGCATAGGGAAAAGCATATTTCTGAGCACCGTCAAAAACCAATCTCCGGCCATTCCAAGCCAGACCGGATCTGACAGATCAATCCCCATCCAATCACTATATCCTCTGCTGGCGGGCCCAAGATCCACTGACTGCCAGCCATAGCTGACAAGTCCGAGGAATCCCCCTGTCAGCAGCAGCCGGTTAGGAATTCTTCCACTCCTCAGATCCTCCCCCAAGGCAAGGGCAACCAGAGCAGACGCCAATATCAGCCGAAAACACATACACCCCCCCCGCACTCTCTTCCCTGTCAGCAGCATCCTGTCCGATCTGGCATCGCTTCCTTCATCTTTCTTCACCTCCCTCTCGTCGATTGACAAATGTGTTTCTCTTGTGTCCAAAAATATAGCAGGCCTCTTCTGGAGCTTCCATATCATTTGACGAAAGATTCTTTTCTGTTGATTTGTACGAATTATTTTTCTGTGCAAGGACGACAAAAAAGTGACTGTCCAACTGTATGCTTTGGATAGTCACTTTCTCTTATGTCTATTAAATTGATTTCAATTAACCGTTTTTCACCTGATCTGTATTCAATGATTTTCTGTTGCTGCTCTTCCTACACATATATTCCCGGCAAGATAGACAAATGTCGATATGTCTGTGGATAAGCCCTTGATAACCCCTATTTTTCAGTGTATAAACCAGATGTTTTCGTTATTGTGTCAAAATTATCTGGTCTATAAATCCCGTCTTCCATCCAGGGCCCGCAGCAAAGTTACCTCGTCAATGTACTCCAGATCTCCGCCAACCGGCACACCGGAGGCAATTCTGGTCACATGGATTCCGGTAGGTTTGATCAGCTTACTGATGTACATAGCCGTCGCCTCCCCTTCCAGAGAGGAATTCGTCGCGATAATCACCTCGTCCACATCCTCTTTCTGCAGGCGGACAAAGAGCTCCTTCATGCGAATATCCGCCGGGCCAATTCCCTGCATCGGTGAAATCGCCCCGTGCAGCACATGATAAACGCCTTCGTATTTTCCTGTCTTCTCATAGGCCGCCAGATCACGGGTGGACTCCACCACCATAATCTGCCTGTGGTTACGCTTGGCTGAGGCACAGATGGGACAGAGCTCCTGGTCTGTCAGCGTAAAACACTCCCTGCAGAAGCGAACATTAGCCCGGGCATCCATCAGAGTTTGCCCCAGCTGATCCACCTCTTCTTTGGGCATGCGCAGAATATGGAAGGCCAGCCTCTGAGCGGATTTAGAACCGATACCCGGCAGTCTGGAAAGAGCCCCGATCAACTGGCTGATTTCTCTGCTGTAGTATTCCATGAATGCCTCTTATCAGATTCCAAAACCGCCGGTAAAGTGGGACATGGACTGCTGCGAGAAGGCATCCACCTGCTTTAAGCCCTCATTGACCGCAGCCAGAATCAGATCCTGCAGCATCTCCACATCCTCAGGATCCACCACTTCCCTGTCAATTTCAATACTCTTTAACTCTCTCTTGCCGCTGATAACGACACTGACAGCACCGCCGCCGGCCGTCGCGGTGAAGTCCCTCTCCTCCAGATCCGCCTGAGCCTGCTCCATCTGCTTCTGCATCTTCTGAGCCTGCTTCATCAGGTTATTGATATTGCCTCCGCCGGGGAAACCGCCGCCTCTTCTTGCCATTGTGTCCTCCAATCCTGGATCTTAAGATCCTCTGAAACTTTTGTCTTTTATCTCAATTTAGCCGAAACCCTCTGGTTCAATCGCAAAATTCGATTACCTTGTCACAGGAAGCACCGCAGGTCTCAATCTCCACGGCCGAAAACCGCCACCAAGACGACTTGCAGATCTCGGTCCCGCTCGGCTGGGATCAATGCCTCAGAAATCTTCCTCGACCAGTTCGACTCCTGCCGTCCTGGCGAAATAATCAATCGCATCGGTATACATCTGCTCCTTGGGTCGGCGGTCCTCATTGCCGATCACCTTGACCCTGACCTCCTTACCAGTACTTTCAGCCAGGATGTTCTGCAATTCCGCCATGGTCTGAGCCTGCATCATCTTTTTTCTGGCCAGGTTCTGATCAGGCGCCTCCACATCATAGACTAAAAGTAATTCTCCCTCCTCAGAGACAGAGACCAGAGCCTTATTCAGCATGGAAGCCAGCATGCGGTCTTCCAGCGCCGCCACCAGCTTCTTCCAGCTGCCTGCCAGCTGTCTGACCTCTTCCGGAACAGCCGCCGGCAGCTCCTTTTTCCCACTTCTGACAGGCATTCCCTGCGCCTGGCCGGTCATTTGACCGCCAGAACCCGGTATTTCGCCCGCAGACATCTGTACCGGAATCCCCTCTTCCACCTTCTCCTCCAGAGTCACCAGTCGGTCAATCAGGGAATCGTAGGAAGTCTCCATCTGGGGTTTGCAGAGTTTAATGGTGGCAATTTCAATCAGGACCCGCTTCTGGCTGGCATAGCGGATCTGACTGGATAAGTCGCTTAAAATGCGGATATAGCGCATGAGGATCTCATCTTCGACCATCTGCGCTTCCTCCCTGAGCAGGGCCAGATTGTCGCTGGACATGTCCAGAACATCCTCCATATGATCCCCGCTCTTTAACAGGAGCAGATTGCGCAGGTACCAGGTGAAATCATTAACAAACTGAACCGGCTCTCTGCCCTCTGTAATGATCTCTCCGATGACGCGGATGGCTTCCGCGATCTCTCCGCCAAGGATCGCGCGCAAAAGGCGGCTGAAGACCTTGGTATCTACCGCTCCCAACACCTTGAGTATATCGTCATAGGTCAGCTTCTGTCCCAGATAGAAGGCGATGCACTGATCCATAAGAGAGAGGGCATCCCGCATGGATCCGTCTGCCGCTCTGGCGATATAGTCCACCGCCCTGTCCTCGACCTCCACCCCCTCTTCCTCCATGAGCTGGCGCAGGCGGTCAGCAATGGTCACCACGCTGATCCGATGGAAATCATAGCGCTGGCAGCGAGAGAGGATCGTGATGGGGATCTTGTTGACCTCCGTAGTTGCCAGGATGAAAATGACATACTCCGGCGGCTCCTCCAGTGTCTTTAAGAGCGCGTTATAAGCCCCGGGAGAAAGCATGTGAACCTCATCGATGATGTAGACCTTATAACGCCCCTCCGTCGGCGGATAGGCCACCTCCTCGATGATCTCCCGGATATTGTTCACACCGTTATTGGAAGCCGCGTCGATCTCGATGACATTCATGGAGTTGCCGGCACTGATCGCCCTGCAAATGTTGCACTTGCCGCATGGACTGCCGTCCATGGGATGCCGGCAGTTAACAGCCCTGGCCAAGATTTTGGCGACGGTTGTCTTGCCGGTTCCCCGGGTCCCCGTGAAGAGATAGGCGTGGCCGATGCGGTCGTTCTTCAGCTGGTTCTTCAGGGTTGTGACGATATGATCCTGCCCCTTGACGTCTTCGAAGGTCTGGGGCCGGAACTTGCGATAGAGCGCCTGATAGGCCATGCCGGCTTCTCCTTTCCCTATATTTTCTGCAAACAGCCTGGAACACTTATTATAGATGATGAGAGGCTATGGCACAAACAATACACTTCGTACGTATTCCTTTATCATGAATCATCGGCTTCTTTGCAAGCGCTTCTCCTCTTGCTTTCCCCTCAATTCACCTGCTCGCCTGATAGATGGCCAGCATATCCTTCTCGCTCAGCTTTCTGGCAGAACCAATTGAGCCGCCTGCGCCAACCGCGCATTTGTGCGCCATATCCGCCATCTGCTCCTCTGTCGGTTCGATCCCAAGTTCATGTAAGTTGGTTGGCATATGAATCTGACGATAGAAATCTTCCATAGCCTCAATTCCCCTGAGCGCGATCTCCTCGTCGAAACCGGTCTCTGCCACCCCCATAACATTGACAGCGAACTTGCGGAAGCGGGACAGACAGTCCCGGTAGACATACCTGGCCCAGCTTCCCCAGATCGCAGCCAGACCGGCGCCGTGAGCCACATCAAAGAGACCTCCGATCTCATGTTCCAGCTTATGAGATGCCCAGTCACCGCCATCACTGCCGCACCCTGTCAGCCCGTTGTGCGCTAGGCTTCCTGCCCACATAACTTCTGCTCTGGCATCATAATTTCCGGGGTCTCTGCGCAAGATAAGAGCATTCTCTTTCACGGTACGAAGCAGCCCCTCCGCCAGTGCATCTGTAATTTCCATATTTCCGCCATTTGTGAAATAGCGTTCCATCGTATGCATCATGATATCCGTACAACCGCAGGCCGTCTGATAATCGGGCAGAGTCATAGTCAGTTCCGGGTTCATAATAGCGAACCTTGGACGACAGAGGTCGCTGTTATACCCTCGCTTTACCAGCCCTTCCTCCCTGGTAATCACCGAGGAATCGCTCATCTCACTGCCGGTCGCCGCAAGCGTCAGAATAACACCGACCGGCAGACAAGCGCTCGCCTGACGCTTATGATCGTAGAAATCCCAGACATCCCCCTCATTTGCAGCGCCATAACCAATCGCCTTGGCGGAGTCAATAGCGCTGCCGCCTCCAACTGCCAGAATGAAGTCAACTCCCTCTCTTCTGCAGAGCTCAATTCCCTGATAGACCAGTCCCAATCTCGGATTTGGCACAGCTCCACCCAGACTCACGTAGGAAATCCCCGACGAATCCAACTGATCCTTCACCTTCTGCAGGAGACCGGAGCGGATGACGCTGCCCCCTCCATAGTGAATAAGCAGCTTCTTTCCGCCGAACTCCCGAACCAGATCGGTAAGCTGCTCCTCGGTATTTCTTCCAAAGACAACCTTAGTCGGCGCATAAAACTTAAAATTGTACATAAAAACCTCCTGGCTTATGTGACGTGATGACGCCTCGCGAACTTATCCCCTGCCAGCGCGAAGGCGTCTTAAAAATCACGCCTGGTCTCAAGAAGATTTTACAACTGAAAGCTAACGTTAACAAAAGAATTATATAAAAAATATGCCTTCTTCCGCACGCTCTCCCGGTATGATATGACAGCCGCAGAGAATCCGGTTCGCCGGCATTCTATTGCTATAAAAAGATCCCCGGGCATTCTGTTCGCAAACACCCGGGAACTTCCGCATACAACACTCTATTGCTGATCTTTCTGGCCGATCATTCCAGCCATTGACGAAACCAAAGACCGAAAGGCTCTCTGCCGTGATTTGCGCCGGCCCATCAGGAAGCACGCTCTTTTCTCTTCGCCTCTCTGGCCTGTTTTAAGACCATGTCCTTAACCTTCATCAGGCGAACCTGGGTAGACCTCTCATTCTCGTCCAGCTTCATGGAAATGGTCCTGATATTCTCCTGCGCCTCCGGAATAATGACATGCTCTAAAGCGTTGACCCTCCGTCTGGTGCGCTCGATCTCGGCCGCCATCAGCTGACAGGCCTTCTCCCGTTCCGCCAGGCGAAGCATATCCTCCGTCAGATCCGCCAGTTCTCTGACTGCCGAATCCAGTTCCCCGGAAGTAAAGGCGAAGCCATAGGCATAAATATCATTGGGATCGCTGGTGCGCATGTCGATCTCATATTGGGGAATATCAACAGACATGACGTTTCGCCTGGAACTCTTTAAGCAGATCTCCTGCTTGGGAGCCATCAGAGCCTCCTTGAGAAGTTCCTCCGACATTCCCGCTCTGGCCAGGACCAGGCCGGCATTGGCCTTACGGATCCCCTCTTCCACTTTCAGGCGCAGATCCATATTCTCACGGACCTGGTCCAAAAATTCCCGCATCAGCTCGTCTCTCTTATCCTTGAGCAGGCGATGACCCTTAACGGCAGTCGCAAGCTTCTGCTTCTGCCGGGTCAGCTCCATTCGCGTGGGATTCACATTCGTTCCCGCCATCTATCCGTCCTTCCTAAGCCTTTTATTTCTCGTAGTACTTATCCAGCATATCGTCGCTGATTCGCTTGAGCTCCGACCTTGGGAGCAGGCGCAGCAAATCCCAGCCCAGATCCAGGGTCTCCTCAATGGACCGGTCGGTCTGATATCCCTGGGAGATATAGCGGCTTTCGAATTCATCCGCGAACCTGGCATAGAGCAAATCCATCTCTGTCAGGGCCGCCTCCCCCAGAATCACCATCAGTTCCTTGGCGTCCTTACCTCTGGCATAAGCAGCAAAGAGCTGGTTCATCGTCGCCGCGTGGTCCTCGCGGGTCTTGTCGGCTCCGATCCCCTTGTCCTTCAGGCGGGACAGGGAGGGCATGACATCCACAGGAGGGGTAATTCCCCTGCGGTAGAGATCGCGGCTCAAAATAATCTGTCCCTCCGTAATATACCCGGTCAGATCGGGAATGGGATGGGTCTTGTCATCCTCCGGCATGGACAGGATGGGAATCATGGTGATGGATCCCTTGTGTCCCCGCAGGCGGCCGGCTCTCTCATACATGGTCGCCAGGTCCGTGTACATGTAACCGGGGTAACCACGGCGGCCGGGAACCTCCTTGCGGGCCGCGGATACCTCGCGCAGGGCGTCCGCGTAGTTGGTGATATCCGTCATGATGACAAGGACATGCATATCCTTCTCAAAAGCCAGATATTCCGCGGCGGTCAGGGCCATACGGGGAGTGGAAATACGCTCGACGGCCGGGTCGTTGGCCAGATTGACAAAGAGAACCGTCCGGTCAATGGCCCCGGTCTGCCGGAAGGACTCCCGGAAGAAATTAGCCTCCTCGAAGGTGATTCCCATCGCGGCGAAGACAACAGCAAAGGACTCGTCGGTCCCTCGGACCTTAGCCTGACGGGCAATCTGAGCCGCCAGCTGCGCATGGGGAAGGCCGGAAGCCGAAAAGATAGGCAGCTTCTGTCCGCGAACCAGAGTGTTTAGGCCGTCGATGGATGAGACCCCGGTCTGAATAAACTCCGATGGGTACTGACGGGCCGCCGGATTCATGGGCAGACCGTTGATGTCCATCCTCTTCTCCGGAAGGATCTGCGGCCCGTCGTCGATGGTCCGCCCCATACCGTCGAAGACGCGGCCCAGCATATCATCGGACACGCCAAGCTCCAGAGACTTGCCCAGAAAGCGAACCTTGGAATTGGACAAGTTGATTCCGGTTGCGGTCTCAAAGAGCTGTACCAGGGCATTTGACCCGTTGATCTCCAAAACCTTGCAGCGGCGGATGCTTCCATCCGCCAGCTCAATCTCGCCCATTTCATTATAGCTGACGCCTGATACCCCCTGTACCAGCATCAGAGGTCCGGCGACTTCCTCTATCGTGCGATATTCCTTCGCCATAATTTAGTCCTCCTTGTCCTGGGTCAGCGTGGCGATCTCGGTTGACAGAGCCTCCTGTACCGAACGGTACTCCTCCGCGATATCGCTCTCCTTCGTATACTTAAAGCGGCCGATCCGCTCGCGGACCTGCATGCTGACAATATCTTCAATATTGGCCCCGGCCTTCAGGGCCTTGCTCCCCTCCTCGTAGAAGGCGTATACCAGCTTCATCATATCGTACTGCTTGGGCAGAGAGGTATAAGTGTCGATCTCATCGAAAGAATTCTGGTGCAGGAAGTCCTCGCGGATACTTCTGGCCGCCTCCATCTTCAGGCGGTCCTGGGGCGAGAGGGCATCCATCCCGACCATCTTTACGATCTCATTGAGCGAGGCCTCCTCTGTCAAAAGAGACATCAGATTCTGCCGGACCTGCATCCAGTCCGACTTGACGTTCTCATTGAACCAGGGCTCCATATCATCCAAGTAGTTGGAGTAAGAATTCAGCCAGTTGATGGCCGGGAAATGTCTCTGATAGGCCAGGTTGGCGTCCAGTCCCCAAAAGACCTTGACAATGCGCAGGGTCGCCTGGGAGACAGGCTCGGAAATATCTCCTCCCGGAGGAGAAACGGCTCCGATGGCGGACAACTGTCCCTCGCGTCCCTCGTTACCGAGAGAAATCACCCGGCCGGCCCGCTCGTAGAACTGAGCCAGACGGGATCCCAGATAAGCGGGATAGCCCTCCTCACCCGGCATTTCCTCCAGGCGCCCGGACATCTCGCGCAGGGCCTCTGCCCAGCGGGAGGTGGAATCCGCCATCAGGGCGACAGAGTAACCCATATCGCGGAAGTACTCCGCGATGGTAATTCCCGTGTAGATCGAAGCCTCTCGCGCCGCAACAGGCATATCAGACGTGTTGGCGATCAGAACGGTCCTCTTCATCAGAGACTCCCCGGTCTTGGGGTCGACCAGCTCGGGGAACTCGTTTAAAACGTCTGTCATCTCATTTCCACGCTCACCGCAGCCGATATAGACCACAATATCCGCCTCGGCCCACTTGGCCAGCTGGTGCTGGGTTACGGTCTTTCCGGAGCCGAAGGGGCCTGGGATCGCTGCCACACCGCCCTTGGCAATGGGGAAGAAGGCGTCGATGACCCTCTGTCCCGTCACCAGAGGCATATTGGGAGCCAGCTTCCTGGCATAGGGGCGCTGGCGGCGGACAGGCCATTTCTGAACCATGGTCACATCCACGTCTCCCGCATCTGTCTCAATGACCGCGATTGTCTCCCGGATGGTGTGCTGTCCGGACTCAATGCGCTTGATCTTCCCGGAAAGGCGGTAGGGAACCATGATCTTCTGCGTGACGACCGCCGTTTCCTCAACCGTGCCGATGATATCGCCGGCCTCCACCTCGTCTCCTACAGAGACCGTCGGGACAAAGTCCCAGACCTTCTCCTCGTCCAGAGCAGGTACCTGTACCCCCCGGTGGAGGAGATCAGACCCGGACAGCTCCCTGATCTTGTTGAGGGGACGCTGAATCCCATCGTAGATGGAGCCGATCAGCCCCGGCCCAAGATCGACCGACATGGGCATCCCGGTCGACTCCACAGGCTGGCCGGGGCCAAGTCCCTGGGTCTCCTCATATACCTGAATGGAGGCCTCATCTCCATGCATCTCAATGATCTCTCCGATCAGATGCTCATCGCTGACGCGAACCACGTCAGACATGTTGGCATCGCGCATCCCGGTCGCGATAACCAGAGGTCCCGCAACCTTCTTGATCACTCCAGTGCTCATCGCACGCCTCGCTTTCCTGTCTTAATCCTGGGAGAAGAGAATGTCGCTTCCGACCGCCTGCTCTACAGACCTCTTCACCGCGTCGACACCGACTTTTGTATCCCCGCTGATCCCGGGAATTGGAACAATCGCCGGGCTGACTCTCTCTCTGTATTCTTTGATTGTCTCTGCAAGTTCCAAACAGACCGCCTCGGTGATGTAGATGATGCCGTACCCGCTCTGGGCAAGCCTGCGCAGGGTGCCTGCAGGATCCTCGTCCTCATCCGTGGGAAAGAGCTCCATTCCCAGGGCCCCGAAGCCGTAAATACTGTCGTAATCTCCCATGACCGCTATCTTATCCATACATCTCACGCACCCTTCCGCGAATTGCCTCCTCCGGGAAACCATTGGCCTTGGCCGTCAGCAGAATGCGAACGCTCTTGATCTCATTCTCCTTAGCCAGATAATAGGCCACAAGAGGGCCGACCGAAATGGTATTGGTCTTCTGGGGCTTCAATGTCTCAATCAGACGATTGTCGCACCAACGGTCAAACGCCGACGGGCCCTCCTCAATCGCGTCCGCGGCCTGTCCGTATCCCGCGCCCCTCAGGAAAGTAAGAAGTTCCTCACTCCCCCGGCTGGCCGCATCGGCCAGAGCAGAGACCGAAATACTGTCGCATTCTGCCAGCCCCTCCCTGAGGAAGCGAAGGCTCTTTCCCGTCCTGGACGCCCGGTAGGCAATGCGGATGTCCGTCACAGCGACGGTCATTTCCTCGTATGCCCGGATCAGGCTGCTGCCGTTCTTTCGGCCGATCTCCATCATGGCATCCAAGCAGGCCCGGTCAACCATCAGATCACAGATCTGTCCGTCCTGGGTAGACGCCATGGTCTCATAGGCCTCCGCGGCGACCTTTTGCATATCCTCCGGGAGCGCCCGGTAGTCCTTCTCCCGAAGCACCTCAAGGAGCCTCTCTCTGCCAAAATCCTCTAATTCATAGTAGGCCCCTGCCACACGGACCTCTGTGCAGAGTTCCTTAATCGCGGCCTTTAAGTTGTGAAAGTAACGGGGATAGGTCAGAATCCGAAAGATCTCCGGATCAACCTTGAGCTCCCGCATCAGGTCCAGGGTCTTCGACGCTTCCGCCGCCAGAAGACGGTCGGGATCCTGCTGGCCCCCGTCGCCCCAGCCCCTGTCCAGAAGGTAGGCCACGACCGCAGGCACATCTTTCAGACTGATCATGGCGCTGATGTCATCGTCACTGAGCAAATGCTTCTCCAGCACGCGGATTCTGGCTACCGCAAAGGTATATTCCACATCCCTCATAGACACTTACTCCTGCCACAGAATCGCGGAGACCGCGTCCTGCATCTGCTCATACCGCTCCGCGAAAATCGCCTTCAGCGTACAGTTCTCGTCAATTCCTCCGAAATCAAGGACAAAACCGTTGGCGACCGACGCGTCAGCCGCAATCGTCAGGTCGGCTCCCGCTTCCCCTGCCCTCTTCTCAATCGACCCCCTGACCTCCTTTGGCATGCGTTCCAGATCCCTCTGAGAGAAGCAGATCCTCCCCTTCGCCGGACGGATATGGACCTCCAGAAGAGAGAGCACCATCTGCCAGTAGGACTCCTGGTCTTCATTGGCCAGCTGATCGTAAGCTTCCGCAATCAGGCCTAAGACCGCATCCTGTTTTCGGCGAAGGATTTCCTGTCTTCTGAGCATCTCCTGCCTCGACGCCAGGCGAACCTGCCCCGCCGCGCTGATGCGGGCACAATCTCCCTCCGCCAGCCTGCGGATCGCATCCAGCTCTTCTGCGGATTCTGCCGCCAGCTTCTTCGCGTCCGCCCTGGCATCCTCGATCAGGGCATCGGCCGCGGCCTGCGCCTCCTGCAGGATTTCAGATTGAATATTATCAATTCCTGCCATAGCTACTCCTGTCTTTACTCTGTCAAACAACGGAAGATACGCTCTTCCTGCATTTCATTGCCATAAACGATGGAATATTCGCCTGGCGAAGCCCTCTCTCATGAGCAATCGAATGCGCTCTCTGCGGGGAATCCATTGTCATGAATGAAAAACCTGCTCAACCAATATTCGTAACCGCGAGGATAGAAACCAGAAGGGCCAGGATGGCGTAGGTCTCTACCATAGCCGGGAAAAGCATAGCCTTACCGAACTGATCTGGCTTCTTGGCTACAATGCCGATAGAGGCCACAGAGGTACGACCCTGATGGTAGCCGGAGACAAGCCCTACAATGGCGATGGGAAGGCAGGCCGCCAGGTACAGAAGTCCCGTCCAGGTATCCGTAATCGCGCTGCCGCCCAGAACTCCAATCCGAGTCAGAGTGATGAAGGTAACCAGCAGACCATAGATACCCTGGGTACCGGGGAGCAGCTGCAGGAGCAGAACCTTGGCGAACTGATCCGGATCCTCCGCAACGACGCCGGCAGCCGCCTGCCCAGCGAGGCCTACACCCCAGGCAGATCCCATGCCTGCCAGAATTGTTGCCAGAACTGCTCCGGTTAATGCAAATACCATTCCTAAACTCATCTCACTTGTCCTCCTTGATTTGAATGTACTTATACTGTCTGCCAAATGGCTGGAAGGCTCTTCCGCCTCCGTCGTAAAACTTACTGAAAAACTCGACGTATTGCAGTCGGTTGGTGTGAACATAAGCGCCCAGCAGGTTGATGCCGATGTTAAGGCTGTGGCCGAGGATAAAGACGACGGCAAAGAGAATCGGTCCGAGAGGACCTCCCCCCACCATACTGGCCATCAGGTTAATGACATTGGCGATGACGCCGGTCGCGAGCCCCAGGGCCAGAAGTCTCGAGTAGGAGAGCAAATCCGACAGCCAGCCGGTCACCCCATAGATGTCATAGGCCCCCAGGGCTATCCGAAGCGCCCAGTTCTTCTTGCTTCTTCCGCTCATGACAAGGATGATCAGGGCGCCTCCCCCCGCAAGAATTTTAGAGAATGCGACCAGCCAGGCAGGGAACTGATATGCCGTCCCCGCAATGGAGCCGTAGAGGTCACTCGGCAGAAGCATCAGCACCAGACCTGTCAGCATCATGAACCAGGACAGGATGTCCGAAATGAAGCCAACCACATCATGGGCCTTCAGGGTCTCATATCCCTTGATGGCCAGTCCGGTATAGAGATGAATCAGGCCGAAGAGCATGCACCAGATCAGAAGCCGCATAGGATCCTTCAACGGCTCAAACCAAAGAGGCTTTAATATGGCGTCTCCCTGATAGCCGAAGAAGGTCGAAGCCACGGTATCTATGGCGTTTCCGAAGAATCCGCCGTACATAAAGCCCCAAAAGGTCGTTGACAGGCCGCACATGAAGAAGAGCTGCAGCATTCGCCTGAGTCCTTCCTCCAGGCGCCTGTGGTGGAGGAGGATGAGGCCTGTCCCCAGAGAGACCAAGATCCCGTATCCGGCATCGGACAACATCATTCCGAAGAAAATCACATAGAAAAAGGTCATGATTTTCGTCGGATCAAATCTGCCGTGCGTCGGCAGTCCGTAGGAAGCCAAAATGGGTTCGACGGGCCTGGCGATCCGGGGATTGTCGAGAACCGTGGGCTCCAGCTCGTCCTGATTCCGCTCTTCCCTCTGCACAAAAGCCCCGTACTTCTCACTTAAAAGCCTGACAAGCGGCTCGGCCGACTGGTCTGTCACCCAGCCCTGCAAAAAGAAGATATGCCGGGTCTGCGGGATCTTCCCCAGAAGTTCATACTTGAGCGCGCGGCTGCGATAGTAGTCCGCGCTGATGTAAAAGTCCCGGCGCAACGACCCGTAGGAGGCCATCTCCTTTTTGTTTTCTTCTATTTTTCTCTTCCGCCTCTCGATGGATTCCTCCAGACTTTTGATCTTGTCCCCGGGGATCCGCCTGCAGCTGACCGCAGGACGGGCAAAGCCCATCTGGCGCATATTTTCTGTCAGGGTCTCGCTGATCGATTTGGCGGCGATCAGGCAGACGTAGACCATCCGGTTCTCTCTGGCAAGAATATTGACATCGAGCGGAGCATCCGCCGGAAGGTCCGCTGTCAACCCCGCGATCAGAGCCTCGTCGCTCTGGTCTTCGGGGAAGGTTCCGATGAAGACCTCCGTCTTCGCGGTTCCCCTGGTCGACATCGGAATATCCAGACTCATCCAGGGGGTCAGACCGCTGATCGTCGCCCGATCCTTGAGATTAGCCGCCCCAAGCTCATGAATCTCCTTCTCCAAGTCCACCAGCTTCTGGGCTTTGGTCAACACCCCCGATGCCCGCGAGTCATGCGCCTGAAAATCACTGCGCGGGATCAGCTTTTTCTCGGAAAAGAGGGAGAGTCCAGCGTTTTTCTCCGGCGCGTACTCCTTGAGAAGCTTCAGCGCCATATCCATGGTCTGCGCCGCCCGCTCAAAGTTATTGCGGGCCGCCTGGGTATCCATGCGCTCTAAATCAACGTCCTCAATCTGTTCCTCATGGAGCTCCATCAGCCCCATGTCCTGCAGCTGCTCGAGAATGGCTTTCCTGTGTTTCTTCGCGGCGGCGATGCTGATCTTTTGCATCTTCACAATCGCCATGGAACATCCTCCTTACTTCAGCGCCAGTCCGATCACGGCGTCGATCGCCGCTCTCCTCTGATTCTCCGGCAATTTCCGGGTTTCTCCATCTGTCGAAGCAGGATGCTCCGCCGCGGCGGTCAAGGCATCGGCCGCTTTTTTGGCTTCCTTCCGATCAGAGTCAGCCTTCGCAAGCGCTTCCTCTTTCGCTCTGGCCGCGTCTTCCTCCGCCTGACGGCGAATCTGCGCCGCCTGACGCCTGGCGGAGGCGACAATCTCATCGGCTTTGGCCTCCGCCTCTTTCACCTTGATAATCGCGTCTTCGATCATCCTCTCACCTCTTTCTATTCCCGCGTCAGCGGTTGATTGAAGAGAACATCTCTCCCGAAAATTCCACGAGATTTATTATATTCTACCTTATCCGTCCTCCGCAATGGAAATCACTGTGAAGCCAGCCGGATCAGGAAGCGAATCCTCCCCTTGTCCCCGTTCACCCGGTATGGGATCTCATAGTTGGACAGGATGTTTCGGACAATATACAGACCAAGTCCGTTCCCCCTCTCGCTGTTCAGGTCAAAACCGCCGTCAAAAAGCTGATTGGGATCCGCCTCTGTCTCCTCATCGAGGGTATTCTCCACATAGAGCCAGTTGTCTTCCATTCCGATGTGAATCTCTCCTTTCTCATTCGCGTACTTGACGGCATTGCTGATCAGATTCGACAGGACCATCTTGAGCGCCCGCCTTCCGATATACATGGTCTCATCACCCAGCTCCTCACTCACGCTGATGTGCCTCTGGGCCGCCAGCAGTCTGTACTGATCCAGAAGCGGTTGTAAAATATCTCTGACAAGGACCTCCTCCTCATCGTTTTTGAGCTGGTCAAGGGACGAGACGGACAGCATCTGGGATATATTTCTGGTCAGCTGATCCACAATCACAAGGCAGCTGCCGATGTACTTGTCCCGATCCTTGTATTTTCCGACATTGTATTGCATATTTTCCAGGATGATCTTTAAGCTGGCCAGGGGTGTTTTCATCTCATGGGACGCTCCCCGGAAGAAATCATATTTCAGCTTCTCCAGCTGCAGAACCTCCTGATTCTTCCGTTCCAGATGCTCCATGGAATTTAAAAGGGTCTCATACAGCTCATTGATCTGTCCCTTCAGTTGCCCCACTTCATTGGTCGAATCCACTTTCAGGCTGGCGTCCTTGTCCAGCTTCATCATCTGATCTGTGACGTCCTTGATTTCCTGGATACTCTTTGTGATCGACCTGGCATAGATCAGGGAAATGACAACAGAGAGAAGAAAAGACAGGATCAGGGAATATGGCAGGAATTTCAGGCTCAGCTCTTTGGCATCTCTTTGCATATCCGCGGTTGAGACGAACTGAACCCATATCTTTCTCCCCGTGTTTAATTGGATCTCTCTCTCCTCAATGACCAGAGAGTTGCTGCTGCTCTTTAAGTCGGCTCCCACCTCCTCTTCGATTCTGATCCCGTCATCAGCTCCCTGCTCTTTGACAAAGGCCTTGATCTGGCTGGTCTTGGAATAGAAATCCAGGGACTGCTCAACGAAATTCAGATCTCTCCCCTGAATATTGCTGGCAATTTCATCCGCCTTGGCAGACACTTCCTGCTTTCTGGTCTCCAGATAGGTCTTGGGGAAGACGAAAAAAATCAGCAGATGCATCAGAACAATGAGAATGCTCAGGATCGCAAAGGTCTGCAGGAACATCTTTGGAAATATTTTCAGATTCTTCATTGTCTCTCCAGCTTGTAGCCCACATTCCGAACGGTGATAATGCAGTCCAGTCCCAGTTTCTTCCGCAGTTCCTTGATATAGACATCAATGACCCGGTCAAAGGGGATTTCCTCCGTCTCCTTCCACACCCCGTCCAGAATCTGCGCCCTTGTCAGGGCGCAGCCCTCATGTTCCAGCAGGAATTTTAGGATCTCCACTTCCTTAGCGTTCACATCGACCTTTTCCCCGTCCACTCTGGCCGAATAGCTGCTGAAATTCACCTCCGTTCCCTTGTAGGCAAATCGATCTGTCAGCCCGAAGTGCCGTTCTATCAGAGAATCAATACGGGCCTTCAGCACAGGCAAAGAAAAGGGCTTTTCAATATAGCCGTCCGCCAGACTGGTAAATGCCTCTATCTTATACTCCTCATCACTGAAGGCCGTTAAGATCAGTACCGGCAGCCTGCTCTTTCTTCGAATCTCCTTGAGTACGTCCAGGCCATTGATATGCGGAATCTGTATATCCAGGACTACCAGGTTGATATCATCAGAATAAAACCTGGCAAGCGCCTCCCTCCCGTCCCCCGCCTCGACCATCTCATAACCGGATTCGGACAGGTATTCACAGACGCCCTCCCGGATCATCTGGTCATCCTCAACAACAAGTATTTTCATAGGCTCTCCCCTTCCTGCGCAAGCGCCCCCGGTCCCCCGCCTGCATATTCTCGAATTTACCGTCAAAGCCTATTTTACCGACCACACCCGGCAATGTCTATGAAGTCACGCCTCGCAGGCATCCCATTGTTATGGATAAAGAGAGCCGACCGTCATAAGACACATTCACTCCAAATACGCGCATGCGTCTTATGACAATCAGCTCTCGCTTTATTCTCGGATCCGCTCTTATGATTCCTGTCCCCTATGAATGGTCCATTGCCCAATCCGATCAACAGATATGACGGCAGAGCGATCCGAAAGTTCTTTACGACCCCGCCGGACTTCACCGCTTCGCGTAATCTCTTACTTGGTATCTGTCAGCAGTTCCTTGGGACTTCTCTTTAAAATCGCAAACGAAGATATGAGGACGGAAACAATCAAAATCAGCGACATAAACAGTACCACATAGATCAGAGCATTCGGACCGATGATCACATCCAGGCTGGTCAGGGTCTTATTGAAGCCGTCCACTTCTGCGCCGCCGCCCAGACCGGTCGATGCCGACTGCTTGGCTATCTGATCCGCGATATTCCCTGTAACTCTCTGCAGGATACGGTTTCCAAGCGCTTTTCCCACATGTCCGGCCAGGAAGTAAGCCCCGATATAGGCCGGAATCGCGATGAACAAAAGTTCCATCATAAACTGCCCCAGAATTCTCATCTTGGAAAAGCCCAGTGACAGGAGTACCGCAATTTCTTTCTTTCTGGCATTCATCCAGAGGAGCAGAAGCAGAGATACGACAAGACCGGCAAAAACTAAGGAGCCTGTCAGCAACTGGTTGGCAATTGCGTATACGCCGGAAATAGACTTCTGCAGAGCCGGATAATTAGACGAGCTCTTAATCAGGTTATAGGCCTTCCAGTTGATATCCAGAGAGCCCAGATCTTTGATCACCTGATCCAGGTTCTTATTCCCCTTCACGAAGAAGGTCGCGTCCTGATAGGTGGCGGTGTCTTCCGTATTCCCATAGACCTTCGCCGCCGTGTCCAGGTCTGTAATCAGCGTGTTCTCATAGAGTTCCTGGGCTGCGCTCACGCCGCCCTTGTTGTGTCCGTCAAAAAGGCCCTTGATTTCCACTTCCACCGTCTCATTGGCGCCCTTCTCATTATCCGCATCAAAGAGATTGGACTTGATCTTTAACTTATCCCCCACTTTTAGATTGTTCTTGGCTGCCAGATCCTTATGCATCAGGATTTTATTCTTATCCGTCCCGGTCAGGTGCTGTCCCTCAACCAGCTGGTATGCCCCGGATACGAATTTCGTCTCCTTGGACGAATCGTTGACTCCGGTCAGCATAACAGTTCTCTTGAAATTCTTTGCGCGCTCTTCAGACTGAGAGGCCAGCGTCTCCTTGGTCTCAATGATATCATAGCCATCCAGATCGGCCACGCTGTTGATTCTCTTCACATAGCCGTCAATATCCTTGGACTCAGCTATTTTCTTGATATCCTGTCCTCTTACATTTCCTCCTCCCCGCGGTGTTCCCTGGTTGACCCGCCGGTTAATCTCCATGGAGAAACTATTGGTAATCGTCCCAAAGGTCTCCGCTGAGGCCCGGTTGGTCGCATCCCTGATCGACAGGCTGATCAGACTGAGGACAGACATGGACAAAATCACCAGAAGTATGATGAAGGATTTCAGACTCTTTCTTGTGACATAGGCAAATGCGTTTCTGATCATTGTCGCCCTCCTAGATATATTTCACCTGCTTGATCTTCTTATTGCTCAATTCCAGAATTGTGTCTGCCGCGCCGGCGACTTCCTTGCTGTGCGTCACCACGATGACGCACTTATTCCTCTCTTTGGCCAGTTTCTTTAAAATTCCTATGATTTCTCCGGCGGTAGACTCATCCAGATTCCCTGTCGGCTCATCCGCCAGAATAACCGGCGCTTCTGACACCAGGGCTCTGGCAATTGCGACTCTCTGCTGCTGGCCTCCGGAGAGCTTCATGACATTTCTTTTGATCTGGCTTTTATCCAGCCCAAGCTCCAGCAGAATTTCCTCAGAGGCCTTGCTGTTGACCAGCCTCACATTCTCCAGGGGGGAGAGATAATCGATCAGGTTGTAGTTCTGAAAGACAAGCGATATATGATTTCTCCTGTGCCTGCTGTATCCCTCTTTCTCAATATTCTCATTCTTAAACAGAATCTCTCCCCGATCGGGGCGATCCAGTCCTGCCAAAAGAGAGAGCAGGGTTGACTTTCCCGCGCCGGATTTCCCGATGATCGCATAGAAATTCCCACACTCAAAGCCCTGGTTGATGGATGAGAGAATCCGCTCTCTGGAGCCGGAATAGCTGTAAGTTACATTCTTCATTTCTAAGATACTCATACTGGCCTCCTAACTGATTTGGGATAAAATCTCTTTGGGCTTTTTGATCAGAATCATTGCGGATGCAATGATCACCGACACCGCGATAACGGCAGCCAAAACGCCATAGCTCTGTACAAACACCAGCAACTGACTGACTCCGCCCGCACTGGTCGGTAAGTTTGTCATAAGAGATGCTGTCTGATCCGCCCCCAGCAATCCTCCTGCAATTTGTCTGACTGCCAGACTCCCGACCACAAAAGCGGCCAGGCTGGTTGGAATGGATATCAGGATCAGCTCCACAAGAAACTGGCCCACGATTTTGACCTTGCTGACTCCAATCGACAGGAGGATTCCAATCTCATAGATTCGCTCTCTCAGCCAAAGGATCAGAATCAGAGAGAGTACAACCACGCCGCCGGCCATAATCGCATAGGTCATCATCCCGATCATGTGCCTGACGCCGCCGATCGCCTCTATGGCCTCCTGAAAGGCGCTTGCATTCTTGTCAACGCGATATTGGGTCCAATCCGCGGGAAGCTCCTGAATCTTCCTGATCGCCTCATCCATCTTCTCCGGTCCCGCGCAGGATAAAGTGATCTTACTGGCAATCCACTGATTCTCCGACAGGCCAAGCCCCTTCTGGCTTGACGCATAGTCTGCGAACATCATATTCTCACTCAGATCCGATGACAGCCCCGTGTACCTCTCCTGCTTCTTCCCGGAAAAGATTCCTACAATTTTGTAGGTGCGCTCCGCAAGTTTGCGATCCGCATTCCTGGAGTCAATGTATTCCAGACGAATTTCATCATTTACCTTCAGCTTGTTTTTCCTGGCGAACTCCTCGTGGACGAGAAGAGCGTCCGAATCACCTCTCTGAATCCCTCTCCCTTCTTTCAGACTGAATGTCCCGCTGCTGAAGAGAACATTTTTATCTGTTTCACCTCCGGCCTCGACCGAGACCAGATTTTTGAATCCATCCGTCAGATCGTCTCTCGTAATCGCCTGCTCTCCCTCGACCGCTTTTGCATTGGTCAGTCTTGCCGGACCCTCATACTGAGGAGACGACTGGGTAATCTCTTTGATCTGATCTGTCTGCGCGAACGGACTGATCTCAAAATATCCGTCCGCGTCCCTCTTCGTGATCGAAAGGGATGAATTTGAAGACTGGTACAAGGTCTGCTCCAGATTTTCACTGGTCCGCATAATGCTTAAGCATATATACAGACAGGAGAGAACCAATGTCAGTATGACAAAAACTATCAATGTCCGGGTCTTTTTTCGCAAGACATATGCGATGGCGTTCTTTATCACTGCTGCCCCCCACTCCTTTCCTTCTCGCCCTCCCGCAGGTAAGGCATCTGTTTTCCCGCCGCTTTTGTTCACAAACCATATGCTATCGATCCTATATGAAACGTTTATGAAATCGAATGCTAAAAATAGAATTTCCGCTCTGCTCGTATTTAATTTCAGACGAAAAAGAGAGCGGCTTGGGGAAGCCGCTCTCAGGAGAAGGTATTTTACTATGGGGGTAGTAAAAAATGTAAAAATGTATTGGGGTTTTTACAAGGCTTATCCTACCTCATCTTGGGCAATGAGTCTCTACAAATTTGCCAATTATATAATCCTTTTTTTGTGTATTATTTACAATTTCAGAAGAAATCTTCCACTGCTGCCCCTGATCGGCCGGTCTATATCCGGCACCAGCCCCAATATGGCAGAACCGCCTGATATTCTCCTCGCCGAATCCAAATAGGCTTCTCTTCGGCAGAACCGGAGAAATATCCATCTGCCCCTTTCCATCTGTGCTACACTTGTATGAGAAGACAGAAAGGAGAGCAGACCATGAAACATGCCGCCGCAAAAGCAATCTGGATCGGACTTGTCATCATTTTCATCCTCCTGGGAGCAGCTGCCGTCATCATCGGCATGCGCATGAAGGCTTCTCCCTATGACTCTTACCCCAAGGCAGAGGCCCGCATCCTCAAGGTGGAGAACTACCAGAGGCGAAGCGATGGCTCAGACACGAAGTATGGAAGCACACTGCAAGTGGAATACACGGTCAACGGCAAGCAGGTGCAGGCCTGGGTGACCTTCAACAGGGACACCAGCCTCCAGGTGGGCGAGACCCTTACCGTCGCCTACAACCCGGATCATCCGAGCGACTGCCACGCCATGAATGGCAAACCCGATATCACGAGGATTCTGGCTCTTATCGCAGGAATTGCCCTCGTCATATGGATATGCAAGAGAACTCTGACCTCCCGCCGCTAACCCGCGCTCCACAGCTCATCCGCCTTTGATCCCCCTGTCTACCGACCAGTCGCAGGAAGCGCTGCAACTCACATCTCCTCCACCGTCACGCCGCCTTCCGCCGGCTGGCTGTAGTGTTTTGCAAAGAGCGCCTCGAATTCCTCCCGGTGAATCTTCTCCTGCTTGATCAGCAGGTCCGCGCACTGGTGAAGGACATCCATATTAGCTGTCAGAATCTCCCTGGCCTTATCATAGGCTGAGGAGATTATTTTGTGCACTTCCGCATCAATCCCCGCCTGCGTAGACTCCGCGTAAGACTTTGCATGAGCCAGATCCCTGCCGATGAAGACCTCATCATCATCATCGCCATATGCGATGGGCCCGATTTTGGAGGAGAATCCGTACCTGGTCACCATCTCCCTTGCTGTGCGGGTCGCCTGCTTAATGTCAGCAGAAGCCCCCGTCGTCACATCATCGAAGATCAATTCCTCTGCGACACGACCGCCGAAGGCAACCACGATATCCTGGAACATCCTCCCCCTGGTGACAAACATATTGTCCTTCTCCGGCAGCGGCATGGTGTAGCCTGCCGCTGAAGCGCCTGTAGGTATAATGGAGACCGAATAGACCGGCCCTACATCGGGCAGGATATGAAAGAGGATGGCATGTCCCGACTCGTGATAAGCCGTAATTTTTTTCTCCTGCTCGGAAATGATCCGGCTCTTCTTCTCTGTCCCGATTCCGACCTTGACAAAGGAGGAGCGGATATCCTCCATCCTGACATAAGCCCGTCCCTCTCTGGCCGCAGCGATGGCGGATTCATTCATCAAATTTTCCAGATCCGCACCTGTAAAGCCAACCGTCGTCCGCGCCACTGTCACGAGATCCACATCTTCTGCCAAAGGCTTATTCTTGGTGTGGACACGGAGAATCTCCTCTCTTCCCTTCACATCAGGCCTGCCGACAAAGACCGATCGGTCAAAACGCCCGGGCCGCATAATGGCAGGATCCAGGATATCTACCCGGTTGGTCGCCGCCATAACAATGATGCCCTCATTGACCCCGAAGCCGTCCATTTCTACCAGCATCTGATTCAGGGTCTGCTCCCGCTCATCATGGCCTCCGCCCAGACCAGCTCCGCGGCGCCTCGCCACAGCGTCAATCTCATCGATAAAAACAATGCAGGGGGCATTTTTCTTAGCCTCCGCAAAGAGGTCCCTGACGCGGGAAGCGCCGACCCCGACGAACATCTCCACGAAATCAGATCCCGAAATTGAGAAGAAGGGAACCCCTGCTTCCCCCGCCACTGCCTTAGCCAGCAGGGTCTTACCCGTTCCCGGAGGGCCCACCAGGATCACTCCCTTTGGAATACGAGCTCCTACCTGAGTGAACTTCCCCGGATCAGAGAGGAAGTCAACCAGTTCTCCCAGACTCTCCTTTTCCTCCTGAAGACCGGCCACGTCCGCAAATGTCACCTGCGTGTCCTCTTTCCTGGCCATCTTTGCCCGGCTCTTACCGAAGTCCATCATCTGACCGTTGACGCCGTTCTGAGCCCGGTTCTGAGCGTTCATGATCAGGATAAAGAAGACAATCAATATGACCCCTACCACAGCAGATGGCAGAACGGCCATAAGCCACTGATTGTCCGCCACATCCTTGAGCACATAGTTGTCAAAGCGCGCCGTCCGCAGCGTGGCTTCCAGGCTTCTTACATCCGTCGTGGCCAGTTTGTACATCTGTCCGTCCGTCAATTCGATGTCAGCGCTTCCCGTGGGAACCTGCGCATTCTGATGAATCACCACAGTCCTGACCTGCCCTGCCTGCAATGCAGTCTGCAGCTGACCATCGCCCATGGTCTTGTTGAGCCTTGGTGCATTGAAATACCAGACGACAACCAGAGCAAGCAATATCAGCAAATAGATGGCCGCTCCCCGTCTGCGCCTGTTCTCGTTATTCAAAACTACTCCTCTCCTGCGCTTGGCGCGATACGTGCGCAGAAAGCGGCCGGCTTATCCCACAGGACAATATCCAGTCGCTTTCATCGCTTCTCTTTGGTTCAGCCATTCAGTTCAACAACCCCGATATAGGGGAGGTTGCGGTATTTCTGATCGTAGTCCAGGCCATAGCCCACAACGAATTCATCCGGAATGGAAAATCCGGTGTAATCAACCTCCACCGGAACCTCGCGGCGGTCAGGTTTGTCCAGAAGACAGCAGGTGTGCACGCTTTTGGCTCCCTTATCCCGGAACCAGTTGAGCAGAAACTGAAAGGTATTGCCTGAGTCAATGATATCCTCAACAATCAGCACATCCCTGCCTGCGGGATCCAGATCCAGTCCCTTCTTAATGACAACGCTGCCGGAAGAGACAGTGCCGGCGCCATAGCTCGATGTAGACATGAAATCCATAATCACAGGAACCGTAATGCGCTTGGCCAGTTCACAGGCAAAGAAGGACGCCCCCTTCAGGATACAGACCAGAAAAATCTCCCTGTCCTCAAAATCCCTGCTGATCTGTGCACCCAGTTCCCGGATTCTTGCGTCAAGTTCTTTTTCCGCAAGCATCACTCTGATCTTCTCACTCATCTTTCACTCTCCTAATCTCTAAGATTCTTCTCGTGTCCCGATCCGCCTGATAGGCCTGACTCTGCCGGTATCCGACAAGCCAGACGATCTCAGACCCATCCGCCAGAAGGGGACAGGAGGCTCTGAGCCCCGCGGGGATCTTTCGATTGATCATGAACCGCTTCAAACTCTGCCTGTGTCCGACCGCGTCAATGCAGATAAGGTCATGCGGCTCTCTGAGGCGAATTTGAAGAGCAGTCCTGATTTTATCATAATCAAATGCCTTCGTATAGGGCATAGGGCGGCTTGGCACCTCCCCTCTGCCCTCCAGCAAGCGGTAATGATAGCGATCTCTCCCGAGCGCGATCTCCCCCTCATCGCCAACTTCAAGATCCGGGGGAATGCGGTCCGTTTGGCCTTCCCTTCCATTCGCCTCTTTCGGACAGACATCGGTCTCCTCTCCGTCTGGCGCCCCCCTGAAGAACTGAAGACTCTCATACCCCCGAACGACGAGCAGACCGTAGGGTAAATCCAGCTGCTTTCCCGCCTGACCGCGCATGAGATCAAGCAAAGCCTGCACATGCGCATAACCCAGATCTCTGGCCCTTCCGGCCGCAGTCTGCAGGGCAAGACGCAGCATTTCCCTCTGTAAGAAAGGATCCTCCCTGCGCATATCGAGAGAGAGAACCAGCTTCGCTGGGATGGGCAAAACCTGCTCCATCAAACCTCCCTCCTGCTGTCTGCCGGACAGAAGATACTGACTCAGAACTCTCTCTGCCTGTCCTCGAATATAGTCCGACGCCTCCCTCACGATTTCTGTCGTTCTCACCATGTGTTCCAGGGCTCTTTCGTTCTCCTGCAGAAGAGGAGGGAGAACCTGATGGCGGATACGATTGCGGCTGTAAGTATCCTCCTCGTTGGTTCGATCCATTCTCCATTCCTGTCCCAGACTCCGCAGCCAGTCTTCTATCTCAACCCTGGAGACTGTCAGAAGAGGACGAACGATCTTTCCCCTTCTGGGCGGTATTGCCGACAACCCTTCCAGGCCGGTCCCCCTGGCCAAATGAAAGAGCAAGGTCTCCGCCGCATCATTTGAATTGTGAGCCAAGACGATTTTGGCGTCTTCCCATCGCGCTGCCGCCTCCTCGAGAACGCGATAGCGAAGCTCGCGAGCTGCCTCTTCCTCAGAGCGTCTCTCTGCCTGCGCGAGAACCCGCACCTCTACCGGTACGACCTGACAGGGCAGGCTGTACTTCCCGCACAGACTCTGAACCCAGGCTGCGTCTTCCAGACTCTCCTGCCCCCGAAGACCATGTTCTACATGCAGAACCCGCAGGCGCAGATCGTACTTCTGCCGCCAGACAAGGGCAAGACGCAGGAGAGCAACCGAATCCGCTCCGCCGGAGACCGCCAGAAGAAGATGGTCTCCGGGAACAAGCATTTCTTCCCGAACCACATAAGACCAGACCTTCTCTGCGAAATCCTCCACAATCTCTTCCTCCACACTTTTTATCTGACAGTCCGCACTCCTGCTGACAGGGCTCCAGCAGTTCCGTTTATCCCTGCCTCGCCCCCACCGAGTCCGCCTGTATCCTCCTCCGACAAGAAAAGACCCGACAAGTCACTGTCGAGTCCTCATATCCTTATTTCTTCTCACGGAAGATAATCTCATTGGGATGAACCATCCCAAGCTTGCTCTGCGCCTCACGCTCTGTGTAGGCATCTGTCATCGTATAGTTCACCTGATCCTCAATTTCTTTGGCTCTCTCCTGCTGCTGCAGCAGTTCTTTCTGATAGACAGCGGCCTTCTCTTTGTAACTCCTCTGCTTCTGGTAGAGGCGGGTCAGCTGTACCAGCATAGCCACCGCGAAGATCATGGTCACCAGGGCAAAGACTGCCTGTCGGCGCCGCCTGGTTTTCCTGACCTGCGGCTTTTCTTTCTCGCTGATTGATGTCAACTCTTCGCTCATGAATTCCTTCCCTGATCTGATTCCCGGCCAGTGCCTCTTAAACAGCATTCTCTGAATACATCTATGATAGGAGCGCAGGATCGTTTTGGCAAGTCAGAGGTATTCAAAGAGGTCCTTGGCTTCCTCCTTCTTCGTCGTGTCCTGTATCTCCAGAACGCGGACTTTAACGGTGCGGTTTCCGAAAGCGATCTCTATGATATCACCCACCGCAACTTTGACAGAAGCCTTGGCAGGCCTGCCATTCACGAGCACACGGCCGGCGTCACAGGCCTCATTTGCCACTGTTCTGCGCTTAATCAGTCTTGAAACCTTGAGGAACTTGTCCAGCCTCATATCCCTGTCCCTTCTGAAACGTTGTCCTTCTTCGAGCGCATACCCCTTTCCCCTCTTTTCTTCCGGAATATCCAAAAATCCATCCTGTATTCTGTCACAGAAGTCACAGAGGGAAAATGCACCGCCGGTCACACCCCATGGAATGGAGTATCTGCAAGCATACTATGGGCATTGACCGCAGAATACGCGCTCTTTACGTGCTCCACCGCCGTAAACAACGGAATGCACACTTTGCGAGTATTCCATTGTCATGAATAAGAAAAACCGATCTCCATATGTCGCATCTGCATATGCATGCATCTGCGCTATATGGCAATCGGCTTTTTGTTTCTGACCGTCTCTTTCAAATCGCTCGATTCGAAAAATTACTTGTTCACCGCATCCTTCAGTGCCTTGCCTGCCTTGAACTTAGGCGCCTTGGAAGCAGCGATCTTCATCGTCTTGCCGGTCTGGGGATTGCGTCCGGTTCTCGCAGATCTCTCGGAAACCTCAAAGGTGCCGAAGCCGACAAGCTGGATCTTCTCGCCCTTCTTGAGGCCCTCAGATACAACGTCGGTGAATGCCTTCAGCGCTGCCTCTGCGTCCTTCTTGGACAGATCAGCCTGCTCTGCAATTGCTGCAACTAACTCAGTCTTGTTCATTTTGATTCCTCCTATATTAACAGTGCCGATTCTCCTTGGGTTCTCCCCCGAATCGTATAAACCCTTTATAATTGATTTTATTTTGCTTGTCAAGAAAAAGCCCTGTTTTACAGGCTTTTCTCCCGATTTAAGAGAATTTCCCGGCTTCTCTTTCTCAAATAGTCCGGCTGATTGTGCGCGGGCTCCTCTAAGACGTCCTCTAAGAGGGCTGCCAGGACTTCTCCCACCTGCCTTCCCTGAGGAAGCCCCATCTCCAGAAGGTCTCTGCCGGATATAGCCAGATCACCTACGGACAGGGCCTCCTTCTTCTGCAGAATCTGCTCTCTCAGGCACTCGAAGTCATCAATCTGAGCCAGCTTTTCCCTGCGTCTATAATCACTCTGCGCCAGCATATCTGCCCTCTTCAGGGCAAAGAGCCTGGGAAACGCCTGCATCCCTATCCGAACCATTGCCCGGCGAACTGACCTAAGATCCGCATCGGGCCGCTCATCATGACAGCGGACCAGCTGAACTACTCTTTCGATCGTCTCCTTGTCAAAGCGCAGACGTCTGAGAATCCTCCTGGCCATCTTAGCCCCCTCCTCCGGATGCCCCTTGAAGTGGTCCACCCCCTGCGCATCTGTCGTTCTGCAGACAGGTTTGGCGATATCATGAAGAAGAGCGGCCAGACGCAGAACCGGGTCATCTGACACCCCCTGCATGACCAGCAGGGTGTGATGACCCACATCGGTGAAGTGATGTGGCGTATTCTGCGGCGTCCTCATACAGGCATCAAACTCCGGCAGGAAAACGGCTGTAAGCCCCAATTCATAGGCCATCTCAAGGCAGGCCGGATGAACGGAACAAATGGTCTTCATCAGTTCCGCCCGAACACGCTCTGCCGAGACCTTCTTCAGGTTCGGCGCCAGTTCTCGGATCGCTGCCGCCGTTTCCCTATCAAGTGTGAAATCCAACTGAGCCGCAAAGCGAACCGCTCTTAACATGCGAAGCGCATCCTCTGTAAACCTCTGACGAGGATCTCCCACACAGCGAATCCGTTTTCTCCTCAAATCTCCAAGTCCATCAAATTCATCCACCAGCCCCCGATCGGGATGGTAGGCCATGGCATTGATTGTAAAATCCCGCCGTTTTAAATCTTCGGTAAGACTGGGTGTAAAACGGACCTCTCTGGGGTGGCGTCCATCCAGATACTCCCCGTCGATGCGGTAAGTCGTCACTTCATAGCCCACATGATCCAGCATGACGGTCACTGTCCCATGCCGGATCCCCGTGTCGATGGTATGGGCAAAGAGCGCCTTGATCTCCCGCGGCTTCGCTGAACTGGTAATATCCCAATCATCGGGAATGCGCCCGGGGACAAAAGAGTCCCGGACGCATCCGCCAACCGCATAGGCCTCATGACCAGCTGTCTCCAATCTGTGAATGATCTGCCGCACAGGAGCCGGCAGCTCCATTGTCTGATTCCGGTCATCTCTCATCAATACGCCTTACCCCAGTAGACCAGCTTATGCGCAGGTTTTCCGCAGCAGACACATTTGCCGTCAATGGCCTCTTCGTCAAAGGGCATGCAGCGGCTGGTCGCTGTGGTATCCTCCTTAATCTTGTCCTCACAGGCCGCGTCGCCGCACCACATCCCGCGAATGAAGCCCGGCTTGTTCTCAACCGCATCCTTGAACTCCTCGTAGTCGTGTGCGTCGGAAATGTGGCTGTTCAGGAAGTCCCTGGCCCGCGCAAGCATATCCTCCTGTTCCTTGGCAAGAATCTGTCCCGTCTCTTTTGTAAGCTCATCCATAGGAACAAACACCTTCTCACGGGTGTCGCGGCGCACCATAACGACCTGCCCCTTCTCTATATCCTTGGGCCCAACCTCAATGCGAAGAGGGATCCCCCGCATCTCCGCCTCCGCAAATTTCCAGCCGGGTGTCTTATCTGAGTCATCAACTCTGACAGAAAATCCGGCTTCTTTCAACGTATGACGCAGTTCTTCAGCCTTTTCAAGAACACCCGCCTTCTGCTGCATGACAGGCACAATGACAATCTGCGTAGGAGCGATACGGGGGGGCAGAACCAGGCCGGAATCATCGCCGTGCACCATGATAATCGCCCCGATCAGGCGGGTCGACACACCCCAGGAAGTCTGATGAACATACTGCAACTGATTATTCTTATCTGTGTACTGAATTCCGTAAGCTCTCGCAAAACCATCCCCGAAATTGTGGGAAGTTCCGGACTGCAAAGCCTTGCCGTCGTGCATCAGGGTCTCAATGGTGTAGGTTGCCTCTGCCCCGGCGAACTTCTCCTTATCGGTCTTGCGCCCCTTAACCACAGGAATCGCCAGGTATTTCTCACAGAAATCCGCATAGAGATTCAGCATCTGAATGGTTCTTGTCTCGGCCTCCGCAGCTGTTGCGTGGGCCGTGTGTCCCTCCTGCCAGAGGAATTCAGAGGAGCGCAGGAAGGGCCGGGTAGTCTTCTCCCAGCGGACGACAGAGCACCACTGATTATATACCTTGGGCAGGTCACGATAGGATTGAACTATGGTGGAATAGAGATCACAGAAGAGGGTCTCTGAAGTCGGCCGAATGGCCAGTCGCTCCTGCAGGGGCTGCGTACCACCCTTGGTCACCCAGGCCACTTCCGGAGCGAAGCCCTCAACATGATCCGCTTCTTTATCGAGGAGACTCTCCGGAATCAGCATGGGCATGTAGACATTCTCCACGCCGGTCTCCTTGAACATAGCGTCCATATTCTTCTGGATATTCTCCCAGATCGCATAGCCGAGCGGCTTATAGATCATAAAGCCCCTGAGAGAGGAGTACTGCATCAGCTCCGCCTTCTTCACCACATCGGTATACCACTGGGCAAAATCCTCACTTCTGGGTGTGATCTCCTCGACAAACTTCTTATCCTTAGCCATGATCTCTCCTTACATGCCCTTCCGCCATCGACTGGCACACCAGCGGTCAGCTCTCCGGCGGTTCTTGCGGGCATTTACTGCACTATTCTAAAAAATGCTCTATTTTCTGTCAATCTGAGCTTACCGACAACTTGTCCGTCTGCGCGTATGTCCAACCGCATTTACCCCTGGCAAACCGCAGCCTCTTTGCCCTCTCTGCCGCCCTACTCCATTACCATACATCTCATCTTATCCTGTACTGCCTCAGCTTCGTCCTGCCTCTTTCGCCATCCGCAGCGCAGAGCACCTGCCGCGCTCACTGATCCCGAGTCGTCATATTCAGGTAGTGTCCATGGCCAAAGCCCTCGTAAATCCTGATAAAATGGTCCTCATAATCACTTCCCGGCCTGCCGTCAGGCTGACGCTTCTGATCGGAGAGGAACACCTGAAAGACGGCGCAGTTGTTGACATCAATCTTCCAGAAGTCCCTCCGTTCCACATGGCCGACATAGGCCAACAGGGCGTGCAGGGCTGCCCCGTGAGAGACGACAAAAACCGTAGGCACCTCGCGATCGCTTGCCACAGTTCTCCTATTTACACATAGAACATACTGATTTCGCAAGTCCTCCACAAAATCTGAGATGCGGGTGAAGAGTTCCTCGTAACTCTCCGCCCCAATCGGCGGCTCATAGTCAACGACGGTCCGAAAGAAGGACTCATAGAAGCCCCGGGCCAGCTCTTCATTTGGCTTGCCCTCCGCCTCTCCAAAGCACATCTCAATGATCCGATCGTCCGGCTCCTGAAAATCTCTGGGCCTGCCGGAGACAATCTCCGCCGTCTCTCTGGCCCGATCCAGGGGACTGACAATGATCCGATCCGGGACAATCCCCTTCTTGCGAAGAAAGTCTGCCGCCTCTCTGGCCTGCAGCCTTCCCTTGTCATTGAGTCTGGTGTCCGTCCTTCCCTGCATGCGGTGCAGAACATTCATATTGGTCTGTCCGTGACGGATGATGTATAAGTTCACGCGTTCCTCTCTTTCCAATAATCCGCAAATGATGAATTTCTCTTTCAAGTGGCACACATCATCCCTATTTCCTCCTTTTTCGATTCAGGAAGTTTCTCCATTTGCAGCTTTATTGTTTTAATGCTGTCTAAATCTTTTGTAACAACAGCCATATCAAATCTTACTTCAAATAGAATGAAAGATTCCCCTGCATATTCCATCCTGTCTTTGTACTCTGGAAATTCAGCAGCTAACTGCTCGGCAATATCAAAAATCGTTTTCACAACATTTCCACAAGGAAATCTTTAAACCTCCCAAAATCCAGCCCCCTTGGTACAATCTCATACTCCATCCTCTCCCCTGTCCGCGGGTGGAGGAAGGCCAGCCGACAGGCGCAGAGGGCCAGCGGCCGGCCATTGGGATCGGCCCCGTACTTGCTGTCACCCAGGATGGGGCTGCCCAGACCGGACAACTGCAGGCGAATCTGGTGGCGGCGTCCGGTCAGCAGATGAATGCGAAGCAGGGCCAGTAGCCGACCGTCTTTTGTCTTCATACAATCTATCATCCGGTACTCCAGGCGAGCCTTCTTGGCTCCGCCGCCTCCCACCGCAACCAGGCGGGCACTCCTGCCCCGGACAGGGAGAATCATGTTATTCTCCAGATAAATCCATTCTTCTCCCTGGTCAAATTTCCCCTTCTCCTTTTCCTCATCATATGACTCGGAGCCACTTGTCCCTGATTTCCCTGTCTGTCCTTCATCGCTCCCACGTTCAAAGCCAGACAAATCCGCCCTCTGTCCACGGTCCGCAGAATCAGATAAGGACGCCTCCTGCCAAGAGCCGGTTCGCTTCGGCAGTCCCTGGGTCACCGCCAGATAATACTTGTTGATCCTGCCTGCTGCCTGAGCCGCTTCCAACTTCCTGGCAGCCTGCGGACTCTTAGCAATCACCATAAGACCCTCGACCGGCTGATCCAGACGGCCAATCAGACCAATATAATCCGGCTCTCCCCGCTTCTCGCGGTAGTTCTTTAGTTCCGAGACCAGGTCTGCCTGCGTGACAGAGGCTGTCTGGGCGGCGAATCCCGCCGGTTTGTAGCAGACAAAGAGATCTCTGTCCTCGTATAAAATTTCTGTTTGCACGGCGCTATCCTCTGATTTCCCTGATCCACTCCTCTTGCATCGGCCGCAGTGACCGCATAGCAGTCAAGTATTCTCCGCTTTCTCTTCCTCCACGGCTCTGCCTCTTAACTTCTTCTGTAACTTGGCTTGGCGCCGGCTGAATCCGTATCCTGCCCCGCCCCGTCCGGATGCAGGATCTTCTCCATGTCAGCCATCTCAAGATCCAGCTGTTTCCGTCTTCTGGCATCAAGCTCGATCCACTCTGACAGCGTTATTGGCCTGTAATCGCTGAACATACAGAAAGTGTTAATCATCTGGCAGGGCAAATTACGGATCTGTCCATTCCTGCCCAAAAGCTCCATCTGCCGGGTCTGCCGCAGGAAATGATGAACCAGGCGCTCATCCCTTGTGTCATGCACATGTCCGTAGAGCATGTAAACGTTGGCGGATCCATCCTTACCCACATGATACTGCCCGTTGTAGCAAAAGATAGGATAGTGAGAGAGAATCACATGTCGACCCTGATCCCGAATCTCTTTGTATGGAGCCGCCCAGACAAAACGAGACAGGTGTTCCTGATCCAGTTTCCGAAACCAGCGGTCATGATTTCCCATGATCAGATGCAGGCGGCCCCGCAGCTGATCCAGAATCCCCATGGTCTCCGGACCCTTCCCATAGGAGAAGTCTCCCAGAATATAGACCTCGTCCCTGGGACCGACCGCTGCGTTCCACTGGCGGATCATATAGGAATGCATCTGATCCAGATCCGCGAAAGGCCTGTGATCCATGGATTTCAGCAAAGCCCTGTGGAAGAAATGGCAGTCTGAAATATATAATTTTCTGGACATGCCACTCCCTTCAGGCAGGACGATCCGCGTCCGCTCTGTCAATTCTTCTGCACCTGCCGGCCATATCTGTTTTGTCGATCCGTCTATGCCGCCAGCTGTATCTGTTCTGTCAATCTTCCTTTGCCGCCAGCCTTCCAACGCTGCCTCTGGCCATGAACTTTTTGCAGCACGTACATGCTGCTGTCTACACCCGGAAGCGATATCCCACTCCCCAGATCGTCTCAATATACTGGGGCTTAGAGGAATCCATCTCTATCTTCTCCCGGATCCGCTTGATGTGAACGGTCACCGTGGCAACTTCTCCGTTGGAACTCATGTTCCAGATCTCCCGGAAGAGTTCGTCCTTGGAGAAGACATGATTGGGATGTTCCGCCAGAAAGAGGAGCAATTCATACTCCTTAGCGGTAAATGTCCTCTCCTCCCCGTTGATCCAAACCCGGCGGTCAGACTTATCAATCTTAAGTCCCCGAATTTCCAGGCAGTCGTTTTGAACGGGAGATGTCCCCACCAGACGGGAATAGCGGGCCAGATGCGCCTTGACCCTGGCTACCAGCTCCGAAGGAGAGAAGGGCTTGGTCACATAGTCATCGGCCCCCAGCCCCAGCCCCCGAATCTTATCAATATCGTCCTTGCGGGCAGAGACCAAAAGAATCGGTCTGTCCTTGACCTCCCGAATCTTCTGGCAGATCTCGAAGCCATCCATGCCCGGCAGCATGAGGTCCAGGACAAAAATATCATAATCCCCTTCCAGAGCCCGCTTCAGCCCGGCGGCCCCGTCGGTCTCGATATCCACCGAGAACTCGCTCAGTTCCAGATAATCCTTCTCCAACTCCGCGATGGAGCGCTCATCTTCAATAATCAGTACTTTACTCATCTGACTTCCTCTTCCTGATACTTGCGCAGAACGAAATAAATACAGGTTCCCTTTCCGGGGGTCGATCTGGCCCAAACCTTGCCTCCATGATCCTCAATGATTTTCTTGACAACAGCCAGACCGATTCCGCTGCCGCCCGTATTGGAATTGCGGGAGGAATCGGCCCGGAAAGTTCGGTCGAAAATATAGGGCAGATCCCCCGCTGTGATTCCCTGTCCGTCATCGGCCATCTCCACCTGAACGAAATCTCCCACATCCTTCACCAGCATATTGATATGGCCATCCGCATGACCCATATATTTGACTGAGTTGCTGACGATATTGGCGATGACCCTCTGCAGCTGCTCCGGATCAGCAATGACCTCTGTCTCCTCGGGCAGTTGATTGACGTAACCCAAGCGAATCTGTTGATTGGACAGCTCCACGGTAAGTTCCCCGGCGCAGTCATCGAAATACTCTCTGGCGCTCATGTGCCGGAAGTTGTATGGAATGCCGCTGGTGTCAATCTTAGTGTAAGTGGTCAGCTCATTAATCAGCTTGTCCATCTCTCCCGCCTTATTGTAAATAGTCCGGACATAGGCTTCCTGCTTCTCCGGCGTCCTTGCGATCCCGTCTAAAATCCCCTCCGCGTAGCCCTTGATCGCTGTAATCGGGGTCTTGAGATCATGCGCGATGTTGGAAATCAAAGCCAGCTGCTCCTTCTCGTTCTCCAGCTTCTGTCTGGAGGAATCCGCCAGACGGGCGCGCATATCCTCGAAGGCATTGCCAAGCTGAGCAAACTCATCCTTCCCATCCATCTCAATCTTAAAATCCAGATTGCCTTCCCGGATATTCTCGGCTGCCTCTGTCAGTTTGCGGACCTGAGGAACCATACCGGAATAGATCCAGGCGGTCAGAAAGACGGCGGTCAGAACCAGGATGGCCAACACTGCCAGGATATACTGAATAATCAGTCTCTTTGCCTCTGGCAGGTCCCCGCTGGAAGAAGTCAGCAGGTATACACTCCCGACCGAACCATCAATGGTGTAGAAATCAATCTGTCGGACGATCGTGGAGGCATCTCCCTCCAGATAGGTGAAATTATTGGCATCCCTGGCTCCTGTGCCGAAAGAGGGCAGATGCTCCGGATCCAGATTGCTGTGCTCCGTCAGGCCGTTGTAATAGACCTGATCCTGGTAGCGAACCAGCAGGCTAGTATAATTCTTCTTCAGAATCTCGTTCTCCTTCTGCAGATAAACTGTATTCAGCAAAACCGATGGATCCGTTTTGGCCTGATTCAGAATGGTCTCATAAGCCTTCCTGGAGTAACGGTTCATGATCTGCATGGAATCTGTCACCAATCCCTGCTCAGAGCCCCGGTCAAGAAAGCGGACCCCATAGAGCAGCAGGATGGCCAGAAGAATGGGCACCACAATGACAATGGCGAAGGAAATTATCAGCCTCTTGCGAAAATTCATCTTCTTCTCCCCTGCCCCGGATCTGTCGGAAGTCCTCTGTATCGGAGCGATTTTTCAATGCATCCGCCCCTGCCAAAACAGCGGAACATATACATATCCCGCAGGCAATGGATTGTCATGAAACAAACCGTCGATCTATGCTTCGCGGGTATTCGTTGTCACAGCCAAAAGCCGCAAGCAGAGCTTGCGGCTTTCATTATACTATATCCTGCAGACTCAAAGAGCTTTCTTGAGAAGATCCACCTTGTCCAGAGCCTCCCAGGGAAGAGCCACATCTGTACGGCCGAAATGACCATAGGCGGCAGTGGGGCGATAGATGGGGCGGCGCAGATCCAGCATTTTGATAATGCCGGCCGGGCGCAGGTCAAAGTGCTCGCGAATCAGTGCTGCCAGCGTCTCATCGGAAACCTTGCCGGTGCCGAAAGTATCCACGTTGATGGAAGTCGGCTCAGCGACACCGATGGCGTAACTCAACTGGATCTCACAGCGATCCGCCAGACCAGCCGCCACAATGTTCTTAGCCACATAGCGGGCGGCATAAGCCGCGGATCGGTCTACCTTGGTACAGTCCTTACCGGAGAAGGCGCCGCCGCCATGCCTGGCCATCCCGCCGTAGGTGTCGACGATCAGCTTGCGCCCCGTTAACCCGGCATCTCCATGAGGGCCGCCGATAACGAAGCGGCCAGTAGGATTGATGAAATACTTGGTCCTCTCATCCACCATCTCCTTTGGAATAACGGGATCAAAGACATATTTCTTAATATCCTCATGTATCTGTTCCTGGCTGACATCGTCATCGTGCTGCGTAGAGAGGACAACGGCATCCAGCCGGGCCGGTCTTCCCTCCTCGTCATACTCGACAGAGACCTGGGTCTTTCCGTCGGGACGAAGATAGGAAAGTTTTCCCTCCTTGCGGACTTTCGTCAGCTGGAAGGAGAGTTTATGAGCAAGTTCAATGGGATAGGGCATATACTCAGCCGTCTCATTGGAAGCATAGCCAAACATCATCCCCTGATCACCGGCGCCAGTATCCAGATTGTCAGTCAGGCTTCCTTCCTTGGCCTCAAGCGCCTTGTCGACGCCCATGGCAATATCTGCGGACTGCTGATCCAGGGCGACTAAAACAGCACAGGTATTGCCGTCAAAACCGGTTCCTGCGTCATCATAGCCAATCTCCTTAACCGTCTCTCTGACAATAGACGGTATATCCAGCCTGGCCTTCGTCGTGATCTCTCCGGTCACCAGGATAAATCCAGTGCAGGCTGCCGTCTCGCAGGCGACACGGCTCATGGGATCCTGGGCCATACATGCGTCCAGGATCGCATCGGACACAGCATCACAGACCTTATCGGGATGTCCCTCAGTTACTGACTCGGAAGTAAAGATTCTTCTCTCCATAATTTCCTTTCCGCTCATCAATCGAGCTTTGGCTCAGCCTTTTTCAGAATTCCGCTCCTACCGTGAAATATTCGTGGAACCTGTTTGGGTGGCCACAAACAATCGAATGCGCGCATTGACTGTCATGCACAAAAAGATCCGCATGCAACTGCGGATCTGACTCAGGTAAAGATAATCAAATCCTCTTATTGTTCGAACATACTCGCTCAGGTTGGCACCTACCGCTTTGGGGGTTGCCGTGGCTTCACCGATCCTATGTACCTCCACCACTCTGAATAAGAGAACTGTATGTAACCTGCCGCGCGGGCCGGTATTTTCTGACAGGATCTGACTGTCTTAACGGGTTCTACGATAGCCCAGAAAATGCCCGGCTGTCAATACTTCCGACAGCCGGGCATACATAACCCTGAAACTGTATATAGATCCTGGTCCGCTTCCTGCCAGTCTCTCCGAAATAAATTCTGTCCTGTCATCCCACTTTGGCGATGAATTTGCGCAGAGCCTCCTCGCTGGATACACAGGCAATCTGAGCCCCCAGGCTCTGCAGTTTCTGCTCGAAGCTCTCATAGCCTCTCTGTATGAAGTGGATATCATCAACCGTCGTAATGCCATCAGCGGCAAGACCTGCGATCACAAGCGCGGCGCCGGCGCGAAGATCCGGGGCGGCGATTCGGGCTCCTGTAAACTGATCCACTCCCCTGATAATAGCGATGTTTCCCTCCACTTTAATGGAAGCTCCCATACGGGCCAGTTCATCCACATAGCGAAAGCGGTTCTCAAAAATGGTCTCTGTCACGGTAGAAGTACCAGAAGCCAGAGCCAGAACAGCTGTCATCTGCGGCTGCATATCCGTCGGAAAACCGGGGTAAGGCAGAGTTGTGACGGAAGTCGGTGTCAGGGGACTCTTGGCGATAACGCGAACCGCGTCATCATACTCAACGATCTCACAGCCTGCCTCCATGAGCTTGGCGCTGGTTGCCTCCAGGTGCTTTGGTGTGACATTTTTGACTGTGACATCACCATGGGTCGTCGCTGCGGCGCACATGAAGGTTCCGGCCTCGATCTGATCTGGAATCACGGAGTAAGTCGTTCCATGCAGTCTGTCCACGCCCTGAATGCGGATGACGTCTGTCCCGGCACCGCGAATGTTGGCCCCCATGCTGTTGAGAAAATTGGCTACATCAACCACATGCGGTTCCTTGGCGGCATTCTCAATCACCGTCTTCCCCTCTGCCATAGCGGCAGCCATCATAACATTGATACTGGCTCCGACAGAGACCTTATCCATGAAGATATGAGCGCCCACAAGCCGGTCCGCCCTGGCTCCCATAAGTCCATAGCTGACTTCGCAGTCAGCGCCCATAGCGCGAAAGCCCTTGATATGCAGATCAATCGGGCGGCTTCCGATGTCACAGCCTCCCGGGAGAGCCACCTCAGCCTCCTTGAAGCGCCCCAAAAGAGACCCCAACAGATAGTAGGAGGCGCGAATCTTCTTGATGTACTCGTAATCCACGGTCAGGCGATTGACCTGATCCGCCGTAATCTCAACCGTATGCTGATCAATATGATTAATCCTGACACCGATGTCTTCCATGGCCGCATTCATGACAATCACGTCGTGAACATCGGGGAGATTCTCTATGCGAACGGTCTCATCGGTCATAATGGCTGCCGCCAGGATCGCCAGAGCCGCATTTTTCGCCCCGGAAATATCTACCTCACCGTGCAGAGCGACTCCGCCTTGAATTACATATTGATCCATACTTCACACACCTCGATATTGCCGTCTTCTCACTGTGGCACCACTGGAGTCGGCCTTTTCCCCTAACCTGCCATACGGGAATTCACTACAAGTTCACAATTATAGTGAGTGCAGGCAATCCCTGTCAAGATGAAGTCCCGGCAGATCTGCCGCTCGCTCCGTCTCCCTGCGTCTTAAGTTTCTGTCCCTTCGTCTGAAAGAGGCTGTTGAACCTGATCTTGCTCCAGGCAGCGTCGTCCATGGTCATACCGTCCTCACTCTCCCACTGCCTGAAGACCTCCTCGGCATGATCTGACTTCTTCTTATCCGCCAGTGTTTTCCTCTTGGCAGCTGTCGCCTCGGCGTCAGACAAACTGTCCAGACGAAGCACATAATACCCGTCATTATCAGCAGTGATTACATCGGAAATCTTGCCGACTTCCATATTCTCCAGGGCGGTCAGAACCGCCTGCGGAAGTTTGTAGGAACTGTCTCCCACATCACTCTTGCCGTAATTGTCTGTCTGTACCGTCTGTTTCATCTGCTTTGCCGTCATATCAAAGTCCGCAGAACCAGCCAGAATCTTGGCCTGCTTCATCAGCTCCGCCTTCTGGTCCTCTGTCATCACGGTCGTCTTGCCCGTAGAACTGTCGGTGGATCGAAAGGCGAACTTCACATAAGAGAACTTCTTCTGGTTGGCTTCCTCATCGCTGACCGTTGTGTCAGCCTGCCCCTCCAGAGCCTGTTCCACATGATAGTAATAGTATTGATCCTCGAAGAAGCGAACGACATAATCCCTCTCGGCTCCCAACTGTCTGACAGCCTCCTCGGAGTTGGCGGCCAGGAATTTGTCCGCGGCCTCGCCGATCTTCTTCGACTCCTCCTCACTGATACCGATATTGAAATCGCCGGCATGCTGACGGGCAACATACTGTTGCTTCAGGGAATCCGCCACTGTCTCCTTGACTTGCTGCTCCAGGGTCTTACCCTTTCCGGACATATCCGTTGTCCAGTAACTGTCTCCATAGTAACTGCGATAGCTGGCGTCATACTGGGCCTGCATAAGCCTTGCCACGAAATTGCCGTAGCCAAGCTCTATTCCCTCTCCCTGGCTGACCTTGATCAGATTCGCCTTCGCGTTGATCCCACATCCGCTCAGCAGAAGCGTTCCTGCCAGTCCAAGGGCCGCCAGAGAAGCAAATGTCCTCTTCATCCCCAATTCTCCTATTGTCCACGGGCTTATCCCGTTTTTTCTCGTATGGCTCAATATCTTTATTATAGTCGTCCACAGTCCCACAGACAAGTTGCCCCCCTAGGCCTCCCTGTCCACAGCCAGCTCCCAAAACTCCTCTATAAAGCGACACAGAGCCTCTGGAATCTGTCTGCTCTCCATCTTGGAATTTCTGCCAAAATCAAGCTCCAGGCGAGGCGCCTGCGGGTCTGCCGTAAAGTGCAGATAAGGACTGTAACGGCTGATCAGCTGCGGAATTACTGCAGGATTGATTGGAGCCTGATGAAAGAGTGTCAGGCTCACCCGCCTGTCCTTCTGCCTGATGTCTGTGATCCAGGCTCTGTGTGCCCGGGTCTTAAAGAGGGCGATCCAGAGCAAATTCTGCACGGCTCTCGCGGGTTCCCCAAAACGATCAATCAACTCATCCAGCATGGCGTCATGCTCTTCCTCATTGCGAATATCTGCGATGCGCTTGTAGATCTCCATGCGCTGGCTGGCATCCGGCACATACGATTCAGGCAGATAGGCATCCATGGCCAGATCCACCGAAGTCTCGAAAGGCTCGTAGATCTCCTCCCCCTTCTCGTGACGAACCGCCTCTCCAAGCATCTTGCAATAGAGATCATAACCTACAGATTCCATGTGGCCGGACTGACTCTCGCCGAGAACATTTCCTGCGCCGCGGATCTCCAGATCCCGCATGGCGATCTTGAAGCCGCTTCCCAAATCGGAGAACTCCTTAATGGCCGCCAGTCGCTTCTCCGCAATCTCCTTGAGCAGCTTACCCTTGCGATACATAAAGAAGGCATAAGCCGTTCGGTTGCTGCGCCCCACCCTGCCCCGCAGCTGATAGAGCTGGGACAGGCCCATATGATCAGCGTCGTCAATGATGATAGTGTTGACATTGGAAATATCCAGACCGATCTCAATGATGGTGGTGGAGACCAGAAGATCGATCTCCCCATCGATGAAATCCACCATAATATTTTCCAGCCGCGTTTGAGACATTCTTCCATGGGCGTAAGCGACATTGGCCTCTGGCAGAAGTTTCTGAAGGCGGGCTGTCATATCGGCAATCTGCGCCACCCGGTTGAAGACGTAATAGACCTGCCCGCCTCTGGCCATCTCCCGAAGGACCGCCTCCCGGATCATCTCATCATTGTGTTCGAAGACAAAGGTCTGGATGGGGGTTCGCTCCATGGGTGCCTCATCTAAGATGCTCATATCACGGATTCCCGCCAGACTCATATGCAGGGTTCGCGGAATGGGTGTCGCCGAAAGGGAGAGGACATCCACATTCTTCTTCATCTGCTTGATCTTCTCCTTGTGTCTGACCCCAAAGCGCTGCTCCTCATCAATGATCAGAAGTCCCAGATCCCGGAAAGTTACGTCCCTGGACAGAGCCCGGTGGGTTCCAATAACAATGTCAACACGGCCGCTCGCCAGTTCGCCTACCGTCTCTTCCTGCTGATTCCTGCTTCTGAAACGGCAGAGCAGCCCCACCTTGACCGGATAGGGCGCCATGCGCTGGACAAAGGTATCATAATGCTGCTGAGCCAGAATCGTCGTAGGAACCAGATAGACAACCTGCTTCCCCTCCTGCGCGGCCTTGAAGGCGGCTCTTAAGGCGATCTCTGTCTTGCCGAATCCCACATCGCCGCAGATCAGCCGGTCCATAATCTTAGGGCTCTCCATATCCCTCTTGACGGCCTCAATCGCTTCCAACTGCCCCTCTGTCTCTTCATAGGGGAAAGCTTCCTCAAATTCTCTCTGCCAGACAGTGTCCGGCCCGAAGGTATAACCCTTTCCCTCCTGGCGAACCGCATAGAGTTCCACAAGCTCCCTGGCCACAGATTCCACCGCCCGTCTCACTCTGGATTTGGTTCTGGACCATTCCAGGCTTCCCAGCGTGTTAAGTTTTGGCCTTTTGGCATCTGCCCCGGCATACTTCTGCAAAAGATCCAGCTGACTGGCCAGGATATAGAGAATCCCAGAACCAGCATACTCTATCTTGATGTAGTCCCTGATGACCTGGTCAACCTCTATTTTCTCCATGCCCCGGTAAATACCCAGACCATGGTTCTCATGAACAACATAGTCCCCCTCATGCAGTTGAGAGAAGGAGGCGATCGCCTCCCCCTCACGATGCCGCTTCTTGTGCTTTCTGCGCTTTCTTCTCCCCCCGAAGAGATCCTGTTCCGTCAGGAGGACAAAGCCGGCATCTGTCAGTTCATAACCTGCTGACAGACAGCCCACAGTAACCATAATCTCCGATTCCTTGACCTCATGGTTCGGATCTTCTGTATAGAACACATTGAGATTCTCCTGCAGAAGGTCGTCCGCCAGACGTCTGGCACGCGTCCTGGAGTTTCCCACATAGACCACCTTGCGGCGATTCTTCTTGTATTCCCTCAGATCCTTGAGCAGGAGTTCATAGCTGTTATTGTAGACGCTCCCCTGCCCGATCCGAATATGAAAACGCTCTCTGATCTCCAGCGCCTCATCGCGGCTCCCCAGGACGGAGAGGACAATCCCCCGTCTCCCCCTCAACTTCGCTGCCAGGTTCTCATTGTCATAGAGCATCTGCATCTGTCCCGGCAGGACGTAACCCGATGCCAGGCGATGCGTCATGGAATCGGAGAATTCCTTCATAATAGTCTTCCCCGACTCTATCAGATCATGAAATGCGTCCAGAAAGATAATTCCCTCTTTGGGAATGTAGTCGACCAGTGAGGCTGTCTGATCTGCAAAGTAAGTCAAATGAGACTCAACCTGCTGACTTCCAAATCCCTCTTGAACCTCCTCGGCGATCTGGTCAGCCGCCGCCCTGATACGGGCGGCCTCTTCCGTCTTGAAGGTCTCACGGTACCGAGCGCAGAGCCGGTCCGCATCCGCGCGGATGGCCGCAAGTCCCCGACTCATCTCCTCCGGAGACAGGACAATCTCCGCCGAGGGAACAATGCGGATGGTCTGTATGGGATCTGTGTCCGGAAGAGAGACCTGACTGTCCGGATCAAAGAGACGCATCGTATCAATCTCATCGCCCCAGAGTTCAATCCGAATGGGATTGATATCGGTCAGAGGGAAAACGTCAATGATTCCTCCGCGAACAGCAAACTCTCCCGGGTGCTCTACCCTGGTCACCGGCTCATAGCCGATTCCAATCAGCGCCAGACGCCAGTTCGCTACCGGCATGACCTCTCCCTGCGAGACCTCAATGCTATTTTTTTCATAGGAGGACAGAAGCGGAAGTTTATTCATAAGGGCTGACCAGGTGGTCACTACGACTGTCTTTTTTCGCTCGCGCAGAGCCTCTACCACCTGCATACGCTGACGGGTCAGAACATTAGACCGAATGTCCGACTGGTAAAAGAGCAGATCCTTGGCCGGATAATAGAAAACATTTTCTGTGAAGAACTCCAATTCTTCCGCCAGCTGCCTGGCCCGTCTCTCATCGCGGGTAACGACCAGCCTGACGGGATAATCTCCCCCCAATCCATAGATCAGCTGCGCCTTGGCAGGATCCGCACATCCCGAGACATCATAAAAAGCCCCGTCTCCCCTTAAGGCCTGACGAAGCCTGCGCATCTCTTCTAGTGTTTCAAAGGGCTCTGAAAATGCTCTCATGTCTTCTTTTATCCTGGTTCCATTATCCTGACTCAGTCCTGCGGCCGCATGCCGTTATAGCGGTTCATCGCTTCTGCGATCTGTCCCTGCATGACCATAATGGATGCCTCAGCCGCATGTTCCTCTCCGAGATCCATGTAATCTCGTTCCTCAGGGCGAACTCTTCCCAGAACATGTGCAATCATGTCTCCTCCAGGCGACAGCTTCCCTACTCCCACACGTACCCTCGGGAAATGGTCTGTCCCCAGGCAGGCGATGATGCTCTTTAATCCATTGTGACCGCCGGCGGATCCCTGTTTTCTCACCCGGATCACTCCGCAGTCCAGGGTCACATCGTCAGAAATAACGAGCATATCATCCAGAGGATCCAGTTTATAGAAGTGAACTATCTGCTGCAGCGACCGGCCCGAGTCATTCATATAGGTGATCGGTTTCACCAGAAGTACCTGTTTTCCCTCAATAAGCCCCCTGCCAGAAAGTGCTTCAAATTTCATTTCCCGCAGGCAGATTCCATACTGTTCAGCCAGACGATCAATGGTGTCAAAGCCTGCATTATGTCTGCTATGCCTGTATTTCTCGCCCGGATTTCCCAGGCCCGCAATCATGTACATGAAAGGCTCCTCACATATGGCACCGAATGCCTCGATCCATTGTAACTTATCCCCGGAGGAAAATTCAGTGTCCTCGACAAATCCAATCTCCTCTGGCCCTGTCCGCAGAAAGAGGCCGCAAAAAGGCTGACCGCCTTGTCCGCATCTGCCTCTCATACACAGGTACGGTCTGTAGCGATCAGCCTTCTTTTTCACAACCTCTTCTCAAGTCACGATTCAGGCCAAATATTACTTATTTTTGACGAAATCAATGTGATCAATCTTCAGCTGACTGTCGGATACCTTGATGGTAATGCTGCCATCCTTGTTAACCTGGCCTTGTCCCAGACCCAGTTTGGAACCTTCTTCCGCGAAGATCACCTTGCCGCCGGCAACCTTATAGCTGCCCTTGGAATTGGTGTTAATTCCATTTGCGACTTCCTTCTTCATGGCATCTTCCATGGCTTTGAGCATCTGATTCTTGAGTTCGTCATAGAACGCCTGTGCACTGTCATATCCCGCCTTCTTGGCCAGGTCATCGGTGATCTGACTCTTGTCCAGGCCCTGCTGCTTGAGCGCCTCATTGACAATATCATCGAAGTGATCTGTCGCGTACTGCTTGACATCGCTGATCAGCTTGTCACTGTCCAGGGAGATGGTGTAGTTCTTCTTGTCCAGGTTCATCTTCAGTGTGACATTCATGTTCTCCATGAACCCCTTGGTGACCGGGTCATTTGCCTTGTCAACAGCGTCATTGATATCGCTCATCTTAACCGTGGCCGTATAGTCTCCGGAGATATCCTTCTGACCGCAGGCCGCAAGAGCGAAGATCAGTGTCATGGATGCCATGAAAAGGGCTAAAAACTTCTTCATAAATAGGGTCCTCTCTTTCCTAAAAATTCCCCAACACTGTAACATAGTTCTGACAAAAAGAAAAAGGATTTCTATGTTTTAAGGTTTTCTTAAGATTCTTTCTCAGTCATTGACAATCTTTCCCGTATAGAGCTGATAGTACTTGCCATGCTGGCGAATCAATTCCTCATGGCTGCCCCTCTCAATAATATGCCCCTGTTCCATCACCATGATGCAGTCCGCATTCTGAATCGTCGACAGGCGGTGGGCAATGACGAAAGAGGTTCTCCCCTTCATCAGCGCATCCAGACCATTCTGCACCAGTTTCTCCGTATGTGTATCAATAGAAGAGGTCGCCTCGTCTAAGACCAGAACAGGGGGATTATAGATGGCCGCCCTGGCGATGGCCAAAAGCTGCCTCTGTCCCTGGGAGAGGTTGCCGCCGTCTCCGGAGATCACGGTATCGTAACCCTCGGGCAGACGACGGATAAAACCGTCCGCATTGGCCAGCCTGGCTGCCGCGACCACTTCCTCCATGCTGGCGTCCAGTTTGCCGAAACGAATGTTGTCGGCGATGCTTCCGGTAAAGAGATGTGTATCCTGCAGAACGTAGCCCATGGAGTGGCGCAGATCATCCTTCTTAATCTTATTGACATTGATTCCGTCAATGCGGATTTTGCCGTCCTCAATATCATAGAAGCGATTCAGCAGATTTAAGATAGTCGTCTTGCCGGCACCGGTAGCTCCAACAAAAGCCAGCTTCTGTCCCTTCTCGGCGAACATATCAATGTTGTAGAGGACCTGCTTGTCTGGAAGATAAGCGAAGTTGACCTTCTCGAAGGTCACATGGCCGTTCTGCCAGGTGTAGGTCGTCGTCCCCTCATCCCTGTGAAAATGTCTCCAGGCCCAGCGGCCGGTTCTCTCTGTACTCTCTACAGGATTGCCATTCTCGTCCTCACGGGCATTTACCAGAGTGACATATCCTTCATCCCTCTCCTTCTCCTCGTCCAGCATGGCAAAGATACGGGTCGCTCCCGCCATGGCCATGACGATAAAATTCATCTGCATGGAGACCTGGTTGATGGGCATGGTAAAGGATCGGTTAAAGGTCAGGAAAGAAGCCAGCTTGCCCAGGGTCATTCCGGCCAGTCCCCGCATGGCCAGAAGACCGCCGACCACTGCGGACAGGACATAAGAAACATTCCCGAGCTGTCCATTGATGGGCATGATGATATTGGCGAATTTATTGGCATTGTCTGCAGAATGAAAAAGCTGGTCATTGAGCTCGACAAATCGTTCAATGGCCTCCTCCTCATGATTGAAGACCTGAACCACCTTCTGTCCGCTCATATACTCCTCAATATGGGCGTTGACTCTGGCGATATCCCTCTGCTGAGCTCCATAGTACTTGCTGGACTGGCCCGTCAGCTTTCCGGTCACAAAGAGCATCAAGGCGACCATAGACAGGGTAACCAGAGTCAGCGGGACAGAGAGGATAATCATGGAAATCAGCGTTGCCGCAATGGTAATCGAAGAACTGATCATCTGGGGAATCGACTGAGAGATCATCTGCCGCAGAGTATCGACATCATTGGTGTAGACTGACATGATATCGCCATGACCATGGGAATCAAAATAACGAATCGGCAGATCTTCCATATGGGTAAAGAGCATACGGCGAACCTTGTCCATCATTCCCTGCGTAACCCGCGCCATCACCAGGCCCTGGATTAAAATAGCAGCAATCCCGATCCCGTAAAAGCCTGCCACCTTGCCCATAGCGGCTAAAAGCGGACCGAAATCCGCCGCCTGTCCCGCGGATACCTGCCTGGTCAGGGGCAGAATATAACTGTCAATCAGGGTCTGAATAAAAAGATTTCCCTGCACATTGGCAAAGACATTCAGAAAAATACAGGCCAGTACGATCAGCAGATGAACAGGATAACTCACAAACAAAAATTTCATCAGGCGCCTGACAGCAGCCAGATTTGTCCTGATGTTCTCAGCAGACACACCGGTTTTCGCTGGTCTTGTCATGAATCCTCACCTCCGTTCTCATCGAAGTCCCCGCTGCCTCCCTGGGTCTGGGCCTCATAGATATCACGATAAATATCATTGCTCTTTAAGAGATTCTCCGGCGTGTCAAAAGCGTCAATTCTTCCCTCATCCATAATGATAATGCGGTCGGCATCCTGGACAGAAGAGACACGCTGGGAGATAATGATCTTGGTCGTATCTGGAATATCCTCCCGGAAGGCCCTGCGGATCCTGGCATCCGTCGCGGTGTCAACGGCGGAGGTAGAATCATCCAGAATCAGAACGCGGGGCCTTTTCAGCAGTGCCCTGGCAATACAGAGTCTCTGCCGCTGGCCGCCGGAGACATTGGCTCCCCCCTGCTCAATAAAAGTCTCATAGCCTTCCGGAAAACGGTCAATGAACTCATCCGCGCAAGCCATCCGAGCCGCCTGTTTCAGTTCTTCTTCCGTGGCCTGCTTATTGCCCCAACGAAGATTTTCCGCGATCGTTCCGGTAAAGAGAACATTGTTCTGAAGGACAACGGACACCGCATCTCGCAGGACCTTGAGGTCATAGTCCCTGACATCGTGACCGCCCACCTTAAGGCTTCCCTCCGAGATGTCGTAAAGACGGGAAATCAGGTTGACGAAGGAGGTCTTGGCCGAGCCGGTCGCACCCATGATTCCAATGGTCTCTCCGGAACGGATGGTCAGATTCACATCCGAGAGGACAAAATTTTGGGCCTCCTTCTTATAGGCGAAATTGACGTGGTCGAAGATGATCTCTCCGTTCGGAACCTCCATGACAGGTTCACTGGGATTGACGATCTCCGGCGCCTCATCCAAAACTGCAACAACGCGCTCCGCAGATGCAGCGGACATGGTGATCATGACGAAGACGAAGGAGAGCATCATCAGCGACATGAGAATGTTCATGGAATAGGCCAGGAGACTGACCAGTTCGCCGGTTGTCAGCTCCGAAGAGACGATCATATGGGCTCCGAACCAGGAGATCAGAAGGATGGAACTGTAAGCCGCCAGCGACATGGCCGGTATCCCCGTGGCAATAATGGACTCCGCCTTGACAAACATCTTCCGCAGAGCCTCTGACGTCCTGGAGAAGATGTCCTTTTCTATGCTCTCCCGGACATAGGCCTTGACCACCCGGATTCCCGTGATATTCTCCTGAACAGACTCATTTAAGTTGTCATACTCCTTGAAGACCCGGCTGAAAATCCGACGCACAACCGAGATGACCACAATGAGGAAGACAGCCAGAATCAGCACGATTACCAGGTAAATGCTGGCCAGTCTGGCACTGATATAAAAGGCCATAATCATGGCGACGATCATGGAGGCCGGCGCCCGAACCGCCATGCGCAAAAGCATCTGATACGCATTCTGCAGGTTGGTGACATCCGTGGTCATCCGGGTGACCAGAGAAGCTGTGGAGAAATGATCAATATTGGAAAAAGAAAACGTCTGAATCTTGCGAAAAAGGGCCTCTCTGAGATTGCGGGCAAAACCGGCAGAGGCCCTGGCTCCATACTTGCCTCCGGCAAAACCGGCGAACAGGCCGATAAGAGCCATAAGAATCATCACTCCCCCGAAGCAGAAAATAGCCTGCATACTGCCTCCCTGGACGCCTTTATCCAGGATATTCCCCATTTCCAGCGGGATCATCATCTCCATCGCAACCTCTAAGAGCATAAAGAGAGGGGTAGCGATAGAAGCTCCCTTATACTCTTTTACCTGCTCTGCCAACTTTCGAATCATAGATTCACCTCAAAATTCTCGTTCATCTTGTCAATCACTCGCGCGAAGCACTCTATATCCTCCGGAGAAATCCCGGCACGAAGCTTGCTCTCCAATCTCCTGAAATGTTCCAGCGACCGTCTCTGGAAGGCCTGCCCCCGCTCGGTCAGAACAATCTTCTTCAGGCGGGCGTCCCGCTCGACAGAAATCCTCTGCAGCAACCCGGCTCGTTCCAGGGTCTGAACCATACCGGTAATCGTCGACTTGGCCAGAGGAATCATAGACTCCAGGTCTTTCTGATAGATGTCCTCCTCGCTCCTGGCGATCAAACCAATCATCCAACCGCACTTGGCAATCTCCTGGGGAATCTGATCCCTGGCATCAGCCCGCTGCATCTCATCCCGAATCTGCTTGGACAGCCGGTAAATCGCCAGGCCCAGATGCTGTTCTTCTCTTGGATCACACATGAAACGCTCTCCTCATAAATCATTCAGTTATGAACTGTTCGATTCTGAACTGTTCACTTTCGAACTATATTGTAAAAAATCCAGCTGGCACTGTCAATCTTTTTCTTTCTCCCGGCCCCTCCTTTCCCTGTCTGCCATGCCTTCTCTCTGGCTGCCTTCCCTCCTTGCCCTTAAAATACAGACAGGATCGAGAGCAAGGCGAAACTTCCAGGACTCTCGCAGATATACCTGCTAACTTCCAACATGGACAGAACCACGGGCAGACTTGAGACTTGAAAAATATAAAAAGAGCGGGTTCCCGCAGGAACTCGCCTCAACATGTGACATAGAGCCTTCATGGCAATGAAACACTCACGAAAAAGCGTATCCATTATCTGACAGAAAGCCCATATCTCTGTATTAAAATTCAAAAATATGTATCGCCAAAATCGGCTGAGAGAGTGTCCCGAAAGAACACGCTTTCGCGATATCGCTTCTCAGTGCATCTCCTTGCCCTTGAATTTGAGTCTGGAGAGAGCTCTGGCCATAGCCGCCTGGGTCATATGGTACTCCCTCTGACTCTGCTGCTGACGCAGGCGCTCCCTGGCTCGCTCCAGAGCCTCCTCCGCTCTTCGGGCATCCAGTTCTTCCTCCGTCTCACAGGTATCCACTAAAACCATGGCCCTATTATTGGCGAAAACCATGGAGCCATAACCGGCCACAACATCAATCCACTCCCCATCTCTGGTGCGGATTCTAAGCTCTCCGGGAGAAATAGCCAGGATGGCCTGGCTGTGGTGAGCCAGAAATTCCTGCTGTCCGTCCACGGTCTGTACGACCAGAGCCTCCGCCTGGTCATGATAAAATTTTTTGTCTGACGCAATCACGCGCAGAAAGAAGGTTGCCTGATCAGCCATAGATAGACTCCTTGCGCAGCTTGACATGCCCTGCCCGGCACAGGTAATATCCCGGCCGGCTTTATCCCCCTGTATCCTGTCTCTTAAGCTTCCTCCTGGGCCTTTTTAGCCACATCGTCAATTGATCCGCAGTTCATAAAGGCATTCTCCGGATACTCATCCATCTGTCCGTCCAGAATAGCCTTAAAGCCGCGAATGGTCTCTTCGAGAGGCACATACTGACCGGGAATCCCGGTAAACTGTTCGGCGACAGAGAAAGGCTGGGATAGGAAATTTCTGACCTTACGGGCCCGGTAGACGGTCAGCTTATCCTCATCAGACAGTTCCTCCATTCCCAGGATCGCGATAATATCCTGCAGTTCCTTGTACTTCTGCAGAACCTGCAGAACACGCTGGGCCGTCTCGTAGTGATCCTTGCCCACGATGCTCTCTTCCAGAATACGGGAGGAAGATCCCAGAGGATCAACCGCAGGGTAGATTCCCTGCTCGACGATCTTACGGCTCAAGACCGTAGTCGCATCCAGGTGAGCGAATGTAGTTGCCGGGGCGGGATCGGTCAGGTCGTCCGCAGGCACGTAGACTGCCTGGACAGAAGTGACAGACCCGGACTTGGTAGAGGCAATCCGCTCCTGCAGTTCTCCCATTTCATTGGCCAGAGTGGGCTGATAGCCAACGGCGGAAGGCATCCGCCCCAGAAGGGAGGAGACCTCCGATCCAGCCTGGACAAAACGGAAAATATTGTCGATAAAGAGCAGCACGTCCTTGTGCTGAACATCCCGGAAGTATTCCGCCATGGTCAGTCCCGTCTCGGCCACACGCATACGGGCTCCGGGCGGCTCGTTCATCTGTCCGAACACCAGAGCGGTATTCTTGATAACGCCCGACTCACTCATCTCAGAGAAGAGATCATTTCCCTCACGGGAGCGCTCGCCGACACCGGTAAAGATAGAGTAACCGCCGTGCTGTGTGGCAATATTGTGAATCAGTTCCTGAATCAGAACCGTCTTGCCGACACCAGCGCCGCCGAAGAGCCCAACCTTACCGCCTTTGGCATAAGGAGCGATCAGGTCAATGACCTTGATGCCGGTCTCCAGGATCTCCTGTACCGGATTCTGGTCGGTGAATTTAGGCGGCTTGCGGTGGATCTCCCACTGCTCTCCACTGGTGATCTGCTCTCCCCCATCGATGGTGTCCCCCAGAACATTGAAGAGACGTCCCAGGTTCTGTTCTCCCACTGGCACTTCGATTCCGGCGCCAGTAGCCAGAACAGGCATATCCTTCTGCAATCCCTCGGAGGCAGACAGCATAATGCAGCGAACGGTGTCCCCGCCCAGATGCTGAGAGACCTCCATCACTGCCTTCTTGCCATGATTATCAACCTGCAAGGCCGACTTGATCACCGGAAGGGGTTTTTCTGCGAATTCCACATCTACAACAGGCCCCATGACCTGTACAATCTTACCGATTTGCATCCGGCACGACTCCTTTCTTAAGCTTCTTGCGCTCGGCAGCAGCCGCCAGCTGCTGCGCTCTGGCCTTGGCGCCCGCCGCGATCTCCGTAATCTCCTGAGTGATCTGCGCCTGGCGTTCTCTGTTATAGCGAATATTGAGTTCCTGCAGGAGCTTCTGTCCGTTCTTATTGGCACTGTCCATCGCCTGCATGCGGGCAGAATGCTCGGAGCAGAATGACTCAACTAAAGCAGAGTAAATATAGCCGTTCAGATAATCCGGAACCACATTATAGAGCAGCTCCGAGGCATTGGGCTCCAGTTCGAAATCCTCCTGAATTCCCATGGCCGTCATCGCTTCCTCCTGATTGAAGGGCTTGGCATTAAGCTGCATCAGAGGAAGCAGCTGGGTCATATTGCACTGGGTCTCCACCGAATTCTTCATGGATGTGAAGACGATGAAGACCTCATCGACCTTCTCCTCCTCAAAGAGATCCAGCATTTCAAAAGCAATGTTCCGGGCCCGGCCCAGGGTGGGTTTTTGAGCGGTGTAGTGGAACTCCCCATCGACCTCAATGTGATGCTGCAGAAAATATTGTCTGCCCACTTCGCCGACGGTGAAGAGCATACCATTGGGGTTATCTGCCAGAAGTTCCTCTGTCAGCTTGATAATGTTGTGGTTATAGGAGCCAGCCAATCCTTTATCCGCAGTCACACAGATAATAGCCCTGCGCAGACCTCCCTCCTGCCGCCGCTTCTCGCGGTTATCCAGGTAGGGATGACGGAAGCCCTCCGGCAGATGACGCATAACACGGGCAAACATATCCTGCAGGGCGTAGAAATAGGGCTCGGTGGCTGCCAGGGATCTCCTGGCGTTATTCATTTTCGTAGATGAGATCATATACATGGCATTGGTGATTTTCATCGTGTTCTCAATGCTGCTGATACGATCTTTGATCTCACGTATCTGGCCCATGAAATTCCTCTGTACTCATTCAATGCCCGGTTCTTAAGCCTGGGCCTTCTCATATAAGGGAGCGAACTCATCCGCGGCTTCCAAGACAGCCTGTGTCAGGACATCTGTCAGACGGCCGCTCTTATCAATCTCTCCCGCGATTTCCGGATGCCTGTCGGCAAAGAAGGCCAAGAGCTGTCTCTGATACTCCTTCACCTCCCTGACCGGCACATGAATCATTTTCCTGTTCTCAGCGACCAGAAGACTGATGACCTGATCGCTCACGGACAGAGGAGCTCCCAGAGGCTGCTTGAGCAATTCCATGAGGACTGCCCCCTGCGCCAGCTGATTCTTAGTCGCCTCGTCCAGATCGGAAGAGAACTGGGTGAAAACCTGCATCTCACGGTACTGCGCCAGATCAATACGCAGGGAACCGGCGGCCTTCTTCATGGCCTTGGTCTGTGCGGCGCCGCCCACACGGGATACAGACAGTCCGACATTGACGGCAGGGCGCTGCCCCTCGAAGAAAAGATCCTGCTCCAGGAAAATCTGACCGTCTGTAATAGAAATCACATTGGTCGGAATATAGGCGGATACATCTCCATCCTGGGTCTCAATAATGGGCAGAGCCGTAATGGATCCGCCTCCCAACTCCTCAGAGAGACGGGCACAGCGCTCCAGCAATCTGGAGTGCAGGTAGAAGACGTCGCCTGGATACGCCTCGCGCCCAGGAGACCGTCCCAGAAGCAGGGACAGAGCCCGATAGGCAACCGCGTGCTTGGACAGATCATCATAGACAATCAGTACATCCCTGCCCTTGTGCATAAAATACTCTGCCAGGGCAGTTGCGGAATAGGGGGCGACATACTGCAGAGGTGCCGGATCCGACGCCGTGGAGGCGACAACGACAGAATAATCCATAGCGTCATGCGCCTTTAAGGTATTGACGATTCCCGCAATCGTCGATGACTTCTGTCCGATCGCCACATAGATGCAGATACAGTTCTTGCCCTTCTGGTTGAGAATGGTGTCCGTCGCAATCGCCGTCTTACCAGTCTGCCGATCGCCGATAATCAACTCACGCTGGCCTCGGCCGATGGGAAACATAGAGTCAATGGCCAGAATACCGGTCTGTAGCGGAACATTAACCGGCTGCCGGTCAATGATGCCGGGAGCTTCATTCTCAATCGGGCGGTAATCCGATGCCTTAATCGCGACTCCGCCGTCAATAGGATTGCCAAGCGCGTCCACAACACGCCCCAGGTAAGCGTCAGAGACGGGCATTCCCGCCCGCTTGCCGGTCCCGGTCACATGGCTACCTTCACCGATCGTCCCCTCCTGATCAAAGAGGATGGCTCCGACTCCGTCGGACTTGATATCCTGAATCATACCCTTGACGCCATTGTCAAAGAGGACAATCTCTCCATACTGGACATGATCAAAACCGCTGATGGTGACAATTCCGTCGCCCACGGTCTCAACCGTCCCTACCTCGGAGGCCTTGGCCGCCAGGTGGAACTCCTCCACAGCCGCCTGCATGATGGATACAATCTTTCCCTGGTCCGCATTGCGGGCGGCTCTCTGACGCGCTTCGTCAATCTGGTCTTCAAACTGGCGCTCTCTGCCTCTGGTAGACCAGTCAAACTCATCGGAGCCCACAGCCAGGATGAAACCTCCGCCGACCGAGGGATCTGTCTCAACGGTCAGATCTACATCCGCCGCACTGGCAGTATGATAGCGCTTTGATAAAAACTCCTTGAACTGGGCAATCTGCTTCTCTGAAGGCGGTGTCACACACCGCAGCTTGGCCTGAAGCATCGTGCTCACATCCCTTGTATTGGTCTCGTTCATTTATTTCTCCACTTCCTTCAGGAAGGCATCATACATCTGCTCATCGGTCTGAGATTCCACCAGCTTGGCCGCAGCGTCTTTGACCAGATCGGTGATCTTCTCTTCTGCCTCACGGCGCTCAATCTCAGCCGCAGCTCTGGCCTTCTTCTGCGCCTCTGCAATCATCTGATCAGAGCGGTCGCTGGCTTCACTCAGGATGCGGTCATATTCGGCATTGGCTTTTTTGATCGCCTCGGTGCGGATGCTGGCCGCATCCGCCTGAGCCGTCTGCTGCTGAGCCTCATATTTCTCATGCAGAGCCTGGGCATCCGCCTTGACGCTGGCTGCATCATCATAGGACTTCCTGATCTGCTCCTCACGCTTGGCTATGACATCGCGCACCCGCCCGAAGAGAAACTTCTTCAGAATGAAATAGAGGATGATAAGATCAATGACGACCCACAGAACTGTCAAATCGATGTGTAACATTGCTTCTCCTAACTTGCTGCTTCCCCATCCGCGGTTCCCTCCCCGCAGGCGCCTTTCCTGCGCGGATTAACCCAGCATGAAAATAATCAGGATGCCTAATACGAAGCCGTAGATTGCGGTCGCCTCGGACAGCGCGGCTCCCAGGATCAGATTCGACTGAATCTTCTTGTCAGCCTCAGGCTGTCTTGCAATTGCGTCCGCTGCGTGGCCGGTTGCAATACCGATTCCAAGACCGGCACCGATGCATGCAATAGCTGCAATACCTGCTCCGATTGCTGTAACACTCATGATTTTTTCCTCCTGAAATCCAGAAAATTGGTTTTGGAACGAATTCCACTCTCAAATGCCCCTAAGGGCTCTATAATATCGGCCTTCGCCGCTATTATCTTTATTCATGACTTTCGCCATCTTGTTCTCCCACCTGCAAATCTCAACTCCCTGTTCAGACATCCAATGCTCTCAACACAAAGATCGTTCCCGCTTGAGGATCCTGATCCCGCGTCCGGGATTCCCGTACTAATCCTCGACTGCCTCTGCAATAAATAAAGAGGTCAGGAAAACAAACACATAGGCCTGAATAAAGCCGTCGAAGATATCAAAATAGGCACTGAAGATCAGAGGAAGCCCCACCGGCACGATGTACTCGATGATCTCCATGATAACATAGGAGCCGAGGACATTGCCGAAGAGTCGCATGCACAGGGAAAGAGGCCGGATAAAGACCTCCAGAATATTGATGGGCGTAATGATGGCGATGGGCTTTGCGAAAGCCCTGAGCCATCCGCCCACGCCCTTCTTCCGAATGCCTGCCGCCTCAATTAGAACAATGGACATGGCCGCAAGCGCAATCGTGACGCTCAAATCCTTAGTGGGCGGCTTGAGTCCCAGCAAACCGATAATATTGGAGAGACCGATATAGAGAAGGATCGTCTCCAGGTAGGTCGAATATTCCGCCGCCCCCTCGCCCAGCATACCCTTGACGAAATTGTCCAGCCAGGTCACAGCGCTTTCTATAAAGAGCTGTTTTGAGGATGGATGCTCCACGGACATGCGACTGGTCAGCCATAGGGACAGAACGATCAGAATCGCCATAACCACCCATGTGATCAGGAGGGACTCATAGATGTCAATTCCTCCGAAGATCGGGATGGTAAACGCCTTCTGTACCTGTAATTTCTCAACTAATTCCTGGGCCATTGCAGACTCCCTTACCAATACTCCCGCGGCAGAGTCTCTGGAAAAACTCCATTTTCCATACCGCGCTCCCCCTTAGGAAAAAGCACATAAAAATCAACTGTCATTCTAGCACTTTCATTTCTCTTTCGCTAAGACATCCAGCAGAATTTGTCTAGCACCGCCAAATCGGCAGGTCCCTCGGGGAGGGTACTTAAATTCCTTTACCCTTCATCATGGCATTGAAATCACCTCTGCCGGCTGCCATGAGATGAGGTCTTTCCTCTATCACAACAGAATATCTGCAAAGCACATCTGTGATTGCTTGTTGTGCGCTTATTATAGTAATTCAACTCTGGAATAATTTACCAATATTTCCCTGCTTTTCATCTATTTCTTTGTCTCATTTTCTCTATCTCTTTTGCTTTTTTACAAATACTCACGGCCCGCAGCATGAACATTTTTTGCCGGACAATCAGATCCCGCAGCCTATGTCCGCCACATTCATTTTGGCGGCCATTATCTCCTCAAAATCTCTGCCTCCAATGCAGCCGCGTCAGAGACAATGGGGCCTGCCCCTCTCTCCTCCAGAAAAGAATGGCTGCGAAATCCCCAGTCAACACTGATACAGTCCATTCCTCCATTGGCTGCCGTCTGCATATCCACCTCGGAATCGCCGATATAAACTGCCTCTTCAGGAACAACTCCCAGACGCCTCAGAACAATATCCGTCATATCCCGGGCCGGCTTCCTCGGAATCCCCTCCTGTTCACCAATATAGCTGTCAAACAGGCCGGCAAAAACCTCCTCCGCCAGTATCCTGACCGCTTCATCGGGCTTATTGGAGACAACAGCTGTTGGCATTTTCTCCTCGCGCAGCCTCTCCAGCAGATGCAAGATTCCTGGATAGGGGCCGGTCTTATCATTCGAGTGTCTGGCATAGTAGGGCTTATAAATCGTCGCGATCTGCTCGACCTCTCCCTCGGACACCCCATCGATCTGCTCAAAGCCGGGAGTTCCCACCCGAACCAGTTCTTTCTCGGGCATACCCTTCTCATAGGCAAGGGCTCTTTGAATGGCCACATTGACACCGGAGCCAAAAAACTGCCGAACCATACGTCCCTGATAATCATGACGGTGGCCTTTCTGCTCCAGAGCCCAGTTAAGAGCTGTCACCAAATCATCCAGTGTATTTAAGACCGTTCCGTCCATGTCAAAAATTGCTGCTCTGTATTTCATCTCATCGCTCCTTGTAAAATGTCGGTATCGCTCTCGAAAACATTTTCTCTCATCGGGTCTTATCTGTTCCAAAGCTATAATGAAAATGTCTGCTGATTCGCTCTTTGTTCAGCCTCTCTCCGATCACAATCAGGACTTCCTGCCCCCCCTGGCTTTCGGTCAGTTCGATTCCATCGGCAGTGGCATTGACCTTGAGCCACCCCGCAGGCAGCCCGCCGTCCACTGGCTGATCTTCTCCCCGCCGACGGACCGTCTCCTCTTTTCTCCCAAAACCCGGTTGCTCTCCGCCTTCCTGTTTTCCGCCACCTCGCTTCATTCGCAGATACCCCTTGATCCGGAGTACCCTGCCGCAGGAGATGTCAGCGAATATCTCCCGCAGTTCTCTTTCGATTTCCTCTCTTGTCGCCCGCACGTTCATATAAAAGAGCTGATCGTACTGTTCTTCCCGGCTGACAGGCAGCTTGAGATGATCTGCCTCCCGATAGCCAGACAGACAGATCCGCTCCAGGTCAGCATCCGTCAGCTGATCCCAGGGCTTGGTCTCTATCTCGTTCATAGCCAGCCTGCGATCACAGTGAAAATGCTCCAGCGCCCGATTGATGTGCGCCACAATTCGGGGATAGCGCTCCTCCATCTGCCGGCTCTTGGAGAGCACCACCTTGCCCGCATTAGCCAGCTGGGAGACCAGCAGATAGTCCGTCTCCTCATCCGTCTCCTCCGGCAGATGGGCATCCAGAATGAAGATGACACTGCCGATCTGATACCAGCGGTTGAGCGGCTCCTCCTGCAGGGTATCAAAGAACTCATCCACATCATAAATCCCTGATGGCTCCACAAGAACCCGATCATAACCCAGCATGCCAAGGGTGATGAGTTTGGTCTTAAAACGTCTCTGGTGCGTCTCGTAGTCCTTGTCTCCCAGAACCATCTCCACGTCACAGGATTCTCCTTCCAGATCGGACAAGAGCATGCGATCCACATTGATGGCTCCAAAGTCATTCTCCAGGATCGCAATATTCATTCCCCGGTCAATCAGATACCTGGCATAACGCCGCAGAAAGGTCGTCTTTCCTGAGCCTAAGAATCCGGTGATCAAATCAATTTTGGTCATTTGCACCTCTTTCTGTCACTCAATTCCGGCCACAAGCCGTACCCTCCCAGCGGAAATCTCTCCTGCTCTTTTCTGCACTTGACCTCATGTCCAGCCACTCTGTGCGCCCGCGCCGGACTCCCATCAGTTATCCCTGCCGGCTCACGCGCCCGCACCGGACTCCCCATCAGATACCCCTGCCAGCTCGCGCGCCCGCGCCAGTCCTCTGCCGACATAATCCGTCCCGTAGCGGTTCAAAATCTGATTCGCGTAACGCCTGGCGGGATTTTTAATCTTCTCCATCTGACAGGCAATCGCCTCATGCGCCCCCAGAGTCTCCTCCATATCCTCCAGGATTTCCAGCGCCAGCTCAGGCAGAGGATGCATCTTTCCATCCGTCCAGAAGAGAGACACCTCCTCCAGAGGATAGGATGCAGCCTGCTTCATATTTCGCATGGCCCGCCTCTGACGCATGACAGACAAATCCATCTTGGGCTTCGCTGTCAAATAGAGCAGGAGCAGGGTCAGAAAATCCAGATCGCAGGGGTCAACCCCCTCATCCCGCAGAGGGTTGACATCCAGCATGCGCAGCTCGATATGATCCACTCCCTCCCGAAGTTTGTCCAGGGCATTTGTTCCCTTCGGTTTCAGGCGTACCGGATAGTAAAGTTCCGCCGCGGAATAAAGTTTGCCGGATTCCACATAGTAACTCATGGAGTCCAGATAATTAGGAATAGCGTCAAAGTCCAAAACAGGTTCAAACTCATTCCAATACCCCTTGTCTGAGCAGCGGTAGGAGGAATATATGCCGGCCAGACTTTCTCCAGGCCTCCCTCCCTCGAAAGAGGCATCCATCAGGGGAGAGGCCGCCGTCAGGGCGACAATCAGCCAGGCATAAGCCAGGAGCTTCTCCGCCAGATTCAGGTAGATCTGATCAGCAGAGACCCCTTCTTCCCTCAGCGTGTCCAGGAAGGCCTGCGGATAGGAAAAGTTGAAATGGATACCGCAGAGAGACTGCTTCTTCCTGCCGTACTTGCCCGCCAGATAGTTGCGGTAGGCGGTTTTCTCAGCCTTCTCCCCCACGAACTGGGCAATCCGAATATCCTTCTCCGAGCGCAGATAAGGTGGATTGGAGAAGGGCCAAAGCAGCTCCGGCGCCTGCTGTTTGGCAAGAAAGCGGGCCACCTCCAGCCGCTTGTTCCCCAGAGCCCTGACCAGTTCCCGGGGACTGTGGTGCACCCCGGTAATGATCTCCAGCTGACTCTCACAGAAATCCCGATCCAAAACGGGATCATCCCCAAAGGGATGATCTGTCTGCGCGAGAAATCCCTCCGGAGTCACTCTCTGATTTTCCTCTTCCAGACCAAAACCTCCCTGGGTGAAGGTCGGTTCGATCCACTGTCTGATATTCATCCCGGACTTCTCCTATGGTCTTTAAGTTGCGTCAAATCTATTTTCCTGCAGTTTACTCCCCCCTATTGTCCCCGTCAATAGTCCCGCATACACAGGCACATTTCTTCGCCTGGCCAACCGTACGGCCCGCCAAAACCGACCCGTCAACAATACATGCCCTGCAGGTATTTCATTGTCACGAATCGCCCTGCGCGCCGTGCCTATGCCTTGTCCGGAATCAACGCAGCCCCTCCTCCCAGGAAAAGATCTGTTCTTCCCTCACATGGATCAGCAATTTCTCCCGCAGAAAGTTCTCCATCTCCTCCAGGAGGGGGGCCGGGTAGTGGCAGTACCCTGCCTCTGTCACAAAGGGAAACTGTACACTGGCGGCAAAAACCTGATTGCGGCGCATTTGTTTTAAGTAATCCGCAGAGATGCGAAAGCTCCCGATGCTGATATCCATGATTTCCTGCGGAGAAAGGCTCTCGAAAATCTGATCCACCAGTTCTGCGTAAGCCTGTTTCCATCCCGGCTGAAAGATCATAGGGTCCAGAGCCAGACGAACGGTTGCGCCGGCATCGATCGCTTTTCGGGCACTCTTAAGGCGGGCTGCCAGACTGGCGGCCCCGACCTCCATTTGTTCGGCGTACCTCTCCGGGGACAAGGTCCAGGCGAAGATTAAGTCTCTCCGTCCCCGATATCTGTCCCAGCCCGAGAGCAGAGCCGCCTTGGTCCGAATCTCCAGACTTAAGCCAGGACGATCGGCCGCAAAAGCAGCCCAGGATAAAACATACCCTGTCACCGCCTCCAGCGCCAGCAGGTCTGTATCGTAGGAGATGCAAAGATAGACCGGATGCCTGTCCAGAAGCCGGTCCACTTCCGCCATGATCTCCTCCAGATTGACAAAGATAACAATATTCCCGGAGGGGTACATCCCCTTAAGATAGCAGTACTCGCAGTTGAAGGGACAGTTCATGACAGAGGAGGCATAGTAAAAATAATTCCTGCCGAAGTTCTGACAGACCGGCGCCCCGGGATAGACCGCTTCTCCCTGGCGGACAGCCAGAATCAGACTGCGATTGGCGATCTGCAGGCTGACATCCTGCCGCCTGCGATTGAAGACGTCTTTGTAATGATCAATCATGATTGCCTCGGCGCCCGGAAAATGTTTCAAAATCCGACTGGTTCTCGGCCAGTCCAGGGCCCCTTTTTCGATGTAAATATGGCGAAACTGCTCACTCATCCCGCATCACCCATTTGGTCAGCTCCCTTAGAAGCAGCTTGCCCTGTCGCCGGTTTGACACGGGAAGCCGCTCCTCTGCTTCCATTCTGTGCAGGCAGCCCCTCCAGTCCTTCCCCGCCAGACCGGCATAGATTAATACCTGCCTCAATTGATGTTCCATGCTGGCAGAGCAGCAGAGATCACCAGCTCTTTTCTCAAGTTCCTCCTGACCAGGCAGGACACCTGCCAGCCGATCTGTTGTCTCTTCCTCTGTCCGAATGTCTTCGAGCAGGGCTCTCAGATAGGTCTGTACCTGCGGAAGCCCTTCCTGCATAAGGACTTCCAGGGACTGTGCAGACATCTTCTCTTTCTCTGCCTGTCCTCTGTCAGAGACCAACTTCAGAATATGAATCTGCTGGGGTCCGAGGAAGTGGTTCGCCGCCTGAAAGAAGGCCGCTCCTTCCATGTCGAAGAGAGGGACACATGCCTTTCTTTCCAATCTTTTTTCGAAAGATCCCGCCCGCTCCAGACTCTGCGCAGAATCTCGGATGACATCCATGGACTTATCCCGTATACAGATCCCCGCGGAAGCAGCCAAAAGCCTGACTTCTTTCCGTCCCCAAATCCTGGCCCGACTGTACAGGGAGGCCTCCGGAAGGGCAAACGTATGGGGATAAATCAGATCCGGATAGAAGGTTCTCTCCGCATCCGCATCGATCAATTTGTTGATCCGATAAAGACCGGCAGATCGCCTGGGCATATCCCCTGTTTCTTTGCCGTTTCGGCAAGTCTCTGATCCTATGCGCTGCACATTGACTGTCTCAGAAGGCACCTGCCCTGCCGCACTTCCGATCAGGACAACCTGACTGGGACGATACACGGTCAGAACGGATCCAACTGCTGCCGCTACAGCCACTGGCCCTGTTCCAGTCACTGTCAGGAGGATTTCCTCTCTGTCATCCTGGTACTGTCGGTATGGCAGCTGATTCTGTACTGCACGCATTTCCATCCTTTGAACCAGTCCCCTGACCTCCGGCCAGAGTGCCGCGAAGAGCAAAATCCGCATCTCTCCTCCAAATCTCTGTGTCTGGCAGATATCACCTTCTCACAAAATCCCCTGCGCCAGACACGATCTCGCGCTTACTTTGCGAAGGCGCCTGTACATTACACCGCCTTGTGCTCACTTTGCGAAGACCCCTCCGCGATATGCTGCTCTCTCTCGCACTGCGCAGGGATGCAATCGCCATGAATAAGAAAAGAGCTCCGGATCTTCTCCGAAACTCCTCTTCCCTCATACCAGTCGGCGTGACAGGATTTGAACCTGCGACCTCTACGTCCCGAACGTAGCGCTCTACCAAGCTGAGCCACACGCCGATGACTTCCTCTTCAGGAAATCAGCCCTTGAATAATAACAAATCCTCCCTCAAATAGCAAGAGGGAGGACAGGCTGTCAATGACCGGTGGCCGGACTGCTCGAACTGTCTTTGCTGGCCCCCCCTCCGGAAGTCGTGCTTCCTGATCCTGCAGATTGACCAGTTGTACTGCCGGACGAAGAACTGCTCTTTTTACTGTCTTTAGAGCTATCTGTCGGCGCAGACGGGCTCTGGTCGGCTGCATCCGTTCCGGTCTTGCTGCTGCCCGCAGAATCCTTCTTATCCTCCTTCTGCTCCGCTGTTCCCTGATTTGAAGTCGTTCCGCTGGATTTGCTGTCAGAAGCAGCCTTCGAGGTCTCCCAGGAGAAGCTCTTGTAAGTCAGCTTCTTATGGGCCGCGTTCATGAAATCCCTCCAGATTCGTCCCGGATAATTCGCTCCGGTCAAATTCTGCATGGATCTTGGCGTATCATAACCGGTCCATACTGCCGTGGTGTAGTAGGGGGTAAAGCCGCAGAACCAGCCGTCCTTAAAGTCATTGGTTGTTCCTGACTTGGCCGCCGCCGCCTGGTTGTTCAGCTTTAATCCGGCGCCGGTCCCGTAATCCAGAACCGCCTTCATCATAGTAATCATCTGATGAGCGGCATCCGCCTTATAGATCTGTGTCTCCTCATGGTTATTTTTGTAGATTGTATTGCCATTTTTGTCATCGATGTGATCGATACAAGTCGGCTCACGGTATTTTCCGTTATTGGCAAGCGCCGCATAAGCTGATGCCATCTCCACGGTTGTGACACCGTGGGTCAGCCCGCCGATCCCCGCCGCCAGGTTCTCATCGTCCTTGGAGAGTTCCGCAAAGTGCATCTTGTAGAGGTACTGCAGCCCCTTGGCCGGCTTGACATCCTTAAAGACCTTCCAGGCAACCGTGTTCAGAGAATAAGCTACGGCCTGCGTCAAGGTGACATTGCCCATATAGGAATTGCCGTAGTTCTGGGGTCCATTGGTGATGGGGGCATCCTGTACGCGGGTATCGGGCGTATACTTTCCCGTCTCAAGCGCCGGCGTGTAGACCAAAATGGGCTTGATGGAAGAACCGGGCTGACGATAGGACCGGTAGGCGCGGTTCAGCGAATAGGTCGTAATATTATCCTGGCTGCGGCCGCCGACGATTGCCACCACATTCCCGGTCGTATTGTCAATGACGGTTCCGGCGGACTGCGCCGCGTAAATACCCTTATCTGTCGTCTCGCTCAGCTTGCTCATGTTCTTGTCCACCGCGGTCTGCAGAGACTGCTGGAGACTGGCATCCAGACTGGTGTAGATCTTATAGCCGCCTGTGTAGAGTTCCGAGGCATATGTATCATACTCCTTGCCATACTTATCCTCGTAAGCCTTGCGCTCATCATCACTGCTGAACTGGTACTGGAAATCAAATCCATCTGCTGCCATCAAGGCTCGCACAGCGGAATATTCTGCAAAGGTAGTCTCATAATTATGGAACTCCTTCTGGTCCTCAGACAAATTCAGAGCGACCTGCTGTCCGCTGGCCTGATCGTACTCCTCCTGGCTGATCTTCTTGTCCTTAAGCATGTTCTTGAGAATCAGGTTCTGCCTGACTACTGTGTTCTCAGGATGGTTGATCGGATCATAATAGCTTGGGCGATTTGGAATGGCGCAGAGGTAGGTGATCTCTGCCAGACTCAGTTCGCTGATATCCTTGCTGAAATAACCATGGGATGCGGCTCCGATACCATAAAAGCCATTCATGAAATAAACATTATTGATATAGAAGTTGAGAATCTGATCCTTGGAGTACTTTTTCTCCATCTCCATGGCGACGAAGATCTCCTCCACCTTGCGCTCCCAGGTCTTATCCTGGGTCAAAAAGACGGTTCGCGCCAGCTGCTGGGTGATCGTGGACCCACCTCCTGAGACCTTGCGGTTTCTTACCATGGCTAAGGCCGCGCGGCCAATCCCCTTGATACTGACGCCGGGATGACTGTAGAAACCCTTGTCCTCAGTTGCGACGAAAGCCTCCTTGACCTGCTTGGGCATCTTATCGCTGGTCACGTACTGGATCTTCTTCTTACCCCCCAGTTCCGCCAGTTCATTGCCGTCCTTGTCATAGACAAAACTGGATCGGGAGGCCTCGAAGGTCTCCTCTGAGGAATTGGCCACCAGCTGAACTGCCTCATCATGCATGGCTATGATTTTCCCTGCATAGCCTCCCGCTACCAAATAGATTGCAGCGATTGCAATAAGGATCAGAAAGATGAGAAAAATCAGGCGGATCACCCGCCAAACCTTGTTTTTCTTTTTGGGTGGCTTAGGATTCCTGTGCTCAGGAGAGCCGACTCTATGCAGTTGTTCATTATTTTTAATTTCGCTCATAGCCCGTATTTTACCTTCTGCCCTCAATATAAGCAACTTTTTCCAGTATATTTCATCGGCATTGCATTCTCCTCTTGCCGCCTGCTCTGCTTATTTTTAAAATAAGATCACGTCCACTGTCAGGAAAAAACTGACCAAAATATACGAAGAGGCAGAGTCGGGCGGAAGCCAGTGGAACGCGGAATCATTCCCGCTCCCTTGTTTCCCTGGTCCGTGCCTATTCGATGAACAGAAATTCAAGGAGGGGAAGATGAGGGAGTCAAAGATCTGGGGCCAGGGTCCCCATGGAGAGGATGTAAGAGTCTGGACGATTGCCAACAGGAAAGGTCTGCGCGCCAGATTCATGAATCTGGGCGCTGTTCTTCTGTCGCTGGAGGTTCCCGACCGCAGGGGAGAAACAGCAGATATCGTCCTGGGTTATCGGGATCTGGAATCCTACTTCCGCAATTCCGCCTGTTTTGGTGCCACCGTCGGCCCCAACGCCAACCGAATTGGCAGAGCCAGCTTCGAGTTAGAGGGAAGACGCTATCAGCTAGAGCCAAACGATGGTGGCAATAATCTTCACTCCGGTTCCGATTCCTTCCACCACCGTGTCTGGCAGCTGGTTGCGGCCAGCGAGAATTCCGTCTCATTTTCCATCACAAGTCCGCACATGGATCTGGGTTTCCCCGGTAACCTGACTCTGACCGTCCGCTATCGGCTGAGCGAGGACAATCAGCTGATAATCGACTACGAGGGCCTTTGCGATCGGACCTCGCTCTTTAATCCCACCAACCACAGCTACTTCAACCTGGCTGGCCACAATTCCGGTCAGGTCTTCGATCAGCTGCTGCAGATCCGGGCTGATTCATTTACTTATGCCGATACTGCCTCCATCCCTGACGGACAGATCCGTCCTGTCGAGGACAGCCCCATGGACTTTCGGCTGCCAAAGCCCATCGGCAGGGATTTTAAGGCGGACTACGATCAGCTGAACTGGGCCGGAGGCTATGACCATAACTGGATCCCGCGAGACTGCCATGGTCAGGTTCGCCCTGTGGCTGCTCTCACTGATCCTGTCTCCGGCCGCCGAATGACGGTCTCAAGCGACTTGCCCGGTATCCAGATCTACACCGGCAACGACATTGATACGCATGAGAATGGAAAAGGAGGCTGTCACTATCCGAAACAGGGCGGTGTCTGCTTTGAGACCCAGTACTTCCCGAATGCCATCAATATCAAAAACTTCACCTCTCCTCTTATCTACGCCGGGCAGCCTGTGCACAGTCGGACGGTCTTCGCCTTTTCAGTCTGTTGATAAACGGCCTGATCTATTTCCGCACTCTTGCCGCTGCCATCCAATCAATTCATGCCGCTCTTTCTCACAAACTTTTTCACTCATACCTGAAGGCATCCGTTGGATTCATTCTGGCAGCCTTGCCGGCGGGAAAATTCCCATTGTCCATTACAGACATCGTCTCCCGCAGAGAACAGAAAAGAGACTGTGAGGAATGTATCCCATTCTCACAGCCCCTCTGTTCCTGTTCAAGTTTTGCGCACGGATTCCGGTATCCGGCCTGCCATTAGGGATTCTGGCTCTCGTAGGCATTGGCCTGAGCCTCGTCCAGCAGCTGTCCCGTCGCATATACATAGGCAGCCACCCGCTTGCCACTGACAATAAAACGATCAGATGTCTTAGAGCAGGTAGACAGAGTCACTACCTTGTCATCAGTGCTGACAGGCACATTTGTCTTCGTCATGGCATCCCTTTGGAGAAGTTCCAGATACCTGGCATAATCCTCTCCTTTATCCCTATAGACGGCATAGACATCGCTGTTCTCATTCTGGTCAGACCAGGCAAAGACCTGATAGCGATAGACCACATCTCCCCGGATAATCTGAAAATACATATGACCCTCATAGTAGTTCGGATCATCCTTATAGTCGCTTAAACTCCCGAACATGGTCTTGTTGTTCATCTGATGCCCGTAGACCAGGGAATGACAGTCCTCGAAGTTCGGCCGGTTCTTTCCCTCCAGGAAGATAGATCCCGCGATAGCGTATTTCCCGTCCATAGACTTGCGCAGCCAGTAATTATCGTCATTCTCCTTGTAAAGCACCGGATAGTTGACGTGGTCGTTATTCTCCATGTAGATCCAGGCCTTGACCGTATCATTCTGCTTGAGCAGGTCAGGAAAATTGACTGTCACCTGCTGATACCACTCCCTGGGCTGCTCTTTCGATGAGTCAGCCAAAGTAACCGTGTTCCTGGCATTTTGATACACCTGCTCTGAGTCGTGATAATCTTTCAGTGTCAGAAGGATCCTCATTCCCGAGTACACGATAACCAGGAAACAGACGGCAATCAGAATATTATAGACAAGACCTGATTTCTTTCTCTCCCCGCTCTTTGGCTTCCGCTTAGTTTCTCTCATAGAACTTCCAATCGACTGTGCTTTATGAATATTTTGTGAACAAATCTCATTCTAATCAATCGATTGGGCAAAGTCAATCCGTCTGTTCCAGAAGGGATTCCAGTTGGTTACAAACATGATTCGCAGGCATCTGCACGGTCTGCGTGACAGTTGTCTCTGGAATGCTCCGCTGACGGGGAAACGGCAGAAATCCTCCCGGCCCGCAGATCCCTGATCAGGAACAAGAGCGCCGCCGCCATCAGTCCGCCTGCCGCCAGCCAGTATACCAGAATGAGACGGTTGCTTGTTCCATAAATAGTCAAAACCCCGCTCATCAGACTCCCCAGAGTCAGCGTCAATACCGCGGCATCCCAGATGCTCCTGGTCATGGAAGAAAGCCTCCATCTGCAGACACAGTCTCCTTCCCTCCTCAGACCAGATGCTGTCCCCGCATCTGCTTCTTCTTCAAGAAAAGATCGGATCCATCCTCTGCGATGTGTTCTTGTCCTCCCCCAGAGAATCAGGCTTGGAATAAGCCCGCCCAAAAGAGGAATCAGGAAGGCCAAATACATAGCCGGTGCATAGACCCCATGACTGAAACACTCATAAATAAGTCCGAAGACCAGGAAAAATCCGGTCATAAGTCCATAGTTTCTGCTTCTTCTCTTAGCTTCCAATGTAGACAATGTCGCTCACACTCCTCTCACTCGTTCCGTGTCCCGTTGTTGTGGGATTGTTGATTACCTTACCCTGAAAGACCATGGTGGAAGATCCTCCGCCATCCAGATTGTAAGCCGTTGTGGCCCCAAGAGATTTCATGAACTGGGCCAATTGGTAGAGGGACAGTCCCTGACTCTGGCTGCTTCGCCCGTCGGAAACCACAAAGACATAGTGCCCCTGCCCGACTTGACCAATCGCGGTTCTTGGGTTGGAAGCCATGGCCTTGCCTACTTCAGAATTCGCTGTCACACTGATCTTGCCGTCCTGGATCAGACCCGGCCCAAAGTCATAAACCTGCCAGGCCCCTTGATCAACCAGTTCCTGCGCTGTCGCATCGGAAGCATTGACCACCTTCATGGATCCATCTGTCCCAATAGCCAGGACCTGATCATCGCTGTCAGCTGTAGACCGGTAGACCACGCCGTTGCGAACCACATAGCCCGATTCCTGTGCCCCATAGTAATCACCATTGATCGCAAGAATCGCCTCGACGCTGTCAGCGATGCTTGAAGTCTTGGCGGTCACGTTCTTCCCATAGGTCCCCTGCGCAAACGCGCTCTTAATGTACTCCGCTGAACGAACCTGTACATCCGCCGCGTAGATATAGGTATTGTTCTCATAGAAGCGGTATACCGTGATTGTCATATTGTCATCGGAATAACTCCCTACTACTGTCGCGTTGGCGTAGACCCCGCTTCCACTGCTTCCCTCCGCCAATGTCCCTGTCGTATCATTCGCACTGCTCTTCGAACTTCCTGAAGACGCCGATGAGCCTCCCGCGGAGCTGTTCGCTGATTTCAGACTGGCGAATTCTGAGCTGCTCAGAGAACTCTGACTGGATGCGGCATAGGAACGGGCCAACACAAAGGTATCCAAAAGAAAGTAACTGCTGAAGGCGATCAGAAGAGCCGTTGACGCGATGCGAAATCTCCTTCCCGCCAGCCCTCTGCCTTTCCTGCGGGCTCGCCTGTTCTTTGCGCCCAATTCCCAATTCTGACATTCACTGCCCCCCTGAAGACCTGCCTCCGCTCTTCCTTTCTCAAGCCACATAGGGCACCTCCTTTCTCACAAATACAAAGTTCTTCTGAACCAGATAGCTGAAGACAAAGACCGTCGGTTCCGCAATCAGCTTAGCCGTCAGAGCTCCCATTCCAAGCGCGGTCAGCCCATAGACCAGACCGGTGTCTGCGCATAGCAACAGAACAGCAGTCAGCGCATAGCGGCTGAGGCTTCTTCCCAGCCTGCCCCGATGACGAAAAACCAGCCTTCGATTCAGACTGTAGTTGAAAGCCGCGCTGATCAGGCGGGCCAGGACATTGGCCCCGATGATGGGGAACATGAGTGTCAGAAGCGCATAGAGTAAATAATCCACTCCGAAGGAAGCGAGGGAAACACCCGCAAAGGAGATAAATTGCTCAAATATCACCCTGTAGATTCGGACAGAATCCCTGACCGCGTGAAAATGACTGCCGGCATTATGATTTTCATAAATTGTCTCTATCGGAATCTCATAAATGGGGATCCGGTCCGCAGCGAATTCCAGCAGCATACGCATTTCGTATTCATACCTCTCTCCGCTTATCTTGCTCATTTTCGGAATATAGGCCGTACAAAAGGCCCGCAGTCCTGTCTGTGTGTCTGAGACCTTCTGCCCGGTCATCAAAGCAAAGACCTGACTGGTCAATCGGTTCCCCAGCTTACTTCGCAGGGGGATTTCTCCGGAGAAATGCCGGCTTCCCAGATAGAGACCATTGGCTCCATACAGACAGCGGTGAGCCAGATGCAGAGCGTCATCCACCCTGTGCTGTCCATCCGCATCCATCAGGACCACGACGCCGGGCTTCTTCGTAAACTGCTCCAGATAGGCAAGACCTGTGTGAAGCGCCGCCCCCTTCCCTCGATTTTGCGGGTGCTGAAGGAGCATCAGATAAAATCCTGTCTTTGCTTCATCCTCTCCGGCCCATACATCCGGTTCAAAATCGGAAGCCTTCCCTGCCACTTCCTTAAGGCGGGCAAAGACGGCTTTGGCTTGGGGCTTCCGGCTTCCGTCATCTACAATCAGTATATGCAGATTCGCATCCAGGAACCTGCTCCTGGCCCGCAGTTCTTCTACAAGTCCTAAAAGCGTATCATCCGGCTCATAGGCCGGGATCAAGATGAAATAGTCATCCATAGCGTCCTCCTTTCCAAATTCCGATCCCTCTTGCGTTCCGTGTCAGTATGATGCGAAGCGCCTGCTTCTCATTTTCCTGTTCTTCTTCCGTCATCGCATATTTCGAATCGACTGTACACAGGATAGATGCCCGCCCTTAAATGAACCTTAAAGCACAGAAAAAAGCGGCAGCTTCCTGAGACCGATCTCACATCGCTCCCAGGAAGCTGCCGCCTGCGCTCCGTCAAATTCTACTGGCCCCCACTGCGTGCCTGCAGCGCGCCAAATTCCTCCTTATTTCTCAGTTCCCGATCTTCCTTTTCCAAGAATCTTCGGATCCGACTATCTCTGCATACGCAGAATCAGCTTCAGCATATTGCCCGCAGCTCTCTGCAGTTCTGCCAGCGTCAGAGGATAGGGGACTTCCCCCTCTTTCTTTCCCAGGGCATTCAGAATATCATCGACATCCTCCTGACTGCCAGGCATGGTCAGGTCATTTCCGGCCTTGACACAGCCTGACGCATAAGAATTACCATACTTTCTCTCTCTGGAATTACCGCTGGGATCCAACTGCCCCATACTGCCCGTCGTCCCCCAGTCCGTCATGATAATTCCATCAAATCCCCACTCATCTCGGGCAATGGCGGTCAATAGATCATAGCTGTTCGCCGTATGTTCCCCATTGATCAGGTTATAGGAAGTCATAATCGAACAGGGGTGTGCAGTCTCAACCGCAATCTGAAAGCCCCTGAGGTAGATCTCGCGAGCAGCTCTCTCACTGACATGAGAACTGACATGATTTCGATTGTCCTCCTGATTGTTAAAGGCAAAATGCTTGATCGTCGTGCCTGCGCTCTTATGCTTCTGCACGCCCAGGGTATCAGCGGCGGCGCATTTGCCGGCGATCAGCGGGTCCTCTGAATAATATTCGAAATTGCGACCGCAGAGGGGAGAGCGATGAATATTCATGCCGGGAGCAAGCCAGAGGTCGACACCCAGCTCCTCCATCTCCTCACCCACAATATCGCCTGCCTCTTCAATCAGATGCAGATCCCAGGTCTGTGCCAGGAGCGTCGCGATAGGAATTGCCGTCGTGTATTGATAGTAGTCTATCGCGTCGGCGGGTATCTTTGGCTTGGGTGCCAGTGTCTCCAGAAACTCAAAGCCTGGGATTGCCATACCGGAGGTCAGAATATTCCCCTTCGTATCTGCCTTGAAGCTGCTGGACAGGCGAAGTCCTGCCGGCCCATCCGCAATCATCAATCAGAAGAGATGTCGTATCCCCGGCCGCGCCGGCAACCGCAGTCGATGATGCGCCGATCTGAGGACCTGAGGCACCAAACTGTCCTCGCTGACTTCCGACGCAAAGAGCGGCCAATTCCTCCGGACGCAGCTGCCCGAGGAAATCCTCCAGACAAATCTGCCCCTCTCTCACCTGCTTTAAAGTCAACCGCTCTGTCCGGGCTGCGCGCAGGGGAATCTCTTTCGGTAGTTTGGAATAAGTCACCCTGCGGCTGGCTATCTCCTCTGCCATAAGCTCCAAAACCAGGGCATTGGCAATCTCCGCCTCCTCATCAGGATAGGAATAGGGCCTGACACCTGTTCTGGACAGTTCCTGCATTCGGCAATCCAGAGGCAGGCGATTGGACAGCTGCTCCGTAACTACTTCCCGATCCAGGTGAATTCTTGCGACAACCCGACTGTCTCTGGAGTGCTGACCAAGACGGATCAGATAATCCCCAGGCTCCAGGATCCAGGCGGCCTTCTCCTCATCATAGGAAGCCAGCGACCTGGTTGGGATCTCGATAGACAGATCCTGATAACCGCCTGGCTCTAAAAGAGCGGATTTGGCATAGCCCTTCAACTCCTGGTAGGGCTTCTCCAGCCTTCCGGCAGGCGCGGAGACATAGACCTGTGCCAGGCCCCGGCCCGCATAGCGATCTCCCGCATTGATCATTCTTACCTGCAGACGAATGGTATCCACATCAAGCTCGATGTCATTTGCCTCCAGCCGGAACTTCGTATAGGACTTACCATAGCCAAAGGGATATTGCGGGGTCACATTAAAACTGTCATAGTACCGATAACCCACGTAAATCCCTTCGGTGTAGTACTCATCGTCCAAATCTCCATTCCGATAGCTGAAGCTGTCCGTGATCGGCGTATCTTCATAATTGACCGGCCAGCTTGTTGTCAGATGACCAGAGGGTGTTTCCTTGCCGGTCAGAACATCGGCCAAAGCATAACCCCCATAGCTGCCGGCCTGGGACATAAGGAGAACCGCATCTATTCCCGGAATAGACTTGATTGCCTTCATATCAATGACACCGCCTACATTAAGGACCACAATCATATTCTCATATGCGACGGCCAGTTTCTTCAAGGCCTCAATCTCCTCTTCGAAGAGATAATATTGTCCCGGATCAAGCCGGCGATCCGCTCCCTCTCCTGAATTCCTTGAGAGGACATATATGGCCGTATCTGTCAAATCCGTCTTGATATCGTCATCCTCAACAGGCACAATTGCCGGCTCAATAAAGGGATTCGTGAAGATATCCATGAATGCGCTCTGACCGTTCCCGCGCAGGTTGGCAATGATTTTCTCCTGATACTGGCGCAGCGCACCTGCCACATTCTGACAGTCTCGATCAATCCACTCTTTGCTGACGACGTGATAACCGGCATCTTCCAGCCCCATCTCAACATTGACGATCTCACGGCTGTTGACATCACCTGATCCGGTTCCTCCCTTAATCGTACGCCGCGCCCCATTGCCATAGAGAGCAATATTCCCAGATGTCTCCCGCAGCGGAAGGGTACCGTTATTCTCCAGAAGAACCATTCCCTGGCTTGCAATTCGCCGAGAACGATCTCCATTGCGTCTCTCCCTCTCAGAGATCTCTGGACTTCTGCTCGCATAAAGTTTCGCCATTCCTCACCTCATTTCTAATCTGCCTCATTGTTCCGACATGATTTCCTATATGATATAGAATTTCCTCCATAAAAACTTCAGTTTTCATAAACGATGAAATGATCTCTCACAGATATTGCTTTGATATGAATAAGAGTAACACAGAGTCCTGTAAATTTACCTGTAAACTTTAAGAACTAACCCGCAAATCGTTTGAAATACAAGGATATTTGCAGGAGAACAGATACTTCTTTGGGCTTGTTTTTCATGAGGAGGGGAAAGTCAATGTTGCTCTGCACCCGTGTGGGCGAACAGATACAATCGCAAAATCTCCTTGATGGGCTTCGACGATCTGTTGGACAATCAGCAGCCCAAGTCCATGCCTCAAATCAAGTCGTTCATCTGTGCTTTTCATATAATGAGGCTTTTCTTTCATCTCTTGCAGTTTTTCCGCAGACATTCCTATTCCGTTATCTGTAACCGCCAGGATAAGTTTATTGTTGGATATTGCAAGAGAAAGGCAGATTTCACAGCCCTGCGGATTGTATTTCATGCTGTTCTGAACAAGATTGTTCACAGCTCGTAAAATCAATCTGGTATCACATTTTAATACAGTATTTTCGGAATCAGGAGTAATCTCAATTCTGATATGATAGCTGTCGGCAACTCCTGTATTCAACAAGTCAGCTACATAGGAGCGCAGTAATTTGGATAAGCGAATTTCTTCTTTATGAAGCGGTTGCATTTCATATTCCAACTGCGATACTAAATTCAAATCCCTTACCAGCTCTTTGATCTTTACGCTTTGCTTCCGTACGATTTCTGCCTGTTCCCGAATGGTCCTGCTGGCAGTTTCATTTTCTGCAATGCGGCCCGCATACCCCATAATCATGGAGAGAGGTGTGCGGATGTCGTGAGAAATACCGCTGATCCAGTTTGCGCGTGCCTCATTTTGTCTGTTCAAAATAGAAGAAGCCTTGGTCACGCTACTGGCAATTTCCGATAGTTCGCCGCTGATGTGAAGGGAAACTGTTTTTCCGTCCGCTAGAGTTTCTATAGCAGACACAATCGGTTCGGTACTGCGAACGATTTTACGTTTAGAAAAATAATAGGCCAAAAAGAGACATAGAACATCCAATGCAAACATTCCCAATGCAAAGACAGGGAATCGCCTGAGTATAGCAATGGAATAATAATTGCTGGTGAGTTTTGTATAACTGTCTTTTGGATACCCCAATATCAGCAGCCCGTCATCGGTGTTCCAGACAAAAACCGGGTAATCCTCAATATATCCTTTTGAAAACAGTGCAACATCTTGGATGGTATAGCTTTTCGGTACTTCATCGGGCAGATCAATCGACCAATAACATTTTCCATCTGCGTTTAGATAAAGCGCCCAAATATGATTCTGCCGGAGCTTTTGCAGCGCATTTTCCGACACTTGTTCCGGCGTGGCGGCAGCAGCAGTCATTTTCAGCATGGATTGCGGAGATGAATCTCCATAATCCTCGGTCACAATCTTTTGAAATGTCAAAGTGAATATTACTGCGTTAAGCAACAGCAATATCAAGATAAAGGCAGCAAAAGATATGAGGTGTTTAGATATATAATTTGCAAATGATCTCATAATATCACTTTCTTGCTGTCAATTTGTAACCCAACCCTTTAATCGTTATCAGGGACACAGGCTTTGACGGGTCGGTTTCGATCTTTTCCCGGACGCGCCGGATATGAGCATTAAGGCTGTTTTCATAGCCAAAGGGATTATCTCCCCATAGTGCTTCACAAAGCGCATCCACGGTAACAATCTTTCCTTCATTGTGGGCAAGTGTTTCGAGTAAGGTGTGTTCTTTGGCGGTTAAGGAAATAATTTCGCTGCCTTTATGAACTTCGGCCCGGCTAAAATCAATCGTACATCCATCTAAAACAAGCAGCGGCGCATCCTCTTTATAGGCGCGACGCAGTACCGCATAGATACGCAGCAATAATTCCTGCGGCATGAAAGGCTTTGAAATATAATCATCTGCACCAAGACCCAAGCCCGATAATTTATCTGTTGCCTCGTCTTTTGCTGTCAGGAAAATGATCGGTACATTACTAATCGTACGAAGCTGCTGCATCAGAGAAAAGCCGTCTCCATCCGGCAGCATGACATCCAGAACAATGAAATCAGGATTTTCTTTTTTTGCGATTAAAATAGCCTCTTTGACAGACGCAGCCGTAAAAATAGTTTCAAATCCTGCATCTTTCAATATATCTGTTACCATCTTCAATAACTCCTGTTCATCATCTACCAACAGGAGCCTCTTAGTGTGCAAAAAGGAATTGTCCATAGCGTTTTCTCCAATCTGATTCCCTGATTTTCATTATATCATCGGCGTATATTCTGCGGTCTCATCCCTTAAAAAGTAAGGTAAAAGTAAGGACGGGAGAATGTAGATGTCAGGTTGCAGTTATACCATAAAACCATAAAAGCATCGAAAGGAGATATTTCTATGGACTATATCATTACAACGGAACAGTTGACAAAGAAGTATAAGAATTTTACTTCGGTCAACAATGTTTCACTTCATATTCGCAAGGGCAGCATTTATGGTTTCCTTGGTCCCAATGGCGCGGGAAAATCCACAACTATGAAAATGCTGCTGGGCCTGACGGCACCGACAAAGGGCAACTTTACCATTGATAATAAGCAGTTTCCGGGTGATCGGATTACCATTCTCAAAGAAATCGGTTCTTTCATTGAAGCGCCGTCCTTCTATGCAAATCTGACCGGTCGGGAAAATCTCGATATTATTCGTCGTATTTTAGACTTGTCGAAAACCGATGTGGAGGATGCCCTGGACCTGGTAGGATTGACCGAATTCGGTGACCGGCTGGCCAAAAAATATTCACTGGGTATGAAACAGCGTTTGGGTCTTGCCGGAGCACTTCTGGGGCGCCCGCCAATCCTGATTCTGGATGAACCTACCAACGGTCTTGATCCGTCCGGTATTCACGAAATCCGCAATCTGGTAAAATCCTTGCCCAGTCTTTATAACTGTACGGTGCTGATCTCGTCCCATATGTTGTCTGAAATCGAATTAATTGCGGATGATATTGGTATTCTAAACCACGGACGACTTTTGTTTGAGGGAAGTATGAATGATCTGCGTCAATATGCCCTGCAATCCGGTTTCGCTGCGGACAATTTGGAAGATGTTTTCCTTTCTATCGTTGAAAAGGACAATACAGAGAGAAAACGGAGGGCTAGATTATGAAAATTCTGTCAATCGAACTTCGGAAAGAAAAGCGTACCGGCGTGATTCCTGTCCTGCTGGCTGTTGGTGTTTTGGGAGCCGTCTACGCGTTTGTTAATTTCCTTGTGCGGAAAGAGGCACTTCTAAATCTTCCGCTGGCTCCTATGGATGTCCTGCTTACCCAGCTTTACGGCATGATTCTGGTTTTGAATCTGTTCGGTATCGTTGTTGCTACCTGCATAATCTACAACATGGAGTTTAAGGGGAATGCTGTCAGGAAGATGTATATGCTTCCTGTAAGTGTCCCGACAATGTATCTATGCAAATTTTTACTTCTGACGGTTATGTTTTTGCTTGCAATCATGCTGCAAAACTTGACGCTTGCACGAATCGGCATGGCGGATCTGCCGGACGGAACATTTAAAATGGGTGCCTTGCTTTGCTTTGCCGGATATTCTTTTATCACATCCATGCCGGTGTTGTCCTTTATGCTGTTGGTTTCCTCGCGTTTCGAAAATATGTGGGTGCCGCTTGGCATTGGTATCGCCGGGTTTTTAAGCGGTATGGCTCTTGCAAATTCCGATCTGACTCTTCTGTTGCTGCATCCTTTTGTGGTCATTCTCAAACCGGCGGTAGCCATGAGCGCCCAGCCTGATCCGACGGTTACACTTGTCGCTTTGGCGGAAACACTGTTTTTCCTTGCCATGGGTTTGTGGTTGGCGAAGTATAGACGCTACGAGTAGGAGGAATGAGAAAATGAGCTTTTGTGATTTACTCAAAATCGAGTTTATAAAAGTAAAACGATCAAAGATCGTACCCCTGATCTTTATTGCACCTCTGCTAGTGGTTACAACCGGTGTTGCAAGCCTAAGCCATCATTTTACCCCGGAATCTACAAACGCATGGTCTGCCATGTTCATTCAAAGTACACTGCTTTATGCGTATTATCTGTTACCACTCAGTATGATCGTTGTCTGTGTGATGATTGCAGGTCGAGAAACTGGAAATAATGGTATTCTGAAAATGCTGGCTTTGCCAATCAGCCGATATGCGCTTTCCATTGCCAAGTTCTGCGTGCTGGTATTTTATCTGTTCATGGAAGTAGTGGTCTTTCTTGTCGTCTTCCTAATTGCCGGGATGCTTGCAACACAGACAATGGGAGTGACAGAAGCCTTACCGGTCCTGTATCTGCTGCAACGGTGCCTGGGGTTGTTTCTGACAATGCTGCCGAGCATTGCAGCTATGTGGGCAATTACTGTACTGTTTGAAAAGCCGATTCTTTCTGTGGGATTGAATTTGTTACTTATTATTCCTGGCGTATTGGTTGCGAACACACCGCTGTGGATTGTTTACCCGTATTGTTACAGTGGTTATCTTGTATCTTGCTTGCTCTATGACTTTACGGCAGAAACATCCGGCGCTGCTTTCGAGATGCTTCCCTTCCTGCCATGTGCGGTTGTAATGTTTGTTCTGTGTTTCGTATTGGCGGTTACCCAGTTTGGGAAAAAGGAAATGAGGTAAATTATCAGAAATCACGCACTTGGAGAATAAGGCTCATGCGGGTTATAGGACAAAACGTGTTGATAGCTAATCCCATTGATCATAGAAGCTACCCACCTTATGGAAGTCGCTCCAGACGATAGCATGCCCCATATCGAAAGACTTTTTTCTAGTTTTTGCTTCTCACTCATCTTTTTATATATAGCGGCTATACTCTTATCTGTGGGCATTGTATTTAATATCTCAGATAACGAAAGCGGTTCTGGCGAATGCATATAGCACCACCAGTAAACCGCTTTTATTCATCTCTCGATCGAAAGCCCTCTATGGTTCCTTAACATCTCTCTTAAGAGTTGAAGTTCCTTAGAGCGATTGTCTATGACATGTGTTAATGAGCTTTTACATCTCCTACATAACCATCGTTGTGAGCACGCTTTCTTCTTTCAAGATTTTACGCATCTCATTCTACAAGTAGGACAATTGATCTGATCCATTTAATCCCCCTTCAGTTCCTCTGTTTTTAGGAAGATTAAATCCCTTCGAAGCCTTTCTACACAAGGGTTTGAGGCGCTTTATATCAACACATTTTGTCCTATAACTCCACATTTTGTCCTATAACTCTAAAGCTTGTAATAAAGCCGCACAAAGAATAAGTCCCCGGGGAACGGGGACTTACGAAAAGGGAGTTATGAAAAAGATTAATGTCGAAATGAATGTCGGTTTCATTTGACAGTATTTATGTTAGTTGGATTTCGTGTCCGAATTGTGTTTAAGTCGATAAGCTTCCAAAAACAAATATAAACAAACTATAAAAAGACTTAAAAATGCCCAGTTCCGGAATCGAACCAGAGACACGCGGCTTTTCAGTCCGCTGCTCTACCAACTGAACTAACTGGGCAAAAAACCTGTGCCAAGCCGCCAGCCGTATCCATCTGTGGCCGACATTACTTCTTCAGCAGTTTTTTCACTCCCCGCACCGGGTGGCCGTTGGCCATGGCCAGCATACCCTCGGCCAGATTGGCCGGGAATCTACCGCATCTGTTCTCACAAGGGTATCATGGTGTCCAGGTTTTTGTCCGCTCCCCCCGTCAGATGATTAGGAATAAGTATAAGTTAGTGTTTATCCTTTTACAACCAGCCCTCTATATCTGCTGATAGCCGCAAAAACTTCCTGTTTTCTTGGCATTGCAAGATTACCGGGATGACCTGTATATGGTGATATGGAATCCAATCCTGATTTTTCAATATGTCTGTACATCTGATCCAGTGACTGTTCAATTGTCTTCTTTTCATCAATCACTTTATTCTTTAAAAACCCGATCATAACGGCGATACAATTTGTCTGACTTTCATCAACAAGCTGCTCCAGCCCTGAAATATCTATATTGTTCCATCCATACAAAATAGTATATTTGCCTTTGGCTTTCAGGCGATCTTCTTTACCTGACAAAGAGAATCCTTTTTTCAAAGGAACACGATGTGTTACTTTACCAAAAACATTATCTGATAAAAATTCTCTTTTATATCCGTCGGTAGACGCTATTTCCTTTGCTCTGTCGGTGACATCCTTTGGAATATACTCATCCATCATTATAACTCTGTCGGCAACATCAAAGTAATCTCCGCAACCTCCCACTATGAGTATGGTGGAAACTCCCAAATCTTTATATAAAGGTTTTACTTTATCAATAAAAGGTGTTATAGGCTCTTTTTCTCTTGCAATCAGTTTTTGCATACGACCGTCACATATCATAAAATTGGTGGCGGAAGTATCTTCATCAATCAAGATAAGTGAAGTTCCGGATTCTAAAGCTTCCATTACATTTGCCGCCTGTGATGTGCTTCCGCTGGCATTTTCCGTAGAAAATAAATGTGTATCCTTATTTCCCGGCAGATTATTTATAAAAGCACTTATATTTACTTTTTCAACATTTCTTCCATCCTCTGCACGAATCTTGACCGCATCAAAACAGGTAATCACCATTTCACGCCCGTCACCTGAAATATGATTATATACTCCGCGTTCAAGTGCTTTCAGCAGTGTTGACTTGCCATGGTAGCCTCCGCCTACAATCAATGTAATACCTTTTTCAATTCCCATCCCTGATATATGCTTTCCGCTTGGAAGATCCATATCTGTTTTAAAACTTTTTGGACTCTGAAAAGGAATCCCGTCACGCAAAGGCTTATCTGAAACACCGCTCTCACGCGGCAAAACAGATCCGTCGGCAACAAATGCAACCAAATTTCTTCGCTTTAATTCTTCCCTTATATACTCTTGATCGATCATTAAAGAAATCTGATTTTTCAATTTATTATGATCAATATTTTCATACAGTAATGCCGCATCTACAATTTTTTCAAGAGTTTGTGAAAAAATCCGATTGGCTTCTTTTCCTAAAACACGTCTACCGGCTGCCGGAAGCCCTATCTCAAATCTTACCTCAACTCTGTTATCCTTAATCAAAACGGAAGTTCTCTCCAACATCTCCTGTCCGCATCTGTCAATTACAATCATACCGCTACCACCTGTAGCATTTATTTTCCGACTGTAAATTTCAGTTTTTTTATAAAACTCCCTTGTTAAAAAATCCGAAACGGCAATAATTTTACTTTTTGAATCAAGTAATTCATCAGGAATACCTGTTACTTTCCTGTTCATAATAATCCGCACTTTTGACGGCGGTGCATACGGGTCAACTTGTACATGGTCAATGGAAAGAATATATTTTCCGAAATTGTACTCTCCCTTTATAGATTTATATGCACCATATCCCTGACCGTTTATTGAAAATAATAACTGCTCCAGTTCCTGTCTACTTTTCAAATGTATACCTCCATATCATGTTTCCAAACATTCTAATACTTTTTTTATAAAATCCTGCTGTTGCCTAATCATTGCAAACATATTATCAAAAACCAACTTTACCATAGGCGCAACATCATTATTCATTGCTTCACACTTTTCTTTCCAGCCTTTCATAACAGATTCATATTCAATATCAAGCCTTTTAAGTTGACTTTCCAAGGCGGTATAAATCTCAACGGATGTCAGCTTATCACATAATGATATCCCGGCATATAAAGATGACGGATAAGAAAGAGAAAACTCCGTCAACGAATCATAAATTAATGTTCTCAAATATTTTTTCCCTTTTTGAGTAATACTATAAGTTACTCTCGGTCTGTATTGTGCCTGTTCCATATCCGTTACACAGATATATCCGTTCTTTTCAAGCTTTTTTAAAGCATAATAAATAGAACCTATGAGCACTCCTCCCCATCTTTTTGCATCCATTGTTTGTAACATCTGCTTTATATCATAACCTGACATAGATTCGTTATCCAGCAGCCAAAGCACCAATAAACGTATCACAAACCCACCTCCATATTCAACATTGAATATAATGCAATGAATATTTTTATATGTCAATAATCTTTCGCAAATTCATTTGCCATCGGCTTTGCACAAGTTAAACGGCAACTTCGCGACCAGTTTCAGCTTGAAGCTCCTGATCGAATAAATGCTGCATGTTCAGGTATCGTTTGCTTCCCCAGGCAGATCCGGCTACATGACGCTGTCTGGCGCAGACGAGCATTAACGCGCTTTGGCTGTCAGGAAAGGCTCCGATTGCCCTGGTCCTACGTTTAATCTCGCGATTGAACGCGTCAATCGTGTTGTTCGTCCGGATTCGAAGCCAATGCTGGCTTGGGAAGTACATATAGGCAAGCGTCTCATCAACGCCGTTTTC
>JAQCZH010000005.1:0-1899 GCA_027682585.1 Lachnospiraceae bacterium AF51-6-b8A | reverse complement strand
ATTCGAAGCCAATGCTGGCTTGGGAAGTACATATAGGCAAGCGTCTCATCAACGCCGTTTTCGACGATCTCGGCAGCTCTGGATAGTTTCAGTTCCTTCAAGCGATCAGCGACTGCCTTGGCTTTCTGAGCCGCAGCTTCGTGGTTCTCCTGTGCATGAATGGCCTTAAGCATCATTTTTCTCGGCGTTGCTGAGAATACGTTGCGGTAGAAATGAACCGTACAGCGCTGGTATTTAGCTTCTGGATAGACTTCACCAAGCGACTCCAACATACCGAGATATTTGTCACCAATGATGAGGCGGACACCTGTGAGACCGCGTTTTTTTAGGTCGATGAAGAAGTTTTTCCAGCTTTCTTTGTCTTCTTTCATGCCTTCACAAGCGCCTATGATCTCGCGATAGCCATCATGATCAACACCTATGGCGACAAAGATGGAAACGTTCTGGACCTCGCCACCCCAGCTGCGTTTCAGGAAAACGCCATCCACATAAACATATGGATAATCACCACTAAGAGGTCTGGTGCGCCATTCCTCGATATGTTCGTAAGCCTTCTTGTTGAGGTTGCTGATCGTTCCCGGTGAGACCTTTGTTCCCCACAGAGCTTCGATGATGTCCTCGACGCGGCGTACTGATATACCGGCCAGGTACATCTCGATCAATGCTTCTTCCACGGAGCATTCACAGCGTCGATACCGTTCAATGATGGCAGTCTCGAACGGAATCCCCTTCAGCTTTGGGACATGGAGAGTAACATCGCCCTATGTGGTCGTAAAGTTTCGGTCATAGTGCCCCGAATGATAGCCTTTACGATCGCCGCTTCGCTCGTATTTCTCGGCATTCACGAGTTCATTGGCTTCGTGATCAAGCAGGGCATTGAGGGTCTCTTCGACACTGTCGCGGACAAGATCTTTGAGATTATTCTTTATGAGATCCTCGTTCAATTGTATAATGTTACCAGACATAGTTATTGCCTCCTTTCGGCGATTAGAGTTATGGTGACTTAATCATACCGATGGCAAGAAGCTATGTCTATTTCATTGAATTTGCGAAATTTACTTTACGTTATCAATTAGTAACTGAAAACAAGCTTGGCGCTTAGGGGTTTATTTGTTATGCCATAAAAGATGCTGACATACCATGGAACACCTAAATCCGCCCAAACACAGTATTAGGGCGGGCTCCCGAAGGATCCCGCCCCAACATTTGACATAGAGCCAATATAAATATATACAAACTGTAAAAAGGCATAAGAATGCCCAGTTCCGGAATCGAACCAGAGACACGCGGATTTTCAGTCCGCTGCTCTACCAACTGAGCTAACTGGGCAAAAGTTGCGGGAATAGGATTTGAACCTATGACCTCCGGGTTATGAGCCCGGCGAGCTTCCAGACTGCTCCATCCCGCGATATGAAATTGATGCCTTTCGGCAACTGGGTGGTGGTGGATTCGAACCACCGAAGCAATTTGCAGCAGATTTACAGTCTGTCCCCTTTGGCCACTCGGGAAACCACCCATATTTGATTGTTGTCAACTGACAAAGCCGATGATAGGACTTGAACCTACAACCTGCTGATTACAAATCAGCTGCTCTGCCAATTGAGCCACATCGGCTGATAAGAACCAAATGGCTCTCAATGGGACCTATAGGGCTCGAACCTATGACCCTCTGCTTGTAAGGCAGATGCTCTCCCAGCTGAGCTAAGATCCCATATATATCACGCGAAATCTCTCTGAGACGTTTCGCATGAAAACGACCTAGGAGGGGCTCGAACCCTCGACCTCCGCCGTGACAGGGCGGCGCTCTAACCAACTGAGCCACTAGGCCATTGGAGAAGGGGAATACCCTCAAAACTTCATACAGATGAATCGCAAACCGCGGATCTTTTCTCACACGTT
>JAQCZH010000004.1:127904-130881 GCA_027682585.1 Lachnospiraceae bacterium AF51-6-b8A | reverse complement strand
CGAGGTCAAGCAAGAAAGAGCGCAGGGTGGATGCCTTGGCACTAAGAGCCGAAGAAAGACGTGATAAGCTGCGAAAAGCCGTGGGGAGCTGCACATAAGCTGTGATCCACGGATATCTGAATGGGGAAACCCGGCCGGAAGAACTCCGGTCATCCATAGCCCAATCCATAAGCTATGGAAGGGAACCCGGCGAACTGAAACATCTAAGTAGCCGGAGGAAGAGAAAGAAAGATCGATTCCGTCAGTAGCGGCGAGCGAACGCGGAAGAGGCCAAACCACGGTGCGTGCACTGTGGGGTTCGGACCGCAGAAGTGATTCAGCGAGGACAGCAGAAAGGTTTTGGGAAAGCCTGCCAGAGAGGGTGAGAGCCCCGTAAGCGAAGTCTGAGCTGACATAGCGGGATCCAGAGTACATCGAGACACGAGAAACCTTGATGGAATGAGCGGAGACCACTCCGTAAGCCTAAATACTCCTTAGTGACCGATAGCGAATAGTACTGTGAAGGAAAGGTGAAAAGAACCCCGGGAGGGGAGTGAAAGAGACCCTGAAACCCTGTGTTTACAAGCTGTGGAAGTGCTATCTAAAGGAAGCACAACCGCGTACTTTTTGTAGAACGGTCCGGCGAGTTACGCAGTGCGGCGAGGTTAAGGGCTTAAGGCCTGGAGCCGAAGGGAAACCAAGTCTGAATAGGGCGAGCAAGTCACACCGCGTAGACCCGAAACCGGGTGATCTATCCATGTGCAGGTTGAAGTTGCCGTAAAAGGCAATGGAGGACCGAACTCACATCCGTTGAAAAGGGTGGAGATGACGTGTGGATAGGGGAGAAATTCCAATCGAACCCGGAGATAGCTGGTTCTCCTCGAAATAGCTTTAGGGCTAGCCTCGGTCGAGTCTCATGGAGGTAGAGCACTGAATTTCCGCGGGGGCGTCAAAGCTTACCAAAGAATATCAAACTCCGAATGCCATAGAGATGATGACCGGGAGTCAGACTGCACGAGATAAGTTGGGTAGTCGAAAGGGAAAGAGCCCAGACCACCAGTTAAGGTCCCCAAATACGTGTTAAGTGGAAAAGGATGTGGGATTTCGAAGACAACTAGGATGTTGGCTCAGAAGCAGCCATACATTCAAAGAGTGCGTAACAGCTCACTAGTCGAGAGGTCCTGCGCCGAAAATGTCCGGGGCTAAAACACGATACCGAAACTGTGGGATGTATCAATGATACATCGGTAGAGGAGCATTCCCCAGGCCGACGAAGCCGTACCGATAAGGAACGGTGGAGGTACGGGAAGAGAGAATGCCGGAATGAGTAGCGAGAGCAAGGTGAGAATCCTTGCGGCCGAATATCTAAGGTTTCCAGGGTAAAGCTGATCTGCCCTGGGTAAGTCGGGGCCTAAGGAGAGGTCGAAAGACGTATCCGATGGACAACAGGTTGAGATTCCTGTACCTGATATCAACAGAACTGTGGGGACGCAGAAGGAAAGTGTGAGCCGGGAATGGAAAGACCGGTACAAGCGAGGTAGGAGATGAGTTGGCAAAACCGCTCATCAATCCGAAGGCGTGATGTGGAGCGAACCAAGAGTAGCGAAGCACATGAGCCAGCTGCCGAGAAAAGCCGCTATTGTTTGATATGAGCCCGTACCGCAAACCGACACAGGTAGATGAGGAGAGAATCCTAAGGCCGACGGAAGAAGCATTGTTAAGGAATTCGGCAAAATGACCCCGTAACTTCGGGATAAGGGGTGCCATCCTCCGGGATGGCCGCAGAGAATAGGTTCAAGCAACTGTTTAGCAAAAACACAGGTCTATGCGAAACCGCAAGGTGAAGTATATGGGCTGACGCCTGCCCGGTGCTGGAAGGTTAAGAGGAGAGGTTAGCGCAAGCGAAGCTTTGAATTCAAGCCCCAGTAAACGGCGGCCGTAACTATAACGGTCCTAAGGTAGCGAAATTCCTTGTCGGGTAAGTTCCGACCCGCACGAAAGGCGTAATGATTTGAACACTGTCTCAACAATGCATCCGGTGAAATTGAAGTACCAGTGAAGATGCTGGTTACCCGCGCCAGGACGGAAAGACCCCATGGAGCTTTACTCCAGTTTGGTACTGGGATTCGGTGCTGCATGTACAGGATAGGTGGGAGACTGCGAGGCTAGGACGCCAGTCTTAGCGGAGTCGCTGTTGGGATACCACCCTTGCAGTATTGGATTTCTAACCTGCGGCCGTAATCCGGTCGGGGGACAATGCCAGGCGGGGAGTTTGACTGGGGCGGTCGCCTCCGAAAGGGTATCGGAGGCGCTCAAAGGTTCCCTCAGGATGGTTGGAAACCATCCGCAGAGTGCAAAGGCAGAAGGGAGCTTGACTGCGACACCGACGGGTGGAGCAGAGTAGAAATACGGACTTAGTGATCCGGTGGTATAACGTGGGATTGCCATCGCTCAACGGATAAAAGCTACCCTGGGGATAACAGGCTTATCACTCCCAAGAGTTCACATCGACGGAGTGGTTTGGCACCTCGATGTCGGCTCATCGCATCCTGGGGCTGTAGCAGGTCCCAAGGGTTGGGCTGTTCGCCCATTAAAGCGGTACGCGAGCTGGGTTCAGAACGTCGTGAGACAGTTCGGTCCCTATCCGGCGCGGGCGGAGGATATTTGAGAGGAGCTGACCCTAGTACGAGAGGACCGGGTTGGACGGACCACTGGTGTACCGGCTGTCTACCAAAGGCACCGCCGGGTAGCCAAGTCTGGCCGGGATAAACGCTGAAGGCATCTAAGCGTGAAGCCCCCCTCAAGATGAGATATCCCGTCCAAAAGGACATAAGATCCCTTGTAGAGTACAAGGTAGATAGGGCAGAGATGTAAGCACAGCAATGTGTTAAGTTGACTGTCACTAATCGATCGAAGGCTTGACCAAAAGCGAAGAAAATGGAAGAAAGCATTCGCTTTGAGTGAGAGATGACCATTTTCGAAACGTGTGAGAAAAGAT
>JAQCZH010000004.1:0-127894 GCA_027682585.1 Lachnospiraceae bacterium AF51-6-b8A | reverse complement strand
CATTTTCGAAACGTGTGAGAAAAGATCCGCGGTTTGCGATTCATCTGTATGAAGTTTTGAGGGTATTCGTTGAGATGAGCCCCGTGGGCTCTTTTCTTTTTCAGAGGATTTGCTTTTTTCGAGAATCCTGTGATACAATACTTTCCGTTGAGCTGACATGCTCAATGAATAAATAGGGGTATAGTTCAGTTGGTAGAACGTCAGTCTCCAAAACTGAATGTCGAGGGTTCGAGTCCTTCTGCCCCTGTGCCTGAGAGAAGATCTGTGCGTCAGATCTTCTTTTTCTTCGCCTGTTTTGTGTGAGGCTGATAGTCTTTGTGTATAAAGATATGTAATTACATGCAATAACAAGATCGCAGGAAGAATAGAGAGGAGCTGTCTTTTGAACTGGTTTCCAGAGATAAAGAAGAATTTTGGATTTGGCTGTATGCGTTTGCCTATGCTGGAGAATAATCAGGTTGATCTGAAGCAGTGTGAAAAAATGATTGATCTCTTTTTGGCGGAGGGGTTCAATTACGTAGATACAGCTCACGGTTATATTGACGGCAAGTCAGAATTGGCAATCAGGGAATTTTTAACCAAGCGCTATCCCAGGGAGACATATCTGCTGACAGACAAATTGACGGATTCCTATTTCAAGAGTCAAGAAGATATTCGTCCTTTTTTTGAGAGTCAGCTTGCGGCCTGCGGTGTGGAGTATTTTGATTTCTATCTGCTTCACGCACAGAATGCCGTCAATTATCAGAAGTTCAGGAAATGCCGCGCCTATGAGACCTGCTTTGAACTAAAGCGGGAGGGAAAGATTCGTCATGTCGGTCTCTCATTTCATGATAAAGCAAAAGTTCTGGATCAGATTCTGACGGATTATCCGCAGATTGAGGTTATACAGATTCAGTACAATTATGCGGATTATGAGGATACCACAGTGGAATCTAAGAAGGTCTATGAAGTCTGTGTAAAGCATAAAAAACCGGTTATTGTCATGGAACCGGTAAAGGGAGGCACTCTGGTGAATCTGCCAGAGCAGGCACAGAAGATCTTCAATGAACTGCAGAAGAATGCCTCGGTGAAATTATCCAATGCCTCTTACGCAATTCGATTCGCAGCAGACCCTGAGAACATGGTTATGGTACTCTCAGGAATGAGCAGCTTGGAGCAGATGCGAGATAATCTGTCTTATATGAAAGAATACCAGCATTTGACGAAAGAAGAGACAGAGGCGATTAAACGGGTTCGCAGGGTCTTCCTGCACCAGAATCTGATTCCCTGTACTTCCTGTCATTATTGCGTGGAGGAGAATCACTGTCCGGCGAATATTCTGATTCCGGATATGTTCTCGACGCTCAACGCAAAGAGACAGTTTGATTCCTGGAATCAGGATTTTTACTACCAGACAGTACTGACAGCCCGGGGAAATGGGGCCGCGTCTGACTGTATCAAGTGCGGCAAATGCGAGAAGGTCTGTCCGCAGCATTTGCCCATTCGAAATCTGCTTGTGGATGTCGCAAAAACGTTTGAACGGAAAAAAGACTAGAGCGTGTGGAGTCGTGTTTACTGTGGAGTGTGCCTTACTGAAACTAAAATATTGCGTGAATTTTGGGCGAAATCCGCATGGTTGGCAAAAGCAGAATCTTGAATCCGATCGGTTTCTATGCTATGATCTAGCACGATATTGCAAAGGCTTTGAAGACCCACAGTAAGCCGCTGTACAGTCACGACAGAGAGCTTTTCCATGGTTGAGAGAGGGGCAGTGAAGACAGCAGACCAAATTCAGGTTGGAGCCGCATTTTTGAAAGGATCTGTTTTTCAGAGCCGCTTTTGATTTCCCGTGGGGATTGATCTTGGCTTTTGGAGGCAGATTTGACTAGGAGATGACGTCGGCGCACGTTACGCGTGGTGAGAGCCTGCATTTGTGTGGGAATCAGGGTGGTACCGCGGAGACAAGTCTTCGTCCCTTTGGGGACGGAGACTTTTTTCATGACAATGGAATAACTGCGAAGCGTTGGTTCAATGATTTATGCTAACAGGGTGTAGGGAAGAGACTGATTTGTTGATAACACGAGGAGAAAGATGATGGCAGTGAGTGAGAAACTGGAAGAGATTCGCAAAAAAACCCTTGAGAATATTGCCGGAGCCGGCAATCTGGAAGAACTCAATGAGGTTCGCCTGGCTGTCCTGGGCAAGAAGGGCGAGCTCAAGGAATTGATGAAGGGAATGAGAGAACTCTCAGCAGAGGAGCGTCCGAGGTTCGGGCAGATGGTTAACGATGTCCGTCAGATCGTCGAGCGGGAACTGGCAGATCGCAAGGCCAGGATGGAGCAGGAACTTTTGGACAGAAAACTTGCCGCCGAGGCCATTGACGTCACTCTGCCGGCGAAAAAGGCCAAGCTGGGGCATCGCCATCCCAATACCAGGGTCTTGGATGAGGTAGAGCGTATCTTCACCGGCATGGGCTATGAAGTGGTGGAAGGACCGGAGATCGAGTACGATTACTATAATTTTGAGGCTCTCAACATTCCGGCCAATCATCCGGCCAAGGATGAGCAGGACACCTTTTATATCAATAAGGATATTCTTTTGCGCACCCAGACTTCGCCGGTGCAGGTTCGAGTTATGGAGAAGGGGAAGCTCCCCATTCGCATGATAGCGCCCGGCCGCGTCTTTCGAGCGGATGAAGTAGATGCGACGCATAGTCCCTCCTTTCATCAGATCGAGGGGATGGTGATTGATAAGAATATTACAATGGCAGACCTCAAGGGAACGCTTCTGGAGTTTGCCCACAAGATGTTTGGAGAGGATGTTAAGCTCAAGTTTCGTCCCCACCATTTCCCCTTTACAGAGCCGTCCGCGGAGGTGGATGTCTCCTGCTTCAAGTGTGGCGGCAAGGGATGCCGCTTCTGCAAGGGGGAAGGCTGGATCGAGATCCTGGGCTGCGGTATGGTGCATCCGGACGTCCTGCGCATGAGCGGCATTGATCCGGAGGAATATCAGGGCTTTGCCTTTGGTGTTGGCCTGGAGCGCATATCCCTGCTCAAGTATGAGATTGACGATATGCGTCTTCTCTATGAGAATGACGACCGCTTCCTGTCCCAGTTCTAGGGGAAGGTGAGGGAAAGAGTTATACTTCCTCCTCGTAAGAAATGGTGCGGTAGAGGATAAGCGGGAAAGATAAATGCATTAGATAAGGAGAAATACCATGAGAACATCTCTCAAGTGGATTCAGGCTCTGGTTCCGGGGCTGGATGTGACTCCCCAGGAGTTCACGGATGCCATGACTCTGGCGGGCAATAAAGTCGAATATTACACGGATATGGCGGCTGATCTGGATAAGATAGTAGTCGGAAGAATTCTTTCCATCAGGCCTCATGAGGATTCTGATCATCTTCAGATCTGCCAGGTAGATGTGGGAGAAAAGACCATACAGATTGTGACCGGAGCGCCTAATGTCAAGGAAGGACAGATGGTTCCTGTCGTATTAGACGGCGGCCGCGTGGCCGGGGGCCACGACGGGTCCAAAACGGAGGGCGGTATCAGGATCAGAGCCGGGAAACTTCGCGGCGTGGTCTCGGAGGGTATGATGTGTTCCATTGAGGAACTGGGAAGCAGCCGCGATATGTATCCCGAGGCTCCTGAGTACGGCATTTATGCCTTTGAAGAGGATGCAAGAGTACAGCCCGGTGATAATGTGGTTAAGGCTCTGGGACTGGATGACGTTGTTGTCGAGTATGAAATTACTTCCAACCGCGTAGACTGTTTCTCGATTCTGGGTCTGGCCAGGGAAGCCGCAGCGACCTTCGGCAGAGACTTTCATCCGGACCCGATCAGAGAGACCGGTAATCATGAGAATGTCAGAGATTATGTCTCCGTCGACGTTCAGAATCATGAACTGTGTGCCCGCTATACGGCTCGCGTTGTTAAAAATGTCAGGATTGCCCCCTCTCCCAAGTGGATGCAGCGCCGCCTGATGGCGCAGGGAATTCGCCCTATCAATAATATTGTGGATATTACCAACTATGTCATGGAGGAGTACGGTCAACCCATGCACGCCTATGACTTAGACAGAATCGCTGATCGAAGGATCGTGGTGCGAAATGCTGATGAGGGGGAGAAGTTCACAACTCTGGATGGACAGGAGCACGCGCTGGATGCGTCTATGCTGATGATCTGTGACGGCGAAAAGTCGATTGGACTGGCCGGAATTATGGGCGGAGAGAACTCTATGATCACGGACGATGTTCATACCATGCTCTTTGAAGCGGCTACCTTTGATGGAACGAATATCCGCCTGTCTTCCCGCAGGGCCGGTCTGCGCACAGATGCTTCTGCCAAGTTCGAGAAAGGGCTTGATCCAAATCTTGCTATTGAGGGTATGAATCGGGCCTGTCAGCTGATTGAAGAGTTAGGGGCTGGAGAGGTCGTCGGCGGCGTCATCGATATTTATCCCGAGAGGGTTAATGCCTGGACCCTGCCCTTTCAGCCGGAGGCTTATAACCATCTGCTCGGAACACAGATTGCCCCCGAGCAGATGCTCGCCTACTTAAAGCCCCTTGGAGTGGATTATGACAGTAAGAACAGGAAGCTGTCGATTCCGACTTGGCGACAGGATCTGCACTGCGATGCGGATATTGCGGAGGAGATCGCCCGCTTCTTCGGCTACGCCAATATTCCCACTAGTTTGCCAGGAGGCTCTTCGGCCGGCGGCCTGAGTGAGAAGCAGCGGATCGAGGGGATCATCCGCGATACAGCTGAGTTCTGCGGCTTCTCGCAGGCTATGTGTTACTCTTTCGAGAGCCCTAAGGTTTTTGACAAGCTTCTGCTTCCGGAAGATCACTCTCTGCGCAGGGCTATTCGTATTTCGAATCCCCTAGGCGAGGACTTTTCCATTATGAGAACCTGTTCTCTGAATGGAATTTTGACCTCCCTTGGGACCAATTACAGCCGACGCAATGCGGATGTCCGTCTCTATGAAATGGGAAATGTTTATCTGCCCGAGGCTCTGCCGCTGACTCAGCTTCCCGATGAACGTCCCAAGCTGACTCTGGGCGGTTATGGTGAGATCGACTTCTATCAGATGAAGGGTGCGGTTGAGGAGATCTTAGCCAAACTGGATATGAGAGACCGGATCAGCTATGATCCGGGGAGCGGTTATCCCTTCCTGCATCCCGGTCGTCAGGCCAATATCCGCTATGATGGCCAGATCATTGGTTTTATCGGCCAGATGCATCCGACTGCGGCTGCCAATTATGAGATCAAGGACCAGGTCTATGTAGCGGTTCTTGACGTGAAGCGGTTGGCTGCCAATGCCAATTTTGCGATTAAGTATGAGGGAATTGCCAATTTTCCGGCATCTAAGAGAGATCTCTCTATGGTTGTGCCCAGAGAAATTCTCGCGGGAGATCTGGAGGCGATCTTCGCTTCTGAAGGCGGAGAGATTCTGGAGTCCTATGAACTCTTTGATATCTACGAGGGAGCGCAGATTCTGTCCGGATATAAGTCGATGGCCTATACACTGACCTTCCGCGCGAAAGACAGAAATCTCTCTGATGAGGATGTGAACAGATCCATGAATTCCATTTTGAAGGCTCTGGAAGATAAGGGGATCAAGCTGCGGGCATAATTTGCCGGGAAATTGCGAGGTTTTATTTATGGCAATGGAAGAGTTGCGGAACGTATCTTTTATTGCGGAAGGGGATAGACTGGATTTGATATCGGAGAGAGCTGTCATCCGAGCGGGCAGATCGAATTCGATCGTCAGAAAAATTCGTATATAGAGGAAAGATGAATGGATGTCAAGGATTTTGATTATGATTTGCCCCAGGAGCTGATTGCCCAGGATCCTCTCTTAAAGAGAGATCAGTCCCGCCTCCTTGTTCTGGATCCCGAGAGCGGCGCGATGGAGCACAGACATTTCTATGATATCAAGAACTATTTAAGAGCCGGTGACTGTCTGGTCATCAACAACACCAAGGTGATTCCAGCCCGCCTGCTGGGGGCTAAGGAGGAGACCGGAGCGAAAATTGAGGTTCTTCTGCTGATCAATCACGGCGGAGATAATTGGGAGACTTTAGTTAAGCCCGGCCGCAAGTGCCGGAAGGGGACCAGGATCAGCTTCGGAGATGGTCTTTTGGTCGGCCAGGTAACTGAAGTGATGGATGACGGCAATCGAATGATCCACTTTTGTTATCAGGGAATCTGGGAAGAGGTCTTAGATCGTCTTGGACAAATGCCCTTGCCGCCCTATATTCACCACCAGCTCGAGGATAAGAATCGCTATCAGACCGTCTATGCCAAGCATGATGGATCAGCGGCAGCCCCTACAGCCGGCCTGCATTTCACACCGGAACTTTTGAAGGAAATCAGAGCAGGAGGTGTGGATATTGCAGAGGTGACTCTGCATGTGGGGTTAGGCACTTTCCGCCCTGTGAAAGCGGATCGGGTTGAGAACCATGACATGCATTCGGAATATTATGTTGTAGACCAGGAGGCGGCGGATAAGATCAATCGCGCCAGAGCGAACGGGGGTCGGATTATTGCGGTCGGGACCACTTCGACCCGAACCCTGGAATCTGTATCTGAGAGGGATGGGACGATTTCCGCCAGGTCCGGCTGGACGAAGATCTTTATCTATCCGGGTTATCAATTCAAGGCGATTGACGGATTAATCACCAATTTTCACCTGCCCCAGTCCACCCTGGTGATGCTGGTATCAGCTCTGGCCGGAAGAGAGCATATCTTAAATGCTTACCGAAAGGCAGTGGAAGAGAGATATCGCTTTTTCTCTTTTGGGGATGCGATGTTTATAAAACCGGTCAAGATGTGATGTTTGACGTAAAAGTGCTCCATTTCTGGCTTCGTGAGGAACAAACGGGGAGGATCAGGGACCGGGAGAACTGTATGCCCGGGCGCAGGAATGGGGTGGATGATTCATGTTTGCGAGGAGAGAAAATGGCAAGAAGCGAGTTTGAGAAATTAAAGGCAATGCAGGACCTGACGATGATGCAGTCAGAGGAGGAGAATATAGCCGGTCAATTTAACAAGGGACTGGACAGGTTCGCCTCGATCGAGAGTGAGGATCTGCTGGCTTTTCTCAAGGAGGTGTCAGAGGAAGCTGATTGATCCGATATGATGCAGGTTCTTTATGCCTGAAGGGGGAAATCGTTTTAGAAATCTTCCGTGGAATGAGAAGATACAGGGCGATTAAGATTGAGTTAAGGTAATTAAGAAAACCAACAGGATATTTTTCCAGACGAAGCGGCTGAAAAAGTCTTATACTGAAGCTGATCTGTTTACGGAAGAGAAAAGGAGAGCTTATGCTGGAAGTTTCCCATTTATCCAAGAAGTACGGAAAATATTACGCAAATCATGATTTAAGTTTCCGAGTTCCGGATGGAGAGATCCTGATTATGATGGGCCCAAACGGGGCCGGTAAATCGACGGCGATCAAGTCGATTATGGGTCTTTTGCGCCACGAGGGATGGGTTCATATGGACGGGATGCCTACAGGCAAGGCGGAGGCCAGACGGTACCTGGGTTATGTTCCAGAGATGCCGGCCCTCTATCCCAATCTGACGGTAGATGAACATCTGGAATTTATTGCCAGGGCCTATCGGCTCAAGGATTATAAAGCCTATAAGGAAGAACTCTTAAGCCGGATGGAGCTGACAGACAAGCGGAAGAAATTTGGGGATGAACTCTCTAAGGGGATGCAGCAGAAATTATCCATCTGCTGCGGATTCCTTCCCAGACCGAAACTGCTTGTCTTTGATGAGCCCATGATCGGTCTGGATCCGCATGCGATTCGTGAATTAAAGAAGATGATTCTTGAACTGCGTGAGGAGGGCAAATCTGTTATGATTTCAACCCATATCATTGATTCGGTTGAGGACCTCTGGGATGAAGCTCTCATCTTAAAGCAGGGGCAAATTCTTGCCAGTGTGACCAGGCAGTCTCTGGCCGAGCAGAATACCTCTCTGGAAGATCTCTACTTTCAGCTGACTGAGGGAAAAGAAGCTGAGGCAGAGGAGGCGCGATTATGAGAGTCTTTGGCTATTATCTCGCGCACAGTTTCAAAAACAGCATTCGAAAGATCTTTCGAACCTGGGTTGCCATTTATATTGTCTTCATAATCCTTATGGCAGTTGTCGGAGGCCTGATCGGCTATTCTGTCTCCCACCTCTCCGAAGGCGGGAAGAAAGAGGAGATCAGGCAGGAGGAGAGCTATGACCGGGGAGATGGTGGGAAGGACTCCCGGGCAAAGAATCAGGCGCAGAGTCAGGAGTATCCCCTTGCGGCCGCCCTGGGGATTCAGGGGGTGAGCGGGAGACAGATCGGTATGGCGCTTCCCTTTCTGGTGGGGTTTTTGGTTCTGCTCTTTGCCCTCTACTCGGCGGGGAAGAGCGGTTCGGCGATCTTTCAGATGGCAGATGTCAATCTGCTCTTTACTTCGTCTATGCGGCCCCAATCCATTCTGGCTTTCCGAACGATGATGCAGACGATTCTCCTCTTTGTCTCGGCGATCTGGATGTCCTTTCAGATTCCTAATTTCATCAATATGGGCATGGGACTGATGGGGGCGATCTCCCTGGTGGCAGTCTGGGCACTTCTGCTGATCTTCATTCAGTTTGTGAGCATTGTTGTTTACAGTCTGCTCTCTCTCAGAGAGGGCAGATATCGAAACCTCAGTCATTATATTGTCTATGTTATGCTTGGTTTGCTGGCATTTGCTTTACTCTACTATGTCAAGACCAGCGGCAGCAGTCCGCTGATGGCTCTGATTGAGATCGCGACATCGGATCAGATCCGCTTTGTGCCATATCTGGGTTGGCTAGCCGCTTTCTCCTGGTCCATGACGGCAGGAGATATGGGAGGCGCTGCCCTTTGGATGGGGGCTTTTGTCCTGGGAATGATCGTTCTGGCTCTGATTATCTGGAAGATTCCGGTCTTCTTCTATGAGGATGCCCTGCCCCAGGCAGAGAAGCGGCAGAAGATGATGGAGGTTTCCAGGGCCAAGGGAAAGCCTCTGGAGAGCAATAAGAAACGATCTAAAATTGCCGGGTATTTTCGCTATGACGCTGGGCAGATGGGGCGCGGCCTGGGGGCAAATGCTTTCTTCTTTAAGGCGCTGCACAGCTGGCGGTCAGAAGCGGTGCGAGGGATCATCAGCCGCAATGCCCTGATCAATCTGGCGATAGGAATCGGCAGCTATCTGGTGAACGACCGGCTGGGCCTGACAGATCCCAATCGGCTTCTGGCTGTTTACTTCGCGGCAATGATCATCTTCATCTTCATGATGTCTGCCGGGACACATTTGAATCAGGAACTGGAGCGTGACTTTATTTTCCTGGTGCCGGAACCGGTCTGGAAGAAACTTGCCTTTACCGTGCTCTCTGATCTGGTCTGCGATCTGATGGATATTCTGCCCGGTTGGATCATTTTCAACCTTCTGGTCAGACCGGACCTTTCGATGAACCTGGCAGGGCTGCTTTTACTTGTAACCACGGGCCTCTATGTCGCGGGACAGAGTGTTTTGACCAAGCTGGTGATTCCGGACCGGCTGGCGGCTATGGTAAAACGCATGATGACGATGGTGATTTACAGCTTTTCCATGATTATTATCCTGGTAAGCGCAATTGTTGGGGCGATGATCAGTGGCTTTTGGGGAGCGATGGTTGCGGTCGGAGCTGCAGAGACTGTGGCCGGAATATTGGCTTTCTTACCCGGTCCCTTCATTATCGAGCGGGGGAGAAGCTAGGAGCGCAAATACAGTGCCCGCCCGGTCTTGTCTTACAGGGCCTGCATGCAGTGAAAGGAACTGAAATTGACAGATACTATTATTTTTCCAAATCTCCATCTGACCTTACAGGTGGGCCGCAATATTCGTATTGGAGGTTTTACCATCGCCTATTACGGGATCATCATTGCCATTGCCATGCTGATCGGAGTCAATCTGATTCTGCGGGAGGCCAAGCGGACCGGACAGAAGGAAGACGACTATCTGGACCTGTGTATCTGGGGACTGATTGCCGCTGTGGTCGGATGTCGTGTCTATTATGTGGCCTTTCGCTGGGATGACTACCGGGACAATCTCTTAGAGATCTTTGACCTGCGGGCAGGAGGTCTGGCGATCTACGGGGGAATTATCGGGGCGGTTCTTGCGATTGGAATCCTGACCAAGCTGGTCAAGAAGATTTCTTTTTGGCAGGTAGCGGATACGGTTGTTCTCGGCCTGGTGATCGGTCAGGTTCTGGGTCGTTGGGGCAATTTCTTCAATCGAGAGGTCTTCGGGGAGTACACCAATAATCTCCTGGCCATGCAGCTGCCTGTCTCCGCCATACGGACCAGTTCCGAAATTTCGTCAACTATGGCTCAGCACATGGTGACCATTGGAGGAGAGACCTTCATCCAGGTGGCCCCCACATTTTTATATGAATCCCTTTGGAACCTTGCCCTTTTTGTTATTCTCATGCTGCTGCGAAAGCATATTCGATTCCGGGGGCAGCAGTTCTGGACCTATATGCTGGGATATGGGATCGGACGTTTCTGGATTGAGGGCGTCCGCACAGACCAGCTCTATCTCTGGAATACTTGGATTCCGGTCAGTCAGCTTCTAGCAGGGATTCTTGCCCTGCTGGGCTTCCTTGTCCTGCTGATCGGGCTGATTAGATCCAGAAAACATCCTTTAAGGGAAAGAGATCCAGAAAAGAAGAAGGCTCTGCAGACGGCCGGAACAAACCGACCCGGGGAAGTTCAGCTGCTGGATTTAAATGATGAGTCGGATGCTGCCGAAAGAGAACCTGGATTCGGACAAGAAGGTCAGAAATCAGAAGAAGAGAAATAGAAATACCATTTGATATGTGGGGATTGTCTCCCCCGATCGAAGAATTAACGTTACAGGACTTTCGATAGAGAGACGAAAAGCGGTTTTGGCTTGCCTTACAGGCACTGGCCAAAACCGCTTTTCGTCTGAAATATTTCCCTAATGAGCAGCTTTTTGAGCGGCTTTGATAGAAGACGTGCGCATAGGCGACTTGCCTCTTGCTTTAACAGAGCTGATCCTATGCCCCCGGATATTAAAAGGCTGTGATCTGGTTCGGACTTTTTTGAAGCGGTAATTACGCATATAAAAACCCCAAAAACGATACAGAGAATAAGGAGTTTTTTCTTATTCATGGGAAAATGTCCCTTTGTAGTCAGTCCAATATGCGTAATCGAGATTTATATATCTCACTGCTGCATCCCATCCGTCACATGCCATAAGAGGGAAGGAAAAAGAGTAAAGCCAAAGAGACCGGTCATAGAATCGATAGAAAGCTTCTTTTTATGTTTTTCATAAAAACCTCCTTTTATTATGTATATGAAGATGGGGTAAAACTAAAAAACAATAGACTCACCTCCTCTTATTTAATAATTTTACTCTCGTATATGGAATGGAATCAAATTTTTTTCACGGCTATTTAGCTTCCACCGAATTTCAATTTCCAGGAAGTTACCTGTTGACATTTGTCAGCAGTTTTTTTTGTGCAGATCTAAGGGAAAGGACAGGGAGACATGAGGATAGAAGACGCGGGGATAGGGAGGCGCAAGGACAGTGAGGGGCGGGGCGCAGGAATAGAGATATGCAGGGACAGTGAGGCGCAGGACAGTAGCGCAAGATTGGAGACATGCAGGGAGGGGAGGATCAAGGATGTGGGGAGTGCAGGGGAGTTAAAGCGCGCGGAAATGAAGGCACCGGAAAAGAACGGGTCAATAGTACTGAAAAAACAGTGTAGAAAATGTGAAATCCTGTGACTATTATACAAAATATATGTTCTTGCACTAGATATAGAGATTAAAGGAATAAAAAACACAATTTATTGTATGGGATTTGCCTCCACCGGGCTGCCAGCTCCCACAAGCCCGCTGTTTCAGAGGATTTCCGCATTGAAATGCCTCTCGTGTCAGGTTAAAATACAGGACAAGTGGTACGAAGTGGTAACTAAGTGCCACAAAGTGGTGGATAAGTTGAAAACTCTGTGGACAAGTAAGAGAGATGAAAAGTTATCCACAGTGGTCAGGAAACGCTGCTGCAGGCGATGGATCAAAAGAAATCTGAGGGAAAGGAGGTTTGTGCCATATGTTCATGGGAGAGTATGAACACAGCGTGGACAGTAAGGGACGTCTGATCATTCCCGCCAGGTTCCGTGAAGAACTGGGCGAGGGCTTTGTGATGACCAAGGGGCTGGACGGCTGTCTCTTCGTTTACTCGGCCGAGGAGTGGCACAAGCTTGAGACCAAGATTCATGAGACCCCGATGACCACAAAGGATGCCCGCAAGTTCATGCGTTTCTTCTTTGCCGGCGCCGCCACCTGCGAGATCGATAAGCAGGGGCGTACGCTGATCCCTCCCAGTCTTCGCGCCTATGCCGGGCTGAGCAAGGATGTGGTTTTGGCCGGAGTTTCAACCCGTATCGAGATCTGGGACAAGAAGCTCTGGGACGAGACCAACAGCTATGAGGATATGGATGAGGTGGCTGAGCACATGGCGGATCTTGGCATCATGATCTAAGGAGCAAAGATGGACTTCAAACACTATTCGGTCATGCTCCGGGAGACGATCGATGCCCTCGCCGTCAAGCCCGATGGCATTTATGTGGATGGCACGATGGGCGGCGCGGGACATTCCCGTCAGATCGCGTCCCGCTTGTCCGAGAGGGGACGTCTGATCTGCATCGATCAGGATGCGGATGCCATCGCGGCCGGAAAAGAGAAACTGACGGACTTCTCTGATCGGGTGACGATCGTTCGAAGCAATTACGAACGCATGCGTCAGGTCTTGGAGGAGTTGAATATCGGTTCCGTGGACGGCATCCTGTTGGATCTGGGAGTTTCCTCCTATCAGCTGGATACACCGGAGAGGGGCTTTTCCTATATGGATGAGGAGGCTCTTTTGGATATGCGTATGGATTGCCGCAATCCAAGGACCGCCAGAGATATTGTCAACGAATACAGTGAGACGGAACTTTTTCACATCATTCGAAATTATGGCGAGGATCGTTTTGCCAGAAACATTGCCAAGAACATCGTTTTGGCCAGACAAAAGAATCCAATTGAGACGGTGGGAGATCTCAACGCGATTATTCGCAGGTCTGTTCCCAAGAAGATTCAGGTCACGGGTGGCCATCCGGCCAAGCGAACCTATCAGGCGATTCGCATCGAACTCAATCGAGAACTGGACGTCCTGAGGGATCATATCGATGAGATGATTGATTTGCTGGGTGATGGCGGCCGATTCGCTGTCATCAGCTTCCACTCCCTGGAGGACCGCATTGTAAAGAATGCTTTCCAGACTGCGGAACATCCCTGCATCTGTCCGCCGGAATTTCCGGTCTGCGTCTGCGGGCGCAGAAGTAAGGGCAGGGTAATTACAAGAAAGCCAATCCTCCCCGGGAAAGAGGAACTGGCGGAGAATCATCGCTCCAGAAGCGCCAAACTGCGTGTCTTTGAGCGAAGAGTTGTTAGAGAAGAAGAGTAGGAAGTAAGAACAATGGCTAAGGTTTCCAGAGTTTATTGGACGACAGGTGCAGATGGCAGCGCGGCGCGGGAACTGATCTCAGATCGGGAGTATCAGTTTCGCCGCCAGCAGGAGAAAGAATGGGCCAACAGGCAGCGTCGCTTACGGAACCGCAAACAGGTTCGGGCCAGACGCCAGGCCAAATACAATACGTTGCGCGTTGCTGTTTATCTGGCTGCAGTAATCATTTTCCTGCTGGTATATGTAGGCCTGCAGTCTTCTGTGACTACGTCGATGAAGAAGGTGGCGAATCTTCAATCGCAGATATCGGCTCTGAAGGCGGAGAATTCCGCAGCGCAGAATCGGATGAATGCCGGGGCGAACCTGGAGACTGTTAAGGATAAGGCGCAGAAGTCCCTAGGGATGGTATATGCTGACAGCAGTCAGATTGTGTACTATACTATGGAAGATACCGATTACATGGATCAGTATTGATCTTCCGCTTACAAGGGAATAGAGCTGTGGCGTCGAAACATAATCGAAGAAAGAAATTATATAGCAGAATCCTGTATCGAATGCAGAAGAGGCTGGGAGCGATCTTCCTCCTCTTCTGCCTTCTTGCTGTTGCGCTGATTGGCCGGCTCATGTATATCAACTATGCTTCCGGCGCCAAATATGAGAAGATTGTCCTCTCGCAGCAGAATTACAATTCAACGGTGATTCCCTTTCAGAGAGGCAATATTGTCGACGCGAAGGGGACAGTGCTGGCGACTTCTGTTGATGTCTATAATGTTGTCTTAGATGCGCAGGAACTGACGGATGCATCCGCGTTGGCGGAGAAGAAAGGATCTGGCAAGGGCAGGGAGATTGTCGATGAGACGGTCAAGGCGCTGACGGAGCATTTCTCAGAGATCCAGGAGGATCAGGTACGCAGGGAATTGCAGGAGAATCCAAACAAGCGCTATATTATCCTGGCTAAGAAGGTATCCAACGAGAAGGTGACCGCTTTTAAGAAGGATACGTCTGACAAGAAGAGCAAGGTGAGTGGAATCTGGTTTGAGAAGCAGTATACCAGGCAATATCCCTATGGCTCTCTGGCGGCCTCGGTTCTTGGCTTCGCTTCTGACGGCAATTCGGGAACCATCGGTCTGGAAAGAGCCTATAATGATGTCTTAAACGGAACGAACGGCCGCTCTTTTGGCTACGTCAATTCTGATAACAATGTGGAGAATACGGTGGAAGAGGCCAAGGATGGCAATACCCTGGTAACTTCCATTGATGTCAATATTCAGTCGATTGTGGAGACATCCATTAAGAGTTTCAATGACCAGATGATTGAAGCCAGGGGCGTGAATCAGACCAGGGAGGCTATGGGAGGATCTGCCCAGGGATCTCTGCACACATCAGTTCTGGTTATGAATCCGAATACAGGAGAGATTCTTGCCAATGCTAATTATCCGGGATTCGATCTTAACAAGCCGAGAGATATATCTTCTTATTACACGCCGGAACAGTTGTCTGCCATGTCGGCGCAGGATCAATTTCAGGTGCTCAACAATATATGGAACAACTTCTCTGTGTCCAGTGCCTATGAGCCGGGATCTACAGCCAAAGTCCTGACGATGGCGGCGGGGCTGGAGACAGGCACCATTTCTGCTTCAGATACTTATGACTGTTCTGGCGGCATGCAGGTGGGAGATTATTACATTCACTGCTGGAACCATGAGGGACATGGGCATCAGACCATGCAGCAGGTTCTGCAGAATTCCTGTAATGTCGGTATGATGCAGATGGTCGCTAAGATCGGACCTGAGAATTTCTCCAAGTATCAGGCCAGATTCAACCTGGGGCAGAAAACCGGCATTGATCTTCCGGGGGAGGTTTCTACCGGTTCTCTGCTCTATACCAAGGAACAGCTGGCTTCCAATAAGGTATCTCTGGCGACGAACGCATTTGGACAGAACTACAATGTCAATATGATGCAGATGGCATCCGCTTTCTCGTCTGTCGTTAACGGGGGAAACTACTATGAACCCCATGTCGTAAGTTCAATTAAGGATGCACAGGGAAACACGGTCAAGACGATTGAGCCGACGATTATGAAAAAGACTGTGTCAAAGGAGACCAGTGATACGCTAAAGACCTTTCTGAAGGGAGTCGTGGAACAGGGAACTGGCAGCAAGGCCGCTGTGACCGGCTATTCCGTGGGAGGCAAGACGGGAACCGCCGAGAAAGTTCCCAGAGGAACCGGCAATTATCTGCTCTCTTTTATCGGCGCGGCACCGATTGAAAATCCACAGGTTGTCATTTATGTAGTTGTTGATCAGCCTGATGCGCAGGATCAGACCAGCAACTCCTATGCGGCACAGATCTTCTCGAATATTGCATCTCAGGTCCTTCCTTACATGAATATTCCTACTGTCAATGATCAGGCTAAGGCTGCAGCAGATCAGGCGGCCAGACAGGCCAAGGAGAAGGGAGTGGATCTGTCCGGCGGAAGGACCAACACAGCGACAACGGATACGCCAAATCTGAATCCGGATGAGAGAACAGCGGGCAGAGGCTCTGACAGTCATTCGGATACCGGCTATGGAAGAAGCAATGCTATTCGCTAGCAAAGAGAAGCAGGAGCAATTATGTTGAATCAGATTTTTATACCTCTAATGGCAGCATTTCTCATTGTGGCGGTTATGGGACCGTTTGCGATCCCTATGCTGCTCCGATTGAAAATAGGCAATACCGAGAGAGAAGAGTTAAAAAGTCATCAGGTCAAGAACGGAACCCCATCCATGGGGGGGATCATGATTTTGATTGCTCTGACGGTTGTGTCAATTGTTTATGGAAGAAGTTATCCACGTATTCTGCCTGTCCTGGAACTGACCCTGGGTTTCGGAATCATTGGCTTTATCGATGATTTTTTAAAGACCGTCAAGAAGAATTCGGACGGCCTGATCGCCTGGCAAAAGCTGCTTTTGGAGATCCTGGTCACCGGTATTTTCCTGTATCTGTTGCTTGTCTTTTACCCCGATTTTCGGGATCTGATCATCCCCTTCTGCCCGGAAAGGGTCAATAGCGGCGTATGGTCTTATCCTCTGGTGTTCTTTGTTGTCCTTGGAACTGTAAACGGGGTCAATTTCACGGATGGGCTGGACGGACTGGCGTCCAGCGTCACCGCCGTGGTTGCTGCCTTCTTCGGTTTTGCTTCTCTTTATCTGGGCCTGGGGCTTGAGCCGATTGCCGCTGCTGTCATCGGAGCGCTCATGGGATTCCTGCTCTATAACCTGTATCCGGCCAGAGTTTTCATGGGAGATACCGGGTCTTTGGCTCTGGGCGGTTTCGTCGCGGGAGCCGCGTATATGCTTCACATGCCCATTTTTATTCCGATTGTTGGAGGAATCTATCTGATTGAGGTTCTTTCTGTCATTATTCAGGTGGGCTATTTCAAGGCTACCCATGGAAAGAGAGTTTTTCGCATGGCTCCGATCCATCATCACTTTGAGCTGGGCGGTTGGTCAGAGACCAGGGTTGTGGGGATCTTTACCATTGCAACTGTGATTCTGTCCTTGATTGCTATGCTGGGACTTCTTGGGGGCGTCTGAGAGGCAGATATGATATATGTGACAGAGCAATGCAGCCTGTGAATCCTGGTGTTTTCCCAGGAATTGATCTGTTGAGATAAAGGGGTTTCTGAAAATGACAGGAAGCCTTGCGGATTAATTGAGAAAGAAGAGTGTATGAATTCCTATCTTGTAGTCGGAACCGGTGTCAGCGGGATTGCCGCTGTATCACTCCTGCAGAAGTCGAAAGCTCGGGTCTGTGTTTTTGACGGAAACGATACCCTGGATGAGGCCGGATTGATTTTAAAACACCCACAGTTGGAAGGAGTGCCTGTCTATATCGGAGAGATGCCAGAAGATGCTTATGACGATTTTGACACGGTGATTCTCTCGCCAGGTGTTCCTGCGGACAGTCCTCTGGTAGAGTCCATGAGGGCCAGAGGAAAGAAAATCTGGGGAGAAATTGAATTGGCTTACCGCCTTGGAAGAGGTCATCTGGCGGCAATTACGGGGACTAACGGAAAGACGACGACCACATCTATGGTCGGTCTGATTCTCAGGACCTATTTTCCCGATGTTCAGGTAGTCGGCAATATTGGAACGCCTTATACAGAAGTGGCCGCTGACACCAGGGATGAGACCCGCCTGGTCGCGGAGGTTTCCTCTTTTCAGCTGGAGACGGTGGAATCTTTCCATCCGTCCGTGTCAGCTATTTTGAACATCACGCCGGATCATTTGAACCGTCATCATACCATGGAAAATTATATCGCCTGCAAGGAGCGGATTACTGAGAATCAGACGCCGGATGAGACGGTAGTTCTGAATTGGGAGGATCCCACCCTGCGGGAATTCGGAAAGACTCTGCCCAATAAGGTGGTTTGGTTTTCCGGCAAACGCAGGATCAGGGAGGGATATTATTACCGAGAAGAAGATCATAGTATCTGTTTCTGTCAGGGGCAGGAGGAAGATCGGATTCTCTCTGTCCGCGAACTTCAGATTGTGGGCCGACATAATTACGAGAATGCCATGGCGGCCATTGCCATCAGTAGAGCAATGGGAGTTCCCATGGATAAGATCAGAGAGGGACTCAGGGCATTTACGGCGGTGGAACACCGCATTGAGTATGTCTGCACCAAGCGGGGGGTTCGCTATTACAATGATTCCAAGGGGACCAATCCAGACGCCGCCATCAAGGGGATTGAGGCCATGGATGCTCCCACTTGCCTGATCGGAGGGGGGTATGACAAGAAGTCGGACTTCGGGGATTGGGTCGATGCCTTTAAGGGGAAAACCAGGCTGCTGGTTCTGATCGGAGAGACCAGATCCCAGATTGCCAAGTGCTGCCAGGATCACGGTTTCAGCGATTTCGTCTACGCTGAGACCCTAGAAGAGGCGGTGAAGATCTGTTATGCCAATGCCAGGGAGGGAGATGAGGTGCTTCTGTCCCCGGCCTGCGCCAGTTGGGATATGTTCCATAATTATGAGGAACGGGGCAGACTCTTCAAAAAATATGTGATGGAACTTCCCGATTAAGGAGACCGCATGTCAACAAGAACTGCAGGAAAGAAGCGGAGCCGCTTCTTCAGAAAACAGGATAAGATCATCAGCAGAGAACTGTCGAAGCGAAGGGCGTCGAGTTATGTGGATTATACCCTGGTCCTGCTTCTCATCCTTCTTATGGGATTTGGCTTTCTTATGCTCTATTCGACTTCATCCTATACCTCTTATATGACTTACGGTCACTCCTTCTACTATCTGATTCGTCAGGGAATGTTTGCAATGGCAGGCCTGGCGGCTATGTTGATTCTGGCCCATATGGATTATCACAGGCTCTGTGACTTGAGGTGGCCGATCTACTTCATAGCCTGGGGAGGCACCTTGCTCCTCTTGTTTTTCGGCCGCTCTGCGAACGGGTCAACCCGCTGGCTTCGTCTGGGACCTGTGAGTGTCCAGCCGTCTGAGATCGCCAAGACAGCGGTGATTATTCTGACGGCAGGGTTGATTTCCAGGCATCCGCGTCTTGTGAACCAGTGGAAGGGCCTGGTGCTTTTCTCCCTGGCACAGCTGGCTCTGGCGGGACCCATTCTCAAGGAGAATATGTCTACCTCCATCATCGTTGTAGGGATCGTCTTTTTTATGCTTTTGATCGCCAGCAGAGAGCGCCGGGCCTTCTTCTACGCGGGATTGATCGGACTTGGGCTGGGAACGGCCGGCGTCGTCTTCGGCGGAGCCTATCGTCTCGCCCGGATCCGCGTTTGGCTGCATCCAGAGCTGGATGCGTCTGGTAAAGGCTATCAGACCATGCAGGCCCTCTATGCCATCGGATCCGGCGGTCTCTTTGGCAAGGGGCTGGGAGAGAGCATGCAGAAGCAGTTCATTCCGGAGGCCCAGAACGATATGATCTTCTCGGTTATTACAGAGGAACTGGGGATCTTCGGCGCAGTAATTCTGATCATTCTCTATCTGGTTCTGATCTGGCGCCTGACTATGATTGCCATATACTGTAAGGATCTCTTCGGGTCTTTTCTTGTGATTGGCATCGCTGTTCACATGGGCCTGCAGGTGCTTATGAATATCGCGGTTGTAACCAACAGCATGCCAAATACCGGCGTTACCCTGCCCTTTGTCAGTTATGGCGGATCCGCACTGCTTATGACTATGATAGAGATGGGAATTGCCCTGAGCGTGTCAAAGAATACAGGCCCGGGATTGGACCAGATTTAATGTGAGGAGTATTGGAAATGCTGCATGATCCAGACAAAGAAAACAATCGCAAAGCGCGCCAGCGGAAGACTCTGATCCGGTTCTATTTGAGCAGGGGGCTTCTGATCCTGCTTGGACTGCTGGTTCTGGCGACCTTGCTGATTGCGCTGATCTGCAGGGAGACTTCGGTTAGTGTGGAGGGTACAGCCATCTACAGTCAGCAGGAAGTGATTGACCGAATCTTGGATGACAAGTTAAGCCGCAGGAATACCGTCTATGCCCTCTTGAAAAATGCCCTGCTTCCGAAGAAGAACATCCCCTTTATCGACTCGGCCAGGATTCGGCTGCATTCACCGGGACAAATTACGATTGAGCTGAAACAGACACCTATGATCGGCTACTATCTTCTGGCGGATGGAACAAACCGCGCTTACTTCAACGAAAAGGGACAGGTGACGGATGTCTCTTCGGTTGTCGTTGATGGGCTGCCGTCTCTTGGCGGGCTCTCAGCAGAGACAGCTAAGAGGGGGGATAAGATACCCATCCAGGATGCGGCGGACAGAGAGAGCGTTCTTTCGGTCTATCGTTTTTTTTCGGATAAATCTCTTGTTATCAGTGACCTGAGCCTGGGGGAAGATGGAAAGATTCATGTCAAATACAAGAGTCTGGACATCAATCTTGGAACCAGGAGCAATTTAGGGGATAAGTTAAAACGAGTTCCGTATCTGCTGGATAAGATCACAGATATGAGCGGAACACTGCATCTGGAGAACTGGACCCCGGATCATACGGATGTGATTTTTGAGAAGGACCAGGCACAGATGGAGAAGGAGGCGCAGCAGAAGAAGGGCGGTGATGAGACAGGTTCAAAGGAACAGACCAAGAAGAGCAATTAAAAACTTGTGTCGTCTGGACAAAAAATGTATTATAGATGATGTCAGTTTTTATCGTTTCGGCAGAGGGAAGAATCACCGGACGGTGACAGCATGAAGTGGAAGGATAGAGAGGACCGTAGAGTCTTAAGTTGGGAAATACAGGGATATAACAGGAGGATACACCGTGTTAGAGATTACAACCAACGAGTCTGAGTTCAAGGCCAAGATTATTGTTGTGGGTGTCGGCGGAGCAGGTAACAATGCAGTCAGCCGCATGGTTCGCGCCAATGTCACCGGCGTCGATTTTGTCGGTGTGAACACGGACAGCCAGGCATTGAATCTCTGCCAGGCTCCCACCCTGATTCAGATCGGAGAGAAGCTGACTAAGGGTCTGGGTGCCGGCGCTAAGCCTGAGATCGGTCAGAAGGCCGCGGAGGAGACCGCAGAGGAACTGGCCAACGCCATCAAGGGTGCGGATATGGTATTTGTCACCTGTGGTATGGGCGGCGGCACCGGTACCGGAGCAGCTCCCGTGATTGCCAAGCTGGCGAAAGAGCAGGGGATCCTGACCGTCGGCGTTGTGACCAAGCCATTTCTCTTTGAGGCCAAGTCCCGTATGGTTAAGGCGCTTACCGGTATTGAGAACCTGCAGGAGAACGTGGATACGCTGATTGTGATTCCCAATGAGAAACTCAATCAGATTACGGACCATAAGACCTCTTTCTCTGACGCCATGGAGATGGCGGATCAGGTTCTGCAGGAGGCGGTACAGGGGATCACAGATCTGATCAAGCTGCCAGGTGAGATCAATCTGGATTTCGGCGACGTCCGTACTGTTATGGAGAACAAGGGCATGGCTCATATCGGGATCGGCCAGGCCAAGGGAGATGAGAAAGCTCTTGAGGCAGTTCGTATTGCTGTTGAGTCTCCTCTGCTCGAGACTAAGATTGATGGCGCCTCTGATGTCATCATCAATATCTGTGGCGATATTACCTTGCAGGATGCCACCAACGCGGCTTCTTATGTGGAAGATCTTACCGGAGAGGACACCAATGTAATCTTCGGTGCCCGCATTGATTCTTCTATGACGGACGAGTGCCAGATTACAGTGATCGCAACCGGACTTCTGGAGTCTGAGTCCAATGATCGTGTGTCTCTCACGGAGGAGAGAAAGAAGCAGGCAGCGGCGGCGCAGGCGCAGCAGCTGTCCGCTCCGAATTTCACGAAGTCTCAGGCGCAGACAGCAGCTCCCAAGGCTCCCGCTTTAAATGGACTGGCACAGCCCACCCCGGTTAAGTCTACCGTCAAGGAGGAGGATATTAAGATTCCGGACTTCCTCAGAAGCAGAAAGTAAGGCAGGATTTGCTATGATGAAGAGGGTCTCCTTCGGGAGACCCTCTTTCGGTATGAGATATATGTTTGAACGAAAGAAAACAGAGTATTTACAAGAACCTGTTCCTGAGAATGCATGTATTCTGGACTTAATCGGTCTTAAGCGCTACAGGGATCATTTCTATGATTATCTTGCGATTAATGAGGATTACTATCTGCCGGAGGAGGAACTGAGGGAGTATTATGTTCCTGGAAGCAATCTGCGCAAGTACTTTGTCGTTCAGGGAGAGCATGTTCTTGTTCAGGGCGGGAAAGTCCTTCTGGACGGCAGGCCTGTCGGTGAATTAAAAACATCGGATGAGCAGGCAGTAGAGCGCTGGCAGGAGCAGGGGATCATTCAGCGCATGGAGGTCTTCCTTGGGGGAGGAGCATTCAAGCAGATTCGCCTGAAAGAGGAGAAGTTCTTTGACTGGGAGAAAGGGCTTGATGCATGCGAGGGGAAAAAGCTGAGAGAGTCTGTGATTGGAAGAACGCATGGGATAGGTTCTGTAAGAACTGCGGAGAAGAAAGAAGAGAATGCCGCGGATAAGGGGGAAGAGGAAAGGATTGAGATTTGGGACCGGCGGATTCCCTATTATGCTTATCTCTATCTGGAGCTGGAGGGGAAATTATCTGCGGAAGAAGAGCCGGAGAAAAGGACCTTTCACTGGCCTTTTCGGTTTGTCTTCCGCAGAAAACCGAAATTGAGGAGAGCGAGAGCAAGGGGGAGAAAATGAGGGAATATGTCATCCAGAGTATTTGAATTTTCAGATGAGGGCAGAGATAAAATATCTGCTGCCGTGGATGAGCCCGTTGTGATGTATCAGCTTTTTGACTCTGACAGCGGACTGGCGGATGCCGGCCATCCAATGATGGTTCTGCGGGATTCAGCTAAGACCATGGTTCACCATACATCAGGAACCTTCTTAAATCAGGACCAGAGGACGGCCTTTCGCTTCGGCAAGTCTTCCGATCAGCTTTTTGCCGATATTCTGCGCCTGGATTCCCGTTTTGAGGATCTGATCCGGTGGTTGGGAGAGAACAAGAGCCAGGTTCGTCTGTCCGGAGTCCAGACAGGGGAAGGATACGCTGTCTATCGCATACATGCGGTAGATACCACGGGCAGGCACAGATTATCGTCTGAGGATTCATTTCTCCAGCTGGTCATAGAGCGTCTTCTGGCATCTGATCCCCCGCATAAGGCAGAGGTGGATATGGATGAGGAGGCCTCCGAAGAACTGCGTCTGACGGATCTGGCCACAATTGAGAATTACCTGCGGATTGCCGGAAATACTCTACCTGTCAATATTCGCGACTGGGCCTGGCGCAATCTGATGATGACCCGCAACCACGCGATTAGTCAGGAGGAAAGGCGGCATGCCCAGAGGGCTCTGTCAATTATGCTTGGAGTCAGTTGGAAGAGTGATTATTTTCCGCCCATTGATCCGGTCAGAGCCAGAGCGATTCTGGATGAGAATCTATACGGAATGGAGAAGGTCAAGCAGAGAATTATTGAGACGGTCATTCAGATGAACCGAACGCATACCCTGCCTGCTTATGGCCTGCTTCTGGCCGGCCCGGCCGGGGTTGGCAAATCCCAGATTGCCTATGCGGTCGCCCGGATACTGGCTCTTCCATGGACTTCTCTGGATATGTCTACCATTTCTGATTCGGAAGCGCTGACCGGTTCTCCCCGTGTCTACGCCAACGCCAAGCCAGGGAGAATCATGGAGGCTTTTTCTCAGGCTCAGGCATCCAATCTGGTCTTCATTATCAATGAGCTGGATAAAGCAGAGGCAGGCGGGGGAAGCAATCCGGCGGATGCTCTTCTGACTTTGCTGGATAATCTTGGCTTTACGGACAATTATATGGAGTGCACAATTCCAACATCGGGAGTCTATCCAATTGCGACGGCCAATGATAAGGGCAGGATCTCAGAGCCTCTGATGACTCGTTTTGCTCTGATTGACATTCCTGACTACAGGCCGGAAGAGAAGAAGATTATCTTTCAGGATTTCTCTCTTCCTAAAGTCCTGAGGCGTATGGCCATGACAGAGGATGAACTGACCATAACCGATGAGGGAGTGGATCGGGTGATTAGCGCTTACGCAAATGCGCCAGGCGTTCGGGATCTGGAACAGGCGGCAGAGCATCTGGCGGCCAATGCCCTCTATCGGATTGAAACAGAGGGCGTCAGGTCCGTGTGTTTCGATGTGAGAGATATTGAGTCCCTGTTGGGAGACTGATCTGTACAGGTCCCGAACTGCTGCGCCAGGCCTGGCGGAAGCGTACGAAAGCACAGGGATAGAGATTTGACGCAGTTGAGCGATGGCCTTGCGGCAGTGGAAGACATAAGTGCGCAGGGGCGGACATACAGGGCAGTTGCGGACATAATGGAATGAACTGCCTGAGATACAAAGGGGAATGAATCTAAGATTGGATTTGATTAGCAGAAAAGGAGCGGGGCAGTGAAGCGGTCTCTGGCCAAAATACTGGATATTGTTAATTTGATTTGCCTCCTGGGGGCCACATTTGAACTTGCCATTCGCTATAGTGGTCTGCCGGCGCAGATTATCACCAGGTATGCTTTGGATGGCAGCCTTGGGGCACCTGGTAAGAAAACGACTCTTCTGGTTCTGGTTCTTATGATGTGGACTTTGACAGGATTCTTGTTTTTAGCAGATCTCTTTCCAAGATTCTTTCGCATGCGGTTGGGGATTTTAGCGGAGGAGACAGAAGTCAGTCGCATTGTCAGACAGATGCTGTCCTTCATCAAATTAGCAGTGACTGCTCTGCTCTGGTGGATGCTTCACTGCGCTCTGGGACAGCAGCCTTTGGGAAGAGCCTATCTCTTCTTCTTTTTGCTGGCGATCACCCTTCCCCTTGTTTTCATGATTGCAAGGATACTAAGAGGCGGGCAGACAGGATAGGCTGGCATCCGGGCGTTGATATTCGGGAAGTGCTGCTGGCTTCAGGCCACTCTGTCTGGATTGCCGGGATTGGCAAGAGAAACAATTTTGACAGACTTGTCGGAGAACAATCTTTGGATTAAAATAATTTCGTTGAGTGAAGGAAAGAATGGGAGATGCGGTTTCCTTAACAGGACAGTATTCTCTGATCAATGACAGGGGTAGAAGATGAGCCAGGAGAAGGTGGATCGAAACAAGGAGGCAAAGAGAAATATCAAGAAGACGCTGAGGACCAGGCATCGTAATCACGTTCTTGGTATGGTGGCGTCGATCCTGGTTTTGGCGGCTCTTGTTGGCGGCGGTGGCTTCTATGGATATCAGCGTTACCAGACCTATCAGAAGACTCATATGAAGTCAACCGTTGTAGACCTGTCAGAGATCAGTAATTATCTATCCAGTGTGACTGCGGGGCAGGGAAAGTAGGCCTGGAAATTGTATGAACCCGTAATTGTGACTTGACAGTCCGATCTATCTTAGGTACTATATTTTTTGTCGCTGATGGCAGTGATAATATGCGCGAGTGGCTCAGTTGGTGGAGCGCGACCTTGCCAAGGTCGAGGCCGCGGGTTCGAGTCCCGTCTCGCGCTTTTTTCATGCAAGAAGGGTGTTCTGCGAATGCAGGATACCCTTCTTGCATGAACGAGCCCTGCCAGGACTCGAAGGTACGAGGTCTCGCCTGCCGGCTCGGTCGGTGCGCAGTCGTGGCGTCCACCGGACGCCGCGCACCGTCTCGCGCTCATGGAGTCAGGGAGCCGTTTCTGCATTTGCAGGATACCTTCTTGCATGAACGAGCCCTGCCAGGGCTCGAAGGTACGAGGTCTCGCCTGCCGGCTCAGGTCGGCCCGGAGTCGTGGTGTTCGCTGGATTTTTTTGTGTTAGAATAAGAAAAATCATTTCCAATCGAGGAGGGAATTGTCGGATGAGAGTTATAAAGACGATCGGATTGACCGCACTCTGCGGCAGTATGTTTTTGGTTTCTGCCTGTGGCAGCACCGGAAAGACAGTGACAGGATCCAAGGGGGACAGCTATCAAGTCAGTGATCAGGAGAAGTCCGTTTCTACCGATGAGGCCAATCGCAAGTACGAGCCATATACGATTACGCTGAATCTGGAGCGATCCGGTATTGGACAGAATATCAAGGAGACATTCACTTCCGCGCCGAAGCGGGTTCTTCTGGACGGAGATCAGATGACCGATATTTTCCTGGATCTAGGACTCCAGGATCACATTGCGGGATATACCAGAGGCGCCTGCTTATCTACGGTCAGCGAGTTCCCAGCCAGAGACTCTCTGAATAAAATCCTGGCAGATGGATCTAATTTGAGCAGCGCCTCCAAGGAGCAGATTCTGGATCTGAAACCGGATTTTATGATGGGCTGGGATTCTCTTTTCTCGGAGAATCATTTCTCGGTGGATTGGTGCCTGCAGAACCATATCATTCCCTATTTTCCTTATTGCTGTTCAGACTCTGCGACTATGGAAGATCTCTATCAGGATTATGATGTCCTGGGACATGTCTTCGGGGTGTCCGATAAGGCCAAAGAGCGTGTGGAGGAGATGAGAAAGACAGTAGATCAGGTTCACGCAAGCCTGGGAGATGAGGCATATCAGAAGCCGGTTTCTGTCTTCGTCTATGATTCCGGTCAGGATGCTCCTTTTACTGCCTGTCAGGGAATCCCGGGAGATATGATTAAGAAGGCCGGAGGTCGGTCTGTCTTTGATGATATTGCCAAGGGCTGGGCGACACCTTCCTGGGAAGAAGTGGTGCAGCGGGATCCCGATGTCATCTTAGTCTTAGACTATAATCATGATACGGAGGACAAGATTCAATTTCTGAAGACCAACGAGGCTACGAAGAACCTGCGGGCAGTAAGAGAAGGTAAGATATACAGCACCTGCTGTGCCGATATGCAGGGTTCTGCGGGCTCTGCAAATGCCATTAAAATTATGGCGAAGCAGTTCTATCCCGATAAGTTCCATTGATCTTTTATTCATATGTATTGATTGGCTGCTGTTGAGGAGAGGTCATGAGCAAGAAAAAGAACATATTTCCTCTGGAAGGGAGGACGGCTTTCTTTACCTTTGTGATGGTCATGCTTTTTCTCCTGGCATTTTCCATATTCATTGCGATCGCATGGGGGAGTGTGTCCATTGATCCGTCAACCATTCGAGGGGTCTTGCTCAACCAGATCACAGGTCATCAAATCGTTCCTGTCACCTGGGAGGAGAGTACCAGGTCAATCATCTGGAATATCCGTTTGCCGCGTATTTTTACGGCATGGATTGTAGGTGCGGGGCTGACTCTCTGCGGGATTGTCATGCAGGCTTTGACGAAGAACCCTTTGGCAGATCCCTTTGTCCTTGGGATTTCACACGGGGCGTCTGCGGGTGCGGTCTCCGTCATTATGTACGGCTATCTCTCCTTTATGGGTTATTATGCGACCATGTGCGGCGCTTTCATCGGAGCGCTTTTGGCCATGCTTTTGGCGCTTGGCATTGCCAGGATGAAAAATGTCCTTACGGCGACGAATCTGATCCTGGCGGGGATCGCTGTGTCAGCCTTCTTCGGAGCTCTGACCAATCTGATGATTTATACGCACCAGAGTGGGTCTGACAAGGTGAAGACAGCTCAATACTGGCTGATGGGATCTTTGAGCGGATCCAACTGGATCCGGCTGGCTTACGCTTCGTTTGCCTTTGTCATCTGCTGTCTGTTCATTCTTCTGATGCACCGGAGTCTGGACACCCTGATGCTGGGAGATGAGACGGCAACGACGCTTGGGGTAAATACGGCCCGGATCAAGCGAGGGATTATTATCGTGGCAACCGCATTGACCGGAGTGATTGTTTCTGTCAGCGGAGTGATCGGTTTTGTCGGTCTGACGGTTCCGCATATGACCAGATCTGTCGTGGGAAGCAAGCACAGTCGTTTGATTCCGGCCTCTGTTTTGCTGGGAGGCACCTTTATGGTACTGGCGGATCTGCTCTCGCGGACGCTGATTCGTCCGGAGGAATTGCCTATTGGCGTTGTGTCCGCATTTTTCGGAGCGCCCTTCTTTCTCTATTTGATCAAGAAGTCACAGACTTAGGGGAGAGACAAGATGCACAAGTCGGAATGGAAGATGCAGGAAGTGAAGGAGAAAGATAGCAGGAATCTCAAACTTCTGGTTGAATATCTGTCATATTCTCTGGACCGAAAGCAGATTATTGACGGGATTCATTTGAAAATAAGGCCTGGCAGTTTTGTCGGAATTGTCGGTCCGAACGGCTGCGGAAAGTCAACCCTGCTCAAGAACATTTACCAGGTTCTTGAGGCGGACAGGGGGACAGTCTACCTGGACGGTCAAAGAGTGGATCAAATGTCCAACCGGCAGAGGGCCCACCGCATGGCGGTCATGCAGCAGGAGAACAATATAGAGTTCGATTTAACGGTATATGAGATGGTTCTGTTGGGGCGTTTCTCCCACCAGAAGGCTTTGGGAGGCAGTTCCGCAGAAGATCAGAGAATTGTCTTGGCATGTATTGATGAGGTTGGACTGAAGGGATACGAGAAGAGACATTTTCTGTCGCTGTCCGGGGGAGAGAAGCAGAGGACACTGATTGCCAGAGCACTGGCGCAGGAGGCCAGGTTCATCATTTTAGACGAGCCGATCAACCATCTGGATATCGGCTATCAGTATCAGATTATGAATATTTTAAAGAGGCAGAAGCTGACTGTCCTCTCCAGCATTCATGATCTGAATATCGCAGCGACCTACTGTGATCAGGTGATTTTGATGAGGCAGGGACATGTCGTCGCGTCAGGAAGCCCGGAGGAGACTCTGCTTCCTGATCGCATCAGGGAACTCTTCGGAATTGACTGCCAGTTGGTCTGGAATGAGAAGACCGGATGCAATAATATCCTCTATTTGCCGGAAATGATTTAGTCGCTTTTCCGCTGATCTGAGAGATTGTTGTCGCCACCCGTGATGCCAAGTCTTTTCAAAAGATTCTTCTGCGTCTGCTGCAGGCCCTCCAATAACTGCCTCTGGTTCTCGTGGCCCAGACTATCGAAGAACTTTCGAATGGCTGATTGTGTCAAAGAGTCGGCATCTCTCATATGTCCGAGGACAATATTGCCAACCTGGATCGGGCTCTTGAGAAGGTCGGAGACATTGGAGCCGACCTCATTCATAGAGTCGAAAAGAGTTCTGATGAAGGCCTGGCGCTCTTCAAAACTGGCTGAGCGAATCCAGCGATCAAAGACGCGGTTCAGGTGTTTAACCCTGGGCTGCTGATCGAGTGCGGTCTGGAAGTGGTCGCCTTCAACCTGCCAGGAAAGTGCCCAGTGCTGAACGATATCCCTGGCAGAACTTTTGACGATCGTCAGAGAGCCTTCTTCCTGTGCTTTGGCAGGATATCGTATGGTGTCCGGATCTTCCAGGAGCATGCCGATCATGCCATAGGTGGGGGTGAACTTATGGATACGTTTTTGGATGCGAGTCTGTCCCTCTCGATTTGAGAATTCCTCCGGAATTCCCGGGCCGTCGTTCGAGTAGACAGAGTCAATCCGATCCTGGAGGTCCGCGACGAGATTGGTGGCTGCGTAGACAGCCAGAGTCCCTCCCTTGGAGTGACCGCCGACCCGCCAGAGAGCATCTGGATTTTCCGTAATGCGTGATGCCAGATAGAAGGCCGCCTCTTTTTGGGCGTTGGTAATCTCATAGGAAAACATGAAGTCCTCCCGCCAGCCAACGACAGTGTCATCAGTGCCGCGAAAAGCACAGTAGTGACTGTCACCCGGCAAATGGTAGCAGAGGGCTGAAAACTGCATTCGGTTGTTGTAATAGTCGGAGATATCGTTGACAAAATCGCTGACCAGAATCTGGCGAAAGCGGGGACAGGCAGCGGCTTCTTTTAGGAAACGGTTGTTCTGGCTCTGGTCCTGACCGGGAATGGCGCCCCGCTCCGGATGCTCCAGGAAGAGATCTGCCGCCTCCTGCAGGGAGATCTGTCCCTGACCAGGGGAGGGAATAATGCCGTCAAAGGCATGATAGGCAATCTGTGAGAGAACCAGATTATCTACGTCATTAAAGGGTCTTTCAGAAAAAGTCAAATCCCCCCGCCAGCGGATGTATTCAATCAAGTCAGCCATGTTACCTCCCTGTCAGTGCATTTGGATGCGTCTATTATCTGATAACCTGGAAGAAATGCCAACTGAGGCATAATATCGATTCCATTTTATGCATGGAAATAAATTGGGGACTTGACAGAATGAAAGAAAGGTAATAATTTAATACTGACTTAAGTCAGTCAGTAAAAAGGAAGATTCCAAATGAGAGTAACGAAAGATCCAGAAGAAAGAAAAGCAGAAATAGTATCGACTGCCCGCAGATTGTTCGAGCAAAATGGTTATAAGGAAACACAGATTAAGGATATCGTGAGTCAGATAGGAGTTGCACAGGGGCTATTCTATTATTATTTCAAATCTAAAGAGGAAGTTATGGAAGCTGTTGCGAAACAGTATGCTGATCAGATTATGGAAGCAATCAGAGAAGTAGTTAATAGAGATGATGCTCTGATGAGAAAAATAGATGCAGTCTTTAATGTTTTTATTACATCTGCAAATAGCGAATCAAAGTTGTTTCTTGAAATGATGACTGCGAGAAATGGAGAAATTCACACTCGGATTTTTATTGAGATTGGGGAAAAACTGATCCCATTTGTGGCAGAGATGATAGAGATGGGAAATCAGAGTGGTGAATGCAAATGTGAGAATCCTGCTTTCTTTTCCCGTCTTTTTGTTGCAGGTCTATTCAGCAACATAAACCAGATTGCTCCCGAACAAAAAATTGAATATATAATATCGGAATCATCGATGATCAAAGAAATTATCAAGCGATTATTTGATGTGAAAATGTGAATGAGGAAGTATTAGCTCTATGAAATAGAGAACGCACAAGAGCAAAGGAAAGCAAAGAAGATGAAAGCATTGATATTTGAACATGTGACTAAAACATATAAGGTTGGACGCGGTTTCGTAAATGCTTTGGATGATGTGAGTTTTGAGATTGAGAGCGAGAAGGTTACGGTAGTACTTGGGCCAAGCGGTTCTGGAAAAAGCACACTGTTAAATCTGATGGGAGGGATGGATCGTCCATCTGAGGGAAAAATTACAGTATTTGGGAGTAACATAGCAAAACTTTCGGAATACGCTTTAACTGAATATAGACGAAAGAAAATAGGTTTTGTTTTCCAGTTTTATAATCTTATTCCATCGCTGAATGCATTGGAAAATGTCAGCATTGTTCAGAAAATGAATAATCAGTCTTTTGATCCGAAGGAAATGATTAACGATGTTGGTCTTGAAAAGAGAAGCAGATATTTTCCAAGCGAATTATCTGGAGGCGAATTACAACGGCTTTCTATTGCAAGGGCGCTCTGTAAAAATCCAGATATTCTTTTATGTGATGAGCCAACAGGTGCACTGGATAGTATGACGGGGCAGACTATTCTGAAATTGATGGTCAAAATGGCCAGGAAGTATAAAAAGACGGTGATTATTGTTACACATAATGCGTCAATTGCACTTTGTGCGGACAGTGTCATTCATTTAAAGGATGGGAAAATAGAGTCTATAGAGCAGAATAAAAAACCGTTAACAGTTGATGAGGTGAAGTGGTAATGTGGATTCTGTTAAAAAAAATGATGCGTGACATGTGGCGCATGAAGGCTCAATTTATATCAATTTTTATCATGTGTGCACTTGGTATGCTGATTTATTCTGGAATTGAAGGTGTCTGGAATGGGATGGAGCAGGAGAGAATATCCTACTTCTCGGGCAGTAAACTGGCTGATATTTGGGTGAATGTCTCCGGTCTTGAGAAACGAGATGCAGAAAAAATTCAAGAATTAGAAGCAATCGATCAGGTACAACTCACAACGGTAAAAAGCGCCTATTTGGATCAGGAGGCAGATGTACATATTTGCCTTACCGCAGATGAGAGCAACGAGGTTTCTCAACCCCAAATTGTACAGGGAGAACCATATGAGTGTGATGCAGAAGGGATTTGGTTGGATGCGGAATATGCTTCAAAGAAGAACATTAAAATTGGTGACTGGATTTATCTATATGGAGATAAGGGGAAAAAAGAAATCGAGGTAAAGGGAATCGGATATGATCCGGAATTTATTTACTATACAGGATCCTCAACGGCTATGGCTCCTGATCATGAAAAGTATACGTTTGGGTTTGTCTCGCAAAATACAATGGATCAGATTGTCTCGAATGGTTCATGGAACCAGATGAAAATAACAGTAAAATCCGGTTCGGACATTCATCAGTTGAAGTCAGATATTCATACGGAATTGAGTGGAAAATATCTTGGTGCTTATGACAGAGGCGAATTTGCCACCGTGTCCCAGTTTAGGAATAAAATTCAGCAGATTAGAAAAATGTCAATTATGTTTTCGATAATTTTTTTCCTGCTAGCACTTCTCACAATTTACACGACAATGTCAAGAATTGTGAGAAAACAGAGGACGCAGATCGGTACTTTGAAAGCTCTCGGATTTCATGGGATCCAGATAAAAATTCACTTTGCTTTATATGGATTTCTGGTCAGTATTTCTGGGGCTGTTCTTGGTTATGAACTTGCTCCATATACCATTACACCTGTTTTATTGGATTTACAAAAGGATTTTTTCAGTTTGCCTGAATGGAAGGCGCAGAATTCTGTCTGGTCCATTGGGTTGGTGATCCTTCTTGCCGTGATCTGTACGTTAGCGGCCTGGATATCTTCAGGGGCCATTGTAAAAGAAGCACCTGCCGCATCATTGAGAAATGATGAAGGTCATAGCTGGAAGAAGGTTTGGCTTGAAAATATCCGTTTTTTATGGGATAGTTTGAGCTTCGATTGGCGCTGGATTCTTCGCGATGCCGGAGATAATAAGATTCGCACTATAGTGGGGATTATAGGAGTGTTTGGAAGTCTAACACTTCTGATGGCAAGCTTCGGCTTGCAGGATTCGATTAATGAGACGAATCGAAAAATTTATAGACAGCAGTATACTTATTATGAAAAATTTAAATTAGATACATCTTTGGTTGAAAAAGATAAAGCAAAGGTAGAAGACGAACTGGATAATAAATATCAGTGGATTACAGAACTGTCTTGTGAGACGGGGAATGCAGGTGCTACCTGTTTAGAAAATGTTGTTGTTTTAGATAAGGGATATTATATGACGCTTCGTGCTGAAAATGGGGGGGCGATTGCTCTTCCAGGGGACGGAGTTGTTCTTTCACAGAATGCTGCAAAAGATTTGCATACATCTCCAAATCAGTTCATCAGTATATTGGCTGGCGGAAAGCAGATGTGTGTAAAGGTGAGCAGCATTGAGGATGTAAATAGTCCACAGGGTATTTTTATGTCCAGAACTTATTGGGAATCTTTGGGAAATTCATTTATGCCGAACACGTTGCTTGCTGGTAAAAGCCGTAATATCGAAAATGTGGAAAAAATGGTCGCTGTCAATGGGAAAATTCGACTTGACGAACAGTACTCCGAGGCAAAAAAAATTATTGAAAGTGTTCATGGAGTGATTGTTCTTCTGATTGCGGCGGCCATATTGCTTAGTGTGGTTATCCTGTATAATCTTGGATTGCTGAATTTTACAGAACGGTATAGAGAATATGCTACACTTCGTGTACTGGGTTCTTATAATCAGGAAATCAAGTCGCTGATAATAAAGGGTAATGTTATTCATATCATAATTGGATGGTTATTTGGAACCGTAATCGGATGGTGTTTTCTTAAAATTTACGTAAAGACTGTCTCAACAACATCCATAGAATATTCTCCTTATATTTCGTGGAAGTCATATTTGATTGCTGCAGTGATTGCAGTTGGAAGCTCCCTGCTTATTAATTTATTGGTTGCGGGCAAGGCAACAAAAATTGATATGGTGGAGTCACTGAAGTCTGTTGAATAAATCTGTGGTAAGATTCTCGGGTTAAGTGCAACACTCCTTGAGAACATAGTATCAAGTAGTGTTTGCAAAAGTCGTCATTGAGGTGTGTAGAATTTCAGGCAACGGTGTCATCGGGCGCCAGACAAATGGACTTTAGTCCACCGGCCACAGATTTCTTCTGCCGGTGTGGAATACGGGCTAGGATATTTCTCATGAATGTACCCTACAAAGCTGTCAGGAAGTATCTGGAAATTTAATTCTTGCTTTTTCAGCTTCTGAAATACCAGCTGATAGAAATCCTGTGTTTCTTCCGCCATTGGCCCAATCGATCGTATATCCCCGGTTTATACGGAGTCTCGTTTGTTGAAATTGGGGCTTGACCTGGATGGACAAGTCCGATAGTATATCATTTGTCGTTGATCAAGCTGATCAAGTGGCGTATGCGCGAGTGGCTCAGTTGGTGGAGCGCGACCTTGCCAAGGTCGAGGCCGCGGGTTCGAGTCCCGTCTCGCGCTTTTTTCATGCAAGAAGGGTGTCCTGCGAATGCAGGATGCCCTTCTTGCATGAACGAGCCCTGCCAGGGCTCGAGAGTTCGAGGTCTCGGCTGCCGCCTTGGTCGGTGCGCAATCATGGCGTCCACCGGACGCCACGCACCGTCTCGCGTTTTATCGTAGGAAGGAGTATTTCTGCATTTGCAGGATGCCCTTCTTGAATAAGCGAGCCCTGCCAGGGCTCGAGGGTTTGAGGTCTCGGCTGCCGCCTCGGTCGGTGCGCAATCATGGCGTCCACTGGACGCCGCGCACCGTCTCGCGCTTTATCGTAGGAAAGAATATTTCTGCATTTGCAGGATGCCCTTCTTGCATGAACGAGTCCTGCCAGGGCTCGAGGGTTCGAGGCCGCACCTGCGGATGCAAAACTTGTCAGAAAGGGCGGTTCTCCATATAATTTAGGAACAAGTTCATTGTCAGGAGGTTTACCTATGAGCTACGCGGATCGCGTCTTTGTTGACATGTGTGAGGAGATTATCAATCACGGAACCAACAGCCAGGGGATGGAAGTGCGTCCTCGCTGGGAGGATGGCACCCCTGCGCATACCATTAAGCGTTTTGGGGTGGTGAACCGCTATGATCTGTCCAAAGAGTTCCCGGCTATCACCTTGCGCCGCACAGCTATTAAGTCCTGTGTCAATGAGATGCTTTGGATCTGGCAGAAGAAGTCCAACAACATCAAAGATCTGAAATCCTCCGTCTGGGATGAATGGGCGGATGAAGAGGGATCTATCGGCAAGGCTTATGGCTATCAGATCGGCAAGAAGTATCTGCACCACATGGATGCCGCCGGGCAGCCGGTCTACATGGATCAGATGGATGCTGTGCTCTATGACCTCAGACACAATCCCTTCTCTCGTCGGATTATGGTCAATATGTATAATTTTGACGACCTGCATGAGATGCATCTCTATCCCTGTGCCTATTCGATGACCTTCAATGTGACGAAACATCCAAAGAGCGGGAGAATGGTCCTAAATGCGATCTTAAACCAGCGGTCTCAGGATATCCTGGCGGCTAATAACTGGAATGTCTGCCAATATGCGGTTCTGCTTCACATGCTGGCTCAGGTCTGCGACATGGAGGCGGGAGAACTGGTGCATGTTATCGCCGATGCGCACATTTATGACAGACATATTCCGCTGGTTCAGGAATTGATTTCCAGAGAGCGTTTTCCCGCGCCGAAGTTTTGGATCAACCCCAAAATCCATGATTTCTACCAATTTACAGAGGAGGATATTCGCCTGGATGACTACCGGCATGGGCCGCAGATTAAGAATATTCCGATTGCCGTCTGATCCGATGATTGGCGAAAAGCTGGTGCGGGAGGGCATCTGTGGAGCATATTTGGGAAGAGCCGGATACGTTGGTATTGAGAATAGAGGTGTGCATATGAAAATGATTGTCGCCGTTGACCGCAACTGGGGGATTGGCAAGAAGGGAGAACTTCTGATTTCCATCCCGGAGGATATGAAATTCTTTCGAAAGACGACCTTGAATCATGTCCTTGTCATGGGAAGAAAGACCCTTGATTCTTTTCCTCATGGTATGCCTCTCAAAAATCGGGTTAATATCGTTCTGACCAGGGATGATCATTTCGCCAGAGAAGGAGTTGTCGTCGCCCACTCGATTGCGGAGTTGAATCATGTTCTGGCAGACTATGACAGAGAAGAGGTCTATGTCATCGGAGGTGAGAGTATCTACCGTCAGATGGAACCCTTTTGCGACCTGGCCTATGTGACCAGGATTGACTATGCCTATGATGCGGATTCGCATTTCCCCAATCTTGATCAGATGGAGGACTGGGAGTGCACGGACAGATCCGAGGAGCAGACCTATTATGATGTGGAGTATTATTTCACAACATATCGGCGCAAGCTATGAATAAGCATGATGAGGAATGCACTGACGCTACGTGGATGAGACCGGTATGGCCAGGTCTGGTGGAAATGAGCAGATGAGAGAGCTTGATTTTTGCCGGGCGCCGGTAATTGGGTTCTGTAATCTGAGATAAGAAAAGCAAGGAGATCCTGTACCATGGATATCACTGGAAGAAAACTATTTGTCAAAGCCATGGAACACGAGGGCGTTGATACTATTTTTGCCTACCCCGGAGGCATGATTACAGATATCCTGGATGAACTGTACAAGTCCAGTCATATCCGCCTGGTTCTGCCCCGCCATGAGCAGGCTCTTGTGCACGAGGCAGAGGGTTATGCCCGGGCGACCGGGCGGGTTGGAGTCTGCCTGGTAACCTCTGGGCCCGGCGCAACCAATGCGATTACGGGGATCGCCGATGCTCACTATGATTCTATTCCCCTGGTGGTCATTACCGGCCAGGTTGCCCAGGGGCTGATCGGAAATGATGCCTTTCAGGAGGTTGATATTGTCGGCATGACCAGGTCTGTTGTAAAGTGGGGTATTACCGTCCACGACAGAAAACAGCTGGGAAAGACATTGAAGATGGCCTTTCAGATCGCAGCCTCCGGCAAGCCAGGTCCCGTTTTAATTGATATCCCAAAGGATATTCAACAGGCTTCGGGACCGGATGAGTATCCCGATGCTGTGGACATCCGCGGTTATAAGATCAACGATACCGTTCATATCGGTCAGCTCAAGAAGGCCTTCAAGCTTCTTGAGAGAGCCAAAAGACCTGTGATCTTGGCAGGCGGCGGTGTGAATATAGCAGGAGCCAATGGCAGGCTTTTGGCCTTTGCGGAGAAAATGCGTGTGCCGGTGGTCTCCACTGTTATGGGCAAGGGAGCCCTCCCTGCCGGTCACGAGCTCTATGTGGGTGATGCCGGAATGCATGGCAGTTTTGCCTCTAATATGGCCCTTTACAACTGCGATGTCCTCTTTTCGATCGGGACTCGCTTTAACGATCGGATTACAGGAAATCTGAGGGAGTTTGTCCCCAGAGCCAGGATTGTCCATATTGACATTGACACGGCATCCATCTCCAGAAATGTGCTCGTCGATGTTCCTGTGGTCTCGGACGCCAATCTGGCCCTGGAGCATCTGCTGGAGTGGGCCAGACCTCTGGCCAGTGATTCCTGGCTGGAGCAGATTCGCGCCTGGGATCAGGAACATCCTCTGCAGATTGCCAGGAGGGAAGGGAAAATGTCCCCGCAGACTGTCATGGAGTCGCTCAATGAAGTATTTGCAGAGGGGATTTTTGTCACGGATGTGGGACAGCATCAGATGTGGGCTTACTCCTATATTAACCTGAATCAGAAGAAGCGAATGTTTACCTCCGGGGGCCTGGGTACCATGGGCTTTGGTTTTCCGGCAGCCATTGGCGCCAAGATCGCCTGCCCCGATAAAAATGTCGTCTGCCTGACCGGAGACGGGGGCTTTCAGATGAATATGCAGGAGATGGCAACGGCGGTTTTAGAGGATGCGCCTGTAACGGTGTGCATTTTTAATAATGGATATCTGGGTATGGTGCGTCAGCAGCAGGAGTACATCTACGGCAAACGTTACTCTATTGTCAACTTAAATCACAGAGTTCATACGGACGGCTCTCTTGCTGACCCGGACAGCGGTCCCTACGAGCCGGATTTCGTCAAGTGGGCAGAGTCCTATGGAATTGAGGCTGTTCGGGTAAGCAAAGAGGAAGAGATTCTTCCGGCCCTAAGGAGAGCCCGAAAGGCGCAGGAGGCAGGAAGAGGCATGGTAATCGAGTTTATGATTGCAAGAGAGTATAATGCTCTGCCTATGGTCAAGGGAGGCCGCCCCATGACTGACATGATCCTGAAGTGAGGAGACGAGATGACAAGAGATATGAAAATGCGCTGGATTGCGCTTCTGGTCGAAAATCAGGTCGGTGTTCTGGCCAAGGTTTCAGGCCTTCTGGCGGGTAAGTCTTATAATATGCAGAGTCTGACAGTTGGGACAACGGAGCGTGAGGATGTGTCCCGTATGACCATCTCTGTTCTTGCTGATGACGTGACCTTCGAGCAGATCAAAAAGCAGTTCAACACCATGGTTGAGGTCATCAAGGTGATGGATCTGACCCATGTTCCCCTTCACATGAAGGAGATCATGTATGTAACCCTGATCAAACTCAGCTCTGAGGACATGCAGGCGGCCTTTCAGATTGCCCAGGCCTTCAAGGTGTCTGTCAGTGATATCGGAGAGGACTCGCTGATCTTCGAGTGTCTCTTGACGGAGAATACCAACAATGAACTGATCGCTCTTCTGAAGAGCAAGTTCCGCGGGAGGCTGCACGTAGTCAGAGGCGGGGCGGTAGCCTGTGAGAGCATTTCTCATTCGCACAGGATATGATGTCCTTGTAATTTGTTTTATGAAAACAGTTGGATAATGGCGGATTGATGAAAACGATAGAGGCATAAGTCCTCTGATTACATGATTGGATCAGATGGCAAAAGAGGGATTATGATTTACGGTAATCGCAAAATGAAAATACTGGTTCTTTTTTTGGCAGTCAGTCTTACGGTCACCACGCTGTCAATCGCTGAGATACAGGTTCATGCAGAGAATTCTCTGGAAGATCTCAGGCAGCAGAAGAAACAGGCACAGGACCGGGTGAATGACGCCAAGTCCCAAGCGGATCAGGCGGCGGGGACCAAGCATGGACTGGAGGGACAACTGGCGCAGGTGGCCGGGCAGATTGAGACGACGCAGCAGTCAATTGATGATAACAGTCACAGGATCAGTGACCTGCAGGACCAGCTGGGACGGGCACAGGCGCAGAAATCTGAGCGTTTAGCGGCTATGAAGCTTCGGATTCGCTACATGTATGAGCAGGGGGATTCCAATGAGCTGATGGCCATTCTCTTCTCCTCTGAGAATTTCGCTGAATTTCTGGCTAAGTTTAACTATACGGCCCAGTTGACCCGGTATGAGCAGAAGATGATTGGAGAGTTGGAGAATCTGCAGAAGGAGATTGACGCCAAGTCGGCAGATCTCTCAAAGCAGCAGGATTCTCTGCAGCAGAAACAGACGACGCTTTCTGGCCAGCAAGAGGAGCTGAATGGACTGCTTGCCAATGCCTCTGATGATCTCAAGGATAAGTATGCGAATCTGTCTGGAGCGCAGAAGGAGTTAGCTGACGCAGATAAGGCGGTTTCTGATATGCAGGCGGCTCTGGAAGCGGAGCAGAAGAGAAATGAGGCGCGTAAATTGGCTGAGGCGGAGCAGCTTGCCCGCAAGGCGGAGGCCGAGGCGGCCAAACAGGCAAAGAGTCAGGAAACAGGAAAGCCCGGTGCCACAGAGAAAAAGGGGGATGGAAGCAGTTCTTCAGCGGGAAGCTCCGGCTGGAAAGCAACGCATGCGCAGGGACAGGCGGGAACAGACTATTGGGTCAAGCCCATGGGCTATTCACAGCAAGAACTGGAAGAGTTGACCAATATTATCTTCTGTGAGGCCGGAAATGAGGGGTATCGGGTTCAGTTAGGAGTTGGCTCTGTGGTGCTGAATCGCGTCCGCAGTTCCTATTTTCCTGGTTCCATTCACAGTGTGATTTTCGCATATGGTCAGTTTGAACCCACCTGGATCAAGAGGGAAGGGAAATGGAACAATCAGGTGATGTTCAACTATTTCTATGACGGCAGAGATACACTCTTAAAGACATCAAGATCCTACCAGTCATGTCGTCAGGCAGCCCTGGATGTTTTGAACGGGAAGAGAAATACCAATCTCTGCTTCTTCTGGGCGGCTTCAAATTCCAAACCCGCCGGATCCGTTATTATGGGAAACACTGTCTTCTTTGGCAGGATTGTTCAGAACTCCTGACGGAAGACAGGCGGTGGTGAATTACATTCTAAGGGCGGAATTACTTTTGGCATCAGAAAGGTGTCACGTTCATCGCAACTCTGAAATGTACGCCGGGGAAGGGGCAATATTGCCCCTTGTTTGGGGGTTTTTCTTGTGCTATCCTCAAACAGTAAGCGTGGGCGGCCTATTTTTTTTGATTGTTCTTGTTAAAAAAATAACAAGAAGAGTCAAAACTGCCGGATCAGGAAGAAATGTCTGCTTGACAGACATTTGCCTCTCTGTCACAGGGAGGATTGACCGGGAAGGAGTGTCCTCGCAGCAGGAAATCCATACAGGTAAGGAGAAAACTATGGCAAAGAAAGTTGTATTAGCAGGTGCTTGTCGTACAGCCATCGGTAAGATGGGGGGGGCTTTTGCCAAGACTTCGGCAGTGGAACTTGGAGCTGTCGTTATCAGGGAAGCTTTAAACAGAGCCGGTGTTGACCCCAAGATGGTCGACGAGGTGAAGATGGGCTGTGTGATTCAGGCTGGTCTTGGACAGAATGTTGCCCGTCAGGCTTCCATCAAGGCCGGTATTCCCGTGGAAGTTCCGGCTCTGACTCTGAACGTTGTATGTGGTTCCGGTCTTAAGTGCGTCGTTGAGGCTGCCAATATGATCAAGGCCGGTGAGGCTGATATTGTGGTTGCCGGCGGTATGGAGAATATGTCTATGGCTCCGTACGCCCTGCCTAACGCCCGCTTTGGCTATCGTATGAATAATGGAACTCTGGTAGATACGATGGTTAACGATGCGCTGACGGACGCCTTCAATCATTATCACATGATGATCACCGCTGAGAATGTCGCTGAGCAGTGGGGATTGACTCGCGAGGAACTGGATGCGTTTGCGGCTGAGTCTCAGCAGAAGGCCGAGAAGGCTATGGCAAGAGGCGCATTTAAGAATGAGATCGTCCCTGTTACCCTGCATGACCGCAAGAAGGGTGACTATGTTGTTGATACGGATGAGGGACCCCGTCCCGGTACGACTGCCGAGAGCCTTGGCAAGCTTCGCTGCTGTTCCGGCAAGGAGGGCGGCCTTGTTACTGCCGGTAATGCTTCAGGCATCAATGACGGTGCCGCAGCCATCGTGGTTATGAGTGAAGAGAAGGCCAAGGAGCTTGGTGTCAAGAACATTCTGGCTGAGTATGTCGGCGGCGCTATGGGCGGTGTTGACCCGACCATCATGGGTGTCGGACCTGTCGCAGCGGTTAAGAATGTCATGAAGAGAACCGGTATGACGGTAGATCAGATGGATATGATCGAGGCCAACGAGGCCTTTGCCGCGCAGTCTGTTGCTGTCGCAAGAGATCTGGGATTTGATATGTCCAAGGTGAACCCCAATGGCGGCGCAATTGCTCTGGGTCATCCCGTAGGTGCTTCCGGCGCGAGAATTCTGGTTACTCTGCTCCACGAGATGGATCAGGATGCCAATGCCAAGACTGGCCTGGCAACTCTCTGCATTGGCGGCGGCATGGGCTGTGCCGCTATCGTCAGAAAGTACCAGGCATAAGCCGGATTTCTGCCGGGAGAGCAGAAAGGGCCAGCTGTTTTTGCTTCTTAACAGTTGAAGCAGTTAGAATTAAGATAACTTGTGGCTGTGAAAATGAAAGACAGATATGATATGTTGCGGCTGTATTTGAATTCAGATATGGCATGGAGAACGGTTCGTCTTGGCATTTCGCAGTCACTGGTGTTTTAGATTGAGATTGATCTCAGGAGGATGACAAATGAAAGTAGGCGTTATTGGTGCAGGTACCATGGGAAGTGGTATTGCGCAGGCATTTGCACAGACCGAGGGCTTTGAGGTATATCTGACGGATATCAATGATGAGTTCGCCGCAGGCGGCAAGGCCAAGATCGAGAAGGGGCTTGCAAGGAGAGTTGCCAAGGGGAAGATGGAGCAGGCTGCGGCAGATGCAATCCTGGCCAAGATCACAACCGGCACCAAGGATATCTGCACGGATGCGGATCTGATCATCGAGGCTGCCATTGAGAATATGGAGATCAAGCGTCAGACCTTCAAGGAACTGCAGGAGATCGTTCCCGCTTCCTGCAGGTTCGCAACCAATACCTCCTCTTTGTCTATTACCGAGATCGGTCAGGGACTGGATCGTCCCGTCATTGGCATGCATTTCTTTAATCCGGCTCCTGTTATGAAGCTGATCGAGGTGATCCAGGGTGGTAACACACCGGATGAACTCCGCGATTTCATTGTTGATGTAGCTAAGAGGATCGGCAAGACCCCGGTTCAGGTCAATGAGGCTCCGGGCTTCGTAGTCAACCGGATCTTAATCCCCATGATCAATGAGGCAGTCAGCATCTATGCGGACGGGGTCGCTTCTGTTGAAGATATTGACACTGCCATGCAGCTGGGTGCCAATCATCCCATGGGTCCCCTGGCTCTGGGCGATCTGATCGGTCTGGATGTCTGCCTGGCAATCATGGACGTCCTCTATAACGAGACGCATGACTCCAAGTACCGCGCCCATGTCCTGCTTCGCAAGATGGTTCGTGCCGGTAAGCTGGGAAGAAAGACCGGAATCGGTTTCTACGATTACAGCAAGTAAGATAAAGGATGAAGGAGATTATCCATGGATTTCACGTTAGATAAAAAGCATGAGATGGCCCGCGAGCTCTTTAAGAACTTCGCTGAGAATGAGGTAAAGCCTCTGGCTAAGGATGTGGACGAAGAAGAGCGCTTCCCTCGCGAGACCATTGAGAAAATGGCTAAGGCCGGTTTTCTGGGAATCGCCGTTCCGAGAGAGTACGGCGGCCAGGGGTGCGATCCCCTGACGTATGTCATGGCAATTGAGGAGTTGGCCAAGGTCTGCGGCACAACCGCGGTTGCCCTGTCTGCCCATTCTTCCCTCTGCTGTGACCCTATCTTAAATTATGGTACAGAGGAGCAGAAGCAGAAATATCTGGTTCCTCTTGCAAAGGGCGAGAAACTGGGCGCTTTTGGCCTGACCGAGCCTGGCGCAGGCACGGATGCGCAGGGAGCGCAGACTAAGGCCGTTGAAGTTGAGGACGGCTGGATCCTGAATGGCTCCAAGTGTTTCATTACCAATGGTAAGGAAGCGGACATCTATATCATCATTGCTGTTACCGACACGGTTGAGGATAAGCGCGGCCGCTCTAAGAAGCTGTTCTCCGCTTTCATTGTAGAGAAGGGAACACCTGGATTTACTTTCGGTACCAAGGAGAAGAAGATGGGTATCCGCGGTTCAGCCACTTATGAGCTGATCTTCCAGGACTGCAAGATCCCCAAGGAGAATCTGCTTGGTCGGCGCGGTAAGGGCTTCCAGGAAGCGATGCACACCTTAGACGGCGGCCGAATCGGTATCGCTGCCCAGGCCCTTGGCTTAGGTGAGGGAGCAATTGACCGCACGGTTGCCTTCGTTATGGAGAGAAAACAGTTTGGACGTTCCATCGGCGCTTTTCAGAATACCCAGTTCCAGCTGGCTGATATGAAGACCCGCATGGACGCGGCCAAGTATCTGGTATATCGCGCTGCCTGCGCTAAGGCTGAAAAGCCAAGATTTTCTGAGGAGGCCGCCGAGGCTAAGCTCTTCGCCGCTGAGGCTGCCATGGAGGTTACCACCAAGGCGGTTCAGTTGCACGGCGGTTACGGTTACACCAGAGAGTACGAGGTCGAGCGCATGATGCGTGACGCCAAGATCACCGAGATCTATGAGGGTACATCTGAGGTGCAGAGGATGGTTATTTCTGCCGGTATGCTCAGATAAGCGGAACATTTGCAGAATTGAGATAGGAGTGTAGATACATGAAAATCGTTGTATGTATTAAGCAGGTTCCGGATACCAAGGGCGGCGTCGTATTTAATCCCGATGGAACCTTGAACAGAGCGGCCATGATGACCATTATGAACCCGGATGACAAGGCTGGCCTGGAGGCTGCCCTGCGCCTGAAGGATCAGTACGGTGCTGAGGTTACAGTACTGACCATGGGCCTTCCCAAGGCAGCAGATGCCCTTCGCGAGGCTCTGGCAATGGGAGCTGACAAGGCTGTCTTAGTGACCGATCGCTGCCTGGGCGGCGCTGATACCTGGGCGACATCCTCCACCCTTGCGGCGGCGCTTCGCAATCTGGATTATGATATTATCTTCGCCGGACGCCAGGCTATTGATGGCGATACCGCCCAGGTCGGCCCCCAGATCGCTGAGCACCTTGGCCTTCCCGTCATCAGCTATGCTGAGGAGGTTAAGGTTGAGGGTGATGCTGTTGTCGTTAAGCGCCAGTATGAGGATCGTTACCATATGGTTAAGGCTAAGATGCCTGTTCTCATCACCGCTCTCTCAGAACTCAATGAGCCCCGTTATATGACCCCTGCCGGGATCTGGGATGCTGTTGACGCTGAGATCACCACTTGGGGCAGGGCTGACCTGAAGGAGCTGGATGATTCCAACATAGGTCTGGCAGGTTCTCCCACCAAGATCGCCCGCGCCTCCGACAAGGTCCGCAAGGGCGCCGGCGAGAAGGTTGAGCTGGATCCCAGTGCTTCCGTTGACTATGTCATGGATAAGCTGGTAACAAAGCACATTATCTAAGCAAAGAAAGTGGTGAAATAAATGGGTAAGACAGCTAATATCGAAGCCTATAAGGGCGTATATATTTTCGCTCAGCAGGTTGACAACAAGATTTCAAATATTTCCCTGGAACTTCTGGGTGAGGCCAGGAAGCTGGCGGCAGACTTAAAGGAAGACGTCACCGCAGTTCTTCTGGGGTCTCATGTGGCAGATTTGACAGACAAGCTGGGTGAGTATGGTGCCGACAAGGTTATTCTTGTCGATGATCCCAGGCTTGAGACCTATCGCACAGAGCCATACGCGCAGGCCCTTGCAGCAGTGATCAGGGAATTCAAGCCGGAGATCTTCCTGGTTGGAGCGACTGCGATTGGCCGTGACCTTGGTCCTACCGTTTCCGCTCGTGTTGCGACCGGACTGACTGCTGACTGTACTTCTCTTGAGATTGGTGATTTCCCCATCAATCCCCCCGCAAACGGTGAGCAGAAGCACAATCAGCTTCTTATGACCCGTCCCGCCTTCGGCGGCAATACGATTGCTACCATCGCCTGCCCCGACAACCGTCCACAAATGGCAACCGTTCGTCCCGGCGTTATGCAGAAGATTGCTCCTGAGGCCGGCCGCAAGGCAGAGGTAATTCCTTTTGATGCACATATCGAGGAGAATTGTCGCTTCGTCGAGATCTTAGATGTTGTAAAGAGCGCTGCGCAGACAGTTGATATTCAGCAGGCTAAGATTCTGGTATCCGGAGGCCGCGGTGTAGGGTCCCCTGAGAATTTCAAGATTCTCGAGGATCTGGCCAAGGCTCTTGGAGGAGAGGTTTCCTGCTCCCGTGCTGTTGTTGATTCCGGCTGGAAACCGCATGATCTGCAGGTCGGTCAGACCGGCAAGACCGTTCGCCCCAACCTCTACTTCGCCATCGGCATCTCCGGAGCCATCCAGCATGTGGCAGGCATGGAAGAGTCTGACGTGATCATCGCCATCAATAAGGACCCGGACGCGCCCATCTTCGATGTGGCAAGCTACGGCATTGTCGGCGACTATCAGAAGATCGTTCCCGCTCTGACCGAGGCGATCAAGGCAGAGAAGGCCAAGAAAGCAGACTAAGGGATTGGCAAAAGCCAATCTGGATTGCTGCAAGCGATGTGTCTTGGCCGTCAGGTCATGATGACGGGTTTACCGTCAGGGTACTTTCAGCACGAACGGGTATCCTGAGCGCTGATCCGTGTTATTCGGATTGATATTGCCCCCAACATTTCTTCTGGAACCATAGAGAGAAGTCCTCCGAAGAGGGGACTTCTTTTGTTATAATAAGTTCCATGCAGACAATTACCGCTGAAAAACTGAAAGTGATGCTGGAGAAGCTGATTGAGGCCGATGCGCTGGAGGCAGTACAGGATTCGAGTCAGTCCACTCGCTATTATATCCCCTATATGATGAGTGATTGTGTCGAGTACTATCTGATTCTTGACATGGATCCGGTGCGATATACCGATAGAAATGCCAGCCGACTGGAAGAAGATCTGCGCATCTGGATGGGAGGCGGTTCTGCCGATTTTATCAGAGGAGATTCAGAATCTATTGCAGCTGACAGGGGATTCTTAAGCGGTTTTGAAGCGGTGATAACACAGATACAGGAGTCCCGCAATTACTATCAGTACCATCGTTCTGGCCATTACTGGGTCAGGGGGGAGGAGCACCTGCGCCGTCTCGTTTATCAATTGGGGAGCATTCATGAGAAAATGACCTATCTGGGGCAGGAGGCGGTCAATGAGAGGGAAATCCGTCTGGCCAGGTTGGTGGAGTTTGGCCCGCTCAGGTATTTCTCCCCGATCAATGAGGATCTGGATGAATGGTACATCAATTCTTCGGATGGGGTCGATGCGATGCGGCAGTTGGCAAAAGACTGCAGAGATGAGCGCCTGGAGTGGTTGGTGGCTTCCTTTGGAAATCTGCCTGCTGAGGAACTCAAGAGCTATCTGATTGATTATCTGGCTTCGGATCGGGGATTTGTCTTCTGTCAGGAACTACAGAAGCAGGTCGAGGAGGCTTCAAGACCCTATGCGACCAGGCGTTTTTCAAATCGATTGGAGGCCTGGGCTCAGCAGGAGCGCAGGCACATAGATGGCTCTCTGAGGAAGCGGGGACTGATTGGCCGCTACCCCCACTATAAGAGCAAAGACGATCGATGCTATATTATTGTCACAGAAGAAATGCCTTTTGAAATGCGTCTTTTGGAAGATCAGAATATGGCCTATCGCTTTTATCAGCAGGAAACGATACTTGATGTAGGACATTTGAGGACGAAGATAGACAAACTGGCAGAGCATCGCTGATCAGACCGGAAGCGGATTAGCAGAAAACCAGTGTTGGTGATCGACGGAAGGCAAATGGCAAACAGACAGGGAAACGAGCAAGAAAGAGGTTGATCATGAACATTATGGAAGTCGATACTGTCCGTCTGGACGAAGAAAAGAAGGCGGTCATTATTATTGATCAGACCAAATTGCCGGGGCGCATTGAACTTTTGGAGTTAAGACAGGCAGAAGAGATCTGGAGGGCCATCTACCTTTTGCAGGTGCGCGGGGCACCGGCCATTGGAGTCTGCGCCGCTCTGGGTCTCTATGTTCTGGCGGAGCAGATTCAAGAAGAGGACTATGAGGGTTTCTGGTTCGCGCTAAAGAAGCAGTCCGACTATCTTAATTCTTCCCGACCGACAGCGGTGAACCTGTCCTGGGCCCTTGAGAGAATGGAGCATTGCCTGGAGATCTGCCATTTTAACGGAGAAGAGGATGATCGGGCCGGCTGGCTTGCCTGTCTGCATGAGGAAGCTCTGAAGATCTATGCGGAGGACATTGCAGTCTGCCGCAGGCTGGGTGAGTACGGCATGACCCTGATCAGGAATGGAGACGGGATTCTGACCCACTGCAATGCAGGGAAACTGGCCGCTGTTCGATATGGGACAGCCACGGCGCCTATCTATGTGGGTATGGAGGCCGGAAATCGTTACCGAGTCTTCTGCGACGAGACTCGTCCTCTCCTGCAGGGAGCTCGCCTGACAGCTTTCGAGCTTCAGGAGGCAGGCGTAGACACGACTCTGATCTGCGATAATATGTCAGCTTCCGTCATGAAGCAAGGGTGGGTCGATGCCGTCTTCGTTGGCTGTGATCGGGTCGCGGCTAATGGAGACATGGCCAACAAGATCGGTACTTCTGTGCTTGCGGCTGTGGCCAGACAGTACGGGATTCCCCTGTATGTCGTGGCGCCGACTTCGACGATCGATGTGCATACGGCAACCGGTGACGACATCATCATAGAACAAAGGCCGCCGGAGGAAGTCACTGAGATGTGGTATTCCGAACGCATGGCGCCTGAGAGAGTCAAGGTCTACAATCCGGCATTTGATGTGACAGACCACAGCTTGATCGCGGGCGTCGTCACGGAGTATGGAATTGCGGGAGCCCCCTACACAGAGAGTTTCAGGGAGATCTTTACCAGGAAAGAGGCCTGCGGAGGGAATCCAGACAGGCAGTAAAAGTCAAAGATGAACGGATGAAATGACTCGTCGATATTCGGATGTGGCTGAGAAAAAAAGAGAGGATGGACGGGTATAGAATTGAGAACAGTTGGATATTCAACATTTTTGTTGAAAAAGTATTGTATGATAGAGATGTCTATTAAGTGAACGGAAAGGAGTTAGCGATGGCAGAGAATCAAGAAGCTCATTTTGATACAGAGCGTTTTACCAAGAATAAGAAGGAGCCGGTTAAGCCTGATTTTCATGTAGATGCCAATCCCAATTCTCATATTAAGCATGTGATCGGTGTTGTCTCCGGCAAGGGCGGCGTCGGCAAATCATTTGTCACCGCATCTCTTGCCTGTCAGATGAACCTGGCCGGATACAAGGTGGGAATTCTGGATGCAGACATTACAGGGCCTTCCATTCCCAAGATGTATGGGGTGCACGGCCCCGCCTACGCGGATGATAAGGGGACGATTCCTGTCAGGGCAGAGGACTCTACCAAAATTATGTCCGTTAACCTGCTCTTGGACAAGGAGGAGACCCCTGTTGTCTGGCGCGGCCCCGTTATCGCCGGTACAGTCAAGGAGTTCTGGTCCGGGGTCAACTGGGGCGATATCGATTATCTCTTTGTCGATATGCCTCCGGGAACGGGCGATGTGCCCCTGACGGTCTTCCAGTCCCTGCCTGTCGATGGTGTCGTGATTGTCACATCCCCTCAGGAATTGGTGCAGATGATTGTCAGGAAAGCCTATAATATGGCCAATATGATGGAGATCCCTGTCCTTGGTCTGGTCGAAAACTACTCGTATCTGAAGTGTCCCGACTGCGGCAGGCATATCAACCTCTTCGGTCAGTCTCATGTTGATGAGGTAGCGGAGGAACTGCGCATTCCTGTTCTGGGCAAGCTGCCGCTTGATCCGAACTATGCGGAGACGGTGGATCAGGGAAGAGTCTTTGAGATACAGAACAGCTTCCTGGACAAGGGCGTTGATGTTCTGAAGACATTAGAGAAATAAGCGCTGCTTGCTGTATTTTGAGGGAACTTCTATCTTGATGGAGATTTCAATGGGGACTGCCTTTATCGGGCAGTCCCCGTTTTTCATGACGATGGAATATTTTTGGAGCGGATATTCAACCGTTGGTGTGCGCCTGGCGGCACACGTTTGTTCCTGACCGGTAAAAGCCCGGAATCCGCCAGGCAGTAGAAAGGGTATAGCCGAGGGCAAGGGGCCGTTGTAAAGATAAAAGAGAGGTTTTGATGTATGGGGAAAGCCGTAGCAGATGGCCTTTTGTTAGTATATACTAATTGGTGGAGCGAATATTGCTGGCGAATAGGGGGAAATATGAATCGAGAACAGAAGGAACATAAGATGACAAGACTTATGCGGGGCGTCTTCCTCTTTTTAGGCCTTCTTTGTCTTGGCCTGGGGGCGGTTGGCGTTGCTCTGCCTATTCTGCCGACGACGCCCTTTTTCCTCCTGGCGGCTTTCTTTTTTGCAAAGAGTTCAGACCGGCTCAACGCCTGGTTTCAATCTACCAGTCTTTACCAGAGCCATTTGGCCAGTCTCAAAAGGGGAGAGGGTATGACGAGGGCGGCCAAATGCCATGTCATCTTAAGTGTGACTCTTATTATGGGAATTGCGGAATTCTTTATGATACGGGCCTATCTGATCAAGGGATCCAAGGGGGCGCTGATCGGTGCCTCTGTTATGGGACTGGTCTGGCTTGCTCACCTGATCGCCTTTGGGCTTGTGATTCGAACCTGCCCGGCGGAGCGGGATTTGCCGGATGTGAATTCGGAGCGTAAGGGGGAAGATCCTCTGGTTTTGCGGAATGAAGAAGGGCAGGATCGGAAGGCGGAAAACCGCCCTGGAGCTATCAGAGTAAAGGAACATATCATACAGGAGGATTGATGAGAGATGATGCCAAAGAAACGACTTCTGGCCCTGGTGCCGAAGGCCAAGAGATACATGATACAAAAGGTGATCTATAGCTGGCTTAGTCTGGTTGCCGGAATCATTCTCTGGTTTTCTCTGGGGGAGCAGCTGCAGAGAATGCGGGAGAGCGGCACAGGAGGCGGCCTGTCATTGCTTGACCCGGCTCTGCTTGGAATTGCTCTGCTCTGCATCCTGTTTCGCTTTGTACTCAGTCGCCTGATCGCTGATCGGGGACAGAGAGCGGCCTCCTGCGTCAAAGTCAGGCTGAGGTCGGATATCTATGCCAAAATCCGTCGCCTGGGGCCATCTTATGTCGATGCTTTTCCGACCTCGGAGCTGGTGCAGTTAGCGGGAGAGGGGGTTGAGCAGTTGGAGTACTATTTCGGTAACTATATTCCCCAGTTCTTTTTCGCTATGCTGGCTCCTCTGACCCTTCTCCTTGTCTTTTTGCCCCTGTCGCCCCTGACCGGACTGGTTCTCTTTCTCTGTGTTCCCCTGATACCCCTGGCTATCGCCAAAGTTCAGCGCTTCGCAAGGAAACTTTTATCCGGGTACTGGGACGCTTACGCCAATCTGGGGGACAGCTTCCTGGAGAACCTGCAGGGTCTGACCACGCTCAAGGTCTATGGGGCGGATGCAAAACGGCATGAGCAGATGAATGCGGAGGCGGAGCATTTTCGAAAGGTGACGATGAGGGTACTGACCATGCAGCTTAACTCCGTTACCATTATGGACTTTGTGGCTTATGGAGGCAGCGCGGTCGGTTGCATTCTAACGGCTCTGACCTATCGGGCCGGCCGGGTCAATTTCGGCCAGGCCATGGCCATGATTATGCTGTCTGCTGAGTTCTTTTTGGCTATGCGAGCGCTGGGCAGCTACTTTCACACGGCCATGAACGGAATCGCTGCCTCTGAGCGCATTTTTCGCCTTCTGGATCTGCCGGAGAGAAAGGATGGAAGCGAGCCGGCAGGAGAAGGAATCCGCATCAAACACTTGACCTTCTCCTACGACGGACAAAATGAGGTCTTATCTGATATCAATCTGGCGATTCCAAAGGGGAGTCTGGTCTCTCTGGTCGGAGCCTCCGGCTGCGGCAAGTCAACGCTGGCGGCGATCCTGTCCGGAACCCGTGAGAGTTATGAGGGAGATATCCACTTTGGACAGACAGAACTCAGATCTGTCAGTCGGGAGAGCCTGCGTAGCCTTGTGACGGTTGTGCCTTCTGCGGCCTATCTCTTTGCGGGCAGTGTCCGTGACTGTCTGCGCGAGGGAAGGGAAAATGCTACCGAGGCTGAGATGATTGCTGTTCTGCGCCGGGTCGCCCTCTGGGACTTTATCAAGAGTCAGGGAGGGGTGGACTTCATGATCCAAGAGCGGGGAGAGAACCTCTCCGGTGGACAGAGGCAGAGGCTGGCTCTGGCCAGAGCTCTGCTTAAGGACAGCCCCATCTATATCTTTGACGAGGCGACCAGCAATATTGACGCCGAGAGTGAGGAGGCTGTCATGCAGGTCATTTATGGCATGCGTGGAAGCCATACCGTGCTGCTGATTTCCCACCGCCTGGCCAATGTGGTTGGTTCTGATACCATCGCTTATCTGAAGGCGGGACATCTGCGGGAACTGGGCAGTCACGCCCGGCTGATGGAGGAGAATGGCGGTTACGCCGCGCTCTTTACCGCGCAGGAAAGCCTGGAGGCATATGGAAGAAAGAAGAAAAGCGACAGGAAGGAGGTCGGAGCATGAGAAGAAGCGGAGTGAAAATCATGGCGGGTCTGATTCGTTTGCTGGCTCCTTTAGCTCATGTCATGCTGGCCTGTATCAGTCTGGGGGTTTTGGGGTATCTCTGCGCGATCTTTATCACGGTGCTGGCGGCGCATTTACTTTTATGTGTGACGGGAGAGAGTCCCTGGCGGCTTTCTTCCGGGACAACGATCACCCTCATGCTTGTCATTGCTCTGGCCCGGGCAGCTCTTCGCTACGGTGAGCAGACCTGCGGTCACTACATTGCCTTTCGGCTTTTGGCCGTGATTCGGGACAAGGTCTTTACTGTCCTGCGCAAGCTGGCGCCGGCCAAGTTGGAGGGGAGAGGACGGGGAGATCTGATCGCCCTCATCACCGGTGACATCGAATTGCTTGAGGTCTTTTATGCCCACACCATAGCGCCCATCTGTATCGCCATCATCGTGAGTCTGGCCATGAGCCTGATGATTGGAGGCTTCCATCCCCTACTAGGTTTTCTGGCTCTCACTGCCTACCTGAGCCTGGGACTGGTTCTCCCGATTGTAAGCAGTCGAATGGGCCGCTCGGGGGGAATGGCTCTGCGCGGCAAGCTGGGCAGCCTCAACAATGTTTTTCTTGAGAGCCTGCGGGGAATTCGTGATGTCCTTCAGTTTGGAATCGGAGAGAAGAAAGAGGAGGAGATTCGGCAGAAGACAATAGAACTCAACATCCTGCAACTGCGGATTGCTCATCATGCCGGTGCAGTCTCATCCTGGTCGGCAGGACTTGTGATGCTCTGGCCCATTCTGATGGTTCTAACAGCCGTCTGCCTGAGACTTGACTTTGCCTCAGTCGTTATGTCGACCGTAATGCTGGCGGCCTCCTTCGGTCCGGTCTTAGCCCTGGCCAATCTGTCCGCCGCCATGGATTCTACCCTGGCTTCAGGGGAACGGATCCTGTCACTTCTGGAAGAGGAGCCGCTGACTCCGGATGTGACGGAGGGGGCTTGCCCAGATTTCACCGGCGCTACTGTCCGGCATTTGACCTTTGCCTATGACCAGGAGGAGATTTTGCATGATCTGTCCGCAGATTTTGAGCCCGGCGAGATCGTTGCAGTTACGGGGCGCAGTGGAAGCGGCAAGTCAACCCTGCTCAAGCTTCTGATGCGATTCTGGCAGGCCCCGCGGGGGACGGTTAGAATCTCGGGACTGGATGTAGGAGAGATTGCCACCGGACACTTGCGGAAGCTGGAGTCCTACATGGTGCAGGATACAGATCTTTTTGCAACCAGCGTGAGGGAGAATATCCGCATCGGGCGGATGGAAGCCAGTGACGCAGCAGTTGAGCAGGCGGCTCAAAAGGCCAATATTCACGACTTTATCATGACTCTGCCCGAGGGCTATGAGACCAAAATCGGGGAGCTGGGAGACAATCTCTCCGGGGGTCAGAGGCAGCGCATCAGTCTGGCGAGAGCATTTCTTCACAATGCGCCCCTCATGCTTTTGGATGAGCCGACCAGTAATCTGGACAGTCTCAATGAGGGGATCATTCTCAAGGCGCTTGAGGAAGAGGCCGGGGCCAGTGGCCGGACGGTTGTTTTAGTATCACACCGCGAGTCTACTCTGGCCATCGCGGATCGGAAGTATTCGATTGAGAGAGGACGATTCAGTTGAGTGCAGTAAAAGAGACAAGGGCCCGGCAGTATCCGGCGATTTCATTAGAAGCGGACAAGTGAGCTGAGAGATCTAAAAAACGTGTAACTCTCAGTATGGAATGGACCTATGCATGAGAATAAAAGAGGGGAAATGAGCAGCGACAGAGCAGAGAGGATCAACAATAAAAGGGATCGTGAGAAGAAGGTCATCGGTCAGATGATTGCGATCTACTGCCGTAAGAAGCACGGCAGCAGAGAGGGTCTGTGTTCGGACTGCCGGGAGATTCTGGAGTATGCAAATGCGAGAGTAGAGGACTGCCCCTTCATGGAGACTAAGACCTTTTGCTCCGATTGCAAGGTTCATTGCTATCGGGAAGAGATGCGCAGGCGGATCCGGGAGATTATGCGCTGTGCGGGGCCGAGAATGCTTCTCTATCATCCAATCTTATTGCTGAAGCATATCCTGATTTCACGTATGGGAAAATGAATGCAGTGAGATACATGTTTTGCGGGAATTTCCCTGTCGTGAACCAAAAGAAGCTGTGAAAAAAGAGTGCCGGACGCGGTATATATGCATCACTTATGTAAATGCATCATGCGGTATTTGGCTCTCTGCTTTTCACAGCTTTTTAAAGCAATGATGAGTTTAAGATCAATTTTTAATTAACACTTCTCGGGTTCGGGATAATCTACGCCGAAGGTTTCAACAGTGACTCTCTTCATCTTCTGTTCGGTCAGGGGTTTGTCATTCCAGTCGCGGTCTGTATTGGCAATGGCGTCGATGACGTCAAGTCCTTCAGTCACCTGACCGAAAGCGGCATACTCGCCGTCCAGATGAGGCGCTGTCTCATGCATGATGAAGAACTGGCTGCCGGCGGAGTCGGGAACCATGGTGCGGGCCATAGAGAGAATACCCTTGGTGTGCTTTAAGTCATTGGCAAAGCCGTTGTGGGAGAATTCACCGCGGATGCAGTAACCGGGGCCGCCGGTGCCGGTGCCCTGGGGATCGCCACCCTGGATCATGAAGCCGGGGATGACGCGGTGGAAGATGATACCGTCGTAGTAGCCCCTCTGAATCAGGCTGATGAAGTTATTGACGGTGTTGGGAGCGATCTGGGGGAAAAGCTCTGCCTTCATAACAGAACCGTTCTCCATCTCGATGGTGACGATTGGATTCTGTGCCATTGAAAATGCCTCCTTTGTAATGGAACCGCAGCGCTGCCAGGTGTATCCGGCACACTCATCCTGATGAGGACAGGAATACCAGAGCAAATGGAAGAAATGGATACAACTGCGGTTAAGTCATCTATAAGAATAACAAAAAAGCTCTTATCTGCGAAGTACAATTGCACAGAGGAGCGCTTTTTGAAGCGACAGATGGGGGCTGTGCGCAGACAAAGAGCAGAGGCTCTGACATAAAAACGCGGCCTTACCTCTGCACCGGCTTTGAGGGTCCCTGACTGACCTTTTGGGAGGCGGGTGTAGAGAGCATGCCGGGCTCCTCATCTTCATCGGCATCCGGAAGGGATTCCTCGTCGACCTCTCTGGCGATTTGTTCCGGCAGGGTGATGTGAATCTTGGTGATGCGGTTTTTCCTGACCTTCTCGACCTTGAGGATAGCGCCGTTGCTGTCTACATAGGTCTCTCCCTGGTGGGGAAAATGATCGAACTCACCGGTCAGATAGCCGCCGATGGTATCGTAGTCCTCGGACTCGTAACCCAGAGGAATAATCGACATGAGATCCTCCAGATTCATAGAACCGACAACAAGATATTCCCGTTCATTGAGCTGGACGATATCGTCTTCTTCATTGGAGTCATACTCGTCTCGAATCTCGCCGACCAGTTCTTCTAAGAGATCCTCCAGACTGATGATTCCGGCAAATGCGCCGTACTCGTCCATGACAATGGCCATGGCGATTGAATTCTGTCGCATTTCCTCAAAGAGCTCTCTGGTATTCTTGAGTTCAAAGGTGAAATAGGCACTGCGCAGGTAGTCCCGCAGAGAAAAGAGAGCCTTATCCTTGACTAAGAGCAGATCCTTCATGTTAATGATGCCGATGATGGAGTCGCTGTTCTCATCGTAGACCGGCAGACGGGTGAACATACAGCCGGAGAAGACAGAAATCAGCTTGTCGTAGGACCAGTTGACATTGGCCACGGTGACATCAATGCGGGGAATCATAACCTCGCGGACATTCGCGTCTGTGAAGTCGAAGAGGTTGTGAATGTAATTGCGCTCCTCGTGTTCGATGACGCCCGCCTCCTGGCTGACATCGACGATTGTCCGCAGTTCCTCTTCTGTCAGATTCTCTCTGCGCCGATTGGGATCCGTCCCCATCAGGCGGATCATGGCGTTGGCCATGAGATTGACGATGAAGATGACCGGGGTGAGGATCCACATCAGCCGCCAGATGTGAGGAGCGAAGCGAAGGGAGAGACCAAGGCTGTTAATGGAGGCCATGCTCTTGGGAGCGATCTCGCCGAAGATGAGGATGAGAAAAGTCAGAATACCGGTTGCGACTCCGGCACCCATGTCACCCAGAAGGCGGATGGCAACAATGGTTGCTAAAGAGGAGGCGGACAAGTTAGCGACATTGTTGCCGATGAGAATGGCAGAGAGCATTTTGCTCTGATGGTCCGTGACCTTGAGGACGACCTGAGCCCGGCGGTTGCCGTTATCAGCCAGAGTTCTGACCTTGATGCGGCTGACTGTGGTCAGAGCTGTCTCCGCGGAGGAGAAGAAGGCGGATGCCAGCAGAAGAACCGACAGGATGATGATTTGGATGACTAAATCCTTTGGCATGATTTAAGAAACTTTCTCTGCTGTCAGAAGTTGACAGGGGACTTGATGATTTTGTTATATCTGCACATGGTATTCTGAGGAAGGATGAAAGTTTCCGAGTGTCAATTGGGCGGGAATTTTCATGCCAGGGAAAGCAAGGGATCCCCGGATGGGAAAATCAGATCCTCAGACTGCGGATGAATGGAGGTAGTTCTTTTGTTCTTTGGTCAGGGAGTCAATCGAAAGATTAAGAGTGGCCAGTTTGCGGCGGGCAATTTCCAGATCAACTTCCCGGGGAACGGAGATGAGCTTTTCTGTCAGATGATCCCTGTGCCGGACCAGATAGAGGGCGGACATGGCCTGCACGGCAAAGGACATGTCCATGATCTCAGCGGGATGCCCGTCTCCGCAGGCCAGGTTGACCAGGCGGCCCTCACCTAAGACATAGACGAAGCGATGGGGAGTCACTTCATAGCCGATAATGTTCTTTCGCTGATCAATGGAAGAGAGGGCGGCGGCCCGCAGATCTGCCATATCGATTTCGACATCGAAGTGACCGGCATTACAGAGAATGGCGCCGTTTTTCATCTTCTTCATGTGATCTAAGACGATGACGTGGGCGCAGCCGGTGACAGTAATGAAGAAGTCGCCTATGGAAGCGGCCTGTTCCATAGGCATAACTTCGAATCCATCCATATGGGCCTCAATAGCCTTGATGGGGTCGATCTCGGTGACGATGACCTTGGCGCCCAGAGCCTTGGCCCGCATGGCGACGCCTTTGCCGCACCAGCCGTAGCCGGCGACCACAGCGTATTTGCCTGCTACGATCAGGTTGGTGGTCCGGTTGATCCCATCCCAGACGGATTGACCGGTGCCATAGCGGTTGTCGAAGAGATGCTTGCAGTCGGCGTCATTGACCATGACCATGGGAAAGACAAGCTGATGGGCGGCAGCCATGGCGCGCAGACGGGTGATGCCGGTGGTGGTCTCCTCACAGCCGCCGATGACGTAGGAAAGCTCTTCCCTCATTGAACTGTGAAGCATGTCAACCAGGTCACCGCCGTCATCAATGATGATATTGCAGTGGTGAGAGAGGACTTCGTGCAGGTGGCGGGAATATTCCTCCTCGGTGGAGCGATACCAGGCGTAGACATTGAGACCGTCGCTGACGAGGGCCGCGGCGACATCGTCCTGGGTGGATAGGGGATTGGAACCGGTCACATACATCTGGGCGCCGCCGGCGGCGAGCACCTTGCAGAGATAGGCGGTCTTGGCCTCCAAGTGGACAGAGAGGGCGATGCGGATGCCGGCGAAGGGCTGATCCCTTCGAAAATCTTCTTCCAGGCCTCTTAAGAGGGGACAATTTTTCTTAACCCAGTCAATCTTGTGGGCGCCGCTTGCGGCCAAGCGGATGTCTCTGATTTCGTAGCTCATTTGCTGTTCTCCTTGCGGCCTGCCGCAATTAAGACAGGCGAATATTTGCGGAAATATAGAGGCCCTTTGTCCGGACAAGAGCCTTAAACAAGCGGGCAAAGAGACAAAAATATTATAGCTTAGGCAGTGCTTTTGCGCCACAGTCGCATCCTCTCATTCCCGAGTGGGGAACTTTTTGCTATAATGGATGAAATTCTCAGGAGAGGTTGACCAAGATGCAGAAGAAGAAAATAAGACTCCTGACAGCAGCGCTTTTATTTGCTGCTATTATGGCGATGACCGGCTGTTCCTCTGCCCGATCGCAGGAGGAAGATGAGGATCGGACGGAGGGGATTTGCGCTATGGCGCAAGGCTCTTACGGCAAGGCGCAGGATCTTTTTGAGCAGGCCCTGGAGAAAAATTCAAACCCCAAGAATTCATCCGGACTGGACAGCTATTACTATAAGGCGATTGCCCAGTTCAATTCGGGGGATGAGGACGGAGCCATTGCCACTTACAGTGAATTGATCAAGGCGGATGCCAAGAATGTGGATGCCTACTTCCTGCGGGCCAATGTCTACCTGTCCAAACAGAATGCGGATGCCGCCGAGGCGGATTTTAACCAGGTCAGTCAGTTGAAGCCCAATGATCTGATGCGGCAGCTTTTTATCTATGAGTCTTACAGGAAATATGGTCAGGAAGATAAGGGAAAAGTTTATTTGCAATATGTAATCGATCATGAGGGAGAGGACTATTTGAGCGGAGCCAAGGCTAAGGATTACTTTGGCCAGACCGACGCGGCGGCATCGGATTACCAGGCGGCCGTCCGGGCGGGAAAGAATGAGGCTTATCGCCCCCTGATCGCTCTGCTTGACCGTCAGCAGAGGAAGGATGAGGCGGATGCCGCTCTGGCGGAATACAAGCATAAGAAGCTGTCGGGGGAGGATTACCACAACATTGTCAGCATTCAGCTGGATCGGGCGGCTTATGAGGACGCCAGGGCAGATGTGGACAAAGCCCTGGAGAGCAAGAGCCTGAATGCTGGAGAGAAGAGGAAACTGCTCTCGGATCAGGTGGCCTGTCTGGAACGCCTGTGCCAATATGATGAAGCACAGGCTAAGGCGGAGGCCTATCTGAAACTCTATCCTAAGGACGGAGAGATGATCCGCGAATTGAAATTGATTGAATACGCCAGAAATCCTATAGGAGAATAGATTTCTATCTGGAAATTTCTGTAAATAATGTGAATGCGGAGCAAGTTTGGATATCAGACCGTCGGTTTGGCCGGAAATAGAAGAAGAGAGAGTCAATTGAACCAGCCTGTTTTAGATCATAAAATAAATACGGAAGAACGGGCGGAGTCCTTCCTTCTGGTAGCTGTCTGCAGTGAGGATGAGAGCAAGACGCAAGTTCTTCTGGATGAACTGGAAGAGCTGGTTCACACTGCCGGAGGACGGGCTGCGGGCAGAATTACGCAGAGGCTGGATGCACCGAATGCAGCCTCTTATGTGGGAAGGGGGAAGATCGAGGAGATCCGTTCTTATCTGGAGATGACAGGAGCCGACGGCATCATCTGTGACGATGAGCTGACCCCGGTGCAGATGCGTAATCTCTTGATGGCTTTGGATTGCAAAGTCCTGGATCGAACCATATTGATTCTTGATATCTTCGCAGCTCATGCCGCAAGTTCAGAGGGCAAGATTCAGGTGGAATTAGCGCAGCTGCGTTACCGGGCTACGCATCTGACCGGTATGGGACAGTCGATGTCGCGGCTGGGGGGAGGCATCGGAACGAGAGGCCCGGGTGAATCCAGACTCGAAATGAACCGAAGACGTATCAGATCCCGCATCGGAAGGCTGAAGGCCTTGTCCAGGGAAGCAGCGACCCACAGACAGCTGACAAGAGAGCATCGCAGGCGTCAGCAGATGCCGGTTGCCGCAATTGTGGGTTATACCAATGCCGGCAAGTCCACTCTTCTGAATGCTCTGACAGGAGCAGGGGCCCTGGCCCAGGACATGCTCTTCGCTACCCTGGACACGACGACAAGAATTGCGGATCTGGGAGGTTCTGAGACTTTGCTTCTGACCGATACGGTCGGATTTATTCGCAAGCTGCCCCACGGTCTCATTGATGCCTTCCGCTCAACCCTAGAAGGGGCCAGGTACGCCGACTATATCATTCAGGTGGTGGATGCGTCGGATTCAGATATGGAAGAGCGCATGCATGTGGTCAGGCAGACTTTGGATGAGCTGGGAGTCAGGAATAAGAAGATTCTGACCTTATTCAATAAGTGCGATCAGATGGAAGAGGACTTGATCCTGCATGATTTTGGAGCGGACAAATCCTTACGTATTTCGGCCAGGACAGGCATGGGATTAAAAGAGGTCAAAAGGGCTCTGTCAGATTTCCTCCGAGAGGATCGAGTTCTGGTTGAGCGGGTGCTGGGATATCAAAAGATGCAGATTTTGGCTCGTATTCACGAGCGGGGCGAGATCTTAGAGGAGTCCTATGAGGCAGACGGGATTCATATCAGGGCCTATGTGCCTTTGTCTGTCTATGGAACGTTAGATGATGACTAGATCAAAACAGGGCACAGAGTCATGACGACAGAATGGCGTATCCTGTCAGATGGGTGCAGTCGTATCTGCAGGAATGGCAGGAAACAGACGAGGAGGCGCAAATGATTCAGCGGTTAATCAGAGAAATTCAGAAGAAAAATGCTCCCATTGTCGTGGGGCTTGATCCCCAGATAGCCTTTATTCCCAAGCAGCTGCTGGACAGAAATTACGAGCAGTATGGGCAGACCTTAGAGGGGGCGGCAAATGCCTTCTGGGACTTCAACAGGGCTATTATTGATGCTACCTGCGATTTGATTCCGGCGGTGAAGCCCCAGTCTGCCATGTATGAGCGACTGGGGCTGGCCGGTGAGGCAGTCTACCATAAGACCGTTGCCTACGCCAGAGACAAGGGGCTTCTTGTGATCGGTGATATCAAGCGGGGGGATATCGGGTCAACTTCCGCCGCCTACGCGGACGGTCATCTGGGACAGGTCACGATCGGAGAGAAGACCTATGCTCCCTTCGGAGAGGATTTTGCAACAGTCAATCCCTATATGGGAACGGACGCGGTGGGACCCTTTGTCAATGTCTGCAAGGCGCAGGATAAGGGAATTTTTGTCCTGGTCAAGACGTCGAACCCCTCCTCCGGGGAGTTTCAGGATCAGATTCTGGCTGAGACCGACAGGCCCCTCTACGAGTCTGTCGCCTGTATGGTTGAAACGTGGGGAGAAGAGACCAGAGACGGCGGTTATTCTGATGTGGGGGCCGTCGTTGGTGCCACCTACCCGCGGCAGGGGAAGCGGTTAAGAGAGCTTATGCCCCACACTTATATTCTGGTGCCGGGTTATGGAGCTCAGGGCGGCAGGGGATCTGATCTGACTCATTTCTTCGACAAGGATGGATTGGGCGCAATTGTCAACTCCTCACGCGGCATTATTGCCGCTTATCAGAAGGATAATTACGCAGAGTTTGGCGCTGAGCATTTTGAGGAGGCTTCCAGACAGGCTGTTCTTGACATGTTGGCTGATATCAATGGAGCGTTGGGAAGATGAGCAAGAGAATGGATCAGGCTCGCGTGCTGGCAAGCGAGCCTCTGGCGGAGGGAGTCTTTTCTCTGCTTCTTCAGACGGTGATTGCAGAGGAAGCCGTTGCCGGACAATTTGTCTCGGTCTATTCGGGAGATGGGGCCAGACTCCTGCCCCGTCCCATTTCTATCTGTCAGATAGACCGGGACGCCAGGACCCTGCGCCTGGTCTATCGGGTGGTCGGCGCCGGAACCAGAGAGTTCTCCCATCTTGTGACGGGAGAGACCCTGCGTATCCTGGGCCCGCTGGGCAATGGATTTGCCAGGGAAGCGGGAACACTGCCGGATTGCAGGAGACCTATATTGATCGGAGGAGGAATTGGGATTCCCCCCATGGTCGGTCTGGCTGAGGCTCTGCGCAGCGCAAACAGATCTGGCGAGAGCATTTCTGAGGAACAAATTTCGATAGGGACGAAAGAGCGTGTCCGTGTAGAGCCGACCCTGGTCATGGGCTACCGCAATGAGGATACTTTTCTGACAAAAGAGTGTCAGGAGGCAGGCCGACTTGTGCTTGCAAGCGATGACGGAAGTATCGGGACGCACGGAACTGTAATTGACGCTATTCGAGAGCAGAGGGTGACAGGGGACGCTGTCTTCGCCTGCGGACCCAGGCCCATGCTGCGGGCAGTCAAGGCCTATGCCGAGCAAAATAAGCTGCCCTGCTTCATCTCGATGGAGGAGCGCATGGCATGTGGGATAGGAGCCTGCCTTGCCTGTGTCTGTAAGACAGTCGATGCGGATGATCACTCCAGGGTGAAGAATGCCAGAGTCTGTGCTGATGGCCCTGTCTTCGATGCAAAAAAGGTAGATCTGTCATGAATACATCTGTGAGTTTAGCGGGTATTTGCCTGAAGAACCCTGTTATGGAGGCCTCCGGAACCTTTGGGAGCGGGATGGAATACAGCCAGTTTGTCGATTTGAACCGCCTGGGGGCCGTGGTCACCAAGGGCGTAGCGAACCATCCCTGGCCAGGTAATCCAACGCCCAGAATTGCGGAGGTGACCGGAGGTATGCTCAATGCCATCGGCCTGCAGAACCCGGGGGTAGAGACCTTCATTCAGCGGGATTTGGCCTTTCTGGATGACATTGACACAAGGGTAGTTGTCAATGTCTGTGGACATACGGAAGAGGAATATTTGAATGTGGTTGATGCGCTTGCCGATCAGAAGCGGGTGGACCTGCTGGAGATCAATATTTCCTGCCCCAATGTCCGGGAGGGAGGCATGGCCTTTGGAACAGACCCCGCAATGGTGGAGTACATTACCTCAAGTGTTAAAAAGAGGGCTGCCCAGCCCATTATCATCAAGCTGACGCCAAACGTCACAAGCATTGCCGATGTCGCAAGGGCGGCAGAGGCAGGAGGCGCAGATGTCATCTCTCTGATTAATACCATCACAGGGATGAAGATCGATGTAGGGCATCGAACCTTCGCACTGGCCAATAAGACCGGCGGTATGTCCGGCCCGGCGGTTCATCCCATTGCTGTGCGCATGGTTTATGAGGCGGCGCAGGCAGTGAAGATCCCCATTATCGGCATGGGGGGCATTGCCACTGCCGAGGACGCTCTGGAAATGATCCTGGCCGGTGCGACGGCGGTCGCTGTCGGGACGGCCAATTTCTACAATCCCCGGGCGACGCTGGATGTCATAGAGGGAATTGAGAAGTATATAAGGGAGCAGGGCGCCTCAGATATCAGGGAATTGATTGGGGCAGTGCGCTAAGTGCGGATTTTGACAGGATAATATTCGTGAAGATGGATGCATTTTATGGCTCTCAGCCGAATGTCGGCAAAGTGTATTATTTGCTCCGGAGTTTTGTTATCTGCGGATTTGTGAGGATCAGGTAGAAGAGTATCGAGAATGGATAAGATGCAGGAGGATGCCATGGAGACATACAAGCAGGAATTTATTGAGTTTATGATTGACTGTCAGGTCCTGAAGTTTGGTGACTTTGTGACCAAGAGCGGAAGGAAGACGCCTTTCTTCGTCAATACCGGTTTCTACCGTACCGGCTCTCAGCTCAAGCGTCTGGGCAAGTATTACGCCAGGGCAATTGCGGATCATTTCGGCACAGACTTTGATCTGCTCTTTGGCCCTGCTTACAAGGGAATTCCCCTGACGGTTGCAGCCACGGTTGCCCTGTCTGAGGATTATGGCGCGGATATCCGCTACTGTTCCAATCGCAAAGAGGTCAAGGATCATGGGGACAAGGGCATCCTTTTGGGCAGTCCTATTGAGAAGGGTGACCAGGTTATTATCATTGAAGATGTGACCACAGCGGGAACTTCCATCAAGGAGACCTACCCCATTATCACGGCGCAGGCAGAGGGGGTGAATGTCGCCGGTCTTGTTGTATCTGTGGATCGTATGGAGCGTGGTCAGGGGGACAAGGCAGCCCTGGCGGAGATCGGAGAAAAGTACGGGATGAAGACCTGTTCTATTGTCACGATGGCGGAGGTTGTTGCGCATCTTTATAACCGTCCTTACAAGGGCAGGATTGTGATTGATGATAGGCTCAAGGCGGCGATTGACGCCTATTATATGGAGTATGGGGCCGCGCAATGAGGGTGACCGGACAGGAACGCGGAGCGGGGGACTGTCTGGCAGCCCTGTATACAGGGCGTGTATATAAATGGACCTGAGAAAGGAGTTTCCCTTGAGCACAAGACGCAGATCCAAAAGGGAGAGACGGATTTTATGGTGCCTCTTTCTCATCTACGTCGCCGTCATTGTTTATTTTCTCTTCTTTGCAGAGATGTTTGGCCGCGGGGATCCGGGCATCAACGGACACAACTTTATTCCCTTTCATGAGATCGGCCGTTATTTGCGCTATTGGCGCAAGATCGGAGTCTGGCTGGTTATTCTCAACCTGGCAGGAAATATTGCGGCCTTTGTCCCCTTCGGGCTTATTTTACCCATGCTGATGCGAAAGAGAGCCAGGGGGGGGAGGGTTATTCTGGCAGGATTTTTTACATCCTGTCTGGTAGAGCTGATCCAGCTCGCAACAAGTCTTGGAACCTGTGACGTGGACGATATTATTCTGAACACTCTGGGCGTGATTGCCGGTCTGATCTGCTATGAGATTGCGCATGGCATTCGGTCCTGGATAGAAAGATAGAATGATGAGAGATGAAAGACGGCGCCGCAGACAGCGCATGGATCAGAAGAAGAACCGATCCGGTTTGGCCATACTCATGGCGGTACTGGCAAGTCTGTCCATTACGGTCTATTTGTTTATGGCTTATACGGCAGCGGGGCTTGGCGGCGATACACCTAATATTATGGGGGCGACAGCGGTTCTCTTCATGATTTTTTCGCTGGTCACCTTCTATTATGGAATCAGGGAGTTCAGGATAAAGACTTATCGCAGAAGTTCCCGGCTGCCGGGACTTTTACTGCCTCTTTTCGCAAGTGTTCTCTGGCTGGGGACCTATATTCTTGGAATTTTATCCTGATTCGGTATGCGTGATCGGGAAGAGAAGATTTTGTACAGATCCGTCTGTTTTTCAGAACATGCCGCATGGGGATGGGGTTTTGGCACAGAGAAAAAGACAGGATATAAAGAGGCAGAACAGCAGAGACGGAAAGCAGAACAGATGAAGAAGTCAGAGAGTCGGCGCAAGAAAGACCATAGGAATCAGAATATAAGAGAAAATCATGCGGAAGGGATCTTTGACGCAGGCGAAATTCTCCGAGAGCGCTATAAACTGGCGCTGGAACGGATCACCCAGATTGTAGGGAATCCCGAGGCAGGGGAACCCTTTGATGATTATATGATGCGGATCGGCAGTTTCTTTCTCCTGATTGATCAGCACATGGGATTTTTGGAGAAGAGAAGAGAGAGGGAAGAGCAGATTTATACCGGGGCAGAGATGACTGAGCGTGTGGGTCTGCCTCGTCTGACCCGAAAGGAGGGCGAGAGCTGGCAGGACGAGCTCTATGCGTCTTTGCGTGAAGATCACTATCCTTCCTCTTATCTCTGCCCGGATTATGCAGTCAGACAGTTGGGAGAGAAACTTGGCGGTATTCTGTCTGCCTTTGCCGCGGATCTTTTGGCCCTGGTTCCCTGGATCTATGAGGGAAGGCTGGATCTTCTGACGATTTATGCAGAACTCTTTGTGATGATTCATGGGGATCTTGCCATGGCGGAGGATAGGAAGGCAGCAGTTAATGCGGTAAGAGACAGTATATACTGGTTCTATCGTGATTACAGTGAGATTTTCACGCGAGACGCGGTGATGAATCTGATTGATCCCAGCCGTGATTTTCTGACCCGCATTGTCATGGAATCCGATTTGAATGACCTGTCTTATCTTTATTCTTATGGCAGTCCCATCAGAGAGAATGAGCTGGCCATGGCGGCCTATCTTAACCGCCTTTCTGAGGAAGAGATTCGTCGTATGGCAGATACCTATACTGAGGGCTATCGCATTGGCTTTCAGGTGACGGGAAAGGATCTCTCAATCAAATCTACGGTCAAATTAGAATACCCGATCGGGATGGAACGCATGGTGCGTCAGGCAATCTGCAATTTCAGAAAGATGGGACTTGCACCTGTTTTGGTTCGCGAGAGCACCCTCTCCATTCAGGGGCGCGGCAAGGGCAAGCGGGGCGTCTACTCCTGCTCTTTGAATCGGCAGTTTGACTATGATCACAAGAATGATCTGGGCTATTACCTGGACGCGGGGCTCAATCAGCGTCGTCTGGAAGTCATGCAGGATACCTTTGAGAAGCATAAGAAACTGGCTCGCGGTATGGGAGGTCCTGCGGTGATCGATGTCTTCGGTCAGCCGGACTTTAAGGCGGTTAACTCTGAGGCCAATTATCATTACAGTCCCAGGCAGCAGGGGCTGAATGTCAGTTATGCGGCGCAGGCCGGCCAGATCACTAACCGCTATATTGTGGGAAAAGAGAGAAGCTTCACGATGATCGCCTTTCCCCTGCCCTCCATTGGGGATAAGTTCGATGAGATCTTTGCTAAGACCATGGAGATCAATACACTGGACTATCACAAGTATCAGACGATGCAGCAGAAGATGATTGACCTTTTAGATCAGGGAGAGAGGGTCCATGTCAGGGGGCAGGGGGAAAATCGGACGGATATCACGGTGGAACTTTATAAGACTGCGGATCCCGGGCACATGACCAAGTTTGAGAACTGTGTCGCTGATGTCAATATTCCGGTGGGAGAAGTTTTCACGTCTCCTGTTTTGGAGGGGACAAATGGAATCCTTCACGTCTCGCATGTCTATCTGGATGGCATGGAGTTTAAGGATCTGCAGCTGACCTTTCGAGATGGCATGGTCGCAGATTACTCCTGCGGCAATTTTAAGAGCCGGGAGGAAGGGCGGCGATTGATTGAGGAGAATATCCTCTATCATCATAAGAGTCTGCCGATGGGAGAGTTCGCCATTGGAACCAATACCACCGCATATCGCATGGCCAAAGACTATGGGATCGGAGCTAAACTGCCCATTCTGATCGCGGAGAAGACAGGCCCTCATTTCGCGGTGGGTGACACCTGCTATTCCCATGAGGAGGATAACCGGGTCTATAATCCCGATGGCAAGGAGATTGTCGCCAAGGAGAATTCCATTTCGAGCAGGAGAGTGGAGGACCCGACCGGGGCTTACTTTGGCTGTCATACGGATATCACCATTCCCTTTGAGGAATTGGAAGCGATTGAAGTGATTCTTGCAGACGGAAGACATCGTGATATCATACGGGAAGGTAAATTTGTCGTGCCGGGAACGGAAGAACTGAATCTGCCTCTGACAGACTGACCCTCACAAGTTTACAGGAAAAGCGACCAGCCCCCAGGGAGTATTCCCTGGGGGCTGGTTTTATCTTATTCATGACAATGGAATATTCACGGAGCGTATATTCCATTGTTTTTGAGCAGCAACAGGGCGAAAGTGACGGAATCAAATATACAAGTGGCTTGCCACGTGTTATAGTAACAAAGAAGGTTAGCCAAGGCTAACAAATAGAAACAAAAGAAGAGAAAAGAGACAATTCCAGAACACAAATTAAGATCAGGGGAAATGAGATTGTGCGGAACCAATGGGACAGCGGAAGCAGAAGCTTTTCAGAAAGGAGAAAGTGAGTATGGATACAGAGAGGAAAAAACAAAAGGGGATATTTAACTACATTTTCCAATTCGCGGGAGACTATAAAAACACCTATATCAAAAGCGTGGTTTTTGCCGTGATCGGGGTAGTCTGCTCCATTGTTCCCTATATTCTTATGGGAGATATGGTAAGAAAGCTCCTCTCGGGGGAGAGGGAATTCAGGATCTATCTGATGGATGGACTTATGATGGCCCTCTTTTGGGCCCTGCGTGTGACTTTTCACACTCTGTCTACAAACATATCACACAGAACGACCTTTAAATTGATAGGGAATGTGCGGATTGCTCTTGCCGATAAGCTGTCTCGCCTACCGCTGGGGACGGTGCAGGGGATGCCCTCCGGGACATTAAAGAATATCATCTGTGAGAGGACTGATTCCATGGAACCTCTCCTGGCGCATGTCGTTCCGGAGTTTACAGCCAATATCTGTGCGCCGATCGTGCTCTTTCTTTACATTCTGACCATTGACTGGCGGATGGCTCTGCTCTCACTTGCCACGCTTCCAGTTGCGGGAATCGCCATGGCCTGGATGTTCAAAGACAGCGCAAGTCGATTCCGGAAAACGCAGGAGACAACGAAGCGTTTAAATGATACGGCCGTGGAGTATATTGGAGGAATCGAAGTTATCAAGGCTTTCGGCAAAGCGGAGAGTTCCTATCAGCGATTTGCGGATGCCGCCAGGGAAAACGCGGACAGTTTTATAGACTGGATGTACAGCTGCATAGTTCCCTTCTCTCTGGGGATGGTGATTACGCCGGCAACCCTTTTGTCTGTTCTGCCGGTCGGAGCCATATTCACGATGCAGGGCTCTCTTTCGCTTCCCGATTTTATTATGATCGTGGTTTTATCCTGCGGACTGATTGCGCCTCTCATCACTGTGATGAGTTACAACGACGACATCACCAAGGCGACTTCGATTTTCGGAGAGATTGATGCGATTTTAGACCTGTCTGAGCTCAAGCGTCCAAAAGTCAGCAGGAATCTGCCAAAAGACCACAGCATAAAACTGTGTGGAGTTCGCTTTGGCTATGATGAAAAAGAAGTCCTTCACGGTATCGATCTGGATATCCCGGCAGGGAGAGTGACGGCGCTTGTAGGGCCATCTGGCAGCGGAAAGTCAACGCTGGCAAGGCTGATTGCTTCCCTGTGGGACGTGAAAGAGGGAAGCATTGTTGTCGGCGGAACAGATGTCAGGGATATGTCACTTGCGGATTATAACGGACAGATTGCCTATGTGTCACAGGACAGCTTTCTCTTTGATGTCTCAGTTCGGGAGAATATCCGCATGGGAAGACCTTCTGCCACGGATCGCGAAGTGGAGGAGATCGCCAGAAAGAGCGGCTGCTATGACTTCATTATGGGACTCGAAAAGGGTTTTGACACAATTGTGGGCGGCAGTGGGGCGCATTTATCCGGAGGAGAGCGGCAAAGGATTTCCATTGCGAGGGCGATGATGAAGAACGCGCCGATTCTGATTCTCGATGAGGCAACCGCCTATACAGATCCGGAGAACGAGGCTGTCATTCAGAGGTCAGTTTCCGAACTCTCCAGGGGGAAAACACTGATTGTGATTGCGCACAGACTCTCTACAATCATTGACTCTGATCAGATTGTCGTAATCAAAGATGGAGAGATTGAGGCCAGGGGAAGGCATGAAGAACTTCTGACTTCCTGTGCTCTCTATCGGAAGATGTGGGAGGCCCATGTTTATGCAAAGGATGCCGACCAGGAGGAAGGAGGTGTGTTGGTATGATCGCTGCATTGAGGAAATTTTTTGATTTTTGTACAGAGCGGAACCGGCATATGTTTTATCGGACGCTTGGAATCGGCGTGCTTATCGCTGCCTGTGAAGCAGCGAAGTTTCCGGCCATCTACCTGGTGCTTGACGGTTTCTTATCCGGCTCCATATCGGCAAACAGGATTCTGTCCGGCTTTTTGATTCTGCTTTTTTCTGTGGTTCTAGAGTCCGCTTTCCGCGGCAGATCAACGATGCTGCAGTGTATTGCGGGATACAGTGAATGCGCCGGGAAGAGAATTGAGATCGCGGAGCATTTAAGGTACCTGCCCATGGGGTATTTCAACAAGAACAGTCTCGGCGAAATCACAACCATTACGACCAATGTCATGGAGCAGCTGGGTGATGTGGCAACCCGCGTTGTTATGATGACGACACAGGGGATCTTGAATACGGTGATCATTGCACTGATGATCCTTATCTTTGACTGGAGAATCGGGCTGATCTGCCTGGCTGGAATCGGCTTGTTCGCCGCGATCAATCACGCGATGCGCCGGGCCAGCGCAAAGATGTCCGGGATTAAGGTTGAGGTTGATACCGGGGTTATTTCCGGTGTGCTGGAATACATTCAGGGGATTTCAGAGGTGAAGGCCTACAATATGATCGGCCAATCCAGGAAGAAGCTGGATGAGGTGATTCGCAAGGCCGGTGATACCAATACGAACCTGGAAATGATCTGCAACCGCTATGTCCCTTTTCAGAATATTGTGCTGAAGCTGACTGGTGTTGCGATTCTGCTTTTTTCAATTCGATTTTATCTGAGCGGGACAATGGAGATGCTTCTTGTATTTCTGATGATGATTATGTCCTTCCAGGTATTCGCAGGTCTTGAGGCAATGGGATCCTATTCCGCTCTTCTGCGTGTGGTTGACCTCTGTGTGGAGCGCGGGAGAGAAGTGCTTGGCCTAAAGCCCATGGATATATCGGGACAGACATACCTGCCCAAGTCTGATGATATCGAAGTGTCCGGGATAGATTTCGCCTATGACAGGAAAAAAATCATCGACAATATATCACTCGTGGTTCCGGAGAAAACCACAGCAGCCTTTGTAGGACCGTCAGGCGGAGGCAAGACCACCCTCTGTCATCTGATTGCCCGTTTCTGGGATGTGGATCGGGGCAGGGTAACTCTTGACAAAAAGGATGTCAGGGAATATTCGATGGATTCCCTCATGGAGAATTTCAGCTTCGTATTTCAAAATGTATATCTCTTCCATGATACCGTTGCGAATAATATTCGCTTTGGCCGTCCGGACGCGCCGATAGAGGAAGTTATTGCCGCCGCTAAGAAGGCCTGCTGTCACAGTTTCATTGCGGCGCTGCCAGACGGATATGACACTGTGATCGGAGAGAACGGCGTCTCTCTGTCCGGAGGGGAGAAACAGCGTATCTCTATTGCAAGAGCGATTATGAAAGACGCGCCGATTATTATCCTCGATGAGGCGACAGCCAATGTTGATCCTGAGAATGAGAAGGATCTTATGGAGGCAGTTCAGGCGCTGACCAAAGAGAAGACGATCCTGATGATTGCCCATCGCCTAAAGACGGTGAGAAATGCAGATCAGATCTTTGTCATAGACAAGGGGCGGATTGTGCAGAGAGGCAGACATGACGAGCTGATGAAGCAGGAGGGGATCTATCGGCGCTTTGTTGATTCCAGACGAGAGGCGATCGGGTGGAAGATCGGATTGGATTGAACCGAAGATCTTTTCGTTGATTGAATCAGATTCACCCGGATTTAACTTATCGGTTCGATTAGAAACTCTAACAATTCATGCGTGCTTATATATAGTAAAATTAAAATATCAATGTATGGCTGAGAAGATTTTGTTTATGACAGTTGAGCGACGGAAAAGGAAGTATTCATTGTCGCATGCTTTTTCAGCCTGCTGCAATCAGTAATCAAAGGGTGATCCGCCCTGGAAAGGAAGCGTGTATGGCAGAGGTTGGAATCGTAATGGGCAGTGACTCAGATATGCCGATTATGGCGAAGGCAGCCGATATCTTAGAAGAACTTGGTGTCAGCTACGAGATGCGGATCATCTCGGCGCACAGAGAGCCGGATGTCTTCTTTGACTATGCTAAGAGCGCTGAAGAAAGAGGTTACAAGGTCATCATTGCCGGCGCAGGCAAGGCGGCCCATCTGCCCGGAATGTGCGCTGCTCTCTTTCCCATGCCGGTCATTGGCATTCCCATGAAGACCTCAGACTTAGGAGGAGTGGATTCCCTCTATTCCATTGTGCAGATGCCATCCGGTATTCCGGTTGCCACGGTCGCCATCAACGGCGGTGCCAATGCGGGGATCTTAGCGGCCAAGATCCTGGCCACCTCCGATCCACAGCTTCTTGCGCGTCTGAAGAAGTACTCTGAGGATCTGAAGAAGCAGGTCCTTGAGAAGGATGAGAAGCTGCAGAAGGCAGGGTATCAGGCATACTGATATTGCCTCTGCGGATCTTCCGGGGGGGGGAGATCCTTATGAAGAATATATTTGTCGGGGACAGGTGAGGTTTGAGGGCGACCTGTCCGTGTCAGAGAGAGATCCTGATCGATTCCAAAGGAGAGACTATGGATTATAAGAGCGCTGGAGTTGATATTGAGGCTGGATATAAGTCTGTGGAACTGATGAAGACTTACGTCAAAGAGACCATGCGGCCTGAGGTTCTGGGAGGCCTGGGCGGTTTCTCGGGGGCCTTTTCCCTGGCCGGATGCAGGGATATGGAAGACCCGGTTCTTCTGTCCGGAACCGATGGTGTCGGCACCAAGATCAAGCTGGCCTTTCTCTTAGACAGGCATGATACAATTGGCATTGACGCAGTGGCCATGTGTGTCAATGATGTGGTCTGTGCTGGAGGCGAGCCCCTTTTCTTTCTGGACTATATCGCCTGCGGCAAGAATTATCCGGAGAAGATCGCCGCCATCGTCAAGGGTGTCGCCGAGGGCTGCAGGCAGTCTGACTGTGCCCTGATCGGCGGGGAGACGGCGGAACATCCCGGCCTCATGCCTGAGGATGAATATGATCTGGCAGGCTTTGCGGTCGGTCTGGTCGATCGCAAGGACATTGTGACGGGCGAACATGTCAAAGATGGCGATATTATCATTGGGATGGCTTCCAGCGGTGTTCACTCCAACGGCTTCTCCCTGGTCCGCAGGGTCTTTGAGATGAGCCGGGAGTCCCTGGAGACTTGCTATGAGGAGTTGGGAACGACGCTGGGAGAGGCGCTTTTGGCTCCCACCCGTATCTATGTGCACGCGCTTAAGGCTATCCGTCGGGCTGGCGTGACCATCAAGGCCTGCAGTCACATTACCGGCGGCGGTTTCTATGAGAATATCCCCCGCATGCTGCCCGAGGGTAAGAGAGCGGTCATCGAGAAAGACTCCTATGAAGTTCCTGCTATCTTCAAACTTCTGGCCAGGACAGGAAAGATTGATGAGAGGATGATGTACAACACCTACAATATGGGTATCGGTATGATGCTAGCTGTCGATCCGGCAGATGCAGATGCCGCCATGGCTGCCATTCAGTCCGCGGGAGATATTCCCTATGTGATCGGACATATTGAGGATGGGAAGAAGGGTGTGACCTTATGTTAAGGGTGGCGGTCTGTGTCTCCGGCGGCGGCACCAACCTCCAGGCCATCATGGATGCTGCAGCCTCCGGCAAGATCAGCAATAGCAAGATCGTGCAGGTCCTGTCCAACAATCCGGGAGCCTATGCTCTAAAGAGAGCGAAGAAGGCGGGGCTTCCGGCGGTCTGTGTCTCCCGCGCAGACCATTCGGACAGGGAGGATTATAACAGAGTCCTTCTTGAGACCCTGCAGTCTGCAGAGCCGGATCTGATCGTGCTGGCAGGCTTTTTGGTTATGATCCCGGCGGCTATGGTGCGGGCATTTCCCAATCGCATTATCAACATTCATCCCTCTTTGATTCCTTCCTTTTGCGGAACGGGTTACTATGGCCTTAAGGTTCATGAGGGAGTTTTAGCCAGAGGAGTCAAGGTGACCGGGGCGACGGTGCATTTCGTGGATGAGGGGATGGATTCAGGTCCTATTATCCTGCAGAAACCGGTGGCGGTTCGCGATGATGATGATGCCAGAAGCTTGCAGCTGCGCGTGATGGAGGAGGCGGAGTGGAAGATCCTGCCCAAGGCAATTGATCTGATCGCCAACGGTAAAATCGGGGTTGAAGGACGCAGAGTGACCATTGCGGAGGACCTGGATATGTTTGCGCTCTGATCTTTATGGGACCGGAGTTTTTGACAGCTCACTGCGTTGGGCAGGATGTGATAAGGAGTGTCTTCATGAAGGTATTACTCATCGGTGCGGGCGGAAGAGAGCACGCCATGCTTCATGCCATTTATAAGAGCCCAAGAGTGGACAAGATCTATGTCGCGCCCGGGAATGCCGGCATGCGCGACATGGCGGAACTGGTTGATATCGGTGTGATGGAGTTTGATAAACTGGCCGCTTTCGCCAGAGAGACGGCAATTGATCTGGCAGTCTGCTCGCAGGATGATCCCCTCTGCGCCGGAATTGTCGACGTCCTTGAGAACGCCGGAATCCGCACCTTCGGGACCCGAAAAAACGCGGCAATCATCGAAGGCTCCAAGGCCTTTTCCAAGAATTTGATGAAGAAGTACGGAATTCCTACCGCCTCTTACGAGGTCTTCACTGATCCGGATACCGCCTGCGCATATCTGGAGAAGTCTGCTTTTCCCATTGTCTTAAAGGCGGATGGCCTGGCTTTAGGCAAGGGCGTGCTAATCTGCCGGAATCTTGCGGAGGCCAAGTCTGGTGTCAGGGAAATTATGACGAATAAGAAGTTTGGCTCTGCCGGCAATGAGCTTGTCATTGAGGAATTTATGACCGGCCGCGAGGTCTCTGCCCTGGCCTTCTGTGACGGCAGGCACTATAAGCTGATGACCTCTTCGCAGGATCACAAGAGAGCCGGGGATGGCGACACCGGTCTGAACACCGGCGGTATGGGAACCTTCTCTCCAAGTCCCTTCTTCACAGAAGAGATTCGCGATTACTGTGACAGGCATATCTTTCAGCCCACCCTGGATGCCATGCTGGCAGAAGGGCGGGAGTTCAAAGGCGTGCTCTACTTTGGCCTTATGCTGACGGCAGATGGCCCGAAGGTGGTTGAGTACAACACGCGTTTCGGGGATCCTGAGACCCAGGTTGTTCTGCCCCGCATGAAGACGGATATCATGGATGCTTTTGACGCCTGCATTGATGGGACACTGGAAGATTTGAAGCTGGAATTTGAGGACAATGCGGCTGTCTGTGTGGTACTGGCGTCTGAGGGCTATCCCGTCTCTTACGAGAAGGGCTTTCCCATTACTGGTTTTGAGCACTTCGACAACGTCAATGACTTCTGTTTCCATGCGGGCACAAAGCTGGCGAAGGATGGTTCCGTCGTTACCAATGGAGGGCGCGTCCTGGGGATTACATCCAAGGGGGCCAACCTCAGAGAAGCGAGAGACAACGCTTATCGGGCGACAGAGTGGATTTCTTTTGCCAATAAGTACATGCGTCATGATATCGGCAAGGCCATTGATGAGCTCGTTGACTGAGACCAATTGGATAATGGTCTGTCCTGGTAATTTCTGCCCGATGAGTAACGTATAAAACTATACGAACTGATTTTGTTCTTCGTCATATTTGTAATCAATCGAAGCCAGTTTCTGAATGATCTCCTTGGTGTTGGTCATATGGGCTGCGCAGAGTCGGGTCAGAGAGGGATAAGTGTCTCTGAGTTCCGTATTGACGACACTGAGCAAGAGGACAGGATCCCCTGGAAGATCAAGCATGGAAGCCTCCTAATCTGTGATTCTCTTTTGTCTGTGTAAATTCAGTTGTCAGCCTGAAGAAGTCTCCGGGTCAATGGATAGAGGATTGGGTAGAGGATGGCGGCAAGGATGACGCCTGTGATTCCCTGGACAATGTTGAAAGGAATTCCTGCGGCGGAAGAGACAATGGCGGCGGAGATAACCGTGGAAGTAAATCCGCTGCCGGCGGCCAGAATAGCCAGAAGAATTTCGTAGATGAAGTAGCCGAAGACCATGAAAGTCTCTCCGGCAACACCCCCGCAAATGACAGCGCTGATGACGTTTTTTCGGCCTGTCATAAGGGAGCTGGATGCCAGATTGGACGGATCCTGCGCATGTCTTGTAATATGGGTCAGCCAGGCTGACAGAAGCGCGGCAATAACAGCAGTCAGAGCCTTGATGACAAATGTGCCGGGCACATAGGCCAGATAACCGGCAAAGAAGTCAGACAGAGCACTTCCGATGCCGGCAGCCAGTCCTCCGGTTACAGGACCCAGGAGAAGACCGCAGAGCAGGACCATGGCGTCTCCGGGGTGGATATAACCCATGGTGGGAGTAGGGATACGGACAACCATGGTTGTTGCAGTGGTCAGGGCAGCCAGAAGCGCGGCCAGAATCAGTTTACGCAGGTTTGTCATGATAACGTCTCCCTCTTTTTTGAGAAAAGCAAAACATAGAATCTGCCCACTATTATCGTAAAAAAGGCTTTGCTTGTACAGATTCATCTGTCGAACATTTTGTGTAAACAGCTAAATTTAAGAGGATATCTAAAAAATATCAGATGTTTTTGACCTCTGTCCTGCCCCTTCCTGACAAAAGATTAACAGAAAATTGTACGCAATTGAATACAAAAAAAGATGTATCGACTTTCGAACATAAATCCGTTGTGCCGGATAAAAAAGGGTTCTACAATGGCAGAAGATTTATGAGAAATGTGGTGGGAGGGCATTGACCAAAACCACATCAGGCATTTGGAGGGAATGGATATGGGTTACGGATTTGGTGCAATGATCGATCGCCTGAAGGCGAATCCCAAGAAGATTGTTTTCACAGAAGGCAATGATGAGCGCATCCTTCAGGCGGCTTCCAGACTATTGGCCGGAACCTGGCTGCAGCCGGTTCTGGTTGGTGATCCGGAGGAGATTCATCGCGTCGCCGAGGCAGATGGCGATAACATCAACGGCGCCGCTATGATTGATCCAAACAATTTCGATCGCATGGATGAGATGGTAGACCTCTTTATGGAGCTGCGCGGCGCCAAGGCAGGTACCAGAGAACAGGCGACCAGGACTCTAAAGCAGGCCAACTATTTTGGCACCATGCTGGTTCGCATGGGCTATGCGGATTCTCTGCTGGGCGGAGCAACCTACTCTACGGCAGATACCGTTCGCCCGGCCCTGCAGATCATCAAGGCAGCTCCCGGAAACAGTATCGTCTCTTCCTGCTTTATCCTGGTGCGTCCCTCTGCAACCGGCGGCAATGAGGTGCTCTGCATGGCGGACTGCGCAATCAACCTGGTTCCCACCGAGGATCAGCTGGTGGAGATCTGCGGACAGGCCACGAAGTGTGCGGAGCGTTTCGGCGTTGATCCCAAGGTCGCTTTCTTAAGTTTCTCAACCAAGGGATCTGGCAAGGGAGAATCTGTCACCAAGATGCAGAATGCAACAGCTAAGGCCAAGGCTAAGTATCCTGACCTTCCCATTGAGGGTGAATTACAGTTTGATGCAGCCGTATCCCCAACAGTTGCCCGTCAGAAGGCCCCCGACTCTCAGATTGCAGGCCACTGTAATACCTTCATCTTCCCGGACATCAACGCCGGTAATCTCGGCTATAAGATTGCTCAGCGTATGGGTAATTTCGATGCCTACGGTCCTATTCTTCTGGGGTTGAATGCTCCCATCAATGATCTTTCCCGCGGATGCAATTCCCAGGAGGTATATGACATGGCGATTGTGACCGCTTCCCTGGCTTAAAAGCAGGGGAGGTGTTTGAAACAAAAGAGCGCATGGCTGCGGTACCTGTTCCAATCGATACCCAATGGACTATAGTTAGTAGCAGTTTTTGATGAAGGAGGCCATATATGTTAGATGCAAAGATTGCAGAGATGATTAATGATCAGATCAATGCGGAGTTCGTATCCGCCTATCTCTATCTGGATTTCGCCAATTACTACGAGGATCAGGGACTGGACGGCTTTGCCAACTGGTATCAGGTGCAGGCGCAGGAGGAGCGCGATCACGCTATGCTTATGCGGACCTACCTGCTCAATAATGGGGAGAAGATTCATTTCACCGATATCAAGATGCCGGTCAAGGAGTATAAGAGCCCTGAGGATCCGCTTAACTATGCCATGGAACATGAGTGTTACATCACGGATCGGATTAACAAGATCTATGGTGCGGCTCACGAGAAACATGATTATCGCACCATGCAGTTCTATGACTGGTTTGTTAAGGAGCAGGGAGAAGAGGAGAAGAATGCTGACGATTTGATCAAGAAGTTTAGTCTCTTCGGTCATGATCCAAAGGGACTCTATGAGTTGAATCAGGAACTTCTGTCAAGAGCTTATGCCGCTCCTTCTCTGGCGCTTTGATTTACGATAATAGAAGTGTTTTGGCAATTTGTTTCCTCGCTTTGGGAATCGTTGCTCTTAGGAAATGGATGGATATAAGGTCGGCCCGGGTGATCCTGCGGGTCGGCTTTTCTTATTCATGCCAACAGAATACTCGCGGAGTATGCGTTTCATTGAGAATCAGCTCACCGGCAGCGTGCCTCTGTGAAGATCTTTATAAGGCAAGAGTGTACTGGCAGAGAAAAACCGCGTAATGGAATGGAAGGGCAGGACCAGATGAGCAAATGGTTTTTAATGAATAAAAAAGCGGATTTTAGGGCTCTGGCCAGGGCCAATGGTATCGATCAGGTGACAGCCCGGATCATGATTAACCGGGGGGTCCTGGAAGAAGATTTTGACGCCTATCTGCATCCCTCTCTGGATCAGATTCGAGATCCTCACGACCTCAAGGATGTTGACAGGGCGGCTGATCTGCTGTCTGAGGCTATCGATGAGGGAAAGCGGATCCGGATTATTGGTGACTATGATATTGATGGGATCCAGTCTGTCTATATCCTCCATCAGGCGTTTTTGACCTGCGGGGCCAAGGCGGATTACATTTTGCCGAACCGGGTTGAGGATGGCTATGGGCTCAACCCCCATCTGGTAGAAAATGCGTACGAAGCAGGTGTTTCTCTGATAATTACCTGTGACAATGGCATTGCGGCACAGGAGGCAATTGCCCATGCCAGGGATCGGGGAATGACAGTGATCGTCACAGATCACCATGAGGTACCTTTCATCATGGTTGAGGGGAAAAGAGTTGAGAAGCTGCCACCGGCAGATGCCATTGTCAATCCCAAACAGGCGGGCTGTTCCTATCCCTTTGACGGAATCTGCGGGGCAGTCGTGGCCTGGAAGCTGGTCTTTGTTCTCTATGAGAAGCGCGGGGTCTCTGTGACCAGTGCCCTGGATTTCCTGGAAAATGCAGCTTTCGCCACGATTGGAGATGTCATGCCGCTGGTAGATGAGAATCGGGCAATTGTCGCTCTGGGGCTGGAGCGCCTGCGCAGGACCTGCAATCCGGGAATGGCCGCCTTAATGCGCGCCAGGGAGATTGACCCGGATCATCTGTCCACCTATCACGTCGGCTTTATTCTTGGACCCTGCCTCAATGCCGCAGGGCGCCTGGAAACAGCGGTACTGAGTACGCAGCTGTTGGAAGAGAGAGATCAGGAGCGGGCGGAGGCGTTGGCAGAGAAATTGGTCGCGCTCAATGAGACCCGCAAGGAGATGACGCAAAAGGGGCTGGAGGCTGCTTTTGCCCAGATTGAGGAGCGGGGCTATGCCAATGATCCGGTTTTGGTCATTTACCTCCCGAAACTACATGAGAGCATCGCGGGGCTGGTTGCCGGCAAGGTAAAAGAGCGCCTGGAACATCCCTGCTTTGTCCTGACGGATACCGGAGAAGAGGGAGTGGTCAAGGGAAGCGGGCGTTCCATTCCTCCTTATTCCATGTTTGAGGAGATGAGCCGCTGCAAGGATCTGATGATCCGATTCGGAGGGCATCCCATGGCGGCCGGACTCAGTCTGCAGCGGGATAAGATCGATGCTCTGCGCAAGGCTTTGAATGCCAATTGCAGGCTGACTTCAGATGATCTGATCGCGAAGATACACATCGATGTCCCCATGCCCCTGCACTACATCTCAATTTCTTTGGTGGAGGAGCTGAAGAGACTGGAACCTTTCGGAAACGGCAATCCAAAGCCTCTCTTTGCGGTTCGCGATGTTTCGGTTCGTTCCCTTCGGGCCATTGGCAGAGAGGGACAATTCCTGAAATTCTTACTGAGAGCCGGTCCTTCCGAAATTGATGGAATCTATTTTGGAGATGTAAAGGCATTTGCAACAGAAGTTGAGGAGGTATATGGACAGGGCTCCTGGGAGGAGTTCTGTGATGGTTTCCGAAGGGATCTTGTGATTCGTATGGTCTATGAGCCTCAGATTAACTTCTACCACGGCAGAAAGAGTCTGCAGCTTGTGATTCGGGAAATCGAGCCGGACTCCGGTTCGCAGGGAAGCTGATATGATACGAAAGCAGATCGATGGACGCTGTCTGCAAGAGTGATCTGGCGGAAAGAAGAAGTAAGAGATAATATAAGATAAGGTTCTGAAAAATATTTCATAGAGCAGGTACAGATCTTGCGGGCAGAGGGGGAAACAGATGAGAGAAACTTACACATTCGCGTCAAGAGACGGACATTCTAAAATTCACGCAGTGCGCTGGATACCGGATTTCGGACAAGTCAGAGGAGTCCTGCAAATTGTCCATGGAATGCAGGAGTATATCGAGCGCTACGAGCCCTTTGCCCTCTGGCTAAATGAGCGGGGAATTGCCGTCTTCGGTCATGATCATATCGGCCATGGGGAGTCTGTTGAAGGACCTGAGGAGTGGGGAATGATGTCTCCTGAGCACCCGGCGGACACGATGGTTGAGGATATTTTCAGGAATTATCGGTCGGGTAAGGAGAAATGGCCGGATGTGCCTTTCTTCCTTCTGGGACATTCCATGGGAAGTTATCTGGTTCGCATGTTTCTGGGGAAGAAGGCGGGGCATTTGGAGGGCCTAGACGGAGCCATTGTGATGGGAACAGGCTCTCTGCCTGATTCCACTCTGCGCTCTGGCCTGGCTGTACTCAAGCTGGTCGCCGCTTTCCGGGGCTGGGACTATCGAAGCCCTATGGTCAGCAAGCTTACCTTCTCAGGTCCCTATAAGAAGTATGATCTTACCGGAAGGGATACGGGTAATTCCTGGCTGACTAAGGATGAGGCGATTGTGCAGAAGTACTATGCCGATCCCAAGTGTACCTATCTCTTTAGCCTGGGCGCCTACCGGGGGCTTATGGAAGCCTGCTATTATGATAATCGGTCGGAGCATTTTAGGGAGATACGCAGAGATCTGCCCATTCTCCTGGTCTCTGGAGCGGATGATCCGGTGGGCGATCTGGGCAGAGGAGTCGAGCGCGTCAGAGAGCTGTACGAAGCGGCTGGTTTCTCAGATCTGAGGATGAAACTCTATGAAAATGATCGCCATGAGATCTTAAATGAGACCGATCGCCAGCAGGTCTATGTAGATCTGTGGGATTGGATGAGGGAGCATGGGGTTTAGTCATCATATCGCGGGTTCTGTTTCAATCGTGAAGTACACTTCAGGCAGTTTTTGTCTTTTCCGGCCTGTATTATCACAGGTCCCCAAATAAGAGCCTCGCAGACAGCTGTTTTCAGTCGTCGGCGGGGCTTAATGTTCATTGTAATAAGACACATTATGAATGTCTGTGGAATAGGTCAGCCCTGATCACTTTCTCGAGAGATGCCTTCTTCTTTTTTGATCCGCTCTATCTTTTGGCGATGGCCGGGGCGGCCGCGCATGAAGGGGATGAGATCGCTCAGAGGAAGCTTGCGCAGATACCACTGCATGCGCAGACGGTTGCGCTCTGTGAAGCCGACCAGAATATCGTGGTTGGCTTCGGACAGGTAATCGATCACACCGTCAATATCAGATTTGGCGTTCTTGGGGCAGTGAATGGCCTGGCGGTGGGTTGTCATGATATAGAGGGTATAAGAAATGCTGAAGTGGTGCCAGAGAATCCGATGCAGGGTGGAGTACTTGTAGATCCATTTGATCTCGGAGATTGGCACGACAGCGACACCATAAACAGAGGTCTCAATGAAGAAGTGTTCCGTGATGAACATATCTTCCGTGGCCAGCTGGGGCATGGTCGCCAGTTCCTCCTCCGCCTGCGCCAGCAGTTTCCAGGGATCGCCATAGGCGCCCAGCCGACGCACCGGGGCTGACAGCTTGGGAAAGAAGATATAGAGAAGGTTCAAAAGAAGGCTGACGCCGGCGTAAATGCCTGTTGCCCAGATGAAAATCACCAGGAACCGATGCAGGATGCCCCGGGCATCTGCCTCAGAGATCATATAGGGAGAGAGGGCACCTGCCGGGTTGGCGTGTTCTCCAAGATCTTCTGTCAGATGGAGCTTGATCCGATCGAGGGAGGCCGGATTTTTAATAATCTTGGCAAAGACCTGTATCTGCTCAATCTGAGGCAGGCCCTGGGAGGCCGTGTCCGGCCGGAGAAGGACAATATAGCTCTTCTGATCAATGACGGTGTAATAGTAGTATCCAGTCGTCAGTCCCAGCATCTGGCGGGTGTAGCCGGTGAAATGCAGATTAGAAAGAGAAAGGTGCACATAGCGGGACCGGTTCTGGTAGAGATCTGCAATCTTGAACTGTCCCGTTACTTGCTCGGGAAAGAGCATGGAGCGAGCAGGAGAGAAGACAAAGAGGGCAAGAAGCAGCAGAAGATAGATGGAGGGAGAGACCATACGCCGCCTGTAGAAGCCTGCGATGGAGCGGCAAATATAATGGTGGAAGCGCTCGGAGACATTGGTGCCGCCCTCGGTATCGGCCATAGGCGCGTGGACATTGGGCTTTCTGAGCCAGCGGAAAGGACTCTTGAACTTGTATTTCATGGAACTACCTGTTTTTGAGAAATCGGGGAGAAGAAGAGAATGATGTCTCCAGACAATTCGTCCCCGGGATGGACGATTAAGTGCACATTCAGTATAGCACAGAAAAATGGTAAGATATTCGACGAGACTCGAAAAAGAGGAGAATGCGTATGGCCTATTATGAGAGTTTTGCAGAAATATATGATCGCTTTATGGACGACGTACCATATGACCGGTGGAGAGATCATCTGGTCTCTGTCTTCAGAGAGTATGGAATAGAGGATGGGCTTATCGCTGAGCTCGGCTGCGGCACCGGCAATATGACTGAGCGGATGGCGGCCAGTGGGTATGATATGACCGGGATTGACCGATCAGAGGACATGCTGCAGATCGCCCAGGAGAAGCAGATCTGCCGATTGTCTTCACAGGCATTGGCGTCTGCTTTGGAAGAGCAGGCGAGATCCTCACAGATTCTCTATTTATGTCAGGATATACGATCCTTTGAACTCTACGGTACGATGGCGGGGATTTACGCTGTCTGCGATACAATGAATTACCTTCTGACAGAGGAGGATCTGCTGACAGTCTTGCGGCTGGTCAACAACTATCTGGATCCGGGAGGCGTTTTTATCTTTGATCTTGTCTCAGAAGCGGCTTATCGAAAGATGGGAGAAAAGACGATTGCTGACTGCAGAGATATCGGGGCCTTCATCTGGCAGAACGACTTCGATGCGGCCCGCCGGGTGAATCACTACGACCTGGAGATGTTTATTCGAGAGGATGCAGGGGAATTGGCGGCGAAGGAGGCTTCAGGCAGGAGAGCAGATTGGGATGGGGAGACAGATGCTGGCGGTGAAAAAGAGAGGGTGTACTTCCGCCGTCACGAGGAGCATGTCACCAGGGCCTATCCGGTTGACAGAGTTATTTCGCTGATTGAAAAGTCAGGACTGGCTTTTGAGAAGGTGCTGGATGCGGAGTCCATGGGAGAGATTTCAAAGCAGACGCAGCGCTATTACTTTGTAGCCAGGGAGATTGCCAAGGACGGCAGGCATTTCTAATCTGGAGAGCTCCGGGATACATGGAAAATACTGTGGCACTTGAGCAATTCTCAGAGCAAAAAGAAAACAGGAGTTAACAATGGAAGATTACATTGTCAGAGGAACGGCGGCCGGAGATCAGATCAGGGCTTTCGCTGTCAGTTCGAGGGGATTGGTTCAGGCAGCTCACGAGAGGCATAGAACCAGCCCGCTTGCAACCGCGGCTCTTGGCAGAAGTCTGTCTGCGGCTCTTATGATGGGGGCTATGATGAAGGGGAAGGATGATGAGATGACGCTGCAATTCCTTGGCGACGGCCCACTTGCGAATATGACTGTAACGGCGGATTCGCGAGGGCATGTCAAGGGATTTGTCGGCAACAGCGAGGTCTGTCTGCCGGCGAAATCCAACGGCCACCTGGATGTGGGCAGCGCGGTAGGACAGGGAACGCTTCGCGTCATCAAAGATCTGGGACTCAGAGAACCGTACGTCGGAACCGTTGCCATTCAGACCGGAGAGATCGGCGATGACCTGACTTATTATTTCGCTGCTTCCGAGCAGATCCCCTCCGCGGTTGGACTGGGTGTTCTGGTGGGGACAGATGAGAATGTCCTCGCGGCGGGCGGATTTATTATTCAGCTTATGCCCTTTACAGAAGATGCGGTGATTGATCAGCTGGAGAAGAATCTGTCTCACATTTCAGACGTCACAGAAATGCTTATGGAAGGCAGTCGGCCTGAGGATATGTTGGCGCAGGTCCTGGATGGTCTTGAGCCGAAGATGATAGAGACACTGCCTGCCGCCTTTTTCTGCGGCTGCTGCAGAGAGAAGGTAGAGCGGACGCTGATTTCACTGCCCGCCGGGGACTTACAGGAAATGATTGAAGAGGGGAAGACGGTTGAAGTGAAATGTCAGTTCTGCGGTCAGGTCTATCATTTTACCAGAGAGGATCTGGGTGAAATTCAGGCCAAGGCAAAGAGGGATTGACCGGGCTGCAGATAAGGAGAGAATGGGTGCCAAATTCTCGGCATTGCGTGGAGAAGACGGAACAGGAACTCTGAGGGAGCAGGAGTCTCCGATGACGGCAGAGCCAGCTGGCGGGGATTATGCTATAATAAGTCCAATTTGTGATGAAAAAGACAGGGAGCAGAGTATGGATGAAGAACAGGAAAAGAAGCGGGGGCCCAGGAAGCTGCTGATTGTCGGCTGTTGTGCGGGGATTCTGGCCGCCGCTTATCTTGGCGTTGGAATTTTTTTCAGGAGTCATTTTGTCCCGAACAGCAGAGTCAATGGGGCAAATGCCTTTGGAAAGACGGCGCAGCAAATGGCGGACACTCTTGCAGCCAGAGAAAAGACGTATCATATGGTTGTCAAGACTGCCGACGGAGCCACCGAACAGGTGATTACTCCGGATATGATCGATCTGTCCGACAATCTTCAGGCAAGCGATTTAAACCGTCTACTGGCCAGCCAGCAGGCATTTCTCTGGCCCCGCTATCTCTTCGGCGATAAGTTGGAACAGAAGATACAGGGATGGAAGCTCAATCGCGATAAGTTAAATGCCATTGTTGACGCTCTCCCGGAGGTCAGTCGGACCGACCTTGTACAGACGAAGAATGCCGATTTAATCTATGATCAGCAGCAGAAATCTTATGTTGTTCAGAAGGAGGTGTACGGGAATAATATTGATTCTGCTCGATTCAAGGAGGCTCTGGCCGACGCCATTGTTGATATGCAGGCGGAAATCTCTTTGGCTGACTATGCAGTGCAGCCGACTCTCAAGTCAGATGACAGCCGACTGACAGAACTGATTGGGAAAATGAATCGGATTGCCCAGACGAGAATTACTCTGCAGATTGGAGGTGATCAGGAAACTGTCCCACAGGAGAAAATCATTTCATGGCTTGGAATCGACGAGAATGCGAATATGGTCTTTAAGGACGAGGAGATCAGGGCTTATGTCGGGGAACTGGCAGGCAAATATGATACGGTTGGCAAGAGCCGCAGTTTTCACACCTCCTATGGGGCAGTGGTCAATCTTTCCTCTGGAGATTATGGAAGGAAGGTGGATCAGGAGGGGGAGTTCAATGCCCTCAAAGAAAATCTGACAGACACAGGGGATCTGACCCGCGATCTGACCTTCTCTCAGAAGGCGGCGGGCGGCGCCGGCGACGATATTGGCAACAGTTATGTCGAGGTCAATCTGACCGCCCAGCATCTTTTCGTCTATAAGGATGGCAAGAGGGTGGTAGATACGGCGGTAACAACCGGAAAGCCGGTCAATAATCACCAGACCAATCCGGGTATCTTCCGGGTTAAGAGCCATGAAGCCAACCGGACGCTTCGCGGGAAAAATGACGACGGAACCTCCTACGCCAGTCCAGTTAAGTACTGGATGCCTTTTGATGGAGGGATCGGACTGCATGACGCCCCCTGGAAGTCCAACTACGGTGGGAAGAACTATTTGACCAATGGATCTCACGGCTGTGTCAATCTTCCTCCATCTGTTGCGGGAAATGTATTCGCCAATGTCTCCGTCGGCATGCCGGTTGTCGTCTACAACCTGCCGGGGACAGAGACTTCCTGTACCGATGGAGCGGTTCAGGCTGTCATTAACCAGATAGCTAAGTCTGGTTCCAGCGCAGATGCAGCCAAGGCGGCGACCGACGCCTATCACAGTCTGTCTGCAGCGCAGAAGAAGGATATCTATAATCTGTCCGTCCTGAAACAGGCGCAGAGCAAGTTTGCAGCTGCGATGGCAGAGGCGGCCAAGGTAGAAGAGCATGAGCAGGCAGTCAATACGGATCATGAGTAGGAAGATTCCAAGACGTTTGTGAGATGGATCTTTCCAGAGAGGATATGTATGTACGGGTGGAAGAAAAGGATCCGCCGGGTCAGGCCTTATGTTCCGGGGGAGCAGCCAAAGCAGAGAAAGCTGATCAAACTGAACACCAATGAGAATCCCTATCCGCCGGCACCGGCAGTCGAGCGGATTCTGCGCGGCTTTGATGCGGAGGAGTTGAACAGATATCCGGATCCATCGTCAACACTGTTGCTGGATGCTATTGCCGGAAGATACGGATTGGGGAGAGAACAGGTCTTTGTCGGAGTGGGATCGGATGATGTTCTGGCCATGTCCTTTATGACTTTTTTTCATTCGCAGAGTCCTGTTTTCTTCCCGGATATTACCTATTCTTTTTATGATGTCTGGGCGGAGACGTTTGATATTCCCTATCGAAAAATCCCGCTGGATAAAGATTTTGAGATTCATCCTGAAGATTATGCAGGGGAAAATGGAGGCATTATTATTCCAAACCCCAATGCTCCTACCGGTATTGATGCGGGCAGAGAGAAATTAGAGCAGATCATCAGAGCGAACCCGGATTCGGTTGTTATTATTGATGAGGCCTATGTGGATTTCGGTGCGGTCAGTCTTCTGCCTCTGATTGAGCAGTATGACAATCTGCTGGTGGTGCAGACTTTCTCCAAGTCCCGTGCTCTGGCAGGAAGTCGTATTGGCTTTGCCATGGGCAATCCTGAACTGATCCGGGCGCTCTGGAATGTCAGAAATTCCTTTAACTCCTACACAATGGATCGAATTACGCAGAAGCTGGGAGCTGCCGCAATGGAGGATGAGGACTATTTTCAGACACAGCTGGCCAGAGTGATTGCCAGCCGGGAGTGGACTAAGAAGCAGCTTCGGCGCTTGGGATTTTCCTTCTTTGATTCCAGAACGAACTTTATTTTTGCAAGACATGAGCGGTTGTCCGCTGAAGAGATATTTCACGCATTGAAGGAGACAGGAATCCTTGTCCGACACTTTGCGCTGCCGAGGATTGACAACTATCTGCGCATCAGTATCGGTACAGATCAGCAGATGCGGGAGATGGTTGATTTCCTGGATCGCTATCTGGCGGATCATTGACCCTTGAGATTCAAATGAGCATGGAGCGCCGCGGGATGCCCGTGAAATGTAAATAGTACAGACGAAAGAAGAGGGCGATTTTATGGAAGCGCTTGTTACCTGGTTTGCATCAACACTGGGACAGTATATATCAAAAGAGGCAATTGTTTTTATCATATCAATGATTCCCCTTCTGGAGCTGCGCGGGGGACTGTTGGCTGCCAGCCTGCTCAAGATCCCTCTTCTGACCGCGATTCCCATCTGTATCATTGGGAATATCATACCCATTCCATTCATCCTGCTCTTTATTCGTAAGATTTTCTCCTGGATGAAAAAATTCAAGAGGATGGGGAAGCTGGTCGAGAAATTGGAGACCAGAGCCATGAAGAAGTCCGGACAGGTTTCCAATGCAGAGTTCTGGGGGCTTGCTCTCTTTGTCGGAATCCCCCTGCCTGGGACCGGTGCCTGGACAGGATCGCTGATTGCTGCGCTTTTGGAAATGGATATCAGGAAGGCAGTTATCGCGGAACTGGTTGGAGTTGCCATTGCGACGGTTATTATGTCGGCTGTCAGCTATGGTCTTCTGGGGCTGGTTCTGCATTGAGCCATTGAGCGGAGGCGGTATGGATCAATGTGAACTTTGCAATAATTATCTCTGGGATGATGAGGGAGAGTGCTATATCTGTGATTTGAATCTGGATGAGGACGATATGGTGCGCTTTTTACAGGGTAATACAAGATTCTGCCCTTACTATCAGAGCAATGACGAGTACGAGATTGTGCGTCACCAGGCTTTTTGAGGCATCCCCTCAGGAAATGATCCGGAAAAGCTAAGAGCTATCCCCGACGTCGGAGCTGGCTGGACTCTGTCAGGGGAAAAGTTAGCAGCAGCTGAAAAATTCTCAGATTTCTCTGAGAATTTCGAAATGGTTCCGCTGGCTTCGGATCAGTCCCTCCCTGGTCAGTTTGCTGATTTCATTGGAGAGGGCTGAGCGATCGACGAAAAGGTAGTCTGCCAGTTGCTGGCGGTTATAGGGGATATCGAAGGTATTGCTGTGCTGGCGCATGCTCTCAGAGGATAAGTAGGCCATAAGTTTATCGCGAATGGTCCTCTTGGAGATACAGTCAATTTTCTGATTCAGCTGCAGAGTCCTTCGGGCGATGGAAGTCATGACATTCTGGATGATACGGCTGTGGTAGCTGCAGGATTCTCCGCAGAGAGTTGTGAAGGCGGAGAGATCGAAGAACATGATTTCGCAGTGGGAAGTGGCGATGACAGTGACGTCGGTTGGGATCTGTGACAGAGCCGCATAAACTTCAGCGAACATAGAGCCGGAGGAGAGGGCGGACATAACGGCGACGTTGCCCCAGAAATCCTCTTTTTCAATCAAAGCGGTTCCGCTCAGAAGCAGACCGAAGCTGTGGATCTGCTCACCCGCCCGAAGGATGGTCTCGTTCTTCTCGTAGGCCCGTTTTTGCGGGTTCATGCAGGACATCATATGTTGGATCTCATTCTCGGATACGCCAAGAAAGAGATTTGATTTTTTGAGTACGGGAAGATATTCTTCGTATTTGACCATGGTCTTATCTCCTTGTTTTTTATCCATGAATGACATATCGAGCAGGTATTTGTTGCCTTGTTTCCGCCAATGGATATCCGTGAATCTGCGCTCCATTGTTCATGACTGTGGACGCTGATGAGGCGTGTTTCTGCTGCTCATGACAATTGATATTCGCTGATCGTAGATTTATGTTTGGTTTCTAACAATATATACCTATAATTACTACAAAAGTGTTGCTATTACAACAGAAAATAATCAAAGATAGTTTATGCTTAGCACTGTAGAGTCGAAGGAGGTAACCAAGCGATGTGGGATAAAGATACGCTTCTTGGAGATATCCTGGCAGACAGCCCGGATATGAATGAGGTATTGCTGGGCCTGGGAATGCACTGTACTTCCTGCTCTGTCTCCCGTATGGAGACTCTGGAGGAGGCCTGCAGGGTGCATAATCTTCCGGTTGAGCCCGTTGTGAGCTTCCTCAATGAAGAAGCGAAGAAGCTGGGAATCTGATTCATGACAAGGGGTGAATCCGGTTTACGGAGGCGATTGTCTGTGATAAAATCGCATTTGTAAGTGATAACTAACACTACGGAGGAAAATGCAATGAACGAGTATCTTCAGATTGAGAAAGTTGTAGGTCGTGAGATTTTGGATTCCAGAGGCAATCCGACCGTTGAGGCAGAGGTAACTCTTGTAGATGGAACGGTTGGCCGCGGTACAGCCCCCTCTGGCGCTTCCACGGGTGAGTTTGAGGCGCTTGAACTTCGAGACGGCGATAAGGGCCGCTATTTGGGCAAGGGTGTGACCAAGGCAGCTGCAAATATCAATACCTGCATCAATGATGTTTTACAGGGGATGGATGCGTCGGATATCTATGCGGTTGACAAGGCTATGATTGAGGCGGATGGAACCAGGGATAAGAGCAAGCTGGGAGCCAATGCCATCCTGGCTGTCTCCATTGCGTCCGCCAAGGCGGCCGCTCAGTCTCTGGAGATCCCTCTCTATCGATTCCTGGGGGGCATCTACGGGAACCGTCTGCCGGTTCCGATGATGAATATTATCAACGGAGGTGCTCATGCGGCCAATACCATAGACGCACAGGAATTTATGATCATGCCTGTTGGAGCTCCTTCCTTCAAGGAGGCTCTGCGCTGGTGCGCAGAGGTCTTTCACGCTCTGGCCGGTGAGTTAAAGAGCAGGGGGCTTGCTACCTCTGTCGGAGATGAGGGAGGATTCGCTCCCGATCTTAAGTCTGATGAGGAGGCCATAGAGGCGATTCTGGAGGCTGTTAAGATCGCCGGATATGAGCCCGGCAAGGATTTTATGATTGCTATGGATGCGGCTTCCTCTGAGTGGAAGGGTTCCAAAAAGGGTGAGTATCTTCTGCCCAAGGCGGGAACCAGGTTCACGTCCGATGAGCTGATTGAGCATTGGGCCAAGCTGGTTGACAAGTATCCCATTATTTCTATTGAGGATGGTCTCGATGAGGAAGACTGGGAGGGCTGGCAGCGCATGACGGCTCGTCTGGGCAATAAGGTACAGCTGGTCGGAGATGATCTCTTTGTCACCAATACCGAGCGCCTGAAGAAGGGAATCGATATGGGGGTCGCCAATGCAATTCTAATTAAGCTTAATCAGATCGGCTCTATCTCCGAGACCCTCGAGGCGATCAAGATGGCGCATGAGGCCGGCTATGCGGCGATTACTTCCCACAGGTCTGGAGAGACTGAGGACACGACGATTGCCGACTTGGCGGTTGCGATGAATACCTGTCAGATCAAGACGGGCGCCCCCAGCCGTTCTGAGCGCGTCGCCAAGTATAACCAGCTTCTTCGGATTGAGGAGGTTCTGGGAGATTCTGCCCTCTATCCTCAGATGGGAGCCTTCAAGGTTAAAAGGTAAGCCGTATTTTATCAAAAACAAGACTTTGAATTCCCCAAGCCTGGTGGATTCGTGCTAGAATCTGATTGTTGAGTCAGAGGGGGTTACGGTAGAGAATCTGTAACTCCCTTTTTGCAGAGAAAGTGTGAATACAATGTCCAATGTTTTAGAAAATGCCAATATCAATCCCCGCAAGGTCGCTATGATCGGCTGTGGATTTGTCGGGTCTACCAGTGTCTACGCAATCATGCAGTCTGGCATTGCCTCTGAGATCGTCTTGATTGACGCTGATAAGAATCGAGCAGAGGGAGAGGCGATGGATATCAGCCATGCAATTCCCTTCTCAACGACTCAGCGCATCTATGCGGGAGACTATGACGATATCAGGGATGCCGCCCTGGTGATTGTGACGGCCGGCGCCGCCCAGAAGCCGGGGGAGACCCGTCTTGATCTGGTCAATAAGAATGTCGGAATCTTTAAGTCCATCATCCCCCAGGTCAGGGACAGTGGTTTCGGCGGTATTCTGATGATCGTGTCAAACCCGGTTGATATCCTGACCTATGTAGCCTGGAAGCTCTCCGGTTTTTCCAAGGAGCGCGTCATTGGTTCAGGAACAGTGCTTGATTCGGCGCGTCTTAAGTATATGCTTGGAGAGCATCTGGATGTGGATGCAAGAAATGTCCACGCTTATGTCATCGGTGAGCACGGCGATTCTGAGATTGTAGCCTGGTCTTCGGCTGATGTATCCGGCGTCAATGTAAATCAGTTCTGTGAGATTCGGGGACATTTTCAGCATGAGTCCTCAATGCGAAAGATAGCGGATGATGTGAAGAATTCTGCTTACGAGATCATTGAGAAGAAGCATGCGACCTATTATGGCGTTGCATCTGCGGTTCGTCGGATCGCCGAGGTTATCTTAAAGAATGAGAAGTCTATTCTTCCTGTTTCTTCTCTGATGGAGGGAGAATATGGGATCGGGGATATTTACCTGTCTATGCCTGCTGTTGTCACCTCCTCCGGTGTGGAGACCAAGGTGCATATCGACTTGAGTTACGAGGAACTGACCAATCTGCAGAATTCGGCCAACACCTTAAAGGAAATTTTGAACCAGGTAGATCTGTCTGTGCCTGAGAAGAAGCAGGATAAATAACCGGCCAACCAGTTGCGTATGGGCTGCATGGATATATCGGGAATCATTTCTTTCTGAGAGATGATTCCTGTTTCCTTGTGTCCGTGCTATAATTTATGCCAATGGAAGAGCCGCAGAGCATGTGTTCTATAGCGGCAGTGGCTGCCCGGCAGACAGTTTCCGCAGCCGGTAATTATGATAAAGGTACGGCAGACTGATCTTTGTGAGCAGCGATGCCGGTCGGATGATACGCGGAGGAGAGAAAGATGAGTGTCAAATTTATCGGAGTCCACGACAGAGATTTGAAGATGTTCGAGAATCAGTATCCGCTGTTGGAAGGAATGTCCTATAACTCCTATTTTATTGACGGCCAGAAGACGGCTGTGATGGATTCTGTAGATGAGAGGAAAACCAGGGAATGGCTTGACAACCTGGAGACGGCTCTGGCCGGCCGGTCGCTGGATTATATTATTGTGCAGCACATGGAGCCTGATCATTCCGGCTCTTTGGAGACTGCTCTGGACAGGTATCCAGCCGTAAAGGTTGTTGGGAATAACAAAACTTTTAATATGATTCATGCTTTTTTCCCTCGGCTGGATCTGTCCATTGATCGAAAGCTGATGGTACAGGATGGTGATATTCTGGATCTGGGGGATCATAAGCTGCAGTTTTTCTTCGCCCCCATGGTACACTGGCCTGAGGTTATGGTGACCTATGACGTGACGGATAAGATTCTCTTCTCTGCGGATGCCTTCGGCAAGTTTGGCTGCGGCGACGTCACAGACGATTGGGTGACAGAGGCCAGGCGCTACTATTTCAATATTGTCGGTAAGTATGGTCCTCAGGTACAGACCCTGCTCAAGAAGCTGTCCGGCCTTGAGATCAACAAGATATGCGGACTGCACGGACCACAGCTGACTGAGAATCTGGGCAGATATCTGCAATTGTATCAGACCTGGTCTTCCTATGCTCCTGAGGAGAAGGGGGTGTTTATTCCTGTCGCCTCTATTTACGGCCATACCCTGGCGGCTGCCAAAGAGGCTGAGAAGGCGCTTGCGTCCAGGGGACTTGAGGTAAAGCTGATGGATCTGACCAGGGTGGATGTCTCTGAGGCAGTCGCCCAGGCCTTCCGCTTTGATCGTATGCTTCTGGCAGCCTCTTCTTATGACGCTCAGGTCTATCCGCCTATGCAGGACTTCCTCCATCATCTGGCCAACAAGGCCTTCCAGGGCCGTAAGATCGGTATGATAGAGAATGGTTCCTGGGGACCTACGGCCGCCCGTACCATGAAGAAGATTATGGAGGGCTGGAAGAACATTGAAATCGTCGAACCGCAGGTAACCATTCGCTCTACTTTAAATGAGGAGAGCAGAGAGAAGATGGAAAAACTGGTAGAGGCTCTGGCTGAAGAATAGAATCATCGCAAAGCTAAAAAAGCGAAACAGAATGGCAAATAATTGAGTGTAAAATCGGCGGCTAACGCTGACACGCAGGATGATGCGTCAGCGTTAGTCGTCGATTTTTGTATGTCATCCATCGAGCGAGGTGATCTGAGTGTGCGGAGCCGACAGGCATTTATGAAATTGCGCGCAATGGTATTGACAGGAATAATTAAGTTGCGTACAATTAGCTTAGATACAAGACAGATTTTTAGAATTTCAATGACTGTCGCGGCAAATGAGTATGAGGTTGATAGGAGGATGATATGTCTGAGTTAACAGTTACCACTGCAAATTTTGAGAATGAAGTGTTGAAGAGTGATGTGCCGGTGATGGTTGATTTCTGGGCTTCCTGGTGCGGCCCATGCAGGATGCTTGGCCCGGTTGTCTCTGAGATCGCTGAGGAATCAGACGGCTCTTATAAGGTGGGCAAACTCAATGTCGATGAGGAGATGGATATTGCAGAGAAATACAATGTGATGTCGATTCCTACCGTCATCGTATTTAAAAATGGCCAGGTCTACAAGAAGTCCGTCGGAGCTGTCCCTAAGGCTCAGCTTTTGGATTTGCTCAAGTAGTGGCAGATTTTTCCGGCGTTTTTGTCTGCAGGATCTCTATCAATCGAAATGAGGTGTTACATGTATGATATTTTAGTTGTAGGTGCCGGTACCGCAGGACTGTCCGCAGGTATTTATGGAGTTCGCCAGAATAAGAGTGTATTGGTTCTTGAGGCCAATATTTATGGAGGGCAGATTATTAATACCCCGGATATCGAGAATTATCCTGGTATCGCGCATACTTCCGGTTTCGACTTCGCTATGGGTCTCTATCAGCAGGCTGTTGGTCTGGGAGTGGAGTATCGCCAGGCAAGAGTTACCTCAATCGAGGATGCCGGTGATCATAAGGTCGCAGTCTTAGAAGATGGTGAACGCATTGCGTCGAGGACCATAATCCTGGCGACCGGCGCAAAGAACAGGCCTCTGGGATTAGAGCATGAGGAAGAATGGGTCGGCAAGGGGATTTCTTACTGCGCGACCTGTGATGGCATGTTTTACCGCAAGAAAGTTGTGGCGGTTAACGGAGGGGGGAATACAGCCTTAGAAGATGCGGAATTCCTTTCCAATATCGTTAAGAAGGTCTATGTGATTCACAGGAGAGATCAGTTTCGCGGTGAGGCTGCCCGTGTCGAGAAGCTGAGAGCCAGGGAGAATGTAGAATTTGTCCTCAATTCCAACATCACAGCTCTTCTTGGACAGGATCGTCTGGAGGCCATCGAGGTGACAGACAAGGTCAGTGGAGAGAAGAGGATGATTGAGCTCGATGGACTCTTCGTGGCAATTGGACAGATGCCTGAAAATATGATATTCTCTAATGTCGTCGGTCTTGATCAAGGCGGTTATATTATTGCCGGTGAGGATTGCAGGACCAATGTTGAGGGCATTTTTGCCGCAGGTGATACGCGAACCAAGACTGTGCGTCAGCTTGCTACTGCGGCGAGCGACGGCGCTGTGGCAGCGCTCGCCGCAGTCAGCTACATTCAGGACAAAGAGATGTCAGCCTAGTATACGTTCTGTCTTTTTCGTAACAGAGCATTGGCGGATCATGCATTTCGCTGCAGAGGGATAAGGCTTTGGAGGATGATTGGTATGAGCGATAAGTATGACGCACTCAAGCTGGAGAACCAGCTCTGTTTTCCGCTGTACGCAGTGTCTAAGGAGATTGTGCGCAAATACAAGCCCTTTTTGGATCCGCTGCAGCTGACTTATACCCAGTACATCACGATGATGGTGATGTGGGAGAGGCAGAAAGTGACGGTGAAAGAGCTGGGACAGGTTCTCTATCTGGATTCCGGTACGCTGACGCCGGTGCTTAAGAAGCTTGAGGCCAAGGGCTATATTGATCGTGCCAGGTCCAAGGCGGATGAGAGATCGCTGATTGTCACGGTAACAGAGAGCGGGATGGAGCTTCGAAAGAGCGCTCTGTCTGTCCCCCTTCATATGCGCGGGTGTTTTCACCTAAAACGTGAGGAGCTTCAGGCGCTCTACAGGCTGCTTTATAATATGCTTGCCGATATGGATCCGGGGCAGGGACCTCTTAAGGATTTGGAGGCGAGATTGGATGCGCTTGACGCATAAGCATAGTCAGATACAGGTTTTACAGAGATTCAATTGTCACGAATACAAGGGGTCTTCGGCAACAGCCGAAGACCCCTTTGTCAGATCGCATAAGAAACTTATCTATTGTTTTATTCAAAGTCTTCGGCTGCAGCCGGAGATTTTTGGGGCTTTTGAGGGCTGTTCGAAATATACGCCTGATTTTTCTGCTCGAAAATACAAGTTGCTTATCTGCCTGTGCGATACGCTCCGGAGGGGTTTTCTTCGGGGAAAGCATAGGTTTCCCTGTATTCTTTGGGGCTCATCCCGTATTCCTTTTTGAAAGCGCGAAAGAAAGAGGAATAGTCATTAAAACCGCAGCGCTGATAGGCGTCAGAAATATTCATATTAGATGTGATTGAGTCGCGAACCATGGCCAGGCGGCGCTTCAAAATGTACTGGTGGATGGAGAGACCAAGGTGGTCCTTGAAAATATGGGCGATATGATACTTGCTGACATAGAAATTATCTGCGATATCGTCAAGAGACAGGTTCTGTTCTAAATGTCGGTCAATAAAGGAGATGATATTCTCATGGAGGGAGAGGATCTCCTGCTCCTGACGGGGATGTTCGATCTCATAGATAGAACGGTTCAAATGCAGAACCAGGTCATGGACACAGAGGGAAATCCTGGCGGAGCGGCCAAAGCGGTTGCTGTGGATCTCGTCCAAAAGAGCGTAGATTTTACCCTGCAGAGTATTGAAAGAGAGAACATCGTAGTGATAGACATAGTGTTTGCTGACAATCACCTGCTGCATGGCATAGCCATAGTCCTGAGAAATCTGCATCATTTCATTGCAGAAATTGCGGCTGATCCAGAAGATGAAGCGCTGGTAAGGGTCGGACGGGGCATAATTGATCAGGTGATGACTGACGTCGGGAGGAATCAGGATAACATCGCCCTTGGTCAGAGGGTAATCTACCCCGTCGACGTGCATGCTGACATTGCCGCCCAGGAAGAAATAGAACTCATAGTAGGGGTGTGAGTGATTGCTGACAGATTTCAAATTGCAGTCGTTGTAGTAGAAGATCTCAAAGTCTCTGGACTGCATATACTGCCTTGTGACGAAGGGGGAGTGAAGCTGTTCTTTCAATGTTTCTTCCAATCATTTCGTTTGATCGTGAGGAGGACGAGACAGAGCATACGACTGGTGCAAACGAATGCATCACCATAAAAGTACGCCTGTCTGCAGGATACTGTACTGAAAATCCTAGCACAAATCACAAGATTTGCAAAGACAGCAACAATTGCCGTAATGTATCAAATCCATATGGCAGATATAATGAAGACAACATCGTATATCCAAAACAAGGAGGAAGCAGGATGGAAATGACTATGCGCTGGTATGGCTCAGGCTATGACACGGTCAGCCTCGAACAGATTCGCCAGATTCGTTATGTGACAGGCGTCATAACGACGCTCTATGACACGCAGCCGGGAGAAGTCTGGAGCCGGGAGGCGATTCGCTCCATGAAGGAGGAGGTGGAGGCCGCGGGACTTCACGTCGCCGGAATTGAGTCTGTCAATGTTCATGAGGAGATCAAGCTTGGGACGAAAAACAGAGATCAGCTGATTAATCACTACATTGCATCTCTTGAGAATCTGGGCAGAGAGGATATCCACCTGGTCTGCTATAATTTTATGCCTGTCTTTGACTGGACAAGAACGGAGCTGGCCAGGGAGAGGGCAGATGCCTCTACGGTACTGGCGTATACCCAGGAGGCTGTTGATGCTCTGGATCCCGAGAAGATGTTTGAATCCATCTCCGGTGATATGAATGGCTCTGTTATGCCCGGTTGGGAGCCTGAGCGCATGGAGCATGTCAAAGAGATGTTTGCCCTCTACAGGAAATACGAGATTGATGATGATAAGCTCTTTGATAATTTGAAGTACTTTCTTGAGAGAATTATGCCGGTCTGCAATAAGTACGACATTAAGATGGCGATTCATCCGGACGATCCCGCCTGGTCCGTCTTCGGTCTTCCCCGCATTATCACCAACAAGAAGAACCTCCTTCGCATGATGGAGATGGTGGATGACATCCATAATGGAGTTACCCTCTGCACCGGTTCTCTGGGTACGAATCTGGAAAATGACCTTCCTGACATTATCCGTTCCCTGAAGGGACGCATTCATTTTGCCCATGTGAGAAATCTTAAGTTCAATAGTCCAACCAATTTCGAAGAGGCTGCGCATCTGTCTGAGGATGGCACCTTTGACATGTACGAAATCATGAAAGCTCTGCATGATATTGGCTTTGACGGACCCATTCGGCCGGATCATGGACGTATGATCTGGGGAGAGAAGGCCATGCCAGGATATGGTCTTTATGATCGAGCTCTGGGAGCCGCATATCTTGTCGGTCTCTGGGAGGCAATCGATAAGAATCAGACCAGGCGTTGACAAAACAGGAGGAGGCATCATATGGAATTGACGGAAAAGGGACTTGCCAGCGGCAGCGAGTGGGAGAGCAAGGGATATCAGCTGCCCCGCTATGACCGGAAGGCTATGGTCGAGGCAACCAGGGCCAATCCCACTTGGATTCACTTCGGTGCCGGCAACATCTTTCGGGCTTTTCAGGCCAATCTTGCCCAGGAGCTTTTGAATTCCGGCGCAAGCAGCAGGGGACTGATCGTGGCTGAGGGATTTGACTATGAGATCGTAGAGAAGATGTACCGGCCCCACGACAATTACTCTGTTCTGGTGACACTGAAAGCGGACGGCAAAGTGGACAAGACTGTCGTCGGATCTATTGCGGAGTCCTGTATTCTCGACTCTGCCAACCAGGCTGAGTACAGGCGCCTCAAGGAGATCTTCGGCAGGGGGTCCCTGCAGATGGTCACATTTACCATTACAGAGAAGGGGTATTCTCTGGTGAATGGAAAGGGAGAGCTGCTCCCCGCGGTCGAAGAAGACTATCTGGCCGGCCCCAAGGCGCCCAAAAGCTATATGGGTAAGGTCGCATCCTTACTCTATGCCCGTTATGAGAGCGGGGCGAAGCCCATCGCTATGGTTTCCACAGACAATTGTTCTCATAATGGCGATAAGCTCTGTGCGGCCATCAGCGCATTTGCCCGGGAGTGGACGAAAAACGGAAGGGCAGAGGCAGGTTTCTATGACTATATCAGCGATAAATCAAGGGTCTCTTTCCCCTGGTCTATGATTGACAAAATCACTCCCAGACCGGATGTATCTGTCGAGAAGATCTTGCGCGAGGATAATCTGTCGGGACTTGATCCGGTTGTCACCAGCAGGAAGACCTGGGTGGCTCCCTTTGTCAATGCCGAAGAGACGCAGTACCTGGTGATTGAGGATTCCTTCCCCAATGGCCGTCCCAAGCTCGAGCAGGCAGGCGTGATTTTCACAGAGAGAGAGACCGTAGACAAGGTGGAGAAAATGAAGGTCTGCACCTGTTTAAATCCTCTCCATACGGCTCTGGCTGTATATGGCTGCCTGCTCGGCTATCAGAAGATTTCTGATGAGATGAAGGATCCGCAGCTCAGGGCAATGGTTGAGATCATCGGTTATAAAGAGGGACTTCCGGTTGTTGTCAATCCCGGTGTCCTGGATCCAAGGGAGTTTATTGACACGGTGCTGAAGGTTCGAATTCCCAATCCATTTATGCCTGATACGCCGCAGCGAATTGCCACGGATACGTCACAGAAGCTGGCCATCCGTTTCGGTGAAACGATCAAGAGATATATCGAAGATCCCTCTTTGAATGTCTCTGACCTTAAGCTTATCCCCCTGGTGTTCGCTGGCTGGCTGCGCTATCTGATGGCTGTAGACGATGAGGGCAGAGCCTTTGAACTGTCTCCGGATCCCCTCCTTGCCTCTGTATCTAAGTATGTCGAGGGTATCAGGCTGGGGGACAGGAATGCGGCATCCAAAGCGGCCCCCCTGCTCACAAATGTGCAGATCTTCGGTTTAGACCTGTCCTCAGTTGGCATGGATAAGACAGTGATTTCTTATTTTGAGGAGCTGATCGCAGGTCCCGGCGCTATTCGTGCGACATTGGAGAAGTATACCGCCTGAATTCACGACAGATACAGGCGTATGGTGTGCGGGCTCTGGAAGTGTGATGACAGTGCCGAAAGGTCATGTTCTTGGCTGAGAACAGATGCTTTGCGGCCAATGATTTTAAGCACGGTAATTAGACATATTCTTTAGGAGGATGCAATGGATTTTAAGTTGAGAGAAGAAGCGACGTTTGATGCGGTATCTCTGGGCGAGGTAATGCTTCGCCTCGATCCGGGCGAAGGACGTATCCGTACAGCCAGACAGTTTCGTGCCTGGGAAGGCGGCGGAGAGTACAACGTTATACGGGGGCTGCGCAAGTGCTTTGGACTAAAGACTGCGGTACTCACCGCTCTTGCTGACAATGAGGTCGGCAAGCTGGTCGAGGACTTTATAATGCAGGGAGGCGTTGATACCTCTCTGATTGCCTGGAAGAAGACAGATGGAATCGGACGTCTCTGCCGCAATGGACTCAATTTTACGGAGCGGGGATTTGGCATTCGGGGTGCCAAGGGGTGTTCTGACCGGGCCAATACCGCTATCTCACAGGCAAGACCGGAGGACTTTGACTTCGACTATATCTTTGGTGAACTGGGTGTCAGGTGGCTTCACACTGGCGGCATCTACGCGGCCCTGTCAGAGCAGGCATCCAAGACAGTTATCGAGGCAATCAAGACCGCCAAGAAGTACGGGACGGTCGTATCCTATGATCTCAACTACCGTCCCTCCATGTGGTCTGCAATCGGCGGTCAGAAGAAGGCCCAGGAAGTCAATCGGCAGATCGCCTCTTATGTTGATGTCATGATCGGAAATGAGGAGGATTTCACCGCTTGTCTGGGATTCCAGATTGAGGGACAGGACGCATCGCTCAAAGAGCTCAATGTCGATGGTTATAAGAAGATGATTGAGACAGCTGTCAGGACATACCCCAACTTCAAGGCAGTAGCGACAACCCTTCGTACGGTCAAGACCGCCACGGTCAATGACTGGTCGGCTCTCTGCTGGGCAGATGGGCAAATCCATAAGGCAAGGGACTATAAGGGGCTGGAGATTATGGACCGTGTTGGCGGCGGTGATTCCTTCGCATCCGGTCTGATTTATGGATTGATGACGACAGCTGATGCCGAATTGGCTGTCAATTATGGGGCAGCTCACGGAGCGCTGGCGATGACCACGCCCGGTGACACCACAATGGCGTCCAGAGATGAGGTTGAAGCGATCATGGGCGGCGCAGGCGCCCGCGTGCAGCGCTGATGTGATCCAGTCTCAGGTTATAATAACGGGTACGCGTCTGAGAATGCGATTGAGAGGGTCTTTGTCTATATTGATAAAGAGATTTATGTCACGATAATGCGAGAGAGGGATCAGGAATGAAGAATTTTATGGATGAGGATTTTCTCTTAGAGACGGAGACGGAGAGAAAACTCTTTCATGAGTACGCGGAGAAAATGCCTGTCGTTGACTATCATTGTCATCTGTCACCGAAAGAAATATATGAAGATCATGCTTTCTCCAATATCACAGAGCTCTGGCTGGGAGGAGACCATTATAAGTGGCGTCAGATGAGGAGCAACGGTGTTGCGGAGAAATATATCACCGGTGACGGAAGTGACCGTGATAAGTTCCAGGCCTGGGCAAAGACACTTTCAATGGCAGTGGGCAATCCGCTCTATCACTGGAGTCATCTGGAACTGCAGCGCTATTTCGGTTATACCGGTTACCTCTGCGGTGATACTGCAGAGGAGGTCTGGAATCTGGCCAACAGAAAATTGCAGGATGGAAGTATGACGGCCAGACAGCTGGTTGCCAACTCCAACGTCAAGCTGGTTGTCACCACAGATGATCCGGTGGATTCTTTGGAATACCATGAGAAAATGGCAAAGGATTCCACTATGAAATTTCAGGTGCTTCCGGCCTGGAGACCGGAGAAAGCCATGAATATTGAGAAGCCGGATTGGCCTGCTTATATTGACAGACTGGCACAGGTTTCAGAAACGCCGATCCGGGATTTCAATTCTTTTATGGACGCTTTGCGAAAACGCATGGATTTCTTCGCTTCCCGAGGCTGCACCATCTCGGATCATTCTCTGGAATATGTGCATTACAAACCGGCAAGTGAAACCGAACTCAACACGATTTTCGCCAGAGCCATTGCGGGTCAGAATGTAAATATTGATGAGGAGCGCCAGTTCAAGACGATGATGATGCTTCTTCTCGGTCGTGAGTACGCCAATAAAAACTGGGTTATGCAGCTGCATTTCGGTGTTCAGCGCAATCTGAACAAGAAAATCTATCAGGCGCTCGGGGCGGATGCCGGTATTGATGCAATCAACAGCTATGCAAATTCCATTGAGATGGGACAGTTTTTAAATGCCTTGGCCGAGACGGATCAACTGCCCAAGACCATTCTATACTCCTTAAATCCCGCTGAGAATGCCGCTATTGGCTCTGTGATCGGCTGTTTCCAAGATTCCTCCATTGCCGGCAAGGTTCAACAGGGATCCGCCTGGTGGTTTAATGATCATAAGACTGGAATGATGGAGCAGATGACCTCCCTGGCCAACTTGGGACTTCTGGGCAATTTCAATGGGATGCTGACAGATTCCAGATCCTTTATTTCTTATCCCCGCCATGAGTACTTCCGGCGTATTCTCTGCCATCTGATCGGTGGTTGGGTAGAGAATGGAGAGTATCCCGCTGACTGGAAGACCCTGGAGAGGATCATCAAGGGGATCAGCTACAACAATGCGGTTCGTTACTTTGGATTTCAGATAGATGAGGAGGATCGTGCGGGCAGTTGACTGTGTCCTGCGCATGATGATGACGGTCCAGAGGGCAATCGGTGTTGGCCCATGGATGATCTGACAGTTGACGTCCGACAAGAGAGAAAACTATAATGCACAGGTAAAGACAATGTGTTGTATCCCAAAGTGGAAGCTGCATTTGAGGCCTGCGTCAAGACGCATCGCATTGCATCCGAATCGGAGCGACAGCGGTGCGTTTTGCATGTCGAAGATAAAGTGAAAGCGGGGAACGATAACGGAGGAAAGCAATGAATACGAGGACAAGAAGCAACTCTTTGGCGATCATGGCCTTAATGACGGCCCTGATTTTTGTACTGCAGTTTGTGACGGTGCCTTTGGGTCCTATCACAGTTTCTCTGGCTATGGTGCCGGTCTCTGTGACAGCGGTGGCGCTGGGGCCGGCAGGCGGTCTGGCTGCCGGCGCGATCTGGGGACTTGCATCCTTGCTCAAGGCACTCTTGGGGAGCAGCGGCATGACCAGCATTCTCTTTAACATGTCGCCTCTTGCGACGGCTGTAATCTGCTTTGTCCCCCGTATACTGGACGGAGTGCTTGTTGCCCTCTTTTACAGAGGTCTGCGCAAATTGACGACTGTTCTGATCAGTGGCTCTCTGGTCGGTTTTCTGTCGGCTTTCTTTAACACGCTGTTTTTTATGTCGGGAATTGTTCTGCTCTTTGGACAGACAGCCTATCTGCAGAAGATGATGGCGGGCAGAAATGTCCTTGCCTTTATCCTGTCGATAATTGCGGGAAATGCGCTCTTTGAGATGGTTGTATCGGCTGTGGTGACCGGCCCGATTATCGCGACTCTGGCCAGGGCCCATCTGATCGGGGACAGAAGAGAGAAGTGCGTAAAAGAGTAGGATGTATGCTCTGCAGATATTTGCGGTTTAAGTTAGATGATGCCGATCAGATTTTTAGCTAAAAGGCGAAGAGCGCATTGGAGAGCGGCAGAAGAATGGAAGGTATTCCGTACCGGCATAGCAGATCAGGGGGCTGGAATTGATTGTAAGCCCCCTTTGTGTTAGCATTTCGACTAGTGACGCACACTTGTCTTTAAGACACGGACAGGATACAGATCATCCGTCTGTGAAAAACGTTTTTCGGACAGTAGAAGATCGCGAGGATTCCATGAAGAAAATTGTAAAGTTCGGCGGCAGTTCTCTTGCAGACGCCAGGCAGTTTGAGAAGGTGGGAAAGATTATCCGGAGTGATTCCAACCGCCGTTATGTCGTTCCAAGCGCGCCAGGCAAGCGCTTTGAAGGAGATACCAAGGTGACAGATATGCTTCTGGAAGCCCATCGAATTGCCACAGAGGGTGGAGATCTGCATAGACAGCTCATGGACATCCAGGCCAGATACCAGGAGATCATTGACCAGTTAAAGCTGACCATTTCCCTGGATGAGGATTTCGAGGGGATTGAGAGAACCTTAAAGGAGGATCCCAGTCTTGACTTTGCCGCCTCCCGGGGGGAACACCTGAACGGGAAGCTTATGGCGAACTATCTTGGATATGACTTTATTGAGCCGGCAGAGAACATCTTCTTTGATCAGGACGGGCTCTTAGATATGGACAAGACAGAAAAGGCTCTCGGCAAGACGCTGGAAGCGGTTGAGAGGGCTGTTATCCCGGGCTTTTATGGCTGTGGATTTGATGGAAAGGTCAAAACCTTTTCGCGGGGAGGATCCGATGTCACGGGATCCATTGTCGCTGCTGTTGCGGGGGTGGACGTCTATGAGAACTGGACGGATGTCTCAGGTTTTATGGTAGCTGATCCCCGGATCATTCATAATCCTGTATCCATCGACACTCTGACTTATCGGGAACTCAGAGAACTCTCCTACATGGGAGCTTCTGTTCTGCATGAGGATGCGATTTTTCCGGTGCGGTCCAAGGGAATTCCCATCAACATCAAAAATACCAATGCCCCGGACGCGGAGGGAACCTGGATTGTGGAGTCTACTGCCAGAAAGCCTCAGTTCACCATCACGGGGATTGCGGGAAAGAAAGGATTCTGCGCCGTTTCAATCACCAAAGATTTGATGAATTCCGAGATTGGTTTTGGCCGTAAGGTTCTGCAGTCCTTCGAAGACAATGGCATTTCCTTTGAACATATGCCCTCTGGAATTGACACGATGACGATTGTGGTGCATGAGGATGAGTTCCTCCACAAGGAGCAGGCGGTTGTCTCTGAAATTCATCGCCTGACCAGGCCGGATCAGGTAGAAATTGAGTCTGACCTGGCTCTGATCGCTGTTGTCGGCCGGGGAATGAAGTCCATGCGGGGTACCGCCGGCAGGATTTTTTCAGCTCTGGCTCATGCCCACATCAATGTCCGCATGATGGATCAGGGATCCTCTGAGCTCAATATCATCATCGGTGTCGCAAATGAAGATTTTGAGGGAGCGATTAAGGCCATCTATGATATCTTTGTGACCGTTAATCTGTGATGATTTACATGAATCGGTCATCTGGTTTTTGACATGAGTATCGTCGCGAATGACTGCTCGGAAAATCAAGAATATGTTTTGCCTTATGACAGTAAGATGCTCTAAAGGGCTTTATCTGATTGTCGTATCGAAAGCCCTGTCTCTGTGCTTTGTGGACAGGGCTTTTTGCTTAGAAAAATCTTCGCGAAAAAATGAGGAATAACGGAGAGGAACATTTTACACATATTTCAGCGCTCTGGAGCGATGGGATACACGTTTCGGTTCTTTTCGGTTATCATGGAACAATCTGAATCAGATCATGGGGAGAGATAGATGAAAAAGAAAGAGATATTCTTGGATGCGGCCTTTAATCGCAGGCTCTGGCACCTGGCCTGGCCGATCGCCATGCAGAGTCTTCTGCTCGCCTCGGTTGCGGCGGCGGATGCTCTTATGCTGGGGCTTCTGGAGCAAAACGCCATGGCAGCCGTGGCGCTGGCGGCTCAGATCTCATTCGTCATGTCCATCTTTATCCTTGGAATTGCCAGCGGGGGAAGTGTTCTGGCAGCCCAGTACTGGGGGAAGAAAGATTCGGAAAGTCTGGATCACATCTTTCATATTATGCTGCGGATTATGATTTTGGTGGATCTTATTTTTTTCCTGGCCTCATACCTGATTCCCCAGCGACTCATGATGATTTATAGCTCGGATGGGCAGTTGATTGCGTTGGGGAGCAACTATCTGCGGATTGCCTCCTGGTCTTATCTGCTGATGGGCATATCACAGTGTTATCAGGTTTTTATGAAAATATCGGATCACGCCAGATCTGCCCTCTATGTGTCAAGCGCGGCTGTTCTCATGAATATCATCTTCAATGCGGTCTTTATCTTTGGCCTGGGCCTTATCCCGCAGATGAGGGCAGAGGGGGCGGCGATTGCCACTGTGATTTCAAGACTGGCCGAACTTGTGATCTGTCTGATCCTGTCCTATCGTCCAGGCTATCTGCATCCTGGAGCTGCCAATCTTCTGAAGCTGGACCCGATCCTCAGCAGAGACTTTATCAGGGTCAGCATGCCTCTGTTGGGCGCTTCTTTACTCTGGGGAGCCGGTTTCAGCGCTTATACGGCGATTGTAGGCCATCTGGGGGCAGACGCCGCCGCAGCCAACTCGGTCGCATCGGTCGTACGCGACCTGATCTGCTGCCTCTGCAATGGGATTGCGGCCGCGGGAGGAATTATTCTCGGGCAGGAGTTGGGAGCGGGCAATCATGAGCAGGCCAGGCGGATTGGGATCCGTCTGCGGGATATTTCCTTTCTGATTGGCTTTGTCTCAATGGGAATGGTGCTGCTTCTGACCGTGCCTGTGGTCTCGGGGCTTAAGCTGACGCCGCTGGCACAGTCCTATCTGACCGGGATGATGATTGTACAGGCTTTCTACATGATAGGAAGAACCGTTAATACAGTCATGATCAATGGAGTTTTTGATTCGGGCGGGGATACCATCTTTGATCTCTATTCGCTGCTTGTGGCTATGTGGGGCATTTCCATTCCCGTGGCGCTCTTTGGCGCTTTTTATTTCCACTGGCCTGTGCTTGCTGTCTATGCCTGCACCTGTCTGGATGAACTGGGCAAAATCCCCTGGGTCTGCTATCACTTTAAGAAGTACCAGTGGCTTAAAAATCTGACGAGAGGGTGAGAGAGGAAGCAAAAGAGGAGATGGACTTTCACGTCGGATTTCACAGGGAGATTCCTGAAGCACGGTAAATGGTCTGAACTGTGCTGTGACAGAGCGGAGGAGAAGAATTGGACGGGGTACAGGAGACGGTCACGGAAATGGTTGATTAAGACAATGGAATACACGCTTCGCGAGCATTTCATCATTATGAATAAAAAGGGGGTTACCCCGCGTGAAATCCTATGTTAGGATATAGTCACAAGTGAAAGCCCTTTGGGCTGACATATAATAAGAGCGAAACGCATTTCCGATGTAGGGAATGCGTTTCGTGTGGTTTTAGAGAGATTTTAGCCTGCTAAAGCGGCGGAAAACGAAAGGAGGACCTATGCAGGAAGCAAGAATCCAGATGGCGCGGATATCAGCTGTGGGTGTGCAGACTGCCAGAAAATCGGAATTAGAGAACGCGTCTTTAATTTTTGTGGCGACTCTTATTTGGGGGACCGCCTTTGTAGCCCAGAGTCTGGGGGCAAATCACCTGGGCGCCTTTACTTTCACGGCGATCCGCAATCTGATTGGTTTTCTCTTCCTGATTCCCGTGGCTTTGCTCTTTCGGGCAAGGGGGATTTCTGTCCGCCCCGAGCAGGAGAATCGGACGGATCGTGTTTTTATTCCTGGACGCAGAGGGCAGAGAGCCCTTGTGACAAAGACGGAACTGATCAGCGGGTCTGTTCTTGGTCTGATTGTTTTTGTCGCGTCCAATGTTCAGCAGTTGGGCATTGGGGGAACAACGACGGCGAAGGCAGGTTTTTTCACGGCCATGTATGTAATTTTTGTTCCAATTTTAGGGATTTTCCTGGGAAAGAGGGCCAGGAAGATGATATGGTTCTGTGTGGCTCTGTCCGTTGTCGGGCTCTACCTGCTGTCCATGAAGGACGGTCAGATCTCTTTAAATGTCAGCGATGGTCTGGAACTGCTCTCGGGACTCTGTTTCGCGGTTCATATCATGTATGTGGACCATCGATCTTCCTACTGTGACGGAGCGGTCTTTGCCATGATTCAGTTCGCTGTGTCCTCCGCTCTCAGCTTCATCTTTGCTCTGGCCCTGGAACATCCCAGGATTGAGGACATCGGCCTGGCCATCTTTCCCCTTCTCTACGCGGGGATACTTTCCAGCGGAATTGCCTTCACTCTGCAGATCATCGGGCAGAAGGGACTGAACCCGACTCTGGCCTCAATTCTCATGTGCTTTGAGTCAGTGATTTCCGCGATTGCCGGATGGGTTTTTCTGCACCAGGTTCTGTCGGCCAAAGAGATTTTAGGCTGTGCAGTATTGTTCGCGGCAATTCTTCTTGCAACCCTGTTCGGAGAGCAGGGCGAAAAAACAGAGGGAAGGCGCCAGGAGTCCTAGCGAATTTGGACATACTTTTCAAGTCTTGTGATGGAGCGATTTTGGGTCTACACTCAGTAATTGATTTATGACAATGGAATATGCGCTCCACGCATATTCCATTGTCTGGACGAAGTTGGTTCAGCCGCTGGCAGAGTTATCCCGCGCCAAGAAGCTGATTCGCAATACGGCTGGCAGGATGCCCGTATCAGAGGGGGCTGTGCTAAAGACCATAAATGAAAATACAGGAGTTTGCGAGATGAAAAAGAAGGAAGTGACAGAGCTTAAGAGAAGATTGAAGAGGGAAACCGTGTCCTTCTCCCGTATGGCCGGCTGCTATGTCGACGCGGAGAAGCACAAGGTGACCAGTTTTAATCAGTCCTTCCTCAATTTAGAGGATGATGAATTCTCCAAGTATCTGGAAATCGCCAACAAGGTTTTATCCGGAAAACTTGGAAATAATCTGCTGGAACTTGAATTTCCCATGGAAGAAGAGAGAGAAGGGGGACGCCAGCAGTTGCTTATGGCCCTGCGCAATACCGCAATCGAGCAGGAATCGGTCCTGGATCGCTTCTATGATCACGTCATCGAGACTTATGATTTCGTCGGCAACTATCTGATACTGCTCTTTCATGATGTCTATGATGTGATGAGCAGAAGCTCTGACAACATCGATCTGGACGAGTCTGCTGAGGCCTTTGACTATATTCTGTGCGCCATCTGTCCGGTAGCTCTGTCCAAGCCGGGACTTGGTTATCGGGAGGAGGACAATTCCATTGCCGCCAGAATTCGCGACTGGGTGGTCGGACCTGTAGACACTGGTTTTCTCTTTCCCTCTTTTGATGACCGGACGACGGACATACACCATGTCCTCATGTATGCCAAGAACGTCAGGGAACCGCACAAGGAGTTCTGGGAGAATGGGATGGGCTGCTTGCCCAGGCTGACGGCGACGGAGAAGAAGGATGCCTTCGGTCACATGGTCTGCCGCGATCTGTCCGCTGACCAGGATGCTGCGGAGGATATGCTCTTAGAGGTTCAGTCCAATTTGAGTGACTTCATTGCAATCGAAGAGGATCGCAGGGAAGATGAGGAGCCGCTGGTTCTGACGAGGGAAGATCTGGTTGATATTCTACGGGAGTCCGGCATGGAAGACGACAGATCTGAGAGCGTTGGCGCCAAGTTCGAGGATTTCTTCCAGGAGGAGATACCTGTTGCCGAGGAACTGTTGGATACGAAGCTTCTCAAGGATAATGAGATCCGCAAGGAGAAGAAGAACCTGCAGAAGAAGGTGGTAGAGCTGACCGATCAGCTGGAGTCGGCCGGCGTCATTGCCAGGGATGGCAAGTCTGTCGACGTTGTGGTCAAGGTGCCGGATGAGCGCCTGGATGAGGTGGAGACCACGTTTGTGGACGGACGCAAATGCCTGGTCATCCCTCTGGAAGCGGACGACCAGGCTACATTGAATGGAGAGGACTATCTTTTCTGAGATAAATCAGGGTATTGCCCTCTGCATTAGGTCCCGATTCGTATTCTTATCGAATGTTTTTTTATGCTTCCCCAAGGGCCATCTCGCGGATCCGGATCAGTCCCTTGCGAACGGGCGGAATGGCGATGACAAGGAGGGTGATGACAGATTCGGCGAACAGATAGAGACCGTTATAGGCCAGAGAATAGAGCAGGGGCTGACCGGTGAAGTCGTGTCCGGCGAAGGTGACGCCCTCCGCATAGGCGCCGAAGAAGATGACGCCGGAGAGAACGGCGAAGAAATAGCGGCCGAGGACGGCGAGAATGTAACCTTTGATAAGACCTTTTTTCGATCTGGCGAAGAGGCCGGAGAGTCCCAGCGCGCCGAAGGCCAGAATGTAGTCACAGATCATCTGGGGAAGACTGATGATATAGGGGCCGAGGAGCATTTGCAGAATACCGTAGGCAAGAGCGGCAGACAGGCCCATTCCAAGTCCGTACCAGTTGCCCACCAGGACGATGAAAAGCATGGAGAGCAAGGTGACGGATCCGCCCATGGGCATATTAAAGAGCTTGATCATGGACGCAACTGTGCCAAGAGCGATGGCCATGGCTGCAAAGGAGATCTCCCTGGCAGAGAATGCTCTCTTTTTACCGAAGAGAAGATTGCCGAGCAGCAGGATGGCAATCAGAGCGATGATTAAGGCGGTATAGCCCCAGATGGTGAGAGAATAGGTGCCGTCGGCACCGACGTTTGCGAAAACAGACATAAAAAAACCTCCCTTGATTGGCTCGCGGGGGATTGGAATCCTGCTTCCTTACGCCGGCATAATCCGGATCAAGTAATAAGGGTCGAAGCATATGCTTCTCTCAGCCACAGGGCACCCCCAGCGATATGTGTTTACCTGAATCAGGCTACCACTCAGACGGAAATTGTCAAGGGAAATGTGAGGAAAATACAGAGAAATCTGTGGGGTGTTTTGGTTGAAATGGCTGACGGGATGGTCTAAACTATAGCTTAATTTTTGTGATTCCCTAGATGAAGGAGAGGAAGATGGCTGAGAAGTTGGATGTCCGCACGCTGCAGCGGAACTACGAGGATTACGGAGACAGAGAAGTGACCATCGGCGGATGGGTCAGGAGCATCCGCAATTCTAAGAATTTCTCTTTTATGGTCTTAAATGACGGCACATTCTTTACTCCTGTCCAGGTAGTCTTTGCCGCGGATAAGATTGCCAATTATGAGGAGATCTCTCACCAGAATGTCGGAGCTGCCGTCTGGGTGACCGGTCTGGTGACCCTGACTCCAGAGATGAAGCAGCCTTTTGAAATTCAGGCGACAAAGATTGAGGTCGAGGGGGCATCCACTCCGGACTATCCTCTGCAGAAGAAACGGCATACGCTTTCGTTTTTGCGTACCATGCCTCATCTCCGGGCCAGAACCAATACCTTTGAGGCCGCTTTTCGGGTGAGGAGTGTGGCCGCCTATGCCATTCACCGTTTTTTCCAGGAGAGAGATTTTATCTATGTTCATACGCCGATTCTGACCTCTTCTGACGCGGAGGGGGCAGGGGAGATGTTTCAGGTGACCACGCTGGATCTTGGAAATGTGCCCAGAGATGATCAGGGAAATGTCGATTTCTCGCAGGATTTCTATGGCAAGCCCGTCAATCTGACCGTATCCGGCCAGCTGCAGGGGGAGACCTTCGCGCAGGCATTTAAGAAAATCTATACTTTCGGCCCTACCTTTCGCGCAGAGAATTCCAATACGCCCCGTCATGCGGCTGAGTTCTGGATGGTTGAGCCTGAGATTGCCTTCGCTGATCTGGAAGAGAACATGGAGCTGGCGGAGGCTATGCTCAAGGATATCATCCGTTATGTGATGGAGCATTGTCCGGAAGAAATCGCTTTCTTCAACAGCTTTGTAGATAAGGGGCTTGCAGACCGCCTGCATCATGTGGTCCGCTCCGATTTCGGACGCATTTCCTACACGGATGCGATTGCGGAGCTGGAGAAACACAATGACGCGTTTGACTACAAGGTCTTCTGGGGCTGTGATCTGCAGACGGAACACGAGCGCTATCTGACCGAGCAGATCTTCAGGCGCCCTGTCTTTGTCACGGATTACCCAAAGGAGATCAAGGCCTTCTATATGAAGTTAAATGATGATGGCAGAACGGTTGCCGCTGTCGACTGTCTGGTGCCTGGAATCGGGGAGATTATCGGCGGTTCTCAGCGTGAAGATGACTATGACAAGCTGTTATCCCGCATCAGGGAGAACGGCATGGATGCGTCGGCCTATGATTATTATCTTGATCTGCGCAAGTACGGATCGACCCGTCATGCCGGTTTCGGCCTGGGATTTGAGCGCATGGTTATGTATCTGACCGGAATGGCTAATATCAGAGATGTCCTGCCCTTCCCGAGAACGGTGGGGACCTGCGAGTTATAAGCTGAAAAGATCATGGGAGTCATGTTGGTTTTTGCAGATGGCAGACATTTTTCTTCTGTGTCCGCAGCCAGATGACAGTTCCAGGGATGACAGATGTAATTGCGGCAGAGACAGCGTAAAATTTAACCGAAGGAGGAATAAATGAGCAGTATTCAGATCCCCGAGGGCTACAGGTCAGCCCTTGGTCTCAAGGACACACAGATTGCAATTAAGAAGGTCAAGGATTTCTTCCAGAATCAGCTGGCTGCTGAGTTGAACCTGCAGCGTGTGACGGCTCCTCTCTTTGTCGAGCCGTCCTCCGGTCTTAATGATAATTTAAATGGTACGGAGCGTCCGGTGGCCTTCGGAATCAAGGAGCAGGGAGATCACGAGGTGGAGATTGTTCACTCTTTAGCCAAGTGGAAGAGATATGCTCTTGGACGTTATGGTTTTGCTCCCGGTCAGGGACTTTACACGGATATGAATGCCATCCGCCGGGATGAGGACACCGATAATATTCATTCCATCTATGTGGACCAGTGGGACTGGGAGCGGGTGATTGAGAAGTCGGATCGCAATGCGGAATTCCTGCATAAGATTGTCAGGAATGTCTACGAGGCTCTGCATGTCACAGAGAAGTACGTAGCCAATAAATACGACTATGTGGAGTGTTTTCTGCCGGATGACATTGCTTTTGTCACAACACAGGAATTGGAAGATATGTACCCTGACTGCACGCCTAAGGAGCGCGAGTATAAGATCGCCAGGCTGCACGGGGCTGTCTTCATCGAGCAGATCGGCGATCAGTTAAAGAGCGGCGACAGGCACGATGGCCGCGCTCCCGATTATGATGACTGGAGTCTGAATGGGGATATCATCGTCTACTATCCGGTGGATGACATCGCCCTGGAATTAAGCTCTATGGGCATCCGTGTTGATGAGGAGGCTCTGAGGAGTCAGCTTGCCAAGGCGGGCTGCCCCGAGAGAGCAGACCTTCCCTTCCAGAAGGCAATTCTTGAAAAGAAGCTTCCTTATACCATCGGCGGCGGTATCGGGCAGTCCCGTATCTGTATGTTCTTTCTCCGCAAATGTCATATCGGTGAGGTTCAGGTCTCCATCTGGCCGGAGGAAGATTTAAAGGCGGCAGCGGGCAGGGGAGTTGTTCTCCTCTGAGATACTTACGCATCAACCATCCACAGATGGGCCGACCGGTGATGATCGATTCGCCGGAGCAGATTGAATTTCACAAATTAGCGTGCTAAAATCTCGGTAGTTGTTTTGGGCAACCACCGGGATTTTTCGCAAGTGAAGAAGATCGGGTGACAGAAATTGCAAGGGGATAAGCATGAGTAAGAAAATGAGAGATGAAAATACGGATCGCCTGATCGACGGGATTCTGACCTTGAAGGACAGAGAAGAGGCTTATCTGTTTTTTGAGGATCTGTGCACTGTCAACGAGATGGTTTCCTTAAGCCAGCGCTTTGAGGTCGCTGGCATGCTGCGCAGGAATTATACTTACATGGATATTGCAGAGAAGACCGGAGCCTCTACGGCGACCATCAGCCGGGTGAACCGAGCCCTTAACTATGGAGAGGGCGGTTACAATACGGTGTTGGAGAGGGTCAGTTCTGACTTATGAGAATGGAAGGCTGCAAAGCGCGCATTTGTTCTGTATATGAGAAGGGAAGGATCGCGCAGGGCATGTGTTTCATTGCTCAGGACAATAGAATGGCTGGCTGCGGAGTCGGCATTCTGTTGCTGATGGAGAGAGAAGATGTCAAAAACACTGGACTTGTTAAATGAACAACAGAAAGACGGAGTCCTCACAACAGAGGGCCCCGTTCTTATTTTGGCGGGAGCCGGATCCGGGAAAACCCGGGTCCTGACCCATCGAGTGGCCTATCTGATCGATGAAAAGGGAGTGGCGCCCTACCAGATCATGGCGATCACTTTCACCAATAAAGCGGCCAAAGAGATGCGAGAGAGGATTGACAAGCTGGTCGGTTTTGGTGGAGAGGCTGTCTGGGTGGCAACCTTTCACTCCTCCTGCGTGAGGATCCTGCGTCGTTTTGCCGATCGGATCGGTTATGACGGCCGCTTTACCATTTATGATGGAGATGACCAGAAGTCTCTGATGAAGGATATCTGCAAGCGCCTGGAAATCGACACGAAGATTCACAGGGAACGATCTTTCCTCTCTGTGATCTCCCATGCCAAGGAGAATCTGATCGAACCGGAGGAATTCTTGAGAGAGGCTGAGGGAGACTTTAACCGAACCCGTCAGGGTCAGGTCTATCGGGAGTATCAGGCCAGGCTGATGGCCAACAATGCCCTGGACTTCGATGATCTGATTATGAAGACGGTTGAACTTCTGCGCCGGGATTCTGAGGTCAGAGACTACTGCCAGAGGCGGTTTCGCTATATTATGATAGATGAGTATCAGGATACCAATACGGCCCAGTTTGAACTGGTCAGACTTCTTGCGGACGGTTATCGCAATCTCTGCGTGGTCGGAGATGATGATCAGTCCATCTACAAGTTTCGAGGGGCGAATATTTATAATATCCTTCACTTTGAAGAACATTATCCGGATGCCAAAGTCATCAAGCTGGAGCAGAATTACCGGTCAACCCAGAACATTTTAAGGGCAGCCAACGGGGTGATTTCCAATAATACCGGCCGCAAGGCCAAGTCTCTTTGGACCGATTTGGGTGACGGAGAGAAGATCCTTCTAAGGCAATTTGACTCCGCTTACGAGGAGGCGGCATTTGTAGCTACAAGCATTGCATCCATGGCTAATCGCAGGGAGTACAGCTACAGGGACTGCGCCATTCTCTATCGGACCAATGCCCAGTCCCGCCTTCTGGAGGAGAAGCTGGTCGCAGACAATATTCCATACAAGATCTTCGGCGGGGTTAATTTCTATGCCCGTCGGGAGATCAAGGATCTGCTCAGCTACCTCAAGGTTATTGATAATGCCCAGGATGATCTGGCGGTTCGACGGGTCTTAAATGTTCCCCGCCGGGGGATTGGGGCCACTTCCATGGATCGTGTGCAGGCCTATGCCAATTCCAGTGGGATTGACTTCTATCAGGCTCTGACGAAAGCCAATCAGATTCAGGGAATGACCAGGGCTGCCGCTAAGATTCTTGCCTTTGTGGCTCTGATTGAGCGATCCAGACAGGTCCTGGCGCAGGAGGGCATCAGCAAATGTCTGCTCTATATCATTGACCAGACCGGATATGCGGATGGACTCAAGGCGGAGGGAACGGATGAGGCCAGGGCCAGAATCGAGAATATTGATGAGTTGATCAACAAGGTCATTCTCTATGAGCAGGAGACAGAGAAGCCGGATTTAAATGATTTCTTAGAGCAGGTCTCTCTGGTCGCTGATATTGACAATCTGGATGAATCCGCTGATTATGTGACTCTGATGACCCTGCATTCCGCCAAGGGGCTGGAATTTTCCAATGTCTACCTGGTTGGCATGGAGGACGGACTTTTCCCCAGCTACATGTCGATCACAGCAGAGAATGCGGATGAGGAGATCGAGGAGGAGCGCCGTCTGGCCTATGTGGGAATTACCCGGGCCAGGGAGCATCTGATCCTGACAGCGGCCCGCATGCGTATGGTACGGGGACAGATGCAGTACGCCTCCTTAAGCCGCTTCGTCGAGGAGATCCCTTCTGAAGTCATTGATGGGAATCTGCCTGCCGAGATCATGACCGGAAATTTCCTCTGGGAGGACGACGAGAAGAGTCCTCGTTATGGTTCCAGGGCTTATGCCCGCAAAAATGCGGCGGAAGTTCACAGGACAAGCTCTGCTCAGAAGTACGCGGCAGCCGCGAAGAATTTCGGCGATAGCGGCAAAAAGCCTCTGGATTACCAGCTGGGAGATCGGGTCCTGCATGTGAAATTCGGAGAGGGACAGGTGACTTCGATTGTAGATGGCGGCCGTGACTATGAGGTAACCGTGGACTTCGATCGGGTCGGGATCAAGAAGATGTTCGCGGCATTTGCCAAATTACGTAAAATCTAAGAGAAACCGGGATCCCTGCCAAAAAGGGCAGAATCTTAAATTTTTCTGAAAATCATTGCATTGTCAGGCAATGTGATATAATCAGGGACAAGTAAAGATTGTGCACGCATACAGGAGGTGTAGCGCTATGAAGAAGGCATTTAAGACTCTGTTTGGTTTGACCGCAGTAGCAGCTCTCGTTGCCGGTGTCGGTTATGCGGTGTATAAGTATTTCAAGCCCGATTATGAAGAAGAGTTCATGGACGACATCGATGATGAGTTCGATGATGAGGATTTCTTCGAAGATGAGGACGGCGAGGAGTTCGCGGCTAAGGATGATGCGGACGAGAAGCTTGAGAAGGAAGCCGAAGAGGAACTCAAGGAGGAGAGCAGTTTCGCTGATTAACCCGGCTTTGATTTCATGGCAATGGGATCCCTGCGGAGCTGCGTATTCTGCTCTTATTGCCTATGAGCGCAGAGAAAGGGACAATATATGCTGGAGTTAAGGATTTCCGATCTATGGGATGGGGAATCCTTTTTCCATATGATGAGGAATAGATCCGAATTGTGAGGGATGGGTCCGATCAATGAGCAGACCGGGACAGGAAGATCGTCGGCCAAAGAGATTCTGATTTACGGAGATTTTCTTACATCCTTGTCAGACATGTATGATACTCACCTGAAGAATACGGGGAATACGGATGTTCAGGGCAGAAAAATGGCATGTAAGGGAGAACGCGGATTGGACAAGGACAAGGAAGCGCGCGAACACCGGAGGAGGGGGAAAAGATGGATGCAAGAAGTGTCTTGATCGCCAGCTATGTAGGTCTGGCCCTTTTTTATATCGCCATTTATCTGTTCTTAGTCTACCAGATGAAACGAAAACGGGCGGATGGAACGAGGGCGATCGATGACGCGGTCAATGACCAGACAAAGACAGGAAGACCATCGGTTGCGGAGATCCTGATCTACGGGGGAATGATTGTCATCGCAGGTCTCATCATCTACGATGCCGTCTATCGGGGGGGAGATAAACTCTCCTATATCGGCAGGGCGGTGATCATTCCGATTGCCGTCTCCATCTTCAATGCGAGAAAGAGAACAGGCCGTTCTCTGATGGCTCTTCTGGCCGCCTTCTTTATAGTCTTTTACTTTATGCTGCTCTTTTTCTTTATTGGTCTGCCTCCCAAGGCGCCGGGACTTAAGATCAATCAGACACAGATTGTCATGGACCAGACGACGGCAGAGGATCTGCACGCGGAGGGCTATGACATCTACTGCAGACGGAAAAATGCTGGCAGAGCCGAGTACCGGGACTATCTGACCAGTGGGGATTATCAGAGATATGCCTGGGATCAAAGCCGTACGATCCCCAGGGGATATGAGCACAGAGATATTGATGGGGCTTATCCGGATTACCTGCTGGTTAAAAAGGGCCAGATTATCGGGAGTCTGATTTTCTATGCGGGCAGGAAAGAGGATAAGATTCTGGAGAACAGCACAGTAATCGGTTTTGGCATTGAAGAAGACGGAAGTCAGTCTGATCGAGAGAAGGGCTTGCAGATTGAACTTGAGGGGATTGATCTGATGCGGTCTTTGGATCAGGGAGAACTGGCTCGTGTTTTCGGGAAGAAGCTATGGCTTCAGCCCGGTGACCGCAAGAATGCCGATGTTACGAGTTTGGTCTATGGAATACAGTGGACTTGCAGGTCCGATAATTTCTTCTTCAATAATTTTTACTCTTATATCCGTTTTGATGAGTTGAATTTTATGACCAGATTCGAGCTTCTGACCGATCCGGTTCGATAAGATAAGAAGAAGGCAAACGCTGAATTTCACTTTTTCAGCAGGAACAGGCCGGTATCTTCGTCAGAGACGCCATGATGATAGAAGACAATGGTATTTTGTATTTGTGTGTAAGAGGATTGCGCAGTGAAGAGAGGACAGGAAGCAGAGGGAATCGTAAGGAGAGTCGATTTTCCCAATAAGGGGCAGGTGGAGCTGGCGGAGTCTGAGGAGTCCGTTGGCCAGGGGGTAAAGCCCAACCGCATGGTAACCGTGAAGCATGTTCTCCCCGGGCAGAAGATTCGCCTTCGCCTTAAGAAAGCCGGCCGCAGCAAGAGCCAGGGAATTCTGCTTGAAGTTCTAAAGAAGGCTCCCAATGAGTTAGAGCAGGCGGCCTGCCCGCATTTTGCAGAGTGTGGGGGCTGCAGCTATCAGAATCTGCCTTATGAGGATCAGCGGAAGCTCAAGGAAGATCAGATACGGCATCTGATGCAGCCTCTTTTCGGAGAGGGAGTCGATCGGATTTTCGAGGGGGTGACAGCTTCACCGACCTGTCAGGAATATCGTAATAAGATGGAATTCTCCTTTGGAGATCAAACGAAGGGAGGCCAGCTGGCACTGGGGATGCACAAGCGGGGATCCTTCTATGACATCGTCACCGTAGACCGGTGCCGTATCATCAGCCGGGATATGCGGGATCTTCTACGTTTGACTCTGGATTTCTTTACAGAGAGGAGACTGGGTTTTTACCACAAGATACGCCATGAAGGTTACCTGCGTCACCTTTTGGTTCGCCGGGCGCAGAGAACCGGTATGCTGATGGTCGATCTTGTGACTTCAACGGATCGGGTTGATCGGGAGGGAAAGCCTTTTACAGAAGAGGAGGAGAAGAAGCTGCTTGGTGACTGGAAGCAGCTTTTGCTCGGTCACAACTGGGATGATGAACTGGCGGGCATTCTACACACAAAAAATGATTCTCCGGCGGATGCCATTGAAGACCAGGGGACGGAGCTTCTCTATGGCAGAGATTTCCTGACGGAAGAGATCCTGGGTCTGCGCTTTGACATTACACCATTCTCCTTCTTTCAGACCAATTCGCCTGGGGCGGAAGTTCTCTATGAAACAGTGAGAGAATTTATCGGCGGGAACGAAAGGGGAAGGGAGAATATCGACTTGTCGATGGTTCTGAGCCTTCCAGAGGGGGCAGATGAAAAGCAGGAACAAAGTCACTCCGACGGCAAAGAGAAGAAGCGAGACCATTTTGACGGTCAGAAGAAGAATCGAAATAACCTTGACTGCATTGAAGGAAAGACCGTCTTTGACTTATACTCCGGTACCGGAACCATCGCCCAGATCCTGGCTCCGGCAGCAGGTCATGTGATTGGAGTTGAGATTGTAGAAGAAGCGGTTGCGGCCGCCAAGGCCAATGCGAAGAAAAACGGCCTTGATAACTGCGAATTTATTGCCGGTGATGTCTTAAAGGTCATTGACGATATTGAGGACAAGCCGGACTTCATTGTCCTGGATCCCCCCAGGGACGGAATTCACCCCAAGGCTCTGGATAAAATCATCGACTATGGAGTTGAATCCATGATCTACATCTCCTGCAAGCCAACCAGCCTGGTAAGAGATCTGGAGATTCTCATGGCCAGAGGTTATGAGGTCCGGCGGATGCGGGGGGTGGATATGTTTCCGGCGACGGGGCATGTGGAGACTATAGTTCTTCTGTCACGCAAGGCGGATTAAAACTACATCAAAAGGCTTGAAATCAAGGGATTCCGAGGATATTGCCAGGAACGACAGCGTCGCCGGAGTCCTTTTTCTGTACTCTTTGACAGTAGTTCCGTAGCCTGTAAAAACAGAGTGTGTAACAAGAGAACTGTTTTTTGCCTTTGGCGTAACAAGGGAACTGCTGACAGCCTACTTGAAATATCTATTGCCCTCAAAAATGGGAAAGAAAATATACCAATATTTATCCGGGTTATATTGAATGATGGGGAGATTTCTGGTATACTGGGAAAGAATTGATATAAATTTAATCCCCATAAGGAGGCGCAGACATAAATGGCCAAGCAGATACATATTAGACTGGATGATGCAGTCTATGATGCTATATCAAAATACAATGATAATACAAATATTTCGATGCAGGATGCGGTTTCTACTGCACTTATGCAGTTTCTTACACGGGAGATGAGAGGCTCGGATTCAGGTTCGGCTGCATTTACCTTTATTGACCTCTTTGCAGGGATTGGCGGTATGAGGATTGCCTATGAGCGGGCGGGAGGTCATTGTGTGTATTCCAACGAATGGAATAAGTACAGTCAGCAGACCTATTTTGCAAATTTTGGTGAACAGCCGGACGGTGATATCACCAGTGTGGATGAAAACAGTATTCCTGATCATGATATTCTTGTCGCAGGTTTTCCCTGCCAGCCGTTTTCAATTGCAGGAGTATCAAAGAAACAAAGTCTCGGAAGAGCAACTGGATTTGAAGATAAGACGCAGGGAACGCTCTTTTTTGATATTTGCCGGATTCTCAAAACGAAGAGGCCTAAAGCATTTATGCTCGAAAATGTCAAAAATTTAAAGAGTCATGACAGAGGAAGAACATTTAAAGTGATTACGGAGGCACTTGAAGAGCTGGACTATGAAGTGTTCCATGCAGTGCTTGACGGGCAGAACTATGTTCCGCAGCATAGAGAGCGAATTTTAATTGTCGGATTTGATCGAAAGAGGTATGGCCGCGATCTTGGATTTCGTTTCAACATTACACCTGTAGAACCAAGACCGATTATGAAGGATATTCTCGAACCAGATGTAGATGCTAAGTATACGCTGACAGATAAACTTTGGACATATCTTCAGAATTATGCTGCAAAACATCGTGCTGCGGGTAATGGATTTGGATATGGCATAGCAGATCCGGATTGTGTGTCGAGAACGTTGTCCGCGCGTTATTACAAAGACGGCTCCGAAATTTTGATAGAACAGGACGGGAAAAATCCAAGAAGACTGACGCCGAGGGAATGTGCGAGACTTCAGGGCTTTCCGGATGATTTTGTTATCCCTGTTTCAGATACTCAGGCATATAAGCAGTTCGGAAATTCTGTTGTAGTTCCATTAATGACCAATGTTGCACAGCTTGTAGTTGAAAAAATGAAAGAACTGGATGCTTATTCTTTGAGGGGACAGTCACATCAGAAATCTGTGGCTAAGTATGTTGCTGACGAAGCAGCTGACAGAAAAGTGGCGGTGATGGCATGAATAGGGACATTACGACAAAGGTAATCGGAGCGGTATTGAATGGCGAATCTTCATATTGCAAGTTTCTTTCGGCAAATGACAGCGGTGAGACGGGAGGACATCAGTCGGGAATCCTGATTTCAAAATCTGCAAAGAGTATGCTCTGGTCGAATGCTGAAATGCGTGAAAACCATATATTGAAGAAATATGGACGAATCCGCTGGCAGGACGATTATGATATGGATTGTACCTTTACCTGGTATGAGAGCAAAAATGAACTGAGGATAACAGGCTTTGGAAGGGGTAAGTCTCCACTTTCCGCAGAATTTACCGGAGCTCTATTTGTGCTGGTAACGGATTCTGAAGATGAATATCAGGGATATATTCTGAACACGGATGATGACATCGAACAGTTCCTTGATGCATTTGGTCTGACACCAGCAGAGACGAACAGACCGATAGAGATCAACCGTATAAACCCGGAGATCCGAGAGAAGCAGGCGATAGATTCGTTTATTGAAACACTGAAGGTGGATTTCCCGGCATCTGCGGAAATGTCACAGGCAGCTCGTATTATCCAATATGAAGTGTATTTAAACAGACCGCTTGCTGTTAAAGATCCTGATTCTATTCTTCTGCGGTGGACAGATCAGGAGTACACTCTTTTCCGTGCAATAGAGCATGCAAGATATGGTGATATTGTTGCGCGGGGATTTTCGTCTGTTGATGATTTTGTTACCATGGCAAACCGGGTGCTGAATCGGAGAAAAAGCCGAGCCGGAAAAAGTCTCGAACATCATCTCGCAGCGATTTTTGATGAAAACAAAATAAGTTATACAGCACAGGCTGTCACAGAGGGAAATAAAAAACCGGATTTTATGTTCCCGTCGGAGAAGGCCTACCATGATATGACATTTGCTATTGAAAAACTCTGTACTTTGGCGGCCAAGACCACATGCAAGGACAGATGGCGTCAGATATTGAATGAGGCAGATCGACTTCGTGATGAAAATAAATATCTTTGCACCATGCAGCAGGGCATATCCTCTGCACAGATGGATGAAATGCAGGCAGAAAAAGTTATTCTCGTTGTTCCAAAAGCCTATCACTCAGCGTATCCAAGGGAAAAGCGTGACCGCATCTGGACTCTCGGTAAGTTTGTAAATTATATAAAAGAAATGGAAGGGATTGTCTGATGGCAGACATCAAATCCCCGGAGGCTCGAAGCCTTAATATGTCGAAAATCCGAAGCAAGGATACAAAGCCGGAAAAGTGGTTAAGAAAGAGGCTGTTTGAGAGAGGATATCGATATCGAAAAAATGCAAACAATATTCCCGGGCACCCGGATGCATGGCTTGCAAAATATAACACGGCGATTTTTGTCCACGGTTGCTTCTGGCACAGGCACTGTGGTTGCAAGTATGCATATATGCCGAAGAGCAGAGTCGATTTCTGGCAAGATAAGTTTCAGCAGAACACAGAAAGAGATCAAAAGGTTCGCAAAGAACTGTTGGCCAGGGGCACGAAGATGCTGATTGTCTGGGAATGTACGGTAAAGAAGATGATGAGGCAGGACGAGTACTCTGATGAGGTGATTGATAAGATAGAAGATTTCCTGCGTTCAGGAGAAAAGTTCAGGGAAATATAAAAACAAATACAGACAATTATATTTTGAAGGAGGGTGTTGCGCATGGTCACAGGTCGTTCATTCGCAGAGTATGTAAAAGACAAATGTTATAACGGCTTGTACCAGGCAGCAGAAGAATATGTTAATGAGAACTGGGAGTCGCTGAATCTGTATACCCGGAACGTTCATCGCATCGGTACTGTCGAAATGATGGATGCTTCGGTTCAGCGCGTTTATGTCCGCGATCTCCCGGGTATGCGGGTGGCCTTTGAGGTCGGACTCGAGCTGGAACTTGATGTCAAAGAGGGTGATTACCATTATGATGAATGCGATCAGTGCTATCCCTGGATACGCCTGTATTGCGAAGGTGATCTGTCCTGCGGTCTGGATGACTGGACGATAAATAATATTGAACCATATAACAAAAACAATGCTCCGGCAAACTCCCTGTCAGATGCTCTCGTTCATTATATTCCCTATGACCAATTAGATAAGGCTGCCACAGAATTTCTCCGGGAACACTATCCTGCGGCGTTGAAGGTTACGCCATACGGACAGCCTCCGGTCAGCGTCGATCCCGTAGCGCTGGCAATAGTCTGTCGCTGACAATCAGGCAGCAGCGCATCCGGGAAGATGCGTCCGTGTTCGGTCAGATCTATTTTGAAGAGACTGATGCGAATATGTTCGATGCCAACCTTGGTGAGATGGTTCCGGTACATATAGATGCAAAGACGATAGTGGTAGATCCGCAGATGTATCTGCTCCGGAATCTCGGTTCCGTCAATAATACGATCATCCACGAATGCGTTCACTGGGTCAAGCACAGAAAGGTGTTCGTGCTTGAGAAATTGTATAATGCCGATGCTTCCAATATCAGCTGTGAGGTGGTTGGTGGTGCGGCTTCTTCCGTTGCCAGAAGTGCCACGGAGCTAATGGAGAAACAGGCAAATCAGCTGACACCGAGAATACAGATGCCGGCCGAACCGTTCAAGGTAAAGACAAAAGAGTATATCGCCAGATTTATGCGCGAGGCGGACGCCAGGCATCCGAACGAAGTCATGGAGCGGGTCATCACTGCTCTGGAGACCGACTTCGGCGTCTCCTGGCAGGCGGCAAAGATCTGTCTGGTAGAACTGGGCTTTGATGAGGCAATTGGAACCTATACCTACCTGGACGGCCACTATGTCAAACCGCACAGTTTCCGGAAGGGATCGCTGAAGGTCAACCAGACGTTTTCAATTTCCGCGCAGGATGCGGCGGTAGAGCGTTTCGTTAATCCGGAACTTCGTCAGCTGACGCAGAGCGGCGATTACCTGTTCATCGATAACCATTACGTCTATAACGCACCTCTGTATGTGCAGTATGATGAGAGCGGCCGACTCGACCTGACAGATTATGCCCGGGCGCATATGGATGAATGCTGCCTGATCTTCGACATGAAGATCACCAGTAAAGTCGGCGAGGAGTACCACACAGCCTGTTTTCTGAACCGTGAAGACAGCAACATTATCTTTGAACTGAAATTCCATAACGGATACCAGAATGCTCCGCAGGAACGACAGGTGGCAATGCGGAAGAAACAGCAGGAAGAAGACCTCTCTATCCGTAAGCAGATGACCGATGATCCGGAACAGTGCATGGATCTGCTGCTCAAATGGCGCGGAATGAAGTACACTGATCTTGGCGATGCCATAGACCGTGACCCGAAGACGATAAGCAGGACGGTAAAGGGAGAAACGACACCGAAAGTGGAAACGGCGGCACTCATTTGTTTTGGCATGCATCTTTCTCCTTGTATCAGTTTCAAACTCATGGAGGTTCTGCGCTGCCCATTGAGTCCGATCAATCCGGCACACCAATGGATCAGTGAGGCTTTGTACATAAAATACCCGGAGCCAATCTGGGCAATTAGAGAGTACCTTGCTCCTTACGGAGTGGAGATATAAAAAAATTCAAAAAAAATCGGCAAAAAACGGACACGGTATGTCCGCTCATGGCGCTCATCACAATGTGGTGGGTGCTATTTTTTGACCGGCCTGTCAACAATCAAAAATTTTAATTTCGATTGTTGACATAACGAATTTAGAGTGCTATGCTGTAAACAACCGATAAATAAGGATATCAAATGTTAACAACCTATCCGAATAAATGGAGGAACCTAAAGTGATAACAAGGGAAGATGAACTAAATATCGACTTTGGTCTGAATACTATCTTTGACGGGAACAAGTACAGATTGGTTATGGCTCAAAGCGATGATGAATACCCCATTGGCGGACTGATCTGCGAGTATATGCGGCTGACACCGATGGATATCAAGGATGTTATTCTGTCCTGTGACGGACTCGAAAAGGAAGGCTCAACAGACAATTATCTGGATACCTTCCTGCAGTTCCATGAAAAGGTTAACAAGGAGTTCCCGCCGGTAATCAGTACGATGATAGCACTGGAATTTATGAACAGTGCAGATGACTGGTTTAAGGCGGTCAGAGAAAACCGCGTCAAGGAGTACTTAGGGCTTTTTGACAATTCGTATGACAGCGTTAAAAAGTATATTTTTGAGAATACGGGATGCGATAAAGTTGGCGGTGATACTGTTCTGCAAATTCTGTTGACCTCCTACTGTGCGTTTGCTGACAAGTACATTGTCACGAAGGCCATGTTCAACCAGATCATGGAGAACAACGATACGGATGATAAAAGTCATGCCAGAGGAGTTGAGGTATTTGCGGCAATGTATGGCAGTCACATGGATATGCAGCATATCGATTATCGTCTGATTCTAACTGAAAATAGCTTTGAATCCCTGTACACAATAAAATCTTCATTCTCCTTACTTATTTTCGATATGGCTCATGCCATTAATGCAGAAACCAATATCGTGAAGTGCAAGAACTGTGGGCATTACTTCGTTCCGGAGGGACGTTCCGATGCGGTTTACTGTTCTTACCCACTTCGGGAAAATAAAGAGAAAACCTGCAAAGATGTCGGTGCCCAGGTGACGAGAGCCAACAAGGAAAAGAATGATGCGGCAACTAAAGAGTATCGCAAGGTATACATGCGATACAAGATGATGACGAACAGGCATCCGGAGGATGCTGTCGCTGCTGAGAGGTTTGAACAGCTTACAAGCGAGGTTCGGGAATGGAGAAATAAAATGGCGCATGGAACAGCCACTACAGGTGCGTTCCTGGCATGGCTGGCGCAGTTTTAGGAGGTGGCGGTTATTGAGACAGGCAATTCGTAATCTGAATAGCAACAAGCGAACACCTCCCCGTTTCTGCGATGTCATCATAGACGGAGACGATGTCCAGCTTGAGGTTAAGACCGATAAAAACAAGTACGAGACGATTTCCTGGGAAGATATGCAGTACCAGGTGGACGCTGCAATTAAAAAGGCAGCAAACGAATAAACAGAAGCTACCGCAAGTAGTCCCGTAACCAATCGAGGAACTGGCCGCCGGAGTTATCTATTTAAGCCAACAGGCTAAGTAGGTAACTCCGGCTTTTTTGCGTTTTAAGGGGATTTTTGACCGGACATGGCGTGTCCGTTTTCAAAAAAAATCTCATGGTATAACGACCATAGGAAGGCTGAAAAACGGCCTACCTGCATTGCTCCTGGGGTTGATTTTTTCGGTAGACAGTGAGGGAGCGGTGCACCCAACAAGGTATCAACCGCATCGCGGTTATACATAGAAACATTTTAATCTCATTAGTCCGAGATGGCCATTAGGACGATGGGATGCATAGAGAGTTCAGGCAGCGGTTAAGACCGCTCCGGAAACGAAGATGCACCCACCGTTGATTTCCTGCGCCCATTTTCGGATTTCAGGAGTCTGTGGCCATCTTCGACCGCAGGCTCTTTCTGTGTCCCATCGCCCGGTGACCCGAGGACGGAAAGGACACAGAAATGAAATTAGAGGTTCGTTACGACAACACTGTCCAGACCATCGATCTGGACGCAGAGGCAACCGAACAGCTATGGGTCAGCCTGTCGCTTGAGGGCGAGGGTCTTACCCAGGCACAGCGGGAGAAGATGATCCAGGACGAATGGAACGAGAAGTACAACAAGCCGGAGTACGACAACTGGCACAAGTTCGACCGTCATCGCGGTTACAGCAAGGCGCAGCCCGGAAAAGACGATAGCGAGGATGACGTTGATACATCCGAGCCGCTCATGAGCGAAGTGGCGGATGACCGTATCTTCCGTAGGGACGAGATCGAGCGTGACCGCCGCGAAAGCCACGAGGCAGTGTGCGAGTGGGTGCGGAAGGTACTGGCAAAGAAGCCGAACTGGGCGGACGCCTTTATCGCGGTACGCATGGACGGCGTTTCCGTAAACGACCACGCTGCCAATATCGGTGTGTCGGATGCCAGCATCGTATCCAAGTGGCTGGCGAGAGCAGAGAAAAAACTGAAAGAAAATTATCAAAACCGTCAGATTTGACCTCCTGCCGAGGCTATCAGTTAGAGGCTGTGGCTTCGGCAAATTTTTTATGAAGGAGGCAGTTGATATGTCAAACAAACCGAAAGACCAGACATACAGGCCGCTCGTGTATATCTGCAGCCCGCTGTCCGGAGATGTAGAAACGAATACCGAAAGGGCGAGAGCGTTCTGCATATTCGCACTTGAATAGGAGCAGATCCCTCTTACTCCCCACCTGCTGTTCCCGCAGTTCATGGATGACGATGATCCGGCGGAGCGTGAACTGGCCATTTTTATGGATGTAGTCCTTCTTGGCAAGTACAGCGAACTGTGGGTGTTGGGCGAAACGGTGTCTGCCGGAATGCAGGCGGAAATCGATGTAGCGAAAAAGTGCAGACAGCCGATCCGCTGGTTCAACAGTGAGTTTCAGGAGGTGGAGTCATTATGAATGGATTGAAAGCTATCGAAACGGAATACCGCGGTTATCGGTTCCGATCCCGCCTGGAGGCACGGTGGGCAGTCTTTTTCGATGCATGCAAGGTGCGATGGGAATATGAGCCGGAAGGCTATGACCTCGGTGACGGACTTTATTATCTGCCGGATTTCCTGCTGCACGGTGTTGAGGGAAGAGCCGGTGGGGATCTCTATGTTGAGGTCAAAGGCCGCATGAGCGATAAAGACGCTGAGAAGATCAACCGATTTGTGAATCTTGGAAAAGAGGATTCTATGCTGATCGGTAAGTCAAAAACGGCAACGCTCGTAGTCGGGGATATTCCCAGAGGCTTCGATATGGATGAGATAACCAATTTTGTGGGTTGGTATGCGTATAACGCATATCCGAAAGAAAAGTTCTGGTGGCCGAATCCATATAACTTTGAATCTATTGACGGCGACTACTTTGCGGCGCATCCAGGAATCAACAAGAGAGGCAGATTTGAACTGTTCGGTGACGATCTCAACTACCTTGCTGATATGGACGAGTATGCCACTGAAAGAGCATATCGTCTCGCACGTCAGGCAAGGTTCGAGTATGGAGAGACACCGAAAGTCAGGAGGTACAGATAATGAGGGATTGATATTGTCAATAATGGTTGACAGATTTTCCTCAAGTATTTACAGCCCTAAACTGCTTCTTGTAAAGATGAATCGTATTGTTGTCTCTTGACCATGGGTGGAAGGCCATCATTTGCGGAACAGATTCGACGGTT
>JAQCZH010000003.1 GCA_027682585.1 Lachnospiraceae bacterium AF51-6-b8A | reverse complement strand
CTGGATCTTGGAGCGGGATCCCAGACCCCCAAAAGTGCTATGACCCTGAATGAGGAGCTGATCACCTTACGTAAGCGGGTCAAAGATCAGGATAAGGAAATTCGTCGTCTTAAAGAAGAAAACGAGTTCCTGGAGGAAGCCAGCGCTTTTTTCGCCGCGAGCCGTCTGAAGTCAGCAAAAATGAAAGGCTGAAATATATCGCTGTTAAGACAGAAGGCGGCATGATGAAAGGGAAACTTACATTCTACTGTCGAATGCTCCATGTGAGCCGCCAGGCATTCTATAAATACCTGCAACGTAAGGATCGGCCTTGGAAATATCAGAAGTTGGCCGATGCTATGCGGGATATCCTAAAGGAAGATGAATGTAATGATACCTATGGTCGTTCCAGGATGCGTGATGCTCTTCTGCAGAAGAAGCCGAAGGATGTCGATATCCCGAGTGAGCGGACCGTCTATCGCGTAATGGAAGAAATCGGTATCAGTCATCGTCCAAAGCGTAAGTCAAATGGAATAACGAAAGCCGACAAGGCTGCTCGTAAATCGGATGATCTGCTCAAGCGGGATTTCAGGTCAACAGAGCCACTGACAAAATGTGTTACGGACATAACCGAAATCAAGGCGAGTGATGGAAAACTCTATGTTTCTGCTATGTTTGACTGCTTCGATCTGGCTGTCTTAGGACTGGCAATGGCTACCAACATGAAGGCCCCGTTGTGTGCCCGAACCCTGAGGAATGCTCATAAGGCTTACCCGGAGATCGAAGGTGCGATCTGCCATAGCGATCGCGGAGTACAGTACACCAGTGATTGCTACCGTAGAGCCGTCCAGGACTGCCATATAACACAGAGCATGAACAGTGATGGTGGCCGTTGCCATGATAATGCTCGTTGTGAGAGCATGTGGGCGAGAATGAAATCTGAACTCTTATATGATCGCTATGACACCGAGAAGATGACTGTAACTGAGCTAAAAGAGCTTATCTGGCGTTACTACATGAGCTACTGGAATAACCGTCGAATCTGTTCCGCAAATGATGGCCTTCCACCCATGGTCAAGAGACAACAATATTATTCATCTTTACAAGAAGCAGTTTAGGGCTGTAAATCCTTGAGGAAAATCTGTCAACCATTATTGACAATATCATGTCGTCTTTTGACGCATTCATGGCACTTTGCACAATATTGCAATTAGGCCCCATTGCTCGCTCTGATCCAACGGTGAATTATAATTACTTGCCCATTAACTCTCCCTTTGGTAAGATAAGGGAAAGTTAATGGGTAAGTTAATGGGCAAGTTAAAAGCGGAACACTCTGATCAAATCAGGAGGGAATGATGGCAATTCCGATCAATATAGAAGAACTGCTTCGTCAGCAGGTGATAGAAAGTACACGTATAGAATACAAGGCAGATTGGAATTCAGAACCGATTTTGCATTCTATTACAGCTTTCGCCAATGACTTTGACAACCTTGGCGGTGGCTATATCGTAATAGGCGTTGAAGAACAGAATGGGTATCCGAGATTTCCGGTAAAAGGCTTGGATAAAAATATATTGGATGATATTCAGAAAGATATCCTTAATAAGTGTAACTTTATAGAACCACGATATATACCGATCATAGAACCGGCGCTGATCGACGAACGAGATATTCTTGTTTTATGGGTTTCTGGAGGAGATGACAGACCCTATAAATGTCCGGTCAAAATATACACGGAGAAAGGAGCGAAAAAGAGCGAAAAGGCATATTATATCCGAAAAGGCTCCAATGCCATTCGTGCAAATGCACTGGAAGAACGAGAGCTGATTGGTCTGGTAAGAAATATTCCGTTTGACGATAGAGCAAACCCTCACGCTCAAATCGCAGATATGCGTTCCAGCTTGCTTTCGGAGTATCTTCATGCAGTCGACAGCGAATTATACGAAGGTTCCCTTTCCCGTACGGTTGAAGATGTGGCGAGAGATATGAGACTGATCGGAGGCCCTCCGGAAGCAAGAAAGCCCATCAATATAGGATTGATGTTTTTCAATGAGAGACCGGATCATTTCTTCCCATATAGCCAGATTGAGGTAGTGGACAAGCCTGATCCGACTGGAATCGGGATGAGAGAAAGAATTTTTATCGGTCCGCTTGATCGACAGCTACGGGATGCGTTGTCATATATCAAAAATTATGTCATAGCGGAATACGTCACGAAAGTTCCTGATCAGGCAGAGGCGATCCGTGTGTACAATTGGCCTTACAGGGCTGTTGAGGAAGCCCTTAGTAATGCCGTTTACCATCGCTCCTATCAGATTCATGAGCCGATTACCGTAACGATAACGCCAGAACGAATGGAGATCCTGAGTTTGCCGGGACCTGACCGATCAATAACGGATCATGATCTGGAAAACAGAGTTTTGGTTTCAAGCCGATACCGTAACAGACGTATCGGTGATTTTCTTAAAGAATTAAAAATGGTTGAGGGAAGGAATACCGGGATTCCACTAATCGTGAATGAGATGAAAAACAATGGCTCTGATCTGCCAGTTTTCAAAACAGATGAGGACAGAAGCTATTTCAGAGTGATCCTCCCTGTTCATCCGGCATTTCTTGAGAACAAAGATGATGAGAAAGAGCCCAAAATGGGGAACCGCTCCAGACGCAGGAACAGAGAAGAACTTAGACAGCTTGTTTTTGAAGCATTAAAACAAAAAGGTGATCTTTCAATGAGTGAGTTGGCTGTGGAGCTCGGATATAAGAGCTTGAACGACACACTCCGAGCTGTTGTGAAAGAGATGCTGGAAGTCGGAGAAGTTACATATCTTTATCCGGACAAACCGAATAGCAGGAATCAAAAAGTTTCTCTAAAATCCTCCAAGAATAGTCGTTAATAAATTGCAAATGGAAAAGATGTTTGCAACTGCATACGGAGAGTGTATTGCATTCAGTATTGAAAATGGAGAACAAAGTATGGAAGCAGAAGTGATAGATTTATTTTGTGGTGTAGGCGGATTGACAAGGGGCTTAAGCAATGCAGGACTTAATGTTATTGCTGGATTTGATAGTGATCATCATTTAAGATATCGGAGCGCCAAGCGTTGATGAAATAATGGAAAGATGAGAATTAACGTATGTTGAAGTCCCTAATAAAAGAGCATCCATTCCGCTTTAGTGTTTTATGCTCAATAGTTGTCGGATGCATAATTTTTCTGGTGATTATGGTATTAGGTAAAGTCCGGGTAGATGAGATTGTGTTAGCCTTCCTATTTTCGCTGGTTGTAAGTGCATGCATTTTTTATCCCTTTCTGATCCTTGTAATGGAAGTCACGTACCTGATCCTGGCTGCCATGGACAAAGAGAGCTCGTGTGCATGGCAGGTTGATCAGGTGGCTCTATGGTATGTAATGCTTCTAGAATATATATATGTGAGACTTATTGGTGCGACCGGGTCGGACTGGATAATCCAGCTTACCAATGAGGAGAAGCATACGCCGGTATATACTGGGTCCTGGCCGATTATTTTCTTGATTGCTGTTCTGGCGATTGTCGGATACTACTACCTGAGTTTCAGGCCAATGAAAAAAATGCCGCCGCTGATGGCGGTCATATCTATCTCTGCTATGTATCTTGGTATTGTTGAACTGATTGTATTTTCGGTTCAGGTCATTGGAGTACAAGGTGATGATCTGGCTTTTATGCTTCTGATCTGGCCTGCCAGTCTGGTGCTGATGTGTGCAAGAACGATTCTTGCAAGGGTCCGTGAGTGGGAAGTGATCCCCATGGAAAAGAGGAAAATTCACCAGAACCGAATTTTAAATACAATGGACGGGTTATTGTCGAAAGCATCATTCTGGCCATTATGGGGGCTGATTCTGGTACTGCCCCTTCTTGGAATCCTCATCGCAATTCTTATGCTGTTCGGACAGGCTCCGGATTCAGTCATCAAGGCGTGGACGGAGACTGCAGACTGGAGACTTTCCACAAAGCAGGCGCCGCAGAATATCTTCCACGATGAACATTACCTGTGCACGGTGGCTGCAGGTGGTCATCAGAAGATTGTGAAACCGATCCGGATGGGCGTTCGACATGGGCATCCGGTGATCGTAAACCGGCAGCTATGCGTTGCAAATGCCTTCGAGCAGGTGTTGGAAGAGAAGACGCCACATTTTCATAAAGCGGTAAGAGCTTTTTATGATTGCTATGGATTTCCAATTGCGAAAATGATCCGGAAGAGCTGGGTTGCGGATCTGGTCTATATTTTGATGAAGCCTCTGGAATGGGTATTCCTCATCATATTATATCTGACTGATGTTCACCCAGAAAACAGGATAGCGGTTCAGTATATGGGAAAGGAGCCGCCGATTCAAGAAATCCGTCATCTCGGAATACGAGAATGATAAACGGGCAGTGACGTTGGCAATGCTGCCCATTCTGACAGAAGCTCTTGGTTCGACCATGATTATCTGGTAACTGGACAAGCGGCTGAAGAAGATCCTGATGTGGCGCTAGCGATTCAGATGCTGAAGGACCTGAAGACGAAGAAGGGAAGAAAAGCAGCGATCAAGCATATCAAGATCATAGCAACGCTGGAACAGTAAGCAGTATATATGATGAGTCAGAATCGGCAAGAGGAGAAAGATCGGCAGCGGGCAGAGAATGATTACTACGTCAATCTGAAGACAGAGCTGATTATCGGTGATCTCCATCGAAAGATTGATGACATCATCGACCGTCAAGAGAAACTTCAGAGAAGCCTGGAAGAATTGGAGAAGAAAGAGAATCGTTGACGTGTCAAAACCGACAGGGAAAATATTAAGACAAAAGAAGGAGCTTTTGAGTAGATTGAGAGTATGAAAGTTTTTCTGTAAAAAAGAATTAAGCGATTCTTTCAGGGTCTCCTGCATGATAGTTCGCATATTTTTGCGGCGTATGGATCCTGATACAGCGTCGGGAATTGCTCTGCGCACAGTTTCCGCCCATAGAGCGGCACAATCAGGGTCTCCTCTACACTGCCTTTTCTGATCTGGATTTTGTCCGCCATAAAGCGCCTCACTGGCTCCGCTTTTGAATTACGCGCTTTACATGTGTCGGATTCTTCTATAGCCATGAACGCAGTTTTTTCGCCTTCTCCGACTGTAAATTCTCTATTATCGGCTTGGATAAAAGCAAAACCTTATAAGAATAGTAGTAAAAGCTGTAGAACAGATCGTTTGGAAAGAGCTTGTCTTCCTCGTATCTTTCTGCATCCGCTTCCTCGTCATATTCCTCCGACCACAGGTACTCCTCTTTGAGCATGTCGGCAAAATGCGGGAGCGGATCGTCGTGATCGTATTCAAAGGAGTCATAAATTGACTCTGCTATATACATGAAGAGTTCCAGTAGCTCATCAAACAGTATTGCTGCAATATCATTTGTCCCCTTTTGTTCATATGCCTTTCGGAAAATCCGGAGAAGAAATACCATAGCAAAAGGTGCTGCATGTAATAAAGTGCTCTGGTGTTCTATATTTATGGCTATCTCCTCACCGTCACGCATTACATCATCCAAATTATCCATTTGAGATAGGGTGTTGAGGTACTTGGGAAAATCCGTCGCCTTGCCGTATATCGTAGGCAGTCTATTCCAGGGAATATCGCTGATCTCTATGCTTTCTATATATTTTTTTGTCTCTTCATCAACAGTTCTCAATTCGTAATCTCCTCACGAAGTTTCAGAATATGGCTCACGGTTTTCGGCTGGAACTTTTTCTTAATATCCGCTTCCACAGCTTCAATGTCCGGTTTTAGGGCTTCAATGTCCGGTTTTTCTGATTCCTTAAAGATGCCTCTAATATGCAATGTCCGGTTATGAAGCGGATGAAGCTCATTCAGCAGAAGGTTTCTCAAGAACAGCTCAAGATATTCCGTGGTCTCATGGACGCCGTTTTATATATTCCTTAAAAGGATCTTGATTCAACAAAAATCACCTCGCTGTTCTTTTTTTATACCCTTCTCCCAAAGCATCCTGTAAAATTTCAGGTGCCTATCTTAAAGAATATCTCGTTTTTAAGATGTCCGAAAAAGCCATCCCCGATCTGAATAGATAATCGGCGTCTCTTCCGGCTCCGCAGTTCACGGTATTTATCATCTGCCCCTAATGTAGCCTTCTGATAATAATAGCTGCTTCTAGAGATTTCCAACTTAAAGCAGAGTTTTGACAGTGAGCACTTATTCCTCAATTCTATATACCATATCTCCGCAATTCCAAATATACATTATTGCTGATACCGGAGCTTTTTTGTCTTCCCAAAGCCACCCTGTATATGTAGTAGTGTTACCAAAATAGCCTTCCGTAATTATTTCAAATTCTGCGTCTGCATAATCAGCCATAAATTCCTGCAAATAAACAGACTTTCCGCTAAAGCGTCCTTCTCCCAAGGTTTTATTAAATATTAGTACATTACACAGATCTACATCACATTTTTCAAAATATATCTCGCCCGAATATGTTTTCTCCCCATTCTCTGTATATTGAAAAATTTTATGGACTTTTAATATCAATCTTTTATTATGAAATTTAATTTCACTCACTCTACTGTCATGAAGGCTGAAAATGATGTTACTATTTCTATCATGTATATAATTCATCTTTTCCTCACAAAATCGAATTATAAATTACTATCTAACCATGTTTTTAACTCATCAAAACTATAATCGCCTTTTAACGCTATCCCATCTTTAATAATTGAGTTTTTACATTCCTTTTTGTAATCTTCAATCATTCTCCCAAAACCACCTCCACCATGCGTGCAAAACGGAATGATTGTCTTTCCGCTTAAATCAACCGTTCTTAAAAACGATAGCACGGGTGGGGCAAAAGTTTTAAGCCAATTAGGAGAGCCAATAAAAATCACCTCTGTATTTTCAATAGTTTCCGCTCCTTGAATAAGAGGTGGGCAGTATCCTTTTTCAATTTCTTCTCTAACTTCTTTTACAGCTGTATTATATGAGAATGAATAAGGCTTTTGTGGTTTCAGCTCTCTCAAATCTCCATCAGTAATCAACGCAATATCTTCTGCTAATCTTCTTGTTATTCCTGAATATGAATAATATATAACTAAAGGACTCATTAAAATCACCTCCTTAACTTCAAATTTATCTAATTACTTTTTTATTCTTACTTATCCGGAATAGACAGAAATAAATAAACTTTATATCTATCGACGGATAGCCCGCTTTCATTAGTTTCAAGTTAACCAGTAATCTTCCAGAGAGGAAGAATATATTTTCTCGCTTCTCCCATTGAACCGTGCATACGGGTCTCGTATACAAACCTGCAATTTATATTCCAACTTTAACTATGGTGTTGTGAAGTTCACTCAACTTTCAGCATCCGATACCCCACGCCAATGTGTGTTTGGATATATTGTGGAGAGTTCGGTTCTTTCTCGATTTTTTTACGAAGTGTCGCCATAAACACACGAAGGGAGGCAATATTATTATCCCAACTACTTCCCCAAATACTTTGCGTAATGAAAGTATGGGTCAGAACTTTTCCTATATTTCTTGTCAACAGGCAAAGCAACTTATATTCAATAGGTGTTAAATGCAACTCTTCTTCATTCAAATAGGCACAACCCGCAACATAATCTACACGAAGTTTTCCGTTTACAAAAACAACCGTTTCGGCAGGGGATACTTTTTGCATCATCGATAACCTTCTTTGCGTGACTCGTAGTCTGGCAAGCAGTTCCTCAACAGAAAATGGCTTTGTTAAATAATCATCTGCACCAGCATCCAACGCATCAATTTTATCGGTATCTTCACTGCGAGCACTGATTATGATAATTGGCATGCTCGACCAAGTACGGATTTTTTTTATAATCTCAACACCATCCATATCAGGAAGTCCTAAATCAAGTAAAACAATGTCAGGATTGTGTGAAGATACTTCTAAAATTGCCGATTGACCATTGGGCGCTGTCAGATATCGGTATTCGTGCGCTTTTAAGGTTGTTGTAATTAAATTTCTGACAGATGTGTCATCTTCTACAACTAATATTAGTGACTTATTCATATACTTTGACCTCCCCTGCCGGTAATGTAAATGTGAATACTGTTCCGTGCGGCAGATTATCTGAAACAGTAAGTTCTCCGCCGTGGGCGCTAATAATAGACTTGCACAAAGATAATCCGAGTCCTAAACTTCGACGGCTGTCTGCAATTTGATTTGCACCGCTGTAGAACATGTCGAATATTCGTGGCTTTATCTCATCAGCAATTCCGTTTCCGTCATCCGCTATGGATACGATCGCTTGTTTTCCCCGCTTTTCTGTCCGAATAACAATATGAGAGTTTTTAGGTGTATATTTGATAGCATTATCAACAATATTGATGATTACCTGAACAATAAGCTTTGCATCCATTTTTGCAAGAAGAATTTCTTCTTTGCTTTCAACAGAAATGTGCTGTTCTTCACTCTTTCGGTTAATATGATGTAACGCTTCTGTGATCACGTCATCCATCAAATCTTCCGTTATACGGAGATTCAACCGTCCTTCCTCAATCCGGGTTACGGCCAGCAGGTTTTCTACAAGGTTAATCAGCCACATGGAATCATCATAAATATCCGTGTATAGCTGCTTTTTTGTATCATTATCAAAGGAATCGCCGTTGGACAAAAGGTTACTGGCATTACCAGAAATGGATGTCAGCGGTGTCCTCAAATCATGTGAAATAGCACGCAGCAGGTTCGCTCGCAACTGTTCATTTTTTGCAAGGACAGCCGCCTCCTGTTTCTCACGGGCATTTTTCTCATTTTCCAGAGCCATGGCACATTCTCCGAGAATGGACAGTAGAATACTGTTTTCAAATGGATCAAGCGGTATTTTCCCCATCACGATTCCAACAACTCCATATACCATAGTGCTACTGCGAACAGCAAGATACAGGCATTTTGCATTGAAAAGCGTTCCTGTTGTGGCTCCGGCACGTTTATTGTTTTTCAATACCCAACCGGCAACAGCCTTTTCATTTTCGGAAATACACGATTCCAAATTTTCCTCAGTTACAGAAAAAATATGTGGCGTATCCAACACTTCGCCATCAGCTAAATAAAAAACGATATCTTTTCCCAAGAGTTTAATGAGCTGATTTGAAGTTGTGGATACAATTGCATTTTTATCTTTTGCCTGTTGCAATAACTGGTTTGTATCAAATAACACTTTGGTACGGTAAGCAGATTGTGCCGCCTGTTTTGCTTGGTTTTTAATCCGTATAGCAAGAGAACCGGTTAAAAATGCCGCCAAAAACATGATAATAAAGGTAACAGGATAACCCTGATCATACGCCTGCAAGGTAAATTGGGGGTCCGTAAACAGGAAATTAAAGATCAAAACACTTACAATCGCGGAAATTAGGCTGTATACCTGATGTTTCGTGATGACAGCAGTGACAAGAACACCTAAAACAAAAACAGTAATGATATTTGCTTCATCAAATCCAAGATTCTGGAAAATCATTCCGACTAAACTGGATAAAATCAGAATCGCAGTAGATTTTAATGTATCAGTGGCAGAAAAGACGATATGGTTCTTTTTCCTGCTCCCTCTTAACTGATACACTGCCGCATTAGAAATCGTATCCGGAATAATATGCACATCCAGGGTCGGGGCATAATCAATCAGTTTTTCTGTCAGGGTCGGTTTGCTGAGCAAATGCCGTTTTGTAGCAGAACTTCGCCCGATCACAATCTTTGACACACCGGACAAACGGGCAAATTCCGCAATCTGAAACGGAATATCTTCTCCGTAAACTGTTTCAATTTTTGCCCCAAGCTGCTCAGCAAGATGAACATTTGAACGAAGGCGTTTTATATTTTCCTCGCTCATCACCGTAAAATCAGGTGTTTCTACAAACAGAGCCGTAAACTTTCCTTTGAAAGCAGAAGCCATTCTTGCGGCGGTACGGATAATTTTCGCATTAGATGGAGAAGAAGATAAACAAACAAGAATATGTTCGTCTGTATGATAATCTCCATGATTTTTAATGCGGGCATTTTCTGTGAGGATACTCACCCGGTCCGCACATCGCCGCAATGCAATCTCCCGAAGAGCTGCCAAATTTTCTATTGTAAAAAAATTTTCTATCGCCTGTTTTGCCTGCGTCTGTCTGTATACATTTCCTGTATTCAAACGGTCAATCAAATCCTGTGGTTCAATATCCATTAATTCAACCTGGTCTGCATTATCAAACAGAGAATCCGGGATGCGTTCCCGTACAACAATTTCCGTAATAGATGCAACTGTATCACAAAGACTTTCAATATGCTGAACATTGACAGTCGTATAGACATCGATCCCTGCATTCAAAAGTTCCTTAATGTCTTGATACCGTTTTGCATGCCGGAATCCTTCGGCATTTGTATGAGCAAGTTCATCTACAAGGATAAGCTGTGGTTTTCTTTTCAGCGCCATGTCAATGTCGAATTCGTTCAGTATCATACCTTTATAGAGAACTTCTCTTGTGGGAAGAACTTCTAAGCCATTCAAAAGAGCTGCTGTTTTGGGGCGTGCGTGAGGTTCTATATAGCCGGCTACCACGTCAATTCCCTGCCGTTTTGCCATATGAGCCGCTTCTAACATGGCGTAGGTTTTACCCACACCAGACGCATATCCGAAAAAGATTTTTAAATGTCCTTTATTCCGGTTTTCCTCATCGGCTTGGATTGTCTTTAGCAACTGATCCGGATTGTGTATGCTTTCGCCCATACGGTCACCTCCCTGTACAAAAACAATATATAGAAAAATAAGTAAATTTCAGAAAAGCATTTTAGTACTGACATTAAAATTGCATAAAGATTATAACACCTTTTCTTCTTTTTTTTCATTCGGGCGTGTAGCCGAAAACAGAAAACGTTCCGAAAAATCATGCAGTTTTTCTACAAATAGACCTTCCATACAATTAATGTTATTTTGCCATATCACTCTCACTGGTTTCTCAATCGTGTTGATTGGATGTACCGCAATGTCTATAGAGTCTGGAGTAATGACGCTTTGCTTTATTTGAAGGGATAAGGAACAATACTCATCTTTCAAAATATCGTTGGATTCCTCTATGATAAAGCCAAAATCAAGTTTATTATTTCCTAGCCCATTTATTATTTCACTTACAGAACCGTAGAATAGGTTCAGCTCATAGTTTGAGTATTCGCTTGAAAATTGTTCTAATAGATCTGCAATAGAATCTATAATTGCAGGTGTTTCAAACCCAATCCTAATCTTAGAACCTGAAATAAGTTTTTGGGATTGATTTTCCTCGAAAAATTTATCTCAACTGTAAAACGAGATGCAACCCCTCTCGTTCAGGCTTGAGGCCATAATAGTTACTAATCGAATACCTTCCGGGAGGCTGCATCCCGGCCTACAAAGAGATCAGCGAAGACTGGTCTCTTTTTCTTGCTATTTCTTTTCTCTGTGCGATATCCTCATCCGGTTGGCGGCCGGAAATGAGGATACCATGGCAAAGTTTTTTACCTATGAAGAACGCTTAATGCTGCAGAAACTCTTGAAGGAGGGCATGCCCTTCAAGAAGATCGCTGCCCAAATACATAAAGATCCAGCTACCATCTCCAGAGAGGTCCGAAAGTATGCCATAGAAATCGCCACCGGTAAACCGGGGTACTCGTTCAATGCCTGTAAGAACCGTATGTCCTGTAGGATCAAAGCTCCGTTGCTCTGTGGAAAAGACTGTACAAGGACTGGCAGTTACAATTACTGTCGTTTGTGCCCATGTAATGAGCATTGTCCGGACTTCGTCGAAGAGGTTTGCGCGGTCAGAGTCCACGTTCCTTATGTCTGCAATGCCTGTCCGACGATTGATAAGTGTACTCTGCTCAAGACTTTCTACGATGCTGAGAAGGCACACCTGAAATCTCATCAAGTGATCTGTGAGTCTCGGAAAGGCCTGTCTACCAGCGAAGAGGAGATTGCCCGGCTGAACCGTATCAATACTCCTCTTGTAAAGCAGGGGCATTCGATTCATGAGATTTATATCACCCACCGGGATGATCTGATGTGCAGTGAAAAGACAATCTACAACTACATCGATGACTGTCTTCTTGAAGTGTGGAACATCGATCTTCCCCGAAAGGTTCGATTTAGAGCCCGCCGTAAGAAACCGGAATTTAAGGTCGACAAGGGCTGCCGCATTGGACGCTCCTATAAGGAGTTCGAAGCCTTTATGGAGAAGAATCCGGATACAGCAGTTGTTCAGATGGATTCCGTGATCGGAACGATTGGCGGCAAGTGCCTGCTCACGATCCATTTCGTGGAGTCCTCTCTGATGCTGGCCTTCCTGCGGGACGCAAACACATCACAGTCCGTGATTGATGTCTTTGAATGGCTTGATGGCCGCCTTGGCGGGAAACGATTCAGTCGCATCTTCCCCATGATTGTCACGGACAACGGCAGCGCATTCTCTAATCCGAAGAAGCTCGAGTATAGGGGCCGCGCTATCCCCGGTTATGGCTTTCAGCGGACCAGGATCTACTATTGTGACGCTGGCTGTCCTTATCAGAAAGGAGCGATCGAGGTCAACCATGAACTGATTCGCCGGGTTCTTCCGAAAGGAACCAGTTTTGACAACCTGACGCAGACGGATGTGACCAGAATGATGGATCACATCAATTCCTATAAAAGGAAAAAGCTGAACGATCGCAGTCCCTACGAAACGTTCAGCTTCCACTACGGAGAAGAGGTGTTAAAGCTTCTAGGATGCTCTCCAGTTGCCACTGAAGACATCTTGCTGAAACCTTCTCTTCTCAAGAAGTAATTAGTAACAGAGCTGCCAACACCATTGACCCATAACACTGCTCACAGGGGTGGATTCTCCGATTACAAAAAATCGAGATGGAGTCGACCTCCCTTTAGCATGCCTGTCAAAGTCATCATACAAGAGGAAAGTAGCTTTGAACAGGTTGCATTTTGCGTACAAACACAGCATCTCGTTTACAAAACTTGCATCTGGCGTACAAAACTGGCGTTTCGTTTACAAATATAGAGTTTTCAATTTACAAGCAAGCATCTCGTCTTACAAACTGGCATCTCGTCTTACAACTCAGCCCTCGAAAAATTTATCCAGTTTTCCCATAAGAAAATAACCATAAATAAATGCTGCCAATACCACTATAAGTAAAACAAAGTCTTTCATATCATCAACTTCTTTCAAAAATTAAATACGAAAATATTTTTGAATATGTTTTGTCTCCCCGAGAACAAGCATGGTACTATTCTTTAACAACTGCGTATCGGAACTTATTTTCAAATTCATAATATCATTTGTTTTCAGTGCCATAATATTGATGTTATATTTTTTTCGTATATCCAACTGACCGATAGTTTTTCCTATCCATTCTCCCGGTATAGATATTTCAAAGATTGCATGTTCTTCATCTAGTTCTATGTAATCGAGAATATGATCAGCGCCATAACGGATCGCAACCCAATTGGCAAGCTGCCTTTCAGGATAAATAATTTCATCTGCGCCGTTTCTTAAAAGAAATTTTGCATGAACATCACGAGAAGCACGAGACACCACCATTCTTGCACCGAGTTCCTTCAAAAGGGACGTTACTTCCAATGAATTCTGAAAGTTATCTCCGATTGCCACAATACAAACATCAAAATTCCCAACACCAAGCGAACTTAAAAAATCCTCACTCGTCGCATCCCCAATCTGAGCGTTGGTTACAAAGGGAAGTACAGCATCAACTCGGGTATCTTCTTTATCTACCGCCATCACCTGATGGTGAAATTCATCTAATTTTATAGCAATATGCCGTCCGAATCTTCCCAGACCGATAAGTAATATTGATTTCATTTTTTATTCTCCTTTAACCTACTGTGATTTTTTCCTGAGGATATTTTGAACCGTTAAGCTTTTTTTCAGAAAGGGTGGCAAAAATCAAAGTCAATCCGCCCACTCTGCCCAAAAACATCAAGCAAATCAAGATTATATGGGAAACAAGCCCCAGGTCAGGAGTTATTCCCAGCGATAACCCTACCGTCCCGATTGCCGACGCCGTCTCAAACAAAGCGGTCATAAGTGGAATATCTTCTGTGCTGCTAATTACCATTCCTCCAACAAGGAATAAAATGATATACATCAAAAAAATCGTAGCTGCATTTTTGATAGTGCCATCCGGAATTCGTCTGCCGAAAAAATGAGTGTGTTCCTTTTTTCTAAATACAGATAATGCCGATGAAACGAGCACTGCAAGAGTTGTCGTTTTCATACCACCTGCAGTGGAACCGGGCGAACCACCGATGAGCATCAGAATAATGATAAGCATTTGCCCAACTTCACTGAGCAAAGTCAAATCTGCCGTATTAAATCCTGCAGTTCTCGGCGTAACAGATTGAAACAAGGAAACCCACACTCTTTCCATAAGAGGCACATTTGAAAACTCAAAATAAAAAAAGTAAAGAGCCGGTAAGAATATCAATAGTCCTGTTACCATAAAAATCACCTTACTTTGCATTCGGTATTTTTTGAAATGCCATTTATGATTCTTTATATCCTCCCAGGTAAGGAATCCAATACCTCCTGCAACAATCAACACCATAATCACAAGATTTACAATCGGCTGTACAGAATAAGAGGTCAACGAGGAAAAAGGGGTTCTTATACCGATTAGATCAAATCCTGCATTGCAAAAAGCAGAAATAGAATGAAACAACGAATACCATATTCCTTTCCAAAACCCAAAGTCCCTGCAAAAAACAGGGGCTAAAAGAGCTGCGCCAATGATTTCGATAAAAATAGTAGTCCGAATAATAAATTGTGTTCTCCGCACAATACCACCCACCGTTGGAGCCGAAATAGCCTCCTGCATGGTACTTCGCTGCATTAACCCGATTTTGCGTCCGGAAACAGCAGCAATCGCAATGGCAATCGTAATAATTCCCATACCTCCGATTTGAATCAGCATTAAAATAACTCCTTGACCAAATAAAGACCAGTAAGTTGCCGTATCATTAATAACCAGTCCCGTCACACAAACCGCAGAAGTTGCGGTAAACAAAGCATCTAAAAAGGATGTACTCTGACCGCTTTTTGTAGCAATCGGCAGCATCAAAAGCAGACTGCCTAAGAGAATTACGGATAAAAACCCTAAACTAATCACTTGAAATGATGTCATATGTCGATGTCTTGACTTGTTTGTCTGTTGCATAACTATGTCCCCATAATCTTAATTTCTTTTATATCACCTTTACTCTATCTTTATTCGTATTAAATGGGCGTAAGTAAGTTTGTTTTGAAATTAAGATTGTATAAAGATGAGCAGAAGTCCAAAGTCTTCTGCTCATCTTTGGAGAGTGCTAGTTACAGGATACCGTCCAACATCAAATTGACTTTCAGAACATTTACGGTTTTCTCTCCAAAAACACCTAAAAATCTACTGTCGGTGCATTTTTCAATAATAGCTCTGACTTTTTCTTCACTCATATTATTTGCTTTTGCAATTCTTGTCACCTGATATTTAACCGCCGTAGGGGAGATATGCGGATCAAGTCCGCTGCCGGAACAGGTCACAAGTTAAGATATGCTAAAAATACAAATTAGCAAGCAATGCAATCCTCCGTAAGATTGTGTATTTAGCAGAAACCTCTCTTCGGAATTTCTTTCAAATGCTTGTTCCTAGAAAAATAACCACAGCATAATTGCCATCATTATGGAAAATCATAAAATACATATCTCAACAAGACAAACAGCAAATATAACCGCCGTAACATATCCAATTCTACAGAAGAGTTTTATTTCACTTATTTTCTCTAATTGCAACTCCACTCTTTTTTCAGTTTTTGTATCTCCTTCGCAGCAATCCTTCTATTCTATTCTGTTCTGCCTGATACTTCATTGACTGCAATTGTTTTTCTAGCTCTCTTTGTTTCTCCTTCGCTTGCCTGACTGCTTTCACAGAAGACATATCCACCAATTTTCCCAACTTACAGTTCTGGTCCCGAATGTCTTTTATTTCTTCTTCGAGCTGCTCTTGCTCGCTCCTGCTCATCAACCCATTTCTGTTCCTCAAATCGTCGTTGCTCTGCTGAAGCGATTGATTCAGCTTCTGTGTTTCGGACATTTCGGTTATCAAATGATGAATTTCGTCGTTTAACTTCTGAATTTCGTCTTGCATTTCGTGATTCTCGAAGAATAGCTTCTGTTTTTCCATTTGTTCGATTTCTATTCAAGTATTTGTCCGATTTTTATTCATGTATTTAGCCGTTCCTTTATATATTTCTGTATTTATTGATTATTCCGGCCCCTTCGGAGCCATCTGCCCGGACTTTGACTTTGAGAGCCACCATTCCGGAGAATGAGAGCCACTGATATCCGCCCGCGGTTGGAAAGGAAAGAGCCATGAGTAAAGAGATCAAAGGAAACGGGAAACACCTCACCCTTGATGACCGTTCTACCCTCCAGGCAGGACTGGATCAGAAAAAGTCTTTCCGCGCTATCGCGAAGGAACTCCATCAGGATCCATCAACGCTTGCCGAAAAAATAAAACTCAATCGGACAGGTTATGGTCGATGTTCTTATACCAGTTCCCTCGAAGGCCTCTGTAAATACAATCGTTTATGTAAAAAGACAAACCTGTGTGATGGCAGGACTCACATTCATAATACTCTGCTTTTTGCTCAATGCTAACTGCAATAATATAATGGTTGTCATAGGAGTCTCCTTGTGCTTGTGCATTATATTCATAAACCTTGATATCTCTTACTATTTTAAATCCAGCTCAGCCCCTCAACATTTTTCAGCACCATAGTTTCCCCAGTATAGTCATTTTTTAATTCGATTTCATTTTCCTTGACTTTCACATTATTATACCAACCACCGAGACTGGCACTTTTCCCTGTGTGTATGTTGATAAGCCTGCTAGTTATAGGATCCCAAGTGTGCTCCTCCACCGTTTCTGCAAGCAGATAGTAAGCATCTAAAAATATCAGATTCCTTCCATACATCCAAAACGGAAGTTTAATATCTAGGAGTGGCAATTTTGCAGAAAAAATTTCATCGCCATGCGGAGGCACTGTCTCGTAGTGAAAATCTATCTCACTGCCAAAATATGCGATAGTCGCCCCTTCACAACCGATATTTTGAGGAACACCTTCCTTAGCTAGTATAAACTCCATGGTGTCTCCTTATATTTCGCTTAGTACACACTCACCAGTTCTTTCCAAAAAGCAAGACTACTGTCAAAAGCCTCGCGTTCCATCAATTCCACAAACTCTTTTTCAGCATGCTTCCAAACAGCGTATTGAGCAGTTCCCATCACTCTTATCAATTCTTTGAAATCGGAAGCAATAGGCGCTATCTCCTCATAACTCATGTCACTTGTGAATGCATATATTTCTCCAGATTTACATTCTAATAAAATAGTATAGGGATCTCCGTTTGCAATAATTATCAAGTTCTTTTTATGAAGAATCGAATACTCCTCATATTCCAGATTGCGGTTAATTAGCCAGTTGAGGCTCATTTCATCCCCATATCCGAACTGGTAGCTGAGAAAGCCGAAATTCCCCCAATTGTAACTTAAAATATTTTCTGTAAATACCGAATCTAAATACTCTATTTCAAGTTCAGATTTTAATTTCTCGATTTCGGACGGAGTAATTTCCTTTTTTCTAAGAATAATTCCATCTGTTATTTCAGCATCAAGTCCCTCTGTTTCTTTCATTATTGAAGATATTATTTCGTCGATTGTTAGTAATTGCATCTACAGTTACTTCCTCTGCTTTATGACTTCATTGGAATGCTTGTTTTCTGATCTGCCTCACGTGTCAAGATCATTCGCCACGATAACGTAAAATAAATTTCGCAAATTCAATGAAATAGACATAGCTTCTTGCCATCGGTATGATTAAGTTACCACAACTCTAATCGCCGAAAGGAGGCAATAACTATGTCTGGTAACATTATACAATTGAACGAGGATCTCATAAAGAATAATCTCAAAGATCTTGTCCGCGACAGTGTCGAAGAGACCCTCAATGCCCTGCTTGATCACGAAGCCAATGAACTCGTGAATGCCGAGAAATACGAGCGAAGCGGCGATCGTAAAGGCGATCGTTCGGGGCACTATGACCGAAACTTTACGACCACATCGGGCGATGTTACTCTCCATGTCCCGAAGCTGAAGGGGATTCAGTTCGAGACTGCCATCATTGAACGGTATCGACGCCGTGAATGCTCCGTGGAAGAAGCATTGATCGAGATGTACCTGGCCGGTGTATCAGTACGCCGCGTCGAGGACATCACCGAAGCTCAGTGGGGAACAAAGGTCTCACCGGGAACGATCAGCAATCTCAACAAGAAGGCTTACGAATACATTGAGGAATGGCGCACCAGACCTCTTAGTGGTGATTATCCATATGTTTATGTGGATGACGTTTTTCTGAAACGCAGCTGGGGTGGCGAGGTCCAGAACGTTTCCATCCTTGTCGCCATAGGTGTTGATCATGATGGCTATCGCGAGATCATAGGCGCTTGTGAAGGCATGAAAGAAGACAAAGAAAGCTGGAAAAACTTCTTCATCGACCTTAAAAAACGCGGTCTCACAGGCGTCCGCCTCGTCATTAGTGACAAATGTCTCGGTATGTTGGAGTCGCTTGGTGAAGTCTATCCAGAAGCTAAATACCAGCGCTGTACGGTTCATTTCTACCGCAACGTATTCTCGGCAACGCCGAGAAAAATGATGCGCGAAGTATCCATGATGCTTAAGGCCATTCATGCGCAGGAGAACCACGAAGCTGCGGCTCAGAAAGCCAAGGCAGTCGCTGATCGCTTGAAGGAACTGAAACTATCCAGAGCTGCCGAGATCGTCGAAAACGGCGTTGATGAGATGCTTGCCTATATGTACTTCCCAAGCCAGCATTGGCTTCGAATTCGGACGAACAACACGATTGAACGCGTCAATCGCGAGATTAAACGTAGGACCAGGGCAATCGGAGCCTTTCCTGACGGCCAAAGCGCGTTAATGCTCGTCTGCGCCAGACTGCGTCATGTAGCCGGATCTGCCTGGGGAAGCAAACGATACCTGAACATGCAGCATTTATTCGATCAGGAGCTTCAAGCTGAAACTGATCGCGAAGCTGCCGTTTAACTTGTGCAAAACCGATGGCAAATGAATTTGCGAAAGATTATTGACACAACCTGATTATCACCCCTTTATTAGTGGTATTGCATAGATTTGTTTACATCACTTACATCAATTCATACATCAAATAGAACACCGTTGATGAAAGCTTGTGATAAAATATGGTGTAGTGGATAGCATGAAAGTATTGAAGTAATAGAATTTGAACGATTGTGGCAGTGTACGAAATGAAAGAATCAAAGTTCCCGACAATGAAGACCATCGGTGGTGTAAAATCCGAAAATGGTGTAAGTTCTAAAGAGGTTTCTACACCAAATTCAGAGCCTGAGAAAATTGAATTTTCTAAGGTAAAGATTGAGCCAATCTTTGAAGAAATGGTAGATTTCGATACATTTGCAAAATCTGATTTCCGTGCAGTTAAGATTTTAGCTTGTGAAGCAGTACCGAAGTCAAAGAAGCTTCTGAAGTTTACATTAGACGACGGAGAACGCAAAGACCGTGTGATTTTAAGCGGTATTCACGACTATTACGAGCCAGAGGAACTGGTTGGTAAGACTGCAATCGCTATCGTGAATCTGCCACCGAGAAAGATGATGGGAATTGATTCCGAAGGTATGCTGATTTCAGCAGTACACGAGGAAGACGGTCATGAAGGACTGAATCTTCTGATGGTAGATGACAGAATTCCGGCAGGTGCAAAGCTCTATTAAGAAGTACCGTTTTACCCTACAAAACGGGATGTACTTCATTTGTGAAAAAGCTCTGAAAATACACAAATACACCAAATTTACACCAAATGGTGCTTGAAACGGTGCAGAGCCTTAGAAATCGTATATTTTCAAAATATATGGGCAGTTCCATTACGGAATTGCCTATTTTCAGAAAGAAAAAGATAAATCGGGATTTGTATCAGCGTAGAAAGGAGAGCAATATCATGTTCAGAACAATTCGTAAAAAGAAAAATGAAATCAGCATCGACACGTCAAAGACTCTTTTGCAGTCCAGCCGACGTGGCGTTCTTGCCGTAAATGGAGATAACGGATATCCCTATGCAATTCCTATCAACTATGTCTACGATGACGATGCGCAGAAAATTTATTTTCATGGAGCACGTGTAGGTCATAAAGTAGATGCACTGCGTGCCTGTGACAAAGTATGCTTCACGGTATATGGAAATGAAACCATCAAAGAAGAAGATTGGGCACCGTTTGTGCAGAGCGTTGTGGTATTCGGCAGATGCCACCTCGTAGAATCCGGTGCAAGAGCAACAACTCTGTTAAAACGATTTGGAATGAAATACTATCCCAGCGAACAGTTAGTTGATGAGGAAATTGCCCATGCAGGAAAGGCTGTGCAAATTTTTGAAATAGACGTGGAGTACCTCAGCGGCAAGGAAATACAGGAACGATAAATTCCAGTTTACCAAGCCCTTTGAGCGAGGAGAAATCTTTTCTCAAAGGGCTTTTTAATTTTACCTACATTCGCAAACTACAAGTAAAAGCCAAAACCTCATATACTCTAAGCACAAGGAGGTTGAGGTTTGGCTATGAACAACAGTTTAACAGAAGTACATCCGGAGCTTGTTTCGGAGTGGTCGGAGAAGAACTTACCGCTTACACCTGATGACATTACTTTCGGTTCAAATAAAAAAGTGATATTGTCAATAATGGTTGACAGATTTTCGCATCGCATGCAACGACAACATCAATTTGGCCTTCTGTCACAATCGCTTTCATTCGATTGATCTCACCACTGGATGAAATGCCGCCGAACACTTCAAATCTTTTTCAAATGCAAGATATGCGTTCTTGCCCTGTACATACTAAAGGGGGTCTCTCATCGCGCACAATAGCTTCATAGTGCATTGCCTTTCCAACCATGGAATAGCCGCGAATATTCATGGTCAATGCCATGAATAATCAGAGATCTGTTCCGCGAACATCTGATTATCATGAATGGAACTGCCTGCAGAATACAGTTTCCGGTACTGGGCAGGGGTAGTGCCTGCCTCTTTTCGAAAGCATTTGATGAAATAATTGGGCGTGCGGAAAGCCAGCTGCTCTGAGATGCTCTTGACGCTCAGATCACTGGTCTCAAGAAGAAGCTTGGCCCGCGCAATCCTGGCCCGGCGGATGTAAAGGAAGAGGGGAAGTCCGGTCTCCTTCTTGAATTTCTCTGTCAGATAGTAATTGCTGTAGCCGGTCAGGGCGGCCAGGTCAGAGATTCGGATGGCTTTGCCCAAGCTCAGAGCAATGTAGTCGCAGCATTTCTGGATGGCAGCGGAGTAATGAGGATTGGTCTTGTTCTGGTGAACCCGGCAAATGAAGTCATGGTACATGGTCGCAGCTAGAGCGCTGAGTTCTCCGAAGTCCCTGCTTCTGAGGGCGGCGGCGATGTATGAGTCACCTAGAGGATAGGCGATCTCCGGGTGAAGCCCTCCTTCCATGGCGGCACGGCTGACAAGGGTGGTAAAGATAATAATATTTGCCCTGGTCTGCTGTATGGCGTCTGGCAGAGGAACGCCGGAACTCATGGTAAGACTCTGGATCAAAAACCCCTCATAGTTGATATCCCCTTCACGTACCATTCTTAGCAGAGCCTGCTCTGCCAGGTATATCTTGCTGCGGTCGTGGTTATGACTGGGAGAGGACTCCTGGCATTTACTTCCTTTCGGACGGAAGACTGAGATGTCCAGCTGTTCTTTGGTCAGCATATTATGGACCATGATAACGTAGCGGATGAAGACAGCGTAGGGAAGGACAGGCAAGCTGGAGAGATGGGAGAGGAGCATTTTTTCCAGCCGCAGCTGGCGGACGCCATGATCAGGACTGCGCATGGCGGTCTGAATCTGTTCTTTGCGGGGACTGCTGTAGAAGACGGGACCCATAACGAAGAGAAGATCGGATCCCCGTTCTGTCTCGCAGGTGACGGCCCACTGCATGCCAAGGGAGGAACTGATCAGCAGGGGAATCCTCTTGTCCAAAGCGGCGTAGGCGACTGCCTGATCAAGCCCGCCTAAGCTGCGAAAGAGAGTCTCTAAGAGAGGGCGAACCTCTGCGGGACAGGAGGAGCCAAGGCACCTTCCATCCCGGCCAAAGCACCAGAGATAGAATTTCTCTGCGGCCGGAATGACCGAGTGCAGGAAAATCAGATTTTTCTCTGCGGCTGTGATCCGTGCATCTTCCATTTGTAGTGAATCCTCAGTGATCTTTTTCGTATTTTGTGCTAGGGGATGTCAGGAAGTCCCGGAATCAGTATCATTTTTCCCGAATGAAAAGCTTTGCCCCTTTGAACTTCTATCATATCATGTATCTGAAAGAGAACAAAAAGATATTTTGGGAAATAGCGTGAGTGTCAGATTGGGGAGTTCAGGTTGGGGTGTTTTTGTAGAGAATACCCGGCTATATACTTGCGAACGAAGAGAAGGGAGGTAGGATAATGGAGAAGTTATCACAGAGTCAGGTGGATGGGGTTCAGTATAGAAGAGCCAAGCTCTGGCAGATCATTTTGGTGGCCTTCAATGCCTTCAACGGTATGGCGGTCTATTTTCTGATCGGATTATCGAGTTATTCGGCCAGTATCGGTTATGGGATTGCAACGCTGGTGGTCGGAGGTCTTCTGACCTTCACACGAATCTTTGATGCGATTACAGATCCTCTGTTGGCTTTCGTCTATGATCGCTTTCAGTCGCCGTTTGGAAAAGTCCGACCCCTGATGCTGATCGGCTGGGCAATTCAGAGTACGGGACTGCTCTGTCTTTTTCATTTTTTCTCAGGCAAGGGGCACGGGATACCGATATTCCTGGTTTTTTATATGCTCTATGTCATTGGCTATACGATTGTCAATATGACGGCGCAGACCCTGCCCGCCCTGATGACCAATGACCCTAGGCAGCGCCCTACGGTTGGCGTATGGCAGACTGTACTCAACTATCTCACCCCCATGGTCTTGAGTATTGTGGTTTATACCAGAATTCTGCCGGCGATGGGAGGCAAGTTCAATCAGAATTTTCTGAATACGGTTACTTGGCTCTGCGTTGCCGTTTCCTTCGTTGGGGTTGCCCTGGTCTGCATCGGCATCTCCGCCTATGATAAACCGGAAAACTTCAAGGGAATCGGAAAGACAGAGAAACTTAGACTCAAGGATATGATGGATGTTCTGGGACACAACAAACCTCTGCAGAGCTACATCATCTCTGCCTCCTCCGACAAGATCGCCCAGCAGGCAGCTTCTGCCTCTATTGTGGGAACCATGGTTAACGGTATTCTGATTGGAGATATGGGACTTGCAACCACCTTGGGCGTGATCGGGATGCTTCCCTCCATCCTCTTTGCCATGTATGGAGCGCACTATGCCGGCAAGCACGGCAATAAGGAGTCTATCATTACCTGGACGCGGGTCAGTATTCTGGCTAATATCGCAATGATCGTCTTCTTCGTTGCCACCTATATGACGGTGGGGACGCGGGTAATTTCTCAACAGATGATCTTTAAATGTCTCTTTGTCATTCTGACTTTCCTGACGAATGGCTTTGCTATGGGGATTACAACGGCAAATGCTGCGTTCATGGCAGATATTATTGACTTTGAACTGGATCGAAGCGGCAAGTATATTCCGGCTGTTGTCACCGGTACATACAGTCTTGTAGATAAGCTGGTATCTTCTTTTTCAGCAGCGATTGCAACAGGTTGTGTGGCCGTGATCGGGTATACAAGCACTATGCCGCAGCCAACGGATCCGATGACTCCAGGAGTCCTGGGGATCTCCATGTTCCTGCGCCATGGACTGGCAATTCTGGGATTCCTCTGTACGCTTATCGCCATGCGCAGCTGTAAGCTGGGTAAGAGCCAGATGGTTGAGGTGCAGAAGAGAATCGAGCAGAAGAAGGCACAGATGCAGGAAAAATTTTACACAGAGCAGTTGCATAAAGAAGATCCCGGTCAGGTGTAATGTGGCTCAGCAAATGGAAGAATGGAGGTGACCATGCACTATATCTGTAATCCTTTAAATATCAACTATCGCTACCAGTTCAATGCTGACCCCCGCAAGCGAGGATTGCTTCAGATATGCCGGGAGGCAGCAGATCCTTCTATGATTTTATTTGGTGGCCGCTACTATATCTTCGCCTCCATGTCCCTGGGTGTCCTTGTCTCGGAGGATTTGGCCCACTGGGACTATCACTCTCTGCCCAAGGAGCTCCCCCTCTATGACTATGCGCCGGATGTGAGGGTTATGGGAGACTATGTCTACTTCTGTGCATCCAATCGGGAGAAGAATTGCGACCGCTGGAGAACGAAGAACATCTTAGAAGGACCCTACGAGAAGCTGGAGGGGAGCTTCCCATTTTGGGATCCCAATCTTTTTGTTGATGAGGATGGAAGAGTTTACTTCTACTGGGGCTGCTCCAATATCACTCCGATCTATGGCGTGGAATTAGACCCGAAGACGATGCTGCCTATGGGAGAGAAGGTCGCCCTGATTGAGGGACATCCCGAGACGATTGGCTATGAGCGGGTGGGGGAGAACAACAGCAGGCTGCCAGCCTCAGAAGAAGAGATTGAGCGGCGCTATCAGGCCTTTATTGCAAATGGTATGGTTTGTGAGGATCAGATTCCGGAGGGAGTCAAGCCGTTGATTCGCGGTATGCTCTCAGATAAGCCCTACATTGAAGGCGCCTGGATGGATCGTTATCAGGATAGGTACTACCTGCAGTATGCGGCGCCGGGAACCCAGTACAATACTTATTCGGACGGAGTCTATGTCGCTGATCATCCTCTGGGGCCTTTCTGGCTGGCAGAGAACAATCCCTACTCCTATCGGCCGGGCGGTTTTATGCCGGGGGCAGGACATGGGTCGACTATGCAGGATAAAAAAGGAGCTTACTGGCACACGGCAACTATGCGCATCTCTGCCAACCATGACTTCGAGCGAAGAATCGGCATTTGGCCGGCTGGCTTTGATGCAAATGGACAGCTCTTTAGCAATCAGCGCTATGGGGACTGGCCCATGTCTCTTGAAGCCGCTGCTGAAGATCCCTGGAGGGACCCGGACTGGATGCTTTTAAGCTTGGGAAAGAGGGCCAGGGCCTCATCCTCGACCGTGGGACATGGAGCGGAGCTAGCTTGTGAGGAGAACGCTAGAAGCTGGTGGCAGGCCAAAAGCGCAGACCGATCTGAGTGGCTGCAAGTGGATCTGGGCAGCATTTACCAGGTGTATGCCATTCAGATCAACTTTGCGGATGATAAGATCAATATTCCCTGCCCGGGTCAGATTCACCCCGGCTCACAGGCTCGTTATATTGATGAGGCAGACCATGTCACGCAGTGGAAAATGGAGGGAAGTCTGGATGGAGAGAACTGGTTTGGCATTGAGGATAAGAGCCGGGCGAAGACGGATCTTCCCCATGACCTTCTGATTCGGGAGGAGGGATTGCAACTTCGCTACGTTCGCGTCAGTCAGATACAGGTGCCTTTCGATCAGGCTCCCTGCATCTCTGGTCTCCGTATTTTTGGAAGAGGAGAGGGAGAAATACCTGCGACGCCCGGCTTCACAGCGCACCGGGATTCCGACATTGACATGACGGTTGCGATTAAAGAGCAGGAGGATGCCTTAGGCTACAATATTCTCTTCGGCAATTCCGAGGATAAGCTCTACCACAGCCTGCTCTGCTTTGAGGCGGGGACGCATCGGGTCGGTGCCTTGATTCAGGGAAGAGAGTATTTCGTCCGTGTAGACGCCTTCAATGAGAATGGAATCCGCAGGGGAGAATGCAGGAAGTTATAGGAAAATCATGGCAGACAATTCAGAAAGTGCAGTTGTCTCAGCTCCTCCACTTCATCACAGATGGGATGAAGTGGGCAGAGATCACAGTCGGAAACAACACCTTTCAGGATGTGGTCGAAGGCATCTGTGATTTCTTCGACCTTGCGGGCCACCTTCTCCAGCTGTCCGATGGCATTCAATTCTTCTGTGATAAAGATGATTTCAGCCCGATTCACGCGAGCTGCTTTTTTGTAATGATCAATAAAAAGGTTTCCAATCGTCGTGAAGTTCAGTCCGTTCTTGAGGGCCTTTTTACTGACCCTTATGTTCTCACGGTTTTCCATGCTGGAAGACAGAATCATATACCCTTTCGGGATGACCTTGAATCTTGTGAAGTCCAATCTCCTGACGGTTTGATAGGCCTTGTTCGGGTCCTCGATGGGATCGATATGAAGGAAGGTAATTCTGGAGAAAACCGTGTCATTCTTTATTTCGGGCAGATCTCTCCCGTAGAGGAGAATACGGTCCTGCTCCAGAAGTTTGCTGTCGCTGGTGACGGCATTGTAGCAGACACCGGGCCTGGTTCGGATGCCGAGCTCATAGGCAACATCTCTCTGCAGAAGGAATTCATTTTCTTTGAGTAAAGGCCAGGGCTTCCCCTTGCTCACGGGAAGCTCTCTGGCTCGATAGGAGGAGAGAAGTTCACGGGTCTCTTTGATGACGCTGTCGTAAACATTCATAGTTAAATCTTGTCCTCAACCACCTTATTGTGGTGGAATTCCCAAAGCTTATCATATATGAATTCAACCAGCTTTGAATCGGCGTTGGTGATGTATACAATGAATAGAATTCCGGTGAGAAGCAGGAGGATTGCCAGAAGTATCTCAAACTTGCGCATGATATCTTTCATATTTCGTCTTCTTTCTCATTGATGTGTCGGGAAGGTTCTTCGAATCTGTCGTCAGGGAAACTGCAATGGATCTGCCGGCCGTATGATTCATGACAGCAGAATCATCAGGAAGTTACATTTCCCGATTTACAGAAGTCCCTTGTCCAGACCTTTCTGGCGGGCATATTCAGCGGCGCCCAGAGCGCCCATCAACTGAGGATCGATATTCAGGTCGATGACTTTGATCCGCAGAACCTTCTCAATCGCGCGCTTCAGACCCTCGTTCTTGGCGCAGCCGCCGGTGAGAGTGATCGAATTCTTTGCGCCTGCCTTTTTCGCCATGACAAAGCATCGCTTGGCCACAGCCTGCTGGATTCCAGCCGCGATTTCATCTCTGGGTTGTCCTTCTCCCACCAGGGTAATGACTTCGGATTCCGCAAATACCGTGCACTGTGCTGTGATGGGAATCACGTTTTTGGCAGTAAGACTCAGTTTCGAGAACTCATCCAGCGAGACTTCGAAGGCATTTGCCATAGACTCAAAGAATCTGCCTGTTCCGGCCGCGCACTTGTCATTCATCGCGAAGGTTTTTACTGTTCCGTCGGAGTCTACGGCAATTCCCTTGACATCCTGTCCGCCGATATCAATGATTGCCTCGACCTCAGGATTCGTAATATGAACGCCCATGGCATGACAGCTGATCTCACTGATGTTTTCCTGAGCCTGAGGGACCTTGTTTCTTCCGTAGCCTGTTCCGATCAGGTATGAAAGGTCTGAGATTTCTTTCAATCCGGCGTCATTCAGAGCATTTTTTAAGCTCAGCTCGGCGCTTTCACGGCTGTTGATTTTGCTCTTGATGGTATTTGAAGCGACCATCTTGCCCTGCTCGTCTAAAATCACGGTCTTTGTGTAGGTCGAGCCTACGTCACATCCTCCAAAATATTTCATATCGACACCTTGTCCTTTCTGCTCTCTTACCAGGTGAGTTCATCTGAATAGTCAGCATAGGTCGGATCCAGAGGCGTTTCCCGGAACACATTGACCATGTACTTGTTGACGGCATCTCTCATCGCCTTTCTTGAGACCGTACGCGGATCCATAAGGTCATGGGATACCCAGATCAGATGGATCCCCCTTTCCCGGGCCTGATCTTCGAAGAGGCCGTGAAGCCCGCCGAAGTTCTTGCAGGATACGTGATCGTACATAATGACGATGTTCGCGTTGAATTTCTCACACATTTTCCAGCACTCATCCAGAGCGTTTGCGTATCCTCCGTTAGAGTGGGATCGCATCATCATGCGTTCATAGGCCATTGCAATATCCGCAAGAGCCGCGTCCTTTTCGCCGATATGGTAGAAGTGGTGGCTGAGCATACTCTCCATATCGACCAGGGTTTTGATTCCCCATACCTGTTCGGCCCAGGTCGTAAAATGCGTATAGTAGTGGGCGGGACAGCACCATACGATGGCCCGGTATTTGTAATCGCGTCTGTCTGCCTGCTTATCTTCTTCGTATCCCTGAAGCATCATATCCGTGACCTTAAGATCCTGTCTGGTCATATAGGGATCCAGACATCCCGCGGTCTGGAATTCATATTCTCGCTGGAGAGAGAGGGCGCTTCCTGTCACTTGGGGATAGGGCGTGCAGTTGACATCCCATTTATCGAGCATGCACTGCGTTGTGAGATTGTATTCCTTGGCTTTTTCCCAGAAACGATCCCAGTTCCATTTGACGCCATAGGTACTTTCGATGAAATGGATGCAGTTGCGAACGTCTTTCACCGCATACGCAAGTGTCTCAGGCTCGTTAAAACGCTGCGGAGGCGTGAGCGCGAATCGCGGAAGATCATGGAAGTATCTGCCGGTGAAGAGAGCGGCGCCGATGGAGCCGTCACAGGGCATGGAGCTTGTCACAAAGGAGGATCCCACACGGGGATAATCATCAACAATGGCACATCCTACTTCCGCGGAGGGGAGGGGACATACATCCGCTGCCAGTCCCTGCCGTTCGGCTGCGTCTACGTAGTAAATATTGGCAAACTGATCCACTTCTCCCGGAAGGCAGACGGGAGACATGGCGACATCAATCCAGTCAAGGTCCGGAAATCCGGCCATGATAATGGAGGGAGTCATTTCGTCGAACATGACTGTCTTATCTCTGAGTCTTGCGGCTCTCCTGTTGTTGGGGCTGTGCAGGTTGGCGTCCCGTTCAATGATGTGGAGAATCACTTCAACGGAGTTGTGGATGACACCGAAGAACTGTTCTTCCGTGTATCTGAGCTGCCTGCCTCTGAGACCGAGCTTGTGCCGATCCATCATGTTCGCGGCGGTGAGATAGCTCGCCATCCAGGGGTATCTGATGAAGGCCTTCATGAGGGCATAGGGGTGAGTGCCTAAGGTCGCAAGCATATAGCCGTAGAGTTTCAGCCATCGCCTGAAATCATAGGCGGTGTCCTTGACCCCTTTCCATTCTCTTTGATTCAATGACCGGTAGCCCTCCGTATAGTAGTCGCCCTTTCCTTCAATATGAAGGCGAAATCTCGGTTTGAGATAGTGCCTTGCGTCCTCTGCTGCCTGCGTTTTCAGGGTTTCTTTGTTTTCTTTTATGTAGTTTGTAATCGCGGGTATGGCAGCCTTCATATCATTGACCATATATGGGATGTCTGCGGCTGCTCCTCTCAGGCATTCCATCAACGCAGGAAGCCTGCTTTTTCGCTTATTGAACATGTTGAGCCTCCCTCTTCGCGGCTCTCGCCTTGATCTGTTTGATCTCCAGACTTTCGACAAAGGCCTGTACTCTTGTTTTGAGCTGACCGGATGCCCCTGCCCGGTAAGGTCTGTCAATGGAAAGAGTGGGAATCCCGTACTCCTCAGCCAGCACATGGCTCTGCAGGGTTCTCTCATAGGACCAGTAGGTACAGAACTTCATCTGTTCATAGATAATGCCGTCCGCGTGGTAGTCTTTGGCCAGCTGTTTCGCCTCTTCCTGCCGGTAGAGAATCTTATTGTCCGTAATATACCTGGGGCAGGAGGTCTGCCGGATATTGATCCTTACAATCTGGGAGAGTGCGTCTTCTCTGTCATTCAGTTCAATTCTCTGTCTCCCCGGAATGGAACCATAGCAGAAACGATCCGCCACAATCAGCGCTCCGCTTTCCTCGCAGAGCTCAATCATTTCGGGGTCGTCGATCTCTCCGCCTACAATTACAAGCCTTGCCCTGAATTTCTTCTCATCTGCCGCTCTTGTCCGGATTTCTTCCAGGGTCTCCTTGAGTTTGTCTTTGATCAGATACTGGGGACAGACATAAGTGGCAAGACAGATTTTGTGAAATTCAGCTCCTGTGATAGGCGCGGGATCCAGCTTTCTGAAGTTGCCGATTTCCGTGATCAGGTCGCAGATTTCATTGTGATCTTCGACCGCTTTGCGCAGAGCCTGATCGGATATGTCGATGCCGTAGTTTACATGCAGGGGCTTCAGCAGTTTCCTCTGCAGCTGCTCTGTGACGTGATCGACCGAAATCTCCTCGTCTTTTCCGGGAACATCAATATAGGACAGGAAGAATTTGCCGTTTCCTTCCCCTACGCAGCCGAGAAGCTCCATGTTTTCGTAACAGCGGTTCATGCACTCGCAGATATCCACGCCCGCAATGGCATCGAGGAAACGGTATCCTCCCTCAATGCCCCGTTCCAGAAGCGCCCTGGAGAATTCACATGAGCTGCTGGCCAGATAATAGGTCGCAATGTCGGTGGATCCCATAAAAGGAGCGCGGAGTCGAACCGAGAAGCATCCGGGCAGATTCAGAATCGCCTCCGGGATATGGAAGCAGGTATAGCCGATGGCAATTTTTCCGTCCTTTTCCCGGGCCTGTCTGACCAGGTCGTTGTGGGCGCTTTCGAGGACTTTCTCGAAGAAAATCATATGTTTCAGATCTTTCATATTCAGCCTCCAAGATTCTCTAATGCCCTTTCGGCTCCTCTGACTGCGGCGGAATCACCGGGAAGTTCAAGGAGACTTCTCCCCTCGAAATCATATTCAGCCAGTATGGGATCCGACGCAATTGCGGCAAGGAGCTTCAGATCCGCCAGGCCGAGCTTATCGACTCTTGACATGTCTTCCACCCGATTTACAATCACGCCGAGTTCGTCGTATGAGACCATGCCGGAGGCGACATGGGCTATGGTTTTGATGACTTCAACCCCCTTTTTGCTGGTGTCGGTTACCAGAAGCAGGTGGGTGACCTTCTCCATGACTCTTCGGTTGATTTGCTCGATGCCGGCTTCCCCGTCGATGACGACATAGTCGAACTGATCGGCGACCATGGTGATGACCTCTTTCAGATAGGCGTTGATTCTGCAGTAACAGCCTGCTGACTCCGGCCTGCCGATGGCCAGAAAGGCAAACGAATCTGTCTCTACGATCGCCTCCGCGATTTTGTATCTTGACTCCGAAATCAGTTCCATTGCCGCCTTGGAATTCCCATCTTCCACGTGCGCGACAATTTCATTTCGTATGTCATTCAGTGTGAGAGAAGCCTGGATTCCCAGGGCAGTTGCCAGGCCGATTGCCGGGTCCGCGTCGATTGCCAGAATCTTTTTGTCGGGATATTTTTCGGTCAGAACCTTCACGAGAGCGGCGGAAACGGAGGTCTTTCCGACACCGCCCTTTCCGGTCAGAGCATAGATCTTTGGCTTGTGTTTCATTTCTTTTGTCAATCCTTTCATAAGGGATTTCATCTATACGCGGATGCCTGTTCTGTAGGCGGCTCTTGCCGCCTCGAGCACTCTGCCGGCTCTTTCGCTGTCGCCGATATTCAGGATCTCGGGAGCGAGATGGTCCTTAAGACAGGCAAAGTACAGATTTTGATCCGCTTTTCCGCCCAGTGCCAAAACCACCAGGTCTGCATCCACTGTGATATGGTTTCTGGAATTGCCGGGTTTCTTAGCCAGGGGGTTGGGAATATTGTCAGGCAGCAGGGGCTGCCAGGTATTGTAGGGGTTCGGAACCGCAGCTGAGCTGTTCTTGAGGATATGCACCTGATTCTTTCCAAAAGAAATCACTCTGGCACAGTTCATCAGCTTTACCCCGCCCTTCTCAAGGTAATGGAGCAGATGTCCTCGGTTTGCCGTGCATACGCCCTCCATGAAATCGGGCATCATTTCTACGACGGTCACGTCTCTGCCATATTCGTATTTCAGCCAGTAAGCGGTTTCACATCCGACTACGCCTCCTCCGATGACTGCAATCTTCTGAGCGTCTCCCATGAGAGCGGGATTATCCAGGAGATCAACGCCGAGGACCCAGTGGACTTGATCGAACCCCTCAAAAGGCGGGACGATTTCACGGGTTCCGTAGGCGCATACGATGGTGTCGTAATTTCCTGCTTTGAGAAGGTCCGGATCAACGTTTGTATTCAATTTCAGGGTTAGATCACAGTTCTCTTCCGCCATCTTCAGTTGATGCTTCAGATAATCAACATAGTTTGCCAGGTCGAACTTGATCTTCGGTACGCTTCCCGGATTTAACTTGCCGCCCACCTGTGCGCTCTTCTCGAAAAGAGTCACCTTATGTCCTCTTTGCGCGGCGGTCAACGCAAAGATAATTCCGGCAGGACCGGCGCCTGCGACCGCGATATTCTTCTTGATTTTTGCCGGCGCAAGCTCTTCTGGGAGGACGTCTTCGAAGCCGGTCCTTGGGTTGACGGCGCATTGAGGATGGCCTCCCAGAATGAATTCATTGACGCAGCCTTCCTGGCATCCGATACAGGGGCGAATTTCGTTCACTTTTCCGCTGTATGCCTTTTTACACCAGTCTGCGTCGCTGAGAAGGGGTCTTGCCAGCATTACCATGTCGCAGTCTCCGTCTCGAAGGGCTTTTTCCGCAAGATCCGGATAGCCGAGCTTACCGACCGCAACAACGGGAACTTTTTCTCCGGCATTTGACAGAATCTTATTCTGCGCGAAGTACTCCCTGGCAATTCTTGAAATATCAAGGAAACAGCCGGCAGGCATTCCAGCGGGGGGGTGAGGAAGCCACCAGTTGTCATAGCATCCGATGTCAACGTCAAACATATCAACACCGGCTTCAACCAGATGCTTCATATAAGACAGTGTTGCCTGGATGCTGCGCCCATGCTTGAATTCCCTGAGAGAGGGGACGGTGTCCATCTTTTCTCGATAGGTTTCATTCAGGGCCAGGGAGAGGTCAATGCGGTACATGACAGGATAGTCGGAACCGACCCTGTCCCGGATTTTTCTGACGATTTCAAGCCCGAATTGCTCGGGGTCCGCGTAGCGTCCCAGAAGCCTTCTGTTAAACGCCGGATTTGTAAGCTGTTCCAGCAGATATCCCTCGTGTCCATGGAGGTATATGCCGTCAAGGCCTATTTCTTTCGCGTCGGCTGCCGCCTGCCCGCAGTTGTTCACAATTTTTCGCAGGCTGAAATCTGTAAGCCTCATACATGGAAGCTCAGGAATGTAGAAGTTTGGATTTAAAGATGCGGATCTTGGAAGCTTATGCTTTGTTATAAAGCAAGTTGGAGGCCCGACTCTTCCCAGCCCGGGTGTGATCTGGACGAACATTTTGGAGCCGTAAGCGTGAACTCCCTGGGCCAGATCTCTCCACCCGGCGAATACCGTTCTGTACTTGTCGATTCTCGGGAACATACTTCTGTCTCCCGCCTCAGTCACGGTAGGATCAATTCCGTGGCTTACAGGAATCAGACCGGTTGTAAGAAGACCGACCCCTCCTTTCGCCCTCGCAAAGAAGTACTCGAGCATTTTTTGATTCGGACGGCCGGTTTCTTCGCACATCATGAGGTTCCCCATTGGCCCCATGACAACTCTGTTTTTAATAACCGTTTTATTGACTTTGATCGGAGAAAAGAGTTCCTTATAGGGATAGAGGGAATTTGTGAGTTTTGCATATTCTTGGCTCGGAAATGCCGATTTATTCCCGACCCAATTGCCGAAAAAATCATCGAGCTCTAATAATTTTGCGTCATAATCCATAAAGTTACCCCCATTTAACCTGATAAGAACAAAAATATTAGTTATATTGACCATTATAACATGTTGACATATTTTAACTAGATAGAAGAGAGACTTCTTCCATCGCACCTGTGTTTTCGTCTTTCCGGCACGGATCACAGTTGTGATAAAATACCATTGAAAACGGTATGGAAAGCATAAAGTGAAAACAGATTATAGCAACATCGAAAAATATCAGATCATTGAGAACAAGGAGAACCATGAGAAAATTAAAAATATCCTATAATGCCCCTGTCGTTTTGACATTCTGCCTGATCTGCCTTGTCTCAGTCGTCCTGGGCCAGATGACCGGCGGAGTCAGCACACGCCTTTTCTTTATGACTTACCACTCGTCTCTTCTGGATCCTCTGACCTATCCCCGCTTCTTCACCCATGTGATCGGGCACAGCGGCTGGCAGCATTTTATTGGAAATGCCAGTTACCTCCTGCTTCTGGGTCCCATGCTGGAGGAAAAGTACGGATCCAAGACCTTGATTGAGATCATGGTAATCACCGCTTTTGTGACGGGGATCATCAATTATATGTTCTTTCCAGGGGTGGCTCTCTGCGGAGCCAGTGGGATTGTCTTTGCCTTCATTGTGCTGGCCTCCTTCACCGGTTTTCGAGAGGGGGAGATCCCTCTGACCTTTCTGCTTGTGGCGGCCATTTACATAGGTCAGCAGGTTTATCAGGGAATTACGGTTGTGGATAATATCTCCAATATGGCTCATATCGTAGGCGGAGCTGTTGGATCCGTGACGGGCTACCTGCTGAACAGAAGGGGGTAGAAAACAGAATCTGATTTATCTAAAATTTCGGGCAGTTCATGGCAGAACTGCTCTTTTTAATGGAAAAACCTAGGATGATGAAGATTGAAGGGATCCGGTGATGGAAGCCCATGGATTTCTGTGGGGACTCATCCTATTCCGGTGCCTGAGTAGATTTGAATGTTGTGTAGTCTATTAGCATATTTATGATATACGAAATCAGCCTTGAGAGCCGCGTGGCTTTCAGTTGCGAATTCATTGCCATTAAGAGTAGAGGTCGAAGTCTTTCAAATTGATGGATTCTGTAAGAGCTTCGCTTTGATACCTTGATTCGGTTATGAAAGTCCTCTGTGGGTCCATTTGTAATATCTCTATGTTTGAAGGCGGGAGAGAGAAGGCGGATGCTTTTGGGGGAGATGATTGGACAAACAATTTTGTGTTGTGATAGATCGCAAATTTTGAGGTTGAGTTTTGTGCGGAATGCCTTCTCTTCTGCGAGAATAGAATTGAGAAAAGAAGAAGGGGGGAGTATCATATTTGTAACGCCTTTCGAGAATAAAGCAGGGGGGATTGCATGGAAATCGCGGAACCAATGGTCCGTAAGATAGAAGATACACCAAAAGCACTGGGTCAATTTGAAAAGGAGATCTCTGGAGAAAGCAAGGAAATACTCGCGGAGTTTCCCACGGTTTACATCCATAGCTGGGAGGATACAGACGAATACGAAGTCTATATCGGAGAATCCAATGATGTCTTTCGCAGAAGTCGTGAACATTTTGAAGTGTCGCAGAAGGATCCGAATTCCTGGCAACGCAAGATGCGAGATAAAGGGGGAAGCCTGTATATTCTCGGCCATGAGCATTTTAATAAGTCGCTGACACTCGATGTCGAAAATTGTCTGATGCAGTATATGATCAGTGTGCCCAAGGTTCGTCAGATTCATAATTTGCGGGGGAATCCCCAGAATCACTATTACCCGATGGGAGAATTGAGTGAGGTAGTTAGCAAGGCCTGGAGCAGATTAAACCGGGATAACCGAGAGCTCTTTCCGGATGAGAGTCTCCTGCGTAGTTTAGCCATATTCAAGTCCTCTCCCTTGCACAAGTTGACGGAAGAGCAGTTCGATGCCCGAAAACGGATCATCGAGCGCCTGAAAAAGGCCTTAGAAGGAGGTAAGAGAGGACAACTGATCTTCGTTGAGGGAGAGGCGGGAACCGGTAAAACTGTTTTAAATAGCAGTACCTTCTATGAGATATTTTGTCTGGCAAAGGAGGGAAAGTTTAATCTTGGTTCCAAGGGCTTACGCTGTTGCTTGCTGGTCAATCATGAGGAGCAGGTTCATGTCTATGAGCAGATTGTAAAGAAACTGGGACTGACAGATCAATATGAAGATTTGGTGGCAAAACCAACAAGTTTTATCAATCATCATTCGGCAGATGATCCAGTTGATATTATTTTTGTCGATGAAGCTCATCTTCTCCTAACGCAGGGGAGACAGTCCTATCAGGGGAAAAATCAGCTGGAGGATATTATTGCTCGAGCCAAGGTGACGGTTGTCATGTTTGACGAGAATCAGATTTTGACAACGGAAGCATACTGGGAGCAGCAGTTGCTGAATCATTATCGGAGCCAGGCAAGGGAATCGGGAAATTATATTCATTTGTACAGTCAACTTCGCATGCATGCCGGTGAGGAAATGATGAATTGGATTGATGCCTTCAGCAAGAAAAGGCAGATTGAGCCAATTCCGGAGCCGACAGAAGATTACTGCATTCGGATCTTTTCGAATCCGGGAGAGATGGAATCGGAGATCCGCGAGAAGGCGGAAGCAGATAGCACGCCCCTCTCCCGCATGATTGCAACTTATGACTGGGAATATAAGGCAAATAAGAGACCGAGCGATCACCTGGAAACGTACTGGAATGTTATCGTTGGCGAGTGGAAGATGCCTTGGAATTACCAGTGCAAGGCAGAACTGACTCAACGCGAGAGGGCGCAGATCAGAGAACAGGCCTGGGCTGAGCAAAGACATACGATCAATGAAGTGGGATCTACCTTTACCATTCAGGGATTTGATCTGAACTATGCAGGGCTGATTCTAGGTCCTTCCGTGAAATATCGGAAGGGCAGAGTTGTTTTTGACCCGAGTAAAAGTTGCAATGCAAAAGCGGTACAAAATCGAACTTTAAGTGATGGATCAAAAGAGAAATTCGGTCAAATCCTCCTGCAACATGAGGTGAGAGTCTTGATGACGCGGGCAGTAGATGGACTTTTTATCTATGCCTGTGATGAACAACTTCGGGAGGCACTTTTGAAGGCGAGAAGATAGTTCGATTTGAATTGGTGGATCGAATTCGTGAGGAGAGGAAAATGAAAGAGGGGACAGTCAGGCGCATTCGAACATTTTCGGAAGAACGGGATTGGGATCAGTTCCACAGTCCTGCCAATCTCGCGAAGTCTATTGTGATTGAGGCGGCGGAGTTGTTGGAGTGTTTTCAGTGGACTGAAGAGGACTACAATTTACAGCAGGTTAAAGAGGAATTGGCAGATGTTCTGATCTACTCGCAGAATCTGTTGGACGAGCTGGGACTGAATGCCGATGAGATCATCAATCTGAAAATCGATCAAAATGAGGTTAAATATCCGGCTGATAAGGCAAGGGGAAACGCAAAAAAGTATACGGAGCTGTAGAGCGAGATTGACAGGGTGAATTTATGAAGGGACTGGACTACATTGTCAAAATGCCCTGCGTCTATGATGAACTATAATCCGCTGCTCTGATGGGATTGATGAGACAGTTCTTCGGCTGTCATCTTTCCATCCGAAAGAACATCGACGCGGATGGACCGAGACATCTGTCCCAGGCGATCGTATTCAAGTGAGAGGAAAGGTTGCCGGGGATTGGTTCGCTGCTGTTAGTAAAGAGGGGCTTTCAAGCCGTTATGGTCTGAAAGTCCCTCTTTTGTATCGGACAGATATTCTATCTTATGGATTCCTCAATGAACGAAGACCAGTGACAGAAGGAAAACAATCACAATGGTCGTGATTCCCATGACACCGGTCATGCCGGTCTGACAGCGGTAGGCCTGCTCGGTGTCCATATCGGAGAACTGAGAGACAACCCAGAAGTAAGAGTCGTTGGCATGGGATACTGTCATGGAACCGGCACCGATGGCCATAATCACAAGAACCCTGGCGATGGGAGAGGTGAATCCCAGAGAGTCCATCATGGGAACCATCATGGCGGAGGTTGTGATCATCGCGACGGTAGATGCGCCCATCGCGCACTTTAAGAGCGCGGCGATGATAAATGGGAGGAAGACGCCGACACCCAGTCCGAGCAGATTGGCGCTGAGAACATCCGCAATGGGCAGCTTCTGGATGATAGCGCCGAAGGAGCCGCCGGCCCCGGTAATCGCCAGAATACCGGCCGAGTTGGTGACGCCCTCCGTGATCCACTTGAGAGTATTCTTAGATTCGGATCTGGGAATCAGTGTCATGGCAATGAAGACACCCAGGATCAGGGCGACAACCGGATTGCCGATGAAGGAGAAGAAATTCTTGACGGCACCTGATCCGAAGGGGGCGCTTGGGAAGTCACTGATTGACTTAAAGGCGATGAGGACAATCGGAAGAAGAATCGGGGCAAAGCTATGAGCGGCACCGGGAAGCTTTCCGTATTTCTCAATGAGTTCTTCAACGGTATTCTCAGGGTTGGCCGGGATCTGAACCTTGCCTGATACCCTGCGGGCGTAAATATAGGCGACCAGAGTGGCGGGGATGGAGACCACCAGACCGACGAGAATGGTCAGTCCCAGATCAGCGTTTAAGGTGCCGGCCATAGCGATGGGGCCGGGAGTCGGCGGAACCAGGCAGTGGGTCGCGTAGAGACCGCCGGATAAGGCGGTTGCCATCACGGCCAGAGAGATATCAGACTGGGCCGCCAGAGCTCTCATAATAGGGCTTAGAATGACGAAACCGGAATCGCAGAAGACAGGGATACCTGTGATGTAGCCGGTGATGGCCATGGTTAGAATACTGCGTTTTTTTCCGACAAGACGCAGGATGGAATTGGCCATGGTAAGAGCGGCTCCGGTCTTCTCAAGGATGGTTCCGATGATGGTGCCGCAGAGGATAACAATGCCGATGTTCCCCATGATACTGCCGAAACCGCTCTTCACAGTCTTGATGACATCCTCTGTGCCAAGGCCACAGACGAGACCGACAAGAATGGAGATGACTGTCATGACGATGAAGGGATGCAGATGGAATTTCTGGATCGCCAGAATCATCAGTATGACTGCAACGAGAATAACAACAAGATAAAACATAATAAACCTCCTTACGACTTCCCCTTTCTGCAGGGTTGTTCATCCTGCAAGTTACTATCCTTCTTCCGCACGAAAGGCAATCAGCATGCGGATAAAAAGTTCTCTTTCAAATGGGGCAACATCGTTCAAGCCCAGAATTTCATATAAGCGATTCAGCCGGTAAAGCAGGGTGTTTTTGTGTATGTGCATGGCTCGTGCAGCTGCACTGACAGAGCCATGCAGTTGGAAGTAAGCCCCGGCGTTTTCCAGCAGGGCCTGCCCCTGCTGTTTGGGAATTTTGCTCTGCAAAAGGCGATCGAGCTGCTGAATATAATGCGATCCGCCGTGCTGCAGGATTTTGCTGATATAGAGTTTGCTGCGGGTTTCAGCAGCAGAGAGCCGGTCAATACCATTTCCCGGAAGGGACAAGAGGGTTTTTGCCTCCTTGTAGCCCATTACAATTTCGCCCGCATCGGCGCAGGGATCACTGATGGCGATATGACAGATCTTGCCGGATTGGCAGAGACCCTTTGCAATATCCGGAAAATGATCCGTAGTTCCGGGTTCGGTGGCAGAGTGAAGCAGAATGAAGAGATTGTCTCTGACCCCGTAGATGTCATTGGGACAGAAGGCATCATCATTTCCGAAATATTGGCGCAGAATCCTGTAAATATCGGAAATTCCTGATGGCGCTGCAGCCTTCAGCAAAATGACAGTAACAGGAAAACGCAGATGGCAGGATAAGACATCCGATAACTGCTCGATATACTCCTGATTATCCGGGTTTCCCAGCAGGTAAAGATTCAGCAGCTGGTTTCGGAGTTCGCTTTCCATGATCTGTCTTCGGGTCATTGCCTGTTGGCGGAAGCATTGGGTGACATAGACCCTGAGAAGATTGGCGGCATCCTGAACTTCTTCTTCCTGCCCATAGATTCCGACAACACCGATGACCTGCCCGTTTTGGAAAATGGGCATATTATAGCCCTCTTTCGCTCCCTTGTATCTTGGCAGATCCGCTTTGGCGATCCGAATCGCCCGGCCCGTTTCGATTGCCTCCATGGCTCCCTGGTGAAAACTGCCGATTCGGTCGCGCTCCGTTGAGGCAATAATGATGCCGTCTGTATCCATGATGTTGATGGTACGTCCGCGCACAAGGGAAGAGGTCGCCTCGACAAAATCCTGGGCAAGATCGGAAAAAGCCGACAGATTGATATCTTTCATTTGTCCCCCTGTTAAGCAAGCCCTATCCTTCTTGCTCTGATTCATGACAATCAAATGCCGGCAGCGTCTGTCTGCATGATTCCGAGATAAGAAGTCCGTCCCCAACCGCCAGATGGGCGGCGTGAAGATCCGGAAATTCCGTTCTCATGATTTCTGACATACGGTTGCCGGAGCAGTGGTTGAAACCAATGGATTGGATTCCCATAGACTGCATTATTTGAAGCGTTTTTCGGATCCGGTCATCACTTGCTTCCATCAGGTGCGTCCCGCCTGCGACCGCAACGATTGGCAGGTCAAACTTCTTTTGGACACTGCTGAGGATATTGAGGATTCCGGGATGACTGCAGCCGACAATGACAGCCAGACCATTTTTGACGCGAAGAACCAGGCAGATTTCATCATGGAAAGCATCCTCCTCCCAGTCCATACCTGCAGAAGAACAGGAAAAGGAGGCGGAGGAAGGAGATGATCGAAGGACAAAGCGCTTGGGAATGGTCTCAAAGTCATAGATCCGATGAAAGCGGTTCATGACACAGCACTGATCATTTAATCGCAAAAGGCCGTCGCATTCCATGTGTTCGATCTGCTTTGATTCCAGAAAGGACCGGTCAAAGCTGTTTCCCAGGTAGGTCATGCGGATTCCGCTGACAGCGTATTTCTCCCGAAAATATCCCCTGCCTGTAACAAGGGGGGCGCGCAGGCCCGCTTTTGCAAATGCGGGATATCCGCCGGCGTGGTCATAATGGCCGTGGCTTCCGATCGCGTAGTCAATCGAGGCAAGAGGAAGATTCAGAGTTCGGGCATTGTCCAGCGTGTGGCTGCCGGCTCCAAAGTCAAAAAGAATTCTGGAAGAGGCAGTCTCGATATAGAAAGAGAGCCCATGCTCATGATAGAGACCGAAATGCTCGCTCGCCTGATCGTCCATAAGGGTCAGCAGCTTCATCTTTCACCTCTTTTTCAGATCATTCAGGATCAAAAACCTTTCTGCTACCAGTATAATCAAATATCGCAGGCTCTTCATTGTGACAGAACACAAAATTCAGGGGTGAATATTTGGCAAGCTGACCGGAAAGAGTTGACGGTTCCTGGTGTTGTATGCTCTAAAAGACTTCTTAATCAAGCGGTTGGGAAGTCTCTTAGAACACACAACCTAAAACCGAAGAAAGGAGAGCAAGTTATGAGAAAAAGCGAGAAAATCACAGCTCTGTACGAACGACTGAGCCGTGATGACTTTGGCAAAGATGATGACCAACAGCGTGAGAGCAATTCCATATCCAATCAAAAGGCAATGTTGGAGAAGTTCGCCGCACGGCAGGGGTTTACGAACATTGTCCATTTCACGGACGATGGCATTAGCGGCACCTGCTTTGACCGTCCCGGATTTTTGGCAATGATGAAAGAAGTGGAAGCCGGGAATGTGGAGTACCTGTGTATCAAGGACATGAGCCGCATGGGTCGTGACTATCTGAAAGTCGGTCAGATTATGGAAATCCTGCGTCAGCGTGGCGTTCGCCTTATCGCCATCAATGACGGCGTGGACAGTGCCAGAGGAGACGATGATTTTACCCCTTTCCGCAACATTATGAACGAGTATTATGCCAGAGACACCAGCCGTAAAATCCGTTCCACTTTCCAGTCCAAAGGCAAGTCCGGCAAGCACCTCACAGGCACGGCCATTTACGGCTATCTCTGGAACGAAGCTAGAGACCAATGGTTGGTTGACCCCGAAGCCACAGAGGTCAGGAAGCAGCGGACACGCCTTGCCACAGCAAAGCAGAGAGTTTCCGAGCTAGAAGTCCTGCTCTGCAAAATCTATGAGGACAACATTTTAGGAAAGCTGTCTGACAGTAGATATGCCACTCTGGACGCTCAATACGAAAAGGAACAGTCCGAGCTTACCGCTGAAATCTCTGTTCTGGAAAAGGCAGTCAAGAGCTATGAGAAGCACGAAAAGGACGCTGACCGTTTTATCGCTCTGATTGACAAGTACGAGAACTTCGACAAGCTGACCATTGCCATGCTCAACGAGTTTATCGAGAAAATCCTTGTACATGAGCGTGACCGCAAAGGCAGTATACAGACCACACAGGAGGTCGAGATTTACTTCAATTTTGTTGGGCGATTCGTTCCACCGGCGTTTGGCGAAGTGGAGCTTACCCCGGAGGAATTAGAGGAAATCCGCAAGCGTGAGGAACACAAGGACAGGCTTCATCAGAACTACTTGAAGCGGAAAGCCAGCGGAGCGCAGAAGCGATACGAGGACAAAATCAAGGGGAGAAAAAAGCAGAAATCGAAGCAAAGAAAGCCGCCATTCGTGCGGAGGACATTGCAAAGGGCGTGTTCGTCCCTGTCAGCAGTTTACCGCAGAGAGAGCCGATGAAAGGAGTACAAACAGCATGAATATCACTTACACACAGAACGGAGATTATCTTATCCCAAACATCATTTTCCGCAAGACCAAGCCCCTCGGACACTACGGCAGACTTCGCAAAGCGTATCTGGAAATGCACCGTCCGATACTGTTCAATGAGCTGGTGCTATCCGATAAACTCTTTGAGCATTGCGCCGAGATTGACGAAGCGGCACGAAACCGCATGGAGCTGATCGTGCGGTCACTGGCAGAGCGAAACGGCGTGACCGAACAGCTGAAAGCCGAAAACCAGATGAAGTGGGTACGGCAGATGAACGCTTGCAAGGCACAGGCAGAGGAAGTTGTGAAAGCGGAATTGATATACGATTGAGCGAAGAAGTCCGGGCAGAAAACTGTTCGGACTTTTCCCATATAGTCCAAGGTTGCGGTAGAATTGTTCACAAGTTTTATGGTATAATTTAAGCACAATGATTGTGCAACAAATCGGAATTTTCCTTTATTCAGACATACAAACTGTTGACAATAAAGCTCCTATATAGTATGTTTTTATAAACTACTATATAGGAGCTTTTGCATGAAAACAAATGGAGGATTTCTTGTCACCAAAATAAAACAGCTTGGTGACCGGATTTTTGAGAAGATTCTCAGCGAAAAGAATATTGATGCGTTCAATGGAGCCCAGGGGCGCATTCTTTATGTGCTGTGGCAGGAGGATGGAATCTCGATCAGGTCACTCTCGGTCAAATGCGGATTAGCGATAACATCTCTTACGACGATGCTGGAAAGAATGGAACATCAAGGGCTGATAAGCCGTGTTCAGTCTGAAACGGACAAAAGGAAAACACTCCTGTTTCTGACTGAGAAAGCACATGCCTTAAAGGGCGAGTACGATTCTGTATCTGATGAGATGGGCAGCATTTACTACAAGGGTTTTTCAGAGGAAGAAATTACCCGGTTTGAGGAATGCCTCGACCGCATCAGAAAGAATCTTGAGGAATGGCAGAAGTCATGAGTATTTGTATCAAAGATCAGATTCAGAACATGAATCTCGTCATCGGCTGCACAGTGGGGTGTGCATATTGCTATGCCCGCAACAATGTAAAGCGTTGGCATATGATCGATGACTTTGCTGATCCTGAGTTCTTTCCGGGCAAGCTCAAGATGATGGAAAAGAAACGTCCGCAGAACTTTCTTCTTACCGGCATGAGCGATCTCTCCGGATGGAAGCCGGAATGGAGAGACGAGGTATTTGCAAAGATCCGTGAAAATCCACAGCATCAGTTCCTGTTCCTGACCAAGTGCCCCGATCTGCTGGATTTTGATACCGATCTGGAAAACGCATGGTTTGGCGTTACGGTGACGAGGAAAGCAGAACTGTGGCGTATTGACGCCCTTCGGAAAAACGTCAGAGCAAAACATTACCATGTTACCTTTGAGCCGTTATTCGACGATCCCGACACAGTTGACCTTTCCGGAATCAACTGGATCGTTGTCGGCACTATGACCGGGGTTCAGAGCAGGAAGGTTCATACGGAGCCGGAGTGGGCATGGTCTCTGACGGACCAGGCACATGCGCTCGGCATTCCGGTGTTTATGAAGGAAGACCTTGTCCCTATCATAGGGGATGAAAATATGATTCAGGAAATGCCGGAGGAATTTAATAAAGTGTTAGAGGTACAGAGATCATGGCAGAAGTAATCGATGGAATCCTCATTTGTGAGGTGGAAACAAAGAACATCATGACCAAGTCCAGTCTGCCGGTAGGCGGTTACTCGGTCAATCCCTATGTGGGCTGTACACATGCCTGCAAGTATTGCTATGCTTCTTTTATGAAGCGCTTTACCGGACACACGGAGGAATGGGGCACTTTCCTTGATGTGAAGCATTGGCCGGAAATTAAAAATCCGAAGAAATATGCCGGACAGCGGGTGGTCATCGGTTCTGTGACGGATGGCTACAATCCACAGGAGGAGCAATTCGGGAATACCAGAAAACTTCTGGAGCAGTTGATTGGCAGTGACGCAGATATTCTGATCTGCACAAAGTCTGATCTTGTGGTAAGGGATATTGATCTGCTGAAGAAGCTTGGACGAGTGACCGTTTCATGGTCGATCAACACACTGGATGAAAATTTCAAGAACGATATGGACTCTGCTTCGAGCATTGAACGGCGTATCGCTGCTATGAAGCAGGTATATGACGCAGGAATCCGTACAGTCTGTTTCGTATCCCCGGTATTCCCCGGGATCACGGACTTTGAAGCCATCTTTGAGCGGGTAAAGGATCAGTGCGATCTGTTCTGGCTCGAAAACCTCAATCTTCGGGGCGGCTTCAAAAAGACGATCATGGATTATATCGCCGGAAAATATCCTGATCTTGTACCGCTTTACGATGAGATCTATAACAAGCATAACCGCAGCTACTTTGAAGCGCTTGAAGTAAAAGCTGCGGAAATGGCTAAGAAGTATGATTGTCCCTTTGTGGATAATGAAATGCCTTATGGCAGGGTCACGCAGGGACATCCGGTGATTGTGGATTATTTCTATCATGAGGAAATCCGAGGGACAGAAAATACCGGAAAAAGAAATTGTTAAACAGAAATTTATTGCTGCGGTGCATTCGTATTTTGCTTCGCTTCAAACGCACAATTCCAGTTTGTCGAACTGATAAAATCCCTTTAGGAACTAAAGGGCGCATTTCTATACTCTCCTGTCGGGAGTATCGTGCGTCCTGCGGAGCTTCATTCTCTGTCAGCATAAAAAAGCTGCATGACCGAGAATGTTTCGTCACTTCGTTCCGTCAAAGTGGCTACACCTCCTTGCACCGCTTATGCGGTTATTCCCTGTGTACTTGCCGTCCGCAAACAGCACGAAATGCTGTTCGCCGCTAGCAAGTTTGAAGGCGAATAATGATGTTCGTCAGTTTGCGGTTAGTAAGAATCTAAGTCAAATCATTGTGCCGAGAAATGGTGAATATATAGAACGATAACTTCAAGTTCGAAAAATTGAGAAATCGTAAAATTGAAGAAAAAAGAAATGCACAGTTCTTAGCATATCGGGAACTGTGCATTTCTGTAAATAAATACTTTTTATTAGCCGATTACGGCATCCTCTGCTGTAAAATGTTCCAGAGAATTTTCTTTTACCTGAATGCAGATATAAGTAATTCCGGAAATATCGGATGCAAAAAACTGACGATTTGCAGCAGGTGCGATTTTTAGCCAGTCCCCAGTTGAAAGACTGATTTCTTCTCCATCAATTATGGCTTTGCCGTTACCTGAAAGAATTCCATAGATTTCTTCATTTTCTTTATGAGAATGAACAAATGGGACATTTGCTCCTGCAGGTAGTTCGTTCAAACTGATTTCTGCACCTGTTAAAGACAACTTTTCATGCAACTCAATTCGGTTTTCCTTTCCAATAGTTGTTTTTGTGTAATTTGCCATAATAATACCTCCATGGTTAATTTGTAGTTTCTGGTTGCTTGGTATTAGTATAGTGTGAGACACATACAAAAACGAGTACGCACCTTTTTGTAACCGCACACTCAAAATTGAATGTGTTACAATAGACTCGGAGGTGAGAATTATGCGAGCAAAAGAAGAATTACCGGAATGCCCAGTTGCAACAGCAGTATCTCTCATCGGAGGAAAATGGAAATTGCTGATTTTGCGTAACTTGAAAGAGCGTCCATGGAGATTCAATGAGCTACAACGAAGTATAGACGGTATTTCACAAAAGGTTTTGACAGATAGTTTAAGACAAATGATGAGTGATGGACTGGCATATCGCCACGATTACCATGAGCAGCCACCGAGAGTTGAATACGGCTTAACGGAACTCGGAACAAAAATGCTTCCAATTGTTAATTCACTTGCTGATTTTGGTAGCTACTATAAATCAATTATTGAACAGAATCAAGTGCGTTAGTATTTGAAAAGCTCGAACAATTCCAGTTTGTTGAACTGAACACAAAAACCGAATACTGAAAATCAGACCGTTGACTGGTCGCACTATGCGAAAAGTTGACGGTCTTTTTTTATCCCCAAAATCAAAAAAGGAGGTCAATCACAATGACAAAACCGAAAACCCTTGAACAGCTCCGAGCCGAAAAGGAACGAGCTGAGACGTAGCTTGCACAGGAACAGCACAAGCTGGAGCGTCTGGAGAACCGAAAGAGGTATCTGGAGAAAGGCGAGTTCAACCGCTGGATCAGAGCAACCAATGCCGTTATCCGGGACATCAAGAAGAAAATCGCTCTCCTGTTTGATTGGATTGCCGAAGCAAAAGCAGAGCTTGCCAAGCCGCAGGCACCCGACCTTGTTTCTCTGCTGAACGCCTATTACACCCAGCGCAGAGCCGGGGCATATTCGCAGAAAGGCAAGGTCAGCAACCTAAAGGAGATGAACGAGACTTTCAATTATCTCCGGGCAAACGGCATTTACTCCCTTGAAGATTTGGAACACCGTGTCAGCGAACACAGTGCTACCACAGAGAGCTTGAAAAAAACGCTGGACGAACAGACCGCCCGAATGAAAGCAATTAAGCAGCTCTATGACAGCTCCGCTGCTTTCCAGAGCTTGAAGCCTGTCTATGACGGTTTGCAGAAAATCAGGTTTGAGAAGCCCAGAGCCAAGTACAAGGCAGAACACGCCGACGAGCTGAAAATGTTCTACGCCGCCAGACGAAAGCTGACCGGGGAGTTCCCGGACGGCAAGGTGGATATGAAAAAGCTTTCCGCAGAGTGTGACGCTCTGGAACAGGCGCACGAAACCACCTACGGCGAGTTTAAGACCGTCAGAGACGATTTACACCGCCTTTGGAAGGTCAAGTCATGCGTAGATACTGCCGCCCGATTTAACGAGCGTACAGAGGAACAAAAGCTCCAAAATCGACCCCAAACACGACAGAAAAAGGAGGATATATCCCGATGAAAAAATACGACTGGAAGAACGAGTACAGCCCCATCCGCAGAACGGCAAAACGCCTTTTGAGCGGAGAACCTTTAACCGATGGCAGACCGCTTTCCGACCTGATCGAGCTGGACGAACACACCCGGAAATGCCTTGCCTTGTTCCCTCATACCGACACCGCCCGATGATGAATAGTCACCGGGCACTTTTTCATTTACAGGAGGATTTTGAATGAACAATACCGCAACCAACACCGCCACTTGCCCTACTGTCAGAAAGCAGATTGGCAAGACCACCTATATCGTCCGTGTCCATTTCAGCGAGACCGCCAAGGAGACGATGGAGGACAAAATCAAGCGTATGCTTCGTGAAGAAGTCCGCAAAATGTGACTTCTTTTTGAATTTGATGAAAAAGTCCTTGACTTTTCGTCTCTGGCGAAGAAGGAATAATGATTTTATCGGAGTGTGAGGGAGCGCTGTTTTGATGAATTGACATGGTTTGTCTTCGTCAAGTTATTTGCAGACATAGTAAGTAATCATACTTGTCAAGACGGAAATGATGAACGCGTAAAGAATTCTGGCTTTTTGAATATTTGCAGGTTAAAATTAATTAAAACTGTTTTTGGGAAAATAGAAGGGAAAGGGATATGAAGAAAGTCCTAAAATTACTTGTTCTGATTGTTATTGTAGTAGTCGCGGTTCTTTTGATTCGGGCAGTTGGGATCGCAATGTAGGGGGAGAGATGAAGAAAATTTTTGAGAAAGTGATAGTTCGGATTCTATCGATTGTCGGTATTTGCGTTGTTCTGATTTTGGGTCTGCATTTTGCGGGCGTTCACCTGCCACAGAATTTTTTGGATAAAATACCGGGCTATAACAAGACAGCCAAGTTGGATACGGAAATCATATCCAAGAAATTCGCCAATGCCAGCGAGCTGGTTACGCAGAAGCTGACCATGGAGGGGTACAGCACCTATGAGGACGAGGGGATTCCTTTTTTGACGAAAGGGAATTTTGTGATGACCTATAAGAGTCAGGTGACAGCGGGGATTGACGCCTCCAAGATCAGCTTTCGCGTGGAAGAAGGCGAGCATACCCTCTATATACATCTGCCTCAGGCGGAAATCTTCTCAGCGGCAGTAGATCCCGGCACGATTTCCTACCACGGCGAGTCTGTCGCCATCTTCAATTTTAACAATAAGGAAGACGCTAATAAGGCGCAGAAAATGGCAGAGGAGGATGCCCGCAAGGCGGCCGTGGAGAGCGGGGTTCTGGATAATGCCAACAGCTATGCTCAGACTCTGGTTAAGGGGATCCTGCAGGGGTCCGTTGACGGGTATGAGCTGAAGTTCGAGTGACGGAGGGTTTCTGAGAACAGATTTTGATCGGACGGAAATAAACTTTTCGCTTCAGCATCTTGACAGGATTGACGGATGTTACACTTTTCTATCCCTTTAAGTGATAAGATTCCTCTGTTTGATACAAGAAGGGAGATATCATGAATGCACTCAAAGAAAAGTGGTCCGGCGTCCTTTTCTGCCTGATTCTGGGTCTGGCGGCCTGGTTTTTGGGCAATCATTTTTCGGTGATCGGAGGACCGGTCTTTGCCATTCTGATCGGGATGCTGATTACCGTCTTCTGGAAGGATAAGGGGAGGCTGGCCAAAGGGATCGGTTTTACTTCCAAGTATATCCTGCAGACGGCGGTTGTGCTTTTGGGGTTTGGCCTGAACTTAAATGTCATTCTGGCGACAGGTGCCCAGTCCCTGCCGATCATCTTCTGTACCATTGCAACCTCTTTGATTTTGGCATTTGCCATGAGCCGGATCTTGCACACGACCGGCAATACAGCAGTCCTGGTCGGGGTCGGATCTTCTATCTGCGGCGGATCCGCGATTGCGGCGACAGCACCAGTTGTAGAGGCAGATGAGAACGAAGTGGCGCAGTCTATCTCTGTCATCTTCCTCTTTAATGTGATCGCTGCCATCCTCTTTCCAGTCTTAGGGCAGCTGATCGGGATGGATACGACCAGCGGCCAGGCTTTCGGTATCTTTGCGGGAACAGCAGTCAATGACACTTCCTCCGTCACGGCAGCGGCTTCTACCTGGGACTCCATTTTCAACCTGGGTACCCAGACTCTGGATAAGGCGGTTACGGTCAAGCTGACAAGAACTCTGGCGATTATCCCTATCACCCTGGTTCTTGCTTACTACACGGCCAGAAAGAAGCAGGCCGCAGGCGGCAGTGAAAAGAGCAATTTCAGCCTGAAGAAGGCATTTCCCATGTTCATCCTCTTCTTCATCATTGCGTCAGTGGTAACGACTCTGGCCACAGGCTTTGGTATGAATGCTGCAGTCTTGCATCCACTCAAGGACCTGTCCAAGTTCTTCATCGTCATGGCAATGGGGGCCATCGGTCTGAACTCAGATATTGTTAAACTGGTTAAGACCGGCGGAAAGCCTCTGCTTCTGGGAGCGGTCTGCTGGGTCGGCATCAGCTGTGTCAGCCTGCTCATGCAGCATGTCATGGGGATCTGGTAGAATAGGGATGATGTATGAGAGGATCCCTGTTGAGGAATGGATCACGGAAGAGAATAAGAGCATATGGCCAAGTCAATCAATTGCAAAGAGGCTGTCCGCCTGCGGAAGATGAAGCGGGAAGATGCCCGTCGTCAGTCCGGCTTCCTGCCGGATCACAGTGACGCATGGTGCCAGAATATCCTGTCCCTGCAGAAATTTGTATTTCTCGTGGGGGCAATCATCAGTGCCAACGCGACCCTGATTCTTATCGCGACAAGTATGCATTCCGGTCAGGCAATTCTCTTTATTAAGCAGGTCATTGACCAGCTCGTCGATCAGGTGGCTGATCTGATTCCGGCGATCCTTATGCTCGGTTTTTTGGCGGGACCGCTCTGTCTCTTCGTGATCTGGTGCCTGATCTATCTTTTGGTGACCAGGGGAATCCTGCAGGGGGTCTTTCGGACAGGAACTTATCTGGAGACGACAGGAACCCGTCACGTGGGCTTCTTCGGAAATGAGCGGGAGATCTCATATGAGGAGTGGGCTCTGTCCATACGGCAGGGCCATTATTTCTATGAAAGTACGGCCATATCTTTCTTTTGCCGGGGAAATCGGCTGAGCTTCCACTATGAAATCGGCAGTCCAAATGACCGCGAGCACGTAGAGAAGTGTTATAAGACCTTCTGTCAGCATCTGCCTCTGGGAATACTGGATGAAATGCCCAAATATAATGCAAGTCAGGGCAGGCTCTTTGATCACAAATACTTTTATGAGGCGTCCTTCAGACGGCGCTTTCTTCTTGTAGCACTATTCTTTGCTGCGGGAATGGTGCTGATGATCCGTTTCAGATCCCTGTCAAGTCTCGGGGCGATTGGCCTGCCTTTGCTCTATGCGGTTTCCTGCGGAGTCGTACTTCATGGCTACGACAAAAACCGCAGGCTTTATGATCAGAACAGAGAGGAGGTCATGCGCCTGACCAGGGGGAAAGCACAGGGACATGTGCGCTATGGTCCGGCCCTGGCTTTTGAAGTCATTTATTTTACGGTGATCTATGCGGCAAATATTTTCCTTCTGTATGTGCTCTTTAAAATATAAGATTGTCATATCGGGAGATCGAGAGGAGTGCGTTTGCATGCGGGAAGGATGATGAGAGGGAAAACATAAACTCATCCATAATGAGGCGTATGGGCTGCATTGTATCAGATACTGGGCAAAGAGGCACCGCGCTTTGGCATATCCGCGCAGAGAGAGGAGCTGTCATGCTGGCGGAAGAGTTGTATATGATGAAGCATGCCGGCAGAGCCTTCCATACCACATGGAACCCGGGGACCAGCGAAGTACTGCGCTTGCATCTGATTTTTCCCCGCTACGTTCTGGGGAAAAGGCCGCCGGCTCTTGTCATTATCAATGGCAGGGATTTCCTGCCCCTTTCACGAGACAGGGCCATTCTTCTGGCGGAAGTGATTGAAGTGGTCAATGTTCGCATGTCGGTGTCGGGACCAGGAAGTTATGAGAGATGCGCAGAGAGAAGAAAGGGCAAAGAGGGGCTGCCTGTCTCTGCGGGAAAAGAACCTGCTTTTAGGGGAAGAGAAAGTGGGGGAGAAACAATCAGAGAGAGAGAGAATATGACAGAAATCCTGCATGAGGCTTTCGCAAATGTGCAGAAATGTTACGCAGGGACTTCTGCAGATCGACTGGCTCAGGAACTGGAGACTCTGATGGGGGTCATTGAGGATATCAACAGCGGGCGGGAACCGGATGCTGAACTGAGAGATATGACGCTTGGGGATTATGCGCCCTATATGCCGGCACCTCACCGGATGGATCTTATGGTTTCCGCGATGACGAAAGATGGGCTCTGGCACTGTAATCAGAGATGTCTTCACTGCTATGCGGCAGGCCAGGACCTGGGACAGGTCAGAGAATTGTCCACCGGGGAGTGGAAGCAGATCATTGATCGCTGTTATCAGGCGGGGATTTCACAGCTGACCTTCACAGGGGGCGAGCCCACCATGCGGGAGGATCTGCCAGAACTGATTGCCTACGCCCGCTGGTTCATCACCCGCCTCAACACCAACGGAATCAGACTCACAGAGGATTTCTGTCAGAAGCTGGCCCGGGCAGAGGTGGATAACGTACAGATCACCTTCTACTCTGCTGACCGCCATGTGCATAATCAGCTGGTTGGGGCAGACCGCTTCGGTGAGACAGTCGCCGGCATCAGCAATGCTCTGGCTGCGGGTTTAGGCATTTCTGTCAATACCCCTCTCTGCTCTATCAATGCGGATTACCTGAAGACCCTGCGTTTCCTGCATGGATTGGGGGTTCGCTTTGTGACAGTCTCCGGTTTGATTATCACAGGCAATGCGAGATTCATCGGATCCAGAGCATCGACACTGACAGAAAAGAAGCTGTGTCAGATCTTGAAAGAAGCCTGTGATTTCGTCTATGCTCATGATATGGAACTCAATTTTACCTCACCGGGCCTGGTGGACAGTGACGCTCTGCGGGCCTTGGCACTGGATGTACCGGGATGCGGAGCTGCTCTGTCCAATATGGCCATCGCTCCGAATGGGGATCTCGTCCCATGCCAGTCCTGGCTATCGGATCGCCCCCTGGGGAATATGCTGCAGGACCCATGGAGGAAGATCTGGAATGCGCCGCGAACCAGGCAGATTCGAACGCATTCGGCGAAGAATAGTCTCTTCTGTCCGCTCAGTCAGCGAGATGGGGATGGTGAAGAAAATTGTTGAATCAGGATACCGATCAGGGCCACTTGTCCGAAAGCTGTCTGATCTTGCGCGACGAGCGGATGGAGCGATATCTTGTGATCCGGAAAGAAAGAGATTGCTGATCGGAGATCAACCTTGAGCGACGAGGAAATGGAGAAATATGTTGTAACGGGTGTGAGAAAGAGGGGATGAGTCAGATGAGAATATTGACTTGGGGTGCGCTCGCATGAGAAGAGAAAAGCGAAAAAATAAATTCATCGGCCGGTATCTGTTCCTGCCTGGTTTTCTGCTGGGCATGGTTTTTGTACTGTCCGGAATCCTGTCTTTTGGAACAGGAATTTCTCTGACTGAGGCAATCCGGTCGGATAAAGAACAGAGGGCCTCCGGCCGGGAAACAGGCGTTTCTCTTGCGAGAGGAGAGCAGGGCGCTGGCAAGGTCTATGCCTACAAGTCCTATCCCCTGGATGAAATTCAGCGCTATGACATTCGCCTGACGATCAATGAGGATGGCTCCGCCCGCATTCGCTATGATCTGAAATGGAAAGTCCTGGATGACAGTTCGGAGGGGCCTCTGACCTGGGTCAAGATAGGAATTGGCAATCAGCACGCCAAAGACTTTGAGGGCAAAAGTGATACGGTCAAGAGCGTCAAGTATATGCGTGATCAGGGAGGGGATTATGCGCGTGTCGACCTGGATGGCAAATACTACGCGGGAGATATTGTTGACTTCTCCTTTGAGCTGACCCAGTACAATATTTTCCAGAAGGATCCGGATAACCAGAAGGTGGTCTATACATTCACACCCGGCTGGTTTGACGATACGCCGATTGATGAGATGAATATCTATTGGGGGATAGACAAGGTAAGGCAGACGGATGGTTTTCTGCGGTCAGATGATAGGCAGGAGGCGAAGACGGTTACGCTGGATGGCAGGCAGTACTATCATGCCGGGCGCACAGACTTGGATCAGGGGGAGCGAATGACGGTCAGTGTCTCCTATGACCTGGACGCATACGGATTCGTGGATGGCAGCAGAATCCGTCCCAATGGCAAATTCTATATCTATCTGGCCCTGATTATGCTGGGCGGCCCTGTTTTCATCTTTGTTCTTCTCCGTTTTCTGGGGAGGGGCCAGGCACTGGAGGATACCTATAGCACCAACGCGGGTGCGGCCAGAGGTTATTTCCACGGAAGGGGAAGCGGAGGCGGCGGAAGCTGTGCCTGCGCTTGCGCCTGTGCCGGCGGTGGCAGGGCTGGCTGCTCCAGGAAAGATTTCTACGGAACCAAAGTGTCTACGCTGAAACTCAGAGCGGCTCTGCGGGAAGTGGCCAGGGCAGAGAGCGATTCGTCAGGCGTGCATTCCGCAGATCATCGATAAGACCGGCCGCTTTTCCAGGGGCAATGGGAGGCGGGCGCATGACGTCCAAAATCATGGAATCAGCTTGAAGCAGAATTGGACTGCGTGGGTTTCACTGATTGGAATCAGTGAAAATAGAGAGAACAAGATGGTGGAGAAATGGCATATTTCAACAATCAGAAGGCCCGCATCCGGGCCGGGAAGAAAAAAGTAACCTTTCGGGGGACCATGGCCAATGCCGACTGGATCGCTCTCTTTGACAGAGCGGCTATGGGTGATCTGGATGCCATTATGAAGCTGGCAGAAGGTTATCTCCTTGGCAGCTATGGAGAGAAGAATCTGGTCAAGGCGAGAAAATGGGCTTCTTTTGCCGCCAAAAGAGAGTACCCGGGGGCCAGGGAATTGCTGGAGAGGATAAAAAAGGCATCCAGGTGAAGGGGTAAAAATCGAAATTCAGCAGCTGATAAGGGAAGTGACTGGTTTGCCTGAACCATTGCAGGACAGGTTGGAATCCTGTATTTTCCCGTGAAAAGCAGGGGGAAATATGCTAGTATTGTTGCACTGTAAGCCGGGGCCGCAGCCATGCGGTCTCGTTTTCTTATCTGCCCTGTGAACCATAGTAACTTGTAACGAGGAGAACATATGTCTGAATACAAAGAAAATAAGATGGGAACCATGGCGATTAAGCCTCTGGTTGTTTCGATGTCCTTTCCCATTATGATCTCCATGCTGGTGCAGGCGCTCTATAATATTGTAGACTCCTATTTCATTGGACAGTACGATCCTAATTACGGGGTGGCTGCCCTGACGGTGGCCTTTCCCCTGCAGAATCTGATGATCGCATTCGGATCCGGTATCGGCGTTGGATTCAACGCCATCTTATCCCGCTCTCTTGGCGAGAAGAATTCAGATAAGGCGGACGCGTCTGCCAATACGGGGATTTTGCTCAATTTGGTTAACTATGTCATATTTCTGATTCTGTCAGTCGCAGTGACGTCTGCTTTTGTCCACGGGCAGACGTCTCAGGTCCAGACGGTTGCCTATGCCAAAGAGTACCTGCATATCGTATTGGGATTCTCCGTCGGCCTTTTTTTGCAGATGACCTTCGAACGCATGCTGCAGGCTACAGGCCGCAGCCATCTGTCTATGATTTCTCAGATCACGGGCGCTCTGGTCAATATTATCCTGGATTATATGATGATCTTCGGACACGGCCCCTTCCCGCGGATGGGGGTCGCGGGCGCGGCCTATGCAACGGTAATCGGTCAGTTCGCAGCCGCCGCTGTAGGCCTGTCTCTGAATCTGCGTTTCTGCCATGAGTTCCGCCTGTCTTTGGCTAAGGTTTTCCGGCCTCAGAGGGTCATGGTGCGTGAGATTTACTATGTCGGTATTCCCACGGTCGCCATGATGGCGGTCGGCTCTGTCATGTCCTGGGGGATGAATTTGATTCTGGGTCACGCGGCAGGGGATAATGGGCTGACGATCTTCGGCATCTATTTTAAGCTGCAGTCCTTCTTCTTCATGCCGGTATTTGGTCTTAACAATGGAATTATTCCGATCCTTGCATACAACTACGGCGCGCGGCGGAAGCATCGTATCAAAGAGACGCTTCGTTTCGGCGTCATGCTTGCGGCGGTAATCATGGTCACAGGAACATTGGTCTTCTGGATCTTTCCCAATGGCCTGCTCAGGATTTTTAACGCGAGTCCGGAAGTCACCGCCATGGGAATCGTCGCCCTGCGGATCATCTCCATTCATTTCCCGCTTGCCGCGGTGGGAATCCTCTTTGGAGGCATCTTTCAGGCATTTGCCAAGTCCACTTATTCTCTGGTGGTTTCCCTGGGACGACAGATGTTCGTCCTCCTGCCGGTAGCCTGGTTTCTCTCCCTTTTTGGCAATGTGAATATCATATGGTTTTGCTTTATTATTGCGGAAGGGGTTTCTCTGGCCCTTTCCATTATCTTCTATCGCAAGGTTCGCTGTGAGATGATTGAACCCCTGCGTGAGTGAAGAGGAGGAGCAGAAGGTGAATATTCAGATTTTTGGAGTGAAGAAAAGCGCGGATACCCGCAAGGCCGAGCGCTTCTTTCAGGAGAGAGGTATCCGCTTTCAGAGTATCGATCTCAGGGAGAAGGGCTTCTCCAGGGGAGAATTGCGGTCCGTCTTAAATGCCGTCGGAGGCCATCTGGAGCTTTTGATCGACGAGGGGGCAAAGGATCAGAAGACGGTGACGCTTCTTCGCTATCTGGCTGAGGAAGATCGCTTTGATAAACTCCTGGAGAATCCCCAGGTTATGAAGATGCCTGTTGTCAGAAATGGCAGACAGGCTACGATCGGCTATCAGCCGAAGACCTGGAAGGACTGGGAGTAGAAAAGCCGGCCAATATCGTGATATAGTTATTGACAGTTGACACCCGGAGAGCCAAAAGAGCGAAGAGCAGAAAGGCCCTGTTTCCCAGGAGAGATGAATGATTAAGAGAGAAGCTATATTACATATTCCCCTGTCCCAATATGCGTTTGCGAACACAGAGTCGAATTTGACCATTCGGCTCAGAACGGCCAGGAATGATGTGGAGCAAGTGATCCTGTGGTATGGAGATCGGGTGCCGCCCAGCGACCCGAGCCATTTTATTCCTGTCCAGATGGATAAGATCATGTCCGCAGGTCTCTTTGACTACTTTGACGCGACGTTTGAGACCCCTTTTGAACGCGTCTGCTATTATTTTCAGCTGATCGACGCGGAGGAGACGCTCTATCACTATGCGGAACAGACGGAGGAGATCCCTCCCCGGGAAAGCGATGACTGCTATCAGTATCCCTATATCCGGAGGGAGGAGCTGGGTTGGGAACCCAGGTGGTTTCAGGAGGCGATTGTCTATAACATCTTTCCGGACAGTTTCGTAAGTGAGAAAGAGGAGATGAATGCTGCTGGGGGGAAAATGCCCTGGGAGAGGGGGATTCAGCTCGAAAGCAGATTAGGGGGGACAATCAATAGCATCAGAGAAAAACTTGGATATATTCAGGAGCTGGGATTTAACTGCATCTACTTAAATCCGATTTTTACGGCAGGCGCCTATCACAAATACGATTTGCTGGACTACTTTCACATCTCGCCGAATCTTGGAACAGATGAAGATTTTCGTCATCTGGTCAAAGAAGCGCATCGTCGGGGGATGCGTATTATCATTGACGGGGTTTTTAATCATTGCAGCTGGTACTTTTCCAAATTTGATGATGTCGTCAAAAATGGCGCGAAGTCCCAATATGCGGATTGGTTTTATCGTCTGGAACATCCGGTGATCAGGTCAGAGAAAAGAGGAGAGAAACCCCGCTACAGCTGTTTCGCTTACAGTCAAAAGATGCCAAAGTGGAATACGTCAAATCCTGATGTCAGAGCCTATTTTATGGAGGTGTGCAGATACTGGCTAAAGGAGTTTGGGATTGATGGCTGGCGGCTGGATGTGGCCAATGAAGTGGACCGGGAATTCTGGCGGGAGTTTAAGCGCGTGTCAAGGGCAAGCAACCCGCAGAGCGTTCTGATTGGAGAAGTGTGGGAGAGCGCTGAGACCTGGCTCAACGGGGATATGTTTGACTCCACGATGAATTACAGCTTTCGCAGGATCTGCCTGGATTTTTTCGGACAAGGGAAGATCGGAACGGAAGTCTTCCATGATCGGGTTGCCAAAATGCTCTTGCGTTACCGCACAAGCAGCCTGCGTGTACAGCTGAACCTGCTTGACAGCCACGATGTGAATCGTTTCCTGTCAGACTGCCAGGGGGATGAGAACAGATTCAAGCTGGCGGAAGTCTTCCTGTTCACATCTCCTGGGATTCCCTGCGTCTTCTATGGAGATGAGCTTGGAATGGACGGGGATACGGAGTCCGCTCTTCGCGGGCCGATGCCCTGGAAGAGAGCGGGACTGGGCTACAGCGATTTCTTCAGGCGTCTGATTGCTCTGCGAAAGCAGAACCCGGTTCTCACATATGGGAAGTTCAGGCTGGTTCGCAAGAACGAAGCGGGCCTGTACATTTTCTCCCGTTCCAATGAAGAGGCAGAACTGATCATCTGCCTGAACAACAGCGCAGAAAAAATTGATATCAGTGCTGATCTGCAGGGGGGAGAACTCCTGATGCAGGAGGGCTGCAGTGATCAGATCCTGGGCGGCAGAGGGTATGCCATTTGGCGAAAAATGTAACAGTCAGGGAATTGTCTTAAAGAAGCCAGATGTCGTCCTCTTCTTCCCGGTCAGAGAGAACCGGGGAGGCTTCTGATTCTGTGATATCATCCTTTGTCCCATGCTTTTGCCGGACAGTCTCAGGCAGTTGAGAGGAGAGAGCTCTCTTATGACTGCGAGTGGAAGAAGATGCCCCGCCATCTTTTTTTCCTCTTTCGGGAATGAGAACGCTATCTGCTGGGGATGCCTTCTGTGGCTGAGACACAGGGCCGGGAATGGCCTCCATCCCAAACATCTGCAGGGCCTGGTTGACCTTATCCATGCGGACGGTCTTCTTGCCCTGCTCTAATTCTCTCACGAAGCGCAGGCCGAGACCGGAACGGACGGCGAACTCCTCCTGGGTGATGCCGAGTCTGCGCCGGTTTTCCTTTACATAGTCGCCAATTCGGCTCATTATGGCCTCCTTTTCTTTGGAAATTCGATGGATCAAGTCTATAAATTATACCATAAGAGGTATAAAACGACATCAGATATTCCATTTTGATGAGTTTATCTAGGACATCAGTGAGAGGAGGAGAACTGGATACATGAGACTGGAACAGCAGATCGCGGTAGCGAGAGTGACCGCGGGCAAGAGTGTAGATGACTTCATTGGCAGATACAATTTTCAGTATTAAGGAATCCCACCGAAGACGGAGTCGATCCGGACTTTCGGTTGAGAAATTTGGATAAAACAGAGCAGAACCGTAGTAATCCATCGGTTCCAGGTCGATGGTCAAGTCTCGAAATCCAGACAAACTCTGGAAGCGGTATAGGGCCGAACGATACCGTCGGCGACTGCTACATGGGCGGGGTGAATAGAGTAACCCTTCAGATGCTCAAAACTGTCAAAGCTGGCATCCAGCATGAGGTCCGCGTTGGAGGTTTCAAGGCCATTGGTATGAACCGTGATTTTCACCAGTCCGGGGATCTGTCCGGCCAGACTTTCCAGTCCTTCTTTGATTCTCCGTTTGATCTCGGCCTTTCTGGCTGTGTCATATTCATCTTTCAGTGTCCACAAAATAACGTGTTTAACCATATGAAATTCCCTCCTCTGTCAGGGCTAAGAATATTGAGATGCAGCAGGTATCAAAAGCCTATGTCCCACTGGTAAGAAGATCCTTTGGGGAGAAGCTGCATATATATTATAAGATCAGACATCGGGATGTGTCACGATTGATCCGCAATCGTTTGCCTGGCGGGAATTTACGGCAGGAAATCAGCTGTCTTCCCCGCTGTAATCTTTAAGTCCCTTATCGGACGGCTGGGAGATTCGATCGATTCGATCCTGCCAGTAAAGATCTTCTGTCAGCAGGTCCACCTGCCTTCGTGAAGAGGGAGAAAGTTGATAGTAACGGGACAAATGTTTGTCAAGAGCGTCGCGCAGGGTATCGGGATCAACCTCACGCAATTCTGTCGGAATGATGTGGTCTGCAGAATAGAGTTCTGTGGGATTGACGCCAAAGAATGCGGCTAATTTGGCTTCCCGCTCGGGCGTTGGCAGAATCTGTCCGCGGTAGTAGCGGGTAATCGTCTCATAGCGGACGCCGACATAGGCGCCAAGCGCTCTCTTACTCACGGGATGGCGCAGGGTCAGATAATTGAGATTCTTAGCCAGAAGAGCAGCCCGTCTGAGACGCTCCGGATCCTTCGTGATATCGTGGTACTTGAATGGATCCGAATCTGCTGCCTTTCTGCGTCCCATGAGCCTGCTCCTCTCTGTAAAGAACAGGTTCAGTTTACAGAAAGCTTGCACGGCGGGCAGTGGATTTGCGTGATAAGTCATGCAGTTGCATGACATGTAATATCAGATGTAGCCGCCGTCGAGGCCGATCACCTGGCCGGTCAGATAATCACCGGCGTCCAGAAGGGCGAGCAGGGCACGGGCGACATCCTCCGTTGTTCCCATGCGGTCGGCAGGAATATCCTCAGTGATGGCCGCCTTGTCCTCGGCGGAGAGCATAGCGTTCATCCGCGTGTCGATCATGCCGCAGGCCAGAGCGTTGACCTGGATATGGGAGGGGGCCAGTTCCTTGGCCAGAGCCATGGTGAAAGCGTTGACGGCTCCCTTGGAAGCGGAGTAGGCCACCTCGCAGGAGGCTCCGACCCGGCCCCACATGGAGGAAATATTGACGATTTGTCCTCTTTTGGCCCGGATCATGGATGGAACCAGAGATCTGGTTGTATAGAAGAGGGCATTTACATTGACATCCATCAGACGCTGCCACTCCCCGACAGACATATCGGTGACCAGACCAAGATGAGCGATGCCGGCGTTGTTGACGATGAGATCAATGGAGCGGTATTGCTGTAAGTGTTTCCTGGCCGCCTCCTGCACGAAAGCCGGATCGGCAATATCTCCAAGCAGAGGAAGAACCTCAATTGAGGGACCTTGATGGGGGGGACAAGACCGCAGCTCCTGTGTCAGATCTTTTAGTGCCTGCCCGGAGTGATGCCCAAGAAGAGTCAGCCGATATCCTCTCCGGGCTAAAGCCCTTGCAATGGCAGCCCCGATCCCGCCGGAAGCACCGGTTATAAAGGCAGACTTGGCGCGAGGCGGCTCAGGAGAAGGGGGATAGACGGAAGAAACGGCAGAGTGTGAATTGGTTTTTCTGTGATTCGAAGATTGAGCAGAAAGCATTGTTAAATTCACTCCATAAGATGATGTGGGAGACGGACCTGTTGATCTTGTGACGCAATTGTATTTTCACCTGAGAACAGGCCCTTCGCAATGAATGATTCCTGACGCGGTGAGTGACTTTTGAAACGGGATCACGGTGTCGGCAGGGGGATGCAATATCATGGGGCCCCGGGGGAAAGCCTCCACAGATAATCCTATTATAGGCGATCTGTCATGAGTTTACTTATCAAATAAAATAAAGAAAGAATGGGTAATTATCAGAATATATTAAAGAAAATCGCTTGATGGCAAGTTATAAATGCTTATAATAAAGATATGAGAAGGACAAGTCTTCTCGTTTCGGAAACTGGAGGTAGACTTTATGAAGACAACAATTACCGGACGCAACATTGAACTGACCGATGGTTTGAAGAGCGCTGTAGAGGATGCGCTCTCTAAGTTGGACCGATATTTTCGCGAGGATACATTAGCGCATGTGACGATGAGCGTGGATAAGGCCGGGCAGAAGGTCGAGGTGACCATTCCCGTCAAAGGAGGCATTGTTCGCTGCGAGAAGACAACGGATGACATGTATGTATCGATTGATGCGGCTTCTGAGGGGATTGAAGATCAGCTGACCAAGTACCGTCATAAGCTGGTTGACCGGGCTCATAAGGGAGCTGTGTTAAATCCGGCTTTTGAAGAGGGATTTGATGAGAATGAGGAGGAAGAGATTAAGATTGTCCGCACCAAGAAGTTTGACTTAAAACCCATGTATGCCGAGGATGCCTGCGCACAGATGGAACTTCTTGGGCATAATTTTTTCGTCTTTACCAATGCGGAGACGGATGCTGTCAATGTGGTTTACCGCCGAAGAAATGGAAGTTACGGGCTGATTGAGCCAGAAGCGTAAATGACCGCATACTGCGGCGGATGATCCCGATTATGTTTTGGACGTGCACGCCGGTTACAGGGTGAAGCGGAAAGAAAAACGAAATAAAGAACAGCAGAGTGAGGAAACCGCGAACATTCTGCTGCTGAGATAAAGGCCTGTCACAAAGACCTCCTGTGATTGCATGGGATGTCATGAATGGCAGGCTTTTTGGGTGATAAAATTAGTTCAGGAAGATTTTTATTTATGATAATCGAATATCTGCGGGGTATCTATTCTATTGTTTACGACAATCGAATATCTGCCAGGCGAGTGCTCGATTGTTTATGGCGAGAGAATGGCTTGGAGAGAGCATCTCGTCGTCTCTGGGGAGAAAATAAAAATCGCGTGACAAATCAGAACAGCTATTTGTTATGGGGAGGTGTGTTATGACGAAGTTGGGAGGCCCGGCGTATGCCAGGTCTGGTTTTACCTGCAACCAGGATCAGATCGGGGGATTGATCCGGCAGAGAAGAGAGGAACTGGGCATATCTCAGACACGATTGTGTGAGGGACTTTGCTCCTGCAGCACAATGTCCCGCATTGAGACGGGAGAGCAGATGCCTGGATTTCGCCTGTTGATGCAGCTGTTGGATCGCCTGGGACTGCCCATTGAGTTCTGCTGGTCCTGTTCTAATACGGAGGAGTACCTGACCGAGCAGATCAAGCAGAGGCTCTATCGGCTGCTGGAACTTGGCATCCTGGAGGAGGATCCGGACTGGCTCTGGATCTTGGAGCAACTGGCACAGCACGATGACCTGGCGGCAAGACAGTATCTGGAATTGCTGGGACTTCTGGAGATGATCAAGGAGAAACGCCAGATGATTCAGGCTCGGGGAGAGGGCTTCTTTCCAGCGGCTAAGACAATAAAGACGAAGAAGCCGGAGAGCGTGGTTCACAGGCGCGGGGAGTCAGCTCTCTCTTTTGACAGATATCATAGAAGTAAAATGCTGGCAGAAGAAGAGCAGCAGGAGATGCGCCGACATTTTCTGGAAGAGGGCAATGCAATTGATCCGGAACAGATTCGCCTCTATCATAGACTGGAGCAGGCGACTTTACAGGCGATGGAGATTACCCGCAGGAATTTTGATCCCATGGCTTCCATTCCGGCTATGGCGCCGGATCGTCTGGAGATTCATCTTTTGAACATTCTCGGCCTGGTCTATCTTTATGGCGGAGAGGGGAGGAAGGCGGCTCATCTGCTGGGCGGCGTTATGACAGTGATTAAGGAGAGAAGCCGCAATCAGGTTCCCCTGCGCAGGCTGCTGGCGGTTGCTCAGAATAATCTGGCCCTCTGCTATGCTTCGCGGCAGGTCTATGAGTTTGCCCTGATTTATATCAACGAGGCAATTTCCAATATGCGGCGGGATGGCAGCGCTCTGCTTCTGGCAAGACTTTTGCGCACCCATATGGAGATTCTGCGGGCGATGGGAGATGAGGATGGTTATCAGCGGGATCGGCGGTCTATCCACGGAATCTGTACCCTTCTGCCCGGTCGCAAGGTGGATGAACTGGAAGAACAGAGAATTATGCAGAGACCTCTTGGAATTGCTATCCTGTAAAAGGATGGCGCCCATCTTCATCTGCCATCATATGCTTGCCCCCCGCAGGAAAAGGATGGGCGGATAGGCTTTAATACCCGCATTAAGAGAGGATTCTTGCGGTTTTTTCCCGTATGAAGTACACTTGACCAGACATTTGGGACTTGTATGAACTGATGCTGAAGAATGTTTCTGCATGGGTTCTTCTGTTCATGACAGTCAGATATTCACGGGGCGTGAACCGGACTGCCATACATATGGAGGAGCGTTAGAGATGAAGGTTGTTGTTCTGGCAGGCGGATTAAGTACCGAGCGGGATGTGTCTTTTAAGTCCGGGGATATGGTGGCCAGAGCCCTCCGCCGCAAGGGACATCAGGTTCTGCTTCTGGATGTGTTCATGGGCTATCAGGACGCGGAGTGCGACATCAGCGAGATCTTCGATCGGGCGGAGGAGGCCTCTGTCAAGGTGGAGGATATCCCGAAAACAGCACCTGATATCGTGGCTATCCGGGCAAGACGCAAGGATCAGTCAAAAACCTTCTTTGGTCCCAATGTGATTGCGATCTGTCAGGCTGCCGATATCGTCTTTATGGCTTTGCATGGAGCTGATGGGGAAAATGGCAAGGTGCAGGCGGCATTTGATCTCTATGGCATCAGATATACGGGCAATGGCTATCTGCCCTGCGCTATCGCCATGGATAAGGGAGTGGCCAAGACCTTTTTCACAGCCTACGGAATTCCGACCCCCAGCGGGATCACCCTGACAAGGGAAGAGCGTCAGGACACGGTCAAGAGGGACGGGATCCATTATCCGTGCGTGGTAAAGCCCGCCTGCGGCGGATCTTCTGTGGGCGTGACCATTGTGAAAGAACCGTCCCGGCTTGAGGAGGCCCTGGATGAGGCCTTCTACTGGGAGGATGAGGTTGTCATTGAGGAGTATATTAAGGGAAGAGAGTTCTCCGTCGGGGTCATGGAGAATCAGGTTCTTCCTGTGATCGAGATTGCGCCCATTCAGGGGTTTTATGACTTTAAAAACAAGTATGCGGCCGGTTCCGCGGTTGAGACCTGTCCTGCAGATCTGCCGGAAGAGACGAGCAGGCTCATGCAGAAGTATGCCGGGGATGTCTGCAAGGCACTGGGACTGACCACATATTCCCGGCAGGACTTCCTCTTAGATGAGTCCGGCCGTATCTTCTGTCTGGAGGCGAATACCCTTCCAGGCATGACGCCGACATCGCTGCTTCCCCAGGAAGAAGCGGTTTTAGGGATGACCTATGATGATCTCTGTGAGGAGATTATCCGTATCTCCCTCAAAAAATACCAGGAAAAACACTGATTGAATGAATGTTTGCTTTCGTATTTCCTGCGGGAGAGAGATTTAAGAGATCGAAAGAAGGCAGGAAAGAGCAGAAGACAGGAATCCCTCTGTACCATTGCGGGCAGAGGGATTTTTGTGCAGAATAGTAAAGTGTGAATACGATGGATCAGAGAGGGGAGAGCGAGATGAAGAACATGACCCTGGCGCATATTGCAGATGCCTGTGGAGGAAAGTTGATCTTTCCAGACAGGGAGCCTTATGCCTGTGGTCGCATGAAGGACGATTATGAGCGGCTGACCATTGCTGGTGTGGTCTCGGATAATCGGCAGGTGGAGAGAGATTTCCTCTTCATCCCATTTGTGGGTGAGAGGGTAGACGCCCATCGCTTCATTCCGCAGGCTTTTGAACAAGGAGCGGCCTGTGTCCTCTCGGAACAGGATCTGACAGATCCTGCAGGGCCATATATTCGCGTGGAAAGTTCGCAGAGAGCTCTTATGGAGATTGCCGCATACTATCGCCGCCAGCTGAAGATCCCGCTGATCGGCATCATCGGCAGTGTGGGGAAAACCTCGACCAAGGAGATGGTTGCCTCGGTTTTGAGCCGCCGTTACTCCGTCCTTAAGACGGAGGGCAACTTCAATAATGAGATCGGCATGCCTATGACCGTCTTAAAGATTCGCGATCATCACCAGGTTGCTGTCGTGGAGATGGGGATTGACAATTTTGGGCAGATGTCCGCTCTGGCGGCCATTGCCCGTCCCAATGTCGTCGTCATCACCAATATCGGTGAAGCTCATCTGGAATTTATGAAGACCAGAGACGGCATTCTTGCCTCCAAGACAGAGGTCTTTGACTATCTGGCGGATGGCGCAAGTGTGATTCTAAATGGCGATGACGATCATCTCAACTGCATTCGCAGGGCGGGTGATGCCAGCATCATCTTCTATGGTCTGGGCAGAGACGCCTCCGCATCTGCCCGTGAGAGGGACAGAGACAGGGTGGCCGAACGGAATCAAGAGATTAAAGTGCATCTGGCCAGGGCCAGGATTCGTGATGGCCTGGCGGACGGCTGCTTCGACAGAAGTGCCGTCTGCGCGGATCAGGAGCGTCTGGCCAGAGAAACCTACCGGGCTGAGAATCTGACGGCTTTGGGCATCGAGGGGGTGTCCGCCTCCTTTATCACACCGAAAGGAAATTTCAAGGCTGTCATTCCAATCCCTGGAGATCACAATATTTATAATGCACTGGCTGCGGCTGCTGTGGGACAGAATCTGGGACTGCGTCTGGATGAGATCAGGGAGGGGATGGAGGCGGTGACTACCATTTCCGGCAGGGTTAACTTTCTGCATTTGGGCGGGGTAACCCTGATTGATGACTGCTACAACGCCAATCCCTCTTCCATGCGAGCCTCCCTGGCGGTTCTGGCCAGGGCGAAAGGGCGCAGAATCGCAGTCCTGGGAGATATGGGGGAATTGGGGGAAAATGCGCCTGCCATGCACTACGAGGTCGGAAAGGCGGCGGCAGAAGATGGAATAGAAATACTCTATGCTGCGGGAAAGCTGGGCCAGGAGATCGCAAAGGGGGCCAGAGAAACCGACTTGGCGAGGGGAGAGAGAAATTCTTCTCTCCATACGGAAACATCCGATTCCAGCGCGCGCGCGGGGCAGATGGAAATCTATGCTTATCCCGATCGGGATGCAATGCTTGCGGATCTTCTTCTGCAATTGCATAGGGGAGATACGGTTTTGGTCAAGGCCTCGCATTTCATGGGATTTGAGAAGCTGGTGAAGGCAGTTCAGGAGAAGTATGAGAAGGAGACTTCTTCTGATGTCCATCGAAAGTAAGGAGCGGAAGCTGCCTGTGGGAACTTTCTGGGAAAAGGGCATGCGACATAGAGCAGATCCCCTGCGAAGGGCTCTGACGGGGACAGAGGAGAAAATGATGGCCAAAATCAGGCGGATTCACAAGATTACAGATGAAAAATTTCTGAATATGTACATTCTGGAGGGAGAGAAGAAGACCGGAGCCCCCATGCGCTACCAGCTGGCTTCTCGAGCCAGGAGCGTGGAAGATCTGAAGATGAAGTCGCAGAAAGCGGATGCGGATGCGGTGATCATCTATGCTCTCTATGCAGGGGAAGATGCCTTTGATTCGAAAGGGGAAGCGGCCTGTCAAAATCTGCGCAGATCCCCAGATCTGCGGGTTGTGATGGTTCGTCAGTACCGGGCGGCTGTAGATGATTTTGTCTATGAACTTCCCGCCGGTCTGGTTGACCCGGGGGAGACGATGCGTCAGGCTGCGGTTCGGGAGACCTTTGAGGAGACCGGTCTGAAGTTGGAGATACTGGATGTTGATCCCATCTTTGAGAGGGCTCGTTTTACCACGATCGGCATGACGGATGAGAACAATGGGATTGTCTATGGCTATGCCTGTGGTCTGCCCAGCAATGCCAACGAGGAGGACAGTGAGGAGATTGAGGTTATCCTTGCCGATCGGGACCGGGTGAGAGAGATTCTGGCAAAAGGCAAGGTCAGTATGCCGACCGCCTATCAGCTTATGCACTTCCTGAGAGAAGGAGATCCCTTTGCCTTCCTGGAATGAGCGGCCTGATACCGATAGCGAGGGATGACGGGGCTGGATATGCGCGGAAAAGAAAAGCTAGACGAAGCCCTCTATATGTGTGAAAATGTTAACGATATGCGTGGTATGTGGGAGTACCGCAGTGTATTGTTGCATCTATGAAAGGAGTTCAACGATGATCTACACGACAGAAGTACAGAATATGTGTCCGATCGCTAAGGGCGCAAAGCATGAACCGGCTCCCATCCCCGAGGAGGGGAAGTGGGTCCATGCCAAGCAGATTGGTGATATCTCAGGATTTACCCACGGCGTTGGCTGGTGCGCACCGCAGCAGGGTGCCTGCAAGCTCTCTCTGAATATCAAGAACGGTATTATTGAGGAAGCTCTGATCGAGACCATCGGCTGTTCAGGAATGACCCACTCTGCCGCAATGGCAGCGGAGATCCTTCAGGGCAAGACCATTCTTGAGGCTCTGAATACAGACCTTGTATGTGATGCAATCAATACCGCAATGCGTGAGCTCTTCCTTCAGATCGTGTACGGACGTTCTCAGTCTGCTTTCTCCGATGACGGACTTGCCGTTGGCGCCGGTCTTGAAGATCTGGGCAAGGGACTTCGGTCTCAGGTTGGAACCATGTATGCGACTCATTCTAAGGGGGTCCGCTATCTGGAGATGACAGAGGGCTATGTCACAGATCTGGCTTTGGATGAGGATAATCAGGTAATCGGATATAAGTACGTCTCACTCGGTAAGATGACAGACTTCATTAAGAAGGGTGATGATCCTAACACTGCCTGGGAGAAGGCCAAGGGACAGTACGGTCGCATCGATGATGCTGTTAAGTTCATCGATCCCCGCAAAGAGTGATCATTCGAGAGGAAGGAGACGATAATCATGGCATTATTTGAGAATTATGAGGGAAGAATCGAGAAGATCACTTCCGTGTTAAACAGCTATGGAATCAGGGACATTGAGGAGGCTAAGAAGATCACGGAAGATGCCGGACTGGATGTCTATCATATGGTAGAAGGCATTCAGAACATCTGTTTTGAAAATGCCAAGTGGGCTTATACCGTCGGAGCAGCCATTGCGATCAAGAAGGGCTGCCGCCGTGCGGCCGACGCTGCCGCAGCAATCGGGGAGGGTCTGCAGGCCTTTTGTATTCCCGGTTCTGTTGCAGACCACCGCAAGGTAGGACTGGGCCATGGCAACCTGGGTAAGATGCTCCTGGAGGAGGAGACAGAGTGCTTCTGTTTTTTGGCAGGACACGAGTCCTTCGCTGCAGCTGAGGGAGCCATCGGTATTGCGACCAAGGCCAATAAGGTTCGTCAGAAGCCCCTGCGCGTTATTTTAAATGGTCTGGGCAAGGATGCCGCACAGATCATTTCCCGCATTAACGGATTCACCTTCGTTGAGACCCAGTACGACTATCACGAGGCCAAGCTGAATGTTGTCAGTGAGACTCCCTATTCTAAGGGCGTCCGCGCGTCCGTCAAGTGCTATGGTGCCGATGATGTCCAGGAGGGCGTTGCCATCATGCATCACGAGAACGTCGGTGTATCCATCACTGGCAACTCTACCAACCCCACCCGTTTTCAGCATCCTGTAGCAGGCACTTACAAGAAGGAGTGCAATGAGATGGGCAAGAAGTATTTCTCTGTTGCCTCAGGCGGCGGTACCGGCCGTACTCTGCATCCCGATAATATGGCAGCGGGCCCGGCTTCTTATGGCATGACCGATACCATGGGACGTATGCACTCGGATGCACAGTTCGCGGGTTCTTCCTCCGTTCCTGCCCACGTTGAGATGATGGGCCTGATTGGAATGGGGAATAACCCCATGGTCGGCGCGACAGTTGCTGTTGCCGTATCTGTTGAGGAGGCGGCCAAAGACGGAAAGTTCTGAGGAATGGCACAGATCAGGTAAAGCGATAAGTATGAAGACTGCGGTGAGGTGAGAAGTTCACTTCATCGCAGTCTTTTGCTTGCGGATGCATATTTTCGGTCGGTGCAAGCAATGCCGCAGGCAGCAATTTGCAGAGGGAGAGCTGCGGCGACAGAAAAAGTGAAGGATGGAAAGCGAACAGCAGCGGTCCGGTGCCTACTTCACGGCACCGGAATAAATCGGCAGGGCTCACTGCAGAAGAATGACACACTATGCTAGAATAGGGTGGTAAATCTGTCGGGAATGAGGACAAAACTATGCCAGAGAATCATCAAAACATATCTCCGAAAGATACACGCCACCCCCGTTCGAATACCGGCGGCTGGCATATCCTTCTGCCCTTTCTGGCGGCAGCTCTGATTCAGAACCTGGTGGCGGCTTTTGCAGGTCAGCTTTTGGTGGTGGATCAGGCCATTCACTTCGCAGGAGGTTCCTACACGGATTTTATCCGGGCTTCTTATGAGCAGATGCAGGGACAGAATTTCACCAGTTTGACTCTTCTTGCCTATGCTGCGATCTGTGTGATCTGGTTTGGAATCTGGTATCGCAGGGAGTTCCTTCTGACGCAGAGGCCTGCCAGGGATTACAGATGCCTGGTCCGTCAGTACAAGCACTGGTCCGGGATGCTGATCCCGGGGATCCTGCTCTTCACTTTGGGGGCTCAGTACCTGTCCACCTATTTTATAAACACTCTGGCAGCCCTGGTTCCTCAATGGCTGGCTGAGTATCAGGGAATCCTGCGCTCCGCGGGCCTGGATGACATTCGGACCTCCCTTCCCATGATCCTCTATGCCGTCTGTCTGGGCCCTGTCTGCGAGGAGCTCTGCTTTCGAGGACTGACCATGAGTTATGCCCGCCGCGTCGGCGGATTCTGGATGGCGAATATCCTCCAGGCCCTGCTCTTTGGTTTCTTCCACATGAATATGCTGCAGGGAACCATGGCCTTTCTCCTTGGGCTGGCTCTGGGTTATGTCAAGGAGAAGTCACAGAATCTGACGCTGGTGATTCTTTTGCACATAGTCTTTAACGCCACAAGCGCTTTCATCCCCGGACTGGTGATTTCCGCAGATAATCCGGTCAGCTTTTTTGTCTGCCTCTTCGGTGGCTTGATTGCGGCTTATGCGGGCCTGGAACTTTTGGTTCGCGGCAGCTCTCCACGGATTGTCGAGGTGGAGTGAGAGGAGTTGTAAATGTCCTTTGTCCATCTTCATAGTCATACCCAGTACAGCCTTTTGGACGGATCCAATAAGATCCGTGATTATGTGAGCCGGGTCAGAGAACTGGGAATGAATGCCGCAGCGATTACGGATCACGGAGTTATGTATGGCGTGATCGAATTCTATAAGGAGTGCCAGGCTCAGGGAATTAAGCCTCTGATCGGATGCGAGGTCTATGTTGCGATCGGCTCACGCTTTGACAGAGATTCCGGGGCGGCGGGAGAGGACCGCTACTACCACCTGATCCTGATCGCTGAGAACAACCAGGGATATGCCAATCTGATTAAGATTGTCTCTGCGGGCTTTGTGGACGGCTATTATTATAAGCCCCGCGTTGACAGGGAGATCCTGGAACGCTATCACGAGGGTATTATCTGTACTTCAGCCTGTCTGGCAGGACAGGTGCAGAAGTATCTGCAGAGAGGGCAGTATGAGGCGGCGAAGGAGGCGGCCCTCTGGCACGAGAAGGTCTTTGGTCATGGCAACTATTATCTGGAACTGCAGGATCATGGCCAGGACATCGACGGCAGCGTGGTTCAGGAATTGGTCCGCCTGTCTAAGGAGACGGGGATCCCCCTGGTGGCAACCAACGACTGTCACTATACTCTGGCGGAGGACTGGGAAGCTCACGATGTTCTTCTCTGTATTCAGACGGGAAAGAAGATCACCGACACAGACCGCATGCGCTATGAAGGCGGCCAGTACTATGTCAAGAGTGAGGAGGAGATGCGACAGCTCTTCCCCTTTGCCCCGGAAGCCATCGAGAATACGCAGAAGATCGCTGACCGCTGTCAGGTGATCATTGCGTTCGGTGTGACCAAGCTGCCTCACTACGCGGTGCCCAAGGGCTATGACGCCTGGAGCTATCTCAACAAACTCTGCTATGAGGGCCTGGACCGGCGTTACGGAGATCAGGCAGATGCCCTGAAGCCCCATCTGGATTACGAGTTGGGAGTGATCCAGGAAATGGGATATGTGGATTACTTCCTTATTGTCTGGGACTATATCAACTATGCCAGAACACATGGCTGTACGGTCGGTCCCGGTCGTGGATCTGCTGCAGGCTCTCTGGTGGCCTATACGACTGGAATCACGGACATAGACCCCGTTCGTTTCCAGCTCATTTTCGAGCGCTTTCTGAATCCGGAGCGGGTCACCATGCCGGATATCGATGTGGATTTCGACTATGAGCACAGGGGAGATGTCATCCGCTATGTCACCGAGAAGTACGGGGAAGATGCGGTCACACAGATCATTACTTTCGGAACGTTAGCGCCCAGAAATGCCATCCGTGATGTGGGGCGCGTTCTGGATCTTCCCTACGGACTGGTGGATACCGTAGCCAAGTCCGTTCCGCAGGAACTGAAGATTACCATTGATAAGGCGCTGAAGATTAACCCTGAACTGAAGAAGTCCTACGATGAGGATGAGACCGTCCATAATCTGATTGATACAGCCAGGAAACTGGAAGGCCTTCCCCGTAATTCTTCCACCCATGCCGCCGGTGTGGTAATTGCGGCCAAGGCCATGGATGAGTATGTTCCCCTGGCCAGAGGGACCGATGGGAATGTCGTGACCCAGTTCAATATGATTGAGGTAGAGGAACTTGGCCTGCTCAAGATGGATTTTCTGGGACTGCGAACACTGAACGTCATCACAGACGCCGTTCGAGATGCCAACATCAATCATCCCGGGCTCGACCTGGATATCAATCGGATCCCCTATGACGATCCCGAGGTCTACGCCATGATCGGCAGGGGCCAGTGTGAGGGAGTCTTTCAGTTGGAGTCTGCCGGCATGAAGTCTTTCATGAAGGAATTAAAACCGGCCAGTCTGGATGACATTATCGCAGGAATCGCCCTCTACCGGCCGGGACCCATGGACTTCATTCCCCGCTATATTAAGGGAAAGAAGAATGCGGACACCATTGTTTACGATTGCCCTCAGCTGAAGCCCATCCTGGAATCTACCTACGGCTGTATCGTCTATCAGGAGCAGGTTATGCAGATCGTGCAGCAGCTGGCTGGTTATTCCCTGGGCAGAGCGGATCTGGTTCGCCGCGCCATGTCCAAGAAGCATGCGGACGAGATGGAGCGGGAACGCCACAACTTCATCTTCGGAAATAAGGAAGAAGGAGTGATCGGCTGCCTTGCCAATGGGATTTCCGAGCCGGTTGCCAGCAAGATTTATGACGAGATGATGGATTTCGCCAACTACGCATTTAACAAGTCCCATGCGGCCTGTTATGCGGTGATCACTTACCAGACAGCCTATCTCAAGCGCTATTATCCCCGGGAGTTTATGGCGGCTCTGATGACGACCTTCATCAATCAGTCAGATAAGGTCTCCCAGTATATTGCCCATTGCAGGGAGATCGGGATTGAGGTTCTGCCGCCTGATATTAATTCCGGGGACGGCCGTTTTGCAGCGGATAAGAGGGGGGTTCGCTACGGAATGTACGCGATTAAGAGCGTGGGACATCCGGTCATCGATGCCATTGTCGCTGAGAGAAATGCCCGCGGCCCCTTCAAGACTCTGGAGGACTTCCTGACCAGGGTGGCCGACAAGTCGGTCAATAAGCGGTCTGTCGAGAACCTGATTAAGGCGGGAGCCTGTGACTCTCTGGATGGAAATCGCCGTCAGATGACCTATATCTTCCCTGCCATCATGGATCAGGTCAGTTCCGAGAAGAAGCATTCCATGGCCGGGCAGATGAGCCTCTTCGACATTGCAGGAGAGGAGGCCAGGGAGGATTTTGCCTTTCAGATGCCGGATGTGGAGGAGTTTGACAGGCAGCAGATGCTGGCATTCGAGAAGGAAGTCCTGGGGATCTATGTCTCAGGCCACCCTCTGGAAGATGATCTGGAGCTGATCCGAAAGAATACGACCGATAATACACTGGAGTTCAAGCTGGATGAAGAGAGGGGGCAGGCTCCGATCCAGGATAAGAAACAGGTGGTTCTGGCGGGGCTGATCACCGCCAAGAATGTTCGCTTCACCCGCAGCAATCAACCCATGGCGATCCTTAATCTCGAGGATTTGTACGGGACGATTGAGGTTGTTGTCTTCCCCAGGGCCTTCGAGAGGGTCCGAGATCTTCTGGAGCTGGATGCCAAAGTCTTAGTCTATGGCAGGGCCGGTGTAGAGATCGACAGGGACGCCAAGGTTCTGGCTGAGGATATAGTGCCATTTGATCAGGTCCCCCGGGAGATCTGGGTTCAGATTCAAAACCAGGAAGAGTATGCTGAGAAAGCGGCCGCTCTGAGGAAACTCTGCCGGATTTCGCAGGAGCATTGTGCGGCGATGCCGGAGAAGGCAGGGCAGGGTCCGGCGGCCAGGGGGCTGGTTACGGATGCGGCGGATATCAGTTCGTCTGCGGTGAAGCTGGCCAATCTGATCATCTACCGAAGGGGGGACAAGGCGGTTCGCCGTATGCCTTCTGATTGGCAGATGGGGACAGATCCGGCTTCTCTTGACTCCCTGGGACAACTGTTCGGTCAGGACAATGTCAGGCTTGTCAGCGGTAAATATTCGTTTGGAGGGGACCGGCAGTCACATCGCTTCGGCCGGTTTTAGGAGGAGAGTATGAAAGCGGAAGAGGAGTTCCCGGCGATTCGGTCCTTCTTCTCTATTGAAAAGAAATGAGATGGGCGGTAAAATGAGCCCGATATGTAGAAACGGGAGGAAGAATCCATGGCGAAAGAGATTAAGTGCATTGGCGTGTTGACCAGCGGCGGCGATGCGCCCGGAATGAATGCAGCCATTCGCGCTGTTGTCCGCAAGGCGCTGGCAGCCGGCCGACAGGTCAAGGGAATTCATCGCGGTTACGCGGGCCTGCTCAATGAGGAGATCGAGGAGATGAATGCTCACAGTGTCTCCGATATCATAGGCAAGGGCGGCACCATCCTGCGGACGGCCCGCTGCCTGGAGTTCACCCAGGAAGAATACCAGAAGAAAGCCGCTGATATCTGCAAGAAACATGGCATCGACGGTCTGGTTGTCATCGGCGGTGACGGTTCATTCAAGGGAGCGCAGAAGCTGGCCGCTCATGGAATCAATACCATCGGTCTGCCCGGCACCATTGATCTGGATATCTCATGCACCGAATATACCATTGGCTTTGACACAGCGGTGAATACAGCGATGGAGGCAATTGATAAGGTGCGTGACACTTCAACCTCGCACGAGAGATGTTCTATTATTGAGGTGATGGGGCGTGGCGCAGGATACATTGCTCTCTGGTGCGGCATCGCCAACGGTGCGGAAGATGTTCTCCTGCCTGAGATCTATAATTATGATGAGCAGTCCATTGTGGACCATATCATTGCGGATCGCCGCCGGGGCAAGCAGCACCATATCATCGTCAATGCGGAGGGCATCGGACATTCGATGTCTATGGCCAAGAGAATTGAGGCCGCGACTGGAATAGAGACCCGCGCAACCATTCTGGGCCACATGCAGCGCGGGGGTTCTCCCACAGCCAAGGACCGTGTCTATGCCTCTACGATGGGCGCTATGGCGGTGGATCTTCTCTGTGAGGGTAAGACCAATCGGGTTGTAGGCTATAATCATGGAGAGTTTCAGGACTTCGATATCGATGAGGCCTTAGCCATGAATAAGGATCTGGACAAATACCAGGTAGAGATCTGCCGCGTTCTGTCCAACTAAAGGCGCAGGAAAGGATTGGCAGCGCCTGGTCCGATGAACGAACAGGAAGATGCTAAATGACCGTTCAAAGAAGGCGTGCAATCAGAAGCGAGAGGAAAGAGATAGAGGAGGCAGACAACTGCTCCCTCTATTTTCTTATAGGAAGATCGCCCGGATACAGAAGCGGCCCCACGTCACAGAACCACCGGATATTTTTCAGAGACAAAGGTGAAAAATGATTTCAAGTACATCCAATGACCGCGTCAGGCGGGTTATCCAACTGCAGAAGAAGGCCAGAGAGCGCCGCAGGGAGAAGCTGTTCGTGGCAGAAGGGCTTCGTATGGTCTGCGAGACCCCGGCTCAATTACTTAAAGAAGTCTACGTTTCAGAGCGTTTTCTTGCGATGCATGGGCAGGATGAGACCTACCGGTATTTCCTGGATCGCATGGGGGCAGGAAAGGGACGAAAGCAGGGGCCGCAGGAAGAGAAAATTCATCTGGAGGAAGTCTCTGACACGGTGATGGAGTGCATGTCCGATACCGTGACACCGCAGGGAATCCTGGCAGTGATTCGACAGCCTGCCTATCAATGCGAAGAACTTCTGAGCGGGCGGCAGACGCATCTTTTGATTTTGGAAAATATCCAGGATCCTGGCAATCTGGGGACGATGTTTCGGACGGCTGAGGGGGCGGGGGTGACCGGTATTTTGATGAGCAGGGATACAGTCGATATCTTCTCGCCGAAAGTGATTCGTTCTACTATGGGCGCCCTCTATCGGGTTCCATGGATGATCGCGGAGGATCTGCCCGCCTGTCTCAAACGATTGAAGGAAGCAGGGGTCTGCCTCTACGCGGCGCATTTACAGGCAGAATGGGATTATGATCAGGCGGACTACCGGACGGCCTGCGGCTTTTTGGTTGGCAATGAGGGCGGCGGCCTGAGGAATGCGACGGCGGCGCTTGCAGATGTCAGGATTCGTATACCCATGAGGGGGCAATTGGAGTCTCTCAATGCGGCGATGGCGGCCGGAATCCTTATGTATGAGGCGGCAAGACAGAGAAGGCGAGGATAAAAAAGATGCGGATTGATTTTCGGGAGATTGCCTCAGGCAGATATATCGCTGATTATACGGTGGAAGATGTGAGTGATCGGAGCCGAACCAGAAAGATTTATGCGGCGGTAGAAGAGGCCTGCTATGCTCTTGATCTGCCAAAACCCATCTGGCTTGATCAGAACATTCGTGACTTTCAGCGGCATGCCAAAACACGCTTTGGACAGGATTCTTTCATAGAGGATCTTCCCTTTGATTTCCTGGAGATTCAGGTGATTGAGGAGGATCTATGGTAGAATGGAGAAGATGAGTACCAGGCCGGGAGGTGGAAGATGGAAGCACTTGAAGTAATCGGCGAGGGACCGGACAGCTGGAATACTATGATGCTCCTGTACAACTCTGCACTCAAGGAGATCAATACCAAGGTTGAGATCCTGATCGATGAATTTCAGCATGTACACCGCTACAATCCCATTGAGTATGTGAAGTCCAGAATCAAGACCCCTGAGAGTATTGTGGCCAAGCTTAAGAGATATGGCTATGAGCCGACCATTCATAATATGGTGCAGTATTGCAATGATATCGCGGGGATTCGCATCGTCTGTTCCTTCACCTCTGATATTTACCGGATTGTAGAATCCATTCAGAGGCAGAATGATCTTAGGATTCTCCAGGTCAAGGACTATATTTCCAGGCCCAAGGAGTCCGGTTATAAGTCTTATCACCTGCTGGTCTCTGTGCCGATCTTCCTGTCGGATCGGGTGGTGGACACTAAGGTGGAAATCCAGATCCGTACCATGGCCATGGATTTCTGGGCTTCTCTGGAGCATAAGATCTATTACAAGTTCGAGGGAAAGGCCCCGGCTTATATCAGCAGAGATCTGCGGGAGTGCGCGGACTTCGTCTCCATGCTGGATGCCAAGATGCTCTCTCTCAATGAGGCCATTCGGGCGGCCAAAAAGGTCAACGAGGAAGTGGCCGAGGCGGAGCGAATCGCAGAAGAAATCCGCAGTGTACAGGAGGGGCAGGCTCCTGTCGGAGGGGCATGACAGGAGAGACAGACGTCATGCGTATCCAATTGTCTGTCAGATCAGAAAGAGGTTTCGCGAGAGGGACAGTTGCTGTCGCCTTGCGAAACCTCTTTTTGGACAGGCAGACCAAAGCGGGGTGACAGGATAAAAGTCATTGCGGCTCCGGTGAGAACCCGGCGTCCTGTTGACTGGCACCCGGATTGGAAGGAGAGGCCTTGCCTGCGGTGAATTCCCGCAGTTCTCTGGTGGAAGCCTCCTGCTTCCAGAGTTCTCCATTATCTAAGAGCATCCCGGCCAGACGTGTACGAACCTGGGAGGGGAGAAGGCGGATGGTCTGGCGGTCCAGGCCGGCTGTCTCAATGGCAGGACCGAAGGTCAGGATCAGAGTGGATTTGCGTGTCCAGGGCAGGTGAGGGAACTGGTCTTCCAAGGCCCTGGAACTATTGGTGATGGCAACTGGTATGATGGGGGCTCCTGATTTGCCGGCGATCTTAAAGCTGCCTCCGTGGAAGGGAAGCATGGAATCGGTTTTAGCCCGGCTGCCCTCCGGATAGATGAAGATGGAATGCCCCCGCTCCAGCATATCGATGGCTTTCAGGACCATTTTCAATCCTTCACGGGTATTCTTGCGGTCTAAGAAGAGGACGTCAAGGCAGGACATCCAGCCGGACAGAAGGGGAATTCTGGCGAATTCCCTTTTGCCGATATAAGAGGTGGGACCGGACAGAAGGGGGAGGGTACAGAGCACATCAAAGAAACTCCGGTGATTGCCCATATATATGACAGCTCTGTCCTGAGGAATGTTTTCCAGCCCACAGACGATCAGTCTGACCCCGACCAGCCGCTGGATAACAGTTACAGCCCAGGATAAAACCCTGTGGCTGATACGCCAGGCGGAGTTGGGAGATGCCTTGTGCCAGAGCCAGAGCACAAGAAGCAGAGGGCTGGTCAGAAGCAAGAAAAGAACGACAAAAAGGATAGTGAGAAAGCTTCGGATCATTTTGTGGTCTCCTTTGAGAAAATGCATTGGCGGATAGAACACGGTTGCCTTGTCATATTCCGCATATGAACGAATCCTTCATATCGAATGATTTTTGACCTTGTAATCATATCATAAGGAGGGGCATAAGGTGTTCTGGAGACCATTTGGATTTAGCAATTGGTCTGGCGGAGAGGATGGAAAAGTAAAGCAAATGTTACAGAATTTTGACAAAATACAGATGAGATGTTATCATGAGCGAAAATGTGGTCCGCCTTATCTGGAGTTTTACGGCTCTGATTTCTATCGTGTGGATCCGGCACCAGGAAGGATAAGAAATGGAAACTTCAGACTTCGATAAGGTACGGGCTTCCGTTGCCCAGAGCTGCGGCAGCAGAGTTCGCCTTCAGCTTGATCGTGGAAGGAATAAGATCGATGTTCAGGAGGGCATTATTCAGGAAGCCTATCCAAGTGTCTTTACGATCTTGGTGGATGACAGAGAAGAGAAGAAACCGGCTCAGCTTCTGAGTTTTAGTTATACGGACATTATTACCAAGGAGATTCGCATGCAGTTGTGCGAGGATTAAGGAGTTTTCGAAATGCGCAGACGTACTTATCAGTTGGCAGCCAAGGGAATTGCCTTCTCGCTTGTCCTGACATCAGCTCTTGTGATGATGCCTGCTTCCCATCCGCAGGTGGAGGCGGCAGAGATCAGCGAGATTGAGGCCCAGCAGGCGCAGGTTCAGAGTGAACTTGCTTCTTTGGACAGCAATTTGGTGCAGGTGGTTAAGCAGCTGGAGGATCTGCAGACGCAGATCTCAGATAAGCAGCAGGAGATCGCCAGCACGGAGCAGAGCATTAAGGACGGACAGGCCGCTGCGGATCAGCAGTATCGGGATATGAAGGCCCGCATGAAGAGCATGTATGAGACGGGGGATAACAATTCTCTCCTGGCTATCATGGCGGAATCCGGAAGCCTGGCTGAATTGGTCAGCCGCGTGGAGTATTCCAATCAGCTCTATACCTATGATCGAAATCTTTTGGGCGCTTACAGGGCAACCGTAGAAGAAGTTACTGCACTCAAGAAATCTCTGGAGTCCGAGAAGGCTGAGCTGAGTGCCCGTCAGGGTGACCTGCAGGCGACCCAGACCAATCTTAACACCATGATTTCATCCAAACAGGGTGAGGCAAGCAATCTGTCCGCCCAGTTGGAAGAGGCCAAGGCACTGGCTGCCAGGCAGGCGGAACTGGAGCGCCAGAAACAGGAGCGGGAGGCCGCTGCAAGACTGGCACAGATCCAGAGTCAGAATCAGACCAATCAGACGAGACAGAGGAATAGTGATCAGGGAAATTCCGGCAGTAATAACGGAGGCAATACCTCCCAGAAGAATAAGGGCAATGGCGGAAATGTTGCTCCCCAAAACAACAATAATAACAAGAATACCTCCCAAAAGAATAACAGCAGCGGTACGACAACGGCTCGTTATTCCGGCGGCAGCGCGATTGTCTCCTATGCTTGCCAGTTTGTAGGTCATCCCTATGTCTGGGGAGGTACGTCGCTGACCAATGGAGCGGACTGCTCTGGTTTTGTTGGCCAGGTGATGGCGCATTTTGGACTTCTCAGTCAGGCACAGGCGAACAGTCACGGTTATACCTCTGTGACTTTGACATCGGTTGGCAAGGCGGTATCTGAAAGTGATATGCAGCCGGGCGATATTATCTGTTATCCTGGACATGTGGCCATTTATGCTGGAGGTGGAGTTGTTGTTGAGGCCCAGAATCCACAGGCGGGAATCCGTTATGGACGCCGCTATAATCAGTGGTCAGGTCCTGTGACAGCCATTCGCCGTCTGGGCGTCTGAAGCGAGGACAATTCAGTCTCGAAATAGAATCGTCGGTGAAACAGGCCGGCCGCTATTGATCGCGAATCTGCACTTGGTGCTGACGCGGTTATAGTGGTCGGCCTGTTGGTCTGACAAGGAGATGCTCATGGGCTTATATTGAGTGATGCCTATAATAACATTTCGACGGAGAGGAAGAGAATGATTGTAACGGAATTAAAAGTCAATGGCTATCAGAATCCGGTGGGGATTTCCCTGTCCGGGCCGGTCTCCTTTTCCTGGAAGATTGAGCAGATGCGAGCGGAGCGTCTCATGCTGACTCGGCTTCTTGTCTATTCGGATCCTGCTCTTAAACATGAGATTGGCGCCGCTCAGGGGGAAAATCTGCATGCAGAGGGAGAAGTCCTCAACTTGAAACTGGCTCCCAGAACCCGTTACTATGCCAAAGTCCAGGCGGTCAGTACGGAGCGGGAGGCGGCTGAGAGCGACATAGCTGTTTTCGAGACCTCTAAGATGACAGAACCCTGGAAGGGATCCTGGATTCAGGCAGGGGAGGGAAATGCTAACCAGGGTTTCCTCTATCTCTTCTCCCTGGAGGGGGCGGATGACAATTATAATCCGGGAAAAGATTTGATTGCGGAAGACAATGACTATCAAAAGCAGGCGGGGCGGCGCATTCTGTCAGGGCGTCTCTATGCGGCCTGCAGTCAGCCGGCCAGAATCCTTTTGAATGGAAGTCCTGTCAGGCAGATAGGTTCAGAGATGGCGGGATCTTATCTGACCTGCAATGTGTCTAATCTTCTGGGGGATGACAATCTCCTGGAGATTCTGCCGATTAGAGAGAAAGAGGAGCGCAGCCGAGAGCGTTCGGTTAATCAAATAGAGAGTAAGGACAGGGCTTTTGCCGCAATTGCGGAACTCTATATCAGGCGTGCGGATGGATCGGAAGATCTGATTGTGACAGGGGAGGACTGGCTCTATCGAGGAGAGCAGTCTGCGGACTGGCTGCCGGTACAGCTTGCGGCAGATCGAAAGGTGCCTGAGGAGTATCCGATTTCTGAGGAACTGAACCTGGATGAAGAGGGCTGAGGATTCTTCTCCGGTTGACAGATTATGGATCTGAGAGCAGAATTGCAGAGGATTCAGGATTTAGGATTCAGAAGGAAACGTATTGCTCTGGATCTGGCACAACCGGTTTTGGACAGAAGGAACTTGATGCATAGAAAGAAGCAGAAGATGAAAGTTGGAAGAAATGATCCCTGCTGGTGCGGCAGCGGGCGCAAGTATAAGCAGTGCCATATGGCGTTTGACCAGAAGCTGGACCATCTGTCCAGTCAGGGACATATTGTTCCCCGTCATGATCTGATCAAGACACCGAAAGATATTGCCATGATTCGGGAGGCCGCTAAAGTTAACCGCGCTGTTTTAGATGAGGTGGAAGAGAAAATCTGTGAGGGGATGCCCACTTCAGACATTGACCGGATTGTCGCAGAGAAGACAGCCAGCTATGGCGCAGTCTGCGCTCCGCTCAATTATGAAGGTTTTCCATACAGCGTCTGTACCTCGGTCAACGATCAGGTCTGCCATGGTTTCCCTTCCAGGGATGTGATCCTCAGGGAAGGGGATATTATCAATGTGGATTGCACTTCGATTTTAAACGGCAAGTATGCCGACTCTTCCCGGATGTTTATGATTGGGGAGGTCTCCGAGGAGGCCAGAAAGCTGGTGGAGGCAACCAAGAAGGCCTGTGACCTGGGACTGGAACAGGTCAAACCCTGGGGATTTCTGGGAGATGTTGGCCAGGCGGTTAACGATTATGCAACATCCTGTGGTTATCAGGTGGTTCGGGAGATTGGTGGTCATGGGGTAGGCAATGGCTTTCATGAGGATCCCTGGGTCGGTTTCACAACCAGGCGGGGAAGTGAGATGGTCATGGCTCCGGGGCTTATGTTCACCATCGAGCCTATGATCAATGCTGGGAGCAGCAGGGTCTATACGGATAAGAAGAATGGCTGGGAGATTTACACCCTGGATGGATCTCTGTCCGCTCAATGGGAGTATCAGGTCCTTGTCACCGAGGACGGATACGAGATGATTTCCTGGTAGTGATTTTAGGATTTTGCCCTATAATTCCACTATGCGATGGCGTAGTTCCAGATGACAGAATTTTGAGGAATATAGGGGAATACAAGAATAAGCGAGGACCTTGGCCTTTCTCTTCGACCAGGATCCCCGCCTATGAATTAGCTTCTATTAAATTGTCCAATGGACTTCTACCACCTTTCGGGTAACAGTCAATGGTTACAATGTAGCGAGACTTGCCCGCATCTCTCTTCATCCCGGATTATCTGACGACTTCATACATAACTCATCTCTTATCACTTCGTTCTGTTCTACCGGCCTTCCTTTTGGGCCTAAGCTGAAATAGCTTCTATCATAAAGTCGGATGTGTATGGCTCAGGAAAATCCTCTCAACTTATACCGGTTGATGGCGGTTAGGGTAGTTCGTATGTGACCCTTCGGACTATACCTCCAATCTGATGAAAGTTCAATATCGAAAAAAGAAGTAAGAAGTGTTGTTGACCGATCGGTTCTTCTTGTTTCTTTGTGATTACATCATAAGCGGCCGCATTCGTTTTGTCAACAAGAAAACTGCAAACAAGTAATATTCAGAATAGTTTAAGAATAGAAAACAATAAAAATTAATAAAATTCTGATAATTTTAAAGGCAGAAAACTTGTGAACAATCTTTGGTTCGTGCTAAAATGTCGGTTAGCGCAGAGGGATCTCAATTTTGCCTCCTGGTCTTCCCGGAGATCATGCGCGTGATATTGATCTATGAGGCAGAAATACAGGAACAGAAGGTGCAACTCCAAGGGGGGTTGACTTTTCATTTATGACAATGAAATGCCTGTGAGGCGTATTTGATTGTTGCAGGAGATGAGATGGGTTTAGCAAGTAAAATTTTTGGGACACACAGTCAGCGTGAGGTAAAGCGCCTGATGTCTTTGGTCAGGAAGGTTGAGTCCTGTGACGAGGTCATGCAGGCATTGACGGATGAGGAGCTGGCAGCCAAGACGACGGAATTCAAGGATCGCTATTCTGCAGGTGAGAGTCTGGAAGATTTGCTCCCTGAGGCTTATGCCGCTGTGCGTGAGGCGGATTACCGGGTGCTTGGCATGAAACCCTTCCAGGTGCAGGTGATCGGAGGGATTCTTCTTCACCAGGGCCGTATTGCTGAGATGAAGACCGGTGAAGGCAAGACCCTGGTGGCGACCATGCCTGCCTACCTTAATGCCCTGACCGGGCAGGGAGTCCATATTGTCACAGTCAATGATTACCTGGCTAAGCGTGATGCGGATCAGATGGGACAGGTTCACCGCTTTATGGGGCTGACCTGCGGCTGTGTCCTCAATGATATGGACAAGGATGCCCGCCGCCAGGCCTATGAGAACGATATTACCTATATCACCAACAACGAGCTCGGCTTTGACTACCTGCGCGACAACATGGTTGTCTATGAGAAGGATATGGTTCAGCGGGGCCTGCACTACTGTATCATCGACGAGGTCGATTCGGTTCTGATTGATGAGGCCAGAACCCCTCTGATCATCTCCGGTCAATCCGGCAAGTCCACCCGCCTCTATGAGGCCTGTGACGTACTGGCCAACCAGCTAAAGCGCGGTGACGACATGCCGGAGTTCTCCAAGATGGATGCTCTCATGGGAGAGATGCCCGAGGAGAACGGAGATTTCATCGTCAACGAGAAGGACAAGGTGGTCAGTCTGACCCAGGACGGTGTCAGGAAGGTTGAGAACTTCTTTCATTTGGACAATCTGGCGGACGCCGAGAATCTGGAGATTCAGCACAATGTGATCCTTGCCCTGCGCGCCCATCACCTTATGCACCGGGATCAGGACTATGTTGTCAAGGACAATGAGGTTTTGATCGTAGATTCCTTCACCGGCCGTATTATGCCCGGCCGCCGTTTCTCCGATGGCCTGCATCAGGCCATTGAGGCCAAGGAGCACGTGAAGGTCAAGAGAGAGAGCCAGACTTTGGCCACGATCACCTTCCAGAACTTTTTCAATAAATATGATAAGAAGGCAGGAATGACCGGTACTGCTCTCACAGAAGAGCAGGAGTTCAGAGATATTTACGGGATGGATGTTGTTGAAGTGCCCACCAATATGCCGATGATCCGACTGGACCACAATGATGTGGTCTACAAGACCAAGAAGGAGAAGTACAAGGCTGTGGTTGCATCGGCTTTGGAGGCGCACGAGAAGGGGCAGCCTGTCCTGATCGGTACCATCAATATTGATGTCTCGGAGCTCCTCTCGAAAATGCTTTCCCGCCAGGGGATCGCTCACAATGTCTTAAACGCCAAGTTCCATGAGAAGGAGGCGGAGATCGTTGCCAATGCAGGCCTGCACGGAGCTGTGACCATTGCAACCAATATGGCCGGCCGTGGTACGGATATCAAGTTGGATGAGGGCGCCAGGGCTGCCGGGGGGCTTAAGATTATCGGCACCGAGCGTCATGAGTCCCGCCGTATCGACAACCAGCTGAGGGGCCGTTCCGGCCGACAGGGCGATCCCGGCGAGTCCCAGTTCTTTATCTCGCTGGAAGATGATCTGATGCGTCTCTTTGGATCGGAACGGCTGATGGCTGCGTTTGAGTCTCTGAGGATTCCAGAGGATAAGCCTATCCAGGATAAGATGCTCTCCTCGGTTATAGAGAACGCCCAGAAGAAGATTGAGTCTAATAACTTCTCCATCCGCAAGAATCTCCTGGAGTACGATCAGGTCATGAACGAGCAGCGCGAGGTCATCTATGAGCAGCGCCGCCGCGTTCTGGACGGCGAGAATATGAGGGACAATATCCTGGATATGATTGACACGAATATTGAGAGTCTGGTCGACACGGTCATCACGCCCGAATTGGATCGTGAGGAGTGGGATATCCATGAGCTGAAGCGGGTTCTGATCCCGGTAATTCCCCTGGAAAATTTGACCGCGGAGAGTCTGGCGGACATCAAGAGAGTCGATAAACTCAAGGACTGCCTGAAGGATCAGGCGATTGATCTCTATGAGAGGAAGGAGGCGGAATTCGAGAATCCGGATGACTTCCGTGAGATTGAACGCGTGGTGCTTCTGCGGGCAATCGATCAGCACTGGATGCAGGAGATTGATGATATGGATCAGCTGCGTCAGGGCATCGGTCTGCAGGGATACGGTCAGCGCAATCCTGTGGATGAATATAAGCGGATCTCCTATGACATGGTCGATGAGATGAATCAGGCCATCCGTGAGGATACGGTGCAGATGCTCTACCGCATTCGAATCGAGCGGCCTGTCGAGCGCGAAGAGGTGGCTCAGGAGACCGGAACCAACCTGTCTGAATCTTCTTCTGGTCCAAGGGTGCGTCAGCATGCCAAAGTATATCCCAATGATCCCTGTCCCTGCGGTTCCGGCAAGAAGTACAAGTACTGCCATGGAGCGGGGAAGTAGACAGAGGCACAGGAGGGGAAGGCCGTCTCAGGGGAAATGAGAACAGATGCGGTTGATATGTCTTTGCTTTTTTCCTGAAAATAAGAACCATATCGTGAAAGAGCAATGAGGGGGAGGTCGACAGACCTCCCCCTCATTGCTGACAACAGACACCGCCGGAGCGCGCACGCCACCGCGTATGGTGACGAAGTGCACGTGATGAAATGCACATGAGACAAAATCCTCCGGGATACTGTACAGCGGGATCAGTCGTGCTATAATGGGCGAACCAGAATGCATGTTCGAGAAGGACGATCCGGCACAGAGCTGTCAGAAAGCTGAATTTGAGGAGAGCGATGGATCATTTTATCTTACATTCCAAATATAAGCCGACCGGAGACCAGCCCCGGGCCATTGAAGCTCTGGTCAGGGGATTTGAGGAGGGAGATCAGTTCGCCACACTGAAAGGTGTTACCGGTTCCGGCAAGACTTTCACCATGGCCAATATCATTCAGAAATTGAACAAGCCCACCTTGATTATCAGCCACAACAAGACCCTGGCAGGTCAGCTCTACGGTGAGATGAAAGAGTTCTTCCCGGAGAATGCCGTGGAATATTTTGTCTCTTATTACGACTACTACCAGCCGGAGGCTTATGTGCCACAGAGCGATACTTACATCGCCAAGGATTCCGCCATCAATGACGAGATTGACAAGCTGCGTCTGTCTGCAACGGCGGCTCTGGCAGAACGCAGAGATGTGGTGATTGTGGCATCGGTATCCTGCATTTATGGAATCGGTTCGCCGGAAGACTACGAGAATATGATGGTTTCCTTCCGCCCGGGGATGGAGATAGACCGGGATGATGCCATTAAGTCTCTGATCGACATGCAGTACACGAGAAATGATCTGGATTTCTCCCGCGGTACCTTCCGCGTCCGGGGAGACGTCCTGGATATCTTTCCGGCTGTTGCCAGTGATTACGCTTATCGGCTGGAGTTCTTCGGCGATGAGATCGACCGCATCCTCGAAATTGACGTACTGACCCAGGAGGCCAGGCATGAGATGGAACACGTTGCCATTTTCCCGGCCAGCCACTATGTCGTGCCACAGGAGAAGATCGATGCGGCCTGCAAGACCATTCAGGAGGAACTGGATGACCGGATCCGCTATTTCAAACAGAATGATAAGCTCCTGGAAGCCCAGCGGATCGCGGAGCGGACCAATTTCGATATCGAGATGCTGCGGGAAACCGGCTTCTGCTCCGGAATTGAGAATTACTCCCGTCATATGACCGGGCAGAGGCCAGGCCAGGCGCCCTACTGTCTGATTGATTACTTTGGAGATGACTTTCTGATGATTATTGATGAGAGCCATATCACCCTGCCGCAGATCCGCGGTATGTACAATGGGGATCAGGCCAGAAAGCGGTCTTTGGTAGACTATGGGTTTCGGCTGCCCTCAGCCCTGGACAATCGCCCCCTCAACTTTGCGGAATTCGAGGATAAGATCGATCAGATGCTTTTTGTGTCGGCAACTCCCGGGGACTATGAAGCGGAGCATGAATTGATGCGGGCAGAGCAGGTGATTCGGCCTACGGGGCTTCTGGATCCGGAGATTTTCGTGCGCCCTGTGGAAGGTCAGATTGATGATCTGATCGGGGAGATTCGCAGTGAAACGAAGAAGGGGCATAAGGTGCTGATCACAACTCTGACCAAGCGCATGGCGGAGGACCTGACCAATTATATGCTGGAATTGGGAATAAGGGTCAAATATCTGCACTCCGATATTGACACCTTAGAGCGGGCCCAGATCATTCGTGACTTGCGGCTGGATGTCTTCGATGTCTTAGTCGGTATCAACCTGCTGCGCGAGGGATTGGATATACCGGAGATCACTCTGGTGGCTATTCTTGATGCGGACAAGGAAGGGTTCCTTCGTTCCGAGACATCTCTGATTCAGACCATTGGACGTGCGGCTCGTAATTCAGAGGGACGTGTCATCATGTATGCGGACACAATTACAGACTCAATGCGGCTGGCGATCGATGAGACCAACCGCAGGCGGGCGATTCAGCAGGCCTATAATGAGGAGCATGGGATTACACCGCAGACCATCCGAAAGAAGATCCAGGATGTTATCGCTATTTCCAGGGAACTGGCCAAAGAGGACACGGCTTTTAGAAAAGAGCCGGAAGATATGTCCGCTGAGGAATTGGAGGAGCAGATCCGGGATCTCCGCAGGAAGATGGAGTCCGCGGCGGCGGATCTCAACTTCGAGCGGGCAGCAGATCTGCGCGATCAGCTGATTGACCTGCGTCAGCATCAGGAGGATGCTAAGAGGCAGAGCGGCAGCTCCGGAAAATCCGGGCGCCGACCGCGATATGCCCGAAAGGGAGGAAAAGTGAGAAAACACGCCGGAAGGGCGGGAGAGAAAGTAATTGCGCCGGAAGAGCCGGTGTGAATGGATGAGGTAAATATGGCTGACAGCAGCAAGCGCAAGTATATTAAGATCCGGGGAGCCAATGAGCATAACCTGAAGAATGTGAACCTGGATATTCCCAGAGATAAGTTCGTTGTTCTGACCGGCCTGTCCGGTTCAGGAAAGTCCTCGCTGGCATTTGACACCATTTTCGCAGAAGGGCAGAGGCGGTATATGCAGTCTCTTTCCTCCTATGCCAGGCAGTTCCTGGGCCAGATGGAGAAACCCGATGTCGAGAAGATCGAGGGTCTGCCCCCGGCGATCTCCATTGATCAGAAATCCACCAATCATAATCCCAGATCTACCGTGGGAACGGTGACGGAGATTTATGATTATTTTCGCCTGCTCTACGCCAGAGCAGGGATCCCTCATTGTCCCAACTGCGGCCGGGAGATTCACAGGCAGACGGTGGATCAGATGGTAGATCAGATCATGGCTCTGCCCGAGCGCAGCAGGATTCAGCTGCTGGCGCCGGTAGTGCGCGGCCGCAAGGGAACTCATGAAAAACTCTTTGCATCCGCCAGAAAGTCGGGGTATGTTCGCCTGATTGCAGACGGTAATCCTTATGAATTGTCTGAAGAGATCCGACTGGAGAAGAATATCAAGCACAATATTGAGATTGTAGTGGATCGTCTGCTGGTCAAGCCGGGTATCGAGAAGCGATTGACAGACTCGATTGAAAATGTTCTCAAACTGGCAAATGGTCTCATGATCGTCGATGTGATCGGCGGGGAGCCCATCCGCTTCTCAGAGTCTTATTCCTGCCCCTACTGTGGAATTTCCATCGACGAGATAGAGCCAAGAACCTTTTCCTTCAACAATCCATTCGGCGCCTGCCCCGAGTGTTTCGGCCTGGGCTATAAGATGGAGTTTGACGAGGATCTGATGATCCCGGACAAGAGCCTCTCCTTCAATGAGGGATGTGTCCAGGCTATGGGCTGGCAGTCGGCAAATGACGGCAGGTCTTTTACCAATGCCATTCTGCGGGCTCTGTCCAGGGAGTATCAGTTCTCACTGGATACTCCTTATGAGAAGCTGCCGAGGAAGATCCGCGACATGTTTATCAATGGCTTCCCCAAAAGCGTAAAGGTTCACTACAAGGGGCAGAGGGGCGAGGGAGACTACGACATTCAGTTCGAGGGACTGGTCGCCAATATGAACCGCCGTTATCGGGAGACGGCGTCTGATACCATGAAGGCGGAGTATGAGTCCTTCATGCGTTTTTCAGACTGTCCCGTCTGCCATGGGCAACGGCTGAAGCAGGAAGCTCTGGCAGTCACTGTGGCGGATAAGAACATCTATGAAGTGACCAATCTGTCTGTCCGTGATTTAGTGGCTTTCCTGCGGGAACTTGACGGAAAGCTGACCATCCAGCAGCACAAGATTGGTGATGTGATCCTGAGGGAGATCCGCGGCCGCGTGGGATTTCTCAATGATGTCGGCCTGGATTATCTCTCCCTGGGCAGAGCCACATCAACTCTGTCCGGAGGCGAGGCGCAGCGCATTCGCCTGGCTACTCAGATCGGTTCCGGTCTGGTGGGCGTTGCCTATATCCTGGATGAGCCGTCCATCGGTCTGCATCAGAGGGATAATGACAAGCTCCTGGCCTCTCTGCGGGGACTGCGGGATCTGGGGAATACCCTGATTGTTGTTGAACATGATGAGGATACGATGCGGCAGGCGGACTTTCTGGTGGATATCGGACCGGGAGCCGGTGAACACGGCGGAAGGCTGGTCGCCGCCGGCAGCGTGGAAGATATCATGAATACGCCGGAATCAATCACGGGAGATTATCTGGCTGGCAGGCGCAGGATCGATCTGCCCAGTGAGCGAAGGACGCCCAGCGGTAAGCTGAAGATCAAGGGAGCAAGGGAACATAATTTAAGGAATGTCGATGTAGAAATTCCCTTGGGCATCATGACGGTTGTGACCGGGGTATCCGGTTCCGGCAAGTCCTCTCTAGTTAATGAGATTCTCTATAAATCCCTGGCCAGGAAGCTCAATCGAGCCCGCCTGGTTCCCGGCAAATGCAGGAGGATTGAGGGCGCAGAACAACTGGACAAGATTATTGACATCGACCAGTCTCCTATTGGCCGAACGCCTCGTTCCAATCCGGCCACTTACACCGGAGTTTTTGATATGATCCGGGATCTCTTTGCAGGAACGCCGGATGCTAAGGCCAGGGGCTATAAGAAGGGACGTTTTTCTTTCAATGTCAAGGGAGGCCGTTGTGAGGCCTGCTCCGGTGACGGCATTATCAAGATAGAAATGCATTTTTTGCCGGACGTTTATGTGCCGTGTGAGGTTTGCGGAGGAAAGCGCTATAACCGGGAGACTCTGGGGGTTAAGTACAAGGGAAAGAGTATCTATGATGTGCTCAATATGACGGTGGAAGAGGCATTGGACTTCTTCGCCAATGTGCCGACGATCCGTCGCAAGATCCAGACCCTCTATGATGTGGGCCTCGGGTACGTGCGCCTGGGCCAGCCATCCACGGAACTGTCCGGAGGCGAGGCCCAGCGAATCAAGCTGGCCACAGAGCTGTCCAAGCGGAGTACAGGCAGGACTATTTATGTGCTGGATGAACCCACGACAGGACTGCATTTCGAGGATGTCAACAAGCTGGTCAGGATCCTGCGCCAGCTTTCCGATGGCGGCAATACGGTCGTCGTTATCGAGCATAATCTGGATGTGATCAAGTGCGCTGACTATATTATTGATCTGGGACCTGAGGGGGGCGACGGAGGCGGAACAATCATTGCCAGAGGCAAGCCGGAGGAGATTGTCAAAGTTAAGGGAAGCTACACTGGAGAGTACCTGGCCCCCTATCTTAAGTCATAAGAGAAGAGAGAAGGCACGAAGGATGGCCGGGGATTCCCGGGCAGCCCAGGCAACTCGCAAGAAATGCTCTTCTGCGCAATATTTACAAACAAATAAGCAAGTTTATAGATTTTACCCTGCCGGGCAGGGTGTTACCCTAAGAGCATCTGATGACAGAATTCGAATGAGGAGGCAAAAATGAATCAGGAAGAGTTTATGCAGAAACTGGCAGAGACGAAGGTCTGCCCCGTTGTTGTCATTGACGATGCTGAGGATGCCGTACCTCTTGCCAGGGCTCTGGAGGCAGGGGGGCTTCCCATGGCGGAAGTGACCTTCCGTACGGATGCCGCCGCAGAGTCAATCGCCCGTATCGCCAGGGAAGTCCCCGGGGTGATTGTCGGTGCCGGCACGGTTCTTGACAGAGAGCAATGCGCAAGAGCGATCAGCGCGGGAGCGCAGTTTATTGTCGCGCCTTCTTTCTCTGATGAAGTAGCCCAGTATGCGATCGGCCATGGCGTGGCCTACTGTCCCGGTACCTGCACCCCAACAGATATCGCTAATGCTCTGCGCTACAATCTGCCTATGGTCAAGTTCTTCCCCGCGGAGGCATACGGCGGATTAAAGACCATCAAGGCACTGGCCTCTGTTTTTCCTCAGCTCAAGTTCATGCCGACCGGTGGGGTAAATCCGCAGAATGTCAACGACTATCTGGCTTTCGACAAGATCATCTCTGTCGGCGGGACCTGGGTCTGCAAAAAGGATCTGGTCAAGGCCCGGGATTGGGACGGTATTACCAGGGCCTGCCGAGATGCTTACGAGCTGACACACTGATTTTTGGATAGTGTATGGTTTCTTGCTCTGGGAGTCCCTTGAGAAGAGAATTCATTGTATAACAGCGCTCCGGACTTGTCCGGAGCGCTGTTTTGGGTGATCTGCTCCGGAAATTCTCTGGGAATACGCAGAGAAGGGAAGAACTGAAGTCTGAAGGGGAATGGGAAATGAAGAAATTCTGAAAGCTGAAGTTGCTTTTGGTACGGAATGATGAAATCAGTCGCCTTGATTGAAATACGCAGGTGATTCGCTATAATAATTAGGGAGTCTGTCCGGGAAGGGACAGTCGCATCAAAGCTGAGTCACGGTTCTGCGCAATGACCTTTTAGAAGAGCGTGTGGGGCCTATCGATAGAAGAGGAAGGAGTTCCGCATGAATTCAACAGATATCGGCATTGATCTGGGTACGGCCAGCATTCTTGTATATGTCAAGGGCAAGGGGGTTGTTCTCAAAGAACCCTCCGTGGTCGCTTTTGACCGCGATACCAACAAGATCAAGGCAATTGGCGAGGAGGCCCGTCTCATGATCGGGCGCACACCCGGCAATATCATTGCGGTGCGTCCGCTGCGTCAGGGGGTAATCGCTGACTATACCGTCACGGAGAAGATGATCAAGTACTTTGTTCAGAAGGCGATTGGCAGGCGGAGTTACCGCAAGCCCCGCATTTCTGTCTGCGTCCCTTCTGGAGTTACAGAAGTAGAGAAGAGAGCGGTTGAGGACGCAACCTATGCGGCTGGTGCCAGAGAGGTCGCTATTATTGAGGAGCCTATTGCGGCTGCTATCGGGGCCGGAATTGATATTTCCAAGCCCTGCGGCAATATGATCGTCGATATCGGCGGCGGCACCTCTGATATTGCGGTGATCTCCCTGGGAGGTTCTGTGGTCAGCACTTCGATTAAGATCGCCGGGGACAATTTCGATGAGGCCCTGGTTCGCTATATGCGCAAGAAGCATAACCTTCTGATCGGTGAGCGCACTGCAGAAGATATCAAGATTAAGATTGGTACCTGTTATCCTCTGGCGGAGGCTGAGACCATGGACGTCCGCGGCCGGAATCTGGTTACCGGTCTGCCCAAGGTGATTACGGTTTCCTCTGAGGAGACGGAAGAGGCCCTGCATGAGCCCACGGTTCAGATTGTAGAGGCTGTCCACTCTGTCCTTGAGAAGACCCCTCCGGAACTGGCGGCTGATGTAGCTGATCGGGGGATTATTCTGACCGGAGGAGGATCCCTGCTTCGCGGTCTGGAACAGCTGATGGAGGAACGCACCGGAATCAATGCGATGACGGCGGAGGAACCTATGACCTGTGTCGCCATCGGTACCGGAAAGTATGTGGATCTTCTGAGCGGCGACAAGCTGACGGCAGATTGATCCGGTTTTGCCGGCCCGCACGGAGGGATCCTGCCTCAGGCATGGAAAGTTGTCCGGCAACCGGTCGAGAGCAGCCCTGAATATGAAATCGAAACGTCCCATGCAGATGTCCGCCTGCTTTCAGCGGGGATAATGCGTGGGACTTTTTTCGCAGGGAAACATCTGTTTTGGGCCGGGAATGGGAATTGCTTCAGGATAAAAGAGGGATAAGAAGTACCGCCCTGCCATAACAGACAATCGGCTGCTGCTTTTGCCGCCGAAGAGGAGTGCACATGGAAATCCGTGGCTACGTAGATCACATCATCTATCACAATGTGGAGAATGCCTATACTGTGATGTCTGTAGCAGTCGATGGTGAGGAAGAGGTGGTTGTCGGAACATTTCCGGGAATCTCAGAGGGGGAGAACCTGACCCTCCGGGGCGATTATGTTACGCATGCTTCCTATGGAGAGCAGTTTAAAGCGACCTCCTATGAAGTCCGTCCGCCTGAGGACGCTGTGGCCATGGAACGCTATCTGGGCAGCGGAGCAATCAAGGGGGTTGGCCCAAAGCTCGCTGCCCGCATCGTCAAGACTTTTCAGGGGGATACGTTCCGGGTCATGGAGGAGGATCCCGTCCGCCTGTCCAAGATCAGGGGCATTTCCGAGAAAATGGCTCTGGATATCTGTGAGCAGATCGTCGAGAAGCGAGATACCCGTGAGGCTATGGTCTTCTTGGAGCGATATGGGATCCGCTCAAATCTGGCTATGAAGGTATACAGGCAGTACGGCCCTCAGGTCTACAGCATCATTGCCAATAACCCCTACCGCATGGCAGAGGACATCAGTGGAGTGGGGTTTAAGATTGCGGATGAGATTGCGTCTAAGGTCGGGATCAGTACCAGCTCCGAGTATCGGATCCACTGCGGCGTCCTTTACACACTGAATCAGGCGGCTTCCTCAGGACACACCTATCTGCCTGAGAGCCTTCTTCTGCGGAATACGGCGCATATGCTGGGACTTACGCCGGAGGATATCCAGTCCAATCTCATGAATCTGGCCATGGAGAAGAAGATTGTCATCCGTGGTCAGGAAGACCCGCAGGTCTATGCGGGAGGGCTCTACCGCATGGAAGAAATGACTGCAGGCATGATGCTGGCCTTAAATCACAACTATCATGTGAGGGATGAGAGGATCGATGCAGCGATTGCCCGAGTGGAGAAGGGGGAACGAATGGAACTGGATCCGCAGCAGAGGGCAGCGGTTACCACAGCCATTCGGCATGGGGTCTGTCTGATGACTGGCGGACCTGGGACCGGTAAGACGACAACCATTCGGGCTATGCTGAACTACTTCCTGGACCAGGGTTTCAATGTGCAGCTGGCTGCGCCGACCGGGCGGGCGGCCAAGCGCATGTCGGAGGCAACCGGCTGTCCGGCGAAGACCATCCACCGTCTTCTGGAGGTCAGCGGCGGCGTGGGAGAAGAAGGGGATTCCCTGGGGAGATTTGAGCGCAACCAGTTCCATCCTCTGGAGGCAGAGGTTATTATTGTCGATGAGATGTCAATGGTGGACATTTTCCTTATGCACGCTTTGCTCAGAGCTGTCGCTGATCAGACCCGTCTGATCCTGGTCGGTGATATGAATCAGCTGCCCAGCGTTGGGCCCGGCAACGTTCTGCGGGACCTGATCGAGTCGAGAGCATTTCCAACCGTGCGGCTGGATCGGATTTTTCGTCAGTCTGAGGCCAGCGACATCGTGGTAAATGCCCACAGGATCAATCGGGGACAGTTCGTGGCTCTTGATAATAAGAGCAGGGACTTCTTCTTCCTGAAGCGTGAGGATGCGGATCATATTATCAGCGTAATTCTGCAGCTGGTACGGGATAAGCTGCCCTCCTATGTGGGGGCGGATATGTTTGATATTCAGGTTCTGACGCCCACCAGAAAGGGGCTTCTGGGAGTGGAGAGGCTGAACGAAATCCTGCAGAAGTATCTCAATCCTGAAGGCGATTCTCGAGGGGAATACCGCTGTAAGGAAAGGATCTTTCGCGAGGGCGATAAGGTCATGCAGATTAAGAATAATTATCAGATGGAATGGGAGGTCCGCAGCAGGTACGGCCTGGCTCTCGACAAGGGAACCGGGGTTTTTAATGGGGATATGGGGCGGATTGAAGAGGTAGATCATTTCAGCCAGAACCTGATTGTGCGCTACGATGAGGATCGTCTGGTCACCTATCCCTTCAAACAATTGGATGAGCTGGAGCTGGCCTATGCGATCACCATTCACAAGTCTCAGGGAACAGAATATCCGGCTGTCGTTATTCCGCTTCTGGACGGGCCCCGCATGCTCTTAAACCGCAATCTGATCTATACGGCGGTGACCCGTGCCAGATCCTGTGTCACTCTGGTGGGGAAGGAACAGGTCTTTCGGCAGATGTGCGAAAACAACACGCAGGCCAGACGGTTTTCCGGGCTCTGCCAACGGATCAAAGAACAGGTACAGGCACAGGAGGAACTGAGAAAAACTGAGAACAAGAAGAAGGTGCAGGAGGATTCCGAGAGAGAAAAGAGGGGAGCGTTTTCAAAAACTTAATAGCCTCTCCGATCCGGGAATGTTAAAATTGTAGACGAAAAGAGAGATGCGGGAGCATCATTATGAAATGGACGTCAATCATTTATCCACCTGTCTGTCCCGGCTGTGACAGAGTTCTTCGTCTGGAAGAGAGGAAGAGGGGGTTCTGCAGTTCCTGCCTGGAACAGATTATTCTGGCGCAAGAGCCCTGCTGTAAAATCTGCGGGAAACCTCTTGACGATGAGCAGCAGGAGCGTTGCGCGGACTGTAGAAGAGAAGAGCACCTCTTCACCCAGGGGAAGTCTCTCTTCATCTACAGAGGGCCTATGAAGGAGGCTATGTATCGATTCAAGTACTCCCGGAGGCTGTCTTATCGCAGGGCCTTTGCGGCGGAGGCTGTAAGGCGGTATGGGACGGCTCTGGCCTGCCGGGCAGGCGGGACGAAGGAGCGCATGAGTCTGTCCGAAGCGGACTGGCTGGCTCGAATTGGGGTTGATCTGATCATTCCAGTGCCTATGTATGCGGCTAAGGAACGAAGCAGAGGGTACAATCAGGCTGCTGTCTGGGGAGAGGGGTTGTCAGAGGCAACGGGGATACCTATGGTTTTTCGCCTGTTGATCCGGACTCGGAACACAGCCCCGCAGAAGGCCCTGAGCAGGGATGAGCGGAGGAGAAATCTGGAGGGAGCCTTTGCCCTGACGAAAGAAGGCGCTTGTCTGCGAGGCTGTCGGATTCTCCTGGTGGATGATATTTACACTACGGGAACCACCTGCGATGCCGCAAGCAGGATCCTGCTTGCGGCGGGGGCAAAAGCGGTCTATCTGCTGACCATCTGCATCGGACAGGGTGATCTCTGATGGAGCCTTATGATATAATCGCAGGAGATTTGGCCTGTTACCAGGAGGAGAACGAAAGGGGCATGCGATGCTCAACGTCGATCGGGTCAGATATATGACTCAACTGGCAATGTTCGAGAAGAATGAACTGCGGGAATACGCAGGCACACAGTCTTATACGAGAGGGGATTATGTTCACACGAAGCTCCTTTTAGGACTGCTCGCGGGGAGCCTTTTCTACGTGATCGGCTACGCTGCCTGCATAGCTCTTCTGCTTGCCTTTGTGATCGGAAGAATCAATTCGACGATTCTGATTCTTATGGTGACGATCGGGCTTCTGGTCTATCTGGTCTTCATCTACATCTACCTGCACAGGGTGGGGCAGAGGGCCAGACGACGCTATGATAAGGGCCTGGAAGTGATGGCGCACTTCCAGAGACAACTGGAAGGTCTGGAGGAGATCTACCGGAGGGAGGAAGAATGAATCTGTTAATTCAATTGGAATCCCGCATCAACCGGTTGATCAGCCGGCATGAGAAGGGGGCGGTCCGCACGATGCGGGGGAGTTGTACGCTGGTCAGTCTTCTGGTGATTAACAGCTATTTCGGCTACCTGTCCTATTTCAGCTCCCCCCTGATGATCGTAGGACTGACCATCTTTTGCGCCATGATTCCTATGAGCGCGAACGCACTGGTTATCATGGGGATCCTGCTCTTAGAACTTTTTGCCCTGTCGACCCAGGCTGCCCTGGTGGGATTTGGACTCTTTCTTGTGGCTTTTTTTGTCACGAATTTCTATGGGGCTAAGCACATTCACAATCTTGTCCTTTTGCCGCTGGCCTATCCTCTGCAGATTCCCTATGCGCTGCCTATGGTCTCGGCTCTGACCGGCGGTGTTCAGGAGGTGGCGGGAATTATCAGCGGAGGGATTCTCTCATATTATTTCCTGCTTGTGCGAAGAAACTCCGCCCTGCTCATGGAAGGGGGCAAGGCCGCTTCGATTCCTAGTCTTCTTATGAGCAATATGTTCAGCAATAATCTCTTCTATTTTTATATGTCAGCGCTCATGCTTATGTTCATGGTCACCTACACAGTCAGGGAACGTGTCGTACATCAAAGCTGGAGACTGGCAGTGGGCAGCGGAATCGTGACGGAATTTCTTGTTATGATGGTGGGGTATCTTCTGACAGGCAATCGAGGACGCATCATCGGTCTTTTTATCGTCAATATCATTCTCTTTGCGCTGGGGATGATCCTGAGTTTTTTTATCAAGAATCTGGATTACAGCCGGGTGGAGAATGTCAGTTTTGAGGACGACGAATACTACTATTATGTTACTGCGGTGCCAAAGATCCGTCTGACAGAGGAGGAGAAGCACATCAAGCGCATCACCGGGGAGGCTGACGGAAGGGAGGCTGAGCAATGAGTCAGATCTTGGACAGTATTTACGGGAGACTGACCGAGTATTTTGGTACCGGTCTGCCCAGTATCAACGTCACGGACGTCATCGAGATCCTCCTGATCGCCCTCTTTCTCTATAAACTGTTAATCTGGATCAAAAATACCAGAGCCTGGATGCTTTTTCGCGGTCTGATTGTTATCGTTGCATTCTTCATTCTGGCGGCAATTCTGCAGATGAACACCATTCTCTGGCTGGGGGAACGCCTGGTCAATGCCAGCGTGATCGCGCTGGTTGTCGTCTTTCAGCCGGAACTGCGCAGGGCATTGGAGACGCTGGGGAGAAATGACTTCCGCCGGGTTCTGGATGCCTTTCGAATTACAAGGGCTGATCCCAAGCGATTTGAAGATAAGATGATCACAGATCTGACCAAAGCCTGTTTCAGCATGGGGGCGGTCAAGACGGGGGCTTTGATTGTGATTGAGGGAGATGTACGTCTGACGGAGTATGTCCGGACAGGAATTGATCTGGATGCCCTTGTCACCAGTCAGCTTCTGATCAATATTTTTGAGAAGAATACCCCTTTGCATGACGGCGCGGTGATTATTCGGGCCGACCGTATTGTGGCGGCGACCTGTTATCTGCCTCTGTCCGAGAATATGGAATTCTCTAAGGATCTGGGAACCCGTCATCGAGCGGGCATCGGCATGTCTGAGGTATGCGATGGACTGGTAATCATTGTCTCAGAAGAAACGGGGGCTGTATCTACCGCAAGAGAGGGAGCACTAAGGCGCAATCTGACTCCCGAGCAACTGCAGGAAGAGCTGATCCAAATGCAGGTTATGCAGGAGGCGCATGGAAGCGGGAAGAATAAAGGACAAGTGAGCCCCGCTGCTTCCGACAGCCTGCCTGCGGCCGCAGACCAGACCGCTGCAGAGAGGATGCCTGCGGACAGCGCGCAGCTGACCAGGCCGATTGATCTGGCCAAGGCGGCGGGAGGAGATACCAGCCGCATGAAGCCAGTCAAACCCCGCAGGAAGGAGGCAGGCCATGGCAAATAAAATAAGAGATCTGTTCCTGAAAAATCTCGTCTTTAAGCTGTTGGCGCTCCTCTTCGCGATCCTTCTCTGGTGGATGGTCACAAGTGTCAGTGACCCGACCCAGTATAAGTCTTTCTCTGTCCCTGTCACGATGCAGAATGAGTCGGCTCTGACAGCGGCAGGCAAGTACTATGCCGTCTTGAAGAACTCCGATACGATCAGCGTGCGGGTGACGGCCAAGCGCTCGGTGATCGACCGGCTTTCCAGCGCTGATTTCACGGCGACGGCAGATCTGTCGCGCATTGAGAATAACAGCCAGGTTCCTGTGGAGATCAAGGTCAATCGCTATGCCAATCAGGTTTCTGTCGGAGCTAAGAACTATTATGTCGATGTCAAGGTGACAAGCGCCAAGACCGCCCAGTTCACTATTGAGGCGAAGACTACAGGAAATCCGGCTGACGGCTATGCCCTGGGAGAGGTTAAGTCGGATCCGGGCGTGGTGACAGTCAGCGGGCCGGAGGATGTGGTATCTTCCATCGCTACGGTTGAGGCAAACCTGGATGTCAGCAAAGCGAACCGGAAACTGGCCAAGAGTGTGGCGCTCAAATATCTGGATAAGACGGGAGAGGCGGTTGACACAACCAATCTGACAACCTCCGTCCGCTCCGTCGATGTGAGCGCTGAAGTATTCGCGACCAAGACGGTGCCAATTACGGTGAGTCAGTCGGAAAGTCCGGCCAATGGTCTGAACCTGGTCAGCGTCACTGTGTCGCCGCAGAGCATTCAGGTTATGGGAAATGCTACAGAACTGAATAAGGTGACCGGGATCACCATCCCGGCCTCCGCAGTCAACCTGTCCAAGATTACGGCGACCAGTGATATCTCTGTGGATATCAGTTCTTATCTGCCCAGCGGTATCAAGCCGGTAGATCCCAATCAGAGCAAGGTGACTGTGATTGTGACTCTGGAGGGGCAGGTGACCAAACAATTTGATGTTCCGACAGCCAATCTGACGATTCAGAAGCTGCCCGCCGGCTATCAGGGAAAGTTTGAGAGCCAGACCGTAACTGTGGCCGTCACCGGGAGCGAGTCAGAAATCAATGACCTGCGCGCGGAAAATATTACCGGCAGTGTTGATGCCAGCGGACTCACTGAGGGGAACCATACGGTTCGTGTCAAACTGAATCTGAAGGAGGATATGCTGGTGCCTGAGGCGACAACCAAGTTGACGGTGAGTGGCCAGTGAGCAGGCTTGCAGCCGGATGGAAACTGCCCGTCGAGGGAGGAATGCAAACGAAAGCAATAGATTGAGGGTAAGAAGAAAATGATTCATCAGACAGTGAAAATCGTGAATCCGGAGGGGATGAAAATAGGGCCGGCAGGTAAATTTTGCGAACTGGCGATGCGCTACGACTGCCATATTGAATTTCATCTGGATGACAACATTCAATCCAATGCCAAGAGTATGCTCTCGATTCTGGGAGCGGGGGCTCAATTTGGAGATGTCATTGATATTATCTGTGACGGGCAGGATGAGAAAGAGGCGCTTGCGGCCCTGGTAGAACTGGTTGAGGGAGGCTTTGCTGACGAGGAAGAGAAGAAAGAAAGCTCCGAGGAAGAAGATCAGACGCCGGGCCAGAGAAATCGCAGACGGGGTCCCGAATTGAGGCAGTGACTTCCGGTACTGCTGTCTGGCAGGAAGCCGGGGCAGATGTAAGCAGAGCGCGGCGATGTGTTATAATGGGAACATCTTGCCGGAGAGAGAAATGAAGTTCCCGCGGTGCATTACTGTCAGGTAAGACAGGAGATAAGGAGAATATGATGGCTAAGAAATACGATTATCTTGTAGTAGGAGCTGGACTTTTCGGCGCGACATTCGCTTACGAGGCCGAGAAGAGAGGCAGGGACTGCCTGGTGATTGACAAGAGGGACCATATCGCGGGGAATATCTATACGAAGGAGGAAGAGGGCATTCATGTGCACATTTACGGCGCCCATATCTTCCATACTTCCAACAGGAAAATCTGGGACTACATCAACCAGTTCGCCGAGTTCAACAATTATATCAACAGCCCGGTTGCTGTCTATAAGGATGAACTCTACAATTTGCCTTTTAACATGAATACTTTCTCCAAGATGTGGAATATCAAGACGCCTGCCGAGGCCAAGGCCAAGATCGAGGAGCAGATTGCCCAGATGCACATTACGGAGCCTAAGAACTTGGAGGAGCAGGCTCTGTCCCTGGCGGGCAGAGATGTCTACGAGAAGCTGATCAAGGGCTACACGGAGAAGCAGTGGGGACGGGACTGCAAGGAACTCCCCGCCTTTATCATCAAGCGTCTGCCCTTCCGCTTCATCTATGACAACAACTATTTCAATGACCGCTTCCAGGGGATTCCCATTGGGGGCTATACACAGATTATCGAGAAGATGCTGACAGGAATCGATGTGAAGACATCCGAGGATTTCTACGACCTGCGTAAGACCGCTTCCAAAGACGCAGGCGGCACGTATACTGCCAGACTGTCTGATGGCTCTGAAGTCAGCTATGACCGCATTCTCTTCACCGGTCAGATCGATGAGTATTTTGACTCCAAGTTCGGTCCCCTGGAGTACCGAAGCGTCCGTTTCGAGACTGAGACTTTGGATATGGAGAACTATCAGGGAAATGCAGTTGTCAACTACACCGAGAGAGAGGTCCCTTACACCCGCATTATTGAGCACAAGCATTTTGAGTTTGGAAAACAGCCCAAGACTATTATCTCCCGCGAGTATTCCACGGAGTGGAAACCGGGGATTGAACCCTACTATCCTGTCAATAACGACAGGAATAACGCCCTCTATGAGAAATATGCCCGGGAGGCGGCGGCCGAGGGCGACGTGATCTTCGGCGGACGTCTGGGACAGTACAAGTACTATGACATGGATAAGGATCTGGCAGCAGCGCTTGACTGTGTCAATGAGGAGTTTGGCGAGTAAGGGCTTCCGGGATCAGTTCTGCGGCAGCGAAGGAGTTACCTATGCAAAAGCGACGCATCAACCGGCAGACGTGGAAATATGTCTACCGAACTGTCTTTGATGTGATCATGGTGCTCATGTTCACCTGGACCTTCTCCTATTTCTGGAGAGTCCGTCTGAATATGCTTCAGCCCATCGCATTCTTGAACAAAGGGAATCTGCTGATTGAGATGATCTACGCGGTTCTAAGTTTTTCCTTTATCATGATGCTGGGCGGGTTCGGTTTTGGGCGAGGGCGTAAGTCAGCTCTCCTGATCGGACAGACGGTGGCCATGCTTATGACGAATATTATCGCTCTGGGCATCACCACCCTGATTATCGGCCGTGTGCTTTTCATTCAGTATATCCTAAGTCAGTATCTGATGATTATGCTGATTAATACAGCGGAACTCTTCGTTTACACCATTATTGTCACAGACCTCTATCGGCGGATATTTCCTCCCTTTGAACTCCTGCAGATTTATGGGAAGTATCAGAATACTCTGCCGCACAAGATGAATCTCAGGGATGACAAGTATCATATCGCTGCTTCAATTTCTTATACGGAAGAACTGCAGGAAGTCTTTGCCCGGATTGACGGCTATGATGCTGTTCTGATCAATGACATTCCATCGGAGGTCAAGAACAAGATCCTCAAGTACTGCTTTGACCGTGACAAGAGAGTTTATTTCACACCTAAGATTTCCGACATTCTGGTGAAATACTCCGCTGAGGTCAATGTGGTGGATACTCCGCTCTATCTCTGCCGCAATCTGGGCATGTCTCTCCCGCAGCGTTTCGTCAAGCGGATCATTGATATTGTTCTCTCTTCCATTGGGATTGTGATCGCCTCTCCAATCATGCTGGCGGTTGCGATTGCCATTCGTCTCTATGACCATGGGCCCGCAATCTACAAGCAGGTTCGCTGTACCAGGGATCAGAGAGAGTTCAAGATGTACAAGTTCCGCTCTATGATTCAGAATGCAGAGAAGGACGGCAAGGCCCGTCTGGCGGCCGAGAATGATGATCGGATCACTCCTGTAGGCAAGTTCATCCGGGCTACTCGCCTGGACGAACTCCCCCAGCTCTTCAATATTTTCATGGGAGATATGAGTATCGTCGGCCCCCGGCCTGAGCGGCCGCAGCTGATCCGGGAGTATCAGAACACCATTCCGGAATTCGCCTATCGGACCCACGTGAAGGCGGGACTGACTGGTTATGCTCAGGTCTACGGACGCTACAACACGACTTCCTACGACAAGCTTAAACTCGATATTATTTATGTTCAGCGCCAGTCTCTGGCCCTGGATCTGCAGCTCATCCTTATGACTGTCTGTGTGGTCTTTATGAAGGATTCTACCCAGGGACTGGAAGAGGGGGCGACGAACGCCAACGTTCTGGGGAAGCGCAGGGAGATGCCAAAGACCGGAGACAGGGGCCACGCAGCGACCGCACAGAAGGCCGCAGGCGGATCTTCGGATACGGCGAAGGAAGCCTGCTGTCAGCAGGAAGTGGATATTCTGACAACGGATGAGGAGAAATAGATGAAGTTCAGCCTTCTCATGTCCGTCTATGGACGGGAAAAACCAAAGTATCTGAAAGAGGCCATCACCAGTGCCATGGATCAGACGCTTCCTCCGGAGGAACTGGTTCTGGTAGGGGATGGCCCTCTGCCTCTTCCCCTGTCTGAGACAGTGCAAGAACTCTGCGGGCGTTATCCAGCCATTCGATTTGTACCTCTGGCTGAGAATGTGGGGCTGGGCAGAGCGCTGTCCATCGGCTTAAAGCACTGTTCCTATGATCTTGTGGCCCGCATGGATACGGATGATATCTGTCTGCCCCACCGCTTCGAACTGCAGATGGCCTATCTGGCAGATCATCCGGAATGCTCTGTTCTGGGCTCTTGGATCGAGGAGTTTGACCCGGCACACCCGGGGGAGGGACGACTGAAGAAAATGCCTGAGACCGCGGAGGAGATTGCCGCTTATGGCAGGTTCAGAAACCCCATCAATCACATGACGGCAGTCTTCCGCAGAGAGAGGGTGGAGGCCGTCGGAGGATATCGCCATGACCCTCTCCTGGAGGATTATGACCTCTGGCTTCGCATGCTGGCGGCAGGAGAGAAGTTCTGCAATCTGCCGCAGGTACTTGTGCGTATGCGTGTGGGGAAGGCTACTTATGAGCGCAGAGGCGGATTCAAATACTTCCGCCGCTACCTGAAGCTGCGCCAGGAAGAGAGAGAACTTGGACTTCTGCCCGGAAGCAGCTATATCAGGGCTGTCCTGGGCACGGCGGCTATGACCCTGATCCCGGGCAGCCTGCGCAAATTTGTCTATCAGAGAGGATTACGCCGATGAAAGTTCTGACGATCGTTATTCCGGCTTACAATGTGGAATCCTATATTGACCGCTGCCTGTCTTCCATGTGCCTGGATGATCCCGCTTATATGGATCAGCTGGAAATCCTGGTTGTGGATGACGGAGGAAAGGACAGAACGCGGGAGATCGCGGCCGGCTACTGCGAGAGATATCCAAAGAGCATTTTCTTCTGCCACAAGGAGAACGGGGGACACGGGTCGGTTATCAACTATGGGATTCGGCGGGCCCGCGGCCGCTACTTCAAGGTAGTGGATGGGGACGACTGGATCAACAGCCAGTCTCTGCCGGGACTTCTGGAACTTCTGGCCCGGGAACCCGCGGATATCATTGCCTCTTCCTACCGCTGTATTGAGGATGGAAGCGACCGGCTGCTCTCTGTTAAGGAGCCGACCGGACGAAGGGAGAATTACGGACGCAGTGTCAGCTTTGACAGCGGTCAGGTGGACTGCGTTATCAAAATGCACTCGATGACAGTTAAGACCAGACTGCTTCAAGAGATGGACCGGCGCATGGATGAACACTGCTTCTATGTGGATGCCGAGTACATCACCTATCCGATTCCTCTGGCGAAGAATGTGTACTACGACGCGAATGACGTCTATTGCTATCGCCTGGGACGGGGGGGCCAGTCCATGAGCCTAAAGAGCATGCAGAAGAATCACAGCATGCATCGCAGGGTCTTTGACAGTCTGGCTGCTTTCTATGAGGGACTGCCCGATATGAGCGGGGCCAGGCGCCGGTATATTGCCCGCTGCTGCGCCCAGCTTCTGGAGAATGAATTTCAGATCTACATCAGTATGGGCAATCGCTTTTCTTCGATCAGCCGACTGCGCCGCTTTGACCGCAGAGTTCGCCTGGAGCATCCAGCGATCTATGGGGCGACCGGCAAGAAGAGTATACAGATTCTGCGCGCCTGCAACTATTGGATCCTTCCCCTGGCCTATCTGGCCCTGCGGATCAGGAAGGCCAGGGCCTTTTGCTGAATATTTACTCGTCTGAGCCGGCAGAGGAAAAGACAGGGCTGTGATTGCACCCTGCCTGGCCTCAGTTGCTTATCGCAGGTGCCTGGTGTATATTTACCGGGTTAACCGTCATACGCGCAGGACGGATCAAGAGATTAAGAGATAAGGTTTCCTGGCTCCGCGGGAGCCGGAAGAGAGGTTAAGCATGAATCCGAATCAGAAAACGCTGTTTGGATATCGGGATCTTCTGAAAGAACTGGTATCGCGCGATCTCAAGCTCAAGTACCGCAGGAGCTTCCTGGGCTATGTATGGAGTGTATTAAATCCCCTGATGATCATGGTGATCATGTACATCGTCTTTTCCAATATCTTTCGTTGGGATATTCCCTATTATCCGGTCTATCTGATTTCCGGTCAGATGATGTTTAACTTCTTCAGTGCTTCAACGACTCAGAGCATATATTCCATCACAGATAATGCAAGTCTCCTGAAGAAGACCTATGTTCCCAAATACATCTTTACTCTGTCCAAGGTGACCTCTGGGATGCTGGATTTTCTCTTTTCACTGGGGGCCATGTTTCTGGTTATCATATTCACAAGAACCCCCTTTCACTGGTCTATGCTGGCCATTCCCCTGGTGGCAGCTCAGCTTTATCTCTTCTGTCTGGGGGTCGGTCTCTTCATGAGCGCGGCCAATGTCTTCTTTCGGGACATTCAGTACATCTACAGCGCCCTGCTGACTGCCTGGATGTACGCGACGCCGATATTTTACCCCTTTGAACTATTGCCGGGGAATCTTAAGATGATCATCAAGATCATCAACCCCCTTTATTCCTACGTGACGCAGTTCCGCGATGTGATTATTTCAGGACATCTGCCGGGCTATCGGCTGCTTTTGATGGGCGTCGGCTTCTCTGCGCTGGCTCTGGCAGTCGGCAGTTTTACCTTCTCCAGGACCCAGGACAAGTTCATCCTCTACATCTAAAGCGAGGCAGTAAGATGGAAGATTATATGATTGACGTCGATCACGTCACCGTCCGCTTCAATAAGGCGTCGGAGAATATCGACAATCTGAAAGAATATTTTATTAAATTAATCAAGCACCAGCTGATGTTTGAGGAGTTCCTGGCAATCAAAGATGTGAGTCTTAAGGTCAGGCGGGGAGAGGCATGGGGACTGATCGGAACCAATGGCTCTGGGAAATCAACCATGCTCAAGCTGATTTCAGGCATCTTAAAGCCCTATAAGGGCAGCGTCAAAGTGGCGGGCACCATCGCTCCTCTGATTGAGTTGGGGGCAGGGCTTGATATGAATCTGACAGCCAGAGAGAATATTTATCTGGACGGCACTCTCCTGGGACACAGCCGCAAGTTTATGGAAGATCACTTTGACGAGATTGTTGATTTTGCGGAGCTCTGGGACTTTCTGGATATGCCGGTCAAAAATTATTCCTCGGGAATGCAGGCGAGAATCGGCTTCGCTATCGCGACCATTGTCCGCCCGGATATCCTGATTGTCGACGAAATCCTTGCTGTCGGAGATATGCATTTTCAGCACAAGTGCATGGAGCGCATGAACGAAATGCTGAGCGGGGGGACGACCCTCCTCTTCGTGTCTCACAATATTGACGATGTGAGACGCATGTGTGATCATGCGCTATGGATTGAGAAGGGGAATGCAGTCATGGCCGGCCAGGTCAACGAGGTCTGTGATGCCTATTTCCAGTCCCAGCAGGAGTAAGCATGATATACATAGGGGTTTTTATCGCTTTCTTCGCCATTGCCTGGCTGGCGGATCGATACCAATTCACATGGGCAACCAGGGCGCAGCTTCTCTACAGTGAGACTGCGCTTCTTGTGCTTCTGGCGGGGCTGCGCAGCAACAGCATTGGTCTGGATTCCGCAGATGGATACCACCGCTATTTCAACTTCCTTCTGGTAGGGAAGAGCCTGGATTCCTGGGTAGAGCCGCTTTATGTCTGGATGAATAAGCTGGTAATCTTTCTGGGCGGCAATTATCAGTGGATTCTGTTTCTGACGGCTCTGCTCTGCGTTATTCCTATGGCCTACCTCTTTGACAAGTACACAGGGCATCCTCTCTGGGCTATGGCCCTGTATTACGGGCTCTACTTCTATCAGCAGACCTTCAATATCATGCGCCAGTGCATCGCTATGAGTTTCTGCTTCCTGGCGGTGGATATGATTCTGAGCAGAAAATATGTCCGAGCAGGCATTTGTATGGTGATTGCGGTTGGCTTTCACCAGACCGCCTGGATTTTTTTGCTCGCTCTTCTGATGATCTGGATCAGATTCAGCCTGAAGCAAGCCGCTGTTATCTTCCTGGGAACCTATCTGCTGGGCTTTGCTATGACCACGAAGACAATTCTGCTCTTTGTGCCGCAGACTTACCAGCACTACTTCTTCACAGAGGGAAACGCTATGCGAAGCGGAGGAGGATGGGGAGTTCCAATGCAGGTTCTGGGGATTAATCTGGCGGTCCTGGTGGCTTGCTACGCTTGTCCCAAGAGTCTGAAGGATCCCTGGATGCGAATCCTGGCAGCAGGTGTGGCTGTCCTGAATCTCACTCAGAACATGACACAGGGCTATCGCCTGGGCTACTATTTTCTGCAGGCCCAGTGTCTGGCGATTCCACAGGTCCTGCATGTACCTCGTGAGAAGAATCGCCAGCTGATGACCCTGCTCTTTTTGATCATAGCCCTGGCTCTCTTCGCCAGCAATCTGTCCATGCAGTGGAAATATATGAACCCTTATCGGCTTTTCTTTATGTCTTGAGCGGCAGCACAGGAGCGGGTCAGTTCAGAGCAGGATGATTCGGGTTCTGTTCAGCCCGTTCTGCTTTTGGGATTCCTCCGATGCTCTGGGCTGAACGGAAAGAAGGTGACGATCTATGCGAGAAAATCAAAGTCGGAATGGCCGGGCCATCAGCCTGACCGCCATCTTTCGAGAATATTGTATTCACTGGAAGGCTTTGCTTCTGGCCTGTCTAATCCTGGGCGGCGCCCTGACCCTGACGGACTACCAGAATCGAATGTCCAGTTACCATATTCAGGCGGCCAAGGCGGGAAGAGTTCAGAAGTCAGACCTGGAAGCCCGCCTCTCTGATGAGGAGAAGGGGGATGTCATGCGGGCGCTGGAATTAAACACTCACCTGCAGGACCGGATCAGTTATCAGAGACAGAATCTGATCAATCAGCTGGACCCCTATCATGAGGAGTACCTGGAGGTCCACTATCTGATCGGCGCAAGAACCAGCTCCGCGCAGCTGATTGCCTATTTGCAGTCTGAGGATTTCAAGAGCCGGCTGGCAGTTCAACTCTTCGCGGAGGTCTATCCCAAGTCTGACTCCCGCTATGTGCAGGAATTGCTGGATGTCAGGACAGGGCCTTTTGATGAACTGGGGGAGGTGGGGCTTACCATCGGAGTAAAACTGACGGATGAGTCCCTGCGTCAGACGATTGTGGAGACGATGGACGCCTATATGGGGAAAACCTATCAGCTGAAACATACGGAAGAAAAGGAGACCATCCGGGTTGACCAGGATCTGGCCAGAACGCAGGTGGAGGGAGAAGCATTTCTCCTGCAGATGACCCAGCAGTCTCAGGAACTGCGGGCCCGCCTGTCCGACGATCAGTCCAAGCTCTATCAGATGTATGTGGAGAACCGGCAGGATATTGTTACCAGGGCGCCGGTGAAGCCTCAGGCAGACCCTCGTCAGTTCGTGATCGGAGTTTTCCTGGGGGCTGTTGCCGACCTGGCCCTGCTCTGCATCTATCTTATGTTTTCGCAGACGCTGCGGGAACCGGAAGAATTGCAGGAGATATGGAATCTGCCCCTCTTGGGAAAGAGCATGCAGAGGGAGGCTCGCGGTATCCGAAAGCTCTTTTTCTCCAGAGCGGCCTATCGGTATTTCCAGGGCAAATACGCGGATGAACAGCAGGCTATGGAGGATGCGGCCCGGCAGATCTGCTGCTCCTGCAACCTGAGGGGGATTGACTATCTGGAACTGGTTCCGGTTGGAAGAACCATTGAAAAGGAAAACCGGAAGCTACTGGAGCTTCTGTCCGAGAAGGGAATACGGATGCGTATTCGCGACATGGAGGAAGGAAAGGCCGGATGTCCGGGCGGTGCGGCAGTTGTTATCTCTGTCGCCGGCCGCGGCGCCCGTTATATGGAAATTGATCGGGCTCTGATCGATTTAGATGCGGCTGGCGTTGATGTGCTTGGGGCCTTCTATGCGGAAGCTTAAGAAAGGGGCGAAATAGACAGTCTATGCCGGGTGTGATAAAATTTCCAAAGAATATTTGGGCCTTTGTGCCCCATAACCCAAGGAGGGGTGTATGACTTACGAAGAGGCAAGCAGACTTCTTGCTGCAAAGGGACAGGAACATGTTTTGGAGGGCTTCGATGCCCTGAGCGGGCAGGAACAGGAGAATCTGCTCGCGCAGATCGCGCAGGTTGACTGGAATATCGTGTCCATGGCCGGCAGGGAAGAGAAGCAGGAACTGGGAGAGATCAGCCAGCTGCCCACAGTCGACATCGATGAGATTGAGACCAGGAAGAGTGAGTTTATGGAGGCTGGTCTTACCGCGATCCGTCAGGGTAAGGTCGGAGCGGTCCTTTTGGCCGGAGGCATGGGAACCCGTCTTGGATTGGATAAGCCCAAGGGAGAACTTGACATCGGTATTCATAAGACTCTCTATCTCTTCCAGAGGCTGGTTATGAATCTGCAGGAAGTGACTGAGATGGCAGGGACGACGCTGCCTCTGTATGTGATGACCTCTGAGAAGAATGATGCGGAGACGCGCCGTTTCTTCTCAGAGAACAACTATTTCGGCTATCCCGAGGAAGATGTTCGCTTCTATGTCCAGGAGATGGCGGCGGCAGTCGACTATCAGGGCAAACTGCTCAAGGAGGCCCCGGGCCGTCTGGCTACTTCGCCTAACGGCAATGGAGGCTGGTTCTCTTCCCTGGCCAGGGCCGGACTGACAGAGGATCTGCACAGACGGGGCATCGAGTGGCTCAATGTCTTCGCTGTGGATAATGTCCTGCAGCGCATCGCGGATCCGGCCTTCATCGGAGCCACTATTTTGAGTGGCAAGAATTCTGGATCCAAGGTGGTTCGCAAGGTGGATCCATACGAGAAGATGGGAGTAATCTGCGCAGAGGATGGTATCCCGGCTGTTGTCGAGTATTATGAGCTGACACCCGAGATGGCGGAGGCAAGGGATGAGAAGGGCAACCTCCGGTATGCCTTCGGCGTCATCCTCAACTATCTCTTCTCTGTCTCCAAGCTGGAGGAGGTAATGGCCAGAAGTATGCCCGTACATGTGGTTGAGAAGAAGATTCCCTACATTGATGCCCAGGGCAACTATCATAAGCCTGAAAAGCCAAACGGATACAAATTCGAGACCCTGGCGGTTGACCTGGTTGCCATGATGGAGAACACTCTGCCTTACGAGGTGATCCGAGACAGAGAATTCGCTCCGATCAAGAATCTCCACGGTGTGGATTCCCTTGATTCTGCAAGAGAACTCCTGGAGAAGAACGGGGTTGAACTCTGAGAATGGGGGGACAGAATTACGCGTGGCATGCATAAGGAGCATCAAATGGATCAGATTGCAGTATTAATTCCCTGCTATAACGAGAGCAAAACGATCGATAAGGTTGTCGCGGACTTTAAGAGAGTTCTGCCAGAGGCAGTGATTTATGTCTACGACAACAATTCTAAGGACGGTACAGATGAGATTGCTAGGAAAGCTGGCGCGGTTGTCCGCTATGAATATCAGCAGGGCAAGGGAAATGTCATTCGCCGCATGTTTCGTGATGTTGACGCAGCATGTTATATCATGGTGGACGGCGATGATACCTATCCCGCGGAGGCTGCAAGGGAGATGGCGGATAAGGTCCTGAAGCGCAATGCGGACATGGTGGTGGGAGATCGACTCTCTTCTACCTATTTTGAGGAGAATAAGCGCCCCTTCCATAATTTTGGAAACTCGATTGTGAGAAGCTCCATCAACAGACTCTTTCACACGAATATCAAGGATATTATGACAGGATACAGAGCCTTCTCCTATCAGTTTGTCAAGACTTTTCCCGTTCTGTCCAAAGGATTTGAGATTGAGACAGAGATGTCGATTCATGCCTCCGATAAGAATATGTATGTCGAGAATGTGGTGATTGATTACCGCGACCGCCCGGAGGGATCCGAGTCAAAGCTCAATACCTACAGTGATGGGATTAAGGTCATAATGACCATCGCAAGATTGTTTCAGACATATAAGCCCCTGGCTTTTTTCTCGATCATAGGTCTTATTCTCTTTGCTTTGGGGATTGGGTTTATGATTCCTGTCTTTGGAGCCTTTCTGAGAACTGGCGCGGTTGCCAAACTGCCGACCCTGATCGTGTCCGGTTTCGCAGTGATCGCGGCGGTGATCTCCTTCTTCTCCGGCCTGATCCTTCAGACCATCGCCAGAAAGAATCGGCAGGACTTCGAGATGCAGCTGGTTCGCACCAAGGATCAGTATGAGAGTATCCGCGGGTAATGACCGGTCGGCGGGAGGTGGACGCTCAATAAAAACAAGAGGCTGAAAATGGACAGGAGAGCAGGGCACATGGAAGAGAAGATCCTTTCTTTGATTATCCCAAGCTATAATGCGGAGCGCTTTCTTCGCAGGGGGCTGGATTCCTTTCTGATTTCAGAGGAGTTCAGAAAGTATCTGGAGGTTTGGGTTATCAGTGACGGGGCGACCGACCGAACAGATGAGATCGCCAAATCTTACGCTGTCCAGTACCCGGATATCTTCCACTTTTTCCGCAAGGAGAATGGAGGACATGGGTCCGCAATTAATGCTGGCGTCAAGCTGGTGTCAGGCAAGTACTTCAAGGTAATTGACGCAGATGACTGGGTAGACGGCAGGGGATTGGAAGCATTCATCGGTCATCTCGCTGACTGCGACAGCGACGCTGTCATCAGCAATTATCAGGAATATGATATCTCCAGGAAAAGGTATACCCCTCGCAGGACGGAACTGTCAGATTACCGCAGAACGTATCAACTGGCAGAGATTATGGAACAGTGGGACAGGGTGCATGCCTGCATGACCTTCTGGGGGATTACCTATCGGACAGACTTCTACCTTAAGCAGGATTATCAGCTTCTGGAAGGAGTCTTCTATGAAGATCAGGAGTACGCCACGATTCCTTTGAGCCGGGCCAGAAGGATTTCCTTCTCAGAAGCATCCGTCTATGTCTATCGGCTGGGAGATATCAATCAGTCTGTCTCCGGCGCCAACCAGGTCAGGAGAATCGGACATCTGGCCAGGGTGATCAGGGCCCTGCAGGCCTTTGAGAGCCAGACAGATCAGCTGCCGGTCGGCGGCTTCGATTACTGGAAGAAGAAGACCAGCATGGTGATTGTCAGCTTTTATCAGATTGCGCTTCTGGTGAATTCAAACAGGACTCAGGGTGAGAGGCAGGCAGATCAGATGAACCGCTGGCTGGAGAAGACCAGTCCCATGCTTCTTGCGGCCGTCTGGAAGAAATATCGAATCTTTATGCTCTTTCACAGAATTCATATGTCAGAGACAGCTTATAAGTTCCTGATACCGCCGGTTCTTCGTATCCTGCGCAGGATGAAAGTCTGGTAGGAAACAGCTATAATAGCTGGAGCAAATGTGGTTTAGGAGGAAACAATGGAACAGTTATTGCAGAACATCATTTTCCCGCAGAGTTCAGCTCTGGAAGGAAACTATGAACTCTTCTATCTGGGCGGGCGCGGAATCTATGACATGGAGCAGAAGAAACTGCATCTTGCGGATTCTACTGTGACAGATTTCTGCAGCTATATGAATTCTTTCTCGCTGATCAAGTGGAAGGAATATACCGCGGTCGGTTCCGTGCGTCTGTCGCTGCATTTGTCCGGACGGGGACAGGTGGAACTGGTCGGTTATCACCTGAACATTCACAGTCCGGTACGTCAGACATTTGGAATCTATGATTTTAATTCTGCAGACAAGTGTGAGATGGATATCCATTTCCCGGAGAATGAAGAGATGGTCATCGGGTTTGAGGTTCGAGCCTTCTCTGATGTGACAGTATATGGTGGCGCCTGGTATGGCAGCTATGAGGAGAGTCAGAAAAAGGAGGTCGTCCTCTCTGTCGCGACGACGACCATGAAGAAGGAAGATTTTATCACACGCAATATGGCCTCTCTGAAAGAGGAGATCCTGGATGCGGATGACGACATGAAGGAGCATTTCTATATCCATGTAGTGGATAACGGGCGTACGCTGGATGCGGAGTCCATGGACTCCTGGCATCTGACCGTGCATCCCAACAAGAATACCGGAGGATCCGGCGGTTATGCCAGAGGTATGATTGAATCCCTTGAACAGAATCCTCCCGCAACCCATGTCCTGCTTATGGATGATGATGTTACCATTCAGCCGGAAAGCGTCAGAAGAACATATCATCTGCTTTCCTATCTGCGTGACGAATACAGGGATTCCTTCATCAGCGGAGCCATGCTGCTCTATGAGGAAATGCAGTTTCAGCATGAAGATGTCGGCGCCATCCGCGACGCCTGCACTCTGACCTCCCTCAAGGGTCTTTTTGATATGACTGAGAAGAGAAGTCTTCTGAAGAACGAAGAGGAGGGATGCGGCTATGGTCACCGTTATGCCGGCTGGTGGTATTGCTGTATTCCTGCCCATATGATCCGGGAGAAGGGCCTCCCGCTGCCGCTCTTTATTCGTTTTGACGATGTGGAGTTCGGCCTGCGCTGCAAGCCGAAATTCATCACGATGAATGGGATCTGCATCTGGCACATGGGATTTGCCGGCAAGTATAATCTGGCTATGGATCGCTATCAGATGTGCAGGAACCCCCTGGTGGTCGATGCGGTTGGTTCCATGCCGGGTACAGTCAACGCGCCCGATTATGTCCGCAAGGCTTTCCGCTCGGAACTTCTGAAGTTCAACTATAACGCCGCTGAATTGATTCTGCGCGCCTTCAAAGACTTCCTCAGGGGGCCTGAATTCTTCCAGATTGATCAAGGGGAGAAGATCATCAAGGAGAATGTTCAGAAGAATGAGAAGTATCAGCCCATGAACAACTGGCCCGATATTGAAGTCAATTTTGTAGAGATTTTCGAAGATTTTGACCGAAAACCGCTGGAAACACTCTGGTACCGTGTTACGTTCAACGGTCAGAGGCTCTGGCCCTTTGGAACGCTGAAGAAGGGGATGATTCCTGTTTTCTTCTCTGACGTCTATCAGCCCGGCCGTTATGTGGGGCATGATGCGATGCTTGCTGTCAATGTTGACAACAGGACTGCTGTTGAGCGTCATATGGATAAGAACCGGTACCGTTCGCTGAAGAGGGAGTGGGATCAGGCCTATCGTTATTACAAGAGAAACCGCAGTTCAATTGTCAAATCCTATCAGGATGCCCAGCCCTACCTGGTATCTACCGAGTTCTGGAAGAAGTATCTTGGAATATAATTGAGGTGAGAACATGGCAAAGCCCCAAAGAGATCCCGTGGCCCTAATTAAGACCAGACGAAGGAAAAGGAAGACGCTTCTGATTTTAGAGGTGATTTTCTTCCTGTTTCTTCTCGCCGGTTCTTACATATTTTCACGTGTCGGCCTGATTAAGTACAAGGAGATCAAGACGGAGAAGAACGAGGTCAGTGAGCATGTCAAGCAGGCGATGTCCGGCTATACCAATATTGCTCTCTTTGGTGTTGACAACCGGACGGTTGGCAATTACGACACAGGGAACTCGGATGCGATTCTGATTGCCTCCATTAACAACGCTACTAAGGAAGTTCGCCTGATTTCTGTCTATCGCGACACCTATCTGGATGTCAACGGGCAGCTCCTGTTCCGCAAGTGCAATTATGCGTATAATCATGGCGGAGTCACTTCTGCGGTCAACATGCTTAACCGTAATCTGGATCTGGAGATCAATGACTACGCAACGGTCGATTTCTATGCTCTGGCTGATGCGGTAGATGCGGTCGGCGGAATCGATGTCAATATTGACAGCAAAACCATGGCTCAGGAAATCAATGAACTGCAGATCGAAATTTTCAACGTGACAGGCAAGAGAGCAGATGACCTGGGGGTTGGACAGCAGCATGTCAATGGGGCTCAGGCCTTAGCCTATGCCCGTGTCCGTCACTTAGAGGGCGGAGATTACGCCAGAGCCATGCGCCAGAGGGAGGTTGTCTCCAAGATGATCGCCAAGGCCAAGACGATGAATGTAGCTCAGCTGGATCACCTGATTACTTCTGTTTTTCCTCATATCGATACCTCCCTGTCTCTGCCGGACATGATTTCTATGGCAACCGCTATGAAAGAGTACAATTTGGTTGATACTAGCAGTTTCCCCAGGGATTTTGCGGAGAGAAATATTGCCAACGGCATCGGCTGGGTTGAAATCCCGACGACGCTGGAATCGAATGTTAAGAAATTGCACGAGTATCTCTTCCAGGATCAGAACTACACGCCCTCCGCGACGGTTTCCAAGATCTCCAAGCAGATTTCCAAGGTGACCGGGACAACAGAGAAGAGCACACAGAGCCAGGATAATCAGTACTGATGGATGAGTCTAAGCAGGAAATCTTTGATAAGGCTGTGCGGCGTATGACTTCCTATCGGCCGTTTCGGTGGTTTGCTCCGGTCTATGAGGGGCATCGGCAGTTCTGGCTCTATGCGCTTTTTGGGCTGGGAACCATTCTGCTCAGCATCAATTTCTACCTGATTCTGACTGAGAAGATAGGCATGTCGGTCGTCCTTGCCAATTCCATCTCCTGGATTTTTGCGACAGCATTCGCTTTTTTGACCAATCGGCGCTGGGTCTTTATTCATCACAGATGTGGGGTGGGGGCTTTCTTTCACCAGATGGCTTCTTTCTTTATGGGACGGTTTTTGACCTTGATTCTGGAGGACTGGCTTCTTTATTTCCTCGTTGATCGTCTCAGACTGTCCAATACGCTGATGAAATATCTGGCCCAATTGGTCATTATTGCAGTTAATTACTTCATCTCAAAGCTTCTGGTCTTTCGCAAAAGGCGCGCTTTGCGGGAGTTTATTCAGGAAAAAATACGTCGCTGAGCCTTCTCTCGATTTGGTATTGCATAAAGGTTATTTTATCGGAACCATGAAGAGGGTATTTCCGGGAAAAAGTTATGAATATTGATAGCACGATCCATCTTAAGATTAACTTAAAATGTGCCGCAGGGGCATTGATCAAGGGGATTTTAATTGCAATTGCATTTTCGACCAGGTATGTCACTCCGGATTTGGGCTGGTTTGGTGAGGTCAACCATCTGGTTGACGGCCTGACGAGACTTCAGTTCTGGCTCAATGGCTATGGCCCCCTTTCTGCCTTTCTTGCGATCAGTGCTGCTCTTGTGATCTATTGGATGCGGGAAGTCGGATTTCGTTCCGCATGGAAGAGACACAAGGGACTCGTGCTGATGTCTGTTCTCTTTGGCTTGGTCAATGTCATGGGGATGTGCGTCTCTTATACCGGAACTCTTCCAACCGGGCTGGGACTCTTCTTTACTGTCTACTGCCTTCTTCCGGTCATTGGTTGGGCGCTGGCCTTTCAGGTTGCCGGGAGACTGCTCTATCTGCTTCTGGACATTCTGAGCGGCAGAAGGGATCTGAAGATCCGCTGGACTCACCGGACGCCAGGGCTTCTGCGGAAAGTCTGGCGCCTTTACCGGGGACATGTGTTCTGGTTTTCTTTTGCGCTGATTCTCCTGGGATGGCTGCCATGGATGTTGATTTACTATCCGGGAAGTCTGGATAACGATGTCGCCTATCAGCTGGATACAGTTCTTGGAATCCTGCCCAAGTCCAATCATCACCCCTGGCTGGCCAATTCCATTCTCGTCTTTTTTTTCAGGGTGGGAAGACGACTTGTTTCTGAGAACTTTGGCATTTTTCTCTTTGTCGCAACTCGAAATCTTGCGATGGCTCTGATGTATGCGGCCGGTATTCGTTGGCTGGATCGTCAGCTGTCACGCCCCAAAATTTCGTTGGCGGCAGCTTGTTTCTATGGATTTCTTCCGGTTTGGGCAGCTTACAGCAAGCATGTCTTTAAGGATACTCTGGGGATAGGCCTCTTTGCTTTCTTCGTCTTTCTGGCGGTTCTGGCAGTGGATGAGCTTGGCCGGCGAAAGACCTCTTATCGCACTGTGATTCTTCTGGGGCTTTTTGGAGCTCTGGCCTCTTTGATTCGCAATAACTTTATCTTCTGTGTCCTTCCGACACTGCTGGTGATAGGGGTGATTCTGATCGTACGACAAAAGGCGTGGCGGCAGGCTGTCGTCATGTTGCTTTGCGTCAGCAGTTTCTTTGCCTACAGTCAGTATATTTACCATGTAGAGAAGGTCGCTAAATCAGAGGGAGGAGAGGCCTTATCTGTCTTTTTGCAGATGGAGGCCAGAGCGATTATTCATCATAAGGACCAATTGACGGAGGAAGAGAAAAATTGGATTGACAACTTTATGGATCCCTCAGTCTATGAGAAGGGAACCTATAATCCGTTGCTCTCTGATCCGATTAAGGATCGAATTCACTGGGACAGGCCCGGAGCCAATGCGGCTTTTGCAAAACTTTGGTTTGCCCTGGGGCGCAAGTATCCGGCGGAGTACCTCGCCGCTTTTGTCGGTCAGTCCAGCGGCTATTATTCTTTTACTCCCCGACTGCCAGTTGATGCGGGGAACATGAACGCAAATCTTACGATCTTTGGCTGGATTGGAGCGGACTATCCGTTTCATGGAATTTATGATATTCATTATCTTAAGCATACAGAACTGCTGCGCAATATTCTGGATCGTTATGCAAGAGCTGTGGATCAAATCCCCTTGATTTCGATCTTCGATCAGCTGGCATTCTACACCTGGTTTTATATTCTTTTCCTGGGATATCTACTCAAGAAAAAGATGTGGCTGCAGGTAATCCCGCTGATTCCAGTTGCGCTTCTGGTGATGACCTGCATGATTTCACCGGTCAATGATTGCTTCCGCTATATGGCAGGAGCTGTTGCCGCGGCACCTCTGGTATTGGCTCTGCTGCGATATCGGGGGAAAGAGAAGGGAAATCAAGAATTTCTGAGCGGCAGTGAAGAGCAGAGAATAGCTGAGGGATGAGGGGCAAAGACAAGGGGAGAACGATATGTTTTTGATGGAGAACGGGCTTTGAGCCCGTTCTCTTCCTCTTATGGCAGGTGTGCAGGAAAAGCGAGGAGAGCTGAGAGAAGAATCGGAATTACCAGAAGATCTTTCACAAATCTTTATTTTTCTGATAAGGAATATTATTGTTAATTATTTAATTAGACACAAGATAGACACAAACGATTCGTAAGATGAAAAACAAGAAGAGAGTTAGAGGAGCCAGAGAGACGAGGGTGAGGAGTTAGGATATGAGCGATTATAACAGAGAGCAAGAAGAGCGCAGGACAGACTGGATCGGCTCAGACGGAGAGGCACCTGTATCAGCGCATCCGGAGGATAGAAGTGAGTTGGAGCCAGAGGATATATCAGCTCATAACCTCGCTGACAGAGATGGGTCATCTTTCAGACAGGAGAACCTGCAATCCGATCAGACCGGGGCAGAAGAGACAGGGAACGAGGATCGACGGGAGACTTACGGCAGTCAGACGGATATTGGTTCTCAGCAGGGGCATTATGATCAGCCTCAGTTCAATTGGCAGCAGGCGCAGAGCAGTCACAGGCGCTTGAGAGAAGGCCGTGAGACAGAGGATACTTATCGCGGGCCTTCATTTTCCGGAGGAACAGAGGGAATTCGTGCCCGTGATATGCATGCCAGGAGCAAGAGAGAGGGTTTCTGGAGAAGGCTGATTGCGGCCGCCGTGGCTTTTGGCCTGGTGGCAAGTCTGGTTTTTTCCGGGACGAATTATCTGACAGGCAGAATCAGCGGCAAGAACCGAACCGTGACCAATGTGAGTTCTTCCTCCGGTCCTCTGTCACAGACAACGGTGACGGATGGGGGGACGACAGATGTGTCTACCATTGCCTCTAATGTGATGCCGGCCATTGTCCAGGTGACCAATGTGTCCGTCGAGCAGTATCGGAGTATCTTCGGACAGAGCCAGGATAAGCAGTCTACCTCCGCAGGCTCGGGGATCATCGTCTCTCAGGATGACACTTATACCTATATTGCGACCAACAACCATGTCGTCGCCAACAGCAGTGAACTGACGATTACCTTTGTGGACGGCAAGACAGCTCCTGCCCAGGTAGTCGGTGTGGATGCCCAGCACGACCTGGCAGTGGTCAAGGTCAAGACTGCTGACATGGATTCTTCAACGGTATCTGCGATCAAGATGGCAACACTGGGAGATTCCGACTCCGTCAAGGTTGGTCAGACCTCCATCGTCATCGGCAATGCGCTTGGATATGGTCAGTCTGTGACGACAGGTGTTATTTCCGCTAAGGAGAGAGAAGTTACCCTCAAGGACGATTCCGGGAATACGATCAGCAACAAACTGATTCAGACGGATGCGGCGGTCAATCCGGGTAATTCCGGCGGCGCTCTCTTAAACAGCAACGGTCAGGTCATTGGTATTGTATCCGCCAAGTACTCGGATACCTCCGTTGAGGGAATGGGCTATGCAATCCCTATCTCTCAGGCAAAGACCATTATTGATGATCTGATGCAGAATGGAAGTAGAACCAACAGCGGCGACTCCTCCAGGGGATCCGGTTCTGAAAGTGCATCCGGCAGTGACTCCGGGAACTCATCTGCCAGCGGCCTTCCCTCCGGAAGTACCTATCTTGGAATCGCGGGGATGGATATCAGTTCCAGCCAGGCGGCTCAGTACAACGTGCCTGCGGGCATTTATGTCTCCAGGGTGAGCACAGGGAGTCCGGCTCAGCAGGCCGGTCTCGCCAAGGGTGATATCATCACCAAGGTAGACGGGAGCACCACAGGAAGCATGCAGGATTTGAAGGGCATGATCAGCGGCAAGAAGGCCGGTGATCAGCTCAAGATCACCTATGCTTCCCGCGCGGACAACTATAAGAGCAAGACGGTGACAGTGACGCTGGCAACCGTGCAGTAGACAGGAGACGTGTGCAGAGTCCGTTTTCCCCGTCAAGCAGTTGAACATATAGATGAAGAGAAGTCCTGATATGTGTCCGGCCAGAGTACGCATGTGAGAGGACTTCTTTTTTGCTGTTCGGATCATGTTATAACATGCTGCATGATACATCAGAGGGACAGATTCCGCCTGCAGCCTGGTCTCTGCTGGCTGGGTTGAACGCCTGCCTTCGAATATAGTAAAACAGCCCTGGATATGCTATTCTAGGGGCAAGTTTTCATGCGAAATTGGAGGTATGCAATGAAGAAAAAGAGAATTGCCATTGCCCTGGGGCATGAGGCGCTGGGGACGACATTACCGGAGCAGAAGGCGGCGACGGTCAGAACTGCCGGGGCAATTGCTGCGTTCATTGAGAAGGACTATCAGGTGGTCATCACGCACTCCAATGGCCCTCAGGTCGGCATGATTCATGCGGCTATGAATGAGTTTTCGAAGAACCACAGCGAGTATACCTCCACGCCTATGTCCGTAGCTTCGGCCATGAGCCAGGGTTATATCGGCTTCGACCTGCAGAACGCCATTCGGGGCGAGCTGAATCGCAGGGGGATCTACAAGAACGTGGTTACGCTCCTGACCCAGATGACAGTAGATCCCTATGATGAGGCCTTCTATCATCCGAGCAAGGTGATTGGCCGCATCATGGATGAGGAGGAGGCCAGAGCGCAGGAGAAGAAAGGAAATCATATCGTGGCGGTTGACGGTGGTTATCGCCGTATTGTGGCGACACCAAAGCCCATAGACATTGTGGAGGCTGACGCGATCAATGCACTATTGGAGGCGGATCAGCTTGTGATCGCCTGTGGAGGCGGCGGGATCCCGGTTCTGGAGCAGGGGAAGGATCTCAAGGGGGCTTCTGCCGTTATCGAGAAAGATACGGCGGCAGGGCTTCTGGCTCAGAAAGTGGACGCGGATATGCTGGTGATTCTGACTTCTGTCGACAAGGTCTGCCTCAATTTTGGCACGCCGCAGGAACAGGCGCTTGATTATCTCAGCGTTGAGGATGCCGCAAGGTATGTGGATCAGGGGATGTTCGGTGCGGATGACATGCTTCCCAAGATTCGAGCTGCCATCGAGTTTATCGGAGACTCTGCGATTCGCAAGGTTCTGATCACCAGGCTGGAAGGCCAGGAGAGGGCCATTGCGGGACAGAGGGGGACGATGATTGGCAAGTGAAGTCCTGATAGCAGGGGCATTTTTGCAGAATAAGGAGATTTTTCATGGATTACAATCGCAAGACGAAAATTATCTGTACGATGGGGCCATCTACCGATAGGGATGGCGTGATGGAGGAGTTGGTGAGGGCCGGCATGAATGTTGCCCGGTTTAACTTCTCACATGGAGATCATGAGGAGCAGCTTGGCCGTCTGGTCAGGCTGCGTGAGATCAGACAGCGGCTGGGTGTTCCTGTTGCGGCTCTGCTGGATACCAAGGGCCCGGAAATTCGCCTTCGCGACTTCAGGGATCAGAAGGTTATGCTCCAGAATGGCCAGACATTCACTCTGACCACCCGCCAGGTTGAGGGCACAGATGAGATTGTGACGGTTTCCTATCAGGATCTGCCCAAAGATGTTGAGGTCGGGTCCCATATTCTGATCGATGATGGGTTGGTGGAACTTGAGGTCACCGGGCTGACCGATACCGATATCACCTGCAGAGTTTTAAACGGTGGACCGGTATCGAACCGAAAGGGGGTCAATGTTCCAAATGTTGATCTGACCATGGAATACCTGTCAGATAAGGACAGAGCTGATCTGATCTTCGGCTGTCAGGAGGGCTTCGATTTCATTGCGGCTTCCTTCACTCGTACCGCGGAAGATATCTTTGACATCAAGAAGATCCTTCATGAGCATGGGGGAGACAACATTAAGATCATTGCAAAGATTGAATCCAACCAGGGCGTTTCCAATATTGATGCGATTATTGATGCCTGTGACGGTATTATGGTGGCCCGTGGAGACATGGGTGTTGAGATCCCCCTGGAGGATGTCCCGATCATTCAGAAGGAGATTATCAAGAAGACTCTGTTCAAGGGCAAGTTGGTTGTCACGGCAACTCAGATGCTGGACTCCATGATTACCCATCCGAGACCGACCAGAGCCGAGGCGGGAGATGTGGCCAATGCCGTATATGACGGAACATCGGCTGTGATGCTCTCCGGTGAGACGGCAGCCGGTGACTATCCGGTTCAGGCAGTGACAACCATGGCCCGGATCTGTGTGCGCACGGAACAAGATATCAATTACAAGGCTCGTCTGAAGGAACGCGGCGTATCAGCGATCGAGGCTAAGGAAGAGGACGGGGTCGCCCTGTCGATTGCCCATACGGCCTGCACGCTGGCCGCTGATATCGACGCTGTGGCCATCATCAATGTAACGAAATCCGGTCATTCCTGCACGCAGATTTCCAAGTTCCGCCCGGCCAATCCGATTATTGCCTGCTGTACCGACAAGCAGGTCATGAGACAAATGAACCTCTACTGGGGTGTAACACCTGTTATGATTGAGACAGAGAGCGATATTGACAGGCTGCTTGATGATGCTGTCGAAGCTGCGGTTCAGGCGAATTTGATGGAGAAGGGTCAGCTGGCGGTTGTTACCGCCGGGCTTCCCCTGGCTGTCGAGGGAAAGACGAATCTGCTTAAGGTACACCAGGCCAAATAGGCGTTATCTTTTATTCTAAATAGTATGTGTAATATGCAATAGGTATTGAAAAGACCCCTGCGATCGCAATGCGATCACAGGGGTCTTCTGAAATATTCAGCCTGAAGAAGGCGCTATCTTATGAACACATTTTGTCCTGTGACGCCTATTTTATGACTTCTGCCGCTGCAGGTGCGCCAAAGTGTTTTTTGAGGGCCTCAAAAGTGTCAGCCGAGATGTAGTGTTCCATGCGGCAGGCGTCCCGAACGGCAACCTCCTCCGGGACACCAATGCTCTCGAAGAAGGCAGAGAGGAACTTGTGACGCTCATACATCTCGACGGCAATCTGGCGGCCGGCCTCGGTCAGACTGATATGCTTGTGTTCATCCATGCTGACATAGCCGTTCTCTCTGAGCTGCTTCATAAAGACGGAGACTGTTGCTCTTGCATATCCGAAATAGGCGCAGATGTCTGTGGCGCGGACAAAGTCCTGCTTCTGGGAGAGGATGAGAATGGATTCTAAGTAATCTTGGGCAGATTCCTGCATCTTCATAGATACACCTCTTGTGTTTGATTGCAAATATGGAAACAAGTCTGCACAAAAAAGATTTTGTACAATTAATATAATAAGACTCTCAGAGGGAAAAAGCAAGTGGAAAGCCTGTGCAGTTAAATATAAAAAACCGATTTGGACTTATTTCGATAAATTCAAAAAGAAAATTGAAGAATGGAAGCGCGGGTGGTAGGATAAAGAAAAACGTGCACGTGCACATACAAGGGAAGAGGCGCTCATCTCTGATGGAAGGAAAGAGAGGGACAGAGGGGTGAGAAGCGCTTCACAGAGAAAAGAGGAGGGACGATGGAAGCGAGAGAGACAATAAACACCGGGAGAGCGGTACTGGGAATTGAATTCGGTTCCACCAGAATCAAGGCAGTTCTGATTGACGAGTTCCATCAGCCGATTGCTCAGGGGGATTATAGCTGGGAGAATCGACTGGAGAATGGGATCTGGACTTATCATCTGGAGGATATCTGGGAAGGGCTGGCCGCCTGCTATGCCGCTTTGAAGAAGGATGTTGCCGATCGCTATGGTCTGAAGCTGTCTCGGCTGGCGGCACTTGGCGTCAGCGGGATGATGCATGGTTATCTGGCATTTGACAGGGAGGGAGATCTGTTGGTTCCCTTTCGGACCTGGCGCAACACGATGACTGAGACGGCCGCAGATCGACTCACAGAACTTTTTGCCTATCATATTCCCCAGCGCTGGAGCATTGCCCATCTCTACCAGGCCATTTTGAATAGAGAGGAGCATGTGGGCAGGATTGATTTGCTGACTACCCTGGCTGGCTATGTGCACTGGAAACTGACCGGAGAAAGGGTGCTGGGGATCGGGGATGCTTCCGGTATGTTCCCGATTGATGAGAACACGCGGAATTATCGGGCAGATCACCTGGCTCGTTTTCATGCGGATCCCGCGGTGGCCAGGCTGAATCTCAATCTGACAAAGATCCTGCCGAAGCCGCTGTCCGCCGGACAGACAGCGGGATATCTGACAGAGGAAGGAGCCAGATGCCTGGATCCTGAGGGGGATCTCACCCCTGGCATTCCGCTCTGTCCGCCGGAGGGGGACGCAGGAACCGGCATGGTGGCCACCAATACCGTGGCCGTGGGAAGCGGCAATATCTCTGCGGGTACCTCTATTTTCGCAATGGTCGTCATGGATCACTTCTTTCCCAATGTTCATCGGGAACTGGATCTGGTGACAACACCGGATGGGAAACCGGTCGCCATGGCTCACTGCAATAATGGCACCAGTGATCTCAATGCCTGGGTCAGGCTTTTCGCGGACTACAACCAGCTGGTTGGCATAGAGATGGATATGGACAGTCTCTATGGAAGTCTCTATGGAGCTGCTCTGACTGGAGAGGCGGATTGCGGTGGCCTGATCTCCTACAACTATTTCTCCGGGGAACATGTGACAGACTGTCCTGTTGGCCGTCCGATGCAGGTCAGACGGCCGGAAGACCATTTCACCCTGGCGAATTTTATGCGCTCCAATCTCTATTCTTCCATGGCCACGCTCAAAATTGGCATGGATATTCTGCTAAAGGAGGAGAGCGTGCCGTTAGAGCGCATGTATGCTCACGGTGGTCTTTTTAAAACCAGGGGGGTGGGTCAGCGCTTTATGGCGGCTGCTTTGGATACGCCGATCTCACTTCTGGCGACGGCCTCTGAAGGCGGCTCCTGGGGGATTGCCGTTCTGGCGGCGTACCTGCTGAAAATGCGGGGAGACAAAGGAGGAAATACTGTGAGTATCAAAGAGCCCCCTTTGGTGGGAATATCCGATCAGGGACGGATGAAATCAGCGGGGCGGCTGGACCTGGCAGACTACCTGGAAAGGGAGGTTTTCTGTCGGATGGAGGCCGAGACCCTGACACCAGATCCGGAAGATGTCGAGGGCTTTGAGCGCTATATGAGAGATTATAAGGAGGGACTGATTGCCGAGCGCATTGCAGGGGAAAAATTACAGAGCAGGGAGTAGAGAACGGTTCAGAGCAGAAATGCCGGTAAAGATAAGAGAGTCTGCACATCAATGAGCGCAGGCCGACAGGACGAGTTGATATCAAAGAGGGAGGAGCATATGCTGGAAGAATTACGGGAGGAGGTCTATCGGGCAAATATGGAATTGCCCGCGCGGAGGCTGGTGACTTATACCTGGGGCAATGTCTCAGGTATCGACCGAGAGCAGGGACTGGTTGTCATCAAGCCAAGCGGTCTGGAATATGAAGCGCTGACACCGGAGAAGCTGGTTGTTGTGGATCTGGAAGGCAATGTAATAGAGGGCGAGCTGCGGCCTTCGTCGGATACGGCGACACATCTGCAGCTCTACCGGGCATGGTCCGGGATCGGAGGCGTCGTTCATACCCATTCTCCCATGGCGGCTTCCTGGGCCCAGGCAAGGAGAGATATCCCCCTCTATGGAACGACGCATGCGGACTATTTCTATGGCCCTGTTCCCTGCGCCAGAGATCTGACCCCACAGGAGATAGAAGCGGCCTATGAGAAAGAGACAGGAAAGGTTATTCTGGAGACTTTCACCGAGCGGGGGCTGGATCCGGTCTTCACGCCGGCGGTGCTCTGTGCCAGTCATGGACCCTTTGCCTGGGGAAGGGACGCAATGCAGGCAGTCTATCATGCCGTGGTCCTGGAGGAGGTTGCCCAGATGGCTTATCGAACAGAGCAGATCAATCCGCAGGCTCAGCCGGCCCAGACGGCTATCCAGGATAAGCATTTTTACCGCAAGCACGGAGCGCATGCTTATTATGGGCAGAGGGAGTAAGCCATCCGCATTAGAAGAGCAGAGAATATTGACAGTGCTTTCAAAAGAGAAGACGGACCGACCCTTGCGGAATCATATCGGCAGAAAAGCTGCAGATGCGATTCAGCGGCGGTCGGTCTTCTTTTCGAATGATAGGATGACAGAACATCTGGAGGACGTATCTGATACAAGGGCAGAAAGGGACAGGAATGATCCCGCAAATATATTGCGCAAAATCATATGTGACAAACATCTAATTTTTTGTAAAAAATCACATGTTAGGGAAGGCAAATCTGTGCAATTTAACTATAGAAGTAAGGGTACCCTTACAATTATACTATTGGTGGTTAGAAAGGACTAACTGGAATGTATCAGATAAGAGCCCAAATTGACGGTATGATGTGCAGCATGTGTGAAGCACATGTCGCCGAAGCAATTCGTAAGGCGATTCCATCTGCCAGGAGGGTGACAGTCAGCCGCAGGAAGAAACTGGCTACCTTTCTCACGGAGGAGAAGGCGGATCTGGATCTTCTTGAGGCGGCGATTCGGGAGACGGGTTATGACTACCTGGGAGCCGAGTGCCTTGCCTGCCAGAAAAAGGGGCTGTTCGGACGCTTTTAAGGCAGAATCGAGGTGATAATTATGATGCCGCTTTCCATGGCAGATCGGTGCAGCAAGAATACGATCGTTAAGATTAACGGGCGTGACAGCGTGCGCAACCACCTGTCTGAACTGGGTTTTGTTCCCGGAGAGGAGGTTATGGTGGTCAGTGATAACGGAAGCAATCTGATTGTACAGGTCAAGTCCTCCCGCGTCGCGATTGACGCGGGCATGGCGAACCGGATCATGGTGTAGAGTGAGCCCGGACAGCGGGCCGCACGTGCTTGGCAATGCCTGAGGCGCTAGCAGCAGGCATTTTATTATGCAGAAAGAGGAGAATATGAAAGTGCTCAGAGATGTGAAGGTTGGGGAGCGGGCGACGGTCAGGCGCCTGCACGGAGAGGGCCCGACCAAGCGCCGTATTATGGATATGGGAATTACCAAGGGAGTGGAAATTCTGGTTCGCAAGGTGGCGCCTCTTGGAGATCCCATGGAGTTGAATGTGCGCGGCTATGAGCTCTCCATCCGCAAGGCGGACGCAGAGATGATTGAAGTAGAAGAGTAGGAGGCAAGTGTGAGTATCAAGATTGCTCTGGCAGGAAATCCCAACTGTGGTAAGACGACACTGTTCAATAACCTGACCGGCGCCAGACAATATGTCGGCAACTGGCCCGGTGTTACGGTTGAGAAGAAGGAAGGAAAGCTCAAGGGCCATGACGATGTGACTGTCCAGGATTTGCCCGGCATCTACTCCCTCTCGCCCTATACCTTAGAGGAGGTTGTCTCCAGGCAGTATCTGGTAGAGGAGAAACCGGATGTCATCTTAAACATTGTTGACGGAACCAATATTGAGCGGAATCTCTATCTGACAACGCAGTTGATGGAACTGGGAACACCTGTCGTTCTTGCGGTGAATATGATGGATCTGGTTCGCAAGAACGGAGATTCCATTGATGTTAAAAAATTAGCCGCAGCTCTTGGAATCGAGACGATCGAGATTTCGGCGCTCAAGAACGAGTCCACTTTAGAGGCGGCGGAACTCGCGGTAAAGGCAGCCAGGGATCAGAAGGAGGTAACGGCTCCAGCCATTTTTGCAGGAGAGGATAAAGCCGCTATTGACAAGATCGAGGATCTGATCGCCGGTAAGGTTGATGCCAGATTCGCGCACTGGTATGCGATCAAGCTCTTTGAGAGAGACTCCAAGGTGATGGAATCCGGCCGCTTCAAGGGGATTGAGGGACAGGTTGAGGAAATTATCTCCGCCTGTGAGAATCATTATGATGATGACTCAGAGTCGATAGTGACCAATGCTCGCTACGAATATATTGCAAAGATTATTTCTGACGCGGTGAAGAAGAAAGCGGCGAAACATGCCATGACCATGTCTGACCGCATTGACCGCATTGTCACTAATCGATGGCTGGGCCTGCCCATCTTCGTTGTCGTCATGGCTTTCGTCTATGCGGTCTCTATGGGAGGCGCCAATGGAGACTTTGGCAGCCACATCGGAATTGGTACGATTGCGACTAAATGGATCAATGACGTCCTCTTCGCCAAGCTGGTTCCCGGATGGATGGATATGCTGCTGCTGGGTGTTCTGCACCTGCCGGAAGGCGGAATCATCTACTCCCTGATACAGGATGGAATTATCGCGGGTGTCGGGTCTGTGCTCGGCTTCGTTCCCCAGATTGTCGTTATGTTCCTCTGCCTGGCCATCTTGGAGGATATCGGATATATGTCCCGTGTCGCCTTCGTTATGGATCGTATCTTCCGTCAGTTCGGCTTGTCCGGAAAGTCTTTTATCCCGGTTCTGGTTGGTGTCGGCTGCGGTGTCCCTGGAATCATGGCGACCCGTACCATCGAGAACAATCGTGACCGACGTCTGACGGTCATGATTACCACCTTCATTCCCTGTGGAGCCAAGATGCCCATCATTGGTCTGATCGCCGGCGCAATCTTTGGCGGGAACTCCCTGATCGCCGTGTCCGCCTACTTCATCGGCATGGCATCCATTGTTCTCTCAGGAATTATTCTGAAGAAATTCAAGGCCTTCGCAGGTGAGCCTGCTCCTTTTGTTATGGAGCTGCCTGCCTATCATGTACCCTCTGTGGGCAATGTCGCACGGGCTACCTGGGAGAGAGGATTCTCTTTCGTAAAGCGCGCCGGCTCTATGATTATTCTGGCGACCATGATCATCTGGTTTGCCTCCAATTTTGGTTTCATCGAGGGCAAGTTCAGCTATCTGCAGGATGACAATTGGGCCAATGCGGTCGAGGAGAATCCGCAGATTGTCACTGATCTGGCTGAGAAGATGCACATTGAGGAGGATGAGGTCTCCTATATGGATTCCTCGATTCTGGCTACCGTCGCCCAGCCTGTCTCTACCATCTTCCGACCCAATGGCTTCGGTTCATGGAGACCCACCGTCGCAGCTGTAACCGGACTTCTGGCCAAGGAGAATGTTGTCGGTACCTTCGGCGTCCTCTACAACTACCAGGGTGACGACGATCTGGAGGATGACGGTGAACAGATCTGGGACAATGTAGCCAAGGATTACACTCCCATTTCAGCCTATGCTTTCATGTGCTTTAACCTACTCTGCGCTCCCTGCTTTGCGGCTATGGGTGCCATCCGCAGGGAGATGAACAACCGCAAGTGGTTCTGGGCAGCTGTCGGCTGGATGTGCGGCTGGGCTTATGTTGTGTCTCTGATCGTCTACCGCGTCATCGGTCTGGCTTTCGGAGTGCCCTTTACTGCGGCATCTGTTTTGGGATTTGTCTTCCTGGCAGGCCTTCTCTACCTGCTTTTCAGAAAGGGCTACGTACCGGAGCAGACGGTGCGGGGGGAGACTTCCGTCGAGGCTCTTGAGAAGAACAAGCAGTTATAAAGCTTTTGCTGCTGTAGTCGCAAATATCAGCGAGTGCCCGCGGATCTGTTCGTGATCTGTGCGCATTCGCAAGACAGCAGTATTGGAGATTGTCGTCGGATTCTCTCGTCAGAGGAATCCGCAGGGAAAGGAGCAAATATGCCTACGATTCTTGGAAGTATCATTGCGGTTGTTGCCATTGCGGCTCTTGTTGCCGGCTGCATTCATGTGATTCGCCACTCTCAGGGCTGTGCCGGCTGCAGCGGAAACTGCGCGGGCGGATCCTGCTGCACAGAGGAGAAGCACAAGTAGTTTTTTCATTGGGAGAGCAGACATAAGCTTCTGCTATCTCGGGGTAAGGAAATCGGATATGGGCTCTGCGGCACTTTGTTGTCGTAAGATAAGGAGCACGGCCGACACTTTATGTCGGCCGTGCTCCTTTGATTCATGATAATGGAATGCTTGCGGCGTGTGTATTCCATTATTTTCCTGTCCTGCGCGGGCGGCGCCAGTCCCGCATGCGTGGGGATGGATGCATAAGCGTCGTTTGCTGATGTATGTCGGCCGCTGCACACATAAGCGCCTCTTGTTGCTGCTGACCGGTATTCGGCTCGGTCTGGTTCAGACCTGCTGGCCAGTACGTTGACAAGCCCGTCTGATCCGCTTAAAATTACTAAGGATTACGGCTTTGGCGCAAAAACAGAAGGAATAGAGCCAATCGGCAGGGAGATGCATGACGAGGCTGTGAAATGTCATGCTGATCGCCATATATCGCTTACGCAAATGGAATGTAATCGAGAATATGGCGGTCGGCGTGTGCTGTTTCACAGCCTTTTTCGATCAGGGAAGGAGCTTGTATGAGCAGGGAGCTGGCCAAAACCTACGACCCCAAGGGAATTGAGGGCCGTCTCTATGAGAAATGGGAGAAGAGGGGATATTTCCATGCCCAGGTGAACCGGGACAAGAAGCCTTTCACCATTGTCATGCCTCCTCCCAATATTACCGGAAAGCTGCACATGGGGCACGCGCTGGACAATACCATGCAGGATATCCTGATCCGTTACAAGCGTATGCAGGGCTATGAGGCTCTCTGGCAGCCGGGAACGGATCACGCGGCGATTGCCACGGAAGTCAAGGTTACCAATGCCTTAAAGGACAGGGGGATTGATAAGCTGACCATCGGCAGGGAGAAGTTCCTGGATTACTGCTGGGACTGGAGAGAAGAGTACGGCCGTACGATTATCAATCAGCTGAAGAAGCTTGGAAGCTCCGCTGACTGGAAGAGGGAGCGCTTCACCATGGATCAGGGCTGCTCTGAGGCAGTTGAGGAGGTCTTTTGCCGCCTGTATGAGAAGGGCTATATCTATCGTGGCAGTCGTATCATCAATTGGTGTCCCAAGTGCCGGACTTCTCTATCTGACGCCGAGGTGGAGCACGAGGATCAGAATGGCAGCTTCTGGCATATTAAGTATCCGATTGAGGGCGAGGAGGGGCGCTTTGTCGAGATTGCGACCACTCGTCCCGAGACCCTGCTGGGGGATACGGCTGTGGCGGTTCACCCTGAGGATGACCGCTATCGGGATCTGATTGGCAAGATGCTTCTTCTGCCTCTGACAGACCGCAGGATTCCGGTAATTGTCGATGAGTATGTCGACAGAGAGTTCGGGACCGGCTGTGTGAAGATCACGCCCGCCCATGATCCAAATGATTTTGAGGTCGGCAGGCGCCATGAGCTGGAGGAAATCAATATTTTAAATGACGACGCCAGTATGAATGAACGCTGCGGCAAGTACACCGGCATGGACCGCTATGAGGCCCGCAAGGCCATCGTAGAGGATCTGGACCGGCTGGGGCTTCTGGTCAAGGTCGTTCCCCACACACATGCTGTCGGCACCCATGACCGCTGTCATACAACGGTTGAGCCCATGATCAAGCCCCAGTGGTTTGTCCGCATGAAGGAAATGGGACAGGAGGCACTGGATTCCTTCCATCGGGGGGAGATGCAGTTTGTGCCCGGAAACTACGGAAAGACCTATGAACACTGGCTGGAGAATATCAAGGACTGGTGTATCTCCCGCCAGCTTTGGTGGGGACATCGAATCCCGGCCTATTACTGCCAGGATTGTGGCAGGATTGTGGTCAGACGGGGCGGTGCGCCCAAGACATGTCCTCAGTGCGGCGGCAGCCATTTCGTCCAGGAGGAGGATACCTTAGATACCTGGTTTTCCTCCGCCCTCTGGCCCTTTTCTACCCTGGGCTGGCCCAGGAAGACTCCGGAATTTGACTATTTTTATCCGACGGATGTCCTGGTGACAGGCTACGACATTATCTTCTTTTGGGTCATTCGCATGATGTTCTCCGCGGTGGAGCAGACCGGCAGGGCTCCCTTCCACCATGTTCTGATTCATGGCCTGGTGCGCGATGACAAGGGGCGCAAGATGTCCAAGTCTTTGGGCAACGGAATTGATCCGCTGGAGATCATCGACCGGTATGGGGCTGACGCTCTGCGTCTGACCTTGATCACAGGAAATGCCCCCGGTAACGATATGCGCTTTTATACCGAGCGTGTGGAGAACAGCCGCAATTTCGCAAACAAGGTCTGGAACGCCTCCAGATTCATCATGATGAATCTGGAGGGGGTCAGCCTGCATAAGCCGGCTGACCGCGAGCTCAGAACGGCAGACCGCTGGATCCGAAGCCGTGTGAATACCGTGGCTGGAGAAGTTACGGAGAATATGGACAAGTATGAATTGGGAATCGCTGTGCAGAAGGTCTGCGATTTTATCTGGGATGAGTTCTGCGACTGGTATATTGAGATTGTCAAGCCCCGTATGTATCATAAAGAACAGGATTCTGTCTCTGCCAATGCCGCTCTTTATACCCTGAAGGAGGTTCTGTCGGAAGCGCTCAAGCTTCTACACCCCTTCATGCCCTTTATCACAGAAGAGATATACTGCAGCCTGCGCCCGGAGGCGGAATCCATTATGATCGAGGACTGGCCTGTTTACGTTTCGGAAGAAAATGATCCTGAGGCGGAACAGGCTCTGGGGCATGCCATGGATCTGGTTCGGGCCGTTCGCGATGTCCGGATGCAGATGGATGTGCCGAACAGCCGCAAGTCCAAACTGGTTATTGTGGCCCAGGATGCAGGTACCCGTGAGATGTTTGTGCAAAACCAGGAGGTCTATGCCGGTCTTGCTAACGCCTCTGAGATCTGTGTCCAGTCGGATGAGAGCGGGATCGGTTCTGATGCGGTGTCGGCAGTAATTCCTGCTGCGGTTATCTATATGCCCCTGGCTGACCTGATTGATCTGGCCAAGGAGAAAGAGCGTCTCGCAAGGGAGCGGAAACGTCTTGAGGGGGAACTGAAGCGCTCTCACAGTATGCTGAGCAATGAGAACTTCCTCTCCAAGGCTCCTGCCGCTAAGGTCGCGGCTGAACGTGACAAGCTGGCCAGGTATGAGCAGATGATGGAGGATATTACAGCCCGCCTTAAGACCATGGATGAAGGGCTGTCTGTTTGAACGTTTTGAATCGGAGAAGGAGAAATCCTGCGGTGTATCCCTGTGGACATGTTCCGGTGTCCGGGCAAGGAGGTTTTTCATGATTGATTTTGAGGAAGAACTGAAGCATTATGAGCCCATTATGGAGCTTGAGGAGGCGGAAGATGCCATTCACGGGAAAGATCTGACTGATTTGACGGATCTCATGCGGGAGATTGTCAAGAACGGCGGGGCACTTCGCAGCTAGGGGGCTGGCCATGAATTGTTTTTATTGCGGCTATGAGATCGACAGAGAAGATTGCTGCCCTATTTGCGGCGCTAATCTGAAGGAGTACCGCAGGGTCAGAGCCAGGGGGCAGCGGCTCTATAACGAGGGACTGCGGCGGGCGCAGAACAGAGAGATATCCTCTGCCATTGAGAATCTGGAGACAGCTCTGCACTGTGATAAGGGACTGACAGACGCCAGAAATCTGCTGGGACTGTGTTATTACGAGATCGGCGAGATGGTTTTGGCTCTGAATGAGTGGGTGATCAGCAAGAACCTGCAGCCGGAAGACAATCGGGCGGATCTCTATCTGGAAGGGGTCCAGAAGAGCAGGGGTGCCATGGAGAAGATCTCCAACACCATGCACAAGTTCAACCAGGCGGTTCGCTACTGTAAGGAAGGAAACCGGGATCTGGCAAGAATTCAGCTCAAGCGGGTCATTGAGATGAATCCTCATATGGTTAAGGCCTATCAGCTCTTTGCCCTCTGCCAGATCGCAGACGGCAATTACAGGGAGGCGGCCAAGGCTCTGAAGGTGGCACGCAGGATAGATGCCTCTGATCCCGTGACGGTTCGCTACAGCAAGGAGACCCGGGAGGGGCTCAGGAGAACTGCGCAGTCACAGAAGAAAAGCCACCGTCGGCTTCCTGGAGCTTTCGTATTGGGCAGCGAGGAGATTCCCCTGGAGGATCATCGCTCCGTTCTGGACTACTTTGACGGGGCGAGAGGAAGCCTTCTCAATATTCTTGTGGGAATGGTCGTAGGGATTTTGGTGTCGATTTTTCTCATTTATCCTGCAGTCAGGGCGCACAGCAACAGCACAGCGGCCGATGCCCTGGTATCCGCCAATCAGCAGAAGGAGGCGTCGGATTCCAGTATTTCCTCTCTGCAGAAACAGGTACAGAGCCTGCAGGACCAGTTGTCCAACTACACTGGCAAGGCGGATGCGGTGACTTCTTATGAGAGTCTGATCGAGGCCAAGAGCAAGCTGGCAGCCAATGATCAGGCGGGAGCCTATCGGGTGCTTTCGTCTGTGAACCGTGATCTTCTGGGAGATACCGGCAAGGCTGATTATGATGATTTGAACAATAAACTGGGAGATTTTAAGAAGAAGACGGCATATACAGCGGGCAATACGGCCTATAGCGCCGGCAACTGGCAGGAAGCAGTCAATCAGTACCTGCCCCTGATCCAGGACAAGTCCAGCGCCGGCTATGAGGACGGCGCCGCTCTCTACCGACTGGCCTCCGCTTATAACAAGCTGGGGGATCGGGACAATGCCATTAAGTATTACGAGCAGCTCTTGACGGATCTGGCTGGCTCCCACTATCGCGCCTCTGCCAGGAATGATTTGATCGGGCTAGGGGTTACGGTAAATAAGGATAATACCTTTACGGACAGTAAGGCACAGGATAATGCGTCTGCTGGCAGCCAGGACGGTGTTCGTCAGAATAATGCCAGTCTGCAGACCAGGTAAAGGCAGTGCCCGGGGAATGGCCGGGATCAGGCAGTCTGACAGCGCCGGTACTTATTAAGAAGGATTTTTAAGAATTTCTTAAGGTTATTCTATTGTGCAAGTAAGGTTATACTCCTATGATTTGACTTGAAAAACAAGTCTCTGATAGGAGTATTTTTATGTGGCAAAGAAAAGATTTGAAGGAGAGAGCTAAGAAGGCCTTCCGCGTCAATTACTGGCGCACCCTGCTGGTGACGATTGTCTTTATGATGGCAACTGCCGGGGGCGGTCTTGCCAGCGGCTGGATCAGCGGTATCTCCGGGGCGGCATTTGTGGGAACGATTGCATCTGGTGCGAATCGTTTGGGGGACCTCTTCTCCGCAGTCCCCAGAACGGACACAAATGGCTATGTGCAGTCTGATCTGGCCTATCCGGCCTCTTATCAGACCAATCGTGACTACAGATCCCTCTTAGATGATGATTTCTCCAGCCTGTTTGACGATGATTCTGTCGGTGGCTACAGCAGGCCTTATAAGGATACCTATTATTATAACAGGCGCGCCTGGGATTCCCGCCGCGCGCAGGAGTCAGCCTGGGCTCAGATCCTGGCTGTGTTCTTTGCGGTTCTGGCTTTCTGGATTGTTCTGATTCTCATCTTCGGGACCATCCGACTGCTCATCTCCGTCTTTGTCTATGGTCCCCTGGAGCTGGGAGCCAGCCGCTTCTACTTGGATAATCTGCATGGGCCTGGTGCTGTGTCCAGTCTGGGGCATGGCTTTGATCATCACTATATGAATGGGGTGAAGATCATGTTCCTGCGGGGACTCTTCACATCTCTGTGGAGCCTGCTCTTTGTGATTCCCGGAATTATCAAGGCTTATGAGTATCAGATGATTCCCTATCTGCTGGCAGAGTATCCGGATATGCCAAGAGAGGATGCCTTTGCTGTCTCCAAGTACATGATGAATGGAAATAAGTTCAGGTCTTTTATCCTGGATCTCTCTTTCATCCCATGGGCTCTGCTTGGCGCCGCAACACTGGGAGTTTCCAATTTCTTCTGGACCAACCCCTATATTGTTCAGACGAGGGCAGCTCTTTATGAGGCGATCAAGGAGGAGAAGCGTCCCTTTGACCGTGTCGCTGTCCATCCGGATGGTCCAGTTTCTCCGGCGGCACCGACCTCTCCCTTTGCCCCGGAAGCCAATCTGGTGACAGAGGAGAAGAATCCTTTCAATCAGATTGAGAGAGAGACAACAGGGGCTGCTGAAAGGCAGGAGTCCATGCAGAGGACAGAGACCGCTGGAAGTCAGGAATCTGCGCAGACGGCGGAAGCTGCAGGGGCGCAGTCTGAGGTGAGTGAGCTGAAGGCGGCGGCCGGGGAACTTGACCCGGACGCAGAGACTTTTGCACAGGCGGTTGAGGCAAACCGCTCCGCTGACCGGGATGACCAGTCCCGTCAAGAAACAACCTGATGAAATGAGAAGACAGGGCCGACTGGTATATATCGCAGAAGTACGGAATGTGCGCATGCGATATAGGAGGTCGGTTCTTTTTGTTCATGGCAATGAATACACGCAGGGTGTGTGTTTATCTGCCGGGAGATATCAAATCTGTTCACAGACTGCGCAAGCAATGCTTTTCCTGTCTCTTTGCTATAATAGAAGCAGTTGACACAGAGAATTATGCAGAAGAGTGAAAGGGCAGAAATGGAATATACAATCTTGTTGGCAGACGATGAGGCCGAAATCCGCGAGCTTCTCCGCCTGTATCTGGATCACGAGTCCTATCGGGTCATAGAGGCCAATGATGGTCTTGAGGCTCTGGATCTGCTGCAGAAAGAGCATGTAGATCTCTGTGTGCTCGACGTGATGATGCCTAAGATGGACGGGTTTTGCCTGCTAAAGGAGATTCGCAGGAAGAGCAATATTCCGGTTCTCATGCTCTCTGCCAAGGATGGGGACTCCGATAAGATACTGGGACTCAATCTTGGGGCGGATGATTATTTATCCAAGCCTTTTAACCCGCTGGAGGCAGTGGCCAGGATTAATGCGGCCATTCGGCGCTTCTATGCTCTGGGTGCGGATATTGCCCCCGGCAGCGGAGAGAATCAGGCCAAAGAAGCACTGTGCGTACAGGATTTGTGCCTGGATCGGGAAGCCTGCATTCTCTATCGAGGAGAAGAAGAGATCGATCTGACTTCAGTGGAGTATCGGATTATGGATCTCTTTATGTCTCATCCCGGCAAGGTCTTTACCAAGCAGCAGATTTATGAGAGAGGCTGGGAGGAGGAGTATATTGTGGCGGATAACAATATTATGGTCTGTATCAGCAAACTCCGGTCCAAGCTGGATGATACGGACAATAACCACTATATCCGAACGATTCGGGGCCTGGGTTATCGCATGGAGAGAAACAGATGACATCTGAGCAGCAGACCAATATGACCATTCGTCTGATCGTGGGCTTTATCGTGGCCATGCTGGTGGCGGCGGCTTTAGAACTGCTTGTTGGCCAGCTGGTCAATTTTTTCTTTGTGCCGGGTGTGATTCTGCCGGTTATGGAGCAGGCGGGAATTCACACTATGACGGTGGGACAGAGCATATATCTCTTCTTAGGAATGATCTTTCTGCTGCTGATTCGTCTGCTCAGCCTGATTTTGATTCTTCATGGACCTCTGACAGAATTTGGGGATCAAATGCTGGCGGCGATGGTCAGCCATATTTTCGACAGTTCAGAGGGAATGATTCTGCCGCATCTGACCTGGGGGGCGATCTTTGTTCTTCTGCTTGTGCTGGCGATCATGATCACGTTCTATGTTTTGCCCTATGTGATCACAGGAATCCTGTATGCACGCTTTGTCATTGGACAGATGCGCCTTCTGCAGGAAGCACAGAGGAAAGAGCATGAGAAGTTCGATGCAGACAGAAATCTGATCTTTTCAGATATAGCCCACGACCTGCGCAATCCGATTACAACGGTTTTGGGCTATGCCAGGGCGCTGGCAGATGGAATGGTTACGGATCCGGTTCTGACCAGACGTTATCTGAAAGCTATTGAAGTCAAGTCCAGGCGGGTCAACGATCTGATCAATGTCCTCTTCGACTATGCCAAGATCAATTCTACGGGATTTCGTCTGCAGAAGAGGGTTTTGGATATCAATGAGCTGGTTCGGGAGAATACAGCTCTGCTCTTTGAGGAGGTTGAGGCCAGGGGGATGGAGTTGGACATACAGATCAGTGAGGAGCGCTGGCAGATCCTGGCGGATCGGGTTCAGTTCTCGCGTGTGATCAGCAATCTGATTCATAATGCCAGTCGACACAACCCGGGGGGGACGAGGATTTTGGTCCGCACACAGGCGGTCAGGCGCAGAGAGAACTGCCTCTCTTATGAGCAAATGCGCCGGGGCGAAAATGATCAGAAAGGAGTTCTGTCCGGACTGGGAGAGGGGATTCTGGTGATTATCGCTGACAATGGTCAGCCGATTCCACGAGAATTGGCTGACCACATCTTTGAACCCTTTGCTATGGGAGATCGTTCGCGCTCCAGTCAGGGAGGATCGGGGCTTGGACTTTCCATCGCGGCCAAGATCAGCCAGATGCATGGATATCGATTGATCCTGGATGAGTACTATCCAGGGTATACGAAGGCATTTGTGATAGCAATTCCAAGACCGTGGTAAGAGAGGGGCGGCAGTCGTCGCTCCTCTCTTTCTCTTGTGCGCAATATGTTTCTATGATGAACGCAGATTTTCAGTGACGTCTCACAGGAAACCTGCGGAATTTTGACCGGCTTTCGTTTTTGGGAAAGCCATTTGAAATCCAGGGGGTGTGATTGTTGACGGGAAATTCCTGTTGCTTTTCTCTCTTATCAGCTGCTGGATTTTGTTGTTTTATCCGAACCGCTTGCTTTACCGGAAGCACCGGGCTTACCGGAATTGCTGGATTTTCCGGAACCGCCGGATTTGCCTGAGCTACCGGAACTTCCAGAATTCCCCATACCGCCGGGACCGCCTGCGCTGCCGGAACCACCCATACCGCCGGGACCGCCTGCGCTGCCGGAACCACCCATACCGCCGGGACCGCCCGCGCCGCCGGAACCACTCATGCCTCCGGGGCCTCCCATACCGCGGTTGTTTATGTTCCCGGAAGTTGTGATCATGGAGTCAAGGTCTATCGTCTGCTTGGATGATCCGGCTGCAATGGTGTAGCTGTTGCCGCTTGTCATGCCAGGAGCAGAGACGTAGACGGCATTGTAGTTCTTGGGAGGGGTGTAAGAAGCCAGGACATTTCCGGAGGAATCTGTTACGGTTACAGTCTCTGAGGAAGTATTGTTCAGCCCATAGAGGATCATGCCCTGCGTGGAGGAGGAGTCAAAGGATTCAGCCATACCGGAGTAGCCGGTAGCAATTACAGTTCCGCCGGTAATCACTCCCTTGGATCGGTCGCCGTAGTCTAAAGCGGCATCTCCGTTGTTGGTCGCGCCGGAGACATAGGTTTCTCCGCCGTTGATATAGAGATCCCCGTTGGAGTCAATGCCGTCTCCGGAGGCATTGACCTCAAGCCTGCCGCCATTGATGGTGATGGAATAATCGCTGCTGTTATTGGAATCTCCGGCGGCATTTAGACCGTCATCCTGGGATGTGACATTGATATCGCCCCCGTCAATGACGATTTGGGAGCCTTCCAGGCCCTCATTGGATTTGTTGACGACAATCTTGCCGCCGACGACATTGAGCTTGCCGTCGGCATGAATGCCGTCGTCTCCGCTGGACAGGGCCAGTGTTCCTCCAGACATGTAGAAGAAGCCGGCCTCCGTATCAGAGGAATCTGCGTGTACGGAGTCGTCAGTTGCGTTGATGGTGTAAGTGCCATCAGCGATTCGAATAGAGTCATTGGCTTCCAGCCCTTTGCCCTGTGCATCGACGGTGACTGCAGACCCGGTCAGTTTGAGGTCATCCTTACTGACAATGCCGTTGGCGGAGGACTTGACGGTGAGGGAACCTTTGCCGTTGATCGTCAGATCCTGCTTGGAGAAAATGGCTCCATCCACCTTGATATCGCCGTCTGCAGCGAAATTTCCACTGCTGGTCAGGCTGTTATTGCTGCCCTCTGCAGTCGTGATAAAGACCTTATCCGCGGTCTTGACATAAATAGCTGCAGAGCCGGAATTGCTGATCGTCACTCCGTTCAGAACAATTTGGATCTTGGCGGCATCATCCGCTTCTACCTTGATCTGCCCCTTGGATAGACTGCCAGAGAAGACATAGGTTCCCTCTGATGTAATGGTAACTGTGGAGCCGTTGGCAGTTGCCCCCTGCCCATTGACGGCAGAGCCGCTGTCAGACAGGGTGATATGGGTGGCGCTTGTGTCATCATAGTTTCCTGACAGATCCCGGTCGGTGAAGTAGTCTGCGGAGGAGGCGGCAGAAGCTGCAGATGCCAAGGCGGTATTTTTCGTCGTGGAAGAAGAGGTCTTGGCTCCGCAGGCTGCCAGGCCAAGAGCCAGACTGCCGGCTATAGCAACCGCACCAAAGCGCTTAACGGGATATCTCTTAAAGTTGTTCATTTGTCACCTCCTGTTGTGAAATTGTGATTTCCAGGTTGCCGTTTCGAACGCGGATGGCGTCCAGCATCTCTTTCTCCCTTGTGGGATCAATCAGTTCCAGATCATAGGTCAGCTTAAAGAGGCTTCCCATATTGCTCGTCTTGACGGTAACCAGGCGGGCGTTTCTGCAATAGTCAGCGAAGATATCTCTGAAGAGATCCGTGTAGTCCAGATCTTCCGGGATAGTCACGCGAAGATTTCTGCAGACGGATTTGCGATTGCTTCCAAAATCGGTCTGTACCAGGACAAAGAGAGCGGCGCCTACAAGCAGGGCGAAGAGGACTGCGTAGGCCAGATATCCCATGCCGACGATCAGGCCCGCCGCCATGGCCAAAAAGATCATTGCGATGTCCTTGGCGCTGCCAGCGACAGATCGGAAGCGAACTAGGGAGAAGGCTCCGGCCACACCGACAGCAGCTCCGATATTCCCGTTGACCATCATGATGACCACACAGACAATGGCGGGGAGAAGGGCCAGAGTCAGCATGAATGACTGGGTATGCCGGCTCCGGTAGGCATAGACGCCGGCCAGCCAGAGACCGATCAGAAAAGATACCCCCAGGCAGAGCATAAAATATCCCGGAGCGATTACCGTGCTGCTTGCTGTGTCGAAAATGCCGTTAAACAGCGATGTCATGATCAGACCTCCTCTCGTTATGCCCGGCTGGGACGGGCAGGGTATTCGGCAAGTCCTGTCCGGGCGGAAGGATGTGTCTGTCTGGGACATGGATCACCCAATACTGCTGCCCCTTTGGCCGGTTTTCTCGCATAAGCTGCTCATAAGCTCTGCCATACTTGGAAAAGGAAGTCCGGTAGATCTTCTGGCGGCTTAGAACCTCTGTCAGCCATAGGGGAATGGCTGCTGACGTCTTAATCTCCATCAGGACCTGCTCGTCGGACAGAAGGGGCTGGCCACAAACAGGACTATGCAAATTGAGATTTTCCCTTCGCCAGAGGATATTGCGGTCAAAGGTCAGCCGGAAATCTCGATTTTCCCTCTCATAGAAGGCCTGGCGGTCGTAGGAGAGGAGCATGCGGGGGGCCAGTCGGGGGTAGAGTCTGCGGCTGTAGTCGATTTCCCGAACAATTTGGCTGTCCGCGGGGAGCATTTGTCCTCTCAGCCAGGCATTTGTCTCTTCTTCCGTCAGAGCGACTCGCCGTTTGTAGACTACCTTGCGGTACTTCTTCTTGAGTTCCACGAAGACTCTGTCCTCGGATCCAACTGTTCCATAGCTGCGAACGCGAAGCTTTTCTTTATAGATTGGGGACTCGATAGACCGGCGGACCAGAAGAAAGTCTGGCGTGTCCAGATAGAGGGAGAGGTTGGTATTTCTTCCGTAGATATCCGGTTTCATGTGTTCTGTCATGGCTATGCGGATGGATCGGTAGTTCTCCTGAGACAGGAGATACTTGAGTTCATAGCGTTTGAAAATCATCTGATCTGCCATGTTGACCTCCTTTTGGCTTGTTTCTTTTTTGGGGTTGAGAAGAGAATACAGGGGCAAGCTAAAGCCAACCTAAAATTCCATGAGATAAAGTGTGCACGGTACGGATATTCCTTTCAGGAATCAAAGGGAAATTGCAAAAGCCCGCTGCCATATCTGAGACGGCATGAATCAGATATGGCAGCGGGCTTACTGCTGAAAATTGCTTTTGACAGAAGAATCCGGACACCGAAAAGGCGTGGCCGGGAGAGGGACGGAGCGGGTCTCAGCCAGGAAGAACTTATCGGAAGAGAATCTGCTTTAGCCGCTTATAAGTGAAAAAAGTGATGAGAGAGACCAGACCGTATTTGATTAGATTGAAAGGGGCGACGGCGTAGACCATCATGGTAAAGAGGCCGCTGATACGGCTGTTAATCAGGGTCCCCATCTTGATAATAGAATCCATAGGTATGCCATAGAGAGTCACGTACATAGGGAAAATCACGAAGTAGTCAATGACAGCGAAAGCGATCGTTGTCAGGATCGTTCCGACGAAGAGAGAGAGGGCAGCGCCCGGTTTTCCTTTTTTGAAGCGATAGACCAGAGAGGCTGCCAGAACGAAAACAGCGGCGCCGGCGAAGTTGGCCAGTTCGCCTACAAAGGCGGTTGAAGTGCCGCGGAAAAAGAGCTTCAGGATATTCTTGAGCGCCGCTATGACGATACCGGCCACAGGGCCCATCATGAAGGTGCCAAGGATGGCGGGCAGGTCGGAAATATCGAGTTTCAGGAAGGATGGCGCGATCGGAAGAGCCAGCTCAAAGAGCATAAGAATCGCGGACAGAGCGGAGAACATGGCGATGATCACCAGCTTTCTTGTACTGATCCCTCTTGTTCTTGCCGTCTGCCCCTTCTCAGTGGGGTTTTCTCTGACAAATGCATCCATTGTAACCTCCAATTTTGCTGTTCCCCGCAGGGAAATCCAAAGATTCGGCACACCTTTGACTGGATGGAGGTCCCGCCGGTTGTCATGAATGAAAAAGGACTTCCAAAGAGATGGTTCATCTCATGGAAGTCCTGACTCTGACCTGTGAGCGTATCCATCTTCTCCCATCCGGACTGTCCAAGCATCTGCCTGTTACCGTCGGTTCCGGAATTCCACCGGGTCGGCCCCAAAGGGGTTCGCGGACTGTCACCGCCGGTCAGGAATTTCACCTGCCCCAAAGATTGTGTACAAAATAATTCTAGTTTCGAACTGCCTCGCTGTCAAGCGTAATCTGCCCTTCCCACATTCCAAACGGTTCCAGTTGTCCCCTATGCCCTTTGGGGAATCCCCGGATAAGGCTCAGGGAAGGAGAACGGTGAAGATCACAGACTTTCCGTCCGGACTCATAGCTGTGATTTTCCCCCTGTGGGTCTTGACGATGGCCTTAGCCACAGCCAGACCGATTCCATAGCCTCCCGTCTTCGTATTGCGGGAACTGTCCAGACGATAGAAGCGTTCAAAGAGACGGGAGAGATCACCCTGGGGGATGGAAGCAACGGTATTGCGAATGGTCAGGAGCTTGCCCCTGGAAGTGGATGACAGAGCCACTTCGATGCTGCCTCCTCGGTCGGAGTACTTGAGGGCATTGTCTAAGAGCAAATTAAGCAATTGCTGCATAGAGGCAGGGTTGCATTCCAGAGAAATTGAAGGAGCCACGCTGATGGTCAGGCTGCGCCCGCTGGTGCGGGCAGGGGCATCAAAGGACTCGGCGGCTTCTAAGACCATCTGGGAGAAGTCGATCTTTTCGACAGTCAGGCGGGGATTCTCCTCCTCCATGCGGGAGAGGAAGACCAGCTTCTCCACAAGGGCATTTAGCCGGTCAATCTGGCGGTGATTGGAGACGGTCCATTCAGATCTCCCATAGTCCATCTCAATGACTTCATTGTTGGCGGCCAGGACAGCCAGAGGTGTCTTGAGTTCGTGATTGGCATCGGTGATAAACTGTCGCTGTTTCATGTAACTCTCAACGATTGGGCCGACTGCCCGCTTGGAGGCTGGAAGAAGCAGAAGAAAAACCAGAAGAAGACCTCCCGCGCCGACAGCCAGGCTTCCGCAGAGAAAACTGTAGAAGGATTGCATCTGGGGTTTGGTATCCAAAAAGTAGTAAGTCCTGGCGGTCGTATCTGAAGCGATTGCCTGCCGGTCTCGGTTCTGACTGTCGGGTTTGGACCCATCCTGTCCTGTGCTCTTCTCTTGCAGGAGATAGCGGTAGCGGCCCAGATAGCCCTGGCGGGGGAGACCTTCGGAAGCCAGTTTCTGGGCATAGGAGGCGGCCTGTTCAGCGTTGATCGCGGCGATATGATCTGTGTCAGAGGCTGTGACCTGATTGTCTGAGGAGAGACCGACGCTGAAATAACGGCTGCTGAAGGGGGTTTCCGCGTCAAAATCACCGGGGGGTTTATCCTCAGGAGGTTTACTGCCAAAATGCCCGCCCTGACCGGCCAAAAGAGCCAGTTTCTGATCTGCTGATGTTGTCATCGACTGGTAATTGATCAGGTTGACAGATCCCATGATCAGAGTCAGGACGATCAGGACAGAGAGCATGGACAGACCGATGAATTTGCGGCGTAATTGTCGGAACATAGCCTATTCCTCCTCCTGGACGAAGTAACCGAGACCCCGGGAAGCCTTGATAACGATGCCTGCGTCGATGGATTTTAACTTGCGGCGGAGATTTGAGATATTGACCCAGACCACATTCTGCTCAACTTCACTCTCAAAGCCCCAGATCTTTTCCATGAACTGATCCGGGGATATGATCTGTCCCGGATTGGCCAGGAGCATTTCCAGAATCTGATACTCCTTATTGGCCAGGTGCAGGCTGCCGCCGGGAGCATCTGCCGTGCAGGTCAGCTGATCTAAAGTCAGTCCTCCCAGGTGCAGGCTGGCATCAGTCGCGGCAGTCTTGCGGCGGGTGATGGAGCGGACTCTGGCAATGAGTTCCTTCGTAGAAAATGGTTTGGTCAGGTAATCGTCAGCTCCCGAGTCCAGGCCCTGCACTCTGTCATCGATTTCGGAGCGGGCAGTCAGCATGAGAATCGGAATATCATTTTTGGAAGATCGAATCTTTCGCAATACCGCGAATCCATCCATTTTTGGCATCATGACATCGAGAATGGCTCCGTCGTAGACACCGGTTTCCAGGTAATCCAGGGCGTCCCGGCCGTCATAGACAGCGTCCACCTCGTAGTGGTTGGCCCTGAGAATGCGGACGAGAGCGTGGGAGAGATCGAGTTCATCCTCAGCTAAGAGCAGGCGCATAGGTACTCCTTTCGATAGAAATGTCTGCTTCATTATACAGGACAGATGCCGTGACAGGTAAAGTTCAATGAATTTCAGTGAAATAGAAGGATGGAAACTGAGATCTGGCCTGGGGTTGATTGATGTACGCTCCTTGGAACGGGAGGAGAGGAGAAGAGACATGGGGAGTACAAGATGCGCAGGAAACGCAGCGAAGCATTTGACTTTAACACGTCGAAGCGATATAGTGTCCAAGTGCCAAATGCGCATAAGCGCGTGATTGAAATGACAGCAGGAAATCCCAGGGAGGAGAAGGTATGAAAAAAAGAGTTGCAGCACTTGCTCTGGCAGGCCTGATGGCAGCCGCAGGTCTGGCTGCTTGCGGTGCTTCAGGCGTCGGCGATCAGGGAGGGCAGAAGACGGCTAAGGCTAAGTATAAGGTCGGTGTCATTCAGGCGGTTCAGCATGATGCCCTGGATGCCGCCACCAGGGGGTTTGAACAGGCGCTGAAGGATGAGATGGGAGATCAGGTCGCCGTCACGGTGCAGAATGCGGCCGGGGATTCCGCCAACGACACGACGATCGCCAACGCCTTCGTCTCTGACGGTGTTGACCTGATCATGGCCAATGCGACCCCCGCCCTGCAGGCGGCCAGTCAGGCCACGTCTGCAATCCCCGTTGTCGGTACTTCTGTCACAGATTATGCCACAGCCCTTGATATCAGCGGCTGGTCCGGCAAGACTGGAACCAATGTGACCGGGACCTCCGATCTGGCTCCGATCGAGCAGCAGGCGGCTATGATCCAGGAACTTTTTCCAAAGAGCAAAAAAGTAGGCATTCTCTATTGTACCGCTGAGGCCAATTCCAAGTATCAGGCGGACGAGATGACCAGACAGCTTCAGGGAAAGGGTTACGAGGTTTCTTCCTTTACGTTCTCCGATTCGAATGATGTAGCGTCTGTCACAGGCAATGCGGTTGCAGCCTCTGATCTGATCTATATTCCTACGGACAATACGGCGGCTTCCTGTACCTCCACCATTAATCCGATCGCTTTGCAGGCGAAGAAGCCGATTGTCTGTGGGGAGGAGGGGCTGGCCAAAGGCTGCGGTCTGGCAACGCTGTCGATCAGTTACTATGATCTGGGTTATCAGACCGGCAAGATGGCGGCCAGAATTCTGAGGGACAAAGCCAAGCCCGGTGACATGTCCATCGAGACGGCAGGCAAGGTGGCCAAGGAGTACAATCCTGACATAGCCAGGCAGCTGAATATAGAGATCCCCTCTGATTATCAGGCAATCGATATGGCTGGCAAATAGGCCGTGGTGAGATAAGGAGAAATACCATGGAACTTCAAACTCTGATCGGAGCGATTCCAGGGAATATAGCCCAGGGGCTGATCTGGGCGGTCATGGCACTGGGCGTGTATCTGACTTTTCGCGTCTTGAATATCGCGGATTTGACTGTGGACGGATCTTTCGCAACCGGAGGCGCTGTAGCGGTGATTCTCATCAGCTCCGGCAGTTCCGTGCCTGTGGCCATGGTGGCGGCGACGGCAGCAGGGCTTCTGGCGGGCCTTGTGACCGGTTTGCTGCATACGGCTCTGGGAATCCCCGATATCCTGGCGGGGATTCTCTCCCAGATCGGTCTTTACTCCATTAATCTGCGCATTATGGGAGGGAAGGCCAACGTGGGCCTGGGGGCAGGCAAGTATCATCTGATGGTCAGCATTCGTCAGGTCAATCCGTCCATCCTGATCAGCCTTCTCTTTGTGGCAGTCATTATTGCCCTGACTTACTGGTTCCTGGGGACTCAGATGGGATCGGCCCTGCGTGCGACCGGGAATAACTCCAGTATGTCCAGGGCACAGGGAATCAATATTCACTTTATGAAAGTGCTGGGGCTGATTCTCTCCAATGGACTGGTCGCCCTGTCCGGCGGGCTTTTTGCCCAATACCAGGGCTTTGCGGATGTCAATATGGGGCGCGGCTCCATCGTCATCGGTCTGGCGGCGGTGATTATCGGAGAGGTCCTGGCTTCAGCGATTCTGGGCAGGCGGCTCAACTTTGTCATTCGTCTTGTCTTTGTTGTCTTGGGGGCCATCATCTATTATATCGTCATCGGCCTGGTACTCTGGCTGAAGATGCCGACCAATGACCTGAAACTCTTTACCGCCATGATTGTCGCAGTCTTTCTGGCCGTTCCCTATCTGAGAGGAAAGGCCACCAGTTCCTTCGCCAAGGCGGCCAGGAAGGGAGGCAGAAGAGCATGATCCGAATCGAGAATATTTACAAGACCTTCAATCCGGGGACGATCAATGAGAAGCATGCCCTCAACGGAGCTGATCTGACCCTGGAGGACGGGGAGTTTGTCACAGTCATCGGGGGAAACGGGGCTGGCAAATCCACGATGCTCAATGCTATCGCCGGTGTCTGGCCAGTAGATCAGGGCCGCATCTATATTGATGATGTCGATGTGACAGGTCTCTGTGAGTTCAGGAGAGCTGGGTATATCGGTCGGGTCTTCCAGGATCCTATGACCGGTACGGCTGCCGATATGGAGATCGAGGAGAACCTGGCCCTGGCAGCCCGGCGGGGAAAGGGACGCGGTTTGGGATGGGGGGTCTCCAGGAAGGATCGGGATTTTTTTCGCAGCAAGCTGGCGGAACTGGATCTGGGACTGGAGGACCGTATGACAGCCAAGGTGGGGCTGCTCTCCGGAGGGCAGCGCCAGGCTCTGACCCTTCTCATGGCAACCATTGTCAAGCCGCGGATTCTCCTTCTGGATGAGCATACGGCAGCCCTGGATCCCAAGACAGCGGCCAAGGTTCTGGAGGCTACGGAGCGGGTGATCTCAGAGAACAGGCTGACTACCTTCATGGTCACTCACAATATGAGAGATGCGATCGCTCATGGAAATCGCCTGATTATGATGCATGAGGGGCGTATTATTTTAAACATTGCGGGTCAGGACAAGAAGCGGCTGACAGTTGAGGCACTTCTGCATAAATTCGAAGAGATGTCCGGCAGTGAGTTCGCCAGTGATAAGGCAATACTTGCATAAAAATACAAAAATAAAAGAAACACTTGCAAGTTTATTCACTGCCTGTTATACTTTTTAACCAGTCAAGCCGATCGATGAGATAAGGGGATCGGTGAGAGGAAAAGGATATAAGGAGTGATGAATATGAAGATGAAGAAAATGACAGCGCTGGGTTTAGCCGCTCTTATGACCTTGTCAATACTGACAGCCTGTGGTTCGGCCAAGACCGGCGACAGCGGCAAGACGAATTCTGCGAAGAAGGACACTCTGACCATGGCAACCTCTGCCGACTTTCCTCCTTATGAGTACATGGAGGGCAATGATTATAAGGGAATTGATATTGAACTCTCCAAGGCCATTGCAGATAAGATCGGGGTTAAGCTGGAAGTGCAGAACGTTCCGTTTGATTCGATTGTCGCCGGAGTTCAGGCTGGCAAGTATGACTTTGGCATGTCAGGCATTACGATCAATGATGAGCGCAAGCAGTCTGTCAATTTCTCTGATCCCTATATCACAGCGGTTCAGTCCATCATCGTCAAGAGCGACTCTTCCATTGCCGATAAGGACGCCTTAAAGACGGTCAATAAGATCGGCGTGCAGACCGGAACCACCGGTGATTCAGATGCCACCAAGGACTACGGAGAGGATAAGATCACCCGTTATACGGTTGCCACGGATGCTGTCCAGGCTCTGATGACCGGCAAGGTGGATGCGGTCATTATCGACAACAAGCCCGCCCAGGAGTATGTCAAGGCCAACGGGTCTGCCCTGAAGATCCTGCCCACTGCCTATGAGGAGGAGCAGTACGCGGCTGCGGTCAATAAGAACAATGAGGATTTGCAGAAGAAGATCAATCAGGCTATCAAGGATCTGAAGGCGGACGGAACCGTTGACAAAATTCTGGCCAAGTATGAGGCTAATAAGTAGGAGTTCCGGATCGGCTTCTGGAATTCATGGATGTTCGGAACACGAAAGAATTGCAAGAACAGGGATTCTCAGCTACAATAACTCAGATTTCCTGTTTCTGTGCGCGGAGTTCGCAGATGAGATCCACACTGCTGTGAGATCTGCTGACAGAGAACAGGCAGTACAAGGCAAGGACGGCTGCGGCCGCCCTTGCCCTTGCCTGTATATAGAGGGATGTCATTAGCCCGGTTCTGCACCGGACGGTCCTCTTATGACAGGAGAGGAAGGAGAAATGCATGAGTGCTTGGTGGGATGGGCTCAAGGCCCAGTTTGTCCTCAACTTCATCAACGATAATCGATGGCAGTCGCTTGTTTCAGGCCTGGGCGTCACCCTGCAGATTACGGTTTTCGCGGTGCTCGTGGGGATCGTTTTAGGGGCTCTGGTGGCGACGGTCCGGTCTACCTGGGATAAGAGCGGAGAGGAGATGGGGCGTCGCAAGAGGCCAGTCTATTATCTTCTTAAGGTTTTGAATATCCTATGTAAGATTTATCTGACGGTCATCCGCGGGACGCCTGTCGTTGTCCAGCTCATGATCTCCTATTTCATTATTTTTGCTACGTCCAAGAATGCGGTCGCGGTGGCTATCTTCGCCTTTGGCCTTAACTCTGCTGCCTATGTGGCTGAGATCATCCGCGGCGGCATTATGTCCATTGATGAGGGCCAGTTCGAGGCCGGCAGATCCCTGGGCTTTAATTATCCCCAGACAATGATCTACATCATTCTGCCCCAGGTCTTCAAGGCGGTTCTGCCCGCTCTTCTCAACGAGTTCATTACCCTGGTCAAGGAGACTTCTGTCGCGGGGTATGTCGGAATCATGGATCTGACCAAGGCGGGAGACGTCATTCGGAGCAGGACCTATTCCGCCTTTATGCCCCTCTTTGCCGTGGCGGGCATTTATCTGGTGATTGTCATTATTCTGGAGACCGTTTTCGGCCGGCTTGAGAGGAGGCTTCGTCAAAATGAGCGCTAATACCTTAATTCAGGTCAGAGGACTGAAGAAATACTATCGCGGCGGCCTCATTAAGGCACTGGACGATATTGATCTGGATATTGACCGGGGAGAGGTTGTGGTGATCATCGGGCCCTCCGGATCCGGCAAATCCACCCTGCTTCGCTCGCTCAATCTCCTGGAGATGCCCACAGAGGGGCAGATTCTGGTGGACGGAGTCAATATTGCAGATCCCGGAATCAACATTAATCTTCATCGGCAGAAGATGGGAATGGTTTTTCAGCATTTCAATCTCTTCCCCAACATGACGGTTCTGAAAAACATGACCATTGCTCCCATGAAACTGAGGAAGCTCTCGCAGGCAGACGCAGAGAAGCAGGCCATGGAGCTTCTTGCACGGGTCAATCTGTCTGATCGGGCCAACGCCTACCCCAGCCAGCTCTCCGGAGGTCAGAAGCAGCGGATTGCCATTGTCCGGGCTCTCTGCATGAATCCGGAGATCCTTCTCTTTGATGAGCCCACTTCTGCCCTCGATCCGGAGATGGTGGGAGAGGTTCTGGAAGTGATGAAACAGCTGGCCAGGGAAGGGATGACGATGGCCTGTGTCACCCACGAGATGGGGTTTGCCAGAGAGGTCGCCTCCGAAGTGATCTTTGTGGATGGAGGAAGGATCATTGAACAGGGCAGTCCCGGGCAGATCTTTGACGCGCCGAAGAGCGAGCGGCTGAAGGACTTTCTGGCCAAGGTGCTCTGAGCAGGTTTGCTGTGTGAATTAAGAAAGTAAGAGATATGATCAACGAAATTGGAATTACTGTCAGCATTGTGTTCTATATGGTTCTCATGCTGGCGATCGGCATCTGGTCCTCTAAGCAAAACGAAAGCACAGATGACTTCTATCTGGGCGGGCGGAAGCTGGGGCCTATTGTCACAGCCATGAGCGCAGAGGCCTCAGATATGAGTTCCTGGCTTTTGATGGGGCTGCCCGGCGTCGCTTATATCTCAGGTCTGGCGGATGCTACCTGGACAGCTATCGGCCTGGCACTGGGAACCTATCTCAACTGGCTGGTTGTGGCCAGACGCCTGCGCCGCTATACCATCAAGGCCAACAATTCTATCACCATTCCCAGCTTCTTCGCGAACCGCTTTCGAGATAAGAGCCGGATTCTGGTGGCAATCTCCGCCGTCTGGATTCTGATCTTTTTCATCCCCTACACGGCTTCCGGTTTCGCGGCCTGCGGCAAACTCTTTCATACCCTCTTTGGCATTAACTATACCCTTGCCATGGTTGTGGCAGCAGCCGTAATCATCCTCTATACAATGCTGGGCGGCTTTTTGGCGGCCTCCACAACGGATCTGGTGCAGTCTGTCGTCATGTCCATCGCCCTGGTGATTGTAGTGATCTTTGGAATTCATGTGGCCGGTGGTTTGGATCGGGTTATGGAGAATGCCGGAGGAATTGCGGGGTATCTGAGTCTGCGCCAGATGGGCAATACGAATGATCCGCAGACAGCGACCCCCTACAGCTTCATGCAGGCCTTCGCAAACCTGGCCTGGGGCCTGGGTTATTTCGGAATGCCCCATATCCTCCTTCGCTTCATGGCGATCGGGGATGAGAAAAAGATCAAGGTCTCCCGCCGCATCGCCTCTGTATGGGTGGTGATTTCCATGGCGGTTGCCATCTTCATCGGTATTGTCGCCAATGCCATGAGCAAGGCAGGCGCGATTGCGGTTGCCAAGACTTCTGCAGACGCGGAGAACTCCATCATTCGGATCGCGCATCTGCTATCCGGCAGCGGACTGGGCTTTGCTCTTCTTGCGGGAGTGATTCTGGCGGGGATTTTAGCCTGCACGATGTCAACCTCTGACTCCCAGCTGCTGGCGGCTTCATCCTCCTTCTCAGAGAATCTGCTGGCAGAGGTCTTCGGTCTGTCTCTGACCGAGAAGCAAAAAGTGCTTGCCGCCCGTGTGACGGTCATCGCAATCGCTTTACTGTCTATTTTCATCGCCAGAGATCCCGACTCATCCGTTTTTGCTATCGTATCCTTTGCCTGGGCGGGCTTTGGAGCCGCCTTCGGACCGGTCATGCTTTTGGCTCTCTTCTGGAGAAGGGCAAATCGATATGGAGCCATCGCGGGAATGGTTTCCGGGGGAGTCATGGTCTTCGTCTGGAAGTATCTGGTTCGCCCTCTGGGGGGAATCTGGAATATTTATGAGCTGCTGCCGGCTTTTTTGATTAGCGCTCTGCTCATGGTGATAATCAGCCTGGCCACACCCGCTCCCTCCAAAGAGATTACAGAGGAGTTCGACGCCGTCCGCAGGGGAATATAGCCTGTTCCCAGCTGTCTGGAGGTCTATTTTATCCGAAACGCTCCGTATTTTGGGCTGCAGGGGCAGGGATAAAGCATTGAAGTGCGCATTTAACTGCTCTATCATAGGGTAGGTAAATGCGTTTTTTTATGTGAAACCCAGATCACAGAAGGATCACAGGGATAAAATTGCAAGACAGCGGCGGAGTCAACGGAGGTTTTTATGAATCAGAATTATAATCCCGGCAGTGGATCCGGAGACGACAAGAAGAATGGCCGGATGCCTCAGCCGGTGATTTTGCTGCTGGTATTTATTCTGGTGGCTATGTTTTTCACCAGCCTGGTCTACAACAGGTCATCCTCAAACAAGACGGAAGTTCCTTATACAGAGTTCTACAGGCTGATCACCTCGGATCAGGTGGAGAAGGCAACGATCAACCGCGACCGCATTGAGTTCACCCTGAAAGATAACGCCTCCTATAAGAATGATAAGGCGCAGGAGAATTCAAAGCTGATTCAGGAGGCCACCGGTCAGGAGGTTAAGACCACTTATTTCACGGCTTATATACAGGACAGCGAGTTGATCCCAGCCATGAAACAGCACAATGTCGTGATCTCAGGTAAGCTCAATTCCGATACGACAGCCCTGATTTACAATATTGCCTCCATGGTTATTCCTCTGGCCCTGCTCTGGATCCTCTTTGCCTTCCTTATGCGCCGCATGGGAGGAGGCCTTGGAATGAATCCAGGCAAATCCAATGCCAAGGTCTATGTGGAGAAATCAACCGGGGTCAAGTTCAAGGATGTGGCCGGCCAGGATGAGGCTAAGGAGTCTTTGGTAGAGGTTGTCGACTTCCTGCACAATCCCCGCAAGTATATTGAGATCGGAGCAAAGCTTCCCAAGGGAGCGCTTCTGGTGGGACCTCCGGGAACCGGGAAGACGCTTCTGGCCAAGGCGGTGGCAGGAGAGGCCGGCGTGCCCTTTTTCTCCCTGGCAGGTTCCGACTTTGTTGAGATGTTCGTCGGTGTGGGTGCTTCCCGTGTCCGCGATCTCTTCAAGGAGGCGCAGAAACAGGCTCCCTGTATTATTTTCATCGATGAGATTGATGCGATCGGTAAGAGCCGAGACTCCCGCTTTGGGGGCGGCAACGATGAGCGCGAGCAGACCCTCAACCAGCTTTTGGCGGAGATGGATGGCTTTGACACTTCTAAGGGTCTTCTGGTGCTGGCGGCAACCAATCGCCCAGAGGTGCTGGACAAGGCCCTTCTTCGTCCTGGACGTTTTGATCGTCGGATCATTGTAGATCGTCCGGATCAGAAGGGCCGTCTGGCCACCCTCAAGGTTCACGCCAAGGATGTGCCTATGGATGAGACGGTTGATCTAGACTCCCTGGCGACAGCCTCCGCCGGACTGGTGGGGTCTGATCTGGCTAATATCATCAATGAGGCCGCGATCTGTGCTGTCAAGCATGGGCGCAAGTTCGTCAGCCAGAAGGATCTCTTTGAGGCATTTGAACTGGTGGCCGTCGGCGGGCGGGAGAAGAAGAATCAGGTCATGAGCGATCAGGAGCGAAAGATTGTGGCCTATCATGAGGTAGGACATGCTCTGCTGGCTGCTCTTCAGAAGAATACCGAGCCGGTGCAGAAGATTACCATTGTACCAAGAACCATGGGAGCCCTGGGTTATACGCTGCAGACCCCGGAGGAGGAGAAATTCCTGGAGACCAAGGAGGAGCTGCAGGCCCGCATCGCGACTCTCATGGGCGGACGTGCCGCCGAGATGGTGGTCTTTCACTCTATGACTTCCGGTGCAGCCAATGATATTGAACAGGCCACCAATATTGCCAGAGCCATGGTCACCCGCTTCGGCATGTCCGATAAGTTCGGAATGATGGGCCTGGCCACGGTTGAGAGCCAGTATTTGGATGGCCGTGCCGCCTTGAACTGCGGTGAGAACACAGCGGCGCAGATTGATGATGAGGTACTGGCCTTTATCAATAAGGGTTATGACGAGGCGGTTCGTCTTCTGACGGAGCACAGGAATACCCTGGATCAGATTGCGGATTTCCTCTATGAGAAGGAGACGATCACCGGTAAGCAGTTCATGAAGATTTTCCGTCAGCTGGAGGGCCTGCCTCAGCCGCAGGAGGATCAGGAAGCAGTCGGCTTTGTTGAGTCAGCCATGGCCATGATGGAGGCGGATCGGTCTGATGATCAGGAGACCAGATCCGCAGGGGCAGAAGGAGACGTGTCTTTTGCTGGCCGCAGTCCAAAGAGCGGCTATCAGGACCGGGTCAAGGAATTCATCTCCCCGGAGAAGACGATGGAAACTGAGAGGGGGGCTGATGCTTCGAAGGGGCAGATCTTCTCAGGCGAGGCGAAAGGCGGGGGAGAAAATGCAGCTTCTCCAGAGAATTCAGAGGAGAGATCACAGTCGGGAAATGGGGAGAAAGAGGAGGATTCTTCTGAAAAAAGAGGGGAGGCCGCCGAGGGAGAACTTCCTGAGAAATAGGGCTTGCTGAGACAATTTTGTTGAAGCAGTCAGGGAACGGAGAACAGGAAAATCATAGAATGGGAGAAGGGGATTGTCCCCGAAAGAACAGGCAGAACCCGGGGGAGTAACTCCCGGGTTCTGCCTGTATAGAGAGGAGTTGACGTGAGCAGTCCCGATTTTATTCTGGAGGAGGAACTGAGGAAATTGCCGGATGTCCCCGGAGTCTATATCATGCACGATGCCTCTGATCAGATCATTTATGTGGGCAAGGCGGTCAGCCTGACCAAACGGGTTCATCAGTATTTCCAGGCCTCCCATGATGAGGGGGTCAAGAAGAGGCAGATGGTGGAGCGCATCAGCTGGTTTGAGTACATTGTGACTGATTCAGAGCTGGAAGCCCTGGTTTTGGAAAACAATCTGATTAAGGAGCACCGGCCCAAGTACAATACCCTGCTCAGAGATGATAAGACATATCCCTATATTAAGGTCACTTTGCAGGAGGCCTATCCGCGGGTCCTCTTTGTTCGAAGGGTTAAGAGGGACGGAGCGAAATACTACGGCCCCTTTACCTCAGCGGAAGCCACTCATCAGACCATTGATCTTGTGCAGAAACTCTGTCGGATTCGTACCTGTAACCGCAGGCTGCCGGAGAATATCGGCAGAGATCGCCCCTGTCTCAATTACTATATGAAGCAGTGCGATGCCCCTTGTGCCGGAAAGATCTCCCAGAAGGATTACATGGAGCATATTCAGGATGCTCTTCGCTTTCTGGATGGAGATACTGGAACCGTGTCCAGAGAATTAACGGATAAGATGCATGGCGCGGCGAAGGCAATGGATTTTGAGAGGGCAGCTGAGTACCGGGACCTGCTCAAGGCGATTGAGCACACGGCCCAGAAGCAGAAAATGACTCGCTATGATGAGGAGGATCAGGATATGATCGCCGCGGCGATCGAGGGAGAGGACGCTATCGTGTCCGTCTTCTATATTCGGGCGGGCAAGATGATCGGCAGGGATCATCTCGCAGTCAATGTCCGGGGAGATGAGGGGGAGAAGGAGGTTCTGGAGGCATTTGTCCATCAGTTCTACGCGGGAACTCCATTCATTCCAAGGGAGATCTGTCTGCCGGTTCAGATCGGCGATACCAGACTGACCCAGGACTGGCTCTCCGGCAAGCGGGGGCAGAGGGTCTATCTCAGGTATCCGAAGCGGGGGAAAAATGCCCGTCTGATGGAGTTGGCCGCCAAAAATGCGCGGATGATCCTGAATCAGGACAGGGAGAAGATTAAAAGGCAGGAGGGACGAACCGTTGGAGCCATGCGTCAGATCGCGCAGCTTCTGGGGCTTGAGAGTGTGGAGCGCATGGAGGCCTATGACATCTCACATATCATGGGCTTCGCTACGGTTGGATCCATGGTGGTCTTTGAGCACGGCAAGGCCAGGCGGTCCGACTATCGAAAGTTTCGTCTCAGGACGGTAGAGGGGCCGGACGATTATGCTTCTATGCGGGAGGTTCTGATCCGCCGTTTCACTCACGGAATGAAGGAGAAGAGGGAGCTGAAGGAGAAGAAGATGGATGAGAAGCTGGGAGCATTCACAAAGTTTCCGGATATTCTCATGATGGACGGCGGCAAAGGCCAGGTTCATATTGCGGAGCAGGTTTTGAGGGAACTGCATCTGGATATTCCTGTGGCCGGTATGGTCAAGGATGATCACCACAATACCAGAGGCCTCTATTTTCATGACAGGGAACTGCCCATTGACAGGAGTTCGGAAGGGTTTCAGCTGATTACCAGGCTGCAGGACGAGGCCCACCGCTTTGCCATCAGCTATCATCAGTCCCTGCGCTCTGCGGCTCAGGTCCACTCTTTCCTGGACGATATTCCAGGTATCGGACCGGCCCGCCGCAAGGCTCTTATGCGCCGCTTTGACAATGTTGAGGAGATGGCGGCAAAGAGCGTGGAAGATCTGGCGGCCATTGATGGAATGAACCGGGCATCCGCCCAGGCGGTATGGGACTTTTTGCACAGGCATTGATGTGCTATTCTGTAACCGATCTGTAAATGGGAAATGATGCACCCGGCGTGCGGGAGGAATATATGAAGAATAAGGGAGCCAAACTCTCTGATATTGCCAGGCAGTTGAGCCTGGTGAATTTCACAGAGAAGATCAACCTGGAGGAGCACAATGTGCTGCTTCCGGACATCAACCGTCCGGCCCTGCAGCTCAACGGCTTCTACGAGCATTTCGAAGCGGAGCGCATTCAACTGCTCGGTATGGTTGAAAATGCCTATCTGCGTCAGAAATCTTCTGAGGAGCGGGCGGATATCTTCGAGAAGCTTCTCTCACACGATATTCCTGCTATGATTCTCTGCCGGGGCTTTGAACCGGAGGATTCCCTCCTGGAAGCGGCCTATCGGCACAATATTCCCCTTTTGGGAACCAATGCAGCAACCAGTCAGTTCTCCTCGGAACTGATCTATTATCTGAATCTGCAGTTGTCCCCGGCTACCAGTATTCACGGGGTTTTAGTTGATGTCTATGGAGAAGGGCTGCTGATCACCGGTGAGAGCGGTATCGGCAAGTCAGAAGCCGCCCTTGAGCTGGTGAGGCGCGGCCATCGTCTGGTGGCGGATGATGTGGTTGAGATCCGTAAGATCAACGAACACACTCTGCGGGGGAGTGCACCCGGGGTTCTCAGGCATCTGATTGAGCTGCGGGGGATCGGCATTATTGATGTCAAGAGCCTCTTTGGCGTTGAGTGCGTCAAGGACTCCCAGAATATTGATCTGGTCATCCGTCTGCAGGAGTGGAAGCCGGATCAGGAGTATGACCGTCTCGGGCTCCATGATGAGCATATGGATATCCTGGGCAAGGAAGTGGTCTGTCACTCTCTGCCCATACGTCCCGGACGAAATCTGGCGGTTATTTGTGAGACGGCTGCCGTCAACCATCGCCAGAAGAAGATGGGATACAATGCGGTTGAGGAACTCTACCGCCGCATGGAGGATCATATGGGGGAACGGCTGGACAGATAAGCAGGTGTTTCTTCGAAAAAAGAGCAGGTCTGTCTGAGAAGGGCAGCGACCGTGCGGAAGTCCTGTGCAGATGAAAAGGCGGGATCAGGGGGGACGCAGAAAAAGGGACAGGCAGGCAAGAGAAAAAGAAAGGATGAACATGGAACGAAAGAACGCATGGGAAAAATATCAAGAGGCAGAGGATCTGTCGTTGCTTATGAACTTCGCTGAAGATTACCGCCGTTTTCTCTCAGCCAATAAGACGGAGCGGGAGTGTGTCTCCTATTTTGTTGCAGAGGCAGAGAAGGCCGGATTTAAAGATCTTGAAGAGGTTATCGCTTCCGGCAGGAAACTCTCTGCCGGAGACAGGGTATACCGTCAGCATATGGGAAAGACTCTGGCACTTTTTGTCATCGGGAGTCAGTCTCTGGCCCGAGGAATGAATATTTTGGGAGCGCATATCGATTCTCCCCGTATGGACTTAAAGCAGAATCCCCTCTATGAAGACAGTGACCTTGCTCTTTTGGATACGCACTATTATGGCGGTGTCAAGAAGTATCAGTGGGTAACTCTGCCTCTGGCCCTGCACGGAGTCATTGCCAAAAAGGATGGCAGTGTTATCCCTGTCAATATCGGAGAGGATCCTGAGGATCCTGTCTTCGGAGTCTCTGACCTGCTGATTCATCTGTCTGCCAAACAGATGGAAAAGCCAGGGGCCAAGGTGGTTGAGGGAGAAGCTCTGGACGTTCTGATCGCCAGCCGGCCTCTGACAGACTGCGATGAGCAGATTAAGGAAAGGGTCAAGGCCAACGTCCTGCGTATCCTGGCTGACCGGTACGGAGTTGATGAAGAAGACTTTCTGTCCGCGGAGATTGAGGTGGTTCCCGCCGGCGCTGCCCGGGATTACGGAGTGGACCGGAGTATGATTATGGGATATGGACACGACGACAGGGTGTGCGCTTATCCTTCTTTCGCAGCCATTCTGGCATCAAAACCGCAGGAGAGGACGCAGGCCTGTCTGCTGGTAGACAAGGAAGAGATCGGATCGGTGGGAGCTACCGGCATGCAGTCTCTCTTCTTTGAGAACACGGTGGCTGAATTGATTGCGGCGACAGAAGATTATGAAGAGATCAAGACGAAGAGAGCCCTGATGAAGTCGATGGCGCTCTCATCCGATGTCTCCGCAGCTTTTGATCCTAACTACCCGGATGTCATGGAGAAGAAGAATTCCGCCTATTTTGGCAGAGGACTTGTCATTAATAAGTACACCGGGGCCAGGGGGAAATCCGGCTCCAACGATGCTTCCGCGGAGTATATGGCCAGGGTTCGCCGCATCTTTGACGATGAAGGCGTCTGCTGGCAGACGGCAGAACTGGGCAAGGTTGACCAGGGCGGCGGCGGAACAATCGCCTATATTCTTGGCAACTACGGCATGGAGGTTATTGACAGCGGAGTCGCTGTTCTCAACATGCATGCTCCGTGGGAGATTGTCAGCAAGGTGGATCTTTACGAGGCACTGTTGGGCTATCAGGCATTTCTCGCTGCGAGAGCACTGTGAGAAGCGGGCGGCGTCATAGAGGACTGCCAGGGAGAGACAGTTCTGTCCGGGCAGCATGGGGATCAGCAGGGAAAGTCATAGAAAAAAGTTAGGAGACAGCATGCAGGATTCTTGGATAAGAGCTGCCAGAAGTGTTCTGGAAGAGGAGCAGATTCGTATGGATGAGCCTATGTCGGCTCATACGACCTTTCGCATCGGCGGCCCGGCAGATCTTTTTTTAGAGCCGCGAAAGGAGCAGGTCGGTCCCCTGCTTGCGGCTCTGAGAAAGACGGACATCCCCCTGATGATTCTTGGAAACGGTTCTGATCTGTTGGTGGGGGATAAGGGGATCCGAGGAGCGGTGATTCATATAGGAAATGAGATGGATCAGATCGGCATAAACGGGGAGCAGATTGAGGCACAGGCCGGGGCGCCCCTGTCCAGAGTGGCCAGGCAGGCTCAGCGAGCCGGACTCAGCGGTATGGAAGCTCTGTCCGGGATTCCGGGGAGCCTGGGCGGAGCGGTTATGATGAATGCCGGAGCTTATGGAAGCACCATGGAAGATGTGATTGCGTCTGTGGAAGTTCTGACGGAGGGGGGAGAGATCCGCAATTACTCTCTGGGAGAGATGCATTTTTCTTATCGCCATTCCCGCATCAGGGAGGAGGGAAGCGTTGTCCTCTCCGCAGTCCTGCGCCTTAAGAGGGGAGAGGCGGGGGAGATTGACGCCGTCATGACCGATCTGACGAGGAGAAGGACTTTAAAGCAGCCCCTGGAGATGGCATCCGCCGGGTCTACCTTCAAGAGGCCACAGGGGTATTTCGCGGGCAAACTGATCCAGGATGCCGGCCTTAGGGGCTATCGGGTCGGGCAGGCTCAGGTGTCGGAGAAACACTGCGGTTTCGTCGTCAATCGGGGCGGGGCCTCTGCCGCGGAAGTTCGTCAGCTCATGGCGGACGTTCAGGCCAAAGTCAAGGAGAAGTTCGGGGTTGACTTAGAGCCGGAAGTCAGATTTGTGGGAGAATTTTAATGCATTTACTCTTATTGACCGGTATGTCCGGAGCGGGGAAATCGACGGCTTTCAAGTTCCTGGAGGACATGGGATACTATTGCGTGGACAATCTTCCGATTCCACTCTTTAAGAGCTTTGTCGATCTGACAGCGAAGAATATGCCAAAGGGACAGAAGGTGGCGGTTGGCATTGATATCCGGAGCGAGGGGCATTTGGAGCGAATCGCCGATATCCTGAACGAGCTGGATCAGGACGGCAAGAAGGTGGATGTCCTATTTCTGGATGCAGATGATGAAACTCTGCTAAAGCGATATAAGGAGACTCGGCGCAATCATCCTCTCTCCGGGTCAGAGCGCATTGCCGCTGGAATTGTCAGGGAGAGAGGCGCCCTGTCTTATCTGCGCTATCGAGCGGACTATATTATTGACACCAGTCATCTGCTGACAAGGGAACTGAAGGCGGAGATGGAGCGGATCCTGGTGGAGGATTCGGACTATAAGAGCATGATGGTGACTTTGCTCTCCTTTGGCTTTAAATATGGGATTCCTACGGATGCGGACCTGGTCTTCGATGTACGCTTTTTGCCCAATCCCTATTATGTCGCCTCACTTCGCCCAAAGACGGGGAATGACCCTGAGATTCAGGAGTATGTCATGAATTGCCCGGAGGCTCATGTTTTTTTGGATAAGCTGACAGATATGATCCATTTTCTCATTGATAATTACATCAAAGAAGGGCGCAATCAATTGGTCGTATGCATCGGCTGCACCGGAGGCAAGCATCGGTCGATTACCCTGACCAATCAGCTCTATGACCGCTTAAAAGACGGCAAGAACTACGGAATCAAGAAGGAGCACCGGGATATTGACAAGGACCGGGCCAGAGGTAAGTGATATGTCGTTTGCATCCGAGACCAAGGCGGAGCTGATCCGCCATATTCCCAGAGCCAGACATGATCGCATGGCCATGGCTGCGGCCATGCTTATGATGGAAGGAGACGTTCAGTTTCAGGCAGATCAGGCACGCCTGACATTCCTCTCTGAGAATGAAATGATACGCTCTGTTTTCTTTACAATTATTGCCAAACTGGGTAATATGAGAGTTGGCGCAGATATGATTGCCGGTAAAGAGGTTCTTGCGTTGCTGACCCTGCTGAAGATGTATGATGGGAAGCAGTTCCATATGGAGACGGTGGATCCGCTCTTACTTCAGCAGGAATGCTGTAGGAAATCCTTTCTTGCGGCCGCTTTTCTCTGTGCGGGTTCCGTCAGTGACCCCAACAAGGCCTATCATCTTGAGATCGTCTGCAGAAGTCGGAAGAGAGCCTGTCGGCTTGCGGAGATTATGATCTCAATGGATCTGGAGGCTAAGATGATCACTCGCAAGGGACACTGGGTGGTCTATCTGAAGGAGGGGGAGCAGATTGTTACCATGCTTGGCTATATGGGGGCTCCCCTGGCGTATATGACCTATGAGAATGCCCGCATTGTCAAGGAGATGCGCAACGGCATCAACCGTCAGGTCAACTGCGAGACAGCCAATATCGGCAAGACAGTTCATGCTGCTGTTCGACAGACCGCAGATATTGTCCTGATACGTGACCGCATGGGACTGGAAGGTCTGCCCCGGAATCTAAGGGAGATTGCTCTGGTTCGTCTGGAGCATCCGGATATGACACTCAGAGATCTGGGGGCTCTTTTGGATCCGCCGGTAGGAAAATCGGGAGTGAATCACAGACTGCGCCGGATCAGTGAAATCGCAGAGGGTCTGCGGTAAAGAACTTTTGAGGATTTGTTTTTATGCGTAAGGAAGTAGTTGTATCAATGCCTCGCAGTATGGAGGCAACACCGATTGCCCATCTCGTACAGTTAGCCAACCAGTTTTCCAGTTCCATTTACTTTGAAATGGATGGGAACAAGAAGGTCAACGCCAAGTCAATTATGGGAATGATGAGTTTGGTTCTGACCAGTGGTGCACAGGTTACCATTGCCGCTGATGGCGACGATGAACTTGAGGCGGTGCAGCGGCTGGAGGATTTCCTCTGTGCAAGGGCATGAGATGAGCAGAGGGAAACTGCTCTTCATTTTCAATCCTCACTCCGGCAGGGAGCGTATTCGCGGCAGCCTGACGGATATTGTTGACATCTTGTGCAAGAGCGGCTTTGAGGTCAGTATCTATGCGACCCAGTGTCAGGGAGATGCTGAGGTTAAGGCGCTTGCGGAGGGGGGCAGCAGGGATTTGATTGTCTGCGCCGGCGGAGACGGCACCCTGGACGAAGTGGTGTCCGGTCTCATGCGCGGCGGTCACCATGTGCCTGTGGGATATATTCCGGCCGGGACCAGCAATGATTTTGCGGCTTCTCTGCAGCTCTCGCAGAATATGAAAGAGAATGCCCGGATTGCTGTTACAGGGCATCCCTTTGCCTGCGACATCGGCAGATTCAATGACGGTTACTTTGTCTATGTAGCTGCCTTCGGACTCTTTACAGAGGCCTCTTATCATACCAGCCAGGAAATGAAAAATATCTTCGGTCATGCCGCTTATGTTCTGGAAGGAATGCGGCAGCTGGCGGACGTACCATCTTACTTCGTTCAGGTGGACTATGATGGGAATCGTATCTTTGATGAGTTCATCTATGGAATGGTGACGAATTCTGTCTCTGTCGGAGGCTTCCGGGGGCTAATCAACCATCCGGTTGATCTGGATGACGGAAAGTTTGAAGTTGTCCTGGTCCGGCGGCCTAGGAATCCGAGAGAATTCAATGAAATCATCTCGTATCTGACAGGGAGAGTGAAGCAAAGCGACATGATCTATGCGTTCAAGAGTGGCCAGATTCATTTTCGCTGCGGCCAGTCCATTTCCTGGACTCTGGACGGAGAGTTCGGTGGTCAGCTCAGGGAGGCAGTGGTGAAGAATCTGCCGAGAGCGCTGAATATTATGTTGCGTGGAAAGTCTTTAGGCAGAGAAGAGGAGCGCCGAAATAATATTTAAAATTAATTTCAAAAGAGGGTTGACAAAATAGTTAGCAAGCACTAACATATAAGTCAGTTAGGGAAACCTAACCATCCTGTTGGTTCCTTTATGTATCGAATATATCGTATGCCAACGATAAACTCCCATAAATCTAACCTGTTAGATACATAAGAGAACTCCTTTGTAACTTAATAGATGTAGAAAATACCCTGCCCGGATACCGGGCAGGGTATTTTCGTGAGGAAAGACTGGACAGGATACGCAGAGTAATTGGTATTTTCATAGACATATTCCTGCCGGGAGACCGGTTTGCCTTTCGTTTTTTGCCCGTCAGGAATCATCTTTTGGTCTGTCGGGAGAGAATCTTTGATGGAAGAGACAGGGGGGAAGGCGATCGGATTTATAAGAAATGCAACTTGCTTGATATGGAGCCTTGTTTTATAATACGGGCAGATGCGGCCGGCGTGGTTTTTCAGCAGACCGCGGCTCGTTTCAAGGTCATTGCGACAAGCAAGAACGGAGGAATTTATGATCGTATCAGCAAAGGAGATGCTGGAGAAGGCCGTTGCAGGTCATTACGCAGTACCTCAGTTCAACATCAATAATCTGGAATGGACAAAGTCTATTCTCCTGGTCTGCGAGGAACTCAAAGTTCCCGTCATCTTAGGCGTATCCATGGGTGCGGGTAAGTATATGGGCGGCTATAAAACGGTTGCTGCCATGGTCTACGCAATGCATGATTCTCTCGGAATTACGGTTCCTGTCGCCCTTCATCTGGATCACGGCAACTATGATGCGGCTTATGAGTGCATTAAGGCAGGCTTTACATCGATCATGTTTGACGGTTCCTCTCTCCCCTTTGAGGAGAATTTGGCTAAGGCCAGGGAGCTGGTTGCAGTCGCCCATAAGCTGGGGCTCTCCATTGAGTGTGAAGTCGGCGGTATCGGCGGTGAGGAAGACGGCGTTATTTCTACTGGTGAGTGTGCAGATCCTGAGGAGTGCAAGACCATTGCAGATCTGGGCGTCGATATGCTTGCTGCCGGAATCGGCAATATTCACGGCGCTTATCCAGAGAACTGGGCGGGGCTTCAGTTCGATGTTCTCGAGGCAATCAAGGCCAAAACCGGGGATATGCCTCTGGTTCTCCACGGCGGTTCCGGCATTCCGGATGATCAGGTCCGCAAGGCTGTCTCCATGGGTGTCGCCAAGGTAAACGTGAATTCTGAGTGTCAGTGGGCGTTTGCCGCTGCAACTCGTGAGTACATCGAGCAGGGAAAGGATAAGGAAGGCAAGGGTTTCGATCCCCGTAAGCTTCTGGCTCCCGGCGCCGAGGCCATCAAGAAGGTCTGCCGCGAGAGAAGCGAAGTCTTCGGCTGCGTGGGCAAGGCGTGAGTTTTACACAGAAGCACAATTTCATGGCGCAATGGCGTGCCGCTGATTTTTGACGCAAAGGGGCGTTCCGTATGATTTTCGGAATAGCCCCTTTTTACGATTTGTGACAGTCAAATGTTCGCGTGATTTGCATTTGATGTCCCATGGTGATCGATACTGACAGAAAATCACATTTGATTTTTATGGCAGTGGGATGCGCGCAGATCCACTGAATGGTGAAGAACAGCAAATTGTCTAACAGGAGGAAAATGCATGGAGAATAAAGAGACGACATACTGCAGTGTCACGGATATATTTGGCGAGAATGTATTTAATGACACTGTAATGCGTGAACGTCTTCCCAAGAAGACCTACCAGAAGCTCAAGCAGACCATTCGTGAGGGCAGAGATCTTGATATTGAGACTGCGGATGTGGTTGCGCACGAGATGAAGGAATGGGCCATTGAGAAGGGGGCAACCCACTATACGCACTGGTTCCAGCCTCTGAATGGGGTCAGTGCAGAGAAGCATGATTCCTTCATCACAGCGCCTATGTCTGACGGGAGGGTTCTGATGTCCTTCTCAGGCAAGGAGCTGATTAAGGGTGAGCCGGATGCGTCCTCCTTCCCTTCCGGCGGACTGCGCGCCACTTTTGAGGCAAGAGGCTATACTGCCTGGGACTGTACTTCCAATGCTTTCGTTCGCCAGGATGCCGCTGGCGCGACGCTCTGTATACCCACTGCCTTCTGCGCGTATACCGGCGAGGCACTGGATCAGAAGACACCCCTGTTGCGCTCTATGGAGGTGATTAACGAGCAGGCCATTCGACTCCTTCGTCTTCTGGGCAATACCACGTCAAAAAAAGTCATTCCCTCTGTGGGCGCAGAACAGGAGTATTTCCTGGTTGACCGCGGCAATTACTTAAAGCGCAAGGATTTAATCTATACCGGTCGAACGCTCTTTGGAGCCATGCCGCCCAAGGGACAGGAAATGGACGACCATTACTTCGGAGCCATTCCGGAGCGCATTGAATCCTTCATGAAGGATGTCAATGAGGAACTCTGGAAGCTGGGCGTACCCTCCAAGACACAGCACAATGAGGTGGCTCCGGCTCAGCATGAGCTGGCACCCATTTATGGGGAGTGCAATGTGGCTGTTGACCAGAATCACCTGGTGATGGAGACGCTGAAGAAGGTTGCTATTCGCCATAACCTGCAGTGTCTCTTGCATGAGAAGCCATTTGCCGGAGTCAATGGGTCCGGCAAGCACAATAACTGGTCTCTGGTGACGGATGACGGGATCAATCTGATGGATCCGGGCAAGCGGCCTCATGAAAATACCCTCTTTCTTCTGTCTCTGGCCTGCATTCTGGCTGCCGTTGACAAGCACGCGGACCTTCTTCGCGAGTCCGCGGCTGACATCGGCAATGATCAGCGGCTGGGGGGCAATGAGGCTCCTCCCTGTGTGATCTCGGTTTTTCTGGGGGATCAGTTGGCGGATGTTATGGAGCAGGTTCTTGATAAGGGAGAGGCAACCCATTCCAAGAGGGGGGCTAAGATGCAGACCGGCGTCAAGTCCATTCCGGACTTCGCCAAGGATGCGACAGACCGTAACCGAACTTCTCCTTTCGCTTTTACAGGAAATAAGTTTGAGTTCCGCATGTGCGGCTCACAGGATTCCATCGGTGAGGCTAATGTCGTCCTGAACACCATTGTCGCAGAACAGTTCGCGGATGTCTGCGATCAGCTTGAAAAGGCCAAGGACAGGGATGCCGCTGTTCAGAGGATCATCAAGGATCTGATGACCAGGCATCAGCGCATTGTCTTCGATGGGAACGGATACTCTGAGGAGTGGAGACAGGAGGCGGCCCGCCGCGGCCTGCCGGATATCAGCTCTATGGTTGATGCCATTCCCGCTCTGGCAAGTGACACGACCGTAGAACTCTTTGAGCGCTTCCATGTATTTACTCGTGAGGAACTCAACAGCCGGGTTGAGATCGAATATGACCAGTATGCCAAGGAGATTAACATTGAGGCCAAGACCATGGTTGATGTCGCTTCCAAATCTATTGTGCCTGCGGTCATCCGTTACTCGACCAGGTTGGCGGACTCGATCAATCAGGTGTCTTCTGCCTGCCCGGAGGCAGATACCTCTGTTCAGAGTACGATACTGAAGAATACTTCCAAACTTCTGGCTAAGACGCAGAAAGCGTTGAAAGCTCTTGAGAGGGCCGTCGCTGACGCTGATAAGCAGAAGGGCAGTAAGAAAAGGGCGCAGTATTTCCATGGGACGGTCATGGCCAGGATGGATGATCTGCGTCAGCCTGTTGATGAGCTGGAGATGATTGTGGATAAGGATCTCTGGCCCATGCCCTCGTATGGAGATCTGATTTTTGAAGTATAAGACAGTATAATTTGAAAGCCGACTCACCCGACGATGGGCCGTGCGACAGGATACACGCTTCGGATCCATTCGGTCATTATGCATCGATCTGATCTTCTGAAGGCAGAAGAGGTGACTGGACAGGAGCATCTATGCAAGGGAGTACTTACTTTATGTGTACTCTGTTGTCATGAATCATAAAGATCCCCCTCCGAAAAGACCAGTACGCATGAACACAATGCGGACGGCCCGCGGAAGGGGGATCTTTCTGTGGTCTATGATAATCGGATGCCTGCGAAATCGGTATTCATTTATTGGGCTGGGGCTTGTTCTCCGTTGGAGGAAGGATCCTGATTTTCTTTCGGCTTCTCATCCGGTTTTCCAGGCATCTCAAACTGGAATTTTGGGGAAGGGGCGGTGCCATTTAAGGCTGCAGAGGAGATGGCATAGGCCGCATCTGGTGTATGCGCTGAACCGTCCCTGATAAAGATGCCACTGATGATTTGATCGGAAGGCGTTCCGGGTGCTGCGATTTGGCCGGTGCGGATGTCGATGTCAACTTTGACGTGGCGGTCGCAGGATTCCGTGGGAACCGTTCCCTCAGCAAAATACTCCTTGATGACCTTGCTTCCTCTGGGGTCAGCGTCACAGAGCCCGGGAACAGGAAGCTTGCCGGAGACAGAACAGACGGAAGCCTGGGTGATCCCCGCGGGCATTTCGAAGTTGAGGTTGGACTTTCCCTCATGGATTCGAGCCATGATCTTTTTCCAGATTTTCTTGCTGTAGGCAGAAGAGGTCTGGGGCGAGTTATCGTCATAACCGCCCCAGAGCCCGACGGTGTAGTAGCCGGAATAACCTTCCATGAGATAGTCGCGCTCGTCATTGGTGGTACCGGTCTTGCCGGCCAGAGTAATCCCCTTGACATTGGCATCCGTTCCGGTACCTCTGGTCATGACATCCTGCATGGCGCTGGTCAAAAGCCAGGCGGTACTTGGCTTGATCACCTGTTGGGAGGTGGGGTTCTCCTGGGACAGGAGAACCCTGCCGTTGTGATCCAGGACTTTCGTGTAGAGATGGGGACGGTTGTAAGAACCTTTGTTGGCAATGGCGGCGTAGGCGGCAGTCAGTTCCATGTTGGTGACTCCGTAAGTGATGCCGCCGATGGCCAGAGCCTGGGTGTTATCCTTATCTGAGATGGTTGTAAAGCCAAATTTTTTCACGTATTGGAATCCCAGGTCTGTGCCGATCTCGGTCAGTGCCTTGACGGTCACGATGTTGATGGACTGGACAATGGCCTCACGGTAGGTGGTCATCCCCCGGTAGGTTCGATCGGCGTTCTGAAGGGGAGAACCGTTCTTGTATTTGTAGGGGGCATCGTCCTGTACGGTTGCCAGGGTTTTGCCGGCGGCATCCAGAGCGGGGGCGTAGGCAGCCAGAATTTTGAATGTAGAACCGGGCTGGCGGGTCACCTTGCTGGCGCGGTTCAGAGTTTTATTGCCTGTTTTGTCGCCGCGGCCGCCTACCAGGGCCAGAACCCTCCCGTCGGACTGATCCATGACGGTAACGGCAACCTGTGGCTGAAGGGTGAAGGTTACCTTCTCATTGCCGTCGGCGATGCTGTCGCCCTCTTCCATGATGTCCCTCTTGTACTGATCAATTGCGGTCTGAGCAGCCTCCTGACTGGGAAAGAGCAGGCTGTAGTTGGGATTGGAGGACCGGTAGTAGGAGAGCATTGTCTGGTCGGAATAATTCTGGGTACTCTTATCTGCTTTGGTTACGGTCAGTCGGTAAGAAAAGGAGTACCGGGGCTTGCCCGCATAGTTGGAAGTCTCGTTGACTTCTTCGTCGGCGATTTTCTGGATTCCCGCATCCTGGGTGGAGTAAATGGTCAGTCCTCCACTGTAGAGCAGCTTGTAGGCCTCGTTTTCGGAATAGTGAGCCTGATTGATCAGGTCCTGAACAACCTGGTCGGTCAGGGCGTCCGTGAAATAGGAACTGACATTCTTGGAGGCGGACGCCGCCTCATTGTTCTCGGCGATCCGGGGATAGACATCATCCTCCAGAGCCGCCCTGTAAGCGGCATCATCAATGAAATGATCCTTGAGCATATAGTCCAGCACCCGCTTGCGGCGGATCGCGTTCTGGTCGGGATTCGTGATTGGATTATAGCGGGTCGGGTTCTGGGTGGTTGCTGCGAGAACCGCGCTCTCAGACAGATTCAGATCAGAGACCGATTTACCGAAATAGCGCTGGCTGGCAGCTTCGACACCAAGCGTACTCTGCCCTAAGTTGATGGTGTTGAGATAGTTCTCCAGGATGGTCTCCTTGCTGGTGACCTGCTCAATCCGGGCAGCCAGAACCTGCTCCTGGATCTTGCGGTCCAGTTTGTCCCTGAATGACCGCTCCGCCGTCCAGCCCGTGAAATAGTTGTTTTTCAACAGCTGCTGGGTAATGGTTGAGGCACCCTGCATATTGGAACCGCCGGAGAGGATGCCGGTGGCAAGAGCGCGCAGAAGACCCTGGTAGTCCACCCCGTGATGGCTGTAGAAACGCTCGTCCTCAATGGCGACAAAGGCCTTCTGGACGGAATCAGGAATTTTGTCGATCGTTACATAAGTGCGGTTGGCGCCGGAGGCGGCAAGACTGTCCAGTTCATGCCCTTCCTGATCCAGAATGACAGACTTGAAGCCGCTGGGACTGATATTGACAGAGGCAGTGTCGGGTAGCTTTTGGATCAGATGTCTGATATAAACGGCGCTGCCGAGGCCGGCAATGACAAGCAGGATCAGAAGGCTGATAAAAATGGTGCGGCCGAAGACCAGAAGAAAGTGATGGCCGGCACGACCCTGTTTCTGAGAGATCTGACGGATGCGGGCAGAAGTTTCTTTCTTGCCGTAATTCATTGGGGTACCTCATAGGGAGGTAAATGCCTTGTCAGGCGATAACTCCCCTGCTATGATAAATTGAGTTCAGAATCTATTTCATTATATCAGAAAGAAAACGATCCTATGAGGGTTATTTATCGCGGCGGGAAGGCGGAAATTGAGCGAAAGAAGTCACGTTTCATTGCTCATGTTGCCCCTGTGACCTCTGTCCAGGAAGCCCAAGCCTTCATCGCTGGCAGGAAGAAGCAATATTGGGAAGCCAGGCATAACTGTTCTGCTTATGTTATCGGAGATATCAATCCCATCATGCATTGCTCTGATGACGGAGAACCGGCTCAGACAGCAGGACGGCCTATGCTGGATCTTTTGATCGCGCAGGGACTGACCGATGTCTGTCTGGTAGTGACCCGCTACTTCGGCGGAACTCTGCTTGGAACGGGAGGGCTGGTACGGGCTTACACGGACGCGGCCAGAGCAGGGCTGAATGTCAGCCGGATCATGGAAAAGAAGAAGGGAATTTCCCTCAGACTGGTTCTTGACTACAGTGACTATGGGAAACTCGAGCATCTGATCGCAGAGGAGGCCATTCCCGTTCTGTCTGAGACCTTCACCGGAAGCGTGGAACTGGAACTGCTGGCAGATCCGGCGGCGCTCAGAAGCCTGGAGGAGCAGATTCGGGATATGACGGCTGGGAAGGCCCGAATGCAGGAGAAAGATCTGATCAGTTACGGGATGGCAGATGGAGAACTGATTCTGGATTTGCAGAAAAGAGACGGATTGTCAACTCTCACGCAGGGTATCGAAAGAGAATTATAAAAGTTTGTACAGAATTCATGAAAGATCGCTTGTATTGAATTCCTGCTTGACTTCCCTGAGGCTCTCCGGTAATATATCCATTGTTGAGTTTTCAAGTGCTCAGACATTGGCCCATAGCCAAACGGTAAGGCAGCGGACTCTGACTCCGTCATTTCAAGGTTCGAATCCTTGTGGGCCAGCTTCATGGAAGACCTCGTCGATCTGCATCGGCGGGGTCTTTTCAATCGGTATTTCGAACGCGCATATGAGCCTGGACCAAAGCCTGTCAGTACTGAGAAATGGTTTTTCGAATATGACCTGAGGAGGAAGAGCATGGAGATAAAGAGGGAAGAGTCCCATTTTTTCGCAACCCTGTCCCGAATGAAGTATATTGAGCGCTGGGCCCTTATGAGAAATGCCCGCGCGGAGACCTTAAGCGAGCATAGCCTGGATGTGGCGGTGATTGCTCATGCCCTCTGTGTTTTGGCCAATCGACGCCATGGCCATTCCCTTGATGCAGAGAAGGCGGCTCTGGTCGGTCTCTATCATGATGCATCCGAGATTATTACCGGGGATATGCCTACACCGGTTAAATATGGGGACGAGCGGATGCTTGGCGCCTATAAAGATGTAGAGGCCAGGGCGGAGCACAGGCTGCTTGATCTTCTTCCCGAAGACCTGAGGCAGGATTATGAGGAACTCTTTTTTGGCGGCGATGATGCCGAGGAGATCTATATGCGGAAATTGGTCAAGGCGGCAGACAAACTCTCCGCCCTGATCAAGTGTATGGAGGAGGAAGATGCCGGCAACCGGGAGTTTCGGACGGCAAGAGAATCCATCTGGAACGCGGTTCAAAGAATGGCTGCGGATTATCCGGAGGTGGCTGACTTTGCAGATGTTTTTCTGCCCTCCTATGGAAAGACGTTAGACCAGCTTCTGGGGAGAGACAGCCATGTATGAGATGAGCACGAGAATCGGATACTCACAGGTGGATCAGGAAGGGTATCTGACTCTGCCTGCCCTCTTTGATCTCCTGCAGGATGTAGCCACGTTTCACGCCCAGGATCTGGGCTATGACATCCGCTATCTAAAGAGGGTCGGCTGCGGCTGGTTTGTCACAGATTATCAACTTGCTCTGGAGGGCAGTGTGCCATACATCGGAGATCGCCTGACCCTCAAGACCTGGGGATATCGTTTTCGAGGCATGTTCGGCATGCGCAATATGCTTGTTGTCCGTGAGGATGGCAGTGTCTACGCCAGAGTCAACAGCATCTGGGTATATATGGACCTTCGGCGTATGCTCCCGTCCCGGATTCCGGACAGTATGATCAGGGACTATGAACAGGAACCTGCGCTTAGTTATCCCTGGCCTTCCCGTAAGATTCAGCCGCTGGAACGCTTCTTCAAGCGCTATGTGTTCACTGTGAACTCCCTGCAGCTGGATACCAATGGCCATATGAACAACACCCATTTCGTGGCGGCAGCCTGGAAAGAACTGCCGACAGATTTTGCAATTGGTCTGGTTCGGGTGGAGTATAGAAAACAGGCCATGCGGGGGGATCAATTGCTACTGAAGATGAGCTGTGAGCCAGGGCAGGAGCAAAAGGAAGATAAGATCCAGGCACTTATGACATCCCCGCAGGGAGAGAATTACTGTCTGGTCGAGTTTAGCCGCAGAAAGGACAAATGAAGATGGAGCTGGGAAAAGTAAATCGGCTGACTCTGGTAAAACGGGTGGATTTCGGGGCCTATCTGGCAGAGAATATGGAAGGAAAGGAGCGGGTTCTTCTACCCTCAAAACAGCTTCCTCAGGGGGGTGAACAGGGAGACCGGCTGGATGTCTTCCTATATAAAGATTCCAGTGACCGTCTGATCGCCACCATGGCCAGACCGCTGGCCATGGTGGATCAGTTCGCCGTAATGAAGGTCAAGGAGGTGACCGGGATAGGAGCCTTCTTAGACTGGGGACTGGAGAAGGATCTTCTGCTGCCTTACCGGCAGATGCTGGGCAGAGTGGAGGCGGGGGATGAGATCCTGGTTCGGGTCTATGTGGATAAGTCCCGGCGGCTGGCCGCCTCTATGAAGGGACTCTATCAGATGTTGCGCTGCGGCGCCCCTTATCAGGCGGGAGATGAAGTCAGGGCCAGGGTCTATGAATTCGGCCATGATTTCGGAACTTTCGTCGCAGTGGATGACATTTATTCCGCAATGATTCCCCGCCACGAGAATACCAGGCATCTGCGGATCGGAGATCAGATTAGCTGTCGGGTGACTGGGGTCAAGGAAGATGGCAAGTTGGATGTCTCTATTCGAGGCAAGTCCTATGAGGTTATCGATGAAGACGCCGAGGCAATCTTGCAGCTGATTGAAGCATATGCGGGTGTCCTGCCTTTCACGGAGAAGGCTTCCTCTGAGGTGATCCGGCGGGAGACTGGGCTCTCGAAAAATGCTTTCAAAAGAGCGGTCGGACACCTCTACAAAGAAGGGCGGGTCAGCATAGAGAATGGGAAAATCCGGCAGACAGAGAAAATGTAACATTTCGTTCATGACTGATTTCATAAATAATTCACAAAAGCCAGATGGTGATTTTGGCAGAGCGAGAGAGCGGACTTAAACGAAAACCCCTGAAATACAGGCTTTCTGAGCGGATTTGGGGTGGAATGACGAGGGATGATTCTGACTTGACAGGCAGAGGACAGGCTTCTATAATAAAACTCGTGCGTAATATAAATGTAACATTTATAGCAGTCAGATCGTAACAGATGAAGATAGCCTAAAGTGAGGTTGTATAGATGAATGCAAATCGCAAAACAGTGAAGACAATGGCAATTGTCGCTGCAGGCTCCGCAATTGTTGCCGGCGCGGGGATCAGTTCCCAGGCGGCGACTCTGCAGGACACGACGGCAGATCAGGCCCTGGTAAGCGGCAAGGAATCCAGTCAGGGAAGTTTGTCAGGTGTATCATCCTCTCTGATGAACATGCTTTCTACATCGACAGAGGCGACGGTCAGCAGTAATCAGACGGATATGGTTACCAGTTCCGCAGTGAACAAAACCTTATATGCCAAGATTGGAATCGCTCATACAGATTCTGCAATCAATGTCAGGGAGAGCGCTGATGACAACTCCCGTCTGGTTGGTTATCTTTACAATAACAACGCAATGACGGTCGACACAGAGGAGAACGGCTGGCTTCATATCAGTTCTGGTAACGTCAGTGGTTATGTGAAGGCTGAGGGGATTACCGTGGGAGATGAGCAGGCCTGCAAGAATGCTCAGACGACGGATGTCAAGGTGAAGGAGAACGGGTTGCGCATGCGTTCGGATGCCAGCCTGGACGCGGATATACTGACGGGATTCGCTAAGGATACCGTTGTGACAGGTGTTGATCTCTCCAAGCAGGCAGACGGCTGGATCAAGGTTCGCGCTAATGTGAATGGCAGGGATACAGAGGGATTTGTCTCAAATGACTATGTAGATGTCGATACCCATTATAATTATGGAGAGACGGTCGAGGCTGCGGTTGCCAGACAGAAGGCAGAGCAGGAAACGGCGCAGAAGGCTGCTGCGGCAGCTTCCAGAAAGGCTGCTGTCAGGAGAGGGACAAGCCAGAGAGTTGCGGCTGCTGCAAGCAGCAGTGAGGAGCAGACATCCGTGTCCAGCGGATCTGAGGCTTCTGCCAGCGGTGCAGCTGTTGTCTCCTATGCGTCACAGTTCCTCGGAAACCCCTATGTCTGGGGCGGCACCAGCCTGACGTCCGGCGCAGACTGCTCTGGTTTTGTGCTTTCTGTCTACAAGCACTTCGGGATCAGCCTTCCCCATTCTTCTTCTGCGGACAGGGGCGTGGGACGTGCGGTTTCGAGTTCTGATATGCAGGTGGGCGATATTGTATGCTACAGCGGTCATGTCGGCATTTATGCCGGCGGCGGCAAGATCATCAACGCTTTAAATCCCAGTAAGGGAATTACCTATATCAATGTGAACTATGCGCCGATCCTGGCTGTTCGCCGCGTTCTATAAGAGAAATCCTTGAGGGGCTGTGGAATATGTGAAAGCGGCTGTCTCGCATCGCAGGTACAGATTGATGTAATGCGAATGCGGCAGTTGACATTTCCTTATTTCACAGCCTTTTTTTGTGTCAATGAAACATTTTTGGATTTTTCAGGCGGAGCGAAAGCCACCTGCTGAGGGGCTGGATTTATTTGGGGCCAATTGAGTGGAATTGCGCGCAATCTGTCAAGCATAAACAGAGGATAAATCGTAAATCATCAGCCTGCACAAGAATTGATTCAGGTTTTCGGGAGAGGGGATCGGCTTCTCCAGATGGGAGGAGAATTATCCACAGATGCGAATTCCTAAAAGCCCGGGAAATGGACTTATACACGGACTTATCCACATTATCCACATCAAATCGGTTTGAGGATGCCTGTTTGACAGGATGAAAAACAAACAGATGTTTTGTGTAAGAAGGCGAAAAAACAACTTTCAAGCATTTGGACTTGACCTTGCATCCAAAAAGGATTTAGGAATTTGGACGCCGCAAATCACCCGTGAATATGCATAAGAAAGTGAGAATTTCATCTTTCCAATCTGCGCATTTTGTATTAGACTTGGAATGAGTATATGCAATCAGCATAAAAATAACGGCTTCACTTGTACACTTTGTACAGGCGTGGAGGGAGAATGAGATGATTTCAAATCAAATCCTGCAGAATACCATCGATGGCCTGCATCATATTACCAGGCACAGTCTGGCCGTGCTTGATGCGGAGGGAAGTGTCCTGGCGACGACGTTTCCAGAGGTGGAGAACTACATCCCTGCGGCCAAAGAATTCGCGGCTTCTCCTGCTGAGAGCCAGATCGCTTTGGGATGTCATTTTTTTAAAGTTTTTGATGATCAGCACTTAGAATTCATTGTTGTCCTCCACGGCGATGATGAGTCTGTATTTATGATCGGCAAGATGGCCAGTTTCCAGATTCAGGAGCTGATGGTGGCTTACAAGGAGCGCTTCGATAAGGACAACTTTATCAAGAATCTGCTCTTGGATAATCTGCTCCTGGTCGATATTTACAATCGATCCAAGAAGCTGCACATTGAGACCAGCGCCCGTCGCGTTGTCATGATTGTTGAGATCGCAGGCAGCGAGGAGGGAGATGAACTGGATCGTGTCCGGTCGGTCTTCTCCGGCAGGAGCAGGGACTTTGTTACGGCTGTGGATGAGCGCAATGTAGTGGTTCTCAAAGAACTTGCGGATGATGAGGGCTACACCGATGTTGAACGATCTGCAGAGGTGATCATTGACTCCTTTCGGGATCACAGGGACAAGCGGATCCGGGTCTCCTACGGAACCATTGTGGGAGAACTCAAGGACGCGTCCCGTTCTTATAAGGAGGCTGGAATGGCCCTTGACGTCGGCAAGATCTTCTTTGAGGAAAATCAGGTGATTGCCTATTCCAAGCTTGGGATCGGAAGACTTATCTATCAGCTGCCGATTCCTCTCTGTAAGATGTTCATTCGGGAGATTTTTGCCAATAAGTCCCCGGAGGACTTTGACGAGGAGACGCTTGTCACAATTAATAAGTTCTTTGAGAATAGCCTGAATGTATCGGAGACTTCCCGCCAGCTCTATATTCACCGCAACACGCTGGTCTATCGGCTGGATAAACTGGAGAAGTCAACAGGGCTTGATCTCCGCGTCTTCTCAGACGCGATCACCTTCAAGATTGCCCTGATGGTAGTAAAGTATATGAAGTATATGGAGGAGCAGAACTACTAATGATCACCTTAGAACATGTGAGCAAGTCCTATGAAGCCGGTATCCCGGCCCTGGATGATATTAGCCTGCATATTAAGCCGGGAGAGTTCGTCTTTATTACCGGTGCATCCGGATCTGGTAAATCCACTCTGATTAAGCTTATGCTGAATGAATTAAAGCCCACCAAGGGGACCATTACGGTGGGGGGGCAGAATCTGAACAAGATGCGGCATCGCCAGGTGCCCCTGTTCCGTCGCCGCATCGGTACTATTTTTCAGAACTTCCGTCTATTGCCGGATCGCAATGTATATGAGAACGTGGCATTCGCCATGCGGGTTACCGAGTCCAGGAAGAGAGATATCCAAAGAAGAGTCCCCATGGTTCTGACTTTGGTTGGTCTGGCGTCCAAGTATAAATCGCTTCCCCGCCAGCTCTCCGGTGGTGAGCAGCAGCGAGTGGCGATTGCCCGTGCGATTGTCAACAGCCCGAAATTAATTCTGGCAGATGAGCCCACTGGCAATCTGGACAATAAGAATGCCTGGGAGGTGATGCAGCTTCTGGAGAAGATTAACCAGGATGGAACAACTGTCGTTGTCGTGACCCATAACATAGAGATCGTCAAGGCTATGAAGAAGCGCGTTATCGCTATCAAGCGCGGCTGTCTGGTCAGCGATGTGGAAGGAGAGACAAGTCCAAAGCATGTATAATATTAAGCAAGGTTTTCGAAATATCTGGCATAACAAGATGTTTTCCCTGGCCTCCATTGCGACCATGGCGGCCACCATCTTCCTCTTTGGAGTCTTTTACTCTCTGGTGACCAATTTCTCACAGATGGTCAGGGAAGCGGAGCAGGGTGTGGCGGTCACCGTCTTCTTCGTGGACGGAATCAGCCAGGATCAGGTCAATGCCATCGGGGATGCGATTAAGACGAGACCGGAGGTGAAGAACTACCGCTATGTCTCCGCGGATGAAGCTTGGAATTCCTTCAAGCAGAATTATTTCAAAAACAATGAGAATCTGGCGGATGGATTCAAGGAGGACAACCCCCTGGCCAATTCAGCCAACTACCAGGTCTTTCTCAATGACGTCTCCGAGCAGGGATCCCTGGTGGAGTATCTAAAGACGGTGGACGGTGTCCGCCAGGTCAACCAGTCAGAGGTGGCGGCTAAGACCCTGTCTGACTTTAATCGGCTGCTCAAGTATGTTTCTGTGGGGGTTGTGGCCATATTGATTGCTGTGGCTATTTTCCTGATCAACAATACCATCACGGTCGGGATCTCTGTCCGCAAGGAGGAGATCAGCATTATGAAGCTGATTGGTGCCAAAGATCGGTTCATCCGCTCACCTTTTGTTGTGGAAGGGGTGGTGATTGGGTTCCTCGGGGCTCTGATTCCCCTGGCGGCGCTCTTCTTCATGTACCAGGGAATTGTCGGTTATGTATCCGGTAAGTTCTCCTTCCTGAGCGGAATGATGGATTTTATTCCGATCATGAGTATTTTCCGCATCCTGGTTCCTGTCTCTCTGGTTCTGGGGGTGGGCATCGGATATCTGGGAAGTCGCATGACCTTAAAGCGACATCTGAAAGTGTAAGGAAACCGCTCTGCGAAAGCGGTTTGCCGTCTCAGGGATATTTGTTATGGAAATACATCGCCCGTTTATCCCGGGGGATGTATTTCTGCGCTCAGGAGGAAATGCGCCATGGATGAGAAGAAGCAGCTTAACGGCGAGGAGACAAAAGAACATCAGGAATCAGTAGAGGAGCGTGCACCAGAGCATCCCGTGGAGCTGACAGATTCAAATGCATCTTCAGAGGAACGGAGAAAAGGGAGAAAGAACAGGAAGGCAAAAAGAGGATCTTTTGGCAAAGGGGTTTTTACCGGGGTTTTGGCGACTCTTCTGATCCTGGTTCTGATCTTTGGGATCAGCGCCTGCGCGATCGGGAAGGGCGGATCCGCGGTCAATCCGGCCAGTTATGCCAAGCTGGCTGCCCTGGAGAAGATCATCAATCGCTACTATTATCAGGATGTGGATCAGAAGGCCATGGAGAAGGGCATGTACAAGGGGATCATGGAGGCTATGGGGGATCCCTACACGGAGTACTACACGGCAAGGGAATATGAAGATCTCATGGCCTCTATGACCGGCTCCTTCGTCGGGATCGGAGTATCCATGATGAAGACGGAAGATGGAAAGATCAAGGTAGTGACTGTTTATGACAAATCTCCTGCTGGGGAAGCCGGCATGGTCTCCGGCGATCTCATTGAGAAAGTGGGGAATCAGAGCACAGAGGCTCTCTCTCTGGAGGATATTGTCGCAAGAGTGCGTGGCCAGGAGAAGAGTCAGGTGGAACTGACCCTGCGGCGGGCAGATGGCAGTGAGAAGGTGCTTTCCGTTGCCAGACGCAGAATTGAAATTCCAAGCGTCTTTCATCAGATGGCGGCTGACGGGATCGGCTATGTCCGCATCGATCAATTCAGTGAGAATACGCTGAAGGAATATCTGGCGGCTATGGATGACCTGAAGAAACAGGGCATGAATGGGGTCATCTTTGATGTCCGCAACAACCCGGGCGGTATGGTCACATCCGTTACGGATATTCTGAATCATATCCTGCCGGAGGGAACCAGCGTCTACATGGTGGACAAACAGGGAAAGAGGACTGACTATTGTTCTGACGGCAAAGATGAGCTCAAGATACCAATTGCCGTTTTGACATCTAAAAACTCTGCCTCTGCGGCAGAGATCTTTGCCGGAGCCATTCGTGACTATCACAAGGGAACTCTGATCGGGCAGACAACCTTCGGAAAAGGGATTGTGCAGCAGACCATGCGGCTGGCAGACGGATCCGCGGTTAAAATCACCGTTTCCAGTTACTACACTCCCAATGGAGAATCCATTCACAAGAAGGGGATCACTCCGGATATCCCCATGGATGTCTCTGAGACAAAATCCACGAATGCGGGGACCTATGATATACTGAAGGACAACGAAGTGGGCCGGGCCATTGAGACCCTGCAGAAACAACTGCGATAAGAGTCTCTTTCGCAGTGGGAAGAGTTTGGCACATTTCATGACAGATGAGAGGAAGGTCTTTCGCAGCGGGAAACAGCGACAGACAGGAATATTTTTGGCACGGTAATCATACAACATAGGAAGCGGCTGCGGCCAGTGGAAGGATCATTATGCTGATTGAATTAGACCCGATGCGACAGGAACTGGAGAGTTACAGGGAACCCCTGGCTGAAGTGACAAGGGCCCTGGATCTGGAGTCTAAGCACCAGAAGATTGAAGAATTAAATCGCGAGATGGAGGCTCCGGACTTCTGGAATGATGCCGATCTGTCCGCCAGGAAGATGAAGGAACTCAAGTCCTTAAAAGACGACGTTGAGATTGCCGATAAGCTGGAGAGCAGCATAGAGGAGATCGGCATGCTCATGGATATGGCCAACGAAGAGGATGATGCGGACATGGTGGGAGAGATTCGTCTTATGATGGATCAGATGCAGGAGGACTTCGAAAAGGTCCGGATCAAGACCCTGCTCTCCGGAGAGTTTGATCCGAATAACGCGATCGTAACTCTGCATGCCGGCGCCGGCGGGACGGAAGCCTGCGACTGGACGGCTATGCTCTACCGCATGTATACCCGTTGGGCAGCGGCACAGGGTTTTGAGGTGGAGGAACTGGATTATCTGGATGGCGACGAGGCCGGCATCAAGGCAGTCACCTTCCAGGTCAATGGAGAGAATGCCTACGGATATTTAAAGAGTGAGAAGGGGGTTCATCGGCTGGTGCGCATTTCACCCTTCAATGCCAATGGAAAGCGCCAGACTTCCTTCTCTTCCTGTGATGTCATGCCGGAACTTGAACAGGATCTGGATGTTGAGGTCAGAGATGAAGATATCCGTATTGATACCTATCGTTCCTCAGGCGCCGGCGGTCAGCACATCAACAAGACCTCCTCTGCCATTCGAATCACCCATTTCCCTACAGGGATTGTAGTTCAGTGCCAAAATGAGCGGTCACAGCATATGAATAAGGACAAGGCCATGCAGATGCTCAAGGCCAAGCTCTATATGCTCAAGATGGAGGAGCAGAGAGCCAAGGCTGAGGGCATCCGGGGAGAAGTCACCGACATTGCCTGGGGCAATCAGATCCGCTCCTATGTCTTTCAGCCCTATACGATGGTCAAAGATCTGCGGACCGGCGAGGAGACCGGGAATGTTTCCAGTGTTATGGACGGAGATATCAATCCCTTTATCAATGCTTATCTGCGCTGGCTCTCTTTAGGCTGCCCGGACAGGAACGCCATGTCGGAGGACTGAGTATTCTTCTCCTGTGAAGAAATACCTTTGAAGCATCGGCGCGCTTTTCGATGCGGAGAAAGCACATAGGCACAGAGCTGGCTCCCGGGCAGGGAAGTGTGTTAGTATCGTCAAGGCAACACAAGTGTACATGAGACAAGGACAAGAGGCTCATCCCATGACAGAGAAGACAATATATTATGTTCTTAAGGAGAAGGCGGTGCCGGAGGTTTTGCTCAAGGTGGTACGAGCTAAGAACCTGTTGGACTTGGGCCGCTGCAATTCCATTCAGGAGGCGACAGCGACCATTGGAATCAGCCGCTCTTCTTTCTATAAGTATAAGGATGATATTTTTAAATTCCATGAGAACAACCGGGGCAGGACCATCACCCTGATGATTTCCCTGGAAGACGCGCCGGGGCTTCTGTCTTCCGTTATCCACATTGTAGCTGAGTATCACGCCAATATTCTGACCCTGCATCAGTCGATTCCGGTCAATAATATGGCTTCAATCACCCTTAGTGTAGAGGTGCTGCCGGAGACACTGGATCTCTCCGATATGATCAATACCATTGAGAAGACTGAGGGGATCGGCTATGTCAAGATTTTGGCCCGGGAGTAGAACAGTTGGCCTTTGACAGAATATACGAGGCCCCGGCAGAAGGGCCATCAGAAAAGAGGTGTCTATGAAAGCAGCAATTATGGGGTTTGGAACCATCGGCTCTGGTGTCTATGAGGTGTTAAAGACGAATCACGATGTCATTCGAAGGCGTGTCGGTGCCCCGATCGATGTGAAATACATTCTGGATCTGCGTGAATTTGAGGATGATGAGATCGCTCCGCTGATTGTCCATGACTATAAGAAGATCGCCTCAGATCCGGAAGTCGATATGGTTGTTGAGACCATGGGCGGTGTCGAACCGGCCTTTACTTTTGTCAAGACCATGCTTGAGGCAGGCAAGCATGTAGCCACTTCTAACAAGGCTCTGGTTGCTGACAAGGGAGCTGAGTTGATTCAGATCGCCAGAGACCACGCGGTCAGTTTTCTCTTTGAGGCATCGGTCGGCGGCGGCATTCCTATCATTCGCCCTCTTCTGGAGTGTCTGACTGGGGATGTGATCGAGGAGATCACTGGCATTGTCAACGGAACGACCAACTATATGATGACGGAGATGTCCGCCAATGGCACGGACTTCGATGAGGTCTTGAAGGAGGCTCAGGACAAGGGATTTGCAGAGAAGGATCCCACGGCTGATATCGAGGGCTATGACGCCTGCCGCAAGATCGCCATTCTGACCTCTCTGGTTGCCGGTCGCCAGGTAGACTATCAGGATATTCCGACGGAGGGGATTACCGGAATCAGCGCCACTGATATGAAGTATGCCGGAAGATTGAAGAGAAGCATTAAGCTTCTGGCCACCAGCCGCAAGGCGGGAGATACCTATGTGGCTCGCGTGGCGCCTTATCTGCTGCCCGCCAGTCATCCTCTCTCCAAGGTGGACGGCGTGTTCAATGCCATTTTCGTTCGCGGCAATATGCTGGGGGACGGTATGTTCTATGGGTCCGGTGCCGGAAAGCTGCCCACTGCTTCCGCAGTGGTCGGGGATCTTGTCGAAATAGCCAGAAATATTGACAGGAACCTGCCCATTGCGTGGGAGCCCGAGGCCCTGGCCCTGGGAGATCCACAGGAGATCGTTGAGCAGTTCTTCGTTCGTTCCAGTTCCGCCATGAGTCTGATTGAGGATACCTTTGGTTCTGTTCATCTGATTGAAACGCAGAAGGAGGGGGAGCACGCCTTTGTCACCGAGCCCATGAGCGAGAAAGAATTTGCGTCAAAAGCGGCAGCTGTCGATATTATTTCCATGATTCGGATGGGATAAATTGCTGGAAACAGCGAAAAGAAAGAAGAAATGAGCGGCAGAGCTTCGTAAAGGAGCGGAAGGCTTATCAAGATAAATTTGGCTGCAAACCGGCTCCGCGGGGAGCTGACTTCAGGGGAAGTGAGGTTTTGTTATGGCAGAATACGTAATGGCACTGGATGCGGGGACAACCAGCAACCGCTGCATTTTGTTCGATCGTGAGGGCAGAATCTGCTCCATGGCTCAAAAGGAGTTTCGGCAGATGTTCCCCCAGCCGGGCTGGGTTGAGCATGATGCCAATGAGATCTGGTCGACCCAGCTGGGGGTGGCGGTAGAGGCCATGTCAAAGATTGGAGCAAAGGCGGCAGATATCGCGGCAATTGGAATCACCAACCAGCGCGAGACGGTGATCGTCTGGGACAAGAAGACGGGCGAGCCTGTTTACAACGCGATCGTCTGGCAGTGCCGCAGGACCAGCGCGATCGCGGATGAACTCAAGGCCAAGGGACTGGAGGAATCCTTTCGTAAGAAGACGGGCCTTATGATTGATGCATATTTTTCCGCCACCAAGATCAAGTGGATTCTGGACAATGTTCCAGGCGCAAGAAAGAGTGCGGAGGCGGGAGAACTTCTTTTCGGAACCGTGGAGACCTGGCTGATTTGGAAACTGACGGCGGGGAGGGTGCATGTAACGGATTATTCCAATGCCTCAAGAACCATGCTCTTTAATATTAACAGCCTGGAGTGGGATCAGGAGATTTTGGAAGAATTGGATATACCGATCTCTATGCTGCCGACGCCTGTTCCATCCTCCCAGATATATGGATATGCGGATTCCTCCTTCCTGGGAGCTGAGATTCCTATCGCCGGTGCGGCGGGAGATCAGCAGGCAGCTCTCTTCGGGCAGGCCTGCTATGCTGACGGAGAGGCCAAGAATACCTATGGTACGGGTTGCTTTCTTCTTATGAATACGGGTGAGACACCTGTTTTCTCTGAGAACGGCCTGGTGACAACGATTGCCTGGGGGCTGGACGGCAAGGTCAACTACGCTCTGGAGGGGTCTATTTTTGTTGCAGGTGCATCCATTCAGTGGCTGCGGGATCAGATGCGGCTGATTGACTCTGCGGAAGACTCTGAATATTGGGCCAATAAGGCCCATGGGACCCATGGCTGTTATGTGGTTCCCGCCTTCACCGGTCTGGGCGCTCCCCACTGGGATCAGTACGCCCGCGGCACCATCGTGGGGATTACCCGCGGTACCAACAAGAATCATATCATTCGGGCCACCCTGGAGTCTATCGCCTATCAGGTCTGTGATGTTATCGACGCCATGCGGGCAGATTCCGGTATTGATCTGCGCTCTCTTAAAGTGGACGGCGGCGCTTCTGCCAATAATTTCCTCATGCAGTTTCAGGCGGATCTGCTTGACCGACCGGTCAATCGTCCCTCCTGTGTAGAGTCCACGGCTCTGGGGGCAGCTTATCTGGCCGGTCTTGCGGTCGGCTTCTGGGCCAATAAAGAGGAGGTGGTCAAGAATATTCAGTTGGATCGGGTATTCATTCCACAAATTGAGGTCGAGGAGAGAGCAAAGAAGCGCAGGGGCTGGAATAAAGCGGTCAAGTATGCCTTTGGATGGGCCAGGGACTTTGAGGAGGAAGAGGAGAACTGAGGTGTTTGCTGGCAGGTGTTTTTCCATACCGGCCTCTGAGCTTCTTAAGACGGCATTTTCTTGTGGGAGGCGGTCTTTTTAGGCTATAATATGAAAGCTTGCGCTGGGCCATGCAAATGGCCTGCGATACGTGAATTAAAGGAGTCGGAACATTGGATATTGCGTTACAGCTTACAGAGGAGCTTGGGGTTAAGAAGAGCCAGGTTGAAGCGGCTGTCAGGCTGATTGATGAGGGCAACACCATTCCCTTTATTGCCCGTTACCGCAAAGAAGTAACAGGGGGGCTCGACGATGAGGTCCTTCGCAGTCTGGATGGGTGGCTGGGCTATCTGCGCAACTTAGAGGATAAGAAATCCAGTGTACTGGCTGCCATTGAGGAGCAGGGAAAGCTGACCAAAGAACTGAGGGACAGGATAGAAGAGGCTAAGACCCTGGTGATTGTGGATGATCTCTATCGTCCCTATCGTCCCAAGCGAAGGACGCGGGCTATGATCGCCAGAGAGAAAGGACTGGCCTCTCTGGCGGAGACAATTCTGTCGCAGAAACTAATAAGAGATGCTTTAGAAGAGGCCGCCGGATATGTTGACGAAGAGAAGGGGGCGAAGTCTGCAGAAGAAGCGCTGGCTGGTGCAGGCGATATCATCGCTGAACAGATTGCCGACGATGCCGACCTGCGTATCACGGTTCGGCAGATGACCGCAGAGAGGGGAAGCATCCATTCTGCGGCAAAGGATGAGACCGCAAGAAGCGTCTATGAGACGTATTACGATTTTCGCGAGTCCATCAGGGAACTTCCGGGTTATCGCGTGCTTGCCATGAATCGCGGTGAGAAGGAGAAGATCCTGACAGTGAAGGTAAATGCCCCCGAAGAGGACATTTTGCATCTGATTCAAAAGCGCTATATTACTTTGGAGAATACGTACACAATACCTGTGTTGGAGGCTTCCATTGCTGATGCCTATCATCGTCTGATGGCCCCCGCTATTGAGCGGGAGATTCGCTCTGCCCTGACTGAGTCGGCAGAAGACGGCGCCATCAGAGTCTTTGGCAGGAACCTACAGCAGCTGCTCATGCAGCCTCCCATTGCGGGGCAGACGGTTCTTGGCTGGGATCCCGCCTTCCGAACCGGCTGTAAGCTGGCAGTTGTCGATCCCACAGGCAAGGTCCTTGACACCAGGGTTATTTTTCCAACAGCGCCTCAGAATAAGGTGGAGGAGTCTAAGAAGATTGTCACAGCCATGATCAAAAAATATGGCGTTAGTCTGATCTCCGTGGGCAATGGCACGGCTTCCCGCGAGTCCGAGCAGATCATTGTTGAGATCCTGGCCGAGATACCAGAGCAGGTATCTTATGTTATCACCAATGAGGCCGGAGCTTCCGTCTACTCCGCTTCCCAATTAGCCAGTGAGGAGTTTCCCGAATTCGACGTGGGACAGAGGTCTGCCGCTTCGATCGCGAGACGGGTGCAGGACCCTCTCGCAGAGCTGGTCAAGATTGACCCCAAGTCCATCGGTGTGGGGCAGTATCAGCATGACATGAATCAGAAGAAGCTGTCCGAGACCCTGGGCGGTGTGGTTGAGGACAGTGTCAACAAGGTCGGTGTTGATCTGAATACAGCCTCCGCCTCGCTGCTTTCTTATGTCTCTGGTATCTCTGCGGTCATTGCCAAAAACATAGTGGCCTATCGCGATGAGAATGGATCCTTCACAAGCCGCCATCAGCTTCTTGATGTGCCAAAGCTGGGACCCAAGGCCTTCGAGCAATGCGCTGGATTCCTGCGTATTCGCAACGGAAAGAATCCACTTGATGCCACCTCAGTACATCCTGAGTCCTATCAGGCAGCGGAAGAACTTCTGGCAAGACTGGGGCATAAGCCGGAGGAGATCAGTCATGGGGGAATTGCCAGGATCGCCGAGGAGATCAGCGATATCCAGAAGATGGCTGAGGAGCTGAAACTGGGCCGGATGACACTGGAAGATATTCTGGCGGAACTTGCCAAGCCGGGCAGAGATCCCAGACAGAATATGCCCAAGCCCATTTTGCGCCGGGACGTTTTATCTATGGAGGATTTAAAGCCAGGCATGGTGCTTAAGGGCACGGTGAGAAATGTCATTGATTTTGGCGCCTTTGTGGATATCGGCGTCCATCAGGATGGCCTGGTGCATATTTCCCGCATGTCTGATCGCTTCATCAAGCACCCCTTGGAGGCAGTTTCTGTTGGCGATATTGTGGATGTGCAGGTGGTCAGCGTTGACTTGGATCAGCATCGCATCGCATTGTCTATGCGAATCGGCAGAGATGTGGATGAGCAGGGCAATCCACTGAGAGAGTCCACTGGGAAGAATCGCCCCAATTGGGATGAAAGATACTCTGGAAAAAGTTGGGAACACAGAACTTCTGACGGAGAAAATGCGTGCGGAGGCAGAACTGTTGGCGATCGCCGCGACAGGAGAAGGGGCAGAAGAGATCAGGCTAAGAGGGATCAGGAAGGTATGAGAGGGGAGCAAAACCGAAGAAGAGAAGGGCGGAAACAGGACAAGAGGCGGCATGTGTCTGAGAGTCTGGGCAATTCTGATATGCTCAGGGCACTGGCCAGAATTAAGTTGTGATGGATCGGTGGAATCATCTGTCTGACTCTATTTCGAGAATGGGAGGAAATCCTTATGATTTACGAGACAAACAGCGCAGAAGAGACCAGAGCGATTGGCTGTATGCTGGCAAAGAAGGCCATGCCCGGCGATGTCTTTACCCTTGTCGGAGATCTTGGCGTGGGCAAGACGGTTCTGACCAAGGGCTTTGCTCAGGGACTTGGCATCAGAGAACATGTCAGCAGCCCTACCTTCACCATTATTCAGGAATACGAGGGGGGACGTCTTCCCTTTTACCACTTTGATGTCTATCGGATCGCCGATCCCGATGAACTGCAAATGATCGGCTTTGATGATTATATCTTCGGCCAGGGAGTCTGTCTGATTGAGTGGGGCAACCTGATTGAAGAGGCTTTGCCCGATCGCCGCACGGATATCAGGATTGTGAAAGACCTGTCAAAAGGACTGGATTACCGCAGCATTCAAGTTGAGGAGGTAGGAAAGTGAAAATCCTTGCTCTGGATGCCTCAGGCCTGGTGGCCTCTGTTGCAGTCACAGAAGATAATCGTCTGATCGGCGAGTATACGACCAATTATAAGAAGACGCATTCGCAGACCCTTCTGCCCATGTTAGATCAGCTGGCTGGGATGATAGAACTGGATCTTAAGACCATAGACGCGATAGCAGTTACCGCTGGTCCGGGGTCATTTACCGGTTTGCGCATCGGAGCAGCCACGGCTAAGGGGTTGGGGCAGGCCTTGGGCAGGCCTTTGGTTCCGGTTCCGACTGTGGAGGCTATAGCCTATAATTGTTGGGGGTCCGACAGGCTGATTTGCCCTCTTATGGATGCCCGCAGGCAGCAGGCCTATACGGGGCTTTATCGGTTTGAAGATCAGGGATTAGAGGTGCTGCTGGATCAGGCGGCCATGAGCATTGAAGCGATCATGACGAGAGTGAATGAAGGGAAGCGGCCGGTCACTTTTCTTGGAGATGGAGTACCGGTCTTTCGGCAGACCATTGAGGACCAGTGCCGGGTTAACTACAATTTTGCCCCCTCGCATATGGCTATGCAGAGGGCTTCCAGTCTTGCGGCTCTGGCTTATGTTTATGCCCAAAAAGGCAGGTTCGTAGCGGCGGAGGACTTTCGTCCGGACTATCTGCGCCTGTCTCAGGCTGAGCGGGAGCGCAGAGAGAAACTCGCAGCGAAGAAGGAAAAGAGAAACTGATGTGCCAGGGAGAGGCTTTCCTTGATGAAAGGATGAAAGCAACCGGACAGAGGCAGAAGAGCGGACGAAGAATTCGTCTGGCGGTCGAGGGCGATTTGGATCAGATGGCCGCCATCGAGTCAGGCAGTATTCCGAATGGCTGGAGCAGGGAAGCTTTCACAAGGGCGTTTGAGAACGATCAGGCCCTGCTTTTGGTCCTGACAGAGGCGGAATTTTCAGGGGGGCTTTCTGTCCGGCGGAGTGACGTTGTCCTTGCATATTTGGTTTGCTATTTCGCAGCAGATGAGGGAGAGATTGTCTCGATTGCCTGCCATCCTGAGGCCAGAAGGCGCGGCTGTGCAGCAGACCTGCTGGCAGAATTCAGGGAAAGAGCGAGAGATCTGGGTCTATCCGGCATTTTTCTGGAGGTGCGCAAGAGCAATGCCGCGGCCATTCATCTCTATGAGAGAGCCGGTTTTGTGTTCGCAGGTCGGCGGCCGCGTTTTTATCGGAATCCCGAGGAGGATGCCCTGCTGCTGCGGCTGGACTTATCGGAGAAAAAGGAGAAGCCATGTTAGATGTCTGCCTCTTGGGAACAGGAGGAACCATGCCTCTGCCCCGGCGCTGGCTGACAGCGCTGGTTACAAGATTTAACGGGCACAGTCTGCTCATTGACTGCGGAGAGGGCACGCAGATTGCTATGAAGGAAGCGGGGATTTCCCCGAATCCCATTGATGTCATCTGCTTTACACATTATCATGCAGATCACATCTCCGGTCTGCCAGGGCTTTTGCTTTCCATGGGAAATGCCGATCGTACCGATCCGGTGACTCTGATTGGGCCCAAGGGCCTGGTTCGTGTGGTGACTGCCTTGCGGTCGATTGCCCAGGAACTGCCTTTTGAGGTTCACATGGTTGAAATTGAGGATAAAACCAGGGTGTTTGACCTCTACGGCTATCGAATTCATGCCTTTCGGGTCAATCACAATGTGACCTGTTACGGCTATTCTATTTCCATCCCTCGGGCCGGCCGTTTCGATGCTGAGGCCGCCAAAAGGCAGGAGATTCCTCTGAAGGTCTGGAATCGTCTGCAAAAGGGAGAACCTGTTGAGATGGATGGAAGGGTCTATCGTCCCGAAATGGTTATGGGGCCTGCCCGCAGAGGGATCAAGCTGACCTACTGCACGGATTCCAGGCCGACCGCGGCTATTTCTGATGCAGCTGCAGGCGCGGACCTCTTTATTTGTGAGGGGATGTATGGGGATCCGGAAGATGCTGTCAAAGCCAGGAAGAAGAAACATATGACTTTTACAGAGGCCGCCAGTTTGGCCAGAGAAGCGGGAGCGGGAGAGCTTTGGCTGACTCATTTTTCCCCCTCTCTGGTAGGACCGAGCCGCTTTATGGGGAAGGTGACAGAGATATTTCCCAATGCCAGTCTGGGGTGGGATGGCAGAAGCTGCACGCTGGATTTCCCAGAAGAATAAAAGGGCGGATCTGAAGATGCTGTCGATCATCGCCTGCGGAAATGCCTGCGCCGGAAGGAAGAATTATGTCTGAAAATAAGAAAATTCATCGTATCCTGGCTGTTGAGAGCTCCTGTGATGAGACGGCAGCAGCCCTTGTTGTGGATGGACGCAGGGTTCTGTCCAATGTCATCAGCACCCAGATTCCCATTCATACTCTCTATGGCGGCGTGGTGCCGGAGATCGCTTCGCGAGCGCATACAGAGCGCATTAACCAGGTGATTGCGCAGGCCTTAAAAGAGGCGGATACAGATCTGGACGGGGTGGACGGCATAGCTGTGACCTATGGCCCCGGTCTGGTGGGAGCTCTTTTGGTGGGTGTTTCCGCAGCCAAGGCCATCGCTTATGCCAAAGGCCTTCCCCTGCTGGGAGTTCACCATATAGAAGGACATATCAGTGCCAATTACATTGAAAACCCGGATCTTAAGCCACCCTTCCTGTGTCTGGTGGTGTCCGGCGGTCATACCCATCTGGTCAGGGTCAGGGACTATGGGGATTACGAGATTTTGGGCATGACTCGAGATGATGCAGCTGGAGAGGCATTTGACAAGGTGGCCAGATCCATTGGGCTTGGCTATCCTGGCGGCCCTAAGATCGAGCGGGAGGCAGAACAGGGGAACCCTGATGCCATTATCTTTCCGAAGGCGCACGTCAATGGCAGCGCTTATGATTTCTCCTTCAGCGGCTTGAAATCCGCTGTCCTCAACTATCTGAATCAGATGAAAATGAAGGAAGAAGCAGTCAATCGGGCTGACGTGGCTGCTTCCTTTCAAAAAGCCGTTGTGGGGGCTTTGGTGGATCATGCTGAGATGGCTATGGAACAGTATCATCTGAAGAAGATGGCAATAGCGGGCGGTGTAGCTTCAAATGGGGCTTTCCGCAAAGCGATGAAGGCGGCCTGCGATCGGCATGGAGTCAAGTTCTATCGGCCTTCACCCATTCTCTGCACAGATAATGCGGCCATGATCGGAGCTGCTGCCTACTATGATTTCGCCAGGGGGGCAAGGAGCGGCTGGGATCTCAATGCTGTGCCCGGACTCAGGCTGGGGGAGAGATAAGTTCCTGCGGTCATGGATTCAGTCTATGGATGAACAATAACAAAATGCCACGGCGCATGCATTCGACTGAGTTCTTTGAATCTGATGGAAGGCGCCGGCATTGATCGGCGGTCAGGCTGACGAGGAGGATATGGAATATGGTGGGTGCAGTTATTCTTGCAGCCGGGAAGGGCAGACGTATGGGAAGCAGGCTCCCAAAGCAGTACCTGCCTCTTCTTGGGAGACCCCTTCTGGCTTATGCTCTGATGGCCTATGAGAAGTCTCTTGTGGACCGCATGGTTCTTGTTGTGGATCCGGATGATCGGGACCGCGCAGATGCGATTCTTCGCCGGTATCAGATTCATAAGGTGAGCGCCATTGTGACCGGAGGCAGAGAACGCTATGATTCTGTCTACGCTGGTTTGCTGCAAGTGGATGAAAAACAAGTCCTGATTCACGATGGAGCCAGAGCGTTGATCCGAACAGAGGAGATCAATGCAGCTGTTGCTGCTGTTTCCGCGGGAAATGCCTGTGTCATGGGAATGCCTGTCAAGGATACGATTAAGGAAGTGGGAGAGGATCAGTCGGTGATCTGCACACCGGATCGAAGCAGACTCTGGCAGGTACAGACTCCCCAGTGCTTTTTGACAGAGGAGATCAGGAAAGCTTACAAAAAATATTTGCAGGAGGAAAGAAGCGGTGCGACAGATGATGCCGCGGTTTATGAGCTGATGACGGGAAAGAGGGTTTGTATGATTGAGGGAAGCTATGAGAACCTTAAGGTAACTACGCCCGAAGATCTCCTGCTGGCAGAGATGATTTTGTGCAGACGCGGCTGGAAGAAGGACAATGAAGCCGGTATCTGTTGAAATCAGATTTTTATGCGGGCGCCGAGATGCTACATGAGAGAGCGTGTTTTCAGGGGGAGAGATGGAGTCTCTCGCAGGTTTCACACAGGATCTATGTGACGTATACGGGCATGAAACAAATGGTAGAAGATAGGAGAGAGGGTGTGATCAACACATGATATAGGCGGAGGAGACACAGGATCTAGTGATGGCGCAAAAAGGCGATAAAAATCCCTTTTCGTTGTTGACACTCTGAAATTTGCTGTGATAATATATTTTCCGTGCTCTTAAGGCACAGATATTTGGAGAGGTATCGAAGTGGTCATAACGAGGCGGTCTTGAAAACCGTTTGTCCGCAAGGGCGCGTGGGTTCGAATCCCACCCTCTCCGCTGGCGGATCTTTGGATCTGACAATGAAATATGATTGAGGAATCGATCATGCTTTGGAGATGTACCCAAGCTGGCCGAAGGGGCTCCCCTGGAAAGGGAGTAGGTCGTTAACGCGGCGCGAGAGTTCAAATCTCTCCATCTCCGTTCGACAATTATCGTGAGCTGTCGCAATTGTATTGACAAGTGCCTGGGCGAATGATAATATAGTCGGTGCACTGTGTGAGGATATTTCTTGGAATAATTGATTTGATTGTTGACAAGAAGGGACAGCTGTGATAATCTAGTCAAGCTGCAACTCAAGCAAGTGCAGGCAAGAACCTTGATAACTGAACAATGAAACAACCTTGAAAGATTCTAAGAGAATCAAAGCGAAACTCAGAGCAATCTGAGGACCTTAAAAACAGTAAAGGATCTTGTCGGAAGCGATTCCGATAAGGGGCTTTTGAAGGCGATGCTTTGAAAGAGCATAGTTTTAAAAAGTCAGAATTAGCCAGGCTAATTCATTCTGGGAAGCATGCATCCGTGAAGATGAGGCATCACATACGATCTGTTACAGGATCTGTGTGATGGACTAAAAAAGCGGATGGATGAAGGACTTTTAACATGAGAGTTCGATCCTGGCTCAGGATGAACGCTGGCGGCGTGCTTAACACATGCA
>JAQCZH010000002.1:0-689861 GCA_027682585.1 Lachnospiraceae bacterium AF51-6-b8A | reverse complement strand
CGCTTTGATTCTCTTAGAATCTTTCAAGGTTGTTTCATTGTTCAGTTATCAAGGTTCTTGCTGTTCGCCGAAGCGACAACTTCTAAATAATACCAAGGCATCTATTCCCCGTCAAGCAAAAATAATGAATAAATTATGTCTATTCATTATCATAACAAAAAAGACAGGGAATCCCTGTCTCTTCAGCGGAGAAGGAGGGATTTGAACCCTCGCGCCAGTTTCCCGACCTACACCCTTAGCAGGGGCGCCTCTTCAGCCTCTTGAGTACTTCTCCGGACGCTTCTTGCGAATCGCTGTATTGCCGCTTTTCACGACTTTTTCAGTTTAATCGAGCCTATTCACTTTGTCAATGTGTTTTTCCTGCCTGTATTTGTGAGCTGCCATCTCATAAAGATTCTTTCCCTTACAATCAATAACAACCACCAGGGGAAGATCTTCTACTGTGATGCGACGAACCGCTTCTGCTCCCAGCTCCTCATAACAGATGATCTCTGATTTTTGGATACATTTGGACAAAAGTGCGCCCGCCCCGCCGACCGCCGCAAAATAGACCGCATGATTTCGCACAATCGCATCCAGAACTTCCCTGCTGCGCTTTCCCTTGCCGATCATACCTTTCAAACCCAGATCCAGCAATGTCGGTGTATATTTATCCATCCGACTGGCAGTTGTCGGTCCTGCAGATCCAATGACCTGTCCCTCTCTGGCCGGTGAAGGCCCCATATAGTAAATGGTCTCTCCATCCAGGGAAATTGGGATTTTTTTGCCCGCTTCAATCAGATCCAGCAGTCTCTTATGCGCTGCGTCTCGTGCCACATAGAGTTCCCCGCTCAGGCAGACATAATCTCCTGCCTCCAGTTTCTCTGTCATGTCATCTCGCAACGGAAGTTTGATTTTTATTTCCTGCATGTCATCGCCCCCTCTCGGAATCCCTGTTCTCAGCAAATCACTTTTCAGGCAATGAAATCATCGCTCCGCGAAAATTCCATTATCATGAATGAAATGTATCCTGAGGTAAAATTGCCTGTGAACATATTCTATTCCGGTCTGGCTCAGATCACCCGCACCGCATGCCGGTTGACGTGACAGCAGATATTAACTGCCACCGGCAGCCCCGCAATATGAGTCGGATAAGTATTGATATTGACTCCCATCGCTGTGACACGGCCGCCCAGTCCCCCGGGACCGATGCCCAACTCATTGATTTTTATCAGCATTTCCCTCTCCAGATCCGCCACCCAGGAAATTTCTGAAGAAGAATCCAATTCTCTTGTCAAAGCCTCCTTAGCTATAAGAGCACATTTTTCAAATGTTCCTCCAATACCGACGCCCACAACCATAGGCGGACAGGCATTCGGTCCCGCCTCACGAACAGCAGATAAAATTGCCTCTTTGACTCCATTCAGACCATCTGCCGGTTTGAGCATAAAAATGCGGCTCATATTTTCCGATCCGAAACCCTTAGGAGCAAGTATAACCTTAACTTGATCCCCCGGAACAAGTTTGATATGAAGGACTGCCGGTGTATTATCCCCTGTGTTCTCCCTTAAAATGGGATCTCTCACAATAGATTTTCGCAGGTATCCATCCGTATAGCCTCTGCGGACACCCTCATTGACCGCATCCGTCAGATCCCCGCCGATCAGGTGAACCTCCTGTCCGATTTCAAGAAAAACCACTGCCATTCCGGTGTCCTGGCAGATTGGAATCTGCTCCTGGCCCGCAATCTCAAGATTTTTCTTAAGCTGTTCTAAGACTTTCCTGCCCAGAGGAGATACCTCTTCCTTCACTGCCCGGGCGAGACCTGCCCGCATATCAGAACCGAGACTGCTGTTTGCCTCTATGCACATCCGACAAATATGCTCACTGATCTGATGAACCGATATTTCTCTGACCATAACCACCCCTTCTCTATCAAGTCAACGGCTGACCTCATTCCGCCGCGAAAGATTCGTCGGGTTTTTAATCATGACAATGGAATATTAGCAAAACAAGTGCTCCCTTATCTATTCCGGTGAAATACTCGCAAAGCGTATATTTTACCGTTCCTGATAATAAAATGCTCACGAAGCCCGTTTTGCCTCTTTAATCTTCTGAACGCTCTTTTTTCTGTGCCCTCTGATCTTCCTGAGCTCTGGCCACAAGATCATCCAGGGAGTGATCCGTACCGTCTGATACGGGATTCTCTTTTGAATGATCTGTATCCATCAACACATCATTCTCCCTGCTTTCAGAAGTTTCCTCATCTTCAAAAGGAAGATCCTCTCGCTGGACAACGGAAATGCTTGCCACCTCATCATCTGTATTGAGATCAATCAGCTTGACTCCGGATGTAATTCGACCTAAAAAGGCTGTGTCCGCGACATTAATGCGAATAATCGTACCAGCCCGATTAATCAACATGAGCTGGTTATCACGGTCGACCGATTTAACGCCGATTAGATTGCCTGTCTTCTCCGTGATCTTATAGCATTTTACTCCCTTGCCGCCCCTGTGATGAGAGGGAAATTCCTCCGTCAGCGTGCATTTGCCAAGACCCCGCTGGGATACCAGAATCAGAGATTCTCCCTGGCTGACCAATTGCATGGCAATGACACAGTCCTGATCTGACAGATTGATCCCGATGACTCCCATAGTACTCCTGCCAGTGCTCCGGACATCAGACTCATGGAAGCGAACACACTGGCCAAAACGGGTGAAGAGCATGACTTCATCTGTATCATCCGTCAGCTTAACCTCAATCAGTCGATCCTCTTCGCGCAGGTTGATGGCAGTCAAGCCGAACTTGCGAATGTTTTCATATTCCCTGAGTCTGGTCTTTTTGACAATTCCCCTCCGGGTCGCCATAAAGAGATACTTATCTTCATCTTCTCCTGGAACAACGGGAATCATAGAGGTGATAATCTCATCCGGCATCAGCTGCAAAAGATTGACGATTGCCGTTCCGCGGGCAGTTCTGGAAGCTTCCGGTATCTCATAGGCTTTCAGGCGATAAACCCTTCCCTTATTAGTGAAGAAATAGAGGAAGTTATGAGATCTTGTCTGGATCAACTCCACAATGTAGTCATCCTTAATTGTCTCCATTCCCTTAATTCCCTTACCACCACGATGCTGGGCCCGGAAATTATCAGCAGACATGCGCTTGATATAGCCAAACTTTGTGAAGGTAATAATAGGATGTGTAACTGGAATGAGATCTTCCGCGCTGATGTCATCGTCGTCAAATCCGATTTGCGTACGACGGTCATCTCCATACTTGTCAGCGATCTCCTGCATCTCCTCTTTCACTACCGTCAAAAGCTTCTTATGATCCGCTAAAATATCTTTGAAATAAGCAATCCTCTCCATCAATTCCCTGTGTTCCGCCTCAAGCTTCTCCCTCTCCAAGCCGGTCAGGGCACGAAGGCGCATGTCGACAATAGCCTGGGCCTGAGCCTCAGACAGAGCAAAACGCTCCATTAACTGTTCCTTGGCAACAGCAACGGACTTCGAAGCCCGGATGATACGAATCACCTCGTCAATATGATCCAGAGCTGTCAGCAGACCCTGTAAGATATGATCCCTCTCCTCTGCCTTATTCAGATCAAATCTGGTCCGCCTTGTAACGACATCCTCCTGGTGAAGAATATAGTGATCCAGGACCTCCTTTAAAGACATGATCTTAGGCTGATTGCCGACCAGGGCCAGCATAATCACCCCATAGGAATCCTGCAGCTGCGTCTGCTTATAGAGTTTATTGAGCATCACATTGGGATTGATATCCTTACGCAGCTCAATGACGACCCGCATTCCCTCACGGGAAGTCTCATCGCGAAGAGCGGTAATTCCCTCCAGACGCTTGTCTTTAACCATATCGGCAATTTTTTCAATCATGCGGGCCTTATTAACCCCGTAAGGGATCTCAGACACGATGATCCTGTGTTTGCCGTTATCCATGGGCTCAATATCAGCCACCGCGCGAACTTTGATCTTTCCCCGGCCGGTTCGATAAGCCTCCTCGATTCCTGTTCTGCCAAGAATGATACCTCCGGTGGGAAAATCCGGTCCCTTGACGATGTTAAGAAGCTCAGAAATATTCGTGTCCCGGTCTTCTGCCACACGGTTGTCAATCATCCTGACACAGGCATCAATGACCTCCCTTAAATTATGTGGAGGAATATTGGTCGCCATACCGACAGCAATACCGGTTGTCCCATTAACCAAAAGATTTGGCAGACGGGCCGGCAATACAACCGGCTCCTTCTCCGTCTCATCGAAGTTGGGAATAAAATCAACCGTATCTTTGTTGATATCTGCCATCATGGCCATGGATATCTTGGACAGACGAGCCTCTGTATACCGCATGGCCGCAGCCCCGTCACCGTCAATCGACCCGAAGTTACCGTGCCCGTCTACTAAGATATTCCGCATGGACCAGGGCTGAGCCATGTTTACCAAAGCCCCGTAGATGGATGAATCCCCGTGAGGATGATATTTACCCATGGTATCACCGACAATACGGGCGCATTTACGATGCGGCTTATCAGGCGTGTTGTTCAGCTCGATCATAGAGTAGAGCACACGTCTCTGTACCGGTTTTAAGCCATCTCTTACATCCGGAAGCGCTCTGGCCGCAATGACGGACATGGCGTAGTCAATGTAAGAAGTCTCCATCGTTGATTTTAAATCGACCTCCTGAATCGTATCAGATCGGACGGTCTGGTCGAAGATATCATCTCCCATTTCTGCCATTGTATTCCTCCTTACTGAATATCCAGGGTCGCGTACTTCGCGTTCTCCTCAATGAACTCACGGCGGGGCTCCACCTCTTCCCCCATAAGGGTAGAGAAAGTCAGATTGATCTCCGCCTCATCATCATCGATCACCTGCACCCTCTTTAAGATACGGGTATCCGGATCCATGGTCGTCTCCCAGAGCTGCTGGGCATCCATCTCCCCCAGTCCCTTATAACGCTGAATCTTGATCGCATTATCTCGACCGATTCGATTCAAAATCTGATTCTGTTCCTCATCAGAATAGGCGTACCACTCCTTGCGATTCTTCTCAATCTTATAAAGAGGCGGCGTTGCCAGGTAAACATTGCCCTGACGGATCAATTCCGGCATAAAGCGATAGAGAAAGGTCAGCATAAGGGTTGCAATATGCGCTCCATCAACATCCGCATCAGTCATGATAATGATCTTATGATAGCGAAGCTTTTCGATATCAAATTCCTCGTGGATTCCTGTGCCGAATGCCGTAATCATGGCCTTGATCTCCGCGTTGCCATAGATGCGGTCTTCCCTTGCCTTCTCAACATTTAAGATCTTTCCGCGCAGGGGAAGAATTGCCTGCGTTCTGCGATTTCTGGCTTCCTTAGCGGAACCGCCCGCGGAATCTCCCTCGACGATAAAAATCTCACATTCCGCAGGATCCTTAGAAGAACAATCCGCCAGCTTACCCGGCAGAGCCGCTCCATCTAAAGGAGACTTGCGTCTGGTCAGATCACGGGCCTTTCTGGCAGCCTCTCTGGCTCTCTGCGCCAATTGAGACTTTTCCACAATCATACGGGCCGCTTGGGGGTTCTGCTCCAGAAAATAGGTCAGCTGCTCGCTTACAACAGCCTGGACCGCGCCTCTGGCTTCTGAGTTACCCAACTTCTGTTTGGTCTGTCCCTCAAACTGAGGATCCTCTATCTTAATACTGATAACTGATGTCATCCCCTCCCGAATGTCATCACTGTCCAACTTCTCTGTGTCCTTAATCAGCTTATTCTCATGGGCATAAGCATTAAACACATTCGTCACCGCCGCCTTAAATCCAGTGACCTGGGTACCCCCCTCAGGTGTAATAATATTGTTGACAAAAGAATAGCAGGCCTCTTTATAACCGTCATTGTGCTGCATGGCAACCTCAACGTAGACCCCATTGCTGGTTCCCTCACAATAAATAACATCGTGATAGAGGGGCTTGTCTCCGCGGTTCAGATAACTGACAAACTCCTTAATGCCTCCCTCGTAGTAAAAAGAGTCTTCGCGAACCTCTTCCTCTCTTTCATCACACAAAGAAATGCGCAGACCCTTCGTCAAAAAAGCAGTCTCTCTCAACCTTCTTCGCAAAACTCCATAGTCAAATTCCGTCGTCTCAAAAATGCCGTCATCCGGGAGGAAAGTAACCTTTGTTCCTGTCTCTGACGGATCACAAGTTCCCACTTTCCTGAGCGGATACATGGTCTTACCGCTCTCATAACGCTGCTGCCATACCATGCCGTCACGACGGATCTCAACTTCCAGCCAGAGAGAGAGGGCATTGACCACAGAGGCTCCAACTCCATGCAGACCACCGGAGACCTTATATCCGCCGCCGCCAAACTTTCCACCCGCATGAAGGATCGTAAATACAACCTCAACAGCTGGAATACCGGCCTTGTGGTTAATTCCGGTAGGAATTCCTCGTCCGTCATCGACCACAGTCACCGAGTTCCCCTTGTTGATTGTGACACGGATATGATGACAATAACCTGCCAGAGCCTCATCCACAGAGTTATCCACAATCTCATAAACCAGATGATGAAGCCCTTGCGCCGAAGTGGAACCAATATACATACCCGGCCGCTTTCGGACCGCTTCCAATCCCTCCAGAATCTGGATCTGATCTGCTCCGTATTCCTGCTGTGCCATTCCTTCCTCCATTCAATTCGCAATCTTCTCGCGAAGAAATGCCTGCCCATTCGAAATCTCATAGACCCGGTGGACAGAGAATTTATTTTTCACAAACTCATCCAAACCAGTACAGGTAATGATGGTCTGTATGTCATTGATTGATTCCAAGAGATAATTCTGACGGTTCGAGTCCAATTCCGAGAGAACATCATCTAAGAGCAAAACAGGCTTCTCACCTCTTTTATTCTCCATGATTTGAATCTCAGCCAGTTTTAAAGAAAGAGCACAGGTTCTCTGCTGTCCCTGAGAGCCGAACTTGCGAATATCAACACCTCCAATGGAGAGTTTTAAATCATCTCTGTGAGGACCAACATTGGTCGTTCCCATCCGCATATCCCTGTCTCTTGTGCGAAGAAGTTCATCTTCAAAGAAGATGTCATCAATGCTCGGCTCATAGGAAATGACCAATTCTTCTCTTTCTCCGGAAAGTTTCCTGTGTATCTTTGCAACAATCGGAAGCATATCCGCAACAAATGCTCTTCTGCGGGCAATAATCCTCTTGCCATAGGCAATCAGCTGCTCATCCCATACATCCAGAGTTTCTTTCATCTCCGGATGATTAAAAATCTCCCTGAGCAGACTGTTGCGCTGGTTGAGCGCTTTATTATAATTGCTCAAATCCGACAGATAAATTCTGTCAATTTGAGACAACTCGGCATTGATAAAATGTCTGCGCTCCGCCGGTCCGTTTTTTACAATATTCAGATCCTCCGGGGAAAAGAAAATAATACCAAGCAGGCCAAAGAGCTCACTGGCTTTTTTGACAGGCATGCCGTTGACCGCAATCCCCTTGCTTCTGCCCTGACGGATGTGAATATCAATACGGTAGGACAAGTCATCCCTGCACAGGTTCGTGCGAATATGCGCTTCCTCCTGTCCAAAGCGGATCAACTCCCGATCCCGAACGGTTCGATGGGATCTGCTGGTTCCGCTGAGATAAACGGACTCTAAGATATTGGTCTTTCCCTGGGCATTGTCTCCAAAGAGAATGTTGGTTCCCCTGTCGAACTCCATCACAAGAGACCGATAATTTCTGTAATTGGACAGTTCAATTGACTGGATATACATTACTTAACAACCATAAAGGTCTGGCCCTCAAAAGTTACCTGATCTCCCTCATAGAGCTTGCGGCCACGCCTGTTATCAACCTGCCCGTTTACTTCTACCTGACCGTCCTGGATGAGAAACTTGGCATCCAGTCCAGAACTCACAATGCCAGCCTTTTTCATCATTTGACCCAACCTGATAAAGTCTTCACCTTCGCGAAGAACAACTTCCTGCATTTTTGCTCCTCATTTTTATATTCTGCCATTTTCTTTGACAGACGGATCAAACTATAATCTCTTCAAATACTCATTTCCCGTACATCGATTTTTACGAGTCAGGCTGCGTTAAAATTAACGGGAAGAATCAGATAGAGGAACTTATTCTCATCATCCTTGATAAAGCAGGGGGCCTTGGGGTTGACCATATAAATGGATATTTCCTCATCATCAATATTGCGCAGAGCATCAATAAAGAACTTGGGATTAAATCCAATCAGAATATCTCTTCCCTCTTTGTCAATGGATATATTTTCGTTCATTGAACCAATAAAGGAATTAATGTTAAGTTCCATGTTCCCATCCGTCACGTTCATAATGATGGGCTTCTTGTCTCCGGGATTGACCAGCAGGGTTGCGCGGTCAATGCAGTCGAGTAATTCTCGCTTGGAAATACGAATCTTCGTCTCATAATCAGATGAGAGCATCTGCTCAATTTTGAAGTACTCCCCGTCAATCAAGCGGGATACCACAGTAGTCTGCCCGAACTCAAATATGATGTGATTATCTGTGATGTAAATCATCACATTTTCCTCGTAGGATCCTGGAATAATCTTAGATATTTCATTCAGAGTCTTACCAGGAACAACCACTTTATGATCCTGGCACTCAGACTTAAGTTCTATATTGCGAATCGAAATGCGGTGTCCGTCCAGGGAAACAACCCGCATATGACTGCCGCGAATCTCAAACAATTCACCAGTCATAAGCTTGTTATTTTCATTATCGGCAATCGAAAAGATGGTCTGACGGATCACTTCCTTCAAAGTAAACTCAGAGATAACCACCGGTTCATTTCTGGGAATGACAGGAAGATAGGCAAAATTCTCCCCGTCCAGCCCATTGATATTGAAATTGGCCTTTTCACAGGAAATATTGGCCTTAAAGGATCCATCCGTTGTAATAATCACTTGATTGTCAGGAAGCTTCTTCACAATGTTGGAAAAAACAGAAGCATCAAGAGCGATCATTCCTCTCTCTTCAATCGTCCCCTCAATGATTGTCTCAATGCCAATTTCCATATCATTGGCCACCAGTTTGATCTGATTTGCAGAAGCGTCAATTAAAATACATTGAAGAATCTGCATCGTTGTTCTAGTGGGAACTGCCTTAGAGACAATATTGACTCCCTTGACCAATTCTGATTGAGCGCATGTAATCTTCATAAAAGACTCCTTTCCTGGCGACGGTGTATAAAGAGGAAAACTCTTTTTTCTTAATTGTCGCTTTTATATATATAATTAAAAATTTAAGTATTCATAATAGGGGCTGTGGATATGTGAGCAAGTCACACATTCCCTATTTTGACGGCAATGAAACAGGTTTGCTTCAGTGGACAGTCCGGGGATCGAAATTGGGATAAATCGAATATTTCGTGGATGAATCAGAAGAAGATTCTCCTTGATTTCGCCTTTTCCACAGAACTGTTTATGATTTATACACAATTTTTGTGGACAGCCCGGTTATATGCACACATTACAAACAATAAGGATCAAGACCTCTTGTAAGAAGACTGCTGCGAAGAAATCAGCTGGGAATCAATTTCTTGCGGATGGCGTCGATCTGCTTGTGCAGTTCCTCGTCTGAATTATATTCATCGGCAATCTTGTTGGCACCGTGAATAATCGTAGAGTGATCCCGGCCTCCCAGAAGGGAGCCAATTGCCTCCAGGGGAGATGAAGTCATATCTTTGCAGAGATACATGGCAATCTGCCTGGGCCTGGCTACGGCGGAAGATCGATTCTTGGAGATCATCTGGTCAACAGATATTTGATAGTGTTCAGAGACCATCTCGATGATCAGCTGGGGAGTGATTTCGCGGGGGGTATCCGGAGAAATGATATTCTGCAGTTCCCGGCTGGCAATCTCCATTGTGATTTCTGTTTTTTCCAGATTGGAGTAAGCGATTAGCTTATTAAGCGCCCCCTCCAGTTCCCGGATATTGGATTTAATATTAGCAGCAATATAATCCAGAATCTCATCCGGCAGGGAAAAATGATCCATTTCACAGCGTCTTCGCAGAATAGCCATCCGAGTCTCATAATCGGGCGACCCGACGTCAGCCATCAGACCCCATTCGAAACGAGAGCGAATTCGGGTGTCCAAAGTCTCCATCTCCTTAGGCGGGCGATCCGAGGTCAGAACAATCTGTTTGCCCGCGGAGTGCAGGGCGTTGAATGTGTGGAAAAATTCTTCCTGTGTGGACTCTTTGCCGATGATGAATTGAATATCATCGATCAGGAGAATATCTACAGTCCGATATTTATCTCGAAAACGGGACATGGAACCGGAGGAATTATTACGGATTGATTCAATCACTTCATTTAGAAAGTCTTCTGAAGTAACATAGAGGACTTTCTTGGAGGGATTGTCCTGGAGAATAAAATTGCCAATGGCATGCATGAGATGGGTCTTGCCCAGTCCAGGACCGCCATAGATGAAGAGAGGGTTGTAGGCTTGTCCCGGAGATTCCGCAACGGCAAGAGAAGCTGTCTGCGCAAAACGGTTATTGGCTCCAACCACAAAAGTATCGAAAGTATAGCGGGAATTGAGATGGGAAGAGAGAAAGTTCTCATGATCAGCCGGATCATATTGTCCTTTACTCTGACTGACAACATCACTGGGCTTTAGCGTTGCCGCCTGGCCCGGGAGGATGAACTGTAAGTGATATTCTCTTCCGGTAATTTCCGCTATTGTGACCTTGAGGGGAAGTTCATATTTTTTACTGATATAATTCAGACTCATCTGGTTGGATTCGTCTGTTGGAAAGAGAAGGATTAAAGTATCATTCTGAACAGAGAAAACCTCCAAAGGAGCCAGCCAGGTTTTGAAAGAAATGTCTGTGATATTATATTCTTGCTTTACCGTTTTAAGAATGTGCGCCCATTCCTTGGTCAACAGATCCATTCGGCCCTACTCCATTTCTTTGATTCAGTCAGAGAACATGTACCTATTATAATAGGAAGAAACTGGTTTAGTTCTTATAGAGCAGCCCTCTTTGAACTGCTCTGTGAAATATTGCTGTCAAAAGTCCTGATATTCTGATAGATTCAGGGCATACTACTTATCTATTCTACTCTAAAACCGCCTGTTTTTCAATGAAAGGGCGTTTGGGGATAAAAAATGGAAGAAAGATGGGAAAAGGGCTGTATGGGCTTATTTGCCCTGTTAGAAAGAATGAAAAAAGAATAGAAACAGCAGGAATCTTATCCACAGAATTTTTTTGTTTTGTTCATTGATCCACAGGAATCCACAGGAAATCCACAAGGCTTTTTCTTGACATTTAAAAGAAAGCCCCTTATATTTGTAATGATGTTTTGTCATATTCTGAATGTAAGGAGGTGTCTGAATGCATAAGGGTAAGATGACATTCCAGCCGAAGACCAGACAGAGAGCGAAAGTTCATGGTTTTCGTCAGAGAATGAGCACTGCCGGCGGACGTAAGGTCCTCGCAGCAAGAAGAGCCAAGGGTAGAAAGTCGCTTTCAGCTTGATCATAGATCAATATATGTATGAATGCAGGACCACATTTTATGTGGTCTTTTCTACTTTGTGGGAGCTTTTATGATTTTTAGCGAATCACTAAAGAAGAATGTCGATTTTCAAAAAGTTTATCAGGAACGCAATTCCAAGGCGAATCGTCTTCTTGTCCTGTATGTGCGCCTCAATGGACTGGATCGAAATCGACTGGGCATCTCTGTTTCCAAGAAAGTCGGAAACAGTGTGGTCCGACATCATTTGACGAGACTGATCAGAGAATCTTATCGACTGCATGAAGATCTGTTTCAGATTGGCTGGGACATGGTAGTCGTCGTGCGCAAGCAGGCGAGGGATGCCGACTTTCATCAGATGGAATCCGCGCTTTTGCATATCGCACGTCTTCAGAAGCTGACTTTGGAGGAAGATCGAGTATGAGAGGACTTCTGCTGCGATTGATTCGAATTTATCAGAAGCACATATCGCCGATGAAGAGAAACAGGTGTCCTTATTGTCCGACTTGTTCCGCTTATGGTTATGAGGCAATTTCACGGCACGGGGCCTTGATCGGAGGTCTTCTGACAGCTTATCGCATTTTGCGATGTAATCCCTTCTCTCATGGAGGAATTGATCCGGTGCCCCTGGACAGGGCAGAAATCAGGCAGCGTTATAAGCTGATTTCCTTTCCATATAAGAAGAGGGAAGAATAAGAAAGGCTTCATGGCAGGTATATCACGCGATTTTTATCTACATATTATGTGGGAAATAAGACTGAAGTGAATAGATAAGCAACGCACATGTTGAGTGCGATATGAGAAAACATCAGATCATACAGAATGAAACATTGAATTGGAGGGTTTATGACTTCAATGTATTTGACTGCCTATCAGGGACAGATTCTTGGACCAATCGCCAGAGTGTTGGGATGGATCATGAACGGGGTCTATATTGGCTTGAGCAATGTCTTTGGAATCAAGGACATCTGGGTGACGATTGTCGTTTTTACAATTATTATATATATGGCACTTCTGCCTCTGACCGTACGTCAGCAGAAGTTCTCCATATTACAGCAGAAAATCGCGCCTGAGACAAAGGCAATTCAGAAGAAATACAAGGGAAAAAGAGATCAGGCCAGTATGATGGCTCAGCAGGAGGAACAGCAGGCCCTCTATGATAAGTATGGCATTAGTCCCATGGGTTCCTGTCTGCAGATGATTATTCAGCTCCCCATTCTCTTTGGACTCTATCGGGTGATCTACAACATTCCTGCCTATATTGATGATGTCAAGGGAGTCTTCTCTGGTCTGGCGGGCCAGATTATGGGTGTGGATGGGTATGCGGATACCATGCAGACCATTTTTAAGAATGCCAAGATCAATACGGTTCAGGTCAACTTTCAGACGACAGATCCAGCGGCAATGAATAATTACATCATTGATGTTCTTTACAAGCTGGGAGATTCCGGCTGGTCTGCTCTGCATACTTCCTTTCCGACTTTGACTTCTGCCATTGACTCTACGCATAGTGCGATGATGCAGGTCAACTATTTCTTGAATCTGAACATTTCAGAGACCCCCTGGAATCTGATTAAGCAGGGTTTTTTTGCTGATCAGAAGAACTGGGCTCTGGTGATAGTGGCGCTTCTGATTCCCATTGCCTCCTATTTCTTCCAGTTCCTTTCTATGAAATTGATGCCTACTGCCACAGGCGCGGGCAGCGATCAGATGGAACAGCAGATGAAGATGATGAATACCATGATGCCTCTGGTATCTCTGGTGATTGGATTCACTCTTCCGGTTGGTTTTGTTCTCTACTGGATCATTGGTTCTGTTGTCCGTGTCATTCAACAGTATTTCCTCAATAAACATTTTGAAAAGATGGATCTGCAGCAGATCGTTGACAAGAACAGAGAGAAGGCCCAGGCAAAGGCAGCCAAGCGAGGAGCACGTCGAGAGCAGATCCGAAGTGCTGCCACAACCAATGCAAAGAGAAGCCTCTCTTCGAAAGCAGGCATTTCTTCTGAGAAACAGAGTGCTTTGAATCAGGCAGCGGAGAATCGAGCGAAAGCCGGCAAGAATTCCCTTGCGGCCAAGGCAAATCGTGTTCAGAAATTTAATAACAATCAGAAGGACGAAGAGTCCAGGTAATGGAGGCGCCTTATGGATTATATGACATTTACCGGCAAGACCATTAGTGATGCGCTGACTGCGGCATCTGTGAAATTGGGTGTGACCAGTGAAAAGATTTCTTATACTGTTGTAGAGAAGGGATCTGCGGGACTCTTTGGTCTGGGAAGTAAGAATGCTGTCATTCGGGCTAAAGTAGATCAGGAACAGGATCAGGTGAGCAGAGAAGTCACAGAAGAGGCCAGGGCGGAGTTTTCAATTCTCAAGGAGAAAGATGATTTGGATACAGGAACTCCCGCTTTCTCTCAGACTGGAGAATCTGCTGATAGGAAGACTGCAGATAAGGGAGATGATAAGAAAACTGCCAAGCCGGTTTCTCATACAGGTAAAGAAGAAAAGCTGGATCATGTCAGAAAGGCAGCAGATCCTCAGGAAACCCAGGCAATTGTGTCTGCATTTCTGGCGGATCTTTTTGCGGCAATGAAGATGGATGTCAAGGCAGATTATCATTTTGATGCCAGCGAGAATACGCTTGATGTCGATCTGTCCGGTCCGGAGATGGGAGTTATCATTGGAAAAAGAGGACAGACATTGGATTCGCTCCAGTATCTGACCAATCTGGCATTAAACCGTAAGTCTTCTGTTTATACCAGAGTGAAGATTGATACGGAGGACTATCGGGCCCGCCGTATGGCAACACTTGAAAATCTGGCCAGAAATGTGGCATTTCGTGTAAAGCGGTCAGGAAAAGCGGAGGAACTTGAGGCGATGAATCCCTATGAGAGACGTATTATTCACTCCGCTCTGCAGGGCGTTCATGGAGTAGATACGCACAGCGAAGGGGAGGAGCCCTATCGTCATGTGGTCATCAGTCCGAAGGACTGATTCTGTCTTTTCCCGGGATGGAATCCTTTCATAGAAGCTTGAAGAAATCGTATATCGAAGATAGGAGTGATACCGAATTCGATTGCAGTGTATGATAATGATGTTTTGAAAAAGCGTAGAGATCGCAATTTGATGGAGTGAAAGAAAAGGTACCGGTCTCCATGGCAGAGCGCTGTCATGGAGACCGGTACCTTTTTCATGCTATAATGATACGGATGATCCGTATATCAAAAGAATGATCATGGATTACATAAGGAGAGTGTATGTTTCAGACGGACACAATCGCTGCGATTGCGACAGCAATGTCCAATGCCGGGATCGGCATTATAAGAATTTCCGGCCCGGACGCGATTTCCATCGTGGATTCTGTCTTTCGAGGGAAGAGGGCACTGACAGAAATGGAAAGTCATACCGTCTCTTATGGCCATATTGTTGCGCCTGCATATCAGCCAGGTCAAGGATCCATTAGTGAGATTTATTCGAAGGAAATAGGACAATTAAAAGGCTCTGACAGAGAATTTTTAGCGGAGAAGAATTTAAATGCAGAGGGAAAAAATGAGGGGGAAAGGATAAAAGATGAGGAAGGCGATCGCCCTGTTGATGAAGTCCTTGTCTCAATTTTTCGCGCTCCCCGAACCTATACCAGAGAAGATGTGGTGGAGATCAACTGTCATGGAGGGATACTGATTCTTCAGGAGATTCTGCAGCTTCTCTTCTCCTGCGGTGCCAGACCGGCAGAGCCCGGGGAATTTACCAAGCGGGCATTTCTCAATGGCCGCATTGATATGGCACAGGCGGAATCGGTCATGGATTTAATCCACGCGCAAAGTGAACTTGCGGTTCGCAATTCTCTGGAACAGCTGTCTGGCGTTCTCTCCCGCTGCATTAAGGAAATGAGAGAAAAACTTCTCTATGAGATTGCCTTTATTGAGTCCGCTCTGGACGACCCGGAACACTATGACCTGGATGGACACAGCGATCATCTGAAGAGGAGCATTGAGAATATAGCTGCTGATTTGCGAAGACTTCTGGATTCCAGCAAGGAGGGATCCTATCTCAGAGACGGGATTCTGACGGCGATTGTCGGAAGGCCAAATGCGGGGAAATCCTCTCTGCTCAACGCTCTTGCCGGCAGGGAACGGGCTATTGTCACGGATATTCCGGGAACAACGAGAGATACACTGGAGGAGAGGGTTCGTCTGGGTCATGTGACACTGCAGCTGATTGATACGGCGGGGATTCGCGAGTCGGAAGATCGAATTGAGCAGATTGGTGTAGAGAGAGCCAGAAAATCCATGGAGCAGGCAGATTTGATTATCTTCGTGATGGACGCTTCTCGGCCCCTGGATGATGAGGATCGGAAAATGCTGAAGCAGCTCTCTTCTTGTGGCTATCTGGAACACAGTATCATTTTGCTCAATAAGATGGATCTGACTTCTGTTCTGTCGGCAGAACAGATTCAGCAGACTCTGCCACAGATGAATTCCGAGCGAATTCTGTCGGTCTCGGTTCGCAGGGAAGAGGGGCTGGGTCTTCTGGCTTCTGTTATTGAAAAAATGTTTTTCAGGGGTCAGATTCAGGAAAATCAACAGATTTTCATTACAAATGCCCGCCATAAGTATGCTCTGGAAGAGGCGAAGAAGGCTTTGGATTTGGTACTTGAGGGAATGAATAAGCATATACCAGAAGACTTTCTCACTGTGGATTTGATGAGTTGTTATGAGCAGCTGGGACTGATTACGGGGGAGACCCTGGAGGATGACCTGGCAGATGAAATATTTTCTAAATTTTGTATGGGGAAATAGCATTGCTGCTTAATCTGTCAGTATAAATTTCTGCTGGCAGAAATTCAGAAGTCAGCAGGATTCAATTATCGGGAGGACAGAAATAACGGGAAAGGGCAGATGGTATTCCTATGAATGGAGGGCGTAAGCGATATCTGTCTTTGAAATCTGTCCCTAGGTGGTTGAGAACAGGACAGGGATTTTTGGTTTGCATGGAAGAAATTGTAATTTTAAAAAATCTTTCCCCTGTATTATGAGAAATGAGCGAGAAGGAAATTCGCATGAATCATGTTTCAGAAAATTATGATGTCATAGTGGTCGGTGCAGGTCATGCTGGCTGTGAGGCCGCTTTGGCCTGTGCCAGACTGGGATTAGAGACCATCATTTTCACAGTCAGCATGGACTCTGTGGCCATGATGCCCTGCAATCCGCATATTGGAGGCTCTTCCAAGGGACATTTGGTTCGTGAGATTGATGCTCTGGGAGGTCAGATGGGAATCAATATAGATAAGACTTTCCTTCAATCCAAGATGCTCAATGCTTCCAAGGGACCTGCTGTTCACTCTCTGCGCTGTCAGGCTGACAAATATCGTTATTCCGTTGAAATGCGAAAGACCTTGCAGGCTGAAGAGCATTTGACTCTGCGACAGGCTGAGATCACTGAGATTCTGACGAAGAATGGAAGTGCTGCAGGATGCAGAACTTTCTCCGGTGCAAGCTATTGGGGAAAGGCGGTAATTCTTGCGACCGGGACTTATCTCAGGGCTCGCTGTTTCTATGGCGATGTGATTGAGTATACCGGTCCCAATGGACTCCGTTCTGCTAATCATCTGACTGCTTCTTTGGAGCAGCTTGGGATCGCTCTGCGGCGTTTTAAGACAGGAACACCGGCCCGTATAGATCGATCTTCCATTGATTTCAGTCGAATGCAGCCTCAATATGGAGACAGTCCGGTCGTACCTTTCTCTTTCACGACGGATCCGGCCAGTGTACAGAAGGAACAGGTTACCTGCTATCTAACCTACACCAATGAGAGGGGACACCGCATTCTGCGGGAAAATATTGATCGATCACCCATTTATGCCGGTGTAATTGAGGGAACAGGTCCCCGCTACTGTCCCTCTATTGAGGATAAGGTGGTTAAATTTCCGGACAAATCCCGTCATCAGCTTTTTGTAGAACCTGAGGGGTTGGATACCAATGAGATGTATATCTCCGGAGCTTCCTCTTCCATGCCGGAAGATGTACAGTACGACTTCTATCATACAGTTCCAGGTCTGGAGCACGCGAAGATAACAAGAAATGCCTATGCTATCGAATACGACTGTATCGATGCCAATCAACTGGATGTTTCTTTGGAATTTAAGGAAGTCCCGGGTCTATTTGCAGGCGGACAGTTTAATGGTTCTTCTGGTTATGAGGAGGCGGCTGCGCAGGGACTGATTGCCGGGATTAATGCGGCAATGAAAGTTCAGGAAAGAAAACCGCTGATCCTGGACCGGTCTTCCTCCTATATTGGAGTTTTGATTGACGATCTGGTGACTAAGGAGTCCTTCGAACCCTATCGTATGATGACATCCAGAGCGGAATATCGTCTTCTGCTTCGTCAGGACAATGCGGATCTTCGATTGACGCCGCTTGGCTATCAGGTCGGACTAATTTCTGAAGATCGTTATCGAAAGGTTCAGATCAAGAGGCTGGCAATTGAGAGGGAACGGGAGCGAATCAAGGGTATACGTCTGGGAGGAAGCCGACAGAACAATGATATTCTGCAATCACAGAACTCCTCTCCTATTCCGGAGGATGGATCTGTTTCTCTGGAGGAACTGATTCGCAGGCCGGAACTATCCTATCAGAAGCTGGTAGTTCTGGATCCGGGCCGGCCATCGCTTGCAGAGGATGTCTGCCAACAGATCAATATTGGGATTAAGTATCAGGGCTATATTGATCGTCAAATCAAGCAGGTGGAACATTTTAAAAAATTGGAGGAGAAAGTTATTCCAGAGGAACTCGATTACGCGAAGGTCGATAACCTTCGCATTGAAGCCAGACAGAAGCTATCTAAGATTCGTCCTAAAAACATAGGACAGGCTTCCCGCATATCAGGCGTCTCGCCTGCAGATATTTCTGTGCTGATGGTCTATATCAAACAGGGAAAATATCTTGAGCGCTGAGGCAGTTAGTTTAGCTTTTTCCGCGGCTGAAAATAATGCAGGATCAGATTCGTATGCGTGGAGTGAAATTATAGGTGTCATATTTGTATCCGCAGAATGCGATATCATATGACATCAGAATTGATATGAGGACAGGAAAACGGATCATTTCAGGAAAATTTCAGAAGAACAGGGCATGATATGAAGTATGATATTCGCAAATTTAAGGAGGGACTGAATTGTCTGGGATATCAGTTGGATAACCGGCAATATGAGGCCTTTCTGACCTATTACGATATGTTGATTGAGAAAAATAAGGTGATGAACCTGACAGCAATCACAGATTATTCAGAAGTTGTCAGTAAGCACTTTCTGGATTCCCTTTCCATATCAAACATATGTTCGAGTTTAGAGGGAAAAATGCTTGATCTGGGAACCGGAGCAGGATTTCCGGGAATCCCGCTAAAAATCGTCTATCCTGATCTGCAGATAACACTTCTGGATTCCCTGAATAAGAGAATTCATTTTCTACAGGAGGTCATTGATCGATTAGGACTTAGGGGTATTGAAGCAATTCATGGGCGTGCCGAAGAAATGGGCAGGCAAAAGAAGTATCGGGAGTCTTACAATCATGTTGTCTCTCGCGCAGTGGCAAATATTTCGACGCTCTCTGAATATTGTCTTCCCTTTGTGAAAGAAGGCGGGAACTTCATCGCCTATAAGTCAGGGCAGATAGAGAGGGAACTCCGTGAGGGAAAGTTTGGAATTCAACTGCTGGGAGGAAAAATTGTACATGTAGAACAGTTTATGCTCCCCAACTCTGATTTTTCCAGGTCCTTAGTCATGATCCGTAAAACAGGAAGAACACCGAAGATTTATCCGCGAAAGGCAGGCACACCGTCAAAAGATCCGCTTAAAGGAGACAGAAAAGAGAACAAATGATTTTATATGTTTCACGTGAAACATAATCTTGATATGTGGAAATAAGCACATGCGATATTTATTCGTTGGCGGTATTTATAGAGAATTAGAATAAAAAAATACAGGGTCATGTCGCGTATATATTGTTTCAATATGTGGTAAGAACTTCTGAAATTATAATCGTAGAAATAATCGTCCATCCCCAAGGCTGAATCAGATTATCTTTTGGTGTGTAGGGATGAATCATTATGATGATTCCAAGGAATTAAATTCTGTGTTTCACGTGAAACATTATTGGTTTTAAAAATTCTATATTTAGTAGGATGCACTTGTTATATTGTACTTTCGTTGAGAAGAACTTCGCTGTAAAATATGTGTATGTTTCACGTGAAACATATAGGGAAAAGGAGAAATATGGGAAGAGTCATTGCAATTGCCAACCAAAAGGGTGGCGTGGGGAAAACGACAACTTCGATTAATTTAGCAGCATGCCTGGCAGAAGCGGGGAAGAAGGTCCTTCTGATTGATTGCGATCCACAGGGAAATGCGACGAGCGGACTGGGAATTGACAAGGATCATTTGGAAAATACAATTTATGAATTGCTGGTTGATGAGTGTGGGATCCGCCAGGCAATGCGGGCAGTGGATGGCGCGGAGAATCTTACGGTGCTTCCTTCCAATGTGAATCTGGCAGGAGCTGAAGTTGAATTGCTGGAACTTGATGAGAAGGAATATATTCTTAGAAATGCAGTTGATTATATTCGAGATGATTATGACTATATCTTGATCGATTGTCCGCCGTCCCTCAATATATTGACGGTTAATGCTATGACAACAGCAGACAGCGTACTCGTTCCCATTCAGTGTGAGTATTATGCCCTGGAGGGAATGAGTCAGCTGATCCATACGATTGAATTGGTGCAGGAACGCCTGAATCCGGATCTGACTATGGATGGCGTGGTGTTCACCATGTATGATGCCAGAACGAATCTGTCAGCAGATGTTGTAGCATCTGTCCGCGAGAATCTCAATACAAAAATTTATAATACGATTATTCCCAGAAATATTCGTCTGGCGGAGGCGCCTTCGCACGGCCTGCCAATTCATCTCTATGACAGCCGTTCTTCTGGAGCAGAGTCATATCGGAATCTGGCCAGGGAAGTAATTGAGAGGAAGGATATCTAGATGGCAGCAAAAAAAAGTGGTCTTGGAAGAGGCTTGGATTCATTGATTCCCAATAAGACAACTGGCGGCGGGAAGTTAAAAAACAGAACAGTCAGCAAGACGGCAATGAAGGATAGCAGCACTGGAAAATCCGGTGGTCATAAACAAGGACCCATTCATGCAGGTTGCGAACCAATCAAAGCTGATGAAAATAAAGGAAAGAAAGAAAGTAAGTCAAAGGCTGGAGAAGGTGTCGTATTTGTTGATATTCATAAAGTAGAGCCTAACCGGGAGCAGCCAAGAAAACGGTTTGATGAGGACGCGCTGGAAGAATTAGCGGAATCCATTCGTCAGTTTGGTGTGCTTTCGCCTTTGGTGGTTCAGGAGAGAGGCGACTACTATGAAATTGTCGCCGGAGAGCGTCGCTGGAGGGCGGCCAAGATTGCCGGTCTGAAAGAAGTGCCGGTCATCATCCGAAATCTGTCTGAACAGGAAATCGTAGAGATTGCGCTCATTGAGAATATTCAGCGTGAGGATCTCAACCCCATTGAAGAGGCACAGGCATACAAGAAATTGTTGGATGAGTTTCATTTGAAACAAGACCAGGTAGCTGAACGAGTCTCCAAGAGCAGAACGGCGGTCACGAATTCGATGCGTTTGCTCAAGCTGGACCCCAGGGTACAGCAGATGGTTATCGATGAGATGATCTCGACCGGTCACGCAAGGGCAATTCTTGGACTTGGCAATAAGGATCTGCAGTTTGATCTGGCACAGAGGGCATTTGATCAGAAGATGTCTGTCCGCGATGTGGAGAGGGAAGTTCACCGTTTGCAGAAGCCACTTCCAAGGAAGTCTGAGACGCAAAAGGCGCTGACAGAGCAGATGATGATACTCTATCAGACGATGGAGGAAAACCTGAAGACTTCGCTGGGGACTAAGGTCAAGATTCATCCCAAAGATAATCAGAAGGGAAAACTTGAGATAGAATACTATTCTCAGGATGAGTTGCAGAGAATTATGGATTTGATCCAACTCAGGAAGCAGTGAGACAGAAACAGGTGTGAAGAATAAAGTCCCTTCGCATGAAATGCGAGGGGACTTTCAAATGAGAATGCTGAGGTTAAATATGTTAGAGTACGTCGTTAATCCTTTTGTTGTGATTGGCTTGATTTTTTTGGCCCTGGTTCTTCTGATTCTGGTTCTGATCAGTCTGGTTAAGATCCGTAAGCTGCAGAAGAAGTATGATGTTTTTATGAGAGGAAAGAATGCAAAATCCCTGGAAGAGAGTCTTGTCTTTCGTATGGATCAGGCAGATGAATTGGTTGAGGCCAATGCCGCCAATGAACGCAATATTAAGAATCTCTCAGACAAGGCGGCGGTAACTTTTCAGAAATACGGTCTGATGAAGTATAATGCCTTAGATCAGATGGGCGGCAAGCTCAGTTTCTCTCTGGCTATGCTGACCCGAGAAAATAACGGCTTTATCTTGAATGTGGTGCACAGCCGAGAGGGATGTTATTCTTATATAAAGGAGATCATTGACGGCCGTTCGGTTACGACTCTTGGAAAAGAGGAGGAGCAGGCATTGCATAAGGCACTGGGGAAGGAAATATAAAGGAGGGCATATGAATAAGTTTTTGAGAGTCCTCTTTGTCTTTGTTATAGCTGCAATGTCGGGGGCGGTTGTACTGTAACTGTTTTTTCCTGATGATATGGCAAGTCATCCAGCTTATCATGTCTCTTACGGATGGCAGAGAGAAATAGCCGTTTGGGATATCGCAGTGATGATTATTCTGATCGCTGTAAATCTTAAATATAACGCTTACTTTTTAAAGACAGTTCTTCTGACTCTTATCGTGGGTGGAATTGGGATAGGAACAAATCACCTTGTTCACTTTCTTGATCAGAGAAGTTTGGTTAATGGAGTCGGTGCGATTGAAAATTATCTGCTTGTCCTGGGGTGGATTGTGGGTTGGAAGATTCAGTTTCGCAAGAGCAGGAAATGATTCATAGTCGCGAGCACACCTGTCTCGTTTTGAAAAAATATGGTCCTATAAAGAGAAAATTGTGGTATACTTGATTCGTTCTTATCTGATGAAACAGAGATGAGTTCTAATTTCATGAGTCCGCGTAGCTCAGCTGGATAGAGCGACCGCCTCCTAAGCGGTAGGTCGTGTGTTCGAATCACATCGTGGACGCCAGAGAATCATGCGGAAGCCGCTGGAGATTAGCTCCTTCGACTTCCGCTTTTCAGGCTCTATGTAGAGTTATAGGACAAAGCTTGAAGCCTCTCAAATCGATAGATCCCGTAAGAGGTTCGTCTTATTACTTTCCCAACATTTATTGTAGGATTATTTTTCTGTGTATACCATTATTCTCATATGTTATGGGATAATAAAGGGGAAAGTAGTTGATATAGAAAGAAAAATCTAAGAATATTCAGAATAACAAATCGGAATTTGTATGATTGAGGAAGCGACAAGATGAAGAATTGTATCATCACAGGTGCTGACAGCGGCATCGGATATCAGGCCGCCAGACAGATTGCAGCAAAAGGGTATCATGTAACGCTTATTTGTAGAAATGAAGAAAGAGCGGCCAGGGCTGCTTCTTCTATCTCAGAAGAGACTGGGAATCAACAGGTCGGTTATCTTCTTGCGGACCTTTCCTCTATGGCGGGTGTGAGACGCGTGGCTGCCAGGTATCTGTCTTTGCATAAGGAACTTCATGTATTGATTAACAATGCAGCTGATTTTGATTTGTCAGTGAAGAAGCCTGCAATAACAGATGAGGGAATGGAAAAACAGTTTGCGACAAATGTTGCAGCTCCCTATCTTATTTCAATATTAATGGAGGACGCTCTCAGAAGAAGCGGGAGAGGGCGCATTATCAACATATCGTCGCAGGGATTGTGCGTTTATCCATTTATCAAACTTGACATTCACAATCTGGATGGAAGGAAGCACTATCGTCCGGCATCCACCTATTATCAAAATAAATTAGCGCTTTTGATGGCTTCGCTATATATGAGGGAACACATGGAAGGTGTTCGCATTCAGGCAGTCAGAGTAACGAATGTCAAGGTTGATTTGAGCCGATACGATCGTCTTCCCGCTATTATGAAAAAAGCATATGCCATAAAATCAAAGTTTTCAATTTCACCGGAAGCAATGGCCCGTATTTATACGGTTCTGGCAACAGAAAACGGATATACCGGGTTCCTGTATAATGAAAAGGGGAGGGAAGTCAGGGCAAATCGATCTGCCTATGATAAAGAGATGCAAAAGCGACTGATCGAAATTTTGAAGGAGAGAACAACTGAAAAATTAAGGGAACGGAGAGAGTGATGCGAGGTAATGCGAAAGATTCATCTGTCGTATCTTCTGAGACGAATTTCAACGGAGCTTCCGAGTGTGACGAAGTGACTGAAATATTATGAATACGTTCGAATGGACGATAAAGTAGGATTTTGAGGATAACTGGATCTGGGTTATAATAGGTCGCAGTAGGTTTGCCGGCTCCGGGCGGGGAGTTTTTGCAGCAGTCAGATGTTCACGGAGAGCGTGCGCTACGGCTCGGCTTACAGGGCATTGCCGAGCGTACATTTATGACCTGATGGAAGAGGAGAGTTTTATGTATAAGGAAGAATTCGCAGCGATGACCAATGCCGCAGTAGCTAAGGCGGGATTATTGAAGAAAAATCCCATGGGTTATTTTCTGCTGTCTATGTTGGCAGGTGCCTATATCGGTTTTGGGATACTGCTTATCTTTACAATCGGCGGACTTCTGAATGGGAATCCGGCCACGAAGATCGTGATGGGAGCTTCTTTCGGAGTCGCCTTAAGCCTTGTCGTGATCGCCGGAGGAGAACTCTTTACAGGGAACACTATGGTCATGTCTTCAGGGGTGATGGGAGGCAAGGTCAGCCTGGCAGATTTGGTCAAACTCTGGATTGTGTGCTGGCTTGGCAATGTGGCTGGATCTGTTCTCTTGGCTCTGCTTTTTAGCGCCAGCGGCCTGCAGACAGAGGCAGTTGCGGCATTTATCGCGAAGGGAGCTCTGGCTAAAATGTCCGCTGGATTCGTGCCCCTCTTAAGCCGCGGTATTCTCTGCAATATCCTGGTTTGCCTGGCGGTATGGTGCGGCTTCCGCGTCAAGAGTGACAGTGCCAAGATCCTTATGTGCTTCTGGTGTCTCTTCGCCTTCATTACAACCGGATTTGAACACAGCGTTGCCAATATGACCCTGCTGACCTCTGCTCTTTTAAATCCGGCGGGCCAGGCGGTCAGTCTTGGGGGCTGGTTCTATAATCTTTTGGTTGTTACGCTGGGCAATATGATCGGCGGTGTCATTTTTGTCGCCGTTCCTTACTTCATTGCATCCAGGGACAAATAACGTGCGGGTGCAGTCCCCCGGATCTTTGGGATCATATCCTGGGGGTCTTAAACGTCAAAGATCCTTTCAACGATTGTAAGTTCAGGACTCAGGATGATCTCATCGAGTGAAATCTTCCTGAGTCCGATTTTTCATGAAAGCGGAAGGGACTGGAGCGGGCGCTTTTGAGCGGAAGGCAGGAATGTATTTTGACAGGAGAAAAAATGGACGCTATGCGTACCTTTGTCCGAGATGTGCTCGGCATGGAAAAAGGTCAGAAGAAATCAATGGCTCTGCCATTCATCTGATTTCGAGGGAATCTTAGCATATTGGGTAGAAATGTATTAGCGGACGGAATCGAAAGAGTGAAGCCGGGGAAGATATGCATCAAGGCATAACCACCGGTTAGAGCAAAATGAGGAAAGACAGATGAGATTGCGCAGAATTGCGGCGGCGGATGAGGTCATAGAGAAGAGCAGTTATGTAGTGCATGAGCCGGGCAAACAGAGGGGGCATTGGCAGGAGCTCTTTGACTGCAGGCAGCCCCTGCAGTTGGAGATCGGTATGGGCAAGGGGCGCTTTATTATTGATATGGCTCGCCTGCATCCAAGGATCAATTATATTGGAATAGAACGCTATACCTCTGTTCTCTATCGGGCTCTGCAGAAGATGGAGGTACTGAGGCAGGAAGGACAAATGCCGACAAATCTGCGCTTTCTCTGTATTGACGCCTGGGATCTGCCCGATATCTTCGCCCCGGAAGAAGTCGAGCGCATTTATCTGAACTTCTCGGATCCCTGGCCTAAGGCCAGACATGCGAATCGGCGTCTGACTTCTGAGCCTTTCCTCTGCCGTTATGATAAGGTGCTGATGAGTGATGGGAAGATTGAGTTTAAGACGGATAACCGGGAACTCTTTGATTTCTCTTTAGAGACGGCAGCAGCCTCAGCCGTCTTTCAAATTGAGGAGAAGACATATGATCTGCACCGGGATGAGAAGATGTGTCAGGGCAATGTCATGACCGAGTATGAGGAGAAGTTCTCTTCCAGGGGAAATCCGATCTGTAAGATGGTTCTGCGCAGACAGCCCGCCGATACATCATATACTGCTTCATCCAGGGGGGATCTGCTCCGCGAACAGTAATTGGGTCAGGTTTGCGCGACATAACCAAACAGCGTTCCCTGATTTTTAATAACGTCATACAGATCATCTTTGCGTATGCCGGTATGCCTTATTACCTCTCAAACATAGATTTTTTGATGTTTTCAGCTTATACGGATGATAATCAATAAGAAAAAAGCCCAAATCCCGCAGCCATCTCTGCAAGATAAGGACTTCTAAGTGGGTCATCAGGGGTTCGAACCCTGGACACCCTGATTAAGAGTCAGGTGCTCTGCCAGCTGAGCTAATGACCCATAAGCAAACAGACATTGAAATCTGTCTGTCTCAGCGACAAAGATTATTATATGGGAGAGATATGGGGAATGCAAGAGCTAATTCCAGGGGATTTGTGAACAAAGTGTGTTCTTTCGGGACGCTTTCCTTGAATCAATGAAACCAGTGAATGACAGCCTGCCTGAGCCTCATGGATTCCGTCCATAGATCTTGATATGATCTGGTCAGGTATTCGATTTCCTATGGAAGTCGGTCAAGTTAAAAACTTTTCAAGATTTATGTCAAAAGAAGCGCTCAGGGAGCATGAAATTCGCACAGAGAGAATAGGGTCAATCTTGTGTCTCTTTTGGCAGACCGCTATACTGAAAATGAAATTTTCAGAGATTCTGTGAGCAATATTGCAGAGATGCGGAGGATGATTGTGAATCTACATCGACTGATGACATACAGCAGGAAGTTTTTCATCCTGATGATCGCCGGTCTTCTTGTCGCGGGGCAGTTTGTCCTGCCGGGGAGAGTTTCTGCGGGAGAGAATACGGCTTCAGGGGGCTGGCCTCAGGAACCGGAGGTTCTATCGGCATCCGCAGTTCTGATGGATCTGGACAGCGGGGAGGTTTTATACAGCAAGGATGATAAGGCAGCCCGCTATCCGGCCTCAACGACCAAGCTGATGACGGCCCTGGTGGCTTTGGAGCACAGCAAACTTGATGAGACCGTCACGTTCTCATCAGACGCGGTTTTTAAGAATGAGACCAACAGTTCTCATATTGCCAGAGATGTGGGAGAGCAGATGAGCGTGGAGCAGACCCTCTATGGGATCCTGCTCGCCTCTGCCAATGAGTGCGCCTATGCGATTGCGGAACATGCGGGCGCTAATATGGGCGGCGACTATCATACATTTATTCAGGCCATGAATGACAAGGCAAAGGAACTGGGCTGTGTTAATACGCATTTCACCAATTCCAGCGGTCTTCATGACGACCAGCACTATACCTGTGCCCATGACCTGGCTCTGATTGCCAGAGCGGCCTATCAGAATGAGACGATTCGCAAGATGGTGGGAACCAGGCGCTATGAGATCCCGCCGACCAATAAGCACGCGGAGCCCACTCCTCTCAACAATACGCATGCCATGCTCTCTACCAGCAAGACAAGAGAGTTCCTCTACGACGGATGTCTGGGAGGGAAGACTGGCTATACCGATGAGGCCAGGCATACTCTGGTCACTTATGTAGACAGGAATGGCGGGCATCTGGCCGGTGTAAGTATGTGCGCAGAGGGCAATGACAGTTATAAGGATACCATTGCCCTGATGGACTGGGCAGTAACGAATTTTTATAAGGTTTCCATTCAGGATGCCGGTCTGCAGGCCAAGGTGGATGAGGCGATCAAGACGTCTGGGAAGTCGGGACTGTCCTGGCAGGCAGAGGGAAGCCTTCTTCTGCCGAAGGGAGTTCATACGGGGGACCTGTCCGTCAGGATTGAGCCGACAGGATCCGCTCAGGATTCAGACCCGACAGATGAGGGAAAGAGAGAAGCAGGTACAGATTTGGCAGGCAGGGACAGGGGGGAAGAGGAAACGTATCGGCTCACCATATTCTTTGGAGATCGGCCGCTGGTAAGCCGGCCGATGACGGCTGCAAAGAAAACGGGACAGAACGGAGAATCGTCCGGGATCTCTGAGACAGGTAAGGCGATCGGGAATTTCTTTGGGAATATTGGCAAGGTCTTTCGGACGATAATCGGGCCGATCCTTCTGGCAATGATTCTCATCCTGGTTCTTCTGTTTGTTGTCTTCCTGTTTCTGACCAGGCGGAGGCGGGCCAGAAGAAGAGCGCGTAAAAATCGTGTGCGCAAGTATCGGGGGCGCCGATGACAGCCCTGGATCAGGCTCTGCTCGCATATGGAAAGAGTCAGGCCTACCCTTTTCATATGCCGGGCCATAAACGCCGCTTTCCGCAGAGCTTCGATCCAAATCTGATGGATATCACAGAGATTGATGGTTTTGACGACCTGCACGACGCAGGGGGAATGATTGCGGATATTGAGAGGGAACTGGCAGAACTCTACGGTGTTGCTCAGGCCCGCCTGCTGGTGGGAGGGGCCACGCTGGGAAATCTGGTCAGTCTCCTGTCCCATCTGGAACCCCAGGATACCCTGCTTATGGCGAGAAACTGTCATAAGAGCATCTATCATGGGGCAATTCTGGGCCGATTATCCGTAGAATATATTTATCCCCAGGCTCTGACAAACGGCCTTCAGGGGCCGGTTCGGGCTGCGTCGGTTCAGGAGGCCTTATGTGCTGCAGAAAAGCGGGGACAGAAGATCAAGCTTGTGGCCATTACATCTCCGACCTATGAGGGGGTGGTTTCGGATCTGTCTGCCATCGCACAGATCGCGCATACCCATGGAGCCCTGCTCCTGGTGGATGCCGCCCATGGAGCGCACTTCGGCCTTCATCCTTATTTCCCGCCTTCCATGGCCGATCAGGGGGCAGATCTGCTGGTGATCAGTCTCCACAAGACCTTGCCCTTTTACACTATGACGGCGGCTCTGCTCCTGCCGGATGGATCATGGGCTGACAGAGAGCGGGTGGCGAATCTGATTGACTATCTGGAGACATCATCTCCCTCCTATATTCTTATGGGACAGGCAGCAGCAGCTCTGCGCTTTTTGCGCCAGGAAGGAGAGGCCCGTTTTCGGGAAAATGCCCGTGATCTGAAGCAATTTTACAAGGCCTGTGAGGACTTGAGAGCGCTTCGGATTCTGCGGACAGATGATCCGGGCAAGATCGTCATTTCCTGTGCCCGAACCAGTCTCACGGGACAGAGACTGATGGAATGGCTGCGGGAAGAGTATCAGCTGGAATTGGAAATGGCTTCTTTCGATTACGTTCTGGCCATGACCTCTCTTATGGATACCAGCGAGGGACTGCGGCGCCTGCAGGATGCGTTGTTTGAGATCGATGCGCTTTTGGCAGGGGAGGCTGATCGACGGCATGTCCTTCGGGAAGAGCGGCAGGGGGAGCAGAAAGCGATCTGCGGAGTCGACCGTGTGATAGATCATACGCTGGTCTACGGTCCGCGCAGGAAGATCCTGGAACCCTGGCAGGCTCTGCGAAAGAAGTGGGAAGAAATGGATCTGGAGGAGTGTGCCGGCTGTATCAGCAGAGACTCCATTCTCCTCTACCCGCCGGGGATCCCTCTGGTTCACAGTGGAGAGGAGATCACGGAGGAGGTTGTCCGCTATCTTAAGATGGCTCTGGCGGATGGACTTAAGGTGCAGGGACTAAGAGATGGAAAGACCCGGGTCTTGGTCTGAGACTTCTTTTCGTCGGCCTCTTGTCGGGATTCATTATCGTCAGATGGTAGCGTCAAAAGTTATTTGCCGCAGGGGGATGCCCGCAAAAGGGCGTAAGAGACAGGATATCTGCAGGACAAAGGGGAGAAGAACTCTGGTCGTGAATTCTGTGGCAAGATCTGCGGACGTGACAGACGTGAAAGCGGAAGGAAAATATGGCTGAGATTTTTTGTATTCTGGGCAAGTCTGCCTCGGGTAAGGACAGTATTTACAAGAAATTAATGGAGGATCCGGTTCTTGAACTGACTCCTGTGGTTCCCTATACCACGCGTCCTATGCGGGAGGGGGAGAGAGAGGGCATCGACTATCATTTTGTAGATCAGACCGGGATGCAGGCTTTGGTCGATGACGGCAAGGTTATTGAACAGCGCACTTATCAGACTATGTGCGGGGAGTGGAATTATTTTACCGCGGATGATGGCAGCATAGACTTAAGCAGTCATGATTATCTGCTGATTACAACCCCGGAGGCCTATTGCAGGATTCGATCCTACTTCGGGGAGCGGGCGGTCTGCGATATCTATGTTTATCTTGATGACGGTGAACGGCTGGCCAGAGCTCTGGCCAGGGAGCGGGAGCAGGAAATGCCCAGGTACGCGGAGCTCTGCCGCAGGTTCCTGGCGGATCAGGAAGATTTCTCAGAGGATCGCCTGTGCCGGGCTGGGATCAGGCACCGGTTTGAGAATTTGGATCTGGAGGAGACGAAAAGGCAGATTGCTGCTTTTATCCGCGAAAGGAGAAAACGCGCGAAGCGTGCATGCTCTTGTTTATGAGAATGGGATATTCAGGAGTGTATATTCCGCGTTTGAAAGTTACCGCTGGAGAATAAGAGGAGTGTCCAAAGAACAGGCGGCGGGGAGTGAGAGAGGGAAGCTATGAGGTTTGCGGATATCATCGGTCAGGAAGAACTGAAGGAACATTTGAGAAATGCGCTGCAGAATCAGAAGGTCTCTCATGCCTATATAATCAGCGGGGAGGAGGGATCCGGCAAACGGATGCTGGCGGAGGCTTTCGCGCAGACTCTGCTCTGCGAGGAGAAAGGACCGGATGCCTGCGGACACTGCCGTCATTGCCGGCAGACGATGAGCCATAATCAGCCGGATATCATTTATCTGACCCATGAGAAGCCGGCGACCATTTCAGTGGACGATATTCGAAGTCAGATCAACAGCGATGTTGTTATCCGTCCTTACAACAGCGCATACAAGGTCTATATCGTTGATGAAGCGGAGAAGATGAATGAACAGGCGCAGAACGCTCTCTTAAAGACCATTGAAGAGCCGCCCTCCTACGCGGTGATTCTCTTGCTGACGAAGAATGCGCAGGCTTTTCTTCCGACCATCCGATCCCGCTGCATCCTGCTGGAGACCAAACCGGTACCGGATGATCTTGTGCGCAGAGAACTCATGAAACGTTATGGGATTCCGGACTACCAGGCGGACATGAGTGTGGCTTTCGCTCAGGGAAATATGGGTAAAGCGATTGCCCTGGCGCAGTCTCAGGATTTTGTGGACCGTAAGGATCTGGTGCTCTCTCTGGTTCGGCGTATTTCTGAAATGACCTATGCGGATCGGATCATGTGGATCAGCAAGATGCAGGAGAGGAAGGAGCCCTTGATGGATTCCCTGGACCTGCTCATGGTCTTCTACCGTGATGTGCTATTATATAAAGCGACAGAGCAGGTGGACAGACTGATTTTCGCGGATCAGGTCTATCAGATCAAACGACTGGCAGACGGACTTTCTTATCGGCATTTGGAGGAAATTTTCGAGGCGATCGAATCCTGCCGCAGGAAGGATGCCGCGAATGTGAATACAGATTTAATTCTGCAGCAGCTCATGGAGTGCATGCGGGAAGAACGGAGATAGAACATGGCAAGGATTACGGGCGTGCGTTTTCGAGGCACCGGCAGGATCTATTATTTTTCCCCGGGGGATCGGGATCTGAAGATTGGAGATCAGGTCCTGGTGGAGACGGCCAGGGGCAGAGAACTGGGAGAGATTCGTATGAATCCCCGCCAGATTCCAGATGATAAGATCAAGCATCCGGTCAGGGAGATCATCCGCGAGGCGACCGAGGATGATCTGGCTCGTCAGGAGCAGAATCGCAAGAAGGAGAAAGAGGCTTTTGCCATCTGCAAGAAGAAGATTCATGAACACGGACTGGACATGAAACTGGTGGACGCTGAGTACACTTTCGAGAATAATAAGCTGCTCTTTTATTTCACGGCGGATGAAAGGGTGGATTTCCGCAGTCTGGTTCGGGATCTGGCTTCGATTTTTCACACCAGAATTGAGCTGCGCCAGATTGGTGTCCGTGATGAGACCCGTATCATGGGAGGAATCGGTCCCTGCGGCAGGGAACTCTGTTGCAAATCCTGGCTGACAGACTTCGTCCCGGTGTCGATTAAGATGGCTAAGGAGCAGAGCCTCTCTTTAAATCCAGGCAAGATTTCCGGTCTCTGCGGAAGACTCATGTGCTGTCTGAAGAATGAGGAGGATACGTATGAGTACCTCAATGCCCGGATGCCTCGTGTCGGAGATATTGTTACGGTTCCTGACGGGAAGGAGGGCTATATCCAGAATATTAATGTTCTGCGGCAGACAGCCCGCGTTGTTGTTGAAAATGGCGACGAGAAAGATATTGCAGAATATCCGGCGGAGGATCTGACCTTTGTGGCCCATAGAGGCCGCAGGAAACCGGGCAATCGGGCCGGCAGGGACAAGGCAGAGAGTGCGGAGAATCCGGGATCCGGCAGCGGAGGTCGCAGGAATTCGAATTCCCGGGAACAGGACAGGCGAGAGAATCGTGCCAGGGAGAGTCGACGCGGCAGGGGAAATCGCATACAGGAAGGCGTCGAGACAGAGGGGCGCAGAAATCAGGATCCCGAGAGGGAATATTCTCGCGGTGGCCGACGCGGCAGTCAGGGGAAAGATTGTTCGGACAGGGGCGGCCAGAAAAGAGAGAGAAGCGCCGGAGCAAATCCAAAGAGATATGATCGGTTCGTTCAGCAGTCACGTGGCTCGCGAAGGACAGATGGAGCAGGCGGCAACGGAGGCTATTCCAAGAGCGGGTACAGCCGCAGGCAGGAGAGCAGAGACGCAGAGTGAGATAGAAGAGGCACAACGGATAGTTCCATGTGCAGCCCGGGCTGCAGGAGAGAGCAGAGATGAAGAGAGCGAGATAGAAGAGGTGGCATCGGAATCGTTCTAAGCAGGGCCCGGGCCACAGGAGAGAATACAGAGACAGGAGAGAGATGGATCGTTGGCAGCAGGAGCTTGTGCATGAGGGCGAGCGGGCAGACAGCTTGGATCGAAAGGGCTATCAGATCATTCAGAGCCCCAGACGGTTTTGCTTTGGCATGGATGCTGTCCTTCTGGCAGCATTTGCCAGGAATAAAGAGGGCGACAGGGTACTCGATCTGGGAACCGGCACCGGTGTGATCCCAATCCTGATGGAGGCTCGATATGGAAAGGCGGAATACAGGGCTTTGGAGATACAGGCGGCCTCCTGTGATATGGCCCGACGAAGCGTGGCCCTCAATGGACTAGAGAACTGCATTGAAATTGTGGAGGGAGATCTGAAGCGGGCACATGAGATTTTCGGCGCGGCTTCTTTTGATGTGGTCACCTGTAATCCGCCCTATATGACGGATAAACATGGCCTGACCAACCCCTCAGACGCTATGGCCATTGCCAGACATGAGCTGCTCTGTTCTCTGGAGGATGTGGTCAGGGAGGCTGCCAGGGTATTAAGACCTGGCGGCCGTTCTTATTTCGTTCATCGGCCCTTTCGCCTGGTAGAGATCATGACTCTTATGCACGACTATGGATTGGAGCCAAAGCGCATGCGCCTGGTTCACCCCTATGCGGATCGGGAACCCAATATGGTTCTGGTGGAAGGGGTCAGAGGCGGGCGAAGCAGGCTTAAGGTAGAGCCGCCCCTGATGATTTATCAAGACCAGGGTCTGTACACGGATGAGGTGAAGAGACTCTATTTTGATGGGGATACAGGGGAAGAAAGAAAAAGGGAGGGACCCGCTCTCTGATGGATCCTGCGGGTTCTTTGTGCGCAGGCTGAAAGCGGTGCACATGTGTCCGGGCAGGCGGTGGATTTACTGGAACATTCTTGTAAAAAGAGGAGTGAGCAATGGCAGGATGTCTCTACCTGGTGGCGACGCCCATCGGAAATCTTGAGGATATGACCTTCCGGGCGGTTCGCATCTTAAGTGAGGCGGATCTGATTGCCGCGGAAGATACGCGCAATTCCATGAAGCTTTTGCGGCATTTCAATATCCATACGCCCATGACGGCCTACCATGAGTTCAATAAGATCGACAAGGCGAAATCCCTGATCGGGAAAATGCAGGCGGGCGCGACAGTCGCCTGTATTACAGATGCGGGGACGCCCGGGATCTCTGATCCGGGCGAGGAACTGACCCGCATGTGTTATGAGGCGGGGATCTCAGTCTATGCTGTTCCCGGTCCTGCGGCAGTGATTGCAGCAGTAACTTCTTCTGGCCAGGCCTGCAGACGTTTCGCCTTTGAGGCATTTCTTCCAAGAGATAAGAAAGAGAAGATCAGAATTCTAGAGGAACTTAAGAGCGAGTCCAGGACGATGGTCATTTACGAGGCACCGCATCGTCTTAAGCAGACTCTGATAGATCTGGAAGCGGCGCTTGGATGCGAGAGGAAGCTGACCATTGCCAGGGAACTGACCAAGAAGCATGAGGAGAAAATGCGGATGACTCTGGGGCAGAGCCTGGACTACTATCATAAGAAGGATCCCCGCGGCGAGTATGTTCTGGTCATTGAGGGCAAGTCCTGGGAGGAGACAGATTCAGAGGATCGGGCCCGCTGGGAGGAGATGGATCTGGACCGTCACATGCAGCTCTATCTGGATCAGGGACTGGACAAGAGGGATGCCATGAAGGCAGTGGCCAGGGATCGGGGGATTTCCAAGCGGGAAGTCTATGCGGAACTGTTGAAGGGGAACAAGTCGGCGAAAGAGCCGGGGTCAGAGTTGTAAGGGAGCGGATGGCATTGGGGCAGAGCATCAGGCGGGAAGGAGTGCGGTATGAACAGCCGAAATTTGGACGAGCAGATCAGGAGTCTGCAGGCGCTGATCGACGGAGCCTCTGAGATCGTCTTCTTCGGTGGAGCCGGCGTCAGCACAGAGAGCGGTCTTAAGGACTTCCGCAGTCAGGACGGACTCTATCACGAGCACTATAAGTATCCGCCGGAGACGATTCTGAGCCATTCTTTCTTCATGCGCCAGCCGGAGGATTTCTATCGCTTTTACTTCGACAAGCTGCTTGTAGCCGGTCTTTTGGATCCGAAGACGGTTGCCCGGAGCAAGCCTTCCGCCAGGAGGGGACAGGGGGACGGAAACATTGAGCCCAATGCCGCTCACAGAAAACTGGCGGAACTGGAGGCCGCCGGCAAGTTATCCGCCGTCATCACTCAGAATATTGACGGACTGCATCAGCGGGCGGGCAGCAGGAAGGTCTTCGAACTGCATGGATCTGTTCACAGGAATCACTGCATGTCCTGCGGGCATTTCTTTGATGGGGCCTATCTGCTGGCGCACAGGGACGATGAGGCGCCTGTGCCCCGCTGCCCGAACTGCGGCGGAATCATCAAGCCGGATGTGGTTCTCTATGAGGAGGGGCTGGATGAGAAAGTTATCCATGGCGCTCTGCAGGCGATTGAGGAGGCGGATCTTCTCATTATTGGGGGAACCTCTCTGACGGTGTACCCGGCAGCAGGTTTTATTCGCTATTATCAGGGGGAACATCTGGTTCTGATCAACCGGGACGCAACCGCCCAAGATGAGCTGGCGGATCTGGTCATCCACGGTTCGATCGGGGAGATCCTGGGGAAGATCAAGGTGTAGGAAAGGCCCGAGACTTGCGTGTCTTAAGCGGATTTGCGGGATGAAGAGGGCCGCGGGGATTTTGTTGATCAATGGCCCTGGCAAGAGACAGATTAGGAGAGAGGCTATGCCCATGGATTTGCATGTCGGTGACATTGTTACGATGAAAAAGCCCCACCCCTGCGGGAGCAGAGACTGGAAGCTTCTGCGGGTGGGGGCGGACATTCGCCTGGAGTGCCTGGGCTGCGGGCATTTGCTCCTGCTGCCAAGAAATAAAGTGGAGAAGAGCATACGGAAGGTGAGTGGGCAGAGAAATTCCCCTGCATTATAAAAAAAGGAAAGTCGAACACATTATTCAGGATAGAATGGAATGACGCTGATACACGGTGGCACACGGGTGATACGCCGCGACTCGCGGCCACGCGGCACCGTAGCGCACAAACTGACTCTTGCGGCCTGCTGATTTCCATGATAGAATATCAATTCGTGGTATATGTAAATATTCCTTGCTCCGGAGCATGAGTGCCGGGGCCACAAGACCAGAAGGAGGTTAGACGCAATGGCAAAGTATGAATTAGCACTCGTTGTTAATGCTAAGATCGAAGATGATGCCAGAGCAGCTGTCGTTGAGAAGGCAAAGGGTTACATTACCCGTGTCGGCGGCACTGTGACGGACGTAGAGGAGAAGGGCAAGCAGAAGCTCGCTTACGAGATCCAGAATATGGGTGAGGCCTTCTACTACTACATTCAGTTTGAGGCAGAGACCAGTGTTCCCGCTCAGCTGGAAGGTGATATCCGCATCATGGACAATGTTCTTCGCTTCTTATTTGTTCGCAGGGACGAGCAGTAATTAGCACAGCGAAGTATTTCGCTGCAGATAGGAGATCAGATGAATAAACTCATTCTTATGGGACGCTTGACGAGAGATCCCGAGGTTCGCTACGGCGGTGCCAACAATAACGCAATTGCCAGATTTTCCATCGCCGTTGACAGAAGATTTAAGCGTGATGGTCAGCCCACCGCAGATTTCTTCAATTGTACGGCTTTTGGCAGGCTGGGCGAGTTCGTTGAGAAGTATCTCCGCAAGGGAACAAAAATCGTATTAGACGGTGAGATCCAGAACGACAATTACCAGAATAAGGAAGGCCAGATGGTCTATGGTTTTCAGGTCATTGCGAACAATATTGAGTTCGCGGAGTCCAAGGCCGCAGCCCAGCAGAATGGCTCTTATACCGGTGCAGATCTGGGAGCGCCGCAGCAGGCTCCGACGACAGATGCAGGTGATGGCTTTATGAACATCCCTGACGGTATTGAAGAGGAGCTTCCATTTAACTAGAGGAGGTTAAGTCATGGCTTTTAACAGAAGACCCGCGCATAGAAGAAAAAAGGTCTGCGTGTTCTGCGGCAGCGAGGCAGCTATTAATTATAAGGATGCCAACCAGTTGCGCAAGTATGTTTCCGAGAGAGGGAAGATTCTTCCCCGTCGTATTACCGGTACCTGCGCCAGACATCAGAGAGCGCTGACCACTGCGATCAAGCGCGCGCGTCATCTTGCAATCATGCCCTACGTGGAAGACTGATTGTAAGCGATTTTGCAAGAAAAAGAGTCTCTTCGGCCAAGCCGGAGGGCTCTTTTTCGTTGCCAATTTTCGGAGGGATGTGTAAAATTTAAATGATATTGTGATGCTGCTTGAGGCATCCGAAAGATTCTGACGGCGAAAGAAAAGGCAGGGAGAATAAGCCCGGGGCCTTGAACAGGAATGGGAGTTCGTGACGATCGCATGTGATTTGGGGATTTCAGGAAAGAGGGAGCAGGAAATGAATCGGGAGGATTTACGGCATAAGTTTGAGGGACTCTTCGGAGCGGGCGGTGATATCCGGGAGTACTTTTCCCCCGGCCGCGTCAACCTGATCGGGGAGCACACGGATTATAACGGGGGACATGTTTTCCCCTGCGCTCTGACGATCGGGACCTACGGCCTTGCAAGAAAGAGAGAAGACACAAAGATCCATTTCTTCTCTGTAAATATACAAGGCGGCCAGCCTGTGGAGATAGACTTGTCCGATATCAGCTATAAGGAGGCTTATGGCTGGGCCAACTATCCCCTGGGTGTAATCTGGGCTCTGGATAAGGTCAAGGGGCTGACACTGAATGCGGGTTTTGATATGGCGATCTACGGAGATATTCCCAATGGGTCGGGCCTCTCTTCCTCTGCTTCTCTGGAAGTGCTGACCGGTGTGATTGTCCGTGATCTCTATGGATTCGACTCGCTCAGCAATATTGATCTGGCTCTGGTCGGTCAGTATTCTGAAAATCATTTCAATGGCTGTAACTGCGGGATTATGGATCAGTTCGCTGTCGCTATGGGCAGGAAAGACGCTGCCATTTTCCTGGACTGCGCCGCTCTCTCTTATGACTATGCGCCGATTCTGCTGCCGGATGCCAAGATTCTGATTACCAATTCCAAGGTTAAGCACTCTCTGGTAGATTCAGCATACAATGACCGGAGGAATGAGTGCGCCAGGGCTCTGGAGGAATTACAGACGGAGCTGGATATTGAATCCCTGGGTGAACTTAGCGAGGAGGAGTTCGCGTCCAACGCAGACCTGATCCAGGATCCTGTTTGCCGCAGGAGAGCCAAGCATGCTGTCTATGAAAATCAGCGAACCATTCGCGCTGTAGAGGCTCTGAAGGCAGGCCGGATCGAGGAGTTCGGGCAGCTGATGAATGCTTCTCACGTATCTCTGCGGGATGATTATGAGGTCTCCTGCTCGGAAGTCGATATTCTGGTTGAGGAGGCGTGGCAGGTTCCGGGCGTGATCGGAAGCCGCATTACCGGGGGAGGCTTCGGGGGCTGTACGGTCAGCCTGGTGAAGAATGATGCCATTGACACATTTATTGAGCAGGTCGGGGCTGCCTACAGGGAGAAGACCGGAATCAATGCCGAGTTCTATGTGGTCGAGATCGGAGACGGGGCGAGAAGGGTAGCATTGCCCAATTAAGGGTGTGTGGATAGACATTTTTAAGGAGGAAAAAGAAATGAAATGTCAGAAATGCGGAAATGAGTTTGAGGGAAGTTTCTGCCCGAAATGCGGGACAAAAGCCGAGGGGGGGTATAAATGTCACACAAAATCCGATAGAAACGGGAAGTGAGCGACACAAGAAGCCCCAAAAGCCGATCTATAAGAAGTGGTGGTTCTATCTTATTCTTGTTCTGGCAGTCTTCATCATATATTTGATTCGACCGGGGAGGAACGGGGGAAAAAGAATCGACTGGTCGAAAATTGTCTTAAAGGAAGAGCTCCCAAAACCTCCTTCAACAAGGGGAAATCTCAGTATAAACACAAGTGAGAAATTATCGGTTTCTCTTATGGGAGTCAAAGATGATCAGTATCAGAAATATAAAGATGATTGTAGTGCAAAAGGATTTACAATTGATCCTGTACAGTCATCAGGTACATATGAAGCATACAATTCCAAAGGCTTCAAATTGCATTTGAGTCATAGCAGTGATGACATATCGATTGACTTACAAGCGCCTATGACATTTGGGGAGATCACGTGGCCTACAAGCACGCTCGGAAAGGTTCTTCCGACGCCAAAATCGCTGAAGGGAAAAATTTCATATGAAAGTGATGAGAGCTTTCAGCTATACATAAGCGACACCAGTAAAGCAGATTATGATCAGTATGTTGCGGAATGCTCTTCCAGAGGGTTTAACGTAAAGTATAACAAAGGGGAGAGATCTTATTACGCTGATAATAACGAGGGATACCATGTCTCTCTTACTTATGTTGGAAACAACATTATGTCAGTTGAAATTCATGCACCAAAGGGCAAAGATGTAGCTTCGTCTCAGCAATCAAGTTCTGAAAAGGCATCAGATGGTTCTCAGCAGGAACAGAAACCCCAAGAGAACAAGGCAGATTCAACTAAAATTCGCGCTGACTTTAAATCTGCTATGGATAGCTATGAAGCGTTTATGAATAAATATGTGGATTTTATGAAGAAGTATAAAGCGAATCCGAGCGATCCCAAGTTGCTTGCCAACTATTCGAAGATGATGAGCCAATATGCAGAAACGATCAATAAGTTTGACCAATGGAAGAGCGATGGCATGAATGACGCCGAGACAGCGTACTATATTGATGTACAGGCGAGAGTCAGCAAGAAGCTACTTGAAGTGCAGTAAATCCGTTTGATTGTTTAATTGGTCCAGGAATGCCAGGCTGAGAGAATCAGTTTGGCATTTCATTCCGATGGTTTTAGCCGATTGCGAAAAATTTTCATATTGAAGGCTAATATGTAATGGCCGTGGGAAAGAGCAATCAACTGGTCTGCAGTTAACGATCAAGCATAAACCTAAGGCGGATGGCTCCATAATTACATATAAACAGAGTATTGCTTCTGCAATCTTTATCATTTATAGAAAGGCAAAATCATGTCAAAAAACAAATCTATTTTTGTTCTCATACTGATGCTTAGTATTACAATAGTTTTTGTTGGATGCGGTAATTCTAATTCCAACGACACAAGACCCGCATCTAAAGAATCCACCGAGGGCAGTTCAAAATCAAGAATAAAAATAGAAGACCTAAATTGGGAAATTGATGAGGGTATCGACGACGGACATCGCTCTGTATATACTAATATCAAAAATAAGTCAAAATATATTCTGGTCGATTTTAAGCTTACTTTTAAAACGAAGGAAGGGCTTACTGACGATGATAAATCAAAGTTTTATTTCGACCTCAAAAACAATTTCAAAGTTGATGACAAAACTCTTGAACGAATAAAAAGTGAACCGATTACTATGTACACTAACGTTACCAAGGTCATTAATCCTGACGAAAGTGCTTCAAACATTGCGTGTTATTATGGCTATGGTTATCCTATAAACGGCATGGATCTTTATAATATGTTTGTTCCAGATATTGCAACTATCAAGTATGTTGATGATGGGAAAATTCATACTGAATATTATGATTTTGACTCCAAAAAATATTCATCAGGCTCAGAAACCGAACAGGCAATTCAGTGGTCGCAAACAGAACTTGGTAACAAAATTCCAAAACCAGAAGCTAAAGTTATAAGAACCCTAAGTGACTATGAAAATTCATTCTCATTTGAAGTATTTGGTGTATCCCCAGATCAATTCAATTCCTATATCAAAAATTGTAAAGAGGCAGGCTATACTTCAAAGCCACAAAGTTATTCTGGATCATATAAAGCAGAAAATTCTGATGGATATGTTCTTTATATTTATTATAGAAAGGATACTAGTTCCTTCTGCGTTTCTGTTGATGCAAAAAACCATAACTGAATTACTTTTTCAATCAGTCGGATGGGCAGAGATTTAACTCGCCCATCCAACATAGAGAATAATACTACCGAAAAGGATCTAATATGATGTCTCTATGTCATTTGCACTCATCTGATATTTACCGGATGATAATCCCTAATCTACGCATCATTTCAAAAATATCTATTGCCTTTACACCTAAATACTCCGCGACATCTGGAATTTTGGCAGACTTGTTGGGAGTTTTTTTGCTTAATCCACGAGACCTTACTTCCTGAGTTACGAGTGTATATCCATTTGCTTTCGCTGAAGCAATCAGCCAAGGATCCGCAATGTTTTCCGGGGCCCATGATGTCAGCGCTCTTTCTGTATAATATCCGGAACTGGCCACAAACTGCATCACATTTTGGTATTCTTTTACGGTCTGCTCCGTTATTTTAGGTACAATAGCAAGATGACTCACACCGGAAAGCCATTTTGACAGGTCGTCCTGTCCCTTTTCTATCTCATCCTTCACTGCGTCAAGTATTACCACTTCTCCAGAAACAAGATGCTTTTTTAGTTCTTTCCAATATGGCGGAACTAAATCAAACGCATAATAAAACCTGAATGGCGTTATGAGTGCATTTGAATCAATAAGAAAGATTTCCTGTTTATCCATCAAATCCCCCCTCCAAGACGCATAGCAACTTCTGGAAAGGTCTTTCTATTGGTGTTTGTCAGTCTGTAAGCTTCTGTGAATGTTGTTCTGCCAGAGGTAATGCTTTCGCAAAGTGCCCGTACAAAACATCCATCAAGTCGAGATTTCGCGGTGTTATAGTAGTCTCCACCACCAGATCCCTTGCTGTCTTTTTGTATTTTATATGCCTCAATACCTTCTGCAACAACGTCATTGTACATTTTTTTGCTGATCTTGTTGGTATCAAATGCCCTCCTGGCAATGACACTTTCACTACATTTAAAGGTCTTTGCCAGCAGAGAGATTCTTTCCCGCTTATCTAATGCAGAAAGATATCTCCACTTATCTAAAAACACATCAAGAGGGGCTATTAACTCGCTTGCCACAGCATTACAAATAACTTCCAGTGGCTGAACATGAGGACTGTTTTTTCTGTCGTTATAGAGATCATCTACTCCGAACCATATATGGGCAATCTCATGAAATAAGGAAAACAGCTTTGCGCCCTGAGAGTCAGCACTATTGATAAAAATCAGAGGGGCCCATTCATCGATGATGGCAAAGGCTCTAAACTCGTCAATACTCAATGCACGATGATTATTTGCTCCAACAATGCCATTGAGCATTACGACTACACCACTTTCATCCAAAAGACCTCTGATATATTTGAAAGATTCTGCCGGATTTTTATAATGGGCATACCACTCCAGCCCTAAATTTAGATCCGCTCTTATTTTTTCGGCGATTTGTTTAGGCTCAGTCTGGCCTTTTAGACGACCAACCAGAGGGAGAGCGTCAAAGCCCGTATCTTGGCGATATTCTCTCATCCAATCTTGAACTCTCTCCATCTCATTTATCGTATCAATTAAGTTCCTGCTTGGATTAGCGAGTTCTATACTATCGACAGTCCTATATTCTAATAACTTAATATCCTCGACAGGCGGTGTTTGCAAGAAGAAATAGCCGAGAGGGATATTCGCCTTTCGACTAAAAGTCTCTATTTGATTGAAGGTAGGCGTTTTTGTGCCGCTAAGCCATTGCTGAATATTGCTTAGTAATTTCGTTCCCAGTTGTTCTTCGCTGGTCCGGCTCATCGCCCAGCTAATGATAGTGGGTTGTATCTTTACATTTACAGTTGGCATAGTTTCTACCTCCTTTCATCTGCAGCTAGTTTGATGATATCAAAGATTCATTTAAAATACAGTATTGCTTGTCTTGGCGGCGTAAGTTCACCGCGACTTCTGATGGAGCTTTTGCCAGATCATCATGCCGATCCGGCAGGTGATAGCCTCGTCGAAGCTGCGCACATCGAGGCCGGAAGCCTTCTGGAACTTATCCAGGCGGTAAGCCAGAGTATTGCGGTGAACGAAGAGCTGACGGGCTGTCTCAGAGAGACTCAGATTATTCTTGAAGAGGGTGTGAATGGCCCGCAGGGTGTCGGGATCCATTTGTCCGAAATCGTAATCCGAGAAATGCTCTCTCATGTAGCGCTGGCAGACGTCCTCCGGCAGGCGGTGGATCAGGCGAGCCAGTCCAAGAGACTCAGCCTCGTAGATCTGTTCGGCCGGATAGAAGGTGCTGCCGATGATCAGGCTGGTCAGCAGATCCTGATAAGCCGCGGGCAGGCGCGCCATTGTTTCTGACTGATCCGAATAGACCACTTTGATACGGATCATAGCTTCTGAGGCCATCGTATCAAGTAAGGTGGATACCATAGAGGGAAGAGAGGACCGTCTGTCTTTGACAATTAAGAGAATCCGGTCTCTCCCCATAGCAAGAGGAGAGACCTGGCTGCGGGGGAAGATGGAGCTGAGAATGCTTCTGGTTTCCTCGGTCAGATCCTCGGGGAAAGCTACCAGAAGAAGAGCTCGTCTGGCATCTGTCTGGATGTGATGGCGGGCAAAGCCGCCGGCGATCTCATCTTCTTCCAGTTGGCCGGTCAGATAGCGGCGAAGGAAGTAGTGCTTGTCCCGACTGGACTTGGTCAGTCGCAGGAGTTCGCGCAGCCTGTTGACGGTTGCATCGCTGTCGGTCATCTCAGAAAGGGCAGTCTGCGCGGAGCCGAGTTGAAGCGGAAGCCCCGTGCTCTCCTGTAACTGGTCCAGTAAATTTTGAATTTCTTTGGAATCGCTCATGCCGAATCCCCCGGAAAGTCTGCTGCTGCCTGATCATTGGCAGGAAATAAAAACAACTGAATTCAGTATATCGCTTTGTATGTATTTTCCCAAATGATGAAAGTTAAAATGTTTTGATGGGAAGGATAAAGGTGAGGTAAAGAGAGGCTGTGGAGAAATGGGTTTCATTTCTCCACAGCCTCTCGAAATTACAGTATGATCTGAGCAGTTAACTCATATTTGGCCAATCAGTCGCAGATTGTCTTCTCGGTCTCCAGATCGAAGAAATGTGCCTTCTCCATATCCAGAGCGAAGGTGGCTTCCTGTCCCTGGCGGATGGTTGTGTTGGGGTTGACGCGGGCGGTCATCTGGACACCGCCGAAATCAAAGTAGAGGAAGACCTCAGCGCCAAGAAGCTCATATACACGGATGCTTGCCTTGATGACGTCGTTCTGGTTGACTCCCTCAGCGTAATTGGCGTCGTAGATGTCCTCGGGACGGATGCCCATCTTGACCTGCTTGCCGGCGTAAGCCTTCAGCTGTGCCTGCTTGTTCTCAGGGATGGTCAGCTCGTGATCACCGACAACGGTCTTGGCAACCAGCTTGCCGTCCTTATCCTCCAGCTTGACATCCATGATGTTCATCTGGGGAGAACCGATGAAGGTCGCAACGAAGAGGTTGGCGGGATGATTGTAGAGGTTCTCGGGAGTATCTGTCTGCTGAACGACACCGGCGCTCATAACGACGATTCTGGTACCGAGGGTCATGGCCTCGGTCTGATCATGGGTTACATAGATGATGGTGGCACCCAGTCTCGCATGGAGCTTGGCGATCTCAATTCGCATCTGGACACGAAGCTTGGCGTCCAGGTTGGACAGGGGCTCGTCCATGAGGAAGACCTTGGGGTTACGCACGATGGCACGTCCCATGGCGACACGCTGTCTCTGGCCGCCGGAGAGAGCGGCGGGCTTGCGTTCCAGGAGGGCTTCCAGGTCGAGAATCTTTGCGGCCTCACGGACCTTCTTGTCAATCTCGTCCTTGGGAACCTTGCGGAGCTTGAGACCGAAAGCCATATTGTCATATACGGTCATGTGAGGATAGAGAGCGTAGTTCTGAAAGACCATGGCGATATCACGATCCTTGGGCTCGACGTCATTCATGCGCTTGCCGTCGATCATGAGGTCACCGGAGGAAATCTCCTCCAGACCTGCAACCATGCGGAGAGTCGTTGACTTACCGCATCCGGAAGGTCCGACGAAGATGATGAACTCCTTGTCCTGAATCTCAAGGTTGAAGTCTTTAACGGCCTGGAACCCGTTGGGGTAGACCTTGCAGACATTTTTCAGTGTTACTTCTGACATAGTGTTCTCCTTCTCTATACGAACGAACCCCCGTCCGTCCGATTGTCTTGTCTTTTTTATTATAGGAAATGTCTTCGGGAGCGCCTATGGGCAGAGCGTCAAAAAAAGAGGGGGAGTTTTGGCAGGCTGCACATATTTTGTGTTTCGGCAGGAATTTTCATGAGCTGCCCGGATTCCGCATTCCGACAGGGGGATCTTCATGGGTCGTATGGATCGGCAGATATAGCCAGGAATTGGGGCAAATGCTATACTATATTTGGTCTTCTGTCTCCCATTGGGTGGTGATTGAGAACCCGAAGGGAACCAGAAGCGGATAAAAAGGAGATAAGGCAGTGAACACTTTGATCTACAGAGGCAAGCTGGACCACTATCTGAAGGCTCCGCTCTATGTCATCGTCCTCTTTGTGCTCGGTGATATTGTCCTCTTTTTTCTCAACTTAAAACTAGCTCTTTTCGCGGTGCCATGTATTCTGGTCTATGCTCTGGTGATTTGGGCTTTCTACCGCTGGAACAGAGAACAACTCAACCGGGAAATCATCAATTTTGCCACCCGTTACGGGACGGTTCAGAAGGAACTGCTGGGCAAGCTGGAAATCCCATATGCCCTCCTGGATACCAACGGGCGCTTCCTCTGGCGCAACGAAGCTTTCTTTCAGCTGGCAGGAGAGGACGCTGACTTCCAGAAATCCGTCACTTCTCTCTTCGGAGAAATCAACAAGGATCGCATTGCGGCAATCGGCGAGGATCCCCTGATCTTTGATTTGAAGAGCAATCATCACTCCTATCGGGCTACCCTGCAGCAGCTGACCATTGACAACTTCAGAGAGAAGAGACAGGCGACCAGTGCTCTCAATCTCAGCATGGACAGGGTTATCGCCTTTATGCTCTTTGATGAGACCAGACTTGTAAGCCTGCGTCAGAAGAATATTGATCAGGAACTCGTGGTTGCGCAGGTCAGTATTGATAACTATGAGGAGACCATTGATTCCGTCGAGGCGGTGCGCCGGGCTCTTCTGGTCGCTCTGATTGACCGCAAGGTCAACAAATATTTTCAGAGTTCCGACGCCATTGTTCGCAAAAATGACCGCGACAAGTACATCGTTTTGTTCCAGCGCAAGTATCTGGCCAGAATGGAAGAAGATCAATTCTCGATTCTGGAAGAGATCAAGAATACCAAGGCCGGTAACGACAATGAGATCACCCTGTCCATTGGTATTGGCCTGGGGGGCAGGAGCTATACGCAGAATACAGAGTATGCCAGAGCTGCCATGGATCTGGCCTTGGGCCGCGGAGGATCGCAGGCTGCCATTAAGTCTGGGGATGAGATTCGCTATTATGGCATCCGGGGCAGAGAGGTAGAGAAGAATACCCGAGTTAAGGCCCGGGTTAAGGCACAGGCCCTGCGGGAGATTATGACTTCCCGCGATACCATTCTTGTGATGGGGCATAAAATCACAGATATTGACGCGTTTGGGGCGGCGGTCGGCGTCTATGTGGCAGCTCGGGAACTGGGGAAAGAAGCCAGGATCGTCGTCGACACGGTGACTTCTTCTCTGCGCCCGTTGGTCTCCCTCTTCACCGGGGAGCGGGGATATCCGGAGCACATGATTATCAGTCCGGAGGAGGCCCTGCAGATTGTTGACAAGCATGCGCTGGTTGTGGTTGTGGATACCAATCGGCCCAACTATACGGTGGCGCCGGATCTGCTCAACCGAACCCGCCATATTGTGGTTTTTGATCACCATCGTCAGGGGGAGGAGGTCGTGCAGAATCCGGTCTTAAGTTACATTGAGCCCTATGCTTCCTCCGCCTGTGAGATGATTGCAGAAGTTCTGCAGTATTTTTCGGAGAAGGTACAGTTGCGGCCCGCAGAGGCAGATTGCATTTACGCGGGCATTCTGATTGATACGGATAATTTCGCGGCCAAGGTCGGAGTTCGCACTTTCGAGGCGGCGGCTTATCTTCGGAGAAATGGCGCCGATGTGATCCGGGTTCGCAAGATGCTTCGCGAGGATATGGCGACCTATAAGGCCAGGGCACAGGTGGTTCGTGATTCGGAGGTCTATCATGATCACTATGCTGTGGCGGTCTGTGAGACCATGGATGTGGAATCTCCGACTATTGTGGGGGCACAGGCGGCGAATGAACTGCTGAATATCGTCGGAATTAAGGCGTCGTTTGTGATTACTGACTATAGAGGCAAGGTCTATATATCCGCCAGATCCATTGATGAGGTGGATGTGCAGAAATTGATGGAGCAGCTGGGCGGCGGCGGTCATCTCAACATTGCGGGAGCTCAGATCCCGGGAGCTGATATTGATGAAGTCAAGCAAAAGCTGATAGAACTGATTGACGAGCATGTAAATAAAGGAGATTTGTAATGAAGGTCGTATTATTGCAGGATGTGGCAGGCCATGGGAAGAAGGGCGATGTTATCAATGTCAGTGACGGATACGCCAGGAATGTTCTCATCGCCAAGAAATGGGGGCTGGAAGCCACCCCTAAGAATTTAAATGATCTGAAGCTCCGCGCGAAGAATGATGCCAGACTGGCAGCGGAGCACCTTGCCGCAGCGCAGGAGATGGCAGAGGCCATGAAGGGCTGGAAGGTAGAGACTGCGATTAAGACCGGTGAAAACGGCAAGGTCTTTGGTTCCGTCTCCTCAAAGGAGATCGCCGACGAGGTTAAGAAACAGTATGATCAGGTTCTGGACAAGAAGAAAATTATCCTTGAAGAACCCATTCGCTCTCTTGGTATGCATGAGATTAAGGTTAAGCTGCATCCCCAGGTGACGGCGATTCTTCGCGTGCATGTCGGAGAAGCATAAGCTATGGATGAGACACTGATGAAACGGATCATGCCCAACTCTTTAGAGGCGGAGCAGTCTGTTGTTGGTTCTATGATTATGGACAGAGAGGCCATCGTCTCCGCTGTGGGGATTCTGACCAAAGAGGATTTCTATCACGAGCAGTATGGGGTTCTCTTTGCGTGTATTGCAGAGCTCTATAATGCGGGACAGCCGGTTGATATCGTCACCCTGCAGAACAAACTCAGACAGAAGGAAGTGCCTCCGGAAGTGGCAAGCCTTGATTATGTGGCAGATCTGGTGGCGGCCGTTCCGGTCTCTGTCAATGTGGCTTCTTACGCTAAGATTGTCAAAGAGAAGGCCATGCTGCGCAATATTATCCGGGTGAATCAGGAGATTGAGAATGCCTGTTACGAAGGAAAAGAAGAAGCGGCGGTTATTATGGATCGCACAGAGAGAGAGATCTTTCAGCTGGTGCAGAACCGGGGAGGCGGAGATTATGTTCCCATTGACCAGGTTGTTCTGCATGCTCTGGATAAGATTGAGGCAGCAGCCAGGCAGAAGGGGACGGTCACGGGAATTCCGACCGGTTTCTATGATCTGGATTATAAGACGGCCGGTCTGCAGCCCTCAGATCTGATCCTGATCGCGGCTCGTCCCTCTATGGGGAAAACGGCATTTGTCCTGAATATGGCTCAGCACATCTGCTTTCATGAGGGTAAGGCAGCGGCGATTTTCTCCCTGGAGATGAGTAAGGAGCAGCTGGTCAACCGCCTCTTCTCCCTGGAAGCCAGAGTAGATGCTCAGAAACTGCGCACCGGGAACCTGCAGGATTTCGAGTGGGAGCAGCTGATCGAGGGCGCCGGTGTCGTTGGCAACTCGAAGATGATTATTGATGATACGCCTGGAATCACAGTCTCTGAACTTCGGTCCAAGTGCCGCAAGTTCAAGCTGGAGAAGGGGCTGGATGTCATCATTATTGATTACCTGCAGCTGATGAACGGCTCTTCGGGCGGCCGGTCCGAGTCCAGGCAGCAGGAGATTTCCGAGATATCCCGCTCGCTCAAGGCGGTGGCCCGTGAGTTAAATGTTCCGGTTGTTGCTCTTTCCCAGCTGTCACGAGCTGTGGAGCAGAGACCGGACCACCGTCCCATGCTGTCGGATCTGCGGGAGTCCGGAGCGATTGAGCAGGATGCGGACGTCGTTATGTTTATTTATCGCGATGATTACTATAATCACGATACAGAACTCAAGGGAATCTCAGAGATCATTATCGCCAAGCAGAGAAATGGTCCCATCGGTACGGTTGAACTGGTCTGGCTGCCTGAGTACACGAAATTTGCCAATAAGGAACATGACAGGGGTTCGTCTGCCTGACAAGCTGTGCCGGTCAGAATCAGCACAGGGAGCAGGAGAATTCCTGCGAAAATGCGCAAAGAGGATCCGACTCCGCGTAGCTGGGAAGACAGTTACATGGAGCCGGACCCTCTTTTAGGCTTATAGGGTGATAGGAGAAAAGGCGTGTTCGTGCTGCCGCAGAACGAATCTTATGCCCGTACAGGCTGAGAACTGCATGAACATGACGACACAAAGCCAGGGCAACAGCAGAGCCTATTTCTGCGCAGGCTTAGAAGCGGCCTTGGCGGACAGATAGGAATTGATTTCATCCACCAGATCGTCAGCGTCATAGCCATGAACCATGGCAGCCTCCGCAATGGTCTCCATCTGAGAAGAGGGGCAGCCCAGGCAATGCATGCCGATACTCATCAGAATAGGGGCCAGCTCGGGGTCAATCTGCATGAGTTCTCCGATCATGGTATCTTTGTTTACTACAGGTGCACTGTTTTCTGCCATTGTTCTACCTCCTGGAAATGCTGTACGGGGTGCAAAGTACAGCCAAACTGTTCTAGATCTTAACACCTGCCCCCTGTAAGGACAACGTATGAAGATATCTTACATGATTTTACCCGCAAATACGTTGTAAACACAACAAGTAGGGCTAAAAAATGATTGAGCACACGAAAGAAGGCTGGAATACACAGGTTATTTTGCTAGGTCTGGCTAACAATTGTGTACACAAATTAGTACTTGTCAAGGACATTTTTCAACCATATAATGAGCATACCAACAGGATGGTAGATTTAAAAAGATATTTTACAGGAGGTTTTCAAATGGCATACGTTATTTCTGACGATTGCATCAGCTGTGGATCCTGCGAGCCTGAGTGCCCTGTATCCGCAATCAGCGCCGGTGATTCCAAGTACGTTGTAGATGAGGATACCTGCATCTCTTGCGGTTCCTGCGCAGCAGTTTGCCCTGTAGGCGCTCCCGCCGAGGCCTAAATTTAATTCAGGTGACGCAAGAAACCGTCTCTCATCAGGGAGGCGGTTTTTTTGATTGCCGTAAATTCATGGAAAGGGCGCTCAATTGCCGGAGCACGGGTCTGTTTTGCCTGGTCTATGTTATCCCTCACAGATTGTTTCAGTTGATAGAGTGGAGCGACTGCAGCTTTGTCAAGGCGTCTTCCGCTAAAATGCACTCAAAGCGCTCAGCGATATATACCTCCCCGAATTTGGGAACATTGAGCAGATTGCCGTATTCGCTTGTCATTGCCTGAATGAGAGCAAACGCCTCCTGATTGTCAGAACGGGAACTGAGCAGGAGATAATAGACCTGGCTTTTGGGGTCGCGGTAGAGAGATGAAGTAACCCGATCCGGATGGGGGATCTTTTGGGCCAGAGACAGGAGGTCTTCCAGGCGATCAACGGCGAAGAGGGCTGTTTTCTCTGCTGGGACGCGGGGAGGAATCAAATGCCGAATGGGATTCTGCAAGCCTGGATCCTGTCTGGGATTGTGATCGGAGGAGATAGCACTTTTATCCCTGTTATTCTGTTGATATGCCTCGAGCTCCTGCGGATTCAGTTTGGTGACGATGAGAATGATTTCATCCGCGTTGACAGGAACGGCCTCGATCATAATCGGGATGTCATGGGCAGCAAAGTTGAATTTGTATTCAGCCCAGAGCAGGAGTTCGCGAAAAAGAGCCTTGGCCCGATCACTTCCATAGGCGAATTCAGCCAGCTTGATCCCTCTGTGCTCCAGGTCGGAGCGGGTAATATGGAAACGAACCTGTCGGTCACTGAGTTTCTCAATCTTCATGAAACCTCCTGTAGATATTGCGTGCGATTTATTATAGTAAGATTTTAGGAAATTCGCAATAATGCAGGATTCCCGTCAAACGCTTAGCAGGAAAAAACAGAATTTCGTCATGATTGGCGGGTGTACCTCTCAGACACTTGCCATATAAGCGAGGGGATGCTATCTATTAGGGTAGAAAGAAGCCCAGTTGAGAAGAAGGGCATATTTTTCCCCTTCGGGGATAGGGAAAAGAGATTCCTCAGCCGACGGCAGAACATATTGCTATTTCTGGCATTTCCCGAATAATCAGCAAGATAAAAGTTAATGATGGCTGCTCTCTTACAGAGAAGACAAGGGCAGTCAGTAAAGACTGTTTCGACCTTTTTCTCACGCATCTGATGTCTCTGCATCCAATTTTACACATATACCACAGGGAGATAGGGGCAGGGGAAACCGCTCTCACAGACATCCATGCGGCGAACAAAATGGAAAGACAGGTGAGAATCCGTGGTTAAGGGAGACCAGGGGGCGGACAGATGGGGCGCCAAGGCACCGAAGGCAGTTCGGAGAGAGGAGCTTATCGAGAGAAGAAAAGGGAATGATAAGGTAACTGTAAATAGTACAGGTGCTCGATGCATCATCTCTCGACACCTGCGTCAGGAAGCCGACGGCTGCGGAGAACCGATCGGCGCGAAAGAATACATATCTGTCACGAAAGGCATTCTAAGAGATACCCCGGATGATCTACGGGGTATCTCTCTTATGGTATAATTCATTTTGATTTATTATGTGTGTTCCCACTCTGAGGTGTGAGATGAAGAAGACAAAGAAGAGAATGCCTCTGGCGTTGATTTTACTGCTTGTGATTGTTCTGATTGGCATGGTCGCTTTCCTGACGATACGGTATCGTCCCGGCAGAGAACACATGAGCTTAAATACCTTCTATGGAATTGACAGGGAAGAGGATGGCGCAGTGATTGCCAACGGCAATCTGATCAGCGCGGACGATAAGGCGGCTGCCGCCAGGGTGGTTAATGGGACGACTTATATCCGGTGGAGTGTGCTTCATGATCATCTTGATGATGGTTGGGTCTATGATTCGACAGAAGGCATTCTGCGCTATGCTACAGATAAGAGTCTGATCAGCGTCAATCTCTCTGACACCAGCTATACGGAAGACAGGAATTCCAGAAGCTGGTCCGCCCCGATTGTCATTGTTGCCAATAATAAGACATATGTGGCGCTGGATTTTGTCAAGCAGTTTACGGATCTGACCTACACCATTTCCGATCAGCCCCATCGGCTGGCGATCTGGACAGCAGGGACATCAGTGAAGACCGGCAGCCTGAATGGGGCGGAGGGGATTCGCCGCAAGGCGGGAATTAAGAGCCAGATCCTAGAAGACGGCAAGAGCGGAGATGAGCTTACGATTGTTCAGGAGCTGGATGGCTGGTATCAGGTGGTTACTGCAGATAATGTGGTTGGCTGTGTTCGCAAAAGCAAGGTCAGCGGGATCAGAGATTCCAAGATCGAGGCGAATTTGCCGGAGCGTCAGTACAGCCACAGGATTTTGGATCAGAAGATCCAGATGGCCTGGCACCAGGTGACCTCAACCGCGGGCAATGCCGGGATATCCGGCCTTTTGGCCAATACAAACGGTGTCAATGTGATCTCTCCCACCTGGTTCTCCCTCAAGGACAATGGGGGCAATATCAATGACTATGGAAGCGTTGATTATGTGTCAAAGGCACATAGTGGGAATATTGCTGTCTGGGGGCTGGTCAGCAACCTGGCTGCCAATGGGGTCGACACCAAGGCGGTTTTGAATACGACGTCGGCAAGAGATAATCTGGTCAATCATCTGGTTGCGGCTGCAATCCGCTATAATTTGGATGGCATCAATGTAGACATTGAGTCCCTGCCGACAGAGGCGGCAGATGGCTATATTCAATTTATCCGGGAGTTGTCCCTTAAGGCTCATGCCAATAATCTGGTCGTTTCTGTCGATAATTACACGCCCAGCGCCTCCAGTCTTCACTATAACCGGGCGGAACAGGCCAACTACGCGGACTATAATGTAATCATGGCCTATGATGAGCATTGGGCTACGGATAAGACCGCGGGCAGCAATTCGTCCATTGGCTATGTTCAAAAGGCGGTCGCCGCTACCCTGGAGAGTACGCCTGCCCGACAGGTAATACTGGCTCTGCCCCTTTACACCAGAATCTGGACGACGAAGAGCGACGGGAGCGTATCCAGCCAGGCTGTCGGCATGAAGGATCAGGATGCTCTTCTGACACAGAATAAGGCTGTGGCCAGCTGGAATGAGGAGTTGGGACAGAGCACGGCCTCCTGGAAGGATGCAGAGGGAAACAAGGTGGAGATCTGGCTGGAGAACGCCGATTCTATGGCCAGAAAGATGGAAGTATATCGGAGCAATGATCTGGCTGGAGTCGCTTTCTGGAAGCTGGGGATGGAGCCAGCCTCCATCTGGCAGACGATCAGTGCGGGGAAATAGAAGATCGGGCAGGGACTGTGACTTGACAGGAAGAGAGTGAGGACTCCATTGGAGACAAAACAATTTCGGGTTATGCCTGGAGATGATTTGAAGGAAATACTAAAAGAGCCGGGAAAGATTCTGCGCGAGGGGGGCCTGGTAGCATTTCCCACGGAGACGGTATATGGCCTGGGAGGAGATGCGGAGAATGCCGCTTCTTCCAGGAAGATTTATGCGGCCAAGGGGAGGCCCTCGGATAACCCTCTGATCATTCACATCGCGGATTTCTCTCAGATGGAGGCGATTGCGCAGGAACTTGTCCCGGAGGCGAAGATTCTGGCGGATGCTTTTTGGCCGGGCCCCATGACGATGATTGTCAGGAAGAATGACCGGATTCCCATGGAGACTACAGGCGGACTGGATACCGTGGCAGTGCGCATGCCTTCTCATCCGGTGGCCCGTCAGCTGATTCTTACAAGCGGCTGCATGATTGCGGCGCCAAGCGCGAATACCTCGGGCCGGCCTTCGCCGACACGGGCGGAACACGTGTCTGATGATCTGGCCGGGAAGATAGATGCGATTATTGACGGAGGCCCGGTAGAAATCGGTCTGGAATCTACGATTGTGGATCTGTCCGATGGAATTCCGACCGTACTTCGTCCCGGCTATATCAATCTGCGGATGCTGGAGGATGTTCTGGGACAGGATCGTGTGCGAATGGATCCCGGATTGATGGAAGAGAACACCAGACTAAGGCCCAAGGCGCCAGGAATGCGTTATAAGCACTACGCGCCCAGAGGTGATTTGAAAATAGTAGAGGGATCAGAGGGTGATGTGGTTGAAACCATCAATCGCCTGAGTGCGAAGGCGATTGAGGAGGGAAGAAGGGTTGGCATTATCGCAAGCAGCGAGACAAAAAGCCGCTATCTGCAAGGGGATATTGCGGAGATCGGAGCTCGCAGTGATGATAAGGCGATTGCTCGTCATCTCTTTGGAATTCTTCGGCGTTTTGATGATGACGGCATAGAACGGATCTACTCGGAAGCCTTTGATACACCCCGTATGGGAACGGCCATTATGAACCGCCTGATTAAGGCGGCGGCGCACCAGGTGATTCGGGCGGGGAGGAGAGTGACGAGAGTGATCTTTGTCTCCGGCCGCGGAGTGTGCCGTGCGCCCATGGCGGCAGAACTGATGCGCAGGCAGAGACTGATTCGGCCGGTTGAAATTCTTGCCCGCGGGAGGCTGGTTCTTTTCCCGGAGCCGATCAACCAGAAGGTCCAGGCAGTCCTGCAGGGCAAGGGGATGGAATTGGCGGATTATGAGTCCCGGGTTCTTAAGAATGAGGAGATCAGTGATACGACGCTGGTCTTCACCATGGACGCCGCGCAGAGAGCAGATATTATCCAGCGTTTTGCTGGTGCTGACGAGAACAATACTTATGTTCTCTCCTACTATGTGGGAGATGAACTGGATATTCTCAATCCCTATGGAGGAAACCTGCAGCAGTATGGTCTTTGCTTCGAAGTTCTGAATCAGACGATTGGAAAGCTGGCTGTTAAACTCAATGAGACGGCGGGAAGTTTGTCTGAAAGCAAAGAGGAAAGAATATGAGCGGTAAACGCGAGGATTACATTAGTTGGGACGAGTATTTTATGGGGGTGGCAACCCTGGCCGGCATGCGGTCCAAAGACCCCAATACCCAGGTAGGAGCCTGCATCGTCAGCCCGCAGAATAAGATCCTCTCCATTGGCTACAACGGTCTTCCCATTGGCTGTTCGGATGATGCGTTTCCATGGAACCGGGAGGGAGCGCCTCTTGAGAATAAATATTTCTACACGACTCACAGCGAACTCAATGCCATCCTGAATTATCGGGGAGGGAGTTTGGAAGGGACCAAGATGTATGTCACCCTCTTCCCCTGTAATGAGTGTGCCAAGGCCATTATTCAGGCGGGGATCAAGGAGATTATTTTTAAGACGGATAAATATGCGGACACACCGTCGGTGATTGCTTCCAAGCGTATGCTTAAGGCTGCGGGAGTCGCCAGCAGGCGTTATTTGCCCTCAGGCAGGAAGGTGGAGATGGACCTTTAAGCCTGCTTCCGGAGGATGTAAGATGAACCGCTAAGTCCGCTTCCGGTGGAAAGATAAGATGAACCGCTAAGCCTGTTTCAGGCGGGAACAACATGTGAAGGAAATAAGATGTCCAGACAGAATATACTAAGCAGGACTCCTGTCGTATGGATGGGGGCCCTGGTTTCCTGCGCCTTGTGGGGAGGGGCTTTTCCCGCCATTAAAATCGGCTATAGACTCTATGGAATTGGGGCGTCAGCGACAGGAGATCAGATTTTATTCGCTGGCCTCCGTTTTATCCTGGCGGGCCTTCTTGCCATTGCCATTGGAAGTCTGCTCTACCGGAGAGTCCTCTTTCCCCAAAAGGCAATGTGGGGCAAGATTCTGAAACTTTGCCTTCTGCAGACGGTAGGCCAATATTTCTTCTTTTATGTGGGGCTGGCGCACAGCAGCGGTGTCTCGGCTTCCATCATTCAGGCAACCAGCGTTTTTGCCGCTCTCTTTGTGGCCAGCTTTATCTTCCGTCAGGAGCTTATGACCCGGCGCAAGCTGATCGGCAGCGCTCTTGGCTTCTCGGGGGTCCTCCTCTTGAACCTGGCGGGCTTTCTTCTTGCGCTGTTGGCAGGAAAAGGCGCACAGGCGGCGGTGAATCCGAGCGCTTTTCTGCCAGGGCAGCTTGCTGTGTTCGCGTCGACGGTGATGTATGCTTTCTCGTCCGTTTTTCTCAAGGAGTATTCCAGGGAGGAGCTGCCTTTTGTGTTGAGCGGTTATCAGTTTGTCCTGGGAGGCATCCTGCTCTGTCTGGCGGGATGCCTGATGGGCGGCAGTCCGGGAGTCCTTTTGGGACAGATGGATGGCTTGCGTCTGGGAATCCTGTTGCTTCTGGCGGGTATTTCTGCGGTGGCTTACTCGCTCTGGGGGCAGCTGCTCAAGTATAATCCCGTCTCCAAAGTGGCTGTCTTTGGCTTTATGACGCCTGTTTTCGGTGTGATCTTCTCCACGATCTTCCTGCAGGAGAGACAGAGTGCGGGTTGGCCTGTCATCCTGTTCTCTCTGATTCTGGTCTGCGCAGGGACAATTTTGGCGCAGACCAAAGTTTGTAATTGAATGGATCTTTGCGCTACTATTGCGGTATAGGATATTGGGTATGTGTGGATGGCGTGAGTTTTTCTCTGTGATAATCAGATCGGAACAGACGGCGCGCGAAAATCCTGTGACAAAAGAAAGACTGGACTGAGGTGAGGGATGCGAAAAATCAATTCACTGAATGATATCCGGGAGATGCGCCTCTTAAAAAGGGGGAAAAAACGTCTGGTTAAGCTGGTCTATGGCAGAACCTTCATAATGTCTGCTCTGATCATCCTGCAGATACTCTTTGTGATTGCTCTTGTGGATACGCTGAACCGTTATGGTCCTTATATGTATATGCTTTCCATGACGGTTACAGTCATATCGGTATTGCATATTTTCAACAGTGACAGTGATCCCAGCGTCAAGCTTTCCTGGCTGCTCTTTGTCGCTCTCGGCAGTCCCTTTGGAGCTCTTTTCTATGTCTATGTCAGAAGTGATGCCGGTCACCGAAGACTGAAGAAACAGATTTCCAGAATCTTGAAATATACGAGCCAGGCACAGCCTGATACGCCCCTGACCATGGAAGCGATTGCAGACTGCTGGCCAGAGAGAGAAGCCTTTGCCCATTATATGAATGATCTCTGCGGCTACCATCCCTATCCGGCTACCAATCTCAAGTATTATCCGCTGGGTGAGGATTTCCTGCCGGACTTCCTGGAAGATCTGGCCTCTGCCAGGCATTTTATCTTCCTGGAATATTTTATTGTGTCTGAGGGGCAGATGTGGGGGAAAGTGCTCTATATTCTCTCGCAAAAGGCTAAGGAGGGGGTAGAGGTTCGCCTCATGTATGACGGAACCAATGAATTCAGCAATCTGCCTCATCATTATCCCGCCATGTTAAAGAAGCTGGGAATCTCCTGCCGCATCTTTGATCCGGTGACGCCCTTTGTCTCCACGGAGTACAATTATCGTGATCACCGCAAGATTGCAGTGATCGACGGGAAAACAGCTTATACCGGAGGCTTGAATCTGGCGGATGAATATATCAATGTTATCCATCCCTTCGGTCACTGGAAAGATGTGGCCATCCGCAGCTATGGGGATGGCGTCGCTACTTTTACCCGCCTTTTTCTGGAATCCTGGAATTACCAGGCTGATAAACCTATGCCGGAGGAGAATCGCTATATCGAGGCTTCGGCTCTCTATGGCCTTCTCAGAACAGATGGAGGACAGCGGGTCGAGGAAGCGCAGGAACTGATCCAGGCGGAACAGGGGCAGAGCCCAAAGCGGCGCAGGCAGGTCAGAACAGCGATTGATCGAATCATTAAAGATGGCTTTGTCATTCCCTACGCAGATAATCCCCTGGATGGAGAGCGGATGGGAGAACAGGTCTATCTGGACATCCTGCAGACCGCCTCAGACTATGTCTACATTATGACTCCTTACCTGATTCTGGACGCAACGATGGCGAATGCCCTGACTTACGCAGCCAAGCGCGGGATTGATGTGCGGATCATTCTGCCTCATATTCCGGACAAGCGCTACGCTTTTACGCTGGCGAAGAGTCACTACCGGGAACTCTTGGAGGCTGGCGTCAAAATCTATGAGTATACACCGGGATTTATACACGCCAAAGTTTTTGTCAGCGACGACAGGCGGGCGACGGTCGGTTCCATTAATCTGGATTATCGATCCCTCTACCATCACTTCGAAGTGGGGCTCTATGTGGATGGGAACCGGGTGATCAGGGATATTCTGGAGGATTTTCATGAGACCCTGGACAGGTGCCAGCAGATTTTTCTGGAGGATATCCGAGCCGGAGGTTTCCGCAACCGCCTCGATCGCGTTATGGGGGCGATTTTTAAACTGGTAGCCCCTATGCTGTAGAGGTCTGTTTGTATTTGGCATCCATGTCAGATTCGCGTGCGATTTCCCTGGACAGGGGCGGCTTTGCAGGCCAGGCTGCAGTCTGTGCTTCTGGTTTACAAATCGGATGGGATGGACCACAATAAGGGTGATGTAACTTCCATAAGGAGGGACGAACATGGGCGTATTAGAAGAGATTGAGGCCAATATCTCCAGGGCGATTGACTCTGCGACAGACAATGCGGATATAGCCATTGAGGTGGCTAAGAAAGCGGCGACCGGAGCTATTCATGTTACAGATGGAGCTGTCAGCAAGGCGGGGCAGATCGCCAGGAAATACAAGTTGGATGAGGCGGCCGCTTCTGCGGCCAAATCTATGGGGCAGATTATGGAGGGGGTCGCCAGAAAGCATCCTATGGCAGGCAGAGCCGTAGAGTTCGGAAAGAGCGCCATAGATGTCGCTGGTGAAATGGGCAGCGACATTATGGAGAGCGGGTTCAACAAGTCCGATCTGGACCGCGACCGTTTTATGCTCCGCGGCAAGCTGGCAGAGCAGGGTTATGACTGCTGGTGGCAGTCATTTACCGGACACAATGCGGCTACTGGTGAGGAGAAGAGTTTTTTTCTTTGTTTCTTCGCAATGAATCCGGCCCTGGGAACAGATGCCGCCATCCTGGGGCAGAGCAAAGAAGCGCAGAGCAAGGGAATCAGACCATCCTATCTTATGGTCAAGGCCGGGATTTGGGGAGAGGATGCGAAGCAGCTGAACCGCTTCTTTCCCTGGAAGGAAGTCAGCATGAATGAGGGAACCCCCTTCTCAATCAGTGCGGACAATTGTTTCCTCAGTGAGACCAGAAGTCTGGGGCGGGTGAGTCTGCGCCCGGAGGAGATCGAGGCACATCCGGAGTGGATGAGCGATGCTGGTGACTTGATCTGGGATCTGCACATTGACAAGAAGATTGCCTTTAATATCGGTTATGGCGCCGGAAAACCCATGCGTGATCAGGAGGCTCTTCAGATGCTCTGGCACGCGGAGGGAATGAAGACAGCCTATGAGGGAAGAGTCGTCTATAATGGACAGATTTACATGGTTCGGCCGGAAACCTCGTTTGGTTATGCGGATAAAAATTGGGGCAGTAATTTTACCAAACCATGGATCTGGCTGGCTTCGAGTGACCTTACTTCAAAGATCAGCGGTGAGAAGCTGCGTGATTCCGCTTTTACGATTGGGGGAGGGAGACCCCGGGTCGGCAATCTGGAAGTGGAAAATGGCCTGCTTGGCGCCATGTGGTATGAGGGAGAACCTTATCAGTTTAACTTCTCTCATGTCTGGACTTTGACCAAGACCCGGTATAAGGTCAAGGTCGGCAAGGAGTATATCCGCTGGCGCATGATTCAGGAGACGCCCCTGTCCAAGATGTATACAGATATCCACTGTTCCAGGGAGGATATGGTGCGACTCAGCTATGAGACGCCGGATGGCCAGATCCGCCACAAAGAACTCTGGAGCGGCGGCACCGGAACAGGCACCATTAAGCTCTACCGCAAGTCTCTTAAGAAGGATTGGCAGTGGGAGCTGGTGGATGAGATTGAAGCGGCTCACGTCGGATGTGAATATGGAGCGGAGTGAATTTCAGGAGAGAACGTATGCTGCGGTTTGACGCGCATATAGCGGGAATGGATCTGTCGTCCGTCTTGTGATGGATCGGACAGGACCTTGCGAAAAATCCGTTTTATGTGCGTTGGGATACAGGCTTTTATATGTGCCGGGATAACTTGCAATTTAGCTGGATAAATAATACGATAGTAATAGATAGGAATCAGTATTGTTATTGCGAGCCGATATATGAGTACAGTGTCAGATCTTGTTCGCCGTGTGAGGTGTCTTCTTTGGCAGGTGTATGATTCATGACAATAGGATGCTCTTGGAGCAGATATCTATTGTTTTATGATATCTGTATCAATATGGGATCAGCGAGTTTGAGGTGAAGTATGGCACTGAGATATTCCAAGCAGCGTGAGGTGATTGCAAGAAATTTAAAAAACCGCACGGATCATCCTTCTGCCGATATGGTATACGCGTCTGTCCGCGAACAGATGCCTCATATCTCTCTGGGAACGGTGTATCGCAATCTGAAGGACATGACGGCATGCGGCGAAGCAATCAGTTTCATGGTGAACGGCAAAGAGCATTTTGATGGCCGCAATACACCTCATATCCACCTCTGCTGCAGCCGGTGCGGAAGCATTGTGGAACGTCTGGTGATTCCTGAGGAGCTTCAGCTTCTGGCAGGAGATTCCTTTAAGGTAGAGAATGTCGTTCTGCAGGGGATCTGTGAGGCCTGCCGTCGGAAGGAAGTCGCGGATCGGGAGGCGGTTGAGAGCGCAGGATAAGTTCTGCTGCAAATTACATATATGCGGATCACAGGGTTAAAAGACATTTGCCGGCCCTGTGCCTGAGCCAGGGTAATTGGGGTTCTCCGGGGATCATTTCCTGCGGAGAACTCTTTTTTATGCTATATTGTTGCGGTGTCCACAGGATCATTGGCTGAGAAGCGATTATGATGAGAGTAAGAGACCCGGGCATAATGACGGGGAGTGAGGAGCTGATGAGGATGGCGGGAAGCGAGAGATCAGATGCAGAATTACCGGCTGAAAATCGTATATGACGGAACCCGTTACGCCGGCTGGGAGCACCAGCCGGGACAGGAGACCATTCAGGGAAAGCTGGAACAGGTTCTGGCCCGCATGTGCAGTCTGGATATGAAGCCAGGAGACTTCATGAAGCCGGATACGCCCATCAAACTGATAGCGGCCGGGCGAACAGATGCCGGAGTCCATGCGAGAGGGATGATTGCCTCCATTGCGTTTGACGCGCCTGCCTATCGGACAGGATCCTGGGAGCGCAGACAGGATCATTCCGACGGCAGGAACAATCAGCATAGAAAGATGACCTGCCAGGAGATGCAGGATTATCTCAATCACTATCTGCCGGATGATATCTCTATTGCTGGATTCAAAGAGGCGGCGCCCCGCTTTCACGCCAGATATAAGGCGGTCGGTAAGACATATCAGTACACAGCTTTTGACGGAAGAGTCAAACCGGTCTTCAATCGCAGGTACTATACGCCTCTGGAGCAGGAACTGGATGTCGCCTCCATGCAGAGGGCGGCGGAGTATTTGCTCGGAGAGCATGATTTCAAGTCTTTTTGCGGCAATTCCAGAATGAAGAAATCTACCGTTCGAACCGTGGATCGCATTGAAATTCGCAGAAGTAAGGGCTATGTCTATTTCACTTTTCACGGAACCGGTTTTCTGCAGAATATGGTCCGCATTCTGGTGGGAACGCTTATGGAGGTCGGATGGCATCGCATGAATCCACAGGATATGGAGAAGGTTCTTGAGGCCAAAGACCGCAGAGCCGCAGGGCCGACCGCCCCGGCCAGAGGGCTCTGTCTGATCAGGGTTGATTACGACTGATCTCGCAGCAGGCGGAAGAGGGAAGAAGAACACAGAGATGAGAGGGCAAGATGGTCAATTATTACAGGACAGACAACGGAATCGTTCGGGAACTGAAAGATTATGATGAGGGAGCCTGGGTGAAACTGACCAATCCCAGCCCGCAGGAGTGCGTCGAATTAGCCGATCGCTTTCAGATGGATGTGGCTGACGTCCGGGCGGCTCTGGATGACGAGGAATCCTCCCGAATCAGCCTGGAGGAAGGATATACCCTTATCCTGGTGGATATTCCGACAGCGGAAATTCGAAATAACCGGCACTCCTACAAGACCATTCCCCTGGGAATCCTGCTGAGAGAGGATGTGGTCATCACGGTCTGCGCGGAGGAGACGGCGGTTCTTCAGACATTTATTGACCAGCGAATGAAGGAGTTCTCCACCAAGAAACGAATGCGTTTTGTCTATCAGATGCTCTATAATTCCAATATTGTCTATCAGTCGCTTCTGCGCACCATTGACCGAAAGCGCACAGAGATTGAGGAGCGGATCAACGATTCGACAGGAGATTCCGATCTCTTTGACCTGCATGAATTGGAGTCAAATCTGGTCTATTTCGCCACCTCGCTTCGGGCCAATTCCATGGTTCTGGATCGGCTGACCCGCTATGGAAGACTGCAGCAGTTCCCGGAGGACCGGGAACTGCTGGAAGATGTTATTATCGAGAATCGTCAGGCAATCGAGATGACGGGGATCTACCGGGATATTATCAACGGGACCAGAGAGCTTCTCTCTACGGTGATTAATAATCGCCTGAACGACGTCATGAAGATTCTGACTTCCGTCACGCTGATTCTGGCCATTCCAACCATTGTCTCTGGAATCTATGGAATGAACGTGGACGATCAGTGGATGCCCCTTGCCCACGTACCGCATGGCTTTGGGATTATTATACTGATCACGCTGGTTATTTCGGTTCTGATTGCCTGGCTGCTTCATCGCAAGAAGATGCTGTAAAGCGGCCACTTGCACCGCAGGGAAGAACCAGGCCGTTGGAGGAGACGGGAAGGCCGACCTCCTGGGCCTCTGTCCGGCCGCAAAAGGGAGCCAGAGCGGTAGAAATCATATAGTTTAAAACCGCAGGCTGCAGGCCTGTGGTATAGGAGTTGACTAAGAAGAAGAGCGGATCATCCTTCAGGATCCTGGCCGCAAGGCAGATCAGAGGATAGATCTGCTCTTCGATTTTCCAGATTTCTCCTTTTGGGCCTCTCCCGTAGGAAGGGGGATCCATGATAATGGCATCATAGCGTCTGCCCCGGCGGATTTCTCGCTCAACAAACTTGGTGCAGTCGTCTACCAGCCAGCGGATGGGAGCATCGGCAAGCCCGGAGGAGGCGGCATTTTCTCTGGCCCAGGTCACCATACCCCTGGAGGCATCCACATGAGTGACGGCTGCGCCGGCCTTCGCCGCCGCCAGAGTGGCGCCGCCGGTGTAAGCGAAGAGGTTGAGGACCCTGATCTCGGACTGGGGACTGGCGGCCTTTCGCTTTCGGATGAGCTCAGAGAACCAGTCCCAGTTGGCTGCCTGCTCGGGAAAGAGGCCAGTGTGCTTAAAGGAGAAGGGCTTGAGGTGAAAGGTCAGCTGTCCGGCCGAGGGAAGCTCATAGAAGATCTGCCATTCCTGCGGCAGATCAAAGAATTCCCATTCGCCGCCGCCTCGTCTGGAACGGTGATAGTGTGCGTTGAGCTTCTTCCAGTGGGGGTCCTTGCGGGCGGTGTCCCAGATGACCTGGGGATCCGGCCGCAGGAGAGTATAGCTGCCCCAGCGCTCCAGCTTTTCTCCCCTTGATGTGTCGTATACTTCGTAGTCGCTCCATCGATCTGCCAGCCACATAGGTATTTTCCTCCGTTGTTCTTTCCATATAAATATAAAATATGCTTGCTGCCGCTCCAATATGATTGCGGCGGCGGGGGCAATCTGTTTGTCTGATAAGATCTCTGATCCAGTTCTTATTCCGGTTGCTGAATCAGCCGAATGTATGTGCCCATACAAGACGGTAAGAGTATAGCATAGGGACACTAGATATAGGAAGAATGGCGAGGAGAGAGAGCAGATTTAGATGAGGCGAAAAATGTTCCTGAAAAAATACAAAAGATGCTTTCCCGCGCTTGTCATGTACCGGAAATTCATGTATAGTAACTCTTGCTGTGACATTGATAGCGTTGAAGCGTGAGGTTGCTGCCCCAAGTGGCAGGTTTTCCGTGGAGCGAATGTCAAGTTAGGAAACTGGCGACAAGTCACTGTATCACAAACGAAGGTCTGCCTTTGAGCAGAGACCACGTGTGCTTCCGAAAGGACACACACGGAAATGTGTACAGTCACCGCTTGTCGTACTGAGAAAGTGCGAAGGAGGCGACTTTTTTTATGGCAGCACAGGTAATGAGAATCACTCTGAAGGCATATGATCACGAGCTGGTTGATGCATCGGCCAAGAAGATCATTGATACCGTGAAGAAGAATGGAGCGGAAGTGAGCGGACCCGTACCCCTTCCGACCAAGAAGGAAGTAATCACGATTCTGCGTGCCGTACACAAGTATAAGGATTCCAGAGAGCAGTTTGAGCAGAGAACGCATAAGCGGCTCATCGATATCCTGACCCCGACCCAGAAGACGGTGGATTCTCTGTCACGTCTTGAGATGCCGGCCGGTGTTTACATCGACATCAAGATGAAGAACAAGTAATGAGAACAGACGACTGTTCTAGGATGAATATGGCATTTGCCGTATTCCGCTGTAGATCACAGGAGGTTAATAATGAATAAAGCGATCTTAGCTACCAAAGTCGGAATGACCCAGATCTTCAATGAAGACGGCGTCCTGATTCCGGTCACTGTACTTCAGGCAGGCCCCTGCGCGGTTACGCAGGTTAAGACTCTGGAAAACGACGGCTATGAGGCCGTACAGGTTGGCTTTGTGGACAAGAAGGACAAGATCAACACCAAGGATGCGGCGGGCAAGAAAGAGGTGCATCACAGACATGGTGTGAACAAGCCTCTCAAGGGACATTTCGCCAAGGCGGGCGTCGAGGGCAAGAGATATGTCCGTGAGTTCCGCTTTGAGAATGCTTCTGAGTACAAGTTCGGCGACGTAATCAAGGCAGATATCTTCGCAGAGGGCGATAAGGTCGACGCGACCGCCATCTCCAAGGGAAAGGGCTTCCAGGGTGCCATTAAGAGACTGGGACAGCACAGAGGTCCTATGGCTCATGGCTCTAAGTTCCATCGTCACCAGGGTTCCAATGGTGCCGCATCTGATCCCTCTAAGGTGTTCAAGGGTAAAGGCATGCCCGGACATATGGGCAGCGTTAGGGTGACCATCCAGAACCTTGAGGTTGTTAAGGTTGACGCCGAGAACAACCTGCTCCTGATCAAGGGCGCTGTTCCGGGACCCAAGCAGTCCTTAGTTATGATTAAGGAAAGCGCCAAGGTTAGCAAGTAAGTAAGAGAGGAAAGGAGGAGCTTTAACGATGGCTAAAGTATCCGTATTCAATATGGACGGTAAGGAAGTCGAGCAGATTGAGCTTGCTGATTCCGTATTCGGCGTAGAAGTAAATGATCATTTGGTACACATGGCTGTTCTGCAGCAGCTGGCCAATAACCGCCAGGGCACACAGAAGGCCAAGACCCGTTCTGAGGTTCGCGGCGGCGGCCGCAAGCCCTGGAGACAGAAGGGAACCGGTCATGCAAGACAGGGTTCCACCAGATCTCCTCAGTGGACCGGCGGCGGTGTTGTGTTCGCCCCCACTCCCCGCGATTATTCCTTCAAGCTCAACAGGAAGGAGAAGAGAGCGGCTCTTTTATCCGCGCTTACCAGCCGCGTGCAGGAGAACAAGCTGATTGTTGTCGATCAGCTTGCCTTTGACGAGATCAAGACCAGGAAGTTCGCAGAGGTTCTCAAGAACCTGAACGTAGAGAAGGCGCTGGTGGTTCTTGGTCAGGATGATGAGAAGGCAATTGCCTCTGCCAGGAATATTCCAGATGTCAAGACAGCACAGACCAACAGCATTAACGTTTATGACATCCTCAAGTACAACACCCTTGTTGTCACCAAGGAGGCTGTTAAGTCAATCGAGGAGGTATATGCATAATGGCTAACGTACAGTTCTATGACGTAATCCTCAAACCTCTCGTAACAGAGAAGTCTATGAGCGGCATGGCAAATAAGGAGTACACCTTCCTTGTGCATCCTGAGGCCAACAAGACCATGATTAAGGAAGCGGTTGAGAAGATGTTTGACGGGGTCAAGGTTGCCAGAGTCAACACCATCAACTATGACGGCAAGGCCAAGCGGCAGGGCAGGGGTCCTCTGGGCAGGACTGCCAGAAGCAAGAAGGCTATTGTAAAACTCACCGAGGACAGCAAGGACATTGAGGTATTTGCTGGTCTCTAAGACGGAAACAGGGACTTCGGTTCCGCGCATATGTGCAGTGAAGCACGAGAATAAACACAGCAGTGTGAAAGGAGTTTGACGTGGGAATTAAGACATATAACCCATATACACCTTCCAGAAGAAACATGACCGGCTCTGATTTCGCTGAGATCACTAAGAGCGCTCCGGAGAAGAGTCTGACCACTTCTCTGAAGAAGCATGCGGGAAGAAACAACCAGGGTAAGATCACGGTTCGTCACCATGGCGGCGGCAACAGACGCAAGTACAGAATGATTGACTTCAAGAGATTTAAGGATGATGTACCCGCGAAGGTAGTCGGTATTGAGTACGATCCCAACCGCACCGCAAACATCGCCCTGATCGTCTACGCAGACGGCCAGAAGGCATACATCCTGGCCCCCGCCGGCCTTACTGACGGCATGACAGTCATGAATGGCGAGAACGCGGAGATCCGTGTGGGCAACTGCCTGCCGATCGAGAAGATCCCTGTAGGTACGATGATTCATAATATTGAACTCTATCCGGGTAAGGGCGGACAGCTGGTTCGGTCCGCCGGCAATGCGGCACAGCTGATGGCTAAGGAGAATGGCTTTGCGACGCTTCGCCTTCCCTCCGGCGAGATGAGAATGGTTCGTCTCAACTGCCGCGCTACCATCGGCGTCGTAGGCAATGGCGATCACTCCCTGATTAAGATTGGCAAGGCCGGCCGTAAGCGTCACATGGGCATTCGTCCAACGGTCCGCGGTTCTGTCATGAACCCCAACGACCATCCCCATGGCGGTGGTGAGGGCAAGGCTCCTGTTGGACGTCCGGCGCCTTCAACGCCCTGGGGCAAGCCTGCTCTGGGTCTGAAGACCAGAAGGAAGAATGCAAAGTCGAACAAGCTTATCGTAAGAAGACGCGACGGTAAGGCAATCAAGTAAGGAGGATATAATGGCACGTTCATTAAAGAAGGGACCATTTGCTGACGAGAGCTTATTGAAGAAGGTTAATGCGATGAACGCTTCCGGCGACAAGACCGTAATCAAGACCTGGTCTCGCCGTTCCACAATCTTCCCGAGCTTTGTAGGGCATACTTTTGCAGTCTATGACGGCCGCAAGCATGTTCCAGTATATGTTACCGAGGATATGGTTGGACATAAGCTTGGTGAGTTCGTAGCCACCAGAACTTTCCGCGGCCATAAGGGCAACGAGAAGAAGACTGGCGTCAGATAAGCGTAATATTCGAAAGGAGGTTTCCGCACCATGGCAAGAGGACACAGATCCCAGATCAAGCGTGAGAGAAACGAACAGAAAGATACAAGACCTTCAGCAAAGCTTTCCTATGCCAGGATTTCCGTTCAGAAGGCCTGCTTCGTATTAGATGCCATTCGTGGTCTTGATGTGCAGACCGCACTTGGCATTGTTACCTACAACCCCAGATATGCTTCCAGCGTGATTGCCAAGCTCTTGAAGAGCGCAATCGCCAATGCTGAGAACAACAACGGCTTCAATGTCAATGACCTCTATGTCGCTGAGGCTTATGCCAATCAGGGACCCATCATGAAGCGTATCAGACCCAGAGCGCAGGGAAGAGCTTACCGCATTGAGAAGCGCATGTGCAATATCACCCTGGTACTGGACGAGAAGTAAGAAGGAGGAATGACATGGGACAGAAAGTTAATCCCCACGGCTTAAGAGTCGGCGTGATCAAGGATTGGGATTCCAGATGGTATGCGGAGAAGGAATTTGCCGACTTCCTCGTTGAGGATCATACCATTCGCAGTTTCCTCAAGAAGAAGCTCTATGGTGCCGGTATTTCCAAGGTCGAGATTGAGAGATCATCAGACCGCGTGAAGGCGATCGTATACACTGCCAAGCCCGGTGTTGTTATCGGCAAGGGCGGGGCTGAGATCGAGAAGATCAAGGCTGAGGCTCAGAAGCTGACTGCCAAGAAGCTGCTCATTGACATCAAAGAAGTAAAGAGGCCGGATAAGGACGCGCAGCTTGTCGCAGAGAATATTGCCCAGCAGCTCGAGAACCGTATCTCTTTCCGCCGCGCTATGAAGTCCACTATGAGCCGTTCCATGAAGACCGGCATCAAGGGAATCAAGACCATGTGCTCCGGTCGTCTGGGCGGCGCGGATATCGCCCGCAGCGAGTCTTACAATGAGGGAACCATTCCCCTTCAGACTCTGCGCGCAGATATCGATTACGGATTCGCCGAGGCAGATACGACCTATGGGAAGGTCGGCGTCAAGGTCTGGATCTATAAGGGGGAGGTTCTTCCTACCAAGAATAAAGCAGAAGGAGGCGCTCGCTAATATGTTAATGCCTAAGAGAGTAAAGCACCGCAAGCAGTTCCGTGGAACGATGACCGGAAAGGCTCTGCGCGGGAATAAAATTTCGAATGGTGAGTATGGTCTTGTAGCCATGGAGCCCTGCTGGATCAAGTCCAATCAGATTGAGGCTGCCCGTGTCGCTATGACCCGTTATGTGAAGCGCGGAGGAAAGATCTGGATTAAGATCTTCCCCGACAAGCCCGTTACTGCCAAGCCCGCTGAGACCCGAATGGGATCAGGAAAGGGCGCCCTGGAGTACTGGGTTGCTGTTGTTAAGCCGGGGCGTGTGATGTTCGAGATCTCCGGCGTACCGGAGGAGTCCGCAAAAGAGGCCCTTCGCCTTGCGATGCACAAGCTGCCCTGCAAGTGCAAGATCGTTTCCAAGGCAGACTTAGAAGGCGGTGAGAACGAATGAAGACGAATACATTTGTTGCAGAGTTAAAGTCCAAGTCTCTCGCTGAGCTCAACGCCCAGCTTGAGGATGCTAAGAAGGAACTTTTCAATCTGAGATTCCAGAACGCTACCAATCAGCTTGAGAATACCAGTCGTATCAAGGAGGTTCGCAAGAACATCGCCCGCATCCAGACTGTGATCACTGAGGCCGGGAAGAATCAGTGAGATTCGATCTTAGATTGAGAGAGGAGAACAATCGTGGAAGAAAGAAATCTTAGAAAGACACGCCAGGGCGTTGTTGTCAGCGATAAGATGGATAAGACGATCACAGTTGCGATCAAGGATAATGTAAAGCATCCTCTGTATGGCAAGATCGTGAAGAGGACCTACAAGCTTAAGGCGCATGATGAGAACAATGAGGCTCATGAGGGAGATACCGTTCGCGTAATGGAGACCAGGCCCCTGTCAAAGGACAAGAGGTGGAGACTTACGGAGATCGTAGAGCGCGCTAAGTAATATAGGAGGCTACATTATGGTACAGCAGGAAACTAGATTGAAAGTAGCCGACAATACTGGTGCGAAGGAACTGCTTTGCATCCGTGTTCTGGGCGGCTCTACAAGAAGATATGCCAATATTGGTGATGTCATCGTCGCTTCTGTCAAGAGTGCAACACCCGGTGGAGTTGTCAAGAAGGGCGATGTTGTCAAGGCGGTTGTTGTCCGTTCCGTCAGGGGCGCCCGTCGTAGCGACGGTTCCTACATCAAGTTTGATGAGAACGCTGCCGTTATCGTCAAGGATGATAAAACTCCCGTGGGAACCCGTATTTTCGGACCTGTAGCAAGAGAACTTCGCGATCATAAATTTATGAAGATCGTTTCTCTGGCTCCCGAAGTGCTGTAAGGAGGATTACGATGGCTACAATGAAAATTAAGAAAGGCGATATGGTTCGTGTGATCGCCGGCGCAGATAAGAACAACGAGGGCAAGGTCCTCTCCGTTGACCCTAAGAAGGGCAGAGTTGTCGTTGAGGGCATCAATATCGTCAAGAAGCACACCAAGCCAAGCATGACCAATCAGGCCGGCGGAATCATTGAGGAGGAAGCCCCCATTGATATCAGCAATGTAATGCTCCTGGTTGACGGCAAGACGACCCGTGTCGGCTTCAAGATGGAGGATGGCAAGAAAGTTCGCGTTGCCAAGGCAACCGGCGAAGTGATCAAATAAAGAAGGAGGCCATTTCGTTGAGTAGATTAAAGGATCAGTATCAGAACGAGATCGTCGAGGCGATGATCAAGAAGTTCGAATACAAGAATAAGATGGAAGTTCCCAAGCTTGCAAAGATCGTCCTGAATATGGGTGTTGGTGAAGCGAAGGAGAATGCGAAGGTTCTTGAGAGCGCGGTGAAGGACATGGAGACCATCACGGGTCAGCATGCCGTTACGACCAAGGCCAAGAAGTCTGTGGCTAACTTTAAGCTTCGCGAGGGACAGGCTATCGGCTGTATGACGACCCTGCGCGGAGAGAAGATGTATGATTTCATGGATCGGCTGGTGAATCTGGCGCTGCCTCGTGTGCGCGACTTCCGCGGCGTGAATCCCAATTCCTTCGATGGAAGAGGCAACTATGCTCTTGGTATCAAGGAGCAGATTATCTTCCCTGAGATCGAGTATGACCAGGTGGACAAGGTCCGCGGCATGGATATCGTATTTGTTACAACTGCAAAGACGGATGAAGAGGCACGTGAGCTCCTGAGGCTCTTCGGTATGCCTTTCGCGAAGTGATTCAGGAGGAATATATTACATGGCTAAGACATCTATGAAGGTAAAGCAGCAGCGCGATGCCAAGTTCTCTACCAGAGAGTACTCACGCTGCAGAATCTGCGGTCGTCCTCACGCATACCTCAAGAAGTACGGCATCTGCAGAGTTTGCTTCCGTGAGCTGGCATACAAGGGAGAGATTCCCGGCGTTAAGAAGGCATCCTGGTAAGCAGAAGGAGGAATTTTTATCATGACTATGAGTGATCCTATCGCAGATATGCTTACGAGAATTCGTAACGCTAACACTGCAAAGCACGATACTGTTGATGTTCCCGCATCAAAGCTGAAGGTCGCAATTGCAGGTATCCTCGTTGACGAGGGCTACATTGCCAAGTACGATCTGGTTGAGGCCGGCACAGGACAGAATATCCGCATTACGATGAAGTACAATGCGAACAAGACAGAAAAAATTATTTCCGGTATCAAGAGAATCTCCAAGCCCGGCCTGCGTATTTACGCCGGAAAAGACGAGATTCCCTATGTACTGGGAGGCCTTGGAATCGCGATTCTGAGCACCAACAAGGGAATCCTGACTGATAAGCAGGCCCGCAGAGAGCAGGTCGGCGGCGAGGTTCTGGCCTTCGTTTGGTAAGCGGAATCCGCAGGCAGCTATGACGATGGCGTAAGCCACCACAAATTTAGGAGGTACGGGCATGTCACGTATTGGAAGAATGCCAATCGCAATTCCTGACGGTGTAACTGTAGAGATTGCAGAAAATAATCATGTGACGGTAAAGGGTCCCAAGGGAACGCTTGAGAGAAACCTGCCGGTCGAGATGACCATTGTGGTTGAAGACTCTGAGATTAAGGTTTCCAGACCCAATGATTTGAAGAAGATGAAGTCCCTTCACGGACTGACCAGATCCCTGCTCAACAACATGGTTCTGGGCGTTAAAGATGGATTCACCAAGGCTCTTGAGATCAACGGCGTTGGTTACAGAGCTGTTAAAAAGGGCAAGGAGCTGACACTCCACCTTGGTTACTCTCATCCTGTTGTAATGAATGATCCCGAGGGCATTGAGACCACTTTGGAGGACAACAAGATTACTGTTTCCGGAATCAGCAAGGAAGCTGTAGGTCAGTACGCAGCTGAGATCAGATCCAAGAGAGCTCCTGAGCCTTATAAGGGCAAGGGTATCAAGTATGTCGACGAGACGATTCGTCGTAAGGTCGGCAAGGCTGGTAAGAAATAAGTAAAGGAGTGAGGCAAAATGATTACGAAGAAATCAAGAACGGAAGTCCGTGTCAAGAAGCACAGAAGAATTCGCAACACTCTTTCCGGAACTGCTGCCAGACCGCGTCTGGCTGTATTCAGAAGCAATAATCACATATATGCGCAGGTGATTGACGACGAGGCGGGCAAGACGCTTGTTTCCGCATCGACTCTTGATGCAGACGTAAAGGCTGACCTTGAGAAGACGAACAACGTAGAAGCGGCTTCCAAGCTGGGGACCGTCATTGCCAAGAGGGCAATGGATGCCGGCGTCAAGGAAGTCATCTTCGACAGAGGCGGTTTCATCTACGCGGGCAAGGTAGCCGCATTGGCTGATGCCGCAAGAGAAGCTGGTCTGGAATTCTAAGAGGAGATAACACATGAAGCGTACGATTATTGACCCCAGTCAGATGGAGTTGAACGAGAACGTAGTTGCGATCAAGCGTGTCACCAAGGTTGTTAAGGGTGGACGTAACATGCGCTTCGCAGCTCTGGTGGTTGTCGGCGACGGCAATGGCCATGTTGGTGCAGGTCTTGGAAAGGCGACAGAAATCCCCGATGCGATCCGTAAAGGCAAGGAGGATGCCGCCAAGAACCTCATCGAGGTGAGACTGGACAAGAACAAGTCCATCACATACGACATTATTGGAAAACACACAGGTGCTTCTGTTCTTTTGAAGAAGGCTCCCGACGGAACCGGTATCATCGCCGGCGGTCCTGCGCGTGCGGTATGTGAACTCGCGGGGATTGCCAATATCCGTACCAAATCTCTGGGATCTTCCAATAAACAGAATGTCGTCCTGGCAACCATTGACGCACTCCGTCAGTTGAAGAGTCCTGAAGAGGTCGCTAAGCTTCGCGGTAAATCCGTTGAAGAGATCATCGGTTAAGGAGGAATATTAAGATGGCTAATAAGTTAAAAGTAACACTTGTAAAGTCTCCCATCGGCAATGTTCCCAAGAACAGAAAGACCGTTGAAGCGCTCGGACTGCACAAGATGCATCAGACAGTTGAGCTGCCTGACAATGCGGCCATCCGCGGGATGGTTCGTCATGTGGCTCATCTGGTTAAAGTAGAGGAAGCATAATAGGAGGTGGCAGAAATGGATTTATCCACTTTAAGACCTGCGGAGGGCGCAACCTTCAGTGATGCAGGAAGAAGAGGCCGTGGACACGGTTCAGGCAACGGCAAGACTGCCGGCAAGGGACACAAGGGACAGAAGGCCCGCAGCGGTGCTCCCAGACCAGGTTTCGAGGGCGGTCAGATGCCCATCTTCAGAAGACTCCCCAAGAGAGGCTTTAAGAACCGCAACAGCAAGCAGATCGTTGCGATTAACGTATCTGCCCTTGAGGTATTTGACAACGACGCAGTCGTAACCGTAGCAGCCCTCAAGGAAGCCGGAATCATCAAGAAGGAACTTGACGGAGTCAAGATTCTCGGTACTGGTGATTTGACCAAGAAGCTCGATGTTCAGGTAAATGCATTCTCTGCATCTGCCAGGGAGAAGATCGAGGCACTTGGCGGCAAGGCAGAGGTGATCTGATATGCTGAAAACACTCCACAACGCGTTTAAGATTAAGGATATACGCAGACGAATCTGGTTTACGCTGATGATCTTAGTGGTTGTCAGAATCGGATCGATGATTCACCTGCCCGGCGTTAAGGGAGATGTGTTCAACAATCTGTTCTCTTCTACGGGGGGAGCATCCGATTTTCTGGATGCGATTACAGGCGGATCACTCAGCCAGATGTCAATCTTCGCATTAAACATCACACCATATATTACATCATCGATTATTGTGCAGCTTCTAACCATTGCCTTCCCGGCTTTGGAGGAGATGCAAAGAGATGGCGAGCAGGGACGCAAGAAGATGACCCGAATCACGCGCTATCTGACCGTGGGGCTGGCTCTGGGAGAGTCACTGGCCATGGCGATTGGATTTGGCCGCGGTGGTTATCTGGTTCAGTTTAATGTTCTGTATGTGTTTGAGGTAGTGGTTGCCCTGACAGCCGGCTCAACCATTCTGATGTGGCTGGGTGAGCGCATTACGGAGAGGGGAGTTGGCAATGGAATCTCCATTGTTCTTGTCATCAATATTATCTCCCGTATTCCGCAGGATCTTCAGACCCTCTTTAAGCAGTTTATCAGCGGCAAGGCAACGGCCAAGGCTGTCCTGGCAGCCCTTGTCATTGTGGCAATTATTCTTGCGGTTGTTGTTATGACTGTGTATCTGCAGGATGCCGAGCGTAAAATCCCGGTGCAGTACTCCAGAAAGATTGCCGGAAGACGAAGCGTGGGAGGGACAAGCAGTCATATTCCTCTTAAGGTGAATACCGGAGGCGTGATCCCTGTTATTTTTGCGCAGTCCCTGATGCAGACACCGGTGATACTGGCGGCTCTTTTGGGCAAGGGCAACGGCAATGGGATCGGATCGAAGATTCTGAAGCTCTTATCGCAGTCTCACTGGTTCCATACGACAGAATGGATCTATACCATCGGCGCGGCGATTTACGTTGTTCTGATCATCGCGTTTGCATATTTCTATACGTCGATTACCTTTAATCCGTTGGAAATTGCAGATAATATTAAGAAGCAGGGCGGCTTTATCCCCGGGATCCGTCCCGGTAAGCCGACCAGTGACTATCTCAGCAGGATTCTTCGCTCCATCATTCTGATCGGCGCGGTAGGCCTGACCATTGTCACCATGCTTCCCATTGTTTTCAACGGCTTGTTTAATGCCAATGTATCCTTTGGCGGAACATCCCTGATTATTATCGTTGGTGTTGTAATCGAGACACTCAAGCAGATTGAATCACAGATGATGGTTCGAAACTACAAGGGTTTCCTGAACAACTGACGGTTGATGGAGATATGGTCGCAAGATCGTATCTCCATGCTTTTATTCACATGGCATGCGTATTTGATTATAGAAAATGGGAGAAATGCGTAAATGAAGATCATTATGTTGGGGGCTCCTGGCGCGGGAAAGGGAACACAGGCCAAGCAGATCGCTTCGGCTTACCAGATTCCTCATATCTCTACGGGAGATATCTTCCGGGCGAATATCAAGAATAAGACTCCTCTGGGACAAAAGGCCAAGGAGTATATGGACGCGGGCAATCTGGTTCCCGATGAGCTGACCTGTGATCTGCTGATGGATCGTATCGGGCAGGATGACTGCAGGGATGGCTTTATTCTGGATGGATTTCCAAGAACGATTCCGCAGGCTCAGGCGCTTGATCAGGCTTTGACTGCCAGGAAAGAGAGCATGGATTTTGCGGTCAATGTTGATGTTCCTGATGAGAATATTATCAGGCGCATGTCCGGCAGACGTGTCTGCCCTAATTGTGGAGCAACGTATCATCTGACCGCTCTGCCGCCAACGAAGGCAGGAACCTGCGATGCGTGCGGATCAGAGCTGGTTCAGAGAGCGGATGACAGTGAAGCCACTGTGGCAAACCGCCTGCGGGTCTATCATGAGCAGACCCAGCCGCTCATCGACTACTATGAGCGGCTGGGAATTCTTAAGACGGTGGATGGCACCCAGCCCATGGATGTGGTTTTTGCGCAGATTAAGGCCGTTCTCGGCAAGGAATTGGAGGTATCGAATGTCGAAAGCAGATGTGATTGAGGTTGAGGGAAAGGTTCTGGAGAAGCTCCCGAATGCCATGTTTTCCGTAGAACTGGAGAATGGGCATCAGATTCTGGCCCATATCAGCGGAAAACTCAGAATGAACTATATCCGCATCCTGCCTGGAGATAAGGTGACGGTAGAGATGTCCCCTTATGATCTGACCAAAGGGAGAATTATTTGGAGAGACAAGTAATTTAGGGAGATCAATTCAACCTGCATCTGCCAGTATAATGGAGTATATCTGATAAAGAGGATCTTTCCCTTCCTCTGTGCGTAGGGGAGGATCTTTTTTGTGTGTCAGAGTCCGCAGGAGGTTTTGATCAGATCAGCATAAGCTTTTTGTCCCTCAGGCTTCAGATGAATCCCATCGGAGAAGAACCAGCTGCGGTGTCCCTTGGCATAATTGGCCCAGTCGATCAGATGGACGTTGGAATTAGCCGCGGCCAGGGCTCTGATGGTGGCATTGGACTGAGCCGCCCAGGGTACGCTGGGCGCGAAGACAGTCACCCAGTAGATTTGACGCTCAGATCCCAGCTGATCGATGATGTTCTGGCCGACGCTCTGACGGAAGGCACCGTTGGTACCAAGGTGAAGAATAATGGTATTGCCCAGGAGATTTTTATCCTGCAGGGAGGCAATCACGTCGCTGACCGCCCAGGCCTGACGAGAGACCTTGCCGTCGACATATATGCCGGGAATCTGCGTTGAGAGGGCGCTGGATGCATCCAGCAGAACAGAGTCGCCAATGGCAGTTACGGTATATTTCTGAGAAGCAGCCGGGTTGTCAGATTCCTCTTGCTGAGCAGTGGCATTCCTCTGATCCTGCTGTTTCTCCTGATTCTTTAATTCTTCCTCCATCTGTGCCTGATCCTGTGCCTGGGCGGCAATCGCATGGCTGCTGAGCTGCCATTGGATAGCGGAGAGAAGCAGACAGGTCAAAAGAAGGGTCGGGAAAATATACCGGTAAGTCAGGCGGCGAAATCTGCCTGAAAGGGAGAGGGAATGCAGACCCTGCTCCAGAAAACGGAGACCGAAGGAAAGACCCGCAATGAGGAGAAGACAGAGGATGCGCCACAGAGGGGCCTGCGAGCCCTGGCTGCAGTGGCCGACAAAGAAGATTACCGGATACATCAGCAGGTAGATCAGATAACTGGACTGGCCTGTCATCCTTAAAATGGGATGATCCAGCAACTGTCCCAGAGAGGAGGGCATCCAGATAACCATGAGCATAAGAAGGGCAAAGAGAAGACTTGCCAGCTGCATCAGACCCCGATAGTTCGCTGCGGAAGAACCGTCAAGCGTCAGACTGAGAACCAGAATTCCAATGGCGGCAAGAATGGAAATGGTATGGCCGGCTGTCCGATGCCTCTTGAAGAAGGCACGTGGCTTTCTGACCGGGAGAAAGGCAGCAGCCATTCCCAGAAAGAGGGAGAAGGCGCGAGTATCGGTTCCGTAATAGATGCGGGATGGATCCTGGTTGGGACGATAGAGAAGTCCGGCCTCCAGCATAGACAGAAGGGACAGAAGAATCAGAGTCCAGAAGCAGACCCGCCGCAGACCCAACTTTCTGATTCGCGGACGAAAGCGGTTGAGCAAAAGCAGGAGCAGAGGCCAGATGAGATAGTACTGGAGCGTCAGACCCAAAAACCAGAGGTGGGTGAAGGGAGAACTGTTGGAGAGGCGGGTGAAGTAGCTGGCATTCTGAGCAATCTGCCACCAGTTGTTAAAGCCAAAGAGAACGCTGAGCACTTCAGGCAGAATTCGCCGGGGGTAGGAAGGATAAAGAAGCAGCAAGGCCAGGGAGGACAGGAGCAGCACCATAAGAAGGGAGGGATAGAGACGAAGAAATTTCTTCTTATAATATGCTCCTGCGTGGAAAGACTTTCCCTGGACCGCAGCCGGGTTTTTGACCAGAATCAGATAGCCCATAAGAGTGAAGAAAAGGGTGACGCCAAGGTAACCGCCGGGGACCAGCTGCGGCATAAGATGGTAGAGAACGATCCCTGTGATGGCAAGGGCACGAAGCCCGTCAAGTCCGAGAATGTGTCCGCGAGATGAAGCCTGCATGGTGATACCCCCCGATCAGCCTCAATCGATCATCCCCTAAGGGAAATGACCTGAGAAGAATGATGTGTCAATTCAACAGTATATCATGGATACAAGATCTTGTGCAGATGCTGAGGGGACTGGCAGAATAGCCCCTAAATGCCCATTTTACGCGGTTTTGGTTGACATCACAGCGGGCAGATGATATTATTTGCCCTAGACGCTTTTGGAAAGAAGGCTCTAAGTGCGCCCATTTTTAGGGGGATCCGTGACTGACCCACACCGCGAAAACCTTGAAATGGCGCGAGAAACTAACGAGAGGAGGAAGGATCTGTGAAGGTAAGATCGTCTGTGAAACCTATGTGCGAGAAGTGCAAGGTCATTAAGAGAAAGGGACGTGTCAGAATCATCTGCGAGAATCCCAAGCACAACCAGAGACAGGGATAATAGCCATCCCCAGATGACGTGCGGCTGCAGCCGGCCGATAACAGGTCAGGCTGATCAAAGATTCCGAGGCATTGCATACCGAGTGCCAGGGAAGATATCGCGTGAGCGAAAGGCAGGATCGAGGACATACACACATTTCAGGCCGGGTGACCGGAGCTGTATGGGGGAGAGACTGCTTCTACTGATAACGGATACCAGGGTATCCAGGATTTTATGGAGGTTAAATACACATGGCTCGTATCGCAGGTGTAGATTTACCAAGAGAGAAGAGAATTGAAATTGGTTTAACTTACATTTACGGAATCGGCAGAGCTAGTTCAGGTGCAGTGCTTGCATCCGCTAATGTGGATCCGGACACACGTGTTAAGGATCTGACCGATGATGAAGTAAAGAGAATCAGCAACGCAATCGAGGAGAAGCTTACCGTCGAGGGTGACCTCAGACGGCAGACAGCTCTTGATATCAAGAGACTGCAGGAGATTGGCTGTTATCGCGGCAAGCGCCATCGTCAGGGCCTGCCTGTTCGCGGTCAGAAGACCAAGACCAATGCGAGAACCCGCAAGGGTCCCAAGAAGACAGTTGCCAATAAGAAGAAGTAATTGCATAACGAGAAAGTAGGTTAGTTAGACATTATGGCTAAAGTGACAAGAAAAGTTACGAAGAAGCGCGTAAAGAAAAACGTTGAACACGGACAGGCACATATCCAGGCATCTTTCAATAACACCATTGTTACGCTGACAGATGCCCAGGGCAATGCTCTTTCATGGGCAAGTGCCGGCGGTCTCGGATTCAGAGGTTCAAGGAAATCTACTCCCTATGCTGCGCAGATGGCTGCGGAGACTGCTACCAAGGCAGCTCTTCCTCATGGCCTTAAGACCGTTGACGTCTTCGTCAAGGGGCCTGGTTCAGGACGTGAGGCCGCGATCCGCGCACTTGCGGCTGCCGGATTGACGGTACAGAGCATCAAGGACGTTACCCCCGTTCCTCATAACGGCTGCCGTCCCCCCAAGCGTAGAAGAGTTTAATTAGGAGGTTCATCGAAGATGGCTATTGATAAGACACCAGTCCTTAAGAGATGCAGATCCCTTGGTTTGGATCCTGTTTTCTTAGGCGTAGATAAGAAATCCAAGAGACAGCCCCGCAACTCTCGCCGCAAGGTTTCTGAGTACGGCAAGCAGCTGAAGGAGAAGCAGAAGGCCAAGTTCATCTATGGCGTTCTGGAGAAGCCTTTCCGTAATTATTATAAGCAGGCGGATGTCAGGAAGGGACAGACCGGTGAGAACCTGATGACGATCTTGGAGTCCCGCCTTGACAATGTTGTATTCCGCCTTGGCTGGGCCCGTACCCGCCGTGAGGCAAGGCAGATTGTTGATCACAAGTTCGTTGCGGTCAACGGCAGGAAGGTCAATATCCCCTCCTACCTTGTGAAGGCTGGAGACATCGTTGAGATTGTCGAAAAGAAGAAGACCATGCAGCGTATGAAGGATATCGTTGAGGTTACCGGGGGACGCCTGGTTCCCGAGTGGCTTGAGGATGATATGGAGAATCTGAAGGCTACTGTCAAGGCGCTTCCAACCAGAGATCAGATCGACGTCCCAGTCGATGAGATGCAGATCGTCGAGTTGTATTCTAAGTAATTAGAGTCGTTTACCAGGACCTTGCATAATCGATAGGGAGGGCATGTAAATGCTGGATTTCAAGAAACCAAATATTGAGATCGCAGAGATTTCTGATGATAAGAAGTATGGCAAGTTCGTTGTAGAGCCCCTGGAGAGAGGTTATGGAATCACCCTCGGCAATTCACTGCGCAGGATTATGCTCAGTTCTATGCCCGGTGTTGCGGTAACCCAGATTAAGATCGAGGGCATTCTGCACGAGTTCAGCTCAATCCCTGGAGTAAAGGAAGATGTCACGGAGATCGTTCTGAATATCAAACAACTGGCGATTCGCAGTAACAGCCAGACAGACGAGCCCAAGGTTGCATACATCGAGTATGAGGGCGAGGGGACCGTTACAGCTGCGGATATCCAGGTGGATTCAGATATTGAGATCGTGAACCCGGATCTTGTGATCGCACATTTGAATGGCGGTTCTGACAGCAAGCTGTATATGGAACTGACCATCAGCAAGGGAAGAGGTTATGTCCCTTCCGACAAGAATAAGACGGATGACACCCCCATCGGTGTGATCGCGGTTGATTCTATCTACACCCCTGTAGAGCGTGTCAACATGAATGTTGAGAACACGCGTGTCGGTCAGGTGACTGACTTTGACAAGCTGACACTGGAAGTCTGGACCAATGGGACCATCGGGCCGGATGAGGCGGCAAGTCTTGCAGCCAAGGTGCTCTCGGAACACCTGAATCTCTTTATTGATCTCTCTGAGAACGCCAAGAATACAGAGATCATGGTAGAGAAGCCGTCCGCAGATACGGCGAGCATGAAGATGATGAACATCGACGAGCTCGAACTTTCTGTGCGTTCTTATAACTGCCTGAAGAGGGCCGGAATCAACACCGTTGAGGAACTCGTCAACAAGACGCCCGAGGATATGATGAAGGTTCGCAATCTTGGACGCAAGTCTCTGGAGGAGGTTCTCCAGAAGCTGCAGGAGATGGGGCTTTCGCTCCGGCAGACAGAGGAATTGTAAGAATGCAGGAGACGATCTGAAATTTCGTCTCGTGAGAATGTGGATAAGTCCGAGGGGCGCCGCATTTTCGTAACCCCGAAGTGGCATACGGTGTTCGATACGGTATGTCGTTCACCAATAAGCATATGGGCGAGGGGCTGTAAGTCCAAAGAAGCAGGCCTGTCGCTCCCACCTGTCAGGAGGTATGAATTATGGCTAAGTATCGCAAATTAAGCAGAACTTCATCACAGCGTAAGGCGCTTTTGCGCAACCAGGTCACCAACCTGCTCTATAAAGGCCGTATCGTGACCACGGAGGCTAAGGCTAAGGAGGCCGCCAAAATCGCTGAGGGCCTGATCGCACTTGCAATCCGCGAGAAGGACAATTTCGACGAGGTCTCCGTTCAGGCCAAGGTCGCCGTTAAGGACGCTGATGGAAAGCGGAAGAAGGAAGTCGTAGACGGTAAGAAGGTGACTGTCTATGAGACCGTTGAGAAGACCATCAAGAAGGATCAGCCCAGCCGTCTGCACGCAAGGCGTCAGATGCTCAAGGTTCTCTACCCCATCACAGAGGTAGGAGCCAAGAAGCGTGAGACCAGAAAGGTTGACCTTGTCGCCAAGCTCTTTGATGAGATCGGACCCAAATATGATGGCCGTAACGGTGGTTATACCAGAATCATCAAAATTGGCCAGCGCAAGGGTGACGGCGCAATGGAAGTTGTTCTGGAGTTAGTTTAAGCCTAATCTTTCCAAAACAAGAACGTGAGCTCACTGAATACATGTTTCGCATCTGTTCAATGGGCAGAAATGAAGATCCCTCCCGGTTTGAAATGCCGGGAGGGATCTGTGGCTTTATGTCAAATATTGGGGCGGGCTCTATCGGAGCCTGCCCCTTTCTGTATCTAAGCAGTTGCGAATGCGTTTAGTCGTGCAGCTTGACCACAGTTACCCCTGCATCGCCCTGGCCGAACGCTGCCAGGTCGTAGGACTTGACGTGCGGATTGCCATTGAGGTATTCGTGGACGCGCTGACGGAGAACGCCGGTGCCCTTGCCGTGGACAACGCGGACTTCTTTGAGATGGGAGAGAGCTGCGTCATCCAGGTACTTGTCCAAAGCACAGATGGCCTCGTCTCCGCTCATTCCGAGCAGCTTGATTTCAGGTGAGATGAAGGCGGACTTGTTGAAGGAGGAGGTTGTGTATCTGCTGCCGGAACTCTGAACCCGGCGCCTGCCGGTGCCGGGCAGTTGCTGGCCATTCAAGGTGGCGGAAGTCTGATCGCTGACCAGAATAAGGTCGGTCAGCCTGACACGGCTCCGGATGATGCCCATCTGGACTTCCAGATGGCCGGATCTGTCCGGCAGAGAGTGAACGGTAGCAGTGACTCCCATGGACAGAACCCTGACCTTATCTCCAATATGGAGATCTTTGGCCCTGGGAGCAGGTGTATCTCTTTGCTCCTGCTGTGTTCTTGCGGATGCCTGAGATTTGTTCTGGCGGGCTTTCAGCTTCTCGCCAAGGGCTCTGCGCTCCTGCTCCATGCGGGCCATGTCCGCACCGGAGCCCCTGCCGTATTTATGAAAATCTCGGATGGTCTTGTCAGCGGTCTCTTTGGCTTCCCTGAGGATACGGGCAGCCTCAAGATTGGCAGCCTGCAGAACTTTGTCTTTGGAAGCGCCCAGCTGAGCCAGCCGTTGATCCAGCTGAGCCCTGGTCTTGTCAATGGAGGCTTTGGCCGCCTCGGTCGCGGTCTGGGTCTTCTCGATCGCAATGCGGCGGTTCTCCAGGTCGGCCACCAGATCTTCGAAGGAGACACTCTCTTCATCAACGCGGCCCTGAGCATCGCTGATGATGTCTGCGGCAAGTCCAAGTTTCGAAGAGATGGCGAAGGCATTTGACTTGCCCGGGATGCCGATCAGGAGACGGTAGGTGGGAGAGAGGGTCTCGAGGGAGAATTCACAGGAGGCGTTCTCCACACCTTTCGTTGAGAGAGCGTAGATCTTGAGCTCGGAATAGTGGGTCGTGGCCATGACCCGAACCTGGCGCTTATGCAGACGATCCAGGATGGCAGTGGCCAGAGCAGCGCCCTCTGCCGGATCCGTGCCGGCACAGAGCTCGTCAAAGAGAACCAGGGCGTCGTGGCCATTTGCCAGAACAGAGTCAACGCCGTCTAAGATGTGGACAATGTTGGTCATGTGCGAGGAGAAGGTGGACAGGGACTGCTCGATGCTCTGCTCATCCCCGATATCGGCGTAGACATTGTCGAAGACGGCCAGTTGACTGTGGTCTTTGGCGGGAATGTGCAGGCCGGCCTGACCCATGAGAGTCAGAAGGCCGCAGGTCTTGAGAGAAACGGTCTTGCCGCCGGTATTGGGGCCGGTTACGATCAGCAGGTTATAGTCCTGGCCCAGACTGATATCAATGGGAACGACGGATTCCCTGTCCAGGAGAGGGTGGCGGGCCGCTTTCAGGCAGATGATCCCCTCCTCGTTGAAGTCCGGCTGACTTGCGGCCATATCGGCGGCCAGCTGACCTTTTGCGAAGATAAAGTCCAGTCTGGTCAGGCGGTCGAAGTCAATCTCTATGAGCTCTATATTTTCCAGAACCTGGCCGGAGAGCGCGCGGAGAATTTCGGCAATCTCTTCTTCCTCTTTCAATTCCAGTTCCCGAAGCTCATTGTTGAGGTTGACCACAGACATGGGTTCAATGAAGAGGGTGGCGCCGGAAGAGGAGGAGTCGTGAACCATGCCGGGGACATAGTTCTTATATTCCGCCCGGACTGGCAGGCAGTAGCGGCCGTCCCGCATGGTGATCACCCCATCCTGCAGGTAGTCTCTGGCAGAAGATGAGAGCATACGATTTAACTGGGATCTGACCTGGTCGTTGACAGAAGCCATTGCCTGGCGAACCTGCCTGAGACCGGATGAGGCATCATCGGCGAAGGTATCCTCGGAGAGAATACAGCGGCTGATTTCTGCGGCCAGACCTGGCAGGGGGTCGAGGGCGGCAAAGAGGGGAGCCAGGCTGTCATCCGGCAGATATTCCTTCTTCCGGGCCCCATAGGTGGCTGTCCGTTTGGTCAAAGTCAGAAGAGAGGCGACGGCCAGGAGTTCGCGGGCATTTGCAGTGGCCCCGATCGCCAGTCGCCTGCCCAGAGGAGAAGGGTCAGACAGATTGCCGAAGGAGAAGGAGCCTGACGCCATAATGCGGCTCAGGGCATCTGCCGTCTGCTTCTGGGCGAATTGAATGTCGCGCAGACTGGTAAAGGGCTGCAGGTGATGGCAGTACTCTTTTCCTCTGTCCGAGGAGGCCCGGGCTTCCAGCATAGCGAGAACTTTGTAGTATTCCAGTGTTTTATAGACTTTCTTGTTCATAAAGGGATTATACGATATTTGTGGGATACTCTGCTATAATGAGACACAAATGTGCACTGCGCCCCGGGGCGCTTAGAACGGAGTGAAAGATGAAGTATATCAAGGAGTTGGCTGAGGGAGACCGTATCAATGAGATCTATCTCTGCCGCAAGAAGACCCAGGCGACAGCCAAGAACGGCAAGCCCTATGAGTCTTTGGTACTCCAAGATAAGACAGGGAGCCTGGATGGCAAGATCTGGGATCCGGGATCTCTTGGCATCGATGAGTACGAGGAACTGGACTATATTCAGGTGACGGGGGAGATCGTCATTTTCAATGGCAATCGCCAGCTCAATATTAAGAGGTTGCGGGTGGCGAGAGAAGGTGAGTATCAGCCGGCTGATTTTCTTCCCTGCTCTGAGCGGGACCCGGAGGAGATGTATCAGGAACTCCTGGATCTGATTGCCTCTGTCAAAACGCCCTATATGCGGGAATTGCTGGAGTCCTTCTTTATCAGGCAGGAAGGGTTTGCCGATAGGTTCAAGTTCCACTCCGCGGCTAAAAGTGTGCACCATGGTTATGTAGGCGGTCTTCTGGAGCACACGCTCAGTGTGGCTAAGATCTGTGACTTCTTCGCGGCTCACTATCCGTTCCTGGATCGAAGTCTGCTTTTGACAGCGGCAATTTTCCATGATATCGGCAAGCTCTATGAGCTCTCCCCTTATCCCAAGAATGACTATACCGATGTGGGCCAGTTGCTTGGACACATTATGATCGGGGCGCAGATTGTGCAGAACCGAATCACTAAGATTTCCGGTTTCCCGCCGACTAAGTCGGCAGAGCTGATCCACTGCATTCTGGCCCACCACGGGGAGCTGGAATTTGGTTCTCCCAAGAAGCCGGCTCTGGCGGAGGCTCTGGCTCTGTCTTTCGCGGACAATGCGGACGCCAAGCTTGAGACGATGAAGGAAGCCCTGGGCGATCTGGCTCCCGGCAACCTCAAGTGGCAGGGCTTCAATCGTCTGCTGGAATCCAATATCCGCAAGACCAGCCCGGAGGAAGAGTAAGTGCAGGTGCAGCAGCATATGCGGAAGAATGATTTATTTCCCCTGACAATCGAGGATATGGCCGTGGGCGGCGAGGGGATCGGACATGATCAGGGGATGACCTTTTTTGTTCATGGGGCAGTCTTGGGTGATCAGGTTATGGCCCGGGCAACGAAGGTCAAGAAGACCTACGGTTATGCCAGGGTGGAGGAAATTCTGCGGCCCTCTGAAAACCGTGTGCCGGAAGCCTGCCCCATTGCCCGTCAGTGCGGAGGCTGCCAGCTGCAGGCCCTCTCCTATGAAAAGCAGAAAGCCTGGAAGGAAGAGCGGGTCAAAAATGACCTGATTCGGATCGGAGGCTTTGCCCCGGACCTCGTGGATGAGGTCACGGAGCCTATCCTGGGGATGGAGGAGCCTTTCCGTTACCGCAACAAGGCCCAGTTTCCACTGGGGAAAAACCGGGCGGGTGAGGTCATTTCCGGTTTCTATGCGGTTCGCAGCCATCGGATCATTCCCATTGACGATTGTCTTTTGGGTGTTCCGGAGAATGAGCGCATTTTAAATGCGGTCAGGGATTATATGCAGGTCTGCAAAGTCGAGCCCTATGACGAACGGACCGGCAGGGGACTGGTTCGCCATGTCCTTATTCGCAAGGGCTTTGCCACAGGACAGATCATGGTCTGTCTGATCATTAATGGCAGTCATCTGCCCTGGCAGCAGGAATTGATTGACCGGCTGGTTCGGATGAAAGGGATGACCTCAATTTCTGTCAATATCAATCGAAGGCAGACCAATGTTATTATGGGGGATGAGACCCACTGCGTCTGGGGCAGAGAGCAGATCGTGGATGCTATCGGTGATGTCGCCTTTGCCATCAGTCCCCGGTCTTTCTATCAGGTCAATCCTTATCAGACAGCCCGGCTCTATCACAAGGCTTTGGAGTATGCAGATCTCAAGGGTCAGGAAAGCGTCTGGGACCTCTACTGCGGAATCGGAACCATTTCCCTCTTCCTGGCCAGAAAGGCAGGCCAAGTCTACGGAGTGGAGATCATCCCGGAGGCAATTGAGGACGCGAAGGCCAATGCCAAGAGAAATGGCATCGGGAACGCGCATTTCTTTGTGGGCAAGGCGGAGGAGATTCTGCCGAAGTTCTATGAGGGGAAGGTAAGTCTTGCCCAGGGAGCCAGGGAGCCAGAGAAGAGGGCGCGCAGTCTTGCGCGGGATCCCGCCGTCGGCAGCGCTCTGCATCCAGATGTAATCGTGGTTGACCCGCCCCGCAAGGGCTGTGACGACATTTGCCTTCAGGCCATGCTTAAGATGCAGCCAAAACGTATTGTCTATGTCTCCTGTGACCCGGCGACCCTGGCCCGGGACCTGAAGGTGCTGACGGAGGGGGACTATTCTCTTAGGAAGGTCTGCCCGGTGGATCAGTTTCCGCAGACGACGCACGTGGAGACGGTAGTTTTGATGTCACGGGCGGAATGGCATCATTCGTCCTGTGAAGAGAAGTTTGATTTGTTGATATAGAGGTCGATCGTGTTAACGTATCAATTTAAATCAGGAACATCAAAATCTGACCTGATCATGGGATTAGGGCTTCCGGCAATCGTTGGGATGCCGGCTTTGATAACATATCTCTTATTGTTTTACACAAGAGGGAAGGTATTTTCGGAATACAGACTGTCAGGGCTTATTGCGTTTTTGCCGGGATTATTTGTGACCTGTTTTCTTATGAAAAGAATTCGAAATCACCTGGTAAAAGATTATGTAGTTGAACTTGTCGGTGCCAATATTAAAATTTGGGAGAATGGAAGACGCGTTGTATCCGGACCAATTTTGCATTGCAGAATGAATGCCATCCATGACAGGTTGATCAGAATAGATATATCTTCTGATACTGGTCAAATATCCTTTCGAGCCAGACCAAAAGAATATAGAGCAGTTACCGGATTTTCATCGTTCAATCCCTTTGGCACAAGCAGTTCAAGCGACATGGAAACTTTATTATCACTGGGAATGAAAATACAGAGTGTCATCTGATGGGCTGTCGGTAATCTGCTATGATGGAAAGGAAAGCGTGATTGATAGGACATGAGAGGGTCTGGTGTGTGCCGGAATCATAGGGGAAGATCAAATGGCAGGTATCCGGAAAATTTCCATATTACTCCTGGCTCTGGTTCTCGCGGGCATCGCTACAGCCTGCCATCTCTATGTCGATGGCAGATCGCTTACGACGGAGGAAGTCAACCGGCAGCTGGCAGAGCGCTATGGTGCGGGAAATTACCAGCTCAAGCAGTTGGACAGGGAACACTGGCAGGTGTCTCTGCCCCAGTACGCAGGGCTTCATTATACTGTGACAAGCGTGATCCATCGTGGCGGCGTCGTACCGGTTCCCCAGCACAGCCAGGAAGAGAACCGGATGGAGGCCCTGGGGAGACTTTTGGCGCCCAGGTATTTCACGGCGGATGAAATAAAGGGAATCAGCTACGCAAGCGGCTTCGGGGGCGGAGGGATGACGGTTGAACTTCAGAGCGATTTCTCCGATGAGGCGAAGATCAGGGAACTGCAAAGTCGATTGGAGACACTCTGCCGGGATATGAAAGAGAACTATGCTCCTCTTGCAAAAGATGCCTATGTGACACTCACGGTCAGGAGTGATTCGGCTGTGACAGGTCAGGAATATGGGGCGGAAAGTCCAAAGCTGATCCGATGGACATCAGACAGGGGAAACAGCAGACTGATCGCTTCATATCTGGATTCCCTCTACGGTGCGGGCAACTACAGCTGCGAGGAGACGGAGGATTTTGGGAGCGGAAGGGAGACCTATCAGGTTCGATTGAAGCAGGCTCCGGAACAGGAATTTCATCTCTATGTGCAGAGCGATTGGTTTGGATTTCGAAAGACAATCTGGGATACAAGATACCGGGATATCTGTGATCTGATCGACTACAATACCTTTCCGCTTGGTATTGAGGGGGCCCATATATCTCCTGATTTCAACCGCAGGGGATGCAGAGTTTCCGTATCGAATCTGGCCTATGGCAGAGACCGTGTTCCGGATATCACCAACCTCCACAGAGAGGCGAGTGAATATATCCGGAAATACGCTGCGATTATTTACGCGGATCAAACGGATGGCGGGTCAAAGCAGGTGCCCATCTTTTCGATCTCGATTTCAGTGGATTTGTAGGAGGCAGGATGACTGTTCAAGAAGAATTATTTGCCCTTCAGGATAAGGACTATGCGGATTTTCAGAGCAGGCTTGTGCCTACGGCAGCACGTCAGACCTTCATCGGTGTTCGTGTTCCGCAGCTCAGAAAACTGGCAAAGCGAATGCGAAAAGCGCAGGAAAAGCAGATACAGGAGCGGACAGAGAATTTCATGCAGGCTCTCCCCCATCGCTATTATGACGAGAATATGCTGCACAGTCTGCTGATCTCTGAAATCAATGATTTTGACAGCTGTATTTCGGCCGTGGATGCATTTCTCCCCTACATTGATAACTGGGCCGTCTGCGACGTCCTGTCCCCGCGGGTCTTCAGGAAGGAGCACAGGCGTCTTCTGGCGGAAATTCCGCGCTGGATCGCCTCGGATCAGACCTATGCCTGCCGCTTTGGAATCGAGATGCTGATGACGCATTTTCTCGATGACAATTTTGATCCCCGCTATCTGGAACTGCCCGTGCAGGTCCGTCTAAAGGACTACTATGTCAAGATGATGGTCGCCTGGTTCTTCGCAACCGCCCTGGCCAAGCAGTGGGAGGCAGCAATTCCGTATCTGGAGGGGGACAGGCTTGATCCCTGGATCCACAATAAGACCATTCAGAAGGCTCGTGAGAGCGGTCGGATCACGGTGGAACAGAAGGCGTATCTGGGGAGATTCAGGAGGTGACCGGAGGAGGAGCAGAAGAAATGGCATAGAGTGCCGGGATGAGTGCTTAGGAGATCGTAAAAATCGGCAGGGAATAAATGCTATGATACGAAATTAGCGGCGGTAAATTGTGCAAAATAAAAAGTGTGGACAAAATGTGACGCTAATGGTAGAGTATAAGTGCATATGTGCAGAAGAGGTTATGGATCTGTATTCTTCTGCCATGAGTCAGTATAGTAGTGAAAGGAGCAAGAGACAGTGAAAAAGAAGAGATGGTGGGGAGTGTTGCTATCACTTCTCATGGTGTTCAGTGCCCTGTTCTCAAGTGTGAACACGACCGTTTTCGCTGAGGGGGCGCCGAGGGAAGTTCAGGCGACCGTCAAGAATCTGACGATTAAGAATCTGAGCGGTCAGACAACTGACAAGGTGTTCTGGACAGATAAGTTCTATCTGGACATGGATTGGGATGCCAGTTCGAACGGAGCAACTCTGAAGCAGGGGGACTATTTTGATATTACCCTGCCGAACGAGATGAAGTTCCCGGCCGGCAGCACAGAAAGTGATTTCAATATTTATGGGGCTGACGGACACACTGTGATCGCCAAGGCCCATGTGACCCCCGGTCCTGGCGACAAGGGCGGCAAGGTTCGCGTCACCTTCGAGAAGTGGGTTGAGGGCAAGGAGAATGTCAAGGGACATATCCGCTTAACCTCTCAGTTCGACCGCGACATCGTGAAGAAGGATGAGAAGAATACCTTCAATATCACCGTGAACGGGAAGGTCACGCCTACGACCGTTGAAGTGGTTGGTCCTAAGAAACTGCCGAGTGATGAGATGCTGGCCAAGTGGGGCCAGGCCGGAAGCAATGCCAATGAGGCAGAGTGGTGGGTTCGCTTTAATTATCAGAAGGCCAAGCTGACCAATGCTGTCATTTCTGACCACCTGACCGGTGGAGCCGGGACAGAGACTTATATTCCCGGAAGCTTCAGGCTGCGCCGTGTGGATTACAACAATCTGGGTGATGATTCACACTACTATGGTGATGTGGATCTGACAGGAAAGCTTCAGATCGCTGCGGATGGCAAGTCATTCACAATCAATCTTGGCCAGGTCAATGGAGAGCAGTACCGTCTTATCTATAAGACGACCTACACACCCGGGACAAGGCTGATCAATAATGTAAAACTTTCCTCCGATCAGAAGACTACTGAGACGCACGGAAGTCATATTTCTTCCACTTCCGGCGGCTCTGGAACCGGTAATCTGGCCAACAAGATCAAGCTGATCAAGGTGGATGCCGAGAACAATACGACGCCTCTGGCAAATGCCACCTTCGAGGTGACTCGCCCGGATGGAACCAAGTTTGATCTGACCACTGGAGCAGACGGAACGGTGACCTCTGATCGGCTCACCTCCGGCACGTATAAGGCGAAGGAGAAGACGGCACCGGCCGGCTATCAGCTGAACGGAGAGGAATATACGCTGAATGTCAATCCCTCTGGCGGCGCCATCCAGACCATCAAGGATACTCCCATTAAGACTACCGTTAAGGTTGACAAGAAGTGGGTCGGCAAGAAGGGGACTTCCGCTACAGTACATCTCTATGCGGATAATGCGGATACCGGAAAGTCGGCGACCCTGAATGAGGCGAATCAGTGGACCTATACGTTCACAGATCTGAGACAGTATACGCCGGCCGGCAAGGAGATCAAGTACACCATTAAGGAGGATACGATCCCCAACTATCAGTCCGAGGTTACCGGTGATATGGCCTCCGGCTACACGGTTAAGAATACCAATACGGAGAAGATCTCTGTTCCTGTGACCAAGACCTGGGTCGGCAAGCCCGCCGCTTCCGCAACGGTGAAGTTGCTGGCAGACGGAGCTGTCAAGGATACGGCTACCCTGACCAAGGATGGTGGCTGGAAGCACACTTTCGAGAATCTGCCCAAGTATGACGCCAATGACGGACATGAGATCGCCTACACCTTAGATGAGGTCAAGGTCGATGGATATACGACAGCGGTCTCTGGAAACGCCAAGGACGGATTCACAGTGACCAATACCATCACCGGCAAGGTCTCTGTTCCTGTAACCAAGACCTGGGTCGGCAAGGCTGCTGACTCTGTGAAGGTTCATCTGTATGCCGACGGGGTTGAGAAGGACTCTGTAACCTTGAATGAGGGCAACCACTGGCAGCACACCTTCGCTGATCTGGACAAGTACAAGGACGGCGTGGAGATCCAGTATACGGTTAAGGAAGATCCGATTGCGAATTATCAGTCTGAGATCACTGGCGATATGACCGCCGGCTACACGGTTAAGAATACCAATACAGAGAAGATCTCTGTTCCCGTGACCAAGACCTGGGTCGGCAAGCCTGCCGCTTCCGCAACGGTGAAGCTGCTGGCAGACGGAGCTGTCAAGGATACGGCTACCCTGACCAAGGATGGCGGCTGGAAGCATACTTTCGAGAATCTTCCCAAGTACGACGCCAATGACGGACATGAGATCGCCTACACCTTAGATGAGGTCAAGGTCGATGGCTATACGACAGCAGTCTCTGGAAGCGCCAAGGACGGGTTCACAGTGACCAATACCATCACCGGCAAGGTCTCTGTTCCTGTGACCAAGACCTGGGTCGGCAAGGCTGCTGACTCTGTGAAGGTTCATCTGTATGCTGACGGGGTTGAGAAGGACTCTGTAACCTTGAGTGAAGGCAACCACTGGCAGCACACCTTCGCTGGTCTGGACAAGTACAAGGATGGCGTGGAGATTCAGTACACCATCAAGGAAGATCCGATTGAGAATTATCAGTCTGAGATCACTGGCGATATGACCGCCGGCTACACGGTTAAGAATACCAATACAGAGAAGATCTCTGTTCCCGTGACCAAGACCTGGGTCGGCAAGCCTGCCGCTTCCGCAACGGTGAAGCTGCTGGCAGACGGAGCTGTCAAGGATACGGCTACCCTGACCAAGGATGGCGGCTGGAAGCATACTTTCGAGAATCTTCCCAAGTACGACGCCAATGACGGACATGAGATCGTCTATACCTTAGATGAGGTCAAGGTAGACGGTTACATCACTGGCATGTCCGGAAGCGCCAAGGACGGGTTCACAGTGACCAATACCATCACCGGCAAGGTCTCTGTTCCTGTGACCAAGACCTGGGTCGGCAAGGCAGGTACTTCCGCTAAAATCCGTCTGTATGCCGATGGTGTGGAGAAGGATTCTGTGACCCTGAATGAGGGCAACCACTGGCAGCACACTTTCGCTGGTCTGGACAAGTATAAGGACGGCGTGGAGATCCAGTACACCATCAAGGAAGATCCGATTGCGAATTATCAGTCTGAGATCACCGGTGATATGACTGCTGGCTACACGGTTAAGAATACCAATACGGAGAAGGTCTCTGTTCCCGTGACCAAGACCTGGGTCGGCAAGCCCGCCGCTTCCGCAACAGTGAAGCTGCTGGCAGACGGAACTGTCAAGGATACGGCTACCCTGACCAAGGATGGCGGCTGGAAGCACACCTTCGCTGATCTGCCCAAGTATGACGCCAATGACGGACATGAGATCGTCTATACCTTAGATGAGGTCAAGGTCGATGGTTATGTAACCGGTATCTCAGGGACAGCGGAGAATGGCTTCACTGTCACCAACACGATTACCGGCAAGGTCTCTGTTCCTGTCACCAAGAAGTGGATTGGCAGTCCGGTAGATCACATTACGGTCAACCTCTACGCAGATGGACAGAAGATTGCAAGTCAGAAGCTGTCTAAGGATAACAACTGGCAGTATACCTTCAAGGATCTGGATCAGTATAAGGATGGCCAGGAGATCAAGTACACAATTGAGGAGGAGTCCGTTGCCGGTTATGCGACCAGCATCAGCGGCGACGCTGCCAATGGGTTTACAATCACCAATACCCAGGATCAGCCGAAGACACCACCCAAGGCTCCTAAGACAGGAGATCTGGGAGGCATTCCCGTTTATGGTTCTGTTCTGCTTCTTGCGGCAGTCCTTGCAAGTGGTCTGATCGGGAAGAAGAGAAGACAGGCCAAGTAAGAGAGGATGCAGGGATTCATTTCTTTGAGCTTCTGGAATCAGAACTTCTGGGGAATTAGAAGTCCTGGAGACGGAGTTCCGCAGTGATTACAAAGAGCGTTCGAGTCATTTGACTTGAGCGCTCTTTCTTTCTGTAAGATATTCATTCCGTGATTTAAAAATATGTTGGAATACGTCATAATCATCATAAAGAGTTAGCCATATATAACAAGATGGAGGCTTGAGATGAGGGAACCCGGGATAGAAGATAGGTCTTGTAGATGATCTGTTTCTCTCGGTAGGGGAAGAAAACACAAAGGGGCAGCATAGAAGGAGAAAAGGTATGGGATTATTGAGAAAGTTCTTTCGTCAGACGAGGAGGCCCGATGGCTTCTTGGGCAAGGTTATGCTCTTCGGGATGAATCGCAGCCACGCAGGACTGGCAGACTGGGGAATGCAGTATATCCCCAGGATCAAAACGGATCAGATTGTAGATCTCGGATGCGGCGGAGGGAGAAATGCGGGAGAACTGCTGCATAGATATCCAGCGGCCCAGCTGACGGCTGTTGATTATTCCGCTCTTTCCGTGAGAAAGGCGAGGGAGTATAATCAAAAATCAATTGAAGCAGGAAGATGCCGAATTGTTTTGGGAGATGTTTCATCACTGGATCTGGATGCGGATGCATTCGATCTGGCCACAGCTTTTGAGACCATTTACTTCTGGCCGGGACTGACAAAGTGTTTTGGTCAAGTGGCGCGTGCCCTGCGGCCGGGCGGAATCTTTCTGATTGCCAATGAGTGTGATGGACTGGACGCAGTCGGAAAGAAATTTGAGAAGATCATTGATGGCATGCGCTGCTATACAGCGGAAGAAATTCAGGCGGAACTCAGAAAAGCAGGATTTTCCAAGGTGAAGGCGATTCATCATCCCTCGAGACCCTGGATTGCGGTTCTTGCGAAGAAGTGAAGATAAAAGAGGGGTGGACACTTTTACGGTCAATGGGGAGAAATGGAAGAGAAAAAGGCAATGAGAGCAAAGATTGAGAACGGGGCAAGGTCCTATTATGTAATCCTGGGGCTTCTGATGCTGGGACTGGGCTGCAGTGACGCCCTGCGGGGTGTTTTTGCTCCTGTTTTCAGAGAGCACTTTGCCTTGGACGCCTCGCAGCTGTCACTGATTATTACAGTCAGCTATGGAGGCAATTTCATCTTCATGCTTCTGGGAGGCAGACTTTCTGATCGCGTTGGGCTTCGGAGGGCTTTTGGGGGAGCTCTCTTATGTTGGACGGGGGCAGAGACGGTCTATCTGCTGACCGATCATTACCTTGCGCTTTTGCTTGGGGTCTTCTTTGCCATGGGAACTTCTACCCTTCTGAACATGCTGATGAATGTTATGAGCCCCCGCCTGTTTGCCATGCCGGGAGCCGCAATCAATATCCTCTTCTTCATCCAGGCGATCGGAACGACCTTCACGCAGGGAGGGATTGGCCGTCTCGCAACTTCCTTTTTAGCCTGGAAAATCGTCAGCCTGGGTCTTTTCTTGATTGGAGTGGTTACCCTGATTGCTTTCGCGAGGCTGTCAGCAGGGGATGCAAGTCTGCAGCGCGAGAGTGTGGGCAGAGGAGAAACAAGCACAGAGACCGGTAAGAAGGACGGAAAGAAGACAGGCGGGGAAATAGATAAGAAGATTGATAGGGAGACAGGCCAAAAAGGAAAGAAAAAGATGGAGGGGGAGGATCTGATAGAAAGAGAGTCTTTCTATCGGATCCTTCTGCGCATGCCGGCTTTTTGGATCTTTATCTTTATTTTCGGATTTTATTTTATCGGTGAGCACGGGGTGATGAACTGGATGAATATCTACTGCCGCGACGGACTGGGAATGAGCGCCCGGGCCGCGGCGCTCATCCCCAGTCTTTTCTACGGAGGGATCATGCTGGGACGCCTTCTTTTCGCCCCGCTGATCACCAGATTGAAAATACACAAGACCCTGCTCATCTTTCTTGTTTTCGGTACGGGAGTTTACCTTCTTGCCTTCATCCTGGGGCAGCAGGCATTCTTTCTTTTGCTTGCGGCGGGGCTGGGGCTGTCTGTCATTTACCCGACGATGACATTGTGCATTCAGCTCTACTTTCACAGGGAGTTGACAACAACTGCGACGGGGGCGATCATGAGTGCAGGAACCCTGTTTGATATTGGGTTCAACGCAATCTTTGGATTTGTGCTTGCGCGGGTCGGATACGGGATGGGGATGATGATTCTGCCCCTGGCCATGTGCCTGAGCCTGGGAACCTATGTGGTACTTTTTCGGTGGGGAGAGCAGGTAAGAGAACTTTAACAGGGGAATTCGGAGGGCGTTCGTCATCATCTTCTGCAGGCAGAGGACGGACGGTCAAGGGAGATAAGGAGGGGAGAAGTACATTGATATCATGAAGACCCTGGCCAGCTGGGATCCCAATCAGCCGACCGAGAAGGGGCTGCTTTATGGAATGGCTGTTATCAGCGGTTTCTTTACCAGATACCAGTATGTTCGCGGCACGGCTTACTCTTTCCTCCTGGACAGGCAGCCGCAGATGGGGGAGTACTGCAGTTCCTGGAGGAGTTTCCTGCCGGATTGGATTCCATCACCAAAGCATGAGAAGCTGACAGAGAATTACGCTGCCGGCGTCTACATGAGTCCAGATCAGGTTAAGGCACTTCTGGCAGATTATGAGAGGAAGGCAAAAGTCCGCCAGATCCTGACGGACTTTTTTGAAGGGAATCTGGAGGTTTTTCTGACGGCGCTGCAGGATGCAAAGAGAACAGGGAGCGGTCTTATGGAAGCGGCTGAAGTGATTGAGGTAGAGCCTCTGGATCTGAACCGTACGGTCTGTTATTCGGATCTCTTTCTCTGTGATCCCAAGGGAGCCTATATCTATCAGGATGTTGCTATTGCACAGATTAAGGAGGCGACCGGTATGAGCGAGGAAGAAATCGCGAAGAAAGTGCAGGAGGGGAAGTTCACCAGTCAGAAGACCTATGTGGAACTGGATGATACCGAACAAGAATAAGAGGTTGTAGGGGCAGATGAGGAGCCAGGCAGGTAACAGTGGCATTTCCAGTCCTAACCGATTAAACTAGGAAGGTAAAGAAGAGACAGAAAGATTCGTTGAAGGAAGCGTATTCATGAAATTCCTCGAGAAGAAATTACTTGGTTTTCCGCTGTATGGATATCTGACGGCGGTTTTGCTCTATGCCCTGCAGAATCTGCTCTATGAGCAGATCCGTATGTATCAGGAGCGAGTGGGGGTGGTCTGGCATACGACCAAGATCCCCCTGCTCGACGATCTGATTCCCCTGCAGCCGGAGTTCTGGATTATCATCTATCTCTTCAGCCATATCTTCTGGATCATAGGGCCGATCGCGGCCTCGAAGGTGGACAAGGCGCACTATCGTGACTTCATCGCGGGGGTCGTGATCGCGGAGCTGATCGGAGCGGCCGTCTTCGTTCTCTATCCCACAGGGATGAATCGGGCTGCGGAGGGACTGCTCAACAATAGCCCGGGCTTCTTCAACGGAATTCTGCAGTGGACCTATGCCGCGGATGGGCTGACCTATGGGACCAATCTTCTTCCGAGTTTCCACTGTCTGATTTCAACCTCCTATTTTCTGGTGGTCTATAAGCGGCCTGAGGTCTCCAGGGGATACCGTATGTTTGCAGGCGTTTTCTGCATCCTGATTTTTATCAGTACAGTGACGACGAAGCAGCATTTCGTTATTGATATCCCGGCGGGAATTGCCCTGGCTGTCTTTGGCCATGCTCTTGCCACCCGCTTTCACCTGGGAAATCTGGGCAGCAGAAGGGCGGCAGAGGGATGATTCACTTCAGAGATTGTTCCCAGCCAGAGTTCTCGCAGATTTTGGGTTCATAAGACAGATTCAGTGGATACAGATTCATGCAGAAAAGTTGGCTTTTTTGCTTCTGTGATGAGAACAGGTCTGACCGATTGGTGAAGTCGCCGGGGGATCTGTCGGAAGAGGGTGCCATGAAGAATTTTAATGATAACTTTCTCAATAAGATCATGCGCTATGTGCTTCTGACCTTCCTGATCATGTTGATTATGGTGTGGGCCTATCGGCATCTGGATACGGTTCTCTGGCAGGCAGGCACCTTCATCGGCTGGATCACAGGGATTTTAAAGCCCCTGGTCTACGGGATTATGGTGGCGATGCTGCTCTCGCCTTTTGTACACAGGCTGGAGAGGGGCTTCTCCCATGTTCCTGTTCTGCGGAAGCACAGAACCCGCGGACTGTCTGTGGCAATTACGGTCCTTGCCGCGATCCTGGTCTTCTTTCTTGTGGCCTCTTTGCTTTTGTCTTCTCTGACCAATAGTTTACAGGCAGTTAGTGTGGAGAACCTGAAGATTATTGCCAACAGCTTCCAGGACTCCATTTCCGGTGTCTGGAGTCTGGTGACGGAAGTGATGGATCGCTTTAACATTGATCGATCCTTCCTGCAGGAGGCGGTCAATAATGCTTCCAATTGGGCCAGAAATTCAGCTACCAGCGCGGCAAAAGGGGTCACAGGCTTCATGACTACGGCTTTTTTCAGCCTGATTTTCTCTATTTATTTTATGGCGGATCATGAGGGTTTTATCGCCTATTGGACCAAGGCGGCGAAGTCCATTCTGCCTGAGCGGGAGTACACTTACTTCACTGAGTTTCTTGAGAATGCCGGGCATGCCTTCATCGGTTATGTTCGGGGACAGCTGCTGGATGCTGTTTTCGTCGGTGTGACCATGTCGATCGTCTTGTCTCTGATCGAGGTGCCCTACGCCCTTTTGATCGGGCTGATGATGGGGATTGGCAATCTCATCCCTTATGTGGGGCCGGCGGTCGGTTACGTATCCGTGTCCTTTGTCTGTATTTTCGCTCAGGACCATGGCAAACTGCTGATCGCTCTGATAGCGGTTTTTGTGGTCACGACAATTGATGGCAATGTGATCAATCCCCGCATTCTTTCCAACGCGGTTTCGGTTCATCCGGTTCTCGTGATCGCAGCCCTCCTGATTGGGTCCGCGGTGGGAGGAGTAACCGGTATGTTTCTGGCGGTTCCGATGGCTTCTCTGGTGCGCATCTACTTCGATAAGCTGATTGACTGGCGCTGTGAGGAGATTGACGAGAAAAAAAAGGGGGAGAAGGGATGACTCGAGGAATTGGCTAACAGGTTTCGCAGGAGATCAGGCGCGGCATCTGTGGGTGACGACCGGGAACTGGTTTCTTCGCGGAAAGGTGTCAGAATTTTACTCTTGAAGGAGGGAAGAAAAAGAGCAATCGAGGCGAAACACAGACAAAATGACCATTTTTTGAACAAAAAGAGGGTCATAAACAACATTGGAAAGGTTTTCAATTGGCAAAATACACAAAAGCACTGTCGAAAATCTGTATGTCTAAACAAATCGAACAGGAGATGACAATATTTCGTGGATCAGATAAGCAAAGTGCTATAATGGCCCTTGTACATGTTGAACCCGGTTGTTTTTGAAACGTTGGAATCGTTTTTTTGCTGGGTTATAGTAGGAGGGAATATGAAGAAAAGAACTCTAGCTCTTGTAATGGCGGCCACCATGGTTGCCTCCGTGTTCGCCGGCTGCGGCGGGAACGGCGGCGGCTCCGCATCCGGTGACAACAAGTCTTCTGGCAAGACGCTTCGCCTGGTCAATGGTAAGATCGAGGTTGACGCGCAGCTCAAGGAATTGGCAGAGGCCTATGAGAAGGAGACCGGGACTAAGGTTACCATTGAGTCTATGGGCGGCGGCGTCGATATTCAGGGTCAGCTGAAGAATTACAATCAGGCAGGTAATATGCCCGATATCTTCGTATGCGGCGGTGCAAGTGATTTCAAGAACTGGAAGGGCAATATCGTTGACCTGAGCGATCAGGCCTGGGTTAAGGATACAGAGCTTGCCTACAAGGAAGACGGCAAGGTGTATGGTTTCCCTTACACGCAGGAGGCGCTTGGCCTCTGCTACAATGCGGATATTCTGCAGACGGCAGGCATTGATCCCAAGTCCATCACCGGTCCTGAGAGCATGAAGAAGGCTTTCGAGACTCTGGATGCCAAGAAGAGTGAACTTGGACTGACTGCAGTGCTGGGTTACTCCGCTGAGCCGGTGAACCTCTACTGGTCTTCCGGCAACCATATCTTCTCCGCATATCAGGATGGCGGTCTGCAGAGAGGCGACACCAAGTACTTTGATATGCTCTCCAAGGGTGAGATCGACAAGGCCCGTTTCAATGACTTCTCCAAGATGGTCGCTCTTTTCAACAAGTATTCTGATCCCTCGCTTCTGGTTTCAGGTACTTATGATCAGCAGATCTTAAACTTCGCTTCCGGCAAGTACGCCTTTGTTACTCAGGGTTCCTGGATCGGCGCAACGATGACCGGCAAGGACGACAAGGACGCTTATAAGGCGGCCGGCAACTTCAAGTGCGGCATCATCCCCTACGCTTTCCAGGAGGGCATGGATCGTCTTGAGGCTGACTCTCCCTCTTACTGGGCTGTTACCAAGAATGACAACAGCGATGCTTCCAAGAAGTTCCTCCAGTGGTGCGCAGGCGATGCGGGACAGCAGATCCTGGTTGAGAAGGCTGGATTTGTAAGCCCCTTCAAGTCTTCCAAGTATGTTGCGTCTGATCCCTTCGCTCAGACCTTGACCGATTATCAGAAGGCTGGCAAGACCTCCGGCTGGACCTGGCCCGGTAACAAGGAGGGTCTGGCTCAGAACGCGCTTGGTCAGGTGTTCAACGACTATGCGCAGGGTAAGATCGCAACTCCCGAGGACTTCACCAATAAGATGGCGTCAACGATCAAGGATTATTACAGCAAGTAAGTGCTGTTGGGATAGGGGGGCTGTGCCCCCCTTTTTCCATGATAGAACTGACAATCAATCCGGCAGAATACGCACCGGAATAGAGGATAGGAGGAAGAGCGATGAACAACGCTTCCGCAATACGAAAACCTATTTCCATCGGCGTGCTCACCACGGGAATTGTCCTTATGGTAGGTGCGCTGATCATTGATATTACTGGGATAAGCTTCGGAGCCAGGGGGGCTATGCTGATGATCGGTCTTCTGGCTACGCTCTATGGCCTCTACCGTTTCCCCAGCCCCAAGCACCACAGGGGAATTATCTATTTCATTTTTCTCTTTCCTTTGGTCTTTGCCTTTGCGGTGACGGTGATCATTCCCCTGGTTCTCGGCGTGGGCTATTCCTTCACGGACTGGACGGGAATTAAGATCACTAAGTTTGTGGGACTGGCTAATTATTCCAGCATGTTCCACGATCCGGCCTTTCTCTGGTCTGTGCTGATCACGTTTCTCTTCGCTGTGCTGAACATTATTATGGTCAATCTGATCGGCTTCGCGCTGGCTCTGCTCTGTACATCAGCCATCAAGGGAACCGGATTCTTCCGCGCGGCTTACTTCCTTCCCAACCTGATCGGCGGTATTGTATTGGGCTATATCTGGCAGTTTGTCTTCAATAATGTTCTGATCCAGATGACCAAGACATCTTTTTTGGCCAATACAGAGACAGCCATGGTCGGCATAATTGTCGTATACATCTGGCAGTATGCAGGTTATATTATGCTGATCTATATCACCGGTCTGACCCAGGTACCTAAGGATGTCATTGAGGCGGCGTCGATTGACGGGGCGAATTCCCGCCAGATCCTTTGGAATGTACGGATTCCCCTGATCATGCCAACCATTACTATCTGTACCTTCCTGACCCTGACTTCCGCCTTCAAGCAGTTCGATGTCAACATGGCCCTGACCAATGGTACCGGATCGGTCGATGGCTTCCTGGGTGGTTACCTGGCAAACGGAACCCAGATGCTGGCTCTCAACATCTATAACACGGCCATTTCCAAGAACAGTTATGCGGTCGGTCAGGCCAAGGCGGTTCTTTTCTTCATTATTCTGGCAGCAGTATCTCTGATCCAGGTGAGAACGATGAACAGTAAGGAGGTAGAGCTGTAATGAGTACTTCAAGCAAGATAAAGAAAATCCTCTTGACCCTTCTGGGAATTGTGATTGCAGTCTACATTCTTTTCCCCTTCTATCTGGTTGTCTTAAATGCATTCAAGAAGCAGAGCGCCATTGTAGCCAACCCGGTCGCTTTCGTGGGTGCATCCTTTGGCCAGCTGCTGACCAACTTGAACAGCGTGATCAACAATTCCAACTTTCGCTTCTGGCCTGCCTTCGGAAGCTCTGTTGTCATTACCGTCTGCTCTCTGGTTCTTTTGGCGGTTCTGGGTTCTATGGCTGCCTGGGTCATCTCCAGAAATAATCAAAAGAAGTGGGCGGCAGCCATTTACATGGTGTTTATCGCGTCCATGATCATTCCCTTCCAGGTTGTCATGCTGCCTCTGATTTCGACCTTCCGCGATGCGGGGAAATTCGTGGGAATCAGTCTCCTCCAGTCCATACCGGGCATTATCTTCGCCTATCTGGGCTTTGGCGGGGCCATGACGGTCTTTATTCTGACCGGTTTCATTAAGGGAGTTCCCTATGATCTGGAGGAGGCGGCTGCCATTGACGGCTGTTCTCCTGAGGGAACCTTCTTTCGGATTATCTTCCCGCTCTTAAAGCCTGTTATTACGACGGTTACCATCTTAAACGGAATGTGGATCTGGAACGACTTCCTGCTTCCTTCTCTGATGCTGGGACTCAATGGCAAAATTAAGACCCTGCCCGTTGCCGTGCAGGCTTTCGTCGGATCTTATGTCAAGCAGTGGGATCTGATCCTGACAGCGGCTCTTTTGGCAATTATTCCCATGATTGTTGTCTTCCTGATTGGACAGAGGCAGATTATGAAGGGGATGGTCGAGGGAGCTGTCAAGGGTTAAAAGACATTTTTCGATCAACAGATCTCGCGGGAGATCCAGCGCTACATCTGCCAGCGCAAATGACGCAGGCGGAAGAAATAGACCTGCCGTAAGATTTTTCCACGCTCGTCAGAGAGCGGTTTTGGGACAGGATATAAGGACTGTGAGAGAACGAGAGACGCACCATTCTGTGCTGTGTTCATGCTTGAACGAGGAGACCAGTACAGGATGGCGCGCCTTACGTTTTTTCACAGCTTTTTTACTTGAGAAGACCCTTTCGTGTGTGGTAATGTGCTTATGCAGGAAAACCCGGATGGATCCTGACTGGAAGGGCAGAACGGCAGAACCCGGACTGGGGACGCGGCATCCAGATCAGGGAGATTTCATCTGAGCGGATTTATATCCGGACCAGGAAGATTTCATCTGAGAGAGACGGAATCCTGACCGGGAGAATCCTGGCTGAGAGCGTTCGAATCAGGAGAAGAGAGCAGCTTGTACGGGATTCGAGAATCGGACGGTCATCTGAGAAGAGATGGCAAGAGAAAGGAAGATATTATGAAGAAAGCCTGGTGGAAGGAAAGCGTCATCTATCAGATTTATCCCCGCAGTTTTTGCGATAGCAACGGAGACGGGATCGGAGATCTGAGGGGAATCATTTCCAAGCTTGATTATTTGAAAGAGCTGGGGATTGACGTGATCTGGCTCTCCCCGGTCTATAAGTCCCCCAATGATGATAATGGATATGATATCAGCGATTATGAGGATATCATGGATGAGTTCGGGACGATGGAAGACTTCGACGAACTCCTGAAGGAGACTCATGCGCGCGGGATCAAACTGGTGATGGACCTGGTTGTCAACCATACTTCGGATGAACATGCCTGGTTTATAGAGTCCCGCGAAAGCCGTGATAACCCCAAGAGAGACTACTATATCTGGAGAGACCCGGTGGATGGACACGAGCCGACTAACTGGGGCAGCGCCTTCTCCGGTTCCGCCTGGCAGTGGGATCAGAAGACCGGCCAGTACTATCTTCATCTCTTCTCCAGGAAGCAGCCGGACCTCAACTGGGAGAATGCCAAGGTGCGCCGGGAGGTCTTCGACATGATGACCCGCTGGTGTCAGAAGGGGATTGATGGCTTCCGCATGGATGTCATCTCTTTGATCTCCAAGCCGGAGGTCTTCTCAGATGCACCCACGCATGGAGGAATCTATGGACCTTTTGACGCGGTGGCCAATGGTCCTCATGTGCATGACTATCTGCAGGAGATGAACCGGGAGGTTCTCTCCAGGTTTGACATCATGACCGTGGGTGAGACGGCCGGCGTCACTCTGGAGGAGGCTAAGAGATACGCGAACAGCCAGGGGACAGAGCTGGGAATGGTCTTTCAGTTCGAGCATGTGGGGCTGGACGAGGATCCTGGCGTCCCCTACAAGTGGTCCACCAGAAAGATGCCTCTGGTTCCTCTGAAGGAGAATCTGACCAAGTGGCAGCTGGGGCTGGATGGATGCGCCTGGAATTCCCTCTACTTCTGCAATCACGACCAGCCCAGAATTGTCTCCCGTCTGGGGGATGACTCGGATCAGTATCGGGAGCGAAGCGCCAAGGCTATCGCCACTGTTTTGCACCTGATGCAGGGAACACCCTATGTCTACCAGGGAGAGGAACTGGGCATGACCAATGTGGGCTTTACTTCTGTGGATCAGTTCCGTGACCTGGAATCCATCAATGCCTATCATGAACTGACCGAGAAAGCCGGAATGGATCCTGAGCGGTTACTTCCCATGATTGCGCATAAGAGCAGGGACAATGCCCGGACGCCCATGCAGTGGTCTGACGCTCCTCAGGCCGGTTTTACTTCCGGGGAACCCTGGATCGATGTCAATCCCAACTATGTCAAGGTGAATGCCAAAGAGCAGATGGGGCGGGAGGATTCCGTCTTTCGCTACTATCAGAAGCTGATTGCGCTTCGTCACAGTTCGGATCTGATTGTCTATGGACATTATCAGCTGCTTCTGGCGGAAGATCCGGATCTCTTTGTCTATACCAGAGAGTTGGACGGCAGGAAGCTGCTTGTCGCGGCCAATCTGTCCGAGCATGAGAGGGAGTGCGGGATTCCGGCGGACTTCGCAGGCGGCAGAGTTCTAATTCAGAATATGTGTGAACACGATATTCATGATTGCAAGCTGGCACCCTATGAGGCCTATGCGCTTGCGGTATGACGAGAGGATGTTTGCGGCGCATGTATTTCGTTGTTTGAGAGAAATGGCTGTGGGAAATGGATCTTTTGTCTGGCAGTCGGTACAGTGATATAGATTTTTAGAGACTTTCTTCCGAACCTGGTTCAGTCGGCTCTGTCGGAGGAAGATGGTTTTCTGGCAGAGGAAGTCTCTTCGTGTGAGGAAAAGTGATGAAAAAAACATGGTGGCAGGGTAAGGTTGCTTACCAGATTTATCCCAAGTCCTTTTTGGATACGACAGGGAATGGAATCGGCGATATCAGGGGGATTATTTCCAGGCTTGACTACTTGCAGAAGCTTCACGTAGGAATCCTCTGGCTCTCTCCCTGTTTCGTCTCTCCTCTGGCGGATGAGGGCTATGATATTGCGGACTACTATCGCATCGATCCCAGGTTCGGCAGCAATGAGGACCTCTTTGCGCTGGTAGATGAGGGGAAGAAGCGGGGAATTTCTGTGATTCTGGACCTGGTGGTCAACCACTGCTCGGATGAGCATGCGTGGTTCCAGGCGGCCCTGGCCGATCCCGAGGGCCCTTATGGCAAGTACTTTTATATCGAAGACGGAGTCGATGGACATGCGCCCAATAACTGGAGATCCTATTTCGGAGGCTCTGCCTGGGAGCCAATTCCCGGAACAGACAAGTACTATCTGCACCTCTTTCATAAGAAGCAGCCGGATCTCAACTGGGAGAACCCCGCGCTTCGCGAGGAGATCTACAAAATGATCAACTGGTGGCTGGATCGGGGAATCGCCGGTTTTCGCATTGACGCCATTATGAACATCAAGAAAGTCTTTCCCCTGGCGGGACACGATTATCCCGCCGACCGGGAAGACGGCATGACCTCCTGTACGCAGATGATTAAGGAAGCCAGGGGAATTGGGGAGTTCTTCAGGGAAATGAGGGATCGCTGCTTTGCTCCTCATGATGCCTTCGCGGTAGCCGAGGTCTTTGATGAGAGGCCTGAGCAGATCTCTGAATTGATCGGGACAGAGGATGGTTATTTCTCCAGCATGTTCGATTTTCAGGCCAATGGCGTCGGAAGGTCTGATAAGGGTTGGTATGACGGGAAACGGATAGAGCCGGATCAGTATCGGGATGCCTGCTATCAGACGCAGAAGGCGATCGGGGAACGTGGATTTATCTCTACTATTATTGAGAACCATGATGAGCCAAGAGGGGTCAGCCGCTATATCCCGGAAGAAGAACTCTCTGATACGGCCAAGAAGTTCCTGGGAACCATGCAGCTGATGTTAAGAGGATTGCCCTTCATCTATCAGGGACAGGAGATTGGGATGGAGAACACCCATGTGGAGACTCCCGATCAGATCAGTGATATCTCGGCCAGGGATGAGTACAAGGTGGCTGTTGAGGCCGGCTTGAGCCAGGAAGAAGCCATGGCGGTAGTCAATCGCATGAGCAGAGACAATGCCAGGACGCCGATGCAGTGGTCCGATGAGCCCCAAGCCGGTTTCAGCTCCGGCAGGCCCTGGCTTGCAGTCAATCCGAATTATAGAAAGATTAATGTGGCCGTCCAGGAGGAAGATCCGGATTCAGTCCTCAACTATTACCGCAGGCTGACAGCTCTTCGCTCAGACAGGGTCTACGGCGACACCATTGTCTACGGCGATTTTGAACCCTTTATGCCCCAGGAACCCCGCTTCATGTCCTTCTATCGCAGGGGAGAGAAGAAACTTCTGGTCCTCGGTAATTTCTCCTTAGAAGAGAAGAAGGTCAGGATTCCGGAACAGGTTAAGAGAGTGCTTTTGTCCAATGTGGACTGCGATTTAAGTCAGATTCGGTCTGATCAGGGGAATCGCTGGTCTGAGGGGCAGGAAATAAGTCTGGCCCCCTATCAGGCATTGATTCTGGAGGTTGACTGACGGGGGAGACAGCGTATTTTCGTTGACTTTACAGGAATAAAGAAATAGAATTCAAGGCACGAAACAAAGGCGTTTCGGAATGTTTTGAATGAATGGATGGGCAATGGCGTCCGAGACGGGAGTTTTCGGTACTGCTTTGCCCATTTTTGCGTGCAGGGCAGATATTTATTGTTGGCGAAGGGCCGGACAGGAGCATGCTATGAGGAGTGAGACATATCGGAGAGACTTATTTGCGTCGCTGGAAGCAGGAAGGGATTCCTGCGGAATCGGAGCGGTCGTCAATATTGACGGGCACAGAGATCACAGGCTGGTGTCGGATGCTCTGTCTATTGTCGAGAAGCTGGAACACCGCGCGGGCAAGGACGCGAGCGGCAAGGTGGGAGACGGGGTCGGCATTATGACTCAGATTCCCCATGAATACTACAAAAAGGCTGTCCGGGCAGAGGGACTGGCAGAGAAGCTGCCGGATGGCTTTGCGGTTGGTATGTTTTTCCTCCCTCAGGATGAAAATGCCCGTTCCATTGACCGGCGTCTCTTCGCGGCTATCCTGGAGAAGGCAGGCCTTCATCTTCTCTTCTGGAGGAGAGTGCCTGTGAATCATAAGATTCTGGGCAAATTGGCGAGGGACACAGAGCCATCCATTCAGCAGGCGTTTATCGCAAGACCCGAGGATATTGCCGCTGACGATGACCTGGCGTTCGACCGCCGTCTCTATGTGGCTCGCCGGGAGTTCGAGCAGTCTGCCAACGGCACCTATGTCTGCTCTATGTCCTGCCGGACGATCACTCACAAGGGGATGTTCCTGGTAGGGCAACTGCGCAGGTTCTATGCGGATCTGGAGAACGAAGACTATGTGTCCGCCGTGGCGACGGTTCATTCCAGATTCTCTACCAATACGACGCCCAGCTGGGAAAGAGCCCATCCCTACCGCATGATCTGTCATAATGGAGAGATCAATACGATCCGCGGCAATGCGGATCGTGTCTTTGCCCGCGAGGAGACCATGTCCTCCGCCTTCACGGATGCCAATGCGGACAAGATTTTTCCTGTCATCGGGGGACTGGGCTCCGATTCAGCCATGCTGGACAATACATTGGAGTTTTTCTGCATGAACGGCATAGACCCGGCTCTGGCCATGATGATGCTGGTTCCCGAGCCATGGAAGCGCGATGCTGCGATGGGACAGGAGAAGAAGGATTTCTATCACTATTACGCGACCATGATGGAGCCCTGGGATGGGCCGGCCGCTATCCTTTTTACAGATGGAAGAATCTTCGGAGCGACCCTGGACCGCAATGGACTGCGTCCTTCCCGTTATTACATCACGGATGACAATCGCCTGATCCTGGCTTCCGAGGTCGGAGTCTTAGATATCGCTCCGGAGAAGATTGTCAAAAAGTCCCGTCTTATGCCCGGCCGTATGCTTCTTGTCGATATGAAGGAGGGACGTCTGGTCTCTGATCAGGAGATTAAGGAGCATTATGCGGCCCGCAGGCCCTATGGAGAGTGGCTGGCCATGAATTTAAGAAGGCTGAGGGATCTGCCTGTCCCCAACAAGAAGAATGAGGACAGAAGCGCCGGGGAGCGTGAGAAACTCTATAAGGTCTTCGGCTACACCTATGAGGACCTGAGGGAAATGCTTCTTCCCATGGCGGCAAACGGGGTGGAACCCACGGCATCCATGGGACATGACACGCCTCTGGCAGTTCTGTCTGAGCGGCATCCCCTGCTCTTCTCCTATTTCAAGCAGCTCTTTGCCCAGGTTACCAATCCGCCCATTGACTCCCTGCGGGAGAAGATTGTTACGGATACGACAGTCTTCATTGGATCGGATGGCAACCTTCTGGAGGAGAAAGGCGAAAACGCCCGTGTGCTGGAGGTCGAGAATCCTATCCTGACCGGCGTCGATATGACCAAGATTCAGACTCTGGACGAGCCCGGTCTGCGCTCCGCCATTCTGCCCATTACCTTCTATAAGAATACGTCACTGAAGAAGGCGTTGGACCAGCTGAAGGTCAAGGCGGATCGCGCCTATGCCAGGGGATACAATATTCTGATCCTTTCGGACCGCGGTGTAGATGAGAATCATGTTCCGATTCCCTCTCTTCTGGCGGTGTCCTGTCTGGAGCAGCATATGGTTCGCACCCGAAAGAGAACGGCAGTCTCTATCCTGATTGAGACCGGAGAGGCAAGGGATGTGCATCAGATTGCGACCCTGCTCTCTTTCGGAGCCAGAGCAGTCTATCCCTATCTGGCCCATGAAGCCATAGCGGCCATGATCGCGGAGGGAACGCTGGACAAGGACTATCACACGGCAATTGAGGACTACAATCAATCGGTGATCAACGGGATTGTCAAGGTCGCCTCCAAGATGGGGATTTCCACGATTCAATCCTATCAGTCCGCCCGTATTTTTGAGGCGATCGGACTGTCATCGGATCTGATCGAGGAGTACTTTACCGGTGTGGTTTCCCGCGTGGGAGGCCTTGGCATCAAAGATATTGAGGATGATGTGATCTACCGTCACAATCATGCATTTGACCCCATGGGACTGCCGGTTGACACCAGTCTTGATTCTACCGGCTTTCACAGACAGTTCTCCGGAAGAGATAAGGAAGATCACCTCTATAATCCTCTGACCATTGTCCTTCTGCAGCAAGCCGTCCGGGAGCACAGCTATGAGAAGTTTCGCCAGTATACGGATATCGTAGATAATGAGCTGCCCCATACCCTGCGGGGGCTTCTGGCATTTACGGCGCCCGGAAAAGCGATTCCCCTGGCCAAAGTGGAGTCGGCGGCATCGATCGTCAGGCGTTTTACCACCGGAGCCATGTCCTATGGGTCTCTCTCCAGGGAAGCTCATGAGACGATGGCGGCCGCAATGAATTCCATAGGAGCCAAGTCCAATACTGGAGAGGGCGGGGAAGATCCCGAACGCTATGGAACAGAGCGCAACTCCGCGGTCAAGCAGGTTGCCTCCGGCCGTTTTGGAGTCACCTCCGCCTATCTGAATTCCGCCCAGGAGATCCAGATTAAGGTGGCGCAGGGAGCCAAGCCGGGAGAGGGCGGACATCTGCCAGGCAAGAAGATCTATCCCACGGTTGCAGGGATTCGCTTCTCAACGCCCGGCGTGGCTCTGATCTCGCCCCCGCCCCACCACGACATCTATTCCATTGAGGATCTGGCGGAGCTGATTTATGATCTGAAAAATGCCAACCGGGGAGCCAGAATCAATGTCAAGCTGGTCTCTGAGAACGGGGTGGGAACCATCGCCTGTGGAGTTGCCAAGGCAGGGGCGGATGTGATTATGATTTCCGGTTATGATGGCGGCACAGGTGCGGCGCCCACGACCTCAATCCATAATGCGGGGCTTCCCTGGGAACTGGGGCTGGCTGAGACGCACAAGGCTCTGATCGAGAACGGGTTGAGGGATCGCGTTGTCCTGCAGACGGACGGCAAGCTGATGAGTGGCCGCGATGTCGCGATTGCAGCCCTGCTCGGCGCCGAGGAGTTTGGTTTTGCTACAGCCATTTTGGTATCGATGGGCTGTGTTATGATGCGAGTCTGCGGCAAGGACACATGTCCCGTTGGCATTACCACGCAGAATGAGTGTCTGCGCAGAAATTTCCGGGGCACGCCTGACAATGTCGTGACCTTTTTGACATACATTGCGGAACAGCTGCGGGAAATTATGGCCAGGCTTGGTTTTGCCACCGTTGATGAGATGGTGGGCAGAAGCGACTGCTTAAAGCGCAAGGAGGCCAGAGGAACCCGCTCCGGTCTGGTTGACATGTCAGCCATTCTTAATCATGAGCTGGCCGGAGCCAGGGACAGGCATTTTAATCCGGAGAAGCGCTATGACTTTAAACTGGCGCGGAGTCTGGACTTAAAGAAGCTCCTTCCGGCCTTTGGAGGAGAGTTTTTTGATCGGATTGAAGCCAATCCGACGGGAGGCTTGTCCAAGTCCGTCTCCGCCGGAGTCACCTGTACGGACCGGGCCTTTGGGACGATCTTAGGTTCTGAGATTACCAGGCGTTTTGGAAACTCGCTGGCGGACGATACGGTTGTCGTCAGGGCCAAAGGCGGGGCCGGTCAGTCACTGGGGGCCTTCCTGCCTCATGGAATGACCATCCGTCTGGAGGGTGATGCCAATGACGGTGTAGGTAAAGGCCTGTCCGGAGGAAAGATTGTCATTGTTCCTCCCAGAAAGAGTTCCTTTGACCCCTCGGAGAATATAATTGTTGGAAATGTTGCCCTGTATGGAGCCACAGAGGGAAGGTTATTCATAGAAGGAATTGCCGGTGAGCGCTTCTGTGTTCGTAATTCCGGGGCCATTGCAGTTGCGGAGGGCTGCGGAGATCACGGATGTGAGTATATGACGGGAGGCCGCGCTGTCATCCTTGGACAGGTTGGCAAGAATTTCGCTGCCGGGATGTCTGGCGGTGTCGCCTATGTGCTTGATCCCCGCCATGACTTCTACAAGCATCTGAATCAGAGCGGCTTAATCATGTCGGAAGTCACCGACAAGACAGATACGGCAGAACTTCGGGAAATCCTGACTGAGTATGAGGCAGAGACCGGCTCCGCCAAAGCCGGAAGAATCTTAGCAGGTTTCGATGCCTATCTTCCCATGTTTAAGAAGATTATCCCCAGGGATTACAAGAGGATTGTCGAGAAGATGAGTGAGTATGAGAGCCGTGGATTCTCCGCGGAGAAGGCGCAGTGGGAGGCTTTTCACGAAATTGCCGGCTGATTGCTGGTCATTGAGGGCATTTTCGCGCTGCTTGCGCATCGCTTCATGCTGTTGTTAAGTATATGTTCGAGGAGATGACATGGGAAAATTAACAGGATTTATGGACTATGAGCGCAGGAATAACGTCTATGTGCCCGTAGAGGAGAGAATTAAAAATTACGGTGAGCTCTATCACCGCCTGGATGAGGAGGAGAGGCGGAAGCAGGCGGCCCGCTGCATGAACTGCGGGGTTCCCTTCTGCCAGTCCGCCATGACTTTAAACGGCATGGTGACCGGCTGTCCCCTGCACAATTTGATTCCCGAGTGGAATGATCTCCTCTACCGGGGAGATATGAAGGGGGCTCTGGCCAGGCTGATCAAGACATCCAGTTTTCCCGAGTTCACTGGTCGTGTCTGCCCGGCGCTCTGTGAGAAGGCCTGTATTCTTGGATCCATTGACCAGCCGACCAGTACCCATGACAATGAACTATACATTATTGAGGAGGCGTTTCAGCGCGGCCTGATGCGCCCCAGAGTTCCAGGAACCCGTTCGGGCAAGAAAGTGGCGGTGGTTGGTTCCGGTCCCTCCGGTCTGGCGGCTGCAGATCTGCTCAATCAGCGCGGGCATCAGGTGACTGTCTATGAGAGGGACAATCGTATTGGCGGATTGCTGACCTATGGGATCCCTAACCAGAAACTGCCCAAGGAGGTGGTTGATCGCCGCCGCAGGCTGATGGAAGAGGAGGGAGTTGACTTTGTTACCTCCTGCAATGTGGGAGAAGACATGGCGGCAGAAGAAATTCTGCATCAGTATGACGCGGTTATCCTTTGCTGCGGGGCCAAGAAAGCAAGAGGGCTGACGGCTGTGGGAATGGATGGGGCCAGAGGGATTCACTATGCGGTGGACTATCTGACTTCCGCTACCCGCCATGTGCTGGGGGACGATCTGGGTGAGAACTTCATTGACGCCGGGGATAAGCACGTGGTGATTGTCGGCGGAGGCGACACCGGAAATGATTGTGTAGGAACATCAATTCGGCAGGGCTGCAGATCTGTGACGCAGCTGGAGATGATGCCGGAGCCTCCCGCAGAGCGGGCGGCGGATAATCCCTGGCCAGAGTGGCCCAAGGTCAAGAAGACGGATTACGGTCAGATGGAGGCGATCGAAGTCTTTGGTCATGACCCCAGGATCTATGAGACCACAGTCAAGGAGGTGATCAAGGATCCATCGGGCAGAATAAAGGCAATTAAGACGGTTCAGGTGGCCTTCCGGGACCGCCATCCGGTTGAGATTGAGGGAACGCTGCGGGAGCTGCCCTGTGATCTTCTTCTGATCGCGGCCGGTTTCCTGGGAGCAGAGGAGTATGTCAGTCAGGCATTTGATCTGACCCTGGACGGAAGGAACCGTGTGGAGACAAAAGAAGACTGCTGTCAGGTCAGGCGCCGGAAAAAGTCCGATTCCGACAAGATTTTTGCTGCGGGCGACATGCGTCGGGGCCAGTCTCTGGTGGTCTGGGCGATCGCAGAGGGACGAGAGGCGGCCAATGAAGTTGACGGCTACCTGCTCGGTTTCGGCAGATCTGTAAGAAAATGATCAAGGGGCAGAAGCCGCTGACAGCGACGCTGTGATTCATGACAATGGGATTTCACGGAGAGTATATTCCGTTGTTTCAGGAGAATAAGGAGGTTCTTATGGCGCACATGACCGGAGATGATATCCGTCGTATCGTCGAGGAGGAGGATGTGGAGTTTATCCGCATGCAGTTTACCGATATCTTTGGCCAGCTGAAGAATGTGGCGATTACCCGGTCGCAGCTGGAAAGAGCCCTGAACAATGAAATCTCCATTGACGGTTCTTCCATCGAGGGCTTCGCGCGGATCTATGAGTCGGATCAGTACCTGCATCCGGATCTGGATTCTTTCACAATTTTTCCCTGGCGGCCTCAGTCCGGCAAGGTGGCCCGTTTTATCTGTGACGTCTACAATCCAGATGGCAGTCCCTTCGCGGGTGATCCCAGAGGTGTCCTGAAGCGAACATTGCGGAAGGCGGGGGAGAAGGGTTATAGCTTCCAGGTTGGGCCGGAACTGGAGTTTTTCCTCTTTGAACGGGATGAGGATGGAAAACCGACGATTGTCACGAACGATAAGGCCGGCTATTTCGATCTGGCTCCTCTGGATCACGGCTCCGATACCCGTCGGGAGATCGTTCTTATGCTGGAGGATATGGGGTTTGAGGTTGAGGCCTCCCATCATGAAGTGGCGCATGGACAGCACGAGATTGACTTCAAATACGAGGAGGCTATGGCGGCGGCTGATGCGATTATGACCTTTAAGCTGACGGTCAAGACAGCGGCGCAGAGAAATGGTCTGCACGCGACATTCATGCCCAAACCCATTGAGGGAATTGCCGGAAATGGAATGCATACCAATATGTCTCTGTTCAAAGACGGAAAGAATCTCTTCTTTGATGAAAAGGGGCCGGGACAGCTATCGGAAGAGGCTTACCATTTCATTGCGGGAATCCTCTTTCATATGCCGGCTCTGACCGCAATTACCAATCCCCTGGTCAATTCCTACAAGAGACTGGTTCCCGGCTATGAGGCTCCCTGCTACATGGCCTGGTCTGCCTCCAACCGCTCCAGCCTCATCCGGATTCCGGCTGCCCGGGGCAGGGGAACCCGTGTAGAGCTGAGGAACCCTGATCCGACGGCGAATCCCTATCTGGAGTTCGCGGTCTGCCTTGCGGCAGGGCTGGATGGAATTGAGAGGAAGATGACGCCTCCAGCTGAGGTGGGGGAGAATATCTTCAATATGAGCAGGCAGGAGCGCCAGGAACGGGGAATTCACTCTCTGCCTGCCGACCTTGGAGATGCCCTGGAGGCGATGGGAAAAGACCCGCTGATCCGAGAGACCCTGGGAGACCACGTCTTTGACCAGTATCTCAGACAAAAAGAGCAGGAGTGGAATTCCTACCGGACCTCTGTTTCAGCCTGGGAGCGGGACAACTACATGACAATCTATTGATGAAAGGAGGCGCTCGTGGATCGTATTGTCATAGCTGTCAGTAACGACACGCTTAGAGAGAGCGTCTCAGCGATGATCCGAAAAAACGGACTGTTTCTGCGGGCCAGTGTCAGCAATGGCGCCGCAGCGATCCGGGAGATGCGGCTGATGGAGGGGGGGATTCTGATCTGCTCTCCCCGTCTGCCGGATACCACATCCGATCAGATGGCCCGCGCCCTGGAGGAAAGTGTCTATTTTCTGGTGATCGGCCGTCCGGATGACCTGTCTCATTGCAGGAATGAAGATTGTTTTAAGCTTCCCCTGCCGGTTAATGCCAGCGGACTGCTGGGATCTGTTCGGATCTTGCAGCAGCTGGACGAGAGAAGGCAGGCGGCTATGCGCCGGGCCTCAAGGCGCAGCGGAGAGGATAAGCGGCTGATCAGAGATGCTAAGGCCTATTTGATGGAGGCCAGGGGAATGAGCGAGGATCAGGCGCACCGTTTTTTACAGAAACAATCGATGGATACAGCGACACCTGTAGCGGAGATCGCGAGGATGATTGTGGCCAATGAGTAATTCCTGCTGGCCGATGAGTAAAATTATTGCGGTCAAGGAGTGGTTTTCCGCTGGATTGTCCCCGGAAAATATGCTAGGGTAAAGAACAGGAATGTCGGCAGCCAGGGGACGGAAGGCAGGACGCATGCGCACGCTCTATTTAGATTTGGGAATGGGAATTGCCGGAGATATGTTTTCGGCAGCTCTTTTTGATCTCCTGAGGGGAGATCAAAAGCGGGAATTTCTGAAGAAAATTAATTGCCTGGGGCTGGATGATGTTCAGGTCAGAGCCGAGACCGTCAGCAGTTCAGGGATTAACGGAGTGCGTATGCATGTTTTGGTGCATGGCGAGGAGGAGATCAGCCGGGATCTGCATGATCGGCAGGAGACTGGCCGCCGGGAGGAGCGCCAGACGGAGCCTGAGGGGCATCAACCGGGGGACAAGGATCATTTGGCTGAGTGCAGCCATGGTGATCCCTGCTCTTTGGGTCTTGCGCACAGCAGCTGCGCGCAAGATCACGGTCATGCTCATCACGGCATGAAAGAAATCCGTCATATTGTTGCCGGTTTTGACGTATCTGCAGAGGTGAAGGGCAACATTCTGTCAATATATCATGAGATCGCCAAGGCGGAATCGACAGTGCATGGCATGTCTGTCGAGGAGATCCATTTTCACGAAGTGGGTTCTCTCGATGCGATTGTCGATGTGACTTCTGCCTGTCTTCTGGTAGAGATGCTGGCGGTGGACAGAATTGCTGCCTCTCCTGTCCGGGTGGGTTATGGATATGTTCGCGCTGCCCACGGCCTGCTGCCTGTGCCTGCCCCAGCTACGGCGCTGCTTCTGCGCGGTTTGCCTGTTTACGCGGGCCATATCGAAGGTGAACTCTGTACACCGACAGGAGCTGCGATTATCCGTCATTTTGTCCGGGACTTTGGCACAATGCCGGCTATGCGTCTGTCTGAGATTGGCTATGGGATAGGCGGTAAGAAATTCACCAGTCTCAATGCCGTTCGCGCTTTTCTGGGAGAGACGGATCAGAGCGGAGACCATATTTGCGAGCTGACATGCAATCTGGATGATATGACGCCGGAGCGTCTGGGCTTTGCTGTGGATCGTCTCTATGCGGCGGGAGCTGCAGAGGTCTACACGGTTCCCGCCGCAATGAAGAAATCCAGACCCGGATCTGTACTTGTTGTTCTCTGTCAGGAGGGGCAGAGGCAGGCTCTTGTCAAGGGTATTTTCAAGTATACGACGACGCTTGGGATCAGGGAAAGCATCCGGCGGCGCTATATTTTAGACCGCAGGATTGAGACAGTGGATACGGATCAGGGGACGATTCGAAAGAAAATTGCCTCTGGCTATGGAGTCAGCCGTGCCAAGTACGAGTATGACGACCTGGCGAGAATTGCCAGAGAGAAATCCTGCTCTATTGAAGAGGTGATTGCAGGGATAAAAGAGTAAGATGAGTCTTGCCTGTATCAGGAGATCTGGACGGGCAGGATATGAAAATAGGAAGAAAGAAGATGAGAAGATTATTTCAAAATCTCGCTTTCGACCTGATTGCCGTGGCGGTGGTAGGAGTTCTGGCAGTTGTGATCGGATGGGGGATAAGCAGGCACTCCATCTCCATGCCGCCGCCGCAGGAGAGGAAAACCGCACAGACGGCCAGAGTGACCATTCGCAATGATGCGGCCAGTGCCGACAGAGACGGCAAAATAAATGGACTGCGCGTCTATGATCCGGATTCAGATAATCTGGCAGAATATGCAGATGGAAGTCAGCAGCCACTGGGCAGTCATGTTTCCATCTATGTCTACAATTTGGCCAGTGATGTACATCTGACAATCCGGCACAAGGGGGAGATATTCGCCAATGATGACTTTCCCCGCCTGGAAGATGAGAAGAAGGTCAAATTCTTCGATTTGATCTTAGAAGGGGATCTGGAAGTTGAGAGCAGAGAGATCAATCTCAAGAATCAGCAGGGGATCGCAACGGTACATATCAATGACAGCAGTCTGGCTCTTGTGACCAGTGACGGACAGGAGTGGAAGGACGGTCAGGATATCGCTTTCGGCCGGAGGAATATCACAATCGGAGCGAAAGACAGGGATCTGAAGGCACAGATTAGGGTCGGAGATCGCGTGGCTGCGACAAAGGTGATTCTTAAGGGGCAAACCGCTTCGGTAGAGGATCTGAACGTTGATGGAGATCTCTTCTTCCAGTTGGCTGTAGCAAGCGCTGATGAGGTGAAGGCAGAGCAGGAGACGGAGCAGGAAGAAGCCAAGGCGCGTTCCGAGGGGGGCGATCCGGGTCAGACCAAACCGGATCCGGGAAAAACTGACCTGTCGAAAGATCAGGCTAAGCCCGATATTAGAAATCAGGATCGGCCGCAGGGCCAGATCAAACCTGGGACGGGAAATCAGAGTCAGCCGCAGAAGCAGATCAAACCCGGCACAGGAAACCAGGGACAGTCAGGTGGCCAGATCAGGCCGGATGCCGGGAACCAGGGGCAGTCAGGGGGCCAGATCAGACCAGATGCCGGGGGACAGGATAAGTCAAAAGAGGATGAAGGGAAAGGTTCTGCTCAGGGAGGCAGTCAGAAGCCGGACACCGGAGATCAGGGCCAGTCAGGAGGTCAGATCAGGCCGGATACCGGAAATCAGAGTCAGCCGGGAGGTCAGATCAGGCCGGAGAAAAAATGCGCGACAGTGACCATTCAGGATGCGAGCGGAAGTGTCTTTGTTGAAGTCCTGACGGATGACGGCACAGGCCAGTATGAATTAAAGCCGGAGAATATGGAGCGCATCTGTTCTGGCACCAGGCTTCCCACCGGAACACGGATCGTGATCTTTAAGTATTACGATCCGGATTATCCTGGTCTGAAGGTGACGCATAGGGGCAGATGCATTGTGGACAGAGAGAATGATCCAGGATTGACAGAAGGTTATGATTCTCTGGAGATTATAGAATTGACTCTGGAGGGAGATCTCGTTGTGACAAGCACTCCTTTTAGGGAGGGATCCTGTGGACAGACCGGGCGGTGATGGAGCTGCCTTTCGCTGTGGATTCACCCAACCGATAGGCACAGGGTACCGGAGAAATGTCTGACAACTAGGCATTTTCTTCCTTTTGTGTTAATCTTAGGGGTGAAAAAGATGCTTGTTATTCTAGGGAGACTGTATGGGGAAGGAGATTAGTACCGTATGGAATTCAAACAAGCAAAAGTGATAAAAATCGTCAAGGAGACGAGTGACATCTACAGTATTCAAATGGAGATTCCTGAGGGATATGTATGGAAGGCCGGGCAGTATGCGATCTGGCAGCTGCAGGATTATGTGGCTCCGGAGGGGGAGAAGGAGGATCGGGTCTTTACGATCGCCTCGGCTATGGAGGATCATTTCCTCATGTTCTCTACGCGTATTGCAGATCAGCACAGTTGGTTTAAGGATATTTTGCTCAGGCAGCTGGAAATTGGGGATACGATGCTCGTGTCTGCGCCCATGGGGGAGATGGATATTGATATGGAAGGCAAGGAGAGGAGCCTTCTGATCGCCGGGGGGATCGGCGTGACACCTATTCGCTCACTCCTGCGCCATTACAGTACCAATAATGTGCCCAGGCATGAAATTCAGCTGCTCTATGCGGACAATCGGGGAGAGTTCGCATACGGTGACTTCTGGAAGCAGATCGAGGGAAAGATGCCGAATGTCAAGCTGCAGCTTCTGACCGATTCCAGCGTATTTGCTGAGAAAGCGGGGAATTATGCTGTCAGTCATGGAAATGACGCCGAGTATTTGATCGCCGGCTCGCCCGGGATGAATCAGGCCTTCAAGGAGAGTCTGACAGAGGCTGGTGTCGATGGGGCCAACATGAAAACAGACGAATTCTTCGGCTATGAGTAAGGGGATTCGGAAGCATACAAAAGGAGCTCTCATTCGAACGGTTGGAATCAGCCGTTTGAAGAGGGCTTTTTTGGTTTCGTGTCAAATGATGGGGAAAAGCGTGTCAGGTGATCTGTGGGCAGTGATTGACGGTATGCGGGAGTGAGCCGCGATAGAAGCGATTTGGTGGAATATGCTAAAATAACGGTATCTGTAGGAGAGCAAATCGTTTTCATGGAGGAGATATGAGCGAACAGCCCAGGAATTATGCCCCCACCGGCAAGAATAAATTATTGCAGCAGATCATCCGCTTTGGATTTGTGGGAATCCTCAGCTTCTTCGTGGACTTTGGTGTATACAATGTCCTCTGCAATCTGCTCGGCGTCCATTATCTGGTCGCCGGTGGGGTTGGATTTGTCGTTTCAGTGATTGTCAACTACCTGCTCTCTATGAAGTTTGTCTTTGAGGGGAGAGATGATATCTCCAAGACCCGGGAGTTTATCACATTTGTCTTCCTGAGCGTGATTGGTCTGGGGGGCAATGAACTGGTGCTTTTTATCAGTATTGACGGTATTTATTATCACTGGACCTGGCTGTCCTCCTGGCTTGCCATCGGTTGGGCCAATGCCATCGCCAAACTGGGAGCTACCGCCATCGTCATGATCTACAATTTCATCACCAGGAAGATTTTTCTTGAGAAGCACTAGGTCTGCAGCATACAGTTCCCTTGTCCGTATGGGCGGAGAGGAAGGCTGATACAAAGGAGAGGGATGCAAATGAAAATCAGGGAGATTACGCTCGGCTCGACGGGAATCAGGACGCCGCAGAATGGTTTTGGCGCCCTGCCGATTCAAAGAGATGATGCGGATACGGCAGTTCAGATTCTTCGCCGGGCCTATGGGGGAGGGATGATCTTCTTTGATACCGCCCGCGCTTATTCCGATTCTGAGGAGAAGATTGGTCTGGCATTGGCGGATGTGAGAAATCAAATCTTTCTGGCGACCAAATCCCGCGCCAGAAATCCCCGGGATCTCAGGCAGGATCTGGAGACGTCTTTGCAGAAGCTCAGGACAGATTATGTGGATGTCTTTCAGTTCCATCAGGCAGAGCAATGCTACGCGCCGGGCGATGGGACAGATATGTATGAAGAGATGGAAAAACTGAAAGCGGAGGGAAAGATCTGCCATATCGGGATCACGACACACAAGATCGGTGTGGCGGAGGAGATTGTGGCATCGGATCTCTACGAGACGCTCCAATATCCTTTCTCCTATCTGGCGGCCGAGCGGGATCTGGATCTGGTGGCTGCCTGTCGGGAACATAATATGGGCTTTATTGCCATGAAGGGTCTGGCCGGCGGACTTATTAATGACAGCCATGCGGCATTTGCCTTCATGAATCAGCCTCAATTTGATCATGTGATTCCCATCTGGGGAGTTCAGCGCATGCGTGAGCTGGAGGAGTGGCTTGCCTTCATGGAGAATCCAGCTGAGATGGATGAGTCAGTCCGTCAGGTGATCGGGCAGGATAAGGAAGAATTATCCGGGGACTTCTGCCGCGGCTGCGGTTACTGCATGCCCTGTCCCCAGGGGATTACCATCAATCAGTGTGCCCGCATCGGACTTATGGTGAGGCGGGCCCCCTCTGAGGACTGGCTGTCTGAGCACTGGCAGAGGGAGATGGAGAAGGTCAGGACCTGTATTCACTGCAACTCCTGTTCCTTCCAGTGTCCCTATGACTTGGATACGCCGGCTCTTTTACAGAGAAACCTGCGGGATTACGAGGCGATTCTGGCTGGCCAAAAGTCAGTGGAGGATCACCTGACCCTGCATTGAGACGGCCATTGTGATATATCGGATGTGTTTGGGGCGTCCGACGCGATGGAGTCGACGCTTTCGCAATGAAAAGAGAAACATTCATCATCCAAAGACCGGCTTTACGCCAGAGGGGAGAGAGGAGAGACCATGTTAGAGGGAAAGACCATCATACTTGGTGTCAGCGGCTCCATTGCCGCCTATAAGATCGCGGGTCTGGTCAGTATGCTGGTCAAGCAGAGGGCCGATGTTCACGTTATTATGACGAAGAATGCGACCAATTTCATCAATCCGATTACTTTTGAGACACTGACTTCCAACAAGTGTCTGGTGGATACCTTTGATCGGAATTTTCAGTTTCATGTGGAACACGTGGCTCTGGCCAAGAGAGCAGATCTCTTTCTGGTGGCCCCCGCTTCCGCGGACGTAATCGGAAAGATTGCCGGCGGAATTGCAGACGACATGTTGACAACGACCATTATGGCGACTCAGGCGCCCAGGCTGGTTGCTCCCGCCATGAATACGCATATGTATTTGAATTCGATTGTCCAGGACAATCTGAAGAAACTGGAGAGCTATGGATACAAAGTGATCTGTCCCTCTGAAGGGTATCTGGCCTGCGGCGATGTCGGCGCCGGGAAAATGCCGGAACCCGCTCTTCTGCTCGATTATATTCAACAGGAGATTGGGGCCAGACATGATCTGGCCGGCAGGAAGATACTGGTAACTGCCGGTCCGACCAGAGAGGCGATTGATCCGGTTCGTTTTATTTCCAATCACTCCACCGGTAAGATGGGCTATGCCGTTGCAAGGGCGGCTATGCTGCGGGGGGCGCAGGTGACCCTGGTCTCCGGGCCGGTAGAGATCGCGCCGCCGCCATTTGTCAACTTGATCTCGGTCTCCTCGGCAGAGCAAATGGCTGAAGAGGTCATTCGTCTGGCACCTAAGATGGATGCCATTGTCAAGGCGGCAGCCGTGGCGGATTACCGCCCGGTTACGGTGGCAAGCGAGAAAATCAAAAAGCAGGAAGGCAACGGTACAATTGAACTGGAGAGGACTCAGGACATCCTCAAATATCTGGGAGAGCATAAGCGAGAGGGACAGTTCCTCTGCGGATTTGCCATGGAGACCAGGGATTTGCTGGAGAATGCCAGAAGCAAATTAACAAGCAAGCATGCCGACCTGATCGTGGCCAACAGCCTGCGAACAACTGGAGCAGGCTTCGGGACGGATACCAATGTAGTGACGCTGATCGACCACAAGGGACAGAGAGAACTGCCCCTTATGACCAAGGCTCAGGTTGCGGATGCGATCTTGGATTACATGAAGGAGTGCGGCGTTTGGATCCTGTGATCCGATTCCGTTTGCTTACAATAATTTGCGCAGTCCTCTGGGATAGTGGTTCTTCATGCATCCTCCCGCCAGTTTGCCCCAGCTCAGGCGGATCCCGTCGACAGTGATCAGATACCAGCCCTTATCCCCATCCATGCGGAAGGTCTCTCCGGAAATCCAGCGTCTGGCGGTAAAGCCGGGAACATCTTCGATGACAGTCGGTATTTTCGGGGTTCTGTCCCTGAGGAACCGTTCTATTTGATCCGCGCAGACAAGCGGGTTTTCATTGGGTTTTTGGTTCGTATCGCCGGCTGGCAGATTTGCGATCCGCAGCACCTGATCGGGCTTAAGTGCGTGCGCCAGGGCGTGAGAGGGTTCAAAACGGTTCTTTTTCAGGGCGCCAAGATGCAGACCGGCCCGCATGAATTTAAGCCCCTTGAGAGAGGGCGTTCCTTTGGGAATGCGATAACAGTCATCTTTGAATCGAAGAATCAGGCTGTCTCCAAGAAGCCAATTGACAGTCTCATCGGTGACGATTTCTCTCAGAGAGTCGGCAAGGCTTTCGAGTTCTTTTCCCTTCAGGGCTTCCCTGGCATCAGGAGCATTTCTGTGGAGGGGACGGCCAGCGGCCGCAGACAGCACGCCGCCGGATGCATTCTTGCGCAGCACCGCGATATAGTGCCCCTCGCCTCTTAATTTGTGGGGCCAGAGACGGATGGTGCCCTCCAGGGCAGCAGGGGTCATGCCCGGATAGAGAGGAACCTGTTCGATCTGATAGTTGGGATGACGGTTCAGAAAACGCTCGATGGATCCCTCATCCTCGGCCGGTGCGAAGGTGCAGGTGGAGAAGACCAGACGGCCGCCGTCTTTGAGCATGCGGTCGGCGGCATCCAGGATCAGGTTATCTCGATTTGCGCAGAGCTGCACATTCTCGGGAGACCACTCCGAGAGGGCAATGGCGTTTTTGCGGAACATCCCCTCGCCGGAGCAGGGGGCATCAACCATGATCCTGTCGAAGAAGAGGGGGAATTGTCCGGCCAGGCGGTCGGGATCTTCATTGGTCACAATGGCGTTGACCACGCCCAGACGCTCCATGTTCTCGGAGAGAATGGATGCTCGATTTGGAACAATCTCATTGGCGATCAGAAGCCCCTGTCCCTGCATGGAAGCGGCGATCTGGCTGCTCTTGCCCCCGGGAGCTGCACAGAGATCCAGGACATAATCACCGGGTCTGGCGTCCAGATAGGCAGCAGGAGCCATGGCGGAGGGCTCCTGAATATAGTAGAGGCCAGCCTCGTGATAGGGGTGCTTTCCGGGGCGGTCTTCTTCGTCATAGTAGTAGGCACCCCTGGCCCAGGGAATGGGATCGGAGAGGTTGGAGATGACGGAGGAGAGAAGGCGCCTGCCGGAAAGAAGAGCCCTGTCGGCATTTTCCGCTCTTGCGGATGCGGGGATCGCATCTGACGGGTGATTGTCGGAGGCGGAAGTGGCAGGTAAGCCGACAAGTGCCAGGGGATTCAGGCGCAGGCCGTGACAGCGGCCATCTCTCTGATAGCTTTCTATGAAGGTGTCAAATTCCGTACCTATCTGTTCTCTCATGCGTTCTACGAAGGCAGGGGGGAGAGCTGGGGCTTTGCCGGTCTCGGCAATGTGGATTGGGACAGGAAATATGGACATAGAGAACCTCCCGGAAAGAATGCCTCCTTTTAGAGCAAGTCTGAACAAATGCAGAGGATCTGCGAGACTGCAAGGAAGAGGAGGGACCTTTGGACATCGTATTATGCGGTCAGTTGGATTGGAATCACAAGTACAGGTCAGAGGTAAGGCAGGAGATTGCGGAAGACAATCGCATAGGCATCTGCATACATATGGACGCCATCAATAGAGAAGCAGGCCTTCTGTTCACCCCGTTTATCACATAGTCCGTTGTTGACATCAATATAGTGATAGCCGTACCTGTCGGCAAGCCCGGCGACGCGGGCGTTGCAGGCGGCGATGTTTTCAGGGGTGCGATCCTTGAGCATGGCTTTTTTCCAGGGATCATTCCCGTTGGGGAGATGTTGGTTGGTCGGGTAGTAGGCCATGCAGTAGACCTGAGTTTTGGGCAGGGCCTCCCGGATGCGCCGCAGAATCTCGTCGTAGTTCAGCTTCAGATGATCCATCCAGTCATTTCCGTAGACCCGATCGGTCATGTCATTGGTTCCGATGTTGAGAAAGACCTTGGAGGGAGCGAGGTCAAGGAGGACGGTGCCAATATGAGCCAGAAAATCGTCGGTCGTGGTTCCGCCGATACCACGGTTATAGATGGTTTCAGAAATGCCCGCGGAGGCGGCCATTTCACAGATGGGGAACTGCTCCATCAGAGAGGAACCGGTAAAAAGAACAGCGCCCTTTCTGGCAGAACGATTGAGAATATCGAAATTTCTGCGCTTATTTTCCTGCTCCTGGCGCATTCTGTCTTGTATTTGTGCAGAGAGGAACTGGGTGATTTGTTGACCCATGTCTCCCTGAATCAGTTCTTGAAGATCCATTTTCAACCCTCCCGACCACAACTTCGGATGACTGCTTATCCACAATCTGACAGGACAGATACGGGAAAGCCTCGTATGCAGTAAATATACCACGATCAGGCCCCGGCCGCTGACATGATTTGTCATTCAAATCCCTGGATTCCTAAGAAATTCTAATATAGAAAGAGCTGAAAATGATGCGGGAAAAAGCGAAAGCTGGCACGGAAGGGAATGGAGACAGGGGATAGGAGTTGAAAGATGACGAAGGAGACAAGAGCGCCACTGTGGGAAGCGGCAAAAAATCAGTTGTGTGATTTGCTTTGGAAATTTGCTGTGCGAAAGGCGCGAAAGATGCCAGAGAAGCAATGACAGGGGGAATGAAAGAGAGACAGATTGGGTGTAATATGTAAAGCAGACAGCAGGTGAGGAAGCAGGGAATACCTGCAGAATTATACTCTACTGCGTGAGCTGAAGAGAGTACCAAGGAGGCCGTTATGATCAACCAGCACTACAAGGCAATGTTGTCTGGCAAGTCTGTTATCCGCGAATTGGCCGAGTATGCCACGGTGAGAGGCCGGAAGATCGGTTATGAGAATGTCTTCGATTTCTCCCTGGGAAATCCCAGCGTGGAGGTCCCGGCGGATTACAATGAAGCCGTGATTCGCCGCTATCAGACCATGACCTCGATGGACCTGCATGGCTACTCCCCATCTCTGGGCAATACACAGGTGCGTGAGATTGTGGCAGGCAGCCTGCGAAGACGCTTTGGCATTCCCTATGAGACCAGACATATCTTTATGACTTCCGGGGCGGCCGGCGCCATTGCACACGCAGTGCGCGCTGTGACTCGGCCGGGGGACGTTGTGCTGACCTTTGCCCCCTTCTTTCCTGAGTATGTGCCCTATGTAGAGGGAGCCGGCGCCAGGCTGGAGGTCGTGCCCGCCGACACCGATAAGTTTCAGGCCAATATAGGGGCCTTCCTGCAAATGCTGACGCCCGATGTACAGGCGGTATTGATGAATACGCCCAATAATCCCTCGGGTGCGCTCTGGTCGGAGGAGACGCTTGAGCGAATCGGGGAAATCCTGCGCCAGAAGCAGAGGGAGTACGGTCATGATATCTTCCTGATCTCCGATGAGCCCTATCGGGAAATTGTTTTTGACGGAAAGAAGGCCCCCTATCCGGCGGCCTTCTACGACAATACCCTGACCTGCTATTCCTTCTCCAAGTCTTTGTCGGTCCCCGGTGAGCGGATTGGCTATGTGGCAGTTCATCCCAAGGCGACAGATGCCGACATTCTGGCGGTTATCTTCGGGCAGATCAGCCGGGGCATCGGGCACAACTGCCCTGCATCTACAGCTCAGTACGGCATAGCGGACTGTATTGATCAGACCAGTGACCTGTCGGTCTATGAGACCAACATGAATTTGCTCTATGAGACTCTGATCGATTTGGGATTTACGGTGACCCGGCCCGGCGGTACCTTCTATATCTTCCCCAAATGCCTGGAGGAGGACGCTCTCATCTTCTGCGATAAGGCGAAGAAATATGACCTGATTCTGGTGCCCTCGGACAATTTTGGCCTGCCGGGTTACTTCCGCATGGCCTATTGCCTGGATACGGACAAGGTCAGGCGGTCCCTGCCTGTGCTGCGCAGGTTCGTGGAGACAGAATATCCTGGGACTCTGGCGAATAACAGTTGTATGCAGTGAATGATTCGGAGGCTGGCGGTGGATGCCGGGAATACGGCGATTGCGGTGGGGGCTGCACTGGAAGAAGCCGGGCCTGGGAACTTGTCTTTTTGCCCTAAGAGAGTTAAAGTTTTAACATATGAGTGTGGATCGGAAAGTGGTCATAATGATCCGTAAGCCGCAGATTTCGACAGAAAGAAGGGTGGTAAAGTGAAGAAGCATTTCGAAGATATCGTCTCTAAGGTCAGGGAATTCGAGACCAAGACAGTCGCCGTGGCCAATGCCCAGGATGACGCTGTCCTGGAGGCTGTCCATGAGGCCAAGAAACGCGGCATCGCCAATGCCGTTTTGGTCGGTGATGAAGAGAAAATCCGCGCCATCGCCGCAAAACTTGACATGGATCCGGCTGAATTTGAGATTGTTGATGAGAAAGATCCCATTCAGGCCTGCAGGACAGCAGTGAAGCTGGCCCATGACGGCAAGGTAGACATGTACATGAAGGGGCTGATTGACTCAAAGGACTTTCTTCGCTCTGTGCTGGACAAGGAAGTGGGCCTGCGAACCGGCAAGCCTCTTTCTCATGTCTGCGTCTTCGATCTCCCCTTTGTAGATCAATTGCTCTTCCTGACGGATGTGGCGTTTATGACTTATCCGACCCTGGAGGACAAAGTTCATATCATTAATAATACCGTCCCTGTCTGTCGGGCCTGCGGCATTGAGCTGCCCAAGGTAGCCGGGCTGGCGGCTGTCGAAGTGGTCAACCCCAAAATGCCTGTTACCGTAGAGGCTGCAGAACTGACCAGAATGAATGACGAGGGCAAGATTACAGGTTGTATTGTGGATGGACCTCTGTCTCTTGATCTGGCGATTGATCCTGAGGCGGCCAAGCACAAGGGGGCCACGAACCGGAAGATTCAGGGCGACGCAGATATTCTTCTCTTCCCGGATATCCACGCCGGCAATCTCTGCTACAAGGCGATTGTCCGTATCGAGGGAATGAAGAACGGCTGTATCCTGACCGGAACCAAGGTTCCCGTCATTTTGACCAGCCGGTCGGATACCTTTGAGACCAAGGTCAATTCCATTGCCCTGGCAGCGGTTGTCGCTGAGCAGATGAAGAGAGAGGGCACGCTCTGAGAAACAGGCCGCAGGATGGGGCGATTCGCCGACAGACGGAGCCTTTGCAAAGAGAGCGCAAAAGGTACAGAGGATTCCCATGCCTCATGCCTGCAAGAGGCCAAAAGCGCGAGAACATGGCAGGCAAACGCAATATCGTATCCAAGAGGGGGTAAATAACCTATGGCAATAAAGAGTTTAATTATTAATCCGGGTTCTACATCAACCAAGTTGGCTGTTTTCGAGGACGAGACGCTGGCTTTTGATGAGACTCTGCGTCACTCCACCCAGGAACTGGCCGGTTTCGAACACATTTTTGATCAGAAGGACTTTCGCAAGCAGATGATTCTGGATTTCCTTGCTGACAAGAAGGTGGATATCCATTCCTTTGATGTAGTCGTTGGCCGCGGCGGTCTCTTAAAGCCAATTCCAGGCGGCACCTATGCTGTGACGGATGCGCTTCTGGCGGACCTTAAGATCGGTGTACAGGGTGAACATGCCTCCAATCTGGGCGGTGCGATCGCAAGAGAAATCGGAGATGAGATCGGGGTGCCCTCCTATATTGTTGATCCGGTTGTCGTGGATGAGCTGACAGATGTGGCCAGACTCTCCGGTGTGCCCGAGTGCCCCAGAGTCTCCATCTTCCACCCGCTGAATCAGAAGGCGGTGGCCCGCAGATATGCCAAGGAGCAGGGAAAGAAGTATGAGGATCTGAACCTGATTGTCTGTCATCTGGGCGGCGGCGTCTCCTGCGGAATTCATGAGCACGGTCGGATTGTGGATGTCTATGGGGCATTTAACGGCGATGGAGGCTTCTCCCCGGAGAGAGCCAATGGTCTGCCCCCCCTCTCCTTAATCAAACTCTGCTTTTGCGGCAAGTACAACCAGCAGGAAGTGACAAAGAAGATTATCGGCGGCGGCGGCTTCAATGCCTACCTTGGCACCAATGACGCCCGTGAGATCTTCCAGAGGATTGAAGACGGAGACGCGTATGCCAAGACGGTAATGGAGGCCTTCATTTATCAGCTCTGCAAGAATATTGCGGCCAATGCCTCTGTCGTCAGGGGCCGTGTGGATCAGATCCTGGTGACGGGAGGAATTGCCTACCAGCCTAAGGTGATCGAGGCAATTCGCGATCGCGTCGACTGGATTGCCCCTGTTACTGCCTATCCCGGTGAAGAGGAGATGCTGGCTCTGGCCCAGGGTGCCCTGCGCGTTATGAGAGGCGAGGAGAAGGTACAGGAATACTGATATACATGTAAAGTTGAGAAGATAATAAGAAAAGAGGCTGTGAAGAAACGGGCTTTCCATTCTCTCACAGTCTCTTTTTATTTTTCGGCAAAAGAATACACATAAGTGCTTCCGCTTCCCGACAGGAGAAGCTTAACAACGGGCAATTTCCCTGGTGGCCACCAGATTGACACCGGTACCGCAGACGTCGGGAATGATGACATCTCCAATGTGAACCGGAGCGGTCACCAGAACATCTCTCATAGCCCTGCAGATGTCGAAAATCTTCTCCTTGGGGATATCACTGGCCGTTTTGACAGAGACCATGTTCATGTCGCCGTCCATCACCCTGACGGAGGAGCAGACAATGCGGGTGGGGTGAGTCACTTCCTTGCGGCCATAGTCGTCGCCGCGGGGGCAGGTGTTGCCGGAGACGGCGGCGACCTGGCCGTTCTCTAAGGAGACGGTCAGCTGACAGCCAAGGGGGCAGTTGATACAGGTTAAATGTCTTTCTTCGGTCATGGTTTATCCTTTCGGGGCAGTCACCCTGCCTGGTTCGTGGTAATGTAATACTTGCGGGGCCGCTTGTTTGCTGGTTCTTTGGGTTCTATTCACTCCGAGATGACTCGATTGCCAGCCGAATGGACTTGAGATTGGGAAAGTCTGCCAGCTGACTCTTTTTCAGCTTGATTTCTTCCATTTCCCCGGGAGCCATGACTCTCTTCTTACGGGAGGAGATCTTCTGGTCGTTGAAATAGAGGGCGACGGCCATGTCCCTAAACTCAGCGCCCACGCGGAAGCGGAGGGTCAAAGACTCCGCCATGGAAGCGGGACGGACCAGCTGGGGAACCGTGTAGCGGACACCGTCTGTCGCCAGGACGGGGATGATTTCCTGCAAAGCGCTTTCCTCTGATCCTGCGGAAGAAGACTTCGGATTGACAGCAGAAGAGGCGGAGATCTCTGCTCGATCAGAGACGGTCTGTTTGCCTGCGTTAAGCGCATGAATATATTCCGCCGCGTGCCGTCCCGCGTCTGCGGCTTCCTGAGAGGCATAGTCGGCCAGGTCGTGGACATGGAGGACATTGCCGGCAGCGAAGATGCCGGGGACGCTGGTCTCTAAAGCATCGTTGACGACAGGCCCTCTGGTGACAGGAGAGAGGGTGACGCCGGAAGACCGGGAGAGTTCGTTCTCCGGGATGAGCCCGCAGGAGAGAAGGAGGGTGTCGCATTCGTAGCGCTCTTCTGTACCGGGAATGGGGCGGCCTTTCTCGTCCACCTGGGCGATGGTAACCGCCTGTACCCGGTCCTTTCCCTCGATGTCGACTACCGTGTGGCTTAATTTGAGAGGAATGTCAAAGTCATTGAGGCACTGGACGATGTTGCGCTTGAGGCCGCCGGAGTAGGGCATGAGTTCAGCGACGACCTGTACTTTGGCTCCCTCTAAGGTCATGCGGCGGGCCATAATCAGACCGATATCTCCAGAACCTAAGATGACCACCTTGTGGCCGGGCATTTGCCCCTCCATGTTGACAAGGCGCTGGGCAGTCCCTGCGGAGAAGATACCGGCGGGCCGATAGCCCGGAATATTGAGAGCGCCGCGGCTTCGCTCGCGGCAGCCCATGGCAAGAATGATGGCCCTGGCCTGAATCTGGAACATGCCGTCTCTGGAATTCATAGCGGTGACAAGCTTGTCCGAAGAGATATCCATAACCATGGTGCCCTGTCTGCATTCAATCCCACGCTTTGCGACCTGGTCGATAAAGCGCTGGGCGTATTCGGGCCCGGTCAGTTCCTCCTTGAACATATGCAGGCCAAAGCCGTTGTGGATGCACTGGTTTAAAATACCGCCCAGGCGGTCGTCGCGCTCAATGACCAAAATGCTTCTGATTCCCGCGTCATAGGCGGAGACAGCGGCGGAGAGACCAGCCGGGCCGGCGCCGATGATAACCAAATCATAAGATAACATTTCAATACCCCCTCAGATCTTCTTGTTCTCGCCGTACACGATCTCGGAGCCGGGACCGTGCTTGGTCATCCGGGTCGATGCCAGGGACAGCTCGCGCTCTAGGATCTCCATGACCTTGGGTGAGCAGAAGCCGGACTGGCAGCGGCCCATACCAGCTCTGGTGCGGCGCTTGACGGCATCCAGGGACCGGGCGCCCAGGGGCCTGTGGATAGCCTCCAGGATCTCGCCTTCGCTTACAGACTCGCAGCGGCAGATGATCCTTCCGTAAGCGGGATTCTTCTGAATCTTCGCATTGCGCCCGGCCAGATCGATCCGGTTCATATCGGTGACTCTGCGGCGAATCGAATGGAAACCGGCCTTCTTCTCCGCGGAGAGAGTCTCTGCGATCTGGCCGGCGATCATGCGGCCGATGGCGGGGGCGGAGGAGAGCCCAGGGGACTCAATGCCGGCGGCATTGTAGAGGCCGGGGACATCCTCACAGGGTCCCAGGACGAAATCGCCGCTATCCTCATGGGCGCGAAGACCGGCGAAGGAGGTGATCACCTCGCGGAAGGGAAGGTTGGCTACGGATTTGGAAGCTGTCGCAGCTAAGTAAGCCAGACCCTCCCGTGTGGTATTGACGCCCTCTTTGTTGCCGATGTCCTCTGCCGTGGGGCCGACCAGGAGGTTGCCGTGAACGGTAGGAGCGACCAGAACCCCTTTGCCCATTTTGGAGGGCGCCTGGAAGATGGTCTTGTCTACATGTTTGCCCGCGCTCTTGTCCAAGAGCTGATACTGGCCTCGGCGGGGGGTGATATGAAGCTGGCGGGAGGAGAGCTGGTTGTTGATGAAGTCGGCATAGAGACCGGCGGCATTGACCAGCAATTTCGCCCGGATGGAAAAGTTTCCGTCGGCATCGCGGCAGAAATCGGGATCGCATACGGTTTGGGGCTCACGGTAATTTTGGCTGCCGGAGGACTCGAAGCGAAGGTCGGGACTCTTGCCTCTGATGAGGAAGAAGGAGACGGTGGACTTCTTGGCAGAATCCGCCCTGTTTCCGGCGTTTGCGCAGACAGGGTTGATTTGCGATAGAGAACCCGCAGAGGTCTTCTCTACGGAAGTCACCGGTGCGTTGAAGAAGAAGTCCACGCCGTTGGCAGAGGCATTTTCCGCAAGCCCCATGGTCAGTTCAAAGGGACAGACGATGCCGCCGGTTGGGGCGTAGAGAGCTCTGATAACCCCGTCCGCCAGATGGGGCTCCATCTGACGGGTTTCTTCCCGGCTTAAAATGCGAAGATCGGGGACCCCGTTAGCCTGCCCCTGCTCGTAGAGCCGATTTAAGATGTCAGGATCATTGTCCTGTGTCAGAACAACCAGAGAGCCGTTGCGGCGGAAGGGGATATCCAGATCTCGGGACAGGTCGTCCATCAGCCGGTTGCCCTCTACGTTGAGTTTGGCCTTAAGGCTGCCCGGATGAGCATCATAGCCGGCGTGGATAATGGCGGAATTCGCCTTGGAGGTACCGCAGCAGACATCCTCCTCTCGCTCGATCACACAAGTGGAGAGTCTGTATCTGGACAACTCTCTGGCGATGGCACAACCGGTGACTCCCGCACCGATAATTGCTACATCATACATTTGAAATCCTCCCTTGTACGCGGCCGCATCCATTCTGCAAGTGTTGGGCGCACAAAAAGAGCAGGAAGAATAGGACGGACAGATCCGCCTTATCCATACCCTGCTCTTTTTCTCCTGGTACGACCTGATTGAATTAGTTCCATTGTAGTTCTGTTCGGATCGGAGTGCAAGATGAAAAAGGGAGAATGACAGAAAAGAGAAAAACAGGCAATAGCAGGACAGAATATCGGATTCTCCGATACAATATAGGGGCATCTCAGGAGGTGAAGAGAAAGCGGCGAAAAAGGCGGCAGATCGGCGCAAGCTGAGAGAGGCGCCGAAAATGACAGGGGAGAATATCAAAGACAGTGGACAGAAAGGGCAGACAAAAGATCTGTCTGTGAAAAGGCAGGGAGAATGATATGGCGAATACAAAAAACAGCAAGCGGAAAATTCTGGCGCTCAAGGAGATCCTTGAGCGTCAGACCAACGAGACCCATAGTCTGACCATTGCCGATCTGGTGGAGAAGCTGGAAGCGGCAGGTTTTCCGGCGGAAAAGAAGTCTGTTACCAGGGATCTCCATGAGCTGGAGGATGCCGGCATGGCTATTGAGCGGACGAGAGAACGGGCTCCGGGATACTACCTGGCGGAGCGAACCTTTGAGCTCCCCGAGCTGAAGATGCTGGCGGATGCCGTAGCCGCCTCCCGTTTCATTACGGAGAAGAAATCCAGGGCTCTGCTCTCTAAGATCGGTACTCTGACCAATCGTTACGACGCCCTGCAGCTGCACCGCCAGGTGACGGTTTCCGACCGGGTCAAGGCGGAGCGGGAGTCGGGATTCTATGGAATTGACACCATTTTCTCCTGTATTGACCACAATCACCAGATGAGCTTTCACTACAGCGACTGGGAACTTGTGGGCAGCCGCAAGGAGCTTGTTCCCCGTCACGGGGGAGCCCTCTATCGGGTCAGTCCCTGCGAACTGCTCTGGGACAGTGAGCGCTACTATCTGATCGCCTATGCGGAGAGAGAGGCGGCTATCCGTTTCTACCGGGTGGATAAGATCACGGACGCCCTGGAGATGGAGCAGGCCCGCAACCGGGTTGGCATGGTCGCCTGGAGTCAGATGGATCCGACCACCTATACCAAGCGAACTTTCTCCATGTTCGCGGGACGGGAGGAGAGGGTGACCCTTTGGGCAAATGCCTGTCTGACCGGCGTTCTTATCGATCGGTTCGGGACAGATCTCGCCATGCGGCGGCTGAAGGACGGGCGGGTGCAGGCCAGGGCTCTGGTGGAGGTCAGCCCTCAGTTCTTTGGCTGGCTGGCAGGATTAGGGCCGGAGATTGAGATTGCAGGTCCCGGGGAGATCAGGGAAGAGTATCGGGCTTATCTGACAGAGATTCTGAATCGGTGTGCGGATTAGCGATTGCCCGTGACGCCGTCTTGGAATAAGTCCTTTACAAGAGAAGGCAGTCATGCTATTCTCTTTATCGTGTTAGCAGACTAAAGTGAATTCGCGGTTGTCATGATCCTGTTCAGGCAAGCTTACTTATGGGAAATTGTGCCGATATCACTTATCTGACATGGGACGAGCTTTCGGCGAGGAAAGAAGCTGCAGGTGCAAGTGAATTGAGGAGAGCGAAATGAGAGGAATGAGAAAGATTCTGACCTTGGGGCTGGCGGCTGCGCTGGCAATTGGCGTAACCGCCTGCGGAGCCGGGGCGGGCGATCAGAAAAAGGCAGATTCCGGGGCGAACAGCAAGAACGAGACGAAGACGGCCAAAAAGGGAGACGTCAAGAATACTGATCAGAATCTGATCGTGGGTTTCGATCAGAATTTTCCCCCTTTTGGTTATCTGGACGACAAGGGCAATTTCACGGGCTTTGACCTGGAGCTGGCCCAGGAGGCAGCCAAGCGGATGAATGTGGAACTGGTTCTGCAGCCCATTGACTGGGAGACCAAGGATATGGAGCTGTCCGCCGGAACCATTGACTGCATCTGGAATGGATTCTCTGTCAACGGCCGGGAGAGAAATTACACCTTCTCAGATTCTTACATGAACAATGCCCAGGTCTTCGTGGTGCGCAAGAATTCCGGTATCGCAGATGAGCAGGGACTGGCCGGAAAGGTGGTCGATGTTCAGAAGGAATCCACTGCGGAGAGCGCCTTAAACTCCAAGGAGCAGGAGACCTTAAAGAACAGCTTCTCTCAGCTCAACCAGGTCGCCGATTACAATACGGCGATGATGGATCTGGAGTCCGGCGCAGTCGATGCTGTCGCCATGGATAAGTTCGTCGCGCTGGATCAGATGAAGAATAAGCCGGATAAGTTTCAGATTCTAAATGAGCAAATTTCCTCCGAACAGTACGCGGTGGCCCTCCTCAAGGGCAACACCCAGCTGAGGGATAAGATCAATGCGATCTTGCGGGAGATGGATACAGACGGGACATTTGCCAGAATCTCTCAGAAATATTTCGGTGAAAATGTCAGCATTCTGTCCCAGAAATTAAATGCTGGACAGGATTGAGACAGAAGCAGACCGGCGGCATCCGGGGCGCTTGGTTTGCGATGACTTCATGGGCATCCGGCGAAGAAAGACGGTAAAGAAAAGATGGATATTCCTGTATTGATCGGTCAGTTGGCCGGAGGGATGCTGACCACAGTGGAGATTTTCCTCTTAACTCTGGTCTTCTCTCTCCCCTTGGGCATGATAGTGGCCTTCGGTTACATGTCGAAGCATCCCCTCCTTCACTGGATTGTGAAAATCTATATCTCCATTATGCGGGGAACGCCCCTCATGCTGCAGTTGATTGTGGTCTATTTCGGACCCTACTACATCTTTGGGATACAGATTTCTTCCGCTTACCGGGGAACGGCCGTTATTATCGCTTTTGCCCTCAACTATGCGGCCTATTTCGCGGAGATTTACCGAAGCGGCATTGAGTCTATGCCCACAGGCCAGTATGAGGCTGCCCGGGTGCTGGGTTACTCCGGAAGTCAAACCTTCTTCAAGATTATTCTGCCCCAGGTGATCAAGCGCATCCTGCCCTCTGTCACCAACGAAGTGATCACCCTGGTTAAGGATACTTCTCTGGCCTTCTCCATTGCCTATGCGGAAATGTTCACACAGGCCAAGGCGCTTGCTGCCTCCGCCCACAATGTGGTGCCTCTGATTGCCGCGGGCATTTTCTACTATGTATTCAACTTTATCGTCGCGGAGATGATGACCCTCATCGAGAAGAGCATGCGCTACTATGACTAGGAGACAAGAATGAATTTACTCGAAATGAGCCATGTCAAAAAAACGTTCGGCGGCAATCAGGTCCTGAAAGATATCAGTTTTGCGGTCGCCCCCGGGGAGGTCGTCTCCATTATCGGTCCATCTGGAAGCGGGAAGTCCACCCTGCTCCGCTGCGCAACTCTGTTGGAGACTATGGACGACGGTTCCATGGCCTATCTGGGGAAGCCTCTTGTGACCAGTCAGGACGGCAGGGCGGTCTACGGAGATAAGAAGAGCCAGAGAGAGGCCATGCAGATCTTCGGACTGGTTTTTCAGAACTTCAATCTCTTCCCCCATTATTCTGTAATGAAAAATATCACGGACGCCCCCATTCACGTGCAGGGAAGAAATAAGGAGGAGGCCTGTTCCGAGGCCAGGGAGCTTCTTGCCAAGATGGGGCTGGCCGACAAGGAGAATGCTTATCCCTGCCAACTCTCCGGAGGGCAGCAGCAGCGGGTCTCCATTGCAAGAGCCCTGGCGATGAAGCCTCAGATCCTCTTTTTTGATGAGCCGACTTCAGCCCTTGATCCGGAACTGACCTTAGAGATTCTTAAAGTAATCAAGGGGCTGGCCGAAGAGAAGATGACCATGGTGATTGTCACCCATGAGATGACCTTCGCCAGAGATGTATCCAATCGAATGATTTTTATGGAGCATGGACTGATCGTAGAGGATACGACGCCTGAGGCAATGTTCTCTTCCGAAAACGAGAGGACCAGGGAGTTTTTGGGCAAGTATTACGGGCAGAGTTAAAGAAGAAAATTTACGTAAAAATGGACGGAACCACTGTAGATTGCAGGTGCACATGAAGTGCAGAAACAAATACAGCGGTTCCGTTTATGCGTGACAATAAAATGCCTGCCGCAGGCAGGGTCAGAACCCCGCTCCATAAGTCTGGCCGTGATGGCTGTGAATATTCTCTGCGGGCGCAGGGTCAGGAGGCGTCCGCAGAAGGGCGGAGACGATCCATAACCGTCTCCTGGGCGGATGCAATCTTATCGGCAATGGTAAGGAGCCAGCCGCCCCGGGAGACGGGAACAGAGAAGAGATTGAGAGGCCACATATGGCTTTGAATCATGGCCTGCTCTGCCGGGGAGATAGCAAAATCCCGACGGGCATTGTCGGCGGCGATGCGGGCATGATGATAGCCGTGGAGACGGTCGCCCTTCTTGTGCCAGTCATAGAGATAATAGTCGTGGAGAATGGAAGCGCGAATCAGAGCGTGATCGTCGGCCTTCAGATGAAGAAAATGATTGAGCCGGTAGGCAGTGCGCGCAACCCGCAGCACATGGTCATAGGTTGTTGTTGATCCGTGCTGGATGTATTCGCTCATGCGGCGGATTCGGATGTCCTCTGTCAGATCTTTGGAGAGTTCCCAAAAACGTGCCTCTTCATGTGGTTTCATAGCACAAAATACTCCTTATTGTGAATTGATCTGTCAAGAAGATTATGTACGGTTTTTTATCGGCTGACAAGCCTCAAGTTCCCTGGTCTTATATCCGGAAGAATGGAGCTATTGTTTTGTCCTGTGATTGATGCGATCCTGCAGGCGGCGGAAGGCCGTACCCGCCCGTCTGGAAGAAGCGGCGTCCGGCTTGCGCCCGCGATAGGTGCGAATGGCATGCAGATGATAGCGCTCCCGGCGGGTCATGCGGGGACCGATTTCTGACAGATTATTTTTTAGAGGAAGGGTCTGCCTGGCGGCGGTCTCCCGTATTATGGAAGCGGCTTCGGACAGATTGTCCCTGGCATTTAAGGCAGCTTCCCGGGCCGCGGAACCGGCAGCGACAGCAATAGCGCCAGGCCCTAAGGAGGCAATCTGGACGGTAGATTCCATGCGGCTGTCAAAAGACTCTTGCAGCAGATCTAATCGATGGGTCAGCTGGATCAGAGATTCCACGGTCAATCCCGTATCCATCCCAAGATAGAAGGCTAAGAGCAAGGCAAGAATGATTGTCGTCATGGGATGCTGCCGATCCGGCACCTCCATAACCAGGGGAATGATCCACTTGGTGATTGCGATGCCGGCCAGTCCGAAGCCGACAGAGGCGGGCAGGCAGATGCGGCCGTGAAGATTCAGGGGGACATGACTGTAATCCCACCAGACCGCATGAAAGAATTTCTCTAAGAGATAGGAAGTCAGATACTCCATGATGGCAGAGCCGATCATGCAGATCAAAAAGATCTGCCAGAGAGGAATTTGAGCCAGACCCCTGTCAGAAAGCGGCAGGTGCAGGCGGCCGGTTCGGATCAGATAGATGGGAAGATCTCCAAAGAGGAAGAGGCAGAGACTGGCGCCGAATCCATAAATGGGACAGATGGGGCCGTAGAGAAAGCCCCGGTTGTCCCAGTGGCGGTTTCGAATGGTGCAGTAGCTGCATTCATAGAGCCAGCCAATGAAGGAAAAGAACATGAACTTATTAAAGTAAGATGCCAGAATCATAAGGTTCCCCTTGTTTGATAACATTTAGGTTTAGTATAGGGCATTTGGCTGAAGGCATACAAGCGGACAGGAACATAGGGATGAAAATGCCGATCAGCGGAAGTAAACGCATGGCTAGGGAGAAGAGAGAGGGCGGATTGTTGATTATAGGAAATAGAGCGATCACAGAAATATTTCACTTGGGCTTGACATTTGTAACATTTATGTAATAATAAGACGCATGGATAACAAAAATGTAAAAAATAAAGTTAAGAACTTGTGCCAGTCACTGGCCGATCATAAGGTACAGAATCGTCTGGCAGTCGGCCTGCTGATTGCCGCAACGGTATTCTCCGGCGTCACGTCTCTGCAGACGATGGGAAGCACCGGAGATTCCACATCTGCGGTGACGGCTTCCGCCCAGTCTACAACAGCCAGTGTCAGCCAGAACCAGGTAGATCTGGTGGGGGCTTCTGAGAATGCGGCTCAGCCAGAGGCGGATGCAGCAAGCCTGTCGGGAGAGGTTGCTGCCAAGGCGGCAGAGACTCTTGCACAGACCGGTGGCAACACGATTGCTGAGGCCAAGAAGAAGGTCGACGAGGAGAATGCCAGGGCGGCAGAGGAAGAAGCCAAGGCAAAGGCGGCTGAAGAGGCCAAGACGAAAGCGGCTAAGAGTAAGTCGTCAAAGAAGGCGAAGGCGAATGCAGCGAAGCAGGCAGCAAGCGCGCAGACGGCAGCGACGAATACGGCAGAGAGTACATCTCAGGAGACGGGCTCAGTGGAAGTCAGCACGGTCAGCCCCTACTTCGGTTCTGACGGACTTCTGGTCATGTCGGGGAGCGGCAATGCCCGTAAGGTGGCAAGTCTGCTTCTTGCAATTCCCGGACATAGAAATGGAGCATCTTATCATAAGTCAACCGGGCTGGACAGCCTGATTGATTCCCTCTCTGTCGAGGAAGCCACCTGGGTAATTCACACCATTGAGGGAAGAGGCTTTGGACAGACAGGCTCCGGTTACGCAGGCGTTGATAATCATGCCAGTCATCAGGCTTTTCTGACCAAACAGGTTAACCGCAGATTTGGCGGCAATATCAGAACACTGTTGAAGAAGTGGGGTACCTACTCTTACGGCGGATATTAAGAAGAAAATATTCCTGTGGTTATACAGATGAAGCAGGAATCAAATATGTGACGAGGAAAAACCTCTCTCACCGGATGGTGGGAGAGGTTTTTTGGGGTTTATATTCAATTTTGGGGCGGAATTCTACAGGATTCAGTTCCTTACTCTGTTTGAATGGAATCACAGTTTTATGTCAGATCGTGAGGATCTTGCGGGAGCTCCGCACGATTCTCGTTTTATTGATTGAAAGCATAAGCAAAATTATCTATTGGGACGGTGGAGTGATTTGCAGAGAGAATTGACATGGACTGTGGGTTCTTGTTATTATTTCCTTCGTAAGTTAGCCAAAACTAACAATGTTGCACGCAATTTAATTAGACTGCCCTAACAAAAATGCGGAGAGGAGTCGCAAGGTGAACAGAAGGATCAAAAAAGGGGGGAGCCTGCTGGCAGCAGTTCTGCTTGCTCTGACGAGTTGTTATCTGCCGGTGTCGGCGGCGGAGAAGCAGGAAGGACCCAGAGAGGTCAAGAGTGCTGCGGTCACGGGATTCATGCCGGAGACTTTGAATCTGGAATTCTCAGACAAGAACTGGATGAATCAGATTGACGAAGTGACGGTTGACGGCAGTAGGTATGTTAAGGGAACGATCGGCTGGGGAACGTCAGAGAAGGTCTGGCAGGTGACGGACGTCACAGGAGCTTATGGGAGCTACCGGGCGCTGAAGCTGGTGAATCCGAACTACCCGGCTAAAATTACGATCAAAGCGGCCGGATACCAGCCGATTACGGTCAAAGTGGAGAAGAATGCCGCCGTCTACCCTTATGAATATAAGGCGACCGTAGAAAAAGCAAGCGATCAGCCCGGAAGCGGCAGCCAGCCTGGGGGCAGCGGTCATTCTGGGAGCGGCAGCCAGTCTGGGGGCAGCGGTCAGTCCGGCAGCGGCAGCCAGCCCGGGAGCGGCAGTCAGTCTGAGGGCAGCGGTCAGTCCGGCGGCAGTTCGACAGGAATGATCAGCTTAAGTCAGCTGAAGATTTCCCTTGGCCTCTGGGGCAGCACCTGGAAGATTACGGTCTCGGATGCCGGTGATTATGTTGCCAGGGTGAAAGAGGTCTCTGTCAACGGGAAGGCCTGGACACAAATTACCTATAGTCCCAATATGGGAGGCAAATACCAGAAGAAAGCGGAGGACAGTCAGCTGATTTTCGCTGCTCAGGATTTCAGTGCCGCACAACTCATTCCTATCTTAAAGAGCGGGGACAGCATTTGTATTAAGGCGGAGGGCTACCGGGACCTGGCCTTCAAATTCGTCGTCGACAGTCAGGGCAATGCCAGTCTGGTCGCCGATGACAAGCAGGGTGATCCCTATGAACTTAAGATCAAACTGCAGGGTTCTTTCGAATCAGCCATCAAGGGTCAGAAGAACTATGACGGAGTAACAAGCGCCAGTCTCAGTGGAGCGTCTTCGAACAAAAACAGCAGCGCCAAGGTCTACGGCGCTTTGGTTAAGAAAGGGCAGGAGCCGACCGATCAGGACTGGGAGGAGTTGGATCACAATTCCAAAATCCAGTTAAACCCCAGTCAATGCAGGGTGAATCTTGTGCCGGATACGGCAAGCGGCACCTCCGCAGGGAGTCAGAGCGGGATGAAGGGTCGCTATATGACTCTGTCCAGCAGCATAAATTTAAGCGGTACGCCAAGAGATCCGGGCCGCTATCTGATCTCGTTTTCCGCTGCGGACCAGCAGGGGCGGACTGCAGTCAGCAACAGTCTGCCCTTCAGGGTCTATTCCGGTCAGGAGAAGCTGGCAGATCAGCTCAAGGAAGAGAATCTTAAGAAGTATGCAAGCGGGCTTATGGCCTGGGATATCATGGAGCCCTGGGCGATCCGGGATTTCGGCAGTAATGTACCGGGACAGGACAATGCGGTCCGTGTACCGGATAAGCTGGAGGTTTGGTTTGGCTCTCATGAGAGCGGAACCTATGGAGTCCTTGGATATGATATCGCCTGGATGGATGCAGAGAAGGGCAGAATCCCGCAGACGCTGTATATCCCTGCGGGCTGCAATCTGACTCTGAAGAACATGAAGATCTTAAGCAGTGTCCGCATTGTCGTTGAGAAGGGGGGCAAGCTGAGCCTGTCTGACTCTACAGTGCAGGGAATCATTGATGTGCAGAGCGGCGGAACATTTTCCATGAATTATGATTCTTTTGCCAAGAAGTTCACGACGGGAGCATCTGTCTGCGGACAGCTTCGTCTGGACGATGGAGCAGTTGTTGAGAATGCGGCCATTTATTCCCACGCCAACTATCTGGCAAATGGACAGCGGACAGATCGGACGACAGCAGAACCTGTTGTGACAGCGACTGGAAATGTTACGGTCAGAGGACAGGCCTTTATTAAAGGAGATGAAGCGGGAAGTGACAAGGGGCAGGCGGCTCTGCGCGTGAAAGGAAGACTTCACTTAGAAGAAGGGGCGCAGCTGGCTGCATATGGCGGAGCCGGTAAAGTCCTCCTGGATAAAGAAGGAGGCAATGCCATTGAATTGCAGGAAGGAAGCAGGATCGATGGCAAGGGGAAAGTGACAGCAATCGGAGGAGATGTCCTCTGGGGCGACGGAGGCAATGCCGTTGCGGGAAAGGGCAGTATCGAGACGGCGGAAGCCTTTTTGCAGGGGGCAAATGCCAGCAAGCTGAGGAATTCCAGGCCGGGCCGGGCAGTCGCGGGAGATGTGAAAGTAACCAGTCCCAGACAGCACATAAGGGACGGGATTCAGAGCGAGGCGATTGGTGCAGACGATCCTCTGCGGGATCTCTATTGGAAGGCTGGAATTGATCCGACTCCGGCTGTGGAGCAGTATCAGACGCAGGAAGTCAGGCCTGAGGGGCCGGGTAAAGAGAATCCCCAACTCGAGAAGCCAAAGACTGAGGATCCAAGCAAGGAAAATCCGAAGCCCGAGAAACCAAAGGCTGAAGATTCAGGCAAGGAGAATTCAAAGCCAGAGACCTCTAAGACCGGGGATTCGGGCAAGGAGAATCCAAAGCCAGAGAACTCCAACACCGGGAATTCGGGAGACGAGAAAGCACAGGCAAAGAAGCCAAAAGAGATGTCAGCTGATCCTGGAGATGTCTCCGGTGTGTTTCGTGCAGATGATCAACTCACAGCCAATCATAAGACCGCAGCGAGTGAACAGGCGGCGCCGGCTGGATCCGTCTATACGGGCGAACGAGCCTCTGCTGGTGATACGCAGACAGCTGCCGGGGATCAGGCTGCCGCGAAAAGTCAGGATTCCGCAGAGAAGAATCAGAAACAGGGGGCGGACAAAGCCGGTGTGTTCAGTCCTCTGCTGATTGGAATCATCATTGCGATTATCCTCGCAGCGCTTCTGACCGGCATTCGATATGCAATCGTAAAGCGCAAATAAAGCAGAAGAAAAGAATTTGCCTGCATGGCAGGCTATGAGAGAGATGAGGCCGACTGCCTGTCGCGGGTATATATTGCTATGTGTCTGCGAGCCGGGTGGTCGGTTTTTGTTATCGATGAAACACCTCAGGTGATTCATGCGGTCGTGCTGGAGTTTTGTGACTCTAAGACGATTGTGCTTAAGTTCTAAGATGATATCTTGCATTGGATTCTTTGGGAAGGTAGAGTTAAGGTGATTCTAGATTATGTGAGCAGTTACATGGAATGAGGAGGTGGCCTGCGGTGCTGGGCGATTGAAGAGGAAGTTTCATTTGTCGCAGAAGGAGGGCGTGATGAAGAGAGAAATGCGAGAGGATTCACGTGTCGTCAGGACGATTGAGAGAATCGCGGACTTATTTTTTTTGAATATACTTGTTGTTCTGTTTAGTCTTCCGATCGTGACGGGAGGAGCAGCGCTTGTTGCTATGCACTGTGTGCTACTCAAGATGGCCAGGGGAGAAGAAGGTTATGTTTTTCATGATTTTTGGTTTTCCTTTCGGGGAAATTTCAAACAGGCAACCTGTCTGTGGCTGATGATCCTAGCGATAATCCTTCCTGGTCTTGGAGAACTTTTGATATACCGCTATGAACAGAGTATATTTCCCCTGCCGCTGATCACTGTTATTACCGTTGTCATCAGTTTGACCTTTCTGTTTATCCAGTTTATTTTCCCAGTACAGAGTCATTTCGCGAATAGCCTGATTGGGACTTTAAGGACAGCTTTGATTCTCTCTGTAGCGTATTTTCCAGTCACATTGACCATGGCGCTCTTAAATATTATTCCTGTTCTTCTGTTCTTTTGGGGAGCGCTTCTGGCTCTTCCTTTGCTTGCTCTCTTTGGAATCAGTTTTCCTGGGTTCCTGTGTGCGAAGTTCTATGCGCCGATTTTTCAGAAGATAGAGGAAGGGGCTAGCCATCCAGATCTTCCTGAATGAAGTCTTCTTTTTGATACCGATTTCGGTACTGTCCTGGAGTCATGCCGGTATGCGCCCGAAATAGTCTGGACATGTGACTCTGGGAAGAAAATCCCAGGTATGAGGAAATTTTTACATATGGAGTTTGTGAGTAGACCAGTAGGTTTTTCACAAGCTCTATTTTTGCGTTTGCGATATATGTTTTCATAGAGATACCCTCTTCCCTGCGAAAGAGATGGGATAAGTAATTTGCCTCCAGGCCGATGGTCATGGCAACATCTGCGACGGTGATTTTGCCGTGCAGGTGTGTGTAGATGTAATCTTTGCAACGAGAAATGTGTGGGTTTTCTTCCGCAGGATTCATCCCTGGACTGGAGCTCTTGAGTTCGCGGACACGCTCACAGTAGGCACGTTCTGTCGAACGATAAATGTGTGTGACGGTTTCGACATCCAGGCATTTTTCCATGCTCTGAATGGCAATATCGCTCATATAAAAGGCAATTTCAAAGTGAAGACCAGCGCGGATGGCAGCGCGGGAAGCCAGGGTGATTGTTACGATACCGATGTTGATTTCCTGACGAAGAGGAGTCTCGGCAAGTTTGCCATAGCGACCGGTAAAATTCTCAGATATGACGTGATTTAAAGCTGCTAAATTACCCTGTTCAATCGCGGTAACTTCTCGTATTTCATGTCCGAAGGGGTTGTGAACAATTTGATTCTCTAGGTTTTGGAACATGTTCTTAGTCAAGGTGGCGCCGATGCGGTCGGATAGGTCAAGATTTACACAATTCTTCTCTGTCAATTCCTGTTGGTAGCGGTTGAAGTCATCCATACTTGTATCGGTCTCACCAAGAGCCAGCAGGGTCAAACATTTAGCGAAGAGGGGATAGTCACAGATGGGAACGGTATGAAGCCAGTCCTGGTAGGAAGGAGGATCCATTGAGACCTGCAGATCGTTGCTGGTATAGGTGAAGCGGGAATAGACCCTGGTGGAGAAGCGGACAGGCCCGATCAGAATGAAGGAGGAGCTGCAAGTGCTCTGCATTAGAGCGTAGGCAAAGTCTTCATTAATCGTAAAAATAGCTGGATCATCCTTTGCAAGGGAAAATACCTCTGACAGATTAAGAATTGCCTGGCTGAAGAGTTGGTCTTGAAAGTCGACGAGCAGATCTGGAGAGGTGTGAAAGACCCGGCTTATGAAAAGAGAAGATTCTGCAGGAAGACAGTCAATCTGCCGAACGAGGCTGTGGAGCAAAGAGGAGACAAAGAGGAGGTTGTTCTTCATAGGGGCACCTCGGATTTCATTGAGATCAAAGAAACATGCTAATTATAACAGAAATGTGATATAAAGGAAGGGATTACGGAAAGATAATTGGAGACAGAATTACTTATGTGCTGTTGATCGGATATAGAGGTCGGATGCGCATAATGAACAGATCGGACCATTTGCTATGGTAAGGAGGGAAGGTATGAAGCGAAGAACATTAGCGGTCCTTTTGGCGGCAGTTGTGTCAGTTTCGGTACTTGCCAGCTGCGGAAAACAGCCGACACCTGCGACTAAGGGAGATTCAACAGGGGATGACAAGACCATTACCATGTGGGATATTGCGACGGATGAGCCGGACAAGACGATCTGGAGCTACGCCGTGGATCAGTACAACAAGAAGGATTCCAAGGAATCCGGGTTCACTGTGAATCAGGTGGCCACTGTGAATGATCAGTACAAGCAGAAATTGTCTGTTGCTATGAGCGCCGGGAAGTGTCCGGATGTCTATTTGCACTGGACTGGCGGTCCGATGCGGGAATATATCAAGTCTGGTTATGCGCAGGATATCACATCGATTGTCGAAAAGCTGGGCTTAAGGGATAAATACACGCAGGCAGCTTTGGACCAGGCAACGGTGGATGGTAAGATTTACGCGCTTCCGGTCAAGAACCAGTCGGTAGCCATGTTCTTCTACGATAAGAAATTATGGCAGGAGAAGGGCTATCAAATTCCAAAGACCATTGAAGAGCTGGATCAGCTCTGTGCGAAGATGAAGGCAGATGGGATCACGCCGTTTGCGCTTGCCAATAAGGCGCAGTGGACAGGATCAATGTACTATTGCTACCTGACAGCCAGATACGGTGGTTCGGAGGTGATTACCAAGGCCTATGATCAGTCTGGTTCAATGGTCAATGACGCAACAAAGAAGGCCGGCGATAAGATCGGAGAATGGGTCAAGAAGGGGTATTTCCCAGAGGGAGTCAATTCCTTATCTCCTGATGACGGAGAGGACAGAGCGCTTCTGTACAAGGGAGCGGGCATGATGCTGCAGGGATCATGGCAGGTTGCTTCTATCAAGACGGAAAATCCGGATTTCTATAAGAATATGGGGGTCTTTGCTTTCCCGACAGCAAGTGATTCGAAGGCGGATCAGAGCTTGGTTCTTGGTACTTTGGGCGATAATTTTCTTTCCTTCAACTGCACAGGGAAAAAACTGGAAGAGGCAGTGAAGATGGCAGCTTATTATGCCAGTGATGAGTGGATGAAGTTGGACATCGACAATGGGAATCTGCCGCCTTTGAAAGGCGCGAAATCTTCCGAGCCGGCATGGCAGGAGATTACATCAATTATTGATAAGGCATCTGACGTGCAGCTCTGGTGGGATCAGTATTTGCCATCATCTGTTGCGGCAGTTCATAAGTCTTCTACCCAGAAGCTTTTCGACGGATCTGCGTCATCTGAGGATGTCGCTAAGGAACAGCAGGATGCACTGACACAGTACTTTAAAGAATCCTCTGTATCTAAGTAGAAAATATCAGGGAGGACGGATCGGTTGGGTTTGCGGTTCGTCCTCCTCTGATTCATGACAATTGACTATTTGCGAAGCATATATTCAATTGTTTGTGACAAAGGAGGAAATGATGGGGAAGAGAGCATCGCTTGTAGCCAGAAGACAAAGGGCGGTTTCTATTTGTGCCCTGGTTTTTCTGATTCCAGTTATCACCTTAATGCTGGTCTATATTGTCTACCCGATTATCGCCACATTTATGAACAGTTTCACACAGTGGAATGGAATCTCGTCGACCAAGCAGTTTGTAGGCCTGTATAACTGGAATAAGTTGATTCATGATGCTAAGTTTTGGGCGGCCTTTAAGAACAACTTGATTGTGATGGTCCTCTCTCTGCTGATTCAGATGCCGATTGGAATTTTCCTGGCCAGCATCTTAGATGCCGGAGGACGTAAGTTCAATGGATTCAAGGTGATTTGGTTCCTTCCGCTTCTGATGAGTTCCGTTGCGGTCGGCTATCTCTTTCACTACGCACTTGCTACCAATGGGGGGCTTTTCTCCTCTATTTCACAGCTGTTTGGCTGGGGCAATGTTGATCTCTTGGGCAATCAGCATACAGCGCTTTATGCGGTGATCGGGGTTATCTGCTGGCAGTTTATTCCCTTTTATATGGTCTATTATATGGCCGGCTACTCCAGTATCAGTGAATCAATCTATGAGGCTGCAGTGGTCGACGGGGCGACAAGAACTCAGTATATCTCTAAGATTGCCCTGCCTATGTTGGTTCCGACCATCAGGAGTGCGGTGATTCTGTCGATCACAGGTTCTCTGAAGTACTTCGACCTGGTATACGTCATGACAGGGGGTGGACCGGGAGAATCCACAGAATTGATGGCAACCTACATGTATAAGGAGTCATTCGGTAAGTACAACATGGGCTACGGCTCCGCAATTGCCGGAGGCATGTTTCTGCTGATTACTCTGATTGCTGGCCTTGCCATGTACTTCATGAACAGGAAGAAGGAGGTGGTGTGATGAGAAAGAAAAATGCCAGGAGCTTGGCCTCATGGATTGTGATCCTGATTTTTGCTGTGTTCTGGCTGCTTGTCACCTTCGTTCCCTTCCTGTTTATGGTGATCACCGGGTTTAAACAGAAGATAGAGACCATTATGTATGGGGCATTTCACATGCCAAGTAAGTTCTTCCCGGATAATTACGTGTCAATCATTACGGATCCGCAGTTTTGGACTTACTTTCGAAATTCAGTAATCGTCTTAGTTCTGTCTCTGGTCATTCTTCTGTTCATTTCAGCTTGTGCGGCCTATCCTCTTTCCAGATTTCATTTTAAGATGAGGGCACCCGTCTATGCGCTGATTGTTGCAGCGATGTCTGTTCCCATGCATGTCACCTTGATTCCAGTCTTTCAAATGACGGTCAATACAGGACTCTACGATACGATTTGGGCGCTGGTTCCAACCAATGTTGCGTTTGCAACACCTATCTCTGTCTTTATTCTGACTGGCTTTATGAAAGGGATTCCTATGGAATTGGAAGAGGCAGCTGATATTGACGGCTGCGGCAGATACGCTCGTTTCTTTAAGGTGATTTTGCCACTGGCCAAACCGGGACTGTCTACACTGGCAATTTATAATGGGGTCAACATTTGGAATGAATTCATCTTCGCTTTCACCCTGACCCAGTCTGAGAGCAATCGGACTTTACCCCTGGCACTCTGGAATTATCAGGGGCAGTATTCAACTAACACAGCCATGATTATGGCCTGCCTGACCCTTTCTGTTCTGCCAATGATTATTCTTTTTATCTTTATGCAGGATAAGCTGGTAAAGGGAATGATGGCAGGCGCAGTCAAGGGTTAAAGAGGCCGATAGAATCCGTTAAGGGGAGCATATGCCAGACAGAATAGCGGCGATAAAAAAGTAAAGGCAGTGAAAGAGCTCAGCGTAAGAATGAGTTATAGTGAAACAATGGAACATGCGCTCTGTGGGTATTCCATTGTCATGAGTAAAAGAGAGGAGCATGGGGATGGAAATCTATGTAAACGCAGGTGCGAGGCGCTTTGGATCTGGCACAAAAGAACGTCCCTATCAAACGATTCAGCAGGCAGCGGATATTGCTCAACCAGGAGATCAGATCTGGGTTGCACCGGGGATTTATCGTGAGAATGTGAATCCAAAGCATGCAGGAAAACCAGGAGCTCGTATTGAGTATCGGGCAATAGAAAATGGCAAAGCGGTGATTACAGGAGCGGAAGAAGTCAGACACTGGGAACCGCTGCAAGATCATCCGCAGGTCTATCTGATTCGCATTCCGAATGATTTTTTTGGAGAATTCAATCCCTATACCAGGCTGGTTGAAGGGGATTGGTTTGATGCCAGCCATATCGCCCATCTGGGAGAAGTATATCTGGGTAATAAGTCCCTATATGAAGTGACGAAGCTGGAAGATGTTCTGCAGCCACAGATTTATGAAGCCTCCTGGGATCCGGAGGCAACAGTATATACTTGGTACACAAAGCAGGATGAAACCACGGATGAAACTCTGATCTATGCCAACTTTCAAGGGAAAAATCCGAATGAAGAGCAGGTCGAGATCAATGTCCGGCAGAATTGCTTTTATCCCCGGGAAGAGGGGATTGGATATATTACGCTCAGCGGATTTACCGTGACGAAGGCAGCGACACAGTGGGCTCCTCCGACGGCCTGTCAGGAGGGAATGATTGGCCCGCACTGGTCAAGGGGATGGATCATTGAGGACTGTGATATTTCTCATTCCAAGTGTAGCGGGATTTCTCTGGGGAAATATTATCAGATGGGGAATGACAACAAGTGGATGAAGGGCAAGTATAAGGATGGAACACAGACCCAGAGAGACTGTGTCATGATTGCTCAGAAGGATGGATGGACCAAAGAAAGAATTGGCCATCATATCATTCGCAGATGCAGGATTCATGACTGCGGTCAGACAGGTATCGTCGGTCATCTGGGAGGTGCTTTTTCTCTGATCGAGAACAATCAAATCTATCGGATTAACAATAAACAGAATCTGGCTGGCGCGGAGATCGGCGGAATTAAAATGCATGCAGCAATTGACGTTATTTTTCGAGGAAACCATATCCATCACTGCACAAGGGGGATTTGGCTTGACTGGGAGGCTCAGGGAACGAGAGTGACCCAGAATCTCTTTCATGATAATACGCTTGCGGCCAAAGGAAAATTGAAGCGGGAACATCTGGAAGGCCTTGGAGAGGATCTTTTCGTTGAGGTTTCTCATGGTCCAACACTGGTGGATCATAATATCTTCTTGTCTGAGCGTGCGATCAAGATGCCCACGCAGGGGCTTGCCTGTGTGCACAATTTGATTGCCGGTGGATTGGTTTCCGTCGGTATCGGAACAGATAACGGGGCACCGACACTGCCATCTGCACGGTATACGCCTTACCATGTTCCTCACGGGACAGAAGTAGTTGGATTTATGACCATTCTGCATGGAGATGACCGCTTCTATAATAATATTTTTCTGCAGAGAAAGGTTCGTCCCTTCATGGAAGAAGCAAAGCGAATGATGGCGGAAGCGGAGAATACCTGGGACGACAACAATGTAGCAGTTGGAACAGCGGTCTTTGACCAGGCGTATGAAACCCGCGAGGAATGGGAAGAGCATTTCAATGGTTACTGTGGTATGGGGGCTGATCCATCGAACCGGTATTATCTGCATCTTCCGATTTATGCTCATGGGAATACCTATCTGAATGGAGCCAAGGCCTGGAAGAAGGAAAAAGAAGCCATTCTTGATACAGAACATCCTGTTCGACTGGAACTGATCGAAGAAGAAGGAAGTTGGAAGCTGAACACGAATCTCTTCGCGCTTGTGAGTGGGCAGAGAAGGAAAATGATTTCCAGTCAGACACTGGGGGAGGCTTTTGAGCCGGAAGAAGGATATGAGAATCCGGATGGAAGCACGATTGTCTTTAATCAGGATTTCTTTGGTCATACCACAGGCGAACACCCGATTGTGGGACCGATTGAGTGCGAAGAGGAGATGACAGAAGTTATATTTGGAGATGTGTGTTAGGAAACGTAAAGCTTCATTTCAGATGAACGCGTCCATATGGAATTAGATGATACAGATGGTAAAGGTATCATTACCCTTGGATTTTAGAGAAAAATGCTTTTTGAAGAACTTGTGAGACGTTTGGATTTTTGGTCAGCGTCTTTTGATGTATCCACCTGGGAGTAGTGAGAGGATACCCTTCCTTTTACGAACATGAATCTGTTTTTCTCATAAACATAATGGGCTTATACAAAACGGGGATCTGTCATTCCGACAGATCCCCGTTTTCAGTCAGTCTATCAGCTGGCGGACACTCTGCCTGCGAAGAAGCTGGTATGGCGTTTTAAAGGCGGCACCACCGAAATCGGGGTTGGCAATGTATTCCAGCAGGAGCTGCGCGGCCTTGACGCCGCTGTCATTGGTCGCATGGCGGATCGTTGTCAGAGAGGGACGGATGCAGGCAGCCAAATTAGAGTCATCGACACCGGTTACAGAGACTTGCCTGGGGACCTGTATGGAATTATCGTACATGAAATCGATGGCACCGACTGCCATGTTATCACAGGCACAGAGGACAGCAGTCGGCAGGAGAGAGGCACGCTCATAGATTTCATGCATGCCCTGATACCCGTCATTGATACCGAAGGCCTCCTGAAAACTGATCATATCCTGATGAATTTGCAGATGACATTCCTTCATCCCTTTCATATAGCCGTCATAGCGGCACTTTCCCGCGGAGGGATCGCTGAGAGGGCCGCCGATGAAGGCGATATTGCGGTGGCCCATATGATAGAGAAAATACACCATGTCGCAAATGGACTGTTTATTGTCCATATTGACGGAACTGACGGGAACCTTCAGTTCAAATGCAGGGAGATCCTGGCAGACATAGACCAGAGGACGGCGGTTCTTATGGATCCACATGAGGTGATCCTGGGGAATGGTAACGCTGGCCATGATATAGCCCTCCACCTGTTTCTCCTTGAGTATGTTGAGAAAATGAATCTCCTTATCCAGTTCGCCGTTGGTCTCGCAGATGATGATGTTGTAGCCAAGGGGAGCCAACACACTGTTGATGCCCTGAAGAATTCGCCCAAAGACCTGGTTGGAGATATCAGGGAAGAGGACGCCGATATACTTATTGTGCTTATGCGCAGCTTTGCTGGCAGCCGCATTAGGCACATAGCCGAGTGTTCGGATGACCTCGAGGACACGTTTTTGCGTCTTCCTGGAGACGGAAGGACTCTGGTTCATAACTCTGGAGACGGTGGAGATTGAGACACCGGCGGCATCTGCCACGTCGTGAATGGTAATCATAGAACTCCTTCTTCGAATGCTGAAATGAAAACGTGTATAAATACAATGAAAATCTATGAAAATCATCCCATATTTTCATTGAAAATGCAAGAAAACGACAGAGTGCAACATCATTTTTTGAAAAACTATTTGATTTGCGCATATTCAAAGAGAATGGAAGCGGTTAGGATAAAATCAGTTCAGAGAGAAAGAGTGGTTTTTATGAGTGAAGTTTTCTACCAGCCGAAAGGCGGATGGGTTGGAGATACCATTCCTTTCGCCCACAATGGGAAGTTCTATATTTTTTACCTGCACGATGAGCGAAAAGGTCATACAGAAGATGAGTACGGCTACAGAACCAGCTGGAATTTACTGATTACCGAAGATGGAGTTCATTTTGAGGACAGGGGAGTGGTTCTCCCGGTTGGCGGATATGAGGATGCGGATTACGCCTGTTATACCGGTTCGGTGATTGCCGGGAAAGATGGCCGCTTTCATCTCTTCTACACGGCGCAGAATAATTACAATCCCCGCTATCACAGAGATGGGAGACCCCTTCAGTTTGTAGCCCATGCGACAAGTGAGGATCTGATTCACTGGGAGAAAGATCCAAAAGCGAGGTTCGGAGCGGATGAGCGTATTTATGAGCCCTTCGATTGGCGCGATCCCTTTGTCTTCTATAATGAAGAAGAGGAGTGTTACAACATGCTGCTGGCGGCACGTCTTCAGGGGGCGGGGGATAAGAATGGAGGCTGCGTGGGCCTCTGCCGTTCGAAAGATCTGATTCACTGGCAGGCGGCAGAACCCTTCTATCATCCTGAGTCTTATATGACCCATGAATGTCCGGATCTCTTTCGGATGGGGAATAAGTGGTATCTGGTCTACTCTACATTTTCGGAGAAGTTTGTCACACACTATCGGATGTCAGATTCTCTTGGGGGACCCTGGACTGCCCCGGTGGAGGATACCTTCGACGGGAGAGCCTTTTATGCGGCGAAGACGGCAAAGGCGCATGGACATCGGTGGGCATTTGCCTGGGTGCCGACCAGACGGGGGGAGAGTGATTTCGGCCAGTATGAATGGGGCGGATCACTTCTCATTCACCAGCTGAAACAGGAGGTCGATGGAAGACTGACGGTTTCGCCGCCAGAGGCAGTGCAGGAAACATTCGCGGAGAGAGTTATCCGCTGCGAGTTAATCACTGCGAAGCGTGGAGAGGAGCCCCTGATCGAGGGGCAGGAATCTCTGCCAGAACAAGGGCGGACAGAACTGCCAGAGAGCCCCCCGATCGAGGGACAGGAAAACAGTATTTTCTCCAAGCTGGAACTTCATAATGTCGAGGGAAAGAAGAACCTGATCTTTGACGGTATGGAAGAGACCTGCATGATGGAAGCGGATCTGATTTATGAAGAGGGGACGAGAGCCTTCGGACTGGCAGTCCGGCAGGATGAGAAGCTGGAAAGGGGTTATTATTTCCGGCTTGAACCTTTTTACAATCGAGTGGTGGCAGACATGTGGCCCCGGCGGGTCGCCGGCGTCAATCAGTGGTATATCGATGGCGATAAGGCATTTATGGTTGAGCTGGAACGCCCATTTGATTTCAGCAGGCTGCCAAAGAGGAGGCTGCATCTGCGTCTGATCGCAGAAGGGAGTATTCTCTGTCTCTATGTCAATGAATCTCTGGCGCTTACCATGCGCGCCTACGAGAGCCGGCGAAGTCACTGGGGATTCTTCGTAGATGACGGAGGGATTCAGGTTGAAAATGTACGCTTAACTGCAAGGAATATACATTCTGAAACAAATGAAAGGAGAAGAGAATGTTGAGAGGAAAACTGAGGAGAATCGGAGCAATGGGGCTTGCCGCAACAATGCTTTTGAGCGGATGCGGAGTTTCCAAGGGAGACAGCAGTCAGAAGAAGACGGATGAGTCGGGCATGAGAGAAATTCATTACTTCGCATCCCGGGCTGCATCGGATGATACAATGGTAGCGCTGCAGGAGGTGACAGAGGCCTATAACAAGCAGGGGGGCAAGATCAAGCTGGTGATCGACAGCAATGCGGATCGTTCTTCTTATGATCAGAAACTGCATACCATGATTGCCGGCGGGCAGATGCCGGATATGTTTGATCTGGACGCGACGCCCTATGCAAAGGAGCTGGGAGAACAGGGCAAGCTGACAGATATGGATGCCTTCCTTGATGAGATCAAACAGAAGGACAGTTATATTCCCCTGGCTCTGAATTACGGTAGAACCACAGATGGGAAACTCTATACTCTGCCGCTGGAATTCTCCACAGAAATGATCTGGTACAATACCGATATGTTTAAGGAGGCAGGAGTAACCCCTCCCAAGACCTTAGATGAGATGCTGGAGGCATGTAAGGCGCTGAAAGCAAAAGGGTATACACCCTTTGGAATCGGAGGAGGTGATGGATGGCCCCTGCTTCGCCTTCTGGCCACCTATCCCTTCCGTATGAGCGGGAATGATTATTTGCAGAAGCTGGCAGCTGGCCAGGCTAAGATGAGCGACCCGGAGGGCAAGGCAGCAAGTGAGTTTATGGCACAGATAGGCCAGTATTTCCAGCCCGGTTTTTCAACGACAGATGTGGCAACGGGGCTGAATCTTTTCCTGAGCGGAAAATGTGCCATGTATCCGACCGGAACCTGGGAGCTTAATTACTTTACGGATGCCAAGCGGCCCAAGGATCTGAATGTTGATTATTTCTATATGCCGACCATCAAGGGAGCCAAGACACAGAGCAATGAGTATTGGGCTTTTGGAGGAATCGGTCTCTCTGTTAATCCCAAGGCTTTTGACCAGGAATATAAGGACTATCTGACTTATGTGGTCAAGAATTACAGTGCGGCTTATTTTGCTCATCAGCATTTGGCGCCGCAGAAGGTGAATGCGGATGATAAGAGCAAGTTTGATCCCCTTTTCCTCAAGGTGATGGAAGATACGCAGAAGATCGGTGAGACATCCGCCCGTCCCTGGGATGTGGTTCTGAAAGAGGATGTGGTCTCAACAATCAATAACAATCTTCCTGGACTTTGCATGGGAGAAGAGACACCGGAAGCGTTTGAGAAGGCGGTTGATGAGGCTCTGGCGGAAAATACCGGGAAATAAGCGGGAAACGACAATCACCTCATATAATGGAATGTATATTTTATAAATATTCCATTGCCATAAATCGCAGAATAGAGATTTCGTATCTGTTCGATTGGTGTAAACAATGGAATAACTGGGATCAGTCGCCTGCGAGGATTCGATCAGAGGCGGCTGATCTGTTATGAGAGTTGGTAATTTATGAAGGTTTTACAAGATAAAAAGGCAATCTCACTCTTCTTGGTTCCGGCATTGGTCCTCTACACAGTGATGGTGATGGTCCCGATCTTAGTGTCGGGTTACTACAGTCTTCTGCACTGGGATGGACTTGGGGACAAGGTCTTCGTCGGGCTGGAGAATTTCACAAAGCTCTTTGGAGATGAGATCTTTCGCAGGGCGTTTTTTAACAATCTGATTTATGTGGTTATTGTTATGGTCATGCAGCTGGGAATCGGTTTTACGATTGCCGTTCTTCTGACCTATCTAAAGAAGGGCAGGGGCTTCATTCAGACCGTCTACTACATTCCCTCTGTGATTACGGTGATCGCTATTGCCCAACTCTTCACCAGTTTTTATTCTTATGAGCCCATGGGGCTGTTCAATCTCTTTCGCAAGGCCTTTGGGATGGCGCCGGTGGCCTTCTTAAGTGATTACAAGTCGGTTCTGCCGGCGGTCGCCGCAGTTGAGGGCTGGCAGTATATCGGCATTTACATGATTATTTTCTATTCTGCCCTGGTGTCTGTCTCACCTGATATCCTGGAGGCGGCCCGCATTGATGGGGCGACGGAGCTGCAGATTCTCTTTAAAATACGTATTCCGTCGATTGCCAATGTGATTATGCTCTCCTGTATCCTGAGCCTGGTGGGCGCTCTGCGAGGGTTTGCGGCACCGATGAATATGACAAAGGGCGGACCAAACCACAGATCGGAGATTTTGGCGACTTATATGTATAAGAAGGCGTTTACCAGCCGAGATTATGGATATGGAAGCGCGATCGCAGTGGTAATCGTTATCTTAAGTATTATCGGTGTACTTCTGATCAGCCGCTACATGGACCGGGAAGAAGAGAACTAAGGAGGGAAGAGCATGCATTACTTACTTCAAAAAAGAGCCAGGAAGACAATATACTGGATCGTTATGATTGCTTTTCTGGTCATTCAGGCATATCCGATTCTCTGGCTTCTTCTGGCGGCTTTTCGCTCGAATCGAGAACTTTTGACAGAACCTTTCTCCTGGCCTCACGGGCTGACTCTGGAGAACTTTACAACCATTTTCGCGACCAGTCATGTCCTGACTTATATCAAAAACAGCGCGATCATCTCTGCGGTCTCTCTGGTATTCATTGTTTTCCTGAGTTCCATGGCTTCTTTCGCTATCGCCAAAATGAAGTTCATGGGAAGAAAGAAGATCTATCGTTACTTCCTGATTGGTCTGACCATTCCCTATGCGGTAACTTTGATCCCGCTCTTTACAATGTTCTCGAAAATCGGTCTGATTGATCATCGTCTCAGTGTGATTCTGCCCTTGCTGGCATTTCAGCTGCCGGTTTCCATTATGCTTTTTACAAATTTTTACAGCTTCATCCCGGATGAGGTAATTGAGGCGGCCATCATTGATGGATCAAGCATTTATGGGGTCTATACGAAGATTATTATGCCCCTGTCGCTGAATACAATTCTCACGGTGGTGGCCATGAATTTTATCACAGTCTGGAATGACTATACCTTCAGTCTGGTCTTTATCAACAGCACAGCCTTGAAGACGGTCTCTCTGGGACTGACGGACTTTATCGGGCCCCGCGGACTCAAGGATTGGGGCGCTACCTATGCGGCGATCGCGACTTCGATCCTGCCGACCCTTCTTTTGTATTTCGGACTCAATAAGAAAATTACGTCAGGTATGACTCTGGGAGCGGTAAAGTCATGAGAGAACAGGCCTGTATTACTCGTCCCCGATGGCATTTTGCTCTTCAGCAGGGATGGATCAATGATCCCAACGGATTGGTCTGGTTCAAGGGAGAATATCATCTTTATTTTCAGTGCAACCCCTACAGCAACCAGTGGGATAAGATGCACTGGGGGCACGCAGTGAGTCAGGATCTGATGCACTGGGAGGAGTGTCAGCCGGCTCTGGTCCCGGAGGAGGTCTATGAGGATGATCAGAGAGGCGGCTGCTTCTCGGGATCGGTCGTTGCGCATGAGGGAAGACTGTATGCCTTTTATACGGCTGTGTCCAGAGACAAAGAAAGTGGCCAGGTCTGTTCCAGGCAATGCTTGGCCTGTTCAGATGACGGATATCAATTTACGAAATATAAGGGCAACCCCATTATTTCGGAGAGCCCATCCGGTAACAGCGATTTTCGAGATCCTAAGGTCATTTTCTGTAAGGATCGCTGGCAGATGCTGGTGGGAGGGACGAGCGGCAGTGCCTCTGATAGGAAGAGTCACGGTCGAATATACCTCTATCACTCGGAAGATCTGATTCACTGGAATTATGACGGCATTCTCTATGAGGGGAAAGATGGAGAGGGGACGATGTTTGAGTGCCCGGATCTATTTGAACTGAATGGGAAATGGGTGATTACAGCATCTCCAATGAATCGAACCGATTTTCTGCCCACGATTTACATGGTGGGAGCGTTGAGTTTTAAAAACTGTCTGTTCTGTAAAGAGAGCGGCGGGACCCTGGACCTTGGACCTCACTACTATGCGTCGCAGGCTTACCATGATCGGGATGGCCGCCTGCTCTCTATCGCCTGGCTGGGCGGCTGGGAGTGGATGCCCTGGATTGAGGACCACGGGCCGTCGGAGACCAAAGGCTATCGGGGACTGATGTCCTGTCCCCGTCTGCTGTCGATGACCCGAGACGGGCAGCTGCGGATGGAGCCCTACCGGTCAATCGAGTCAACCGGCGACTTGTGTGTGAGAACGATATCGATAAACGGTTCTCTGGAGATGGCTCATGTAAACACGGCGGAACATTCTCTATATCTGCATGGACAGATCTCACGTAAAAAATCCGTTCGTTCGCTTTCCTTTACTTTTTGCGATGATGATGGGCACACAATCTCCCTGACGCTTGATTTCCTCTTTGGCAGCATCATTCGGGACTACAGCAAGGCAGATCCGTGGAGCCGCAGCGGGGTGAAGATCTATCGGGCGGAGATCGGGGAGGAAATGGATGTCCCGTTTGATATCATTTATGATGGAAATGCCCTGGAAGTCTATCTCTTCGGAGGCAGATACAATATCAGTTCTATGCTTTACCCGACAAAAAGCGACCTGCGGATTTCAGTCAGCAGCAGGGGCGGCGGCTGTAAATTATCCTGGGAGAAAGTGCGGGAGGAAAGAGCGCGGGAATGAAGAAACAGCAGGCGTATCCTTTGTAATAGGTGTACGCAGATTCCGGAGAAAGGTTACAATAAGACAAGATCATGAAAGAGAATCGGAAGGCTGTCAGGAAGAGGAGGACTCTGCATGAAAAAATATGATGTTATCGCTCTGGGCGAATTGCTGATTGATTTCACACAGAATGGACTCTCCGAGCAGGGGAATCCCCTTCTGGAGGCCAATCCCGGTGGGGCTCCCTGCAATGTGCTGGCCATGCTGGCCAAGTATGGGCGCAAGACGGCGTTTATCGGCAAGGTAGGAGAGGACGCCTTCGGCCGGAAGCTGGCTGGAATTCTTGCAGAGTGCGGGATTGATACCGAGGGTCTCTGCTTTGATTCTCAGGTTCATACCACGCTCGCCTTTGTGCATAAGCTGGCCAACGGGGACCGGGACTTCTCCTTCTACCGCAATCCGGGGGCGGATATGATGCTGTCAGCTGCGGATGTCAGGAAGGATCTGATCCGGCAGAGCCGGATCTTTCACTTTGGAACTCTGTCCATGACAGATCCGGTCTGCAGGGCGGCGACAGAGACGGCGATTCAGACAGCGAAAGAGGCCGGGGCTTTGATTTCCTTTGATCCCAACCTGCGCCCGCCCCTCTGGAGGAATCTGGCGGAGGCTAAGGAAGCCATCATATATGGAATCCGTCAGTGCCATGTTCTGAAAATTTCCGATAATGAAATCGAATTTATCACAGGAATGAAGGATTACGATCGGGCGGCCAGGTCTCTGCAGGATCAGTTTCATACGAAGCTGATCTGCGTCACCCTGGGAGAGCAGGGCAGCAGGGCCTATTACGGAGATCAGGTGGTCTGCGCCGCCCCCTATCCGGCGGATCAGGTCGTTGACACAACCGGAGCGGGGGACACCTTCACAGGTTCTATGCTGAATTTTCTTCTGGAGAGGGCAGATCAGCCGGGATCAGCAGTCAATCGGACCAGAGCAGGAGGGAAGATTCTTTCGGAGCAGAATTGGCCAAGACAAGCTGAAGCCGGCGTCTTTTTTGAGCAGGATGCGACAAGGCAGGTCCAAAAGGGACAGGGAGACATATTTGCTGCTGAGGGTATGCTCGAGAAACTGACAGATCGGGAGCTGAGCCGGATGCTAAGGCGAGCCAATGCAGCGGCCTCTCTGATTGTCAGAAGAAGGGGAGCCCTTCGCATGATGCCGGAGGTAGAGGAGATTGCGGCGCTCTGCGGGGAAGGATAAGGGAAGATGGAAGATGGCCCGATCCCCCTGAGAAGGTGTCCGAAGAGAGAAGGGCAGGCGGCACCCTTTTGGATTTTACAGTCCTGATTGTTATGAATAAGAGATGGGTCAATGCGGCTGATTCAGATTTGTTTTTGAATCCGCCGCATGATCTGTCATTCATAACAATTAAAGATGTGTGGAGCGTATATTCAATTGTTGATTGTGCGTGCAAGAGATCGTCAAGTTGGAAAAGGACGCGTTGATAGAGAAAACGATTTTGTTCTGCGTTTTAAAATGTGTCAGAGAAATGATCAGGGCAGAGAAGAGTTTCTGTCCTGGAGAGAGGAGAAGGCAATGATTACGGTATATGGCATGCCAAGCTGCCCGGATTGTGTGGCAGTTGAGGAACAGATCAGGGGCAGGGAGGATTTTCGCATGGTGGATATCGGAGCTCATGTCGTGAATCTGAAGGCGTTCCTGCGCTTAAGAGATCGCCGGTCGGAATTTGATGAGGCCAGGAGGATGGGCTATGCGGGGATTCCCTGCTTTGTCCTGGAAGATGGCAGTGTGACCTTAGATCCCAGAGATGTCGGGCTGGAGTGATTCATTCCGACAGCTGATCAAAAACCTGGGATTGGTCAGCCGCTACAGATGACGAGTGAAAGATGGATATACCCGGTTGACATATATGCCAGGAATCCGAATGGCAAAGAGATCCGGGTATATGACTGGATCGACAACAGGCTTACCATTCAGTGACTTGGATATCGAATCCGGTTGGAGTGATGCTATCAAGAACAGGCGGAATCATTTGGAATTTGCCGCTGCAGTATTATAGCCGGGAAATGACCCTCTGCAATATAGACAATCACGCCCGAAGTCTCTATATTTGGTGCTTGCGAAAAATAAAACATGGAAAGACTTTATGGGGGATTAGAGTGTCAAGCATGGGGCAGTTATGGCCAGGGTTTATCTTTGATATGTGAGGCAAGCGTTATTGTGCAAAACACACAAAAATAAGCCTAATTTTTTTATGTGTAAGGAGTTATTATAACAAAAACAGTACTTGTAATATGAAATATAAAGAATATAATCAAATTTATGAGGCGATCAGATATTTAATAGTTGGTCGCTTTAATTTTTCAGCGAAGGTTAAACGATTTATCAAAAAACAAAAAGAAATAAGAAAAACGATTAACAAAAGCAGAACTGGAAGGGAGGAATATAAGTAATCGAACTAAGATAGTATTTGCATTCGTGTTTGGGACTTTGACATTATGTTTGCCGGCTATTATGGCGAATACAGCAATGAACACGAGTGGAAATACAGTTTTCTCAATTGGAGTAAACCAATCTTTTGATAAGGAACAGGGGATAACCTATGGCCGTGTGGTGTGTCTGAAGCATAAGTGATAAACAAGAATAGTTTCAGATCACTTGGGATCAAGGATAATTCGTCTGCTGACGGCGCGCTGGTAATTCAGCAAAAGGGAGGCTCGACTGAGAAATGGAAGATGGTTTCAACAGATAAAGGCTTTTTTAAAGTTGTAAATTCTAGAACGGGGAAATATCTTGAAGTGCAGAATAATTCAAAAGAGAATGGCGCAGTGATTGATCAATGGGAAACGACAGGTTATCCATGCCAGGAATGGACCATTGAAAAAGAGGGTATTCAATAAGGAGGTTGAACATGAAGAAAAGAATTTTGAGCGCTTTACTGGCCGGGCTAATGGCATTTTCAATGCTGACAGCATGTGGTTCCTCCGGGGCGAAGAGTTCACCTGATACATCTTCCAAGACCGCAGATGAATCCGGGAAAACGAAATTGTCGCTCTGGACAGTATTTACAGGATCTGACGGCGATATCCTGAAGAAAATCATTAAAGATTACAATGAGACGAATAAGGACAATATCGAGGTTGAAGTTGATATTATGCCGAATGATACACTTCAATCGAAGCTGCCGACGGCGGTTTCAACAAGTACAGGGCCATCATTTGTACTTATGGGCATTGAATATCTGAAACAGTATGCAGAAAATGATTGCCTGGAAGAGATTAATGATTTCTGGGATAAGTCAGGACTGAAAAAAGATAATTTCCTGTCGAGTGTTATTTCAAAGTCCTATGTAGGGGATAAGCAGTATGGGGTTCCGATGCAGTATAATCTGCAATATTTATACTACAATAAGGACTTATTTAAAGCAGCTGGTATTTCTAATCCGCCAAAGACTCTTGAGGAATTGAGGGATGATGCCCAAAAGTTGACGGACAAGGCAAAAGGCGTATACGGTTTGGCTCTTCCAAAGGACTATGGATATTATGTGCAGTATCTTTGGGGAAATGGAGGAGATGTAGTAGATGTTGATAAGAATAAAAATATGATCAATTCTAATGAAAATATTAAGACTTTGGAATGGATTCAGAATATGATGAAGGAGGGCGTTTCACCACAGTGCACGGCGGCAGAAGCAGACACCATGTTCCAATCAGGACAGGTAGCCATGTGCATGTCAGGACCCTGGAACATCAACGCGCTGAATGGACTTGGTATGAATTATGGAATTGCCGCCATCCCATCTGGAAGTTCCGGAGCTTTCTCTGCAGAAGGTGGCTGTGCATATATGTTGCCTAAAGGGACTGATCAGAAGACGAGAGACGCTGTCTATAAGTTTATGGCGTACTGGCTCAATGACAGTACATTGAAGGAATGGTCCATGAAGAACGGATTTCCGGTATGGTCTAATTCTTTAATGAATGATAGTGAAATAAAGTCTAATGAAATTCTTACAGAGGTATCTAAGGCATCAACCATTGGTCGTGACTGGCATCTTGGATATAAGTATGGCAGCCAGATTGATAAAGACGTTATGAATCCTCTGATGGAGAAAGTGCTGGCAGGCGAAGATGTAAGAAATGCATTGAAAGACGCGTCGAATTCTCTTGATGGAATTTTGAAGCAGTAGTATGAGGAGAGGAGACCTTTTCTTCAAATGAGGGTCTCCTCTTTCTAAATCTATGTTAGATGGTTTCTGTGTTAGATAGTGAAGAAGAGAATGAAGAATAAGAATCAAAAAAAAGCATATTTCTTTCTTGCACCAGCCATGATTGTTTTGACAGTATTTGTGTTTGTCCCCCTGGTTGCTGCTTTTGTAATTAGTTTTTTGCATATGGATATTTATATGAAGAATATATCATTTGCGGGATTTGGTAATTATTTTAAAATGTTTCATGATTCGAGAGTGTGGAATGCAACAAAAAATTCTATGATTTTCGCACTTCTTGAAATCCCTCTTCAAATGGTTCTGGCTTTGTTCCTGACGATGTTAATGATCAGAAACACGAGAGTACATAAATTTCTGAGGGCATCGTTCTATGTTCCCTATGTCTGTTCCATGACAGCGATTAGTATTGTGTGGTCGATGCTTTTGAATCCGAATTCGGGAATGATTGCCTTTGTCCTAAGAAAGCAGGGCATAATGATGCCGGATCTTTTGAACAACACGAAGTGGGCCATTGTAGTTGTTGCGATGGTTACTGTTTGGAAGGGATTTGGTTATACATTGACACTTCTTTCGGCGGCCGCTCTGGATATCCCAAATTCCCTTTATGAAGCCGCAGAACTGGATGGGGCTGGCAATTTTGCTAAATTCATATATGTAACAATTCCAGAGATTAAAAATATAATCAGTTTTTGCCTTGTGACGACATTAATCGCTGCTTTGCAGGCATTTGACCAGATTTATGTTATGACCAAGGGCGGACCGCAGCATAGCACGGAGACGCTGGTGGCTTATATTTATGACAGGGGTTTTCAAACCAATCACGATCTCGGATACGCATCTACCATTTCGGTATATCTGTTTTTTATTATCGCGGTGATCACGTTTGTTATGCGCAGATATACCCTGGGGAAGGGGTCAGAGAAATGAAGACTAAGGGTGAAATTCTGAGAACAATTGAATATGTCATACTTATTGTGGTTGCAGCTATTGCCCTGTTACCTTTATTCTGGCTTTTTGTTTCCTCCTTTAAAACAGATGCAGATGTGATTCGTTTTCCGCCGTCATTTTTCCCAGCCAAATGGGTGTTGGATCAATACCAGTATGTGCTGGAAGCGATACCGTTTCTTAGAATGCTCTTGAATACGGTTGTTTTTGCTGGAAGCGTGACATTGATCAGTCTATGCATTGATTCATTGGCAGCATATGCTTTTGCCAGACTTCAATTTAAAGGAAGAAGAGTTATTTTTGCCATCATCCTTGTGACGATGATGGTGCCATTTCAGGTTATTATGACTCCCCTATATATTGAGGAGTTTAAACTGCATATACTCAATACATTTGCTGGATTGATCCTTCCGAGAATAGCAAGTGCATATGGAATTTATATGCTGACTTCTTTTTTTGCGGGAATTCCAAAATCTCTGGAGGAGGCTGCAAGAATTGATGGAATGGGGGATCTGACAATATACGCTCAAATCATTATCCCGTTATCTAAACCAGCGCTGATTAGTTTGGGAATTTTTCATTTCATGAATAACTGGAATGATCTCCTCTATCCGATGATGCTTACCAGTGATGTTAATATGAGGACATTATCCGCAGGTCTGGCGGTGCTGGTGGGAAGTAATTCTATTAAATATGGACCGACACTGGCAGCTACGGCAATGTCGATCACGCCATTGCTCATATTATTTGTTTTTGGACAGAAGTTCTTTATGGAAGGGATTGCGACAACAGGAGTAAAGGAATGAGTAAAACAAGGATTATCGTAGATGGAGAGTTTCGTGGCGGCGAGATCAGCCCGGCGTTGTTTGGATCTTTTGTGGAGCACATGGGAAGAGTCGTATATTCCGGTATATATGAGCTGGAACATCCACTGGCGGATCAAGATGGCTTCAGGACAGATGTGTTGAAGAAAGTTAACGAAATGGGGGTTTTGGCTATTCGCTATCCGGGCGGTAATTTTGTGTCAAATTATAATTGGCTGGATGGAGTGGGACCTAGGGATCAGCGGCCACGAAAAAGAGAAGTGGCATGGAAATCCATCGAGACAAATCAGTTTGGTGCAGATGAATTCATGCATTGGATTTCACATACAGGTGCAGAGCCGATTTTTGCAGTGAATCTGGGGACAAAGGGAGTTGAAAATGCGCTTTCCCTGCTGGAATACATGAATCTGCCGACCGGTACTTTTTACAGTGACCTCAGAGCGAAAAATGGACATCCAGAGCCTTATGGGGTAAGAAAGTGGTGTCTTGGCAATGAGATGGATGGAATCTGGCAAATCGGGCATAAGACGGCAGAAGAATATGGAAGATTAGCAGCACAGACAGCTCATGCAATGAAAGCGCTGGATGATTCGATTGAACTCATCGCGTGCGGAAGTTCTTCTACTTCCATGCATACTTATACAGATTGGGAGCGTATTGTTCTGGAAGATACTTATGAATTTGTCGATTATATTGCGCTTCATCAATATTATGGAAACCAGGAGTATGGCAGCGCAGATTTTCTTGCGCAATCGTTGGATATGGACAATTACATTGAAACGGTTGCCGGAATATGCAGGACAGTAAAGAGTAAAAAGAGGGGCAGAAAGGATATCAAGATTTCAATTGATGAGTGGGGCGTATGGGAAATTCCTGGTGACGATGTAGCCCAGAGTGTTTCTTCCAGAGATTGGCAGGTTGCGCCAGCCTTCAGTGAGCAGATATATACGATGGAAGATGCGCTGCTTTTCTCCAGTATGCTGATGTCCATGATGCGTCATGCAGATGTAGTAAAAATCGCATGTCAATCATTGCTTACCAATATCAGTGCGGCAATTATGACGGAGCGAGGGGGAACATCATGGGTACAGCCAATTTTCTACCCATTTTTATATATGTCAAGATATGGGCGGGGCAGGATACTGGAACAGCGTGTTTATGGCGATTGTTATGAGTCGCGGTTTGGTCAGGCATCTGTAATAGATGCTGTTTTAATGGTGAATGAAGAGGCCGGAGAATGTATAAGTTTTCTGGTTAACCGTACCGACCAAATGCAGAATGTTGAAATATCATGTCAGCAATTGCCATTGTGCAGGGTGTTAGAACACATTCAGTTGTCACATCCAAATTTAAAACAGACAAATCAGATTGATCATCGGGCAGTCAAGCCCGTCAATGCAGGGAAATTTACTCTTTCGGGAAATATAATAAAGGGAACAGTAGAACCTTTCTCTTGGAATATGGTGCGTGTGGCAGTAGATAAGCGAGGCGAATAAAGATGCTTACATATAATAAGCCATTTATTTTTCAACGGGCAGATCCATATGTGGTGAAGGCAGATGATGGATATTATTATTTCACAGCATCTGTTCCAGCATATGATGGGATTATTCTGCGGCGGTCGAGGACTTTAGAGGGACTCACTGGGGCACAGGAAATATATGTCTGGCATAGGCATGCGAGTGGACCGCAGAGTATTCATATCTGGGCGCCGGAATTACACAAGTTGTTCGGGGGATGGTACATTTATTATGCAGCCGGGGACAAAGATGATATCTGGAATATACGTCCATATGTATTGAGATGCAGAGGGGAAAATCCATATGAGGACACCTGGGAAGAACTGGGGCCGATGAAGGCGTGTGAAGAAGATGAATTCTCCTTTACACAGTTTTCTTTAGACGCAACGGTATTCGAAAATAATGGAAAGCAATACATGGTGTGGGCAGAGAAGGTCGGTTCTGGGCGTCAGATCTCAAATTTATATATTGCGAAAATGGCTGCACCCGATAGACTTGCTACGCGTCAGGTGCTGTTATCTACTCCAGATTACGAGTGGGAGCGACATGGTTTCTGGGTTAATGAAGGCCCATCTGTTTTAAAGCATGAAGGCCGAATTTATTTAACTTATTCAGCCAGTGATACAGGACCAGCTTACTGTGTTGGAATGTTGTCTGCGGATGAGAAATCAAATCTTCTTGATCCTGGCAGTTGGAAGAAGAACAGAGAACCGGTTCTTGCCAGTTGCCCGAAGTATTCCATTTTTGGCCCGGGACATGATTGCTTTACTGAGGATGAGAGAGGAAATACCATTCTTGTCTATCATGCCAGAACAAAGCCTGAGATAGAGGGGGATCCGCTCTATAATCCAAATCGGCATACGATGCTGATGAAGGTGCGTTGGGATGAGAAAGGAGAGCCGGTTTTTTCTCTTGATGAGAAGGAGGGAAGCGGTAAGAAGCCTGATGTTTGAGTAAAATAGGGGGACAGAGATGGAGAGCAGAGAACTTGGTTACGTGAAGCTGGTTTTGGATCGTGAGTATGAACTCTCTAAAGTGGATGACAGAATCTTTGGATCATTTATCGAGCATCTCGGGCGGGCAGTATATGATGGTATATATCAACCGGGAAATTCTCTGTCAGATGGGATGGGGTTCAGAAGGGATGTCATTGATTTCGTAAAGGATCTGCAAGTTCCGATTATTCGGTATCCGGGTGGAAATTTCGTGTCTGGATTTAGGTGGGAAGATTCTGTTGGACCGCGAAGTCAGCGGCCAGAGCGGCTTGATTTGGCGTGGAGAAGTACAGAATCTAACCAGATTGGTATCAATGAATTCAGTAAATGGGCGATGAAGGTAAAGTCGTCTGTTATGATGACAGTGAATCTTGGAACGAGAGGGATCCAGGATGCATGTAATCTTCTAGAATATTGTAATCAAGTGTCAGGGACTGAATATTCAGATTTGAGAATTGCTCATGGTGATAGAGATCCTTATGGTATCAAAGTTTGGTGTCTTGGCAATGAGATGGATGGTCCGTGGCAGATAGGGCATAAAACAATGGAGGAATATGGTCGTCTTGCGGCGGAGACAGCGAAAGCGATGAAATTGATTGATCCATCAATTGAACTGGTCTCATGCGGAAGTTCCAATTCAGAGATGCCAACATTCCCACAATGGGAGGCGGTTACGCTGGAACATACTTATGACTATGTTGATTATATCTCTTTGCATAGTTATTATGATAACCGTTCCGAAGATACGCTTGACTACCTGGCTCAGTCGGATGACATGGATAAATTCATCAAGAAGGTCATTGCTACATGCGATTTTGTAAAGGCAAAGAAGAGGGGGGAAAAGAGCATTGATCTGAGCTTTGATGAGTGGAATGTGTGGTTTCACTCCAACGAGAAAGATGAAGCGCTCATGCGGGATCAGCCATGGCAACGTCATCCACCTCTTCTTGAAGATATCTATAATTTTGAGGATGCATTAGTCGTAGGCTTGCTTCTGATTACACTTCTTAAGCACGCGGATCGCGTTAAGATTGCCTGTCTCGCTCAACTTGTCAATGTTATTGCTCCGATTATGACAGAACAACATGGTGGCAGGGCATGGAGACAAACGATCTATTGGCCGTTTATGCATGCATCAAAATATGGTCGAGGTGTGGTGATAATGCCTTCGATTCATGGCACAAGACATGAGACAAGTGGGCATGGAGAGGTTACGGATGTAGAGTCAGTCAGTGTATTTAATGAAGATAAGAGGGAATTGACTATTTTTGCGGTAAATCGGACGTTGACAAAAAACATAGATTTTTATGCAGATATTCGAAGCTTTGGGGATTGTCATGTGCTGGAACAGATTATTCTGGAGAATGATGATCTTCATGCCTGTAATAGTTCCGTGGAAGAAAAGGTTGTACCGAAACGCTCAGACGATTTATCAAGTGATAATGGCATGTTGCATACGATTCTTCATCCGGCATCATGGAATGTGCTTCGAATCGGGGTGAACGGCAGGAAAATGTAACCATAAATATCAGGATTGCCGTATATAGAAGCAGATAGTATAATTGGTTAAACGTTATACGTATATAAGATATGGAAGATACAATTGGTATATTAATGCTTTTATTTTAAAGTGGGAATTTTAAAAAATCGAATGATAGGTTATGAATGGAAACTAATTTGGAGATAATCAATGGCTACAATCAGAGAAATTGCGGAAAAAAGCGGAGTCTCAATAGCGACAGTTTCCAATATTATGAATAATAAAGGGAAAGCAAGTCCTGAGACGATAAATCGTGTCCGCAAGGTGATTGAGGAAATGCATTATGTTCCCAATGTGGTTGCCCAGAATTTGAAGCTGAAGAGATCTACAAGTATTGGTGTTATAGTGGAGGATATGACAATATTCTCTGTGCCCGATGTGCTTGATGGGATTACGGATTATTGTGATCAACTTGGATATCAGGTTTTCCTGGTGAATCTCCGATTGTTTAAAAATTATAACGATACATATTACAGTGAGAATTTCTATTTTGAGAAAGTACATCAGGAGATACAGAAACTGAAGAATCTCCAGGTGGATGGAATTATTTATGTTTGCGCTCACGAGAGACAGATAGAGGTATTTCCGGATGATTTGAATCTTCCAGCGGTTATGGCTTATGGATATTCAGGAAAAGAAAATATCCCATCAATCGTTGTGAACGATAAGAATGGGATGGGACAAATTACAGAGTATGTCTTGAAGGCTGGACATCGTAAGATTGGGCTTATAACAGGAAAACGTGACTCAATGCATGCGCAGGCCAGACTTATAGGTTTTCAGGAGACTCTTTTTCATTATGGGGGGGAAATGGACCTGGAAATGATTCAGATTGGGGATTGGGAGAGGAAAAGTGGGTATACTTTGGCTGAGCGTCTGCTGAAACAGGGGGCAACAGCAATCATGTGTATGAATGATTTGATGGCAGGCGGAGTGTACGATCGGCTGGAAGAACGGGGGTTGATACCAGGAAAAGATATTGCTGTAACCGGTTATGATGACAGGCAGCTTGCGACATATTATCGACCGTCTTTGAGCACAGTTCAGCTTCCCTTGCACGATATAGGGTGTGCAGCAGCTAAAGTTCTGCTGGAAATGTTGGAAGCGGATTCGAAAAGCAGAATAAAGGGGGATTTTGTGCACGGGCAAATAACGGATGCGATTGTAGAAGTGCCATGTAAGCTTGAAATAAGAGAGTCAATCAGCAGGATAGTGTAATTGTAAATAGCCTGTAGTAGTGTTTAAGTGATGGCATTTTTAATAGAGATATTCCGGGAAGCTCCAGAAGAACAGTGTGCCTATGGCGGTACTTTTGGAGATCTGTTTTAGCAGAAGGTTTCTTTATGAGATATAGGAGCCTTCTTTATTTTTACTGTTCCGGATATGCATGTAAACAGTATTTTGGGAGATATTCATCAGTTGGGCTACCTTGACGACGCTGTCTTTGATCTGAAAGATGCCCTTTTGGTAGAGCATGATAATAATTTCTTTATTCCTGTTTTGCGTAGAGATGGATGGATTCTGTTCAACGGAGGTTTTGACATCATCCAGAGTAGAACGTATGAGATCATCAATATCCTCAGAGAAAGTCTCTTTAGAATTGAAAGTAGAAGTTGAAGAACTACCGCTTGATATAAGCAGAGGGTCAAGGATGGAAGAGAGGGGGGTATCTGTATAGAAATTAATGCAAATGAGGCCAATGATGCGGTCGTGATCACCGGTTACGGGGATAGTGGTAGATTTCAAGAGCACCCCGGATGCACTTTTGTTGAGGTAAGAAATAGCAGAGTGATCTTTAGATTCTTGAATTTCCTGCAGCATTGATAAAGCGAAGTTTGTAATGGGCGAGCCGATCTTTCTTCCTGAGTGGAAGCCATTTACAATTGCAATAACAGAGTGATCTAAGGAAGCTAGGCTATGAAGAATTAGTTCATAGCCCCTTCCCAAATAATTGCCAAGGCCAACCAGGACAGTTTTGTAAGAGTCTATGATTTGAACTTCTACAGGTGAAAGCGCAAGATAGTGATTCTTCATTTTAGATTACCCCTTATATTAAGACGAGATCCAGCAGATATAAATGGATTATAGGATGTGCTTATAAATACTGCAACATAAACTAAAAATAAATTCAGTATATATCGAGAGCGACAAAAAATATTACATTGACTAAAATAAATTTTAGTAATACGATATAAATACACAAAGAAATAATATAAAGGAGGAAATAAATGTTGAAAATCACAAATTCAGAGAGAGCACCGAAGGCAATCGGGCCATATTCACAAGGAGTTATACTGAATAATTTTTTATTTTTGTCAGGTCAAATACCGATTAATCCTAAGACAGGAGAAATACAGGGGCAAGATGTGACAGAACAAGCCAAACAGGTGATGGAAAATATAAAGGCGGTCTTAGAGGCATCTGATTCTGGCTATGCAAAGGTAATTAAAACAACTTGTTTCTTGCATGATATGAAGGATTTTGAGAGCTTTAACAAGGTATATGAGAAATACTTTGTCAGCAAGCCGGCAAGGTCCTGCGTAGCGGTTAAGGGACTGCCTAAAAATGTTCTGTGCGAAGTGGAGGTTATTGCTTATATAAATTGAGGATTTCCTTTGGGGTAGTAAGGAGGAAGATATGAAAGAGAAATCAAGAGAGAAAAGAGAGACAACATTTACATTGGCAATTATCCCAATCTTAGCGATGATTCTTTTGCTGGGGGTAGGGTATGCAATCTTTGGGTTGAGTCCAGAAGTTCTTATGCTTATATCAGCTGCTATTGCAGGAGGAATTGCGGTTTACCTTGGGTATAGCTGGGATGATATTATGAATTCCATTGTTGAGAAGCTGAGTAAGACGATGCCAGCTATTTTTATTTTGATTATTGTGGGATTTATGATCGGAGCCTGGATGATTGGCGGTACAATTCCGATGATGGTCTATTATGGACTAAAAATTATCAATCCTAAGTTTTTAGTGTTAACATCATTTTTGGTTACGGCTTTTGTTTCGCTATGTACAGGAACATCCTGGGGATCTGCCGGGACGATTGGGGTTGCTCTGATGGGTGTTGCAGCAGGGATGGGGGCACCGCTCCCGATTGTCGCCGGAGCTATTGTATCAGGGGCTTATTTTGGAGATAAGATGTCCCCCTTATCTGACACAACAAATCTAGCGCCAATTGCTGCTGGGGGAAAAATATACGACCATATTCACCATATGCTGTGGACAACCGGTCCGGGATTTATTATTTGTTGTATTGTCTATACTATTGCCGGTTTTTCTTTTGGAGGGGAATTGGCGGCAGCAGGAACACCGGAAAAGGTAACCACTATCCTGCAAACACTTAGTCAGATTTTCCATTTTAATCCCCTGGTTCTTTTACCACCTGTTATTGTCTTGATTGGTTCTATCCGAAAGAAACCGACGATTCCGATCATGCTTTTGTCCAGTTCTGTTGCTATTTTTTGCGCTGTTCTATTTCAGCATTTTTCGCTACAAAACTGTTTTGCGGCAACAATCGGTGGCTTTAAGATGGAAATGATTCAGATGCCAGGATTTGGCGTTGATGATGTTATTGCGGATATCCCAAGACTTTTGCAGAGAGGCGGGATGATCTCTATGTTGAATACAGTTTTGATAGCATTTTGCGCCTATGGATTTGCCGGTACGTTGGCAGTTACAGGAGCACTGGATATTGTACTGGCGCGATTGACCAAGCATGTCAAAACGACAGGTGGACTGATTTTATCGACAATTATCGCCTGCATTACGGCTGTCTTTGTAACATCAAATGGACAGCTTTCTATTTTGCTGCCAGGTGAAATGTTCAGAGATACTTACTTAAAAAGAGGGTTGGAGCCAAGGAATTTATCCAGAACGTTGGAAGATTCAGCAACTGTCGTAGAGCCGATCACACCATGGACGGCGGCGGGAGTCTATATGGCGACGACACTTGGAGTGGCAACGCTGGCTTATCTTCCCTGGGCAATTTTGTGTTATACAGGTGTTATCTTTGCCCTTATTTGGGGATTTACAGGAATCGGTATTAAAAAAATTGAGAAGGGTCAAGAATACTACGACGAATATGTTGCATTGAACAAAGCGGATGGAGTTAATGTAGAGTGAGGTGCGATGAAAGTGGAAAGAGATTATTTTGAGTCAATTATTGAACGACGTGGAACAAATTGTGCACGCTGGGACACGATGGACAAAAAATATAACCAGGAGAATCTGATTCATCTTGGAGTGGCTGATATGGATTTCCGTGCCCCAGATGCTGTGATTGAATCCTTCCAGAAGGTTGTAGATCATGGAATATTTGGTTATACAGATCTCTTTGGTGATTTCTATAATAGTATTAGCAGATGGATAAAGAGACAACATCAGGTAGATGTGAAAAAAGAGGAGATTATATTTTGCCCGCGAATTACGATTGCAGCCAGTCTGGCGATTGAAAGTCTGACGGAGAAGGGGGATGAAATCCTGATTAATACACCGGCCTATGGACCTTTGTACCAGGCAATTATCAAAAATCAGCGAAAAGTCCTGGAAAGCCCATTGCAACAGGATGGTGAGATCTATCGGATCGATTTCGAACATATGGAGAGCCTCATTACTCCAAAAACAAAGATGTATATTCTCTGTAGCCCTCATAATCCAGTTGGGCGGGTATGGAGCAGAGAAGAAATGAAAGAGATCGGTTTATTTTGCCAGAGGCATAATCTGCTTCTCTTTGTGGATGAAATTCACAGTGATATTTTAGCACCGGGTGTAAAATTTACATCTGCTTTGCATTTCCCAGAGCAGGTGCGAAGCAGAGTGATTTTAGCCACTTCTATGACCAAAACCTTTAATGTACCAGGTGTCATTTTGTCCTATATGATAGTAGAAAATGAAAATATACGAGATTGCCTGAAAGCTGATATTGAGAGGATTGGAATGAATAATCCAAATATCTTTTCGGTGGCAGCTGTTGAGGCGGCATATAATCATTGTGACACCTGGTATGAGGAAATGCTTGATTATATCAATGGGAATGATGAATTTACACGGTGGTATTTTGCAGAACATTTCCCGGAAATCAACATTTTTAGGAGAGAAGCAACCTATCTTTTGTGGATGGATTGCAGGGCACTTGGGTGCGATGATCAAGAATTAGAGAAGTGGTTTATTCAGGAGGCAAAGGTGGCAGTTTATATGGGAAACACCTTTGGCAAGGAGGGGAGAGGATTTATTCGTGTTAATATTGCCAGCCCACGAGCTTTACTACAGGAGGCATACGAGAGAATGCGCCAAAGGTATGACTCTATTCGCAGGAGCCAGATTACATGAAGGTCTGTAGAAGAGTTTCAAATTACTAAATAAAAAAGGCTCTATGTCACTTGAAAATGATGAATCAGGAGCGCCGTCAGCCTGCAGGTTGACGGCGCTCCTGATATATTTTGGCGTTTGGACAATCGCAAAAGAGAAAAGAGTTATCCCTTGAAGAAACCTATGAAAGTCGCAAGATGCTTCTGAAGGGCAATGACCGTCATATAGAGGGCAAAGAGATAGCAGATGGTCATGGCGATCTGAAGAAGTCTGGGCGCCTTGATGCCGGCATAAAGCTCCTTTTTCCAGATGATCAGAACCATGAAGAGACCGGCAACCGGGGTGGCAATTGAGGTTGCGACATTGGCGATGAAAATCAGCTGGGTAGGAGAGCCGCCGTAGATAAAGCAGATGATTGTTGCGGCAATCAGAGACAGGGCGCAGCCAATGCGGATGGGCTTCGACTCCAGCCCGGTCTCTCTGTTAATGCCAGCTTGAAAGAGAACCATTCCTCTCTGGGTGTTACCAAGGAGAGAGGAGAAGCCGGCCCCCACAATTGCAATACCCATGACGATAGGAGCGGCGTTTCCAAGGAAGGGACGAAGCAAGTCACCCAGCTGCGTGGGGGTCTTGATCGCGATATGGTTGGGGTGAAGGACGATGGCGCCGACAAGGACAATGGCTCCGGAGATCAGAACGACAGATAGAATATGCGTGATTGCGTCAGCTCGCATGGCACCGTTGAAGAGGTCTTCTTTCTTCCACTTTTTCTCCAGTCCCAGATAACTTCCATAAATACCGGCAGTTACGGCGGCATTGGTACTCACATAGGCCAGGGCGGTTGTGAGAGATTTGTCTGCGAATTTCCAGTGGGACAGTCCGTAACCGAATTGGCCCCAAGCCGGTCCTCCGGTTGCGACGAGAGTGGCATAGAAGGCCAGGATCATAGCGATAATACAGATGAGAATTCCTTTCTCAACCTTGCTGTAGACGCCTTTGGTCATATAGCAAAAGGCCAGAACAGCCAGCATGATCAGCGCTCCGAGCTTCCAGGGGATTCCGAAAATCAGGTTGATACCGGCTCCTGTTCCTGTGATATTGCCCAGAGTAAAGAAAAAACAGGATAGGAAGAGGGCGACACCGCAGAATGCAGAGGCAAAGCCGCCATAGTAGTGGCGGATCGCGTGCAGAATCGGCATACCGGTCATAATGGAAATACGATAGGCTGACATAGTGAAAGTAATTCCCATGAGAATGATTGGGATCAGAATCCACATCATGGAGTAACCATAATTTGAGCCCATCATGGCGGAAGTTGTGATATTGCCGGGACCAATGACGATACCGGTCAGAATGATGCCGGGCCCAACCTTCCTGAGAAGCTCCTTGGCGGACAGATGTTTCACGGAACTAGGCTCAAAACCGAGTCGTTCCTGCACGGTTCCTTCTACTTTTATATTTTCGTATGCCATAATTTTTACCCCCGATATGACATGAAGATAGAGCGTTCCTTTTATCGCTTTGGACTTTTTAATAGGAGCGCTGCTGTTGACTTAGGAACGTTTCGACCGGGTATTTGCCGTCGATAGAAAAAGGCGCGCCCTGATATGCACATCAGGTGCACGCCCGCATATAGGGACTGGTTAACGGGAGAGACAGACAGGTCAGCGGAATTGATTGATATCCACCTTGCCTAGGCCGCTCAGTCTCAGGCCCTTCTCTACCCAGTCTTTCTGTCCCTGATCCAGAGGAAGGACTGGCTTTCTCATCAGAGCAGATTTGAAAATTCCGCGCTGCTTTAAGGCCTCTTTTAATCTGGCGTGAGCCTCGCCGGAAGGCTGTCCGCCGCCGTAGATTGCCTGGCTGATGGGATAAATGCGGTTAGAAGCCTCCTGGGCCTCCTTTAAGCTGTGCTTGTCGGGGTTTTTGAATACTTCCCAGGCATCCGTGATCAGTTCGGGAACACATCCGGCGAAGCCGATCAGGGCGCCGTCCATTCCGGGGAACCAACTGACGCAAAGCGTTTCGTCGTGGCAGGTGATCAGAGAAATGTCCGGGCACTCCTGACGAAGCAGTCTGACATCGTGCTCGTAGATCGGGGTCACCCGGGTTCCCATCTTGATGCACTTGACATGATCAATTTCTTTGCACATTTTGATCAGAGTCTCAACTGGGTAGTTGGCCTTGGTCATAGCGGGATAGAGATGGATGATGATATCAATATCGGCGTCTTCGGCGACATCCTTGACATATTCGAAAGGGGCGTCCGGATTCATGCCGAAGCGAAGCCACATGTGAGGGGGCATTAAGAGGATGCCGTCGGCTCCCGCTTCTTTGGCTTCTTTCGCCATCTCGATAGATTCGGCGGTGTTCTCACAGTTGACGCCGGAGATGATCGTCATAATATCTCCACATTCCTCAGCGCAGATTTCTGTAACTCTTTTTCTCTCCGCTCTTGTCAGGCCGGTGATCTCGCCGGTGTGACCATTACAGACCAAACCCTGAATACCTCTGTTGTAGAAACTCTTGATCCAGCGGAGATAGAGGCGGAACTCCTCCTCGTTGATGCTGTAGTCGTCATTGAGAGGAACAGAAACTGCCGGGAAAATTGTCTTGAATGTAACTTGCTTTGCCATAGCTGACCTCCTTGCGTGATTGTGTTGCGTCATCCACCTGGTGGGTGGCCTTCGATGGTCTAGTTATAACAGGCGGATTTGGGAATCACAATAGATTCTGACTCCTCTGCAATTCTTTGCATATCGTCTGCAAATTGTTGCAGAACTTGGAGGAAACAACCAGTTTTAGACAGTAGAATTTGTGCAAATTTTAAGAGAAAAGCAGCTGAATAAAAAGGGGAATACGGAGAAACTTCAGATAAGACAATCGTTTGCACAAGATTTTTTGATCTGATAGTCTGTAGGCAAATGGAGCTGCCTTGAAGTGATACGTGCAGTTATCTTGCGTTGCAGGGGTTATTGACGAACGATATTGGTAGACTCCCAATCGATAGAATCGGTATATTCTATATAGGGACAGTCTAGTATCAATCGACATATGGTAACGGTATTTTGAGAGGGAAAAGCTATGGCAACACTGAAGGACGTCGCCAGGAGGGCCTGTGTCGATGTAAGTACGGTATCGCGGGCCTTGAACAATACTTCTTATGTGCATCCGGATACGAAGGCTCGTATCATGGCAGCTGTGGAGGAACTGTCTTATCAGCCCAACGTTTTGGCCAGGGGGCTTCGCCAGGGAAAGCGCAATACCATAGGAGTGGTTGTCCCCAAGATTTCCTTTTCTATCTTTGCTGAGCTTACTTCCGGGATTGAGGAAGAGGCTAGAAGGAGAGGATACTATACGCTGCTCTGCAACACTCTGGATGATAAGCGTGTGGAAAAGGAGTGCTTGAATCGCTTGCGCAATGGATTTGTCGATGGGATTATTGTCGCCCAGACAGGGGCAAATACGCGCCTGCTGCGAGATATTCAGGCAGGGGGACTTCCTGTTCTGCAACTGATTCGTAAGTATGACGCGAGTCTCTCCAGTGCGATAGTTGACTTCGTTGATGTGGGATATCGGGCGACGCGACATTTGCTGGAGAGGAGATGCCGGAAGATTGCTTTGATCAATGGCTCCATGCAGACGCCCCCGTATCAAGACCGCTACAAGGGGTATGCCAAGGCTGTTCGAGAGGCGGGACTGGAAGAGATCACCATCGATAAGGAAACGGACCAGCGTGGCATGCGCTATGGCTATGACTGTACCAACCTGCTTTTGGATCGCTATGAGGGGCTGGATGCGATTATGGCAGCAACTGACGCTCAGGGGATGGGTGTCTTGCGGGCATTGAAGGAGAATGATGTATCTGTTCCGGAAGATATTTGCGTCTTGAGTATGACTGGACATCGGGTGGGAGATATGCTGGAAAGTTCTCTGACTTCCATGGAATTGCCAGGAATTGAGATCGGGGCGCGGGCGGCAGATCAGCTGATTGACCTGATCGAGAGGGATGAGAAGAAGAAGACAAGTGTGAAAGAACTTCGCTTTGAGGCGAAGCTGGTGGAAAGGGAGTCGACGGCAATATCTTAAAGATGCGCTAATCGTATTCCATCGAGAACGATTGAAGAAAAGCAAAACGGCAGTTTGTCTTGAAAACGAGGATATTTTAGGCAAACTGAAAAATGAATCTCTGCTTGGCAGGAAAAGCATTTTATACCGCGAAGCGACTTTGATAACAGCGCTTTTACGTATGTGTTTGCGCCATTTTACTCTTGTTTTGCAATGAACTCGGTGGGACTTATTCCTGTGTATTGCTTGAAGAGAGAGCTGAAATACTGGGGGTTATTTCCTAAGCCAATCTCCTGAGCAACTTCGTAAATCTTTTTTTGAGGATCATTCCTTAGAATATTTTTGGCGGAGTTAATACGAAGGTTATTTAGGTAATTAGAGTATTTTGTACCGGTTTGTATAACAAATTGCCTGCTGACATAGTCAGGATTCATGAAAAGAATTTTTTCAGAGATCGATTTTAGGGTCAGAGACGGATCAGACAGGTGCTCCATGGTGTATGTTAATATTTTGTCGATGTAGTCACTATGCTTTTTCTCGCTTTTTTCAGCAAAGGAGAGGAAAGCAGATTTATTAGAGTCAAAAATCTGATAGAGATGATTGCAATCATCTTCTTGAGAGATAAGGTTGGTCAATTCTTGGATCTTTAAGGTGTTCAAACTGACAGATTGGGAGAGGAGATCAATTAGCAAAACACGCAATAAAGTGACTTTGGAAACATTGCGCAGTTCTTCTATGAGTTGATGTTGAAGCTTTTGCAGGATTGCTTGCTCGTTCTCCAGTTTGATCTCCTGGCAGATATTATGTATGTGCTCTATGAGTTCGTCGTACTTACAAATATTAAAAAAATGGTGGTTATAATAGAAAAAAATTTCTGCATACCGCTTAACTTTACGTAATAATAAATCTATTAGATCTTGGAAAAGCAAATTATCCTCAAGCTCGTATTCTACGCTTTGAAAACGGTCACACTCGTTTAACTGAGTGCTGATTTTTATCAAATCTGTTTTTCCAATATAATTGTGATTCGAACAAATAATGAGCATAGTATTCCTTACATAGAGAAAGAAGGGCTGAACTTCATATGCAAAAGAGCCCGATTTTTGAAGGAATGCCCGGCGGAAGTCATCCGCCAGGTCAGGTTCAAGGTAGAAGGCAAACAGTAGATGAAAGGAATAGTTTTGGAAATCAATGTAGTCAGCATTGATATCGTGCATAATGCCGGCCTTACCCGTGGATAGTATTTGTAAAAGAGCGTCGCCTAGGAGATTCGCTTCAAACTGATGAATTGATTTTTGATAGGAAATAGAGAGTTCCTGTTGCAGTTTTTGTTGAACGCATTCTTGTCTTATATCATTCAGGGATGTGAGCAATTTTTCTTTTGAACATGGTTTTAGCAAGAAAAAGCGTACCTTATACTGAATCGCTTCTTGCGCATATGTAAAATCATTGTAGCCAGATAATATAATAAATTTTGTGTCTGGGAATAAGGCATAACAATTTCGAATTAAAGCTAACCCGTCCATCTTTGGCATTCTGATATCTGTGATCACAATATCAGGAGTATATTCAAGAATAGAAGAATATGCGTCTACGCCGTTTCTACAGGTGTCAACAACCATCAGGTCAAGCTCGGTCCAAGGGATAGATAATTTGATTCCTTCGCGAATATTTCTTTCATCATCTGCGATAATCACCTTTAGCATTGTTCTGTTTTCCTCTCCATTGGAATTACGATTAATACGCAAGCAAGTTGATCTTGATTAAATGTTTGTATTTGAAAGTCATCTCCATATTCAAGCTCTAAATGTTTCTTGACGTTCAAGATTCCGATCCCAAATCCATGAGATTTTTGAAGTCCGTTTTCAAGATTTGGAATCAGATGATCAGGAAATTGAGAGCCAGAATTTTGCAATAAAACCTCTAAATTTTCAGATTGCCGCGTTATATTGATTGCAATATGGCACTGGTCACTATCATCATCTAAAGAATATCGAATGGCATTTTCCACAAGAGGTTGGAGAGTGAACTTGGGCATGTATACATTCATATACTCATCGGGAACATTGACCTGGAAGGTCAGATCATCATAGCGGTATTGCTGAATGCGAATGTAGTTGCTCACGAGTTGAAGCTCCTGGGCGATAGATGAATGGATGTTATCTGAGGACAGGGATATACGTAAGAGGTCTCCAAGTGAAGCGGTCATGTTTGATATGATATCATCTCCAAGAGATTCGCTTCGCCAGTGTATGGATTCCAGAGTATTAAAAAGGAAATGTGGATTAATTTGGTTTTCAAGAATTTTAAGCTGTGCATCCTTGGCTCTGAGCTCCATTTCATATTTTTCTTTGACTAGGCTTTGGATACGAAGGGTCATTTTATCGAAATTTTTGTTAATAAGACCAATCTCATCATCGTATTGATTCTTATGGCTGGCGAGATCTGGAACAGTAAGATTATTGCCATGGCCAAACGCGTTTATTTTTTTAATCAGAGATATAAAGGAAGCAGAAATAGGAGCAGTCGTCAGTTTTAAAAGCAAAAAAGCGGAAAGGATACTAAAGCCCATAGAACCAAGCGCAACATTGCGGAATAATAAAATTTTCTGGTATAAGATGTCATAATCTATGACACAGCAAAAGGTCCAGTTGAGAGCATGAATTGGTGTGTGCGCAATAAAATATCTCTGTCGATTTATTTTTTTTATCTGGAAGGGATCATTAGAATCCAGATTGATTTCATCAAGAGATGAGGGGAAGGATTCAGATTTTACGATGGTCTTATCATGATTTAAGATGGCGAAAAAAGCTTGTGGGAAATTACTTTTATCAACAATAGAATCAAGTAACTTAGTAGGACTAATACTAATAATCAAGTATCCGAGAGTATCCAGCTTTAAATGTGAAATTCGCCTGATTTTACGCACAAGAAAAATTCCCTTTTCCGGGGAATAGTCAGTGACCCAGATGATTCGCCCATCGGCTTGATCCGCCCTTTTCAAGAGATCGGTACGGATTGATTCGGGGAGATCGGTAGAGTAGAGACTGGATTGGGTGACATCATATTGGTTGGTTATTAAGCGGATGGAATCAATATCTCCGGTCGGGTCATTGTGAAGGTAACTATCCAGGCGATTTTTCAGGATAGAATATCCGTCAGTTTCAGATGGATTTATTTGATCCTTTAATATAGATAATTCATTTTGAATTGAGCTATCTCCTAAGACGCTGTCTGCAATCATTTCTACGGAAGCTATTTTCCCGGAAAGATTCACTGAAGAATTTGTCAATAATTTGGAGACAGTTTGGTAATTAAAGTTGTTACTTGACTTGATATAGAGAGAAAAAGCCAGAGTAGTGACAGCAATCGGGATAGCAATGGAGATGAGGAAGGAGACTCTTAACCGCTGCACGATAGTCAATTTCTTGGATGCAAGAATTCTTTTAAACATACATACCCTCCTGCCAATAAATTAAATTATAAGAGAGAAAGAATCATTAGAAAAATAAAAATACTAGGTTTTTTAACAAATCAGCAAGGTAATTTTGATTTTTAAAAAGGGATCGAAAATTTATGATGAGAATAACAGAAATCTAGTTCAAAGGAGGAATTTATATGAAAGGGAAGGGACGTCTTCTTATTGCGGGATTAACGGCGGCAGTGATGTTAGGAGCTTGCGGCACAAATAACGGAGGAACAGGGGGAAATCAAAATCAGGGCAGTGTAAAGTTGACCTTTTCGTGGTGGGGGAATCAGACTCGCAATGAGAGAACAAACAAGGTACTGCAGATGTACTCTTCAGAGCATCCTGAAGTTAGTTTCGACGGCCAATTTTCCGAGTGGAAAGATTACTGGAACAAGTTAGCGACAGCGTCTGCAGGACATAATATGCCAGACATTGTTCAGATGGATATGATGTACTATCAGCAATATGCATCTAACGGCCAACTCCTTGATTTGACATCCTATATTGAGGACGGAACGCTTAAATTAAATGACGTAGATAAGGGCATTCTGGAATCAGCGAAAATTAACGGAAAAACATACGCGGTATGTAATGGAGTAAATGCTCCAATGCTTGCGTACAATAAGAAAATTGTTTCCGATGCAGGGGTCACTGTCAAAGATGGAATGACTTTGGACGAATTTGTCTCCATATCTAAGACAATCAAAGAAAAGACAGGATATAGAACCAACATTGGTTATTATGCGGAAACGCTTCCAGAGTATTTTATGCGGGCGGAAGATAAAAAATTCTTTGATGGAAATAAAATGGGAAGTGATGACGCGAAGGACTACGAGAAACTTTTTCAGTTAGAGGAAAAAGGGATCAAAGAAGGCTGGCATATTGATCCATCCGCATTTTCTGAGGTGACGATTGGATCAATTGATCAGGACATGATGATTTATGGGAGCAATCCCGACCGAATGTCTTGGTGTACATTTGTCTATTCGAACCAGCTAAACGCATTAGAGAAGGCGGCTCCCGAAGGAATGGAGTTCGGAGTTATGACGTGGCCGAGTGATAACGTTAAGAAATCAAACTATTTGAAGCCAAGTCAGTTTTTCTGTGTATCTGCGGATTGCAAGAATCCAAAGCAAGCGGTAGAAGTGATCAATTATCTTACAAACTCTATTGATTGCAATAAGGTGTTGTTAGCAGAACGTGGAGTGCCAATCTCGAAGAAAGTGTCTGAGACAATTGCGCCGGAGATGGATCAGGCGAATCAAACGGCAATTAAATATATTAATGAGGTGGTAACACCGAACTGCAGTACTATCAGTCCGGCGGCGCCAAGTGGAGCAACACAGGTGTATGATCAACTGAAGAGCTTGGAAGAACAAGTCCTTTATAGAAAGATCAGTGCCAGTGAAGCGGCAAAGCTTCTTCTTGATAAGGGAAATGAAATTTTAGAAAGTGGGAAATAAGTAGATGGGGGCATCATGTCGATGGAGAATAGAAAATCCTTTTTGCTAAAAATGAATACAGAGCGGGCAACAGGTTATATATGTACATCGCCATTCATTGTGGGGTTCTTACTGTTTATGATTGTCCCCATGTGTATTTCTCTATATTATTCTTTCTGCGACTATAATATTTTGTCCGCGCCAAAATGGATTGGCCTTGATAACTATATTAAGTTATTTACAAATGATCCTAAATTTATAAAGTCAATCGGTGTGACATTTTACTTCGCTTTGATTTCAGTACCTTTGCGCCTTATATTTGCGCTGGCAGTAGCAATGCTGTTGGTTAAACCGAGTAAAATGGCTGCTTTTTATCGAGCAGTGTATTACTTACCATCTATCATTGGAGGATCTGTTGCGGTTGCCATTTTGTGGAAGCGGCTATTTGCTGTTGATGGTGTTATCAACAAGTTCTTATCTGTGTTTGGATTCCCAGTCGATTTTTCATGGCTGGGAAATACAAAGACAGCAATTTGGACGCTGATTATATTAGCTGTATGGCAGTTTGGATCTTCAATGCTTATTTTTCTGGCGGCATTGAAGCAAATACCTGCGAGTCTTTATGAAGCGGCAGAGGTAGATGGTGCGTCTAAGGCAAAGAAATTTTGGAAAATCACATTGCCTTTGTTAACCCCTACAATTTTTTTTAATCTTGTGATGCAGATGATTAATGGATTTTTGGCATTTACCCAATGCTACATTATTACGCAGGGGAAACCGATGGATTCAACACTGTTCTATACGGTTTATACGTATCAGCAGTCATTTGAGTTTTATCATACTGGGTACGGGTCCGCAATGGCGTGGATTATGCTGGCAATCGTGGGTCTGATTACATTAGTTATTTTCGCGACGAAAAAGTTTTGGGTGTATGAGGGGGGATTTTGATGATGAGAATAAGGAGGTACAGGAGATTCATTTATCACCTGATAATTACAATATGTGGTTTGCTCATGATTTATCCGTTGGTTTGGATGATAATGAGTTCGTTCAAAGAGACGAATACCATTTTTACGACAGCGCAGCAGTTGTTACCAAAGAAATTTACAGTGGAAAACTATGTCAATGGTTGGAAGGGCTTTGCGGGTGTTGATTTTGGCAGGTTTCTTACGAATTCTTTATTCATTTCCCTTGTGGCAACGGTGGGAACAGTATTGTCATCATCTGTCGTTGCCTATGGTTTAGCTCGATGCAGGTTTCGTGGAAGAAGGATGATTCAGGTCGCCATGTTGCTCTCAATGATGCTTCCGGCACAGGTTTTGATGATCCCTCAGTATTTATGGTTTCAAAAATTGGGGTGGATCAATTCATATAAACCACTGATTGTTCCATACTGGTTTGCAATACAAGGGTTTTTCGTTTATCTAATGACCAGTTTTATCGAGGGAATTCCACATGATTTGGATGAAGCGGCTAAAATCGATGGATGTTCCTATCTTGGAGTGTTTCGACGAATTATATTTCCATTGATGAAGCCGGTTCTAATCACGGCCAGTATCTTTTCATTTATGTGGCGTTGGGATGATTTCCTGTCAGCCTTACTCTATGTGAATCAGTCTGTATTGTACCCTGTCAGTTTGGCGCTGAAACTATTTTCGGATCCGAGTACATCATCTGATTATGGTGCAATGTTTGCAATGGCAACCATTTCGATTCTTCCGATTATGTTGATTTTTATTTTTATGCAGAAATATATTGTTGAGGGAATTAGTACTTCAGGATTGAAAGGATAACATGGAGGTTAAGTATGAAATATCGGGATCATAAAGTTGAGGATGTACAGATTACTTATATTGGCGGCGGGTCTCGCGGTTGGGCGTGGACGTTTATGACAGATCTGGCATTAGATCCAGATTTATCAGGAGTTGTTCGTCTGTATGATATTGATCATGAGGCTGCAGAGGCAAACGAGAAAATTGGAAATGCGATGAGCGCACGATCTGATGTATTGGGGAAGTGGAAATATCAGATATGTAATACTTATGAAGAAGCTCTGGGTGGTGCGGATTTTGTGGTGATTTCTATTTTGCCTGGAACCTTTGACGAAATGGAATCCGATGTTCATTTGCCGGAAAGATTGGGGATATACCAATCTGTTGGCGATACAGCGGGCCCTGGGGGCATGATAAGAGCCCTTCGAACATTACCTATGTTCGTGGAGTTCGCTGAAAAAATAAAGGAATTTTGCCCTGACGCGTGGGTTATCAATTATACAAATCCAATGAGTCTCTGCGTAAAGATGCTTTACCATGCATTCCCAGGGATCAAGGCCTTTGGCTGCTGTCATGAGGTATTTGGCACACAAAAAGTTTTGAAGGGCATTCTTGAAGAATCATTAGGAATACAGAATATAAAGAGGAGTGAGATTCATGTAAATGTTCTTGGAATTAATCATTTTACCTGGTTTGATTGGGCCTCTTACGAAGGGGTGGATTTGTTCCCGATTTACCGAGAATATATTGATAAACATTTTGAAGAGGGGTATCAAGAGGTTGATGGGAATTGGGCAAATGCAAGTTTTGCCTGCAAGCATCGAGTAAAGTTTGACTTGTTTAAAAAATATGGATTGATAGCAGCAGCAGGAGACCGCCATCTGGCAGAATTTATGCCGGGAAATTTGTATTTAAAGGATCCCAAAACTGTCTCCGATTGGGGATTTGGCTTAACGACAGTTGCATGGAGGAAGAAGGACTTACAAGACAGATTAGAAAAAAGTCGATCTATGCAAAAAGGAGAAAAAATCAAGCTTGAGCCAACTGGTGAAGAAGGGATCCTGCTTATCAAAGCACTGTGCGGAATAAAGAGGATGATAAGTAATGTTAATATTCCAAATAGCGCAATGCAGATTGCGAATCTCCCGGTCAATTCTGTAGTAGAGACAAATGCGGTCTTTGATAGAGACTGTATTCGGCCGATTTTTGCAGGGGAATTACCGACAAATGTGCGTGATTTGATATTACCACACATTAAAAACCATGAACGGATCATGAGGGCTTCTCTGACCGGAGATAGAGAACTTGTAAAGAAAGCATTTGAAGAAGACCCGCTTGTTCGTGGACATGGAATCTCAAAAAAAGATATTTCTGTGCTGGTTGATGATATGATTGTTAATACCAGTAGATATCTTCCAGAGTATTGGAGTTGAAGTTGTACTAGAGGATGAAGCGGAACAACAAAAATCATGAAGGGAAGTTAAGGGATGTCTGTACAAATTGAAATTAACAATCTGCAGAAACTAAAGGATTTTTTTCGAGGAAATCAGTATAAGTTAGATGATCGCTTTGTGATTCACGATGGGAAATATCATAAATGTGCAATCATCTGTCCTGGCGGGGGCTATCAGCTGGTCTGCAGTTTTGTCGAGGGCGTTCCGTTTGCAAAAGCTCTGAACAAAAAAGGAATATCTGCCTTTATCGTCTACTACCGTGTGAGAGATAAGGCGGCTTATCCCAATCCGCAGGATGATCTGGCGAGGGCTGTACAGGAGATCATATCACGCAAAGAGGAATATATGGTGGACATGGAGGACTACTCTGTGTGGGGATCATCCGCGGGAGGGCATTTGGTGGCATCCTTTGGAACGACGACAATGGGCTATCCTCACTATGGTCTGCCGAAGCCGTCTGCCATCATCCTGGCATATCCGGTGATTACTCTGGAAGAGGAGAAGACGCACCTCGGAACCAGGGAAAATCTTCTTGGGAAGAAGGCGTCGGAGGAGAAGGCCCTCGCTTACAGTATTCAGACTAATGTCGATCAGAATTATCCGCGCACATTTGTCTGGTGCGGGGATGCGGATGAAGCGGTACCGTCGGAGAACACGAAAAAGCTAGCAGCAGCCTTAAAGGCTCAGGGGATTGCTTACGAGGCGCATATTTATCCGGGAGTGCCCCATGGTGTCGGAACAGCAAAAGGCCTGTCTGCAGAGGGCTGGATCGATCAGGCGGTAGAGTTCTGGATGAAGGATGGACAATAAGATGTAAGGAATATTGTCGGAAGCAAAGAGATCCACAGAAGGATTGCGATTGTTGAACGAACCTCCAATTGTTAGAGCAAAATTCTAATGATTGGAGGTTACTTTTTGTGGCAGAATTTTGGTAGATTCGCTTGCGCGAATCTTTGAATACGGACTGTGGATCACAAAGAGGGAGCCATCTGACAGCACGCCAAGGGTGGTCTGGGTGTCGTACTCACCGGAAACAGGTTCACCCTGGATACCGTTCTTCTGCAGCTGGCTGCTAAAAGAAGTTTTTAAGTAGGGATATTGACCGTATTTTACAGAATACGAACTCAGGTCACTTGGCCTGAGTATTTTTTTATGTGCAAGAGGGTGGGCAGGTGACATGCAGAAACTGTACATGTCCTCGCAAATTGGCAAAAAGAGCAGGCCATCGCAGTACTGACTGTCTGGTTCTGCCATGATACTCAGATCGATTTTGCCTTTTCTCAGGTCTGGAAACTGAGAATTCATTGTAGTCGGGGCGTATCCCATCTGAAGAAGCGTTCCTCATTTGGTTTGCTGAATGATCACAAAATCGTAAAATATGCCGGATTTTACCAATTGAGAGAGGTGTTCTTCGACTCTGTTTCTGCCTATACTAGTTGCCAGAGTCGAAACACTTACATTGATTATCCGGGAGATGTACAATATGAAAATCACACAGTTGCGAGCCAATCACATAACAGAACCGCTGGGATTTCAGATGAATCCCTTAAGTTTATCCTGGATTTGCGAAAACGAAGAAGAGAAGACCGTCGTTTCTGCGAGAATCCGTATCTTTTCGGACGGGCAGTGCTGCTCAGACAGCGGCTGGCTTCCTCACGTTGATTCCGCAGATTATCATCCGGAGCGGCTCCCTCTGGTTCCCAGGACCCGTTATGAATGGACTGTAGAGGCGATTTCAGATACCGGGAGCAGGGCTGAGGCATCCAGCTGGTTTGAAACAGGAAAAATGAAGGAGCCCTGGCAAGCCGAATGGATTTCACCAAGGCAATCGGCAGAAGAGATATCGATCCCTGTTTTACAGCGTCAGTTCTCTCTGAACGAGGTATCTGATGAGGCTCGTCTGTATATCTGTGGACTGGGTCTCTATGAAATCCGGATTAATGGTCAGAAGCTTGGAAAAGAATACCTTGTGCCGGGCTATCATTCGTATGACCTGCATCTGCAGACGTATACCTATGATCCGTCTGCCTTATTGCGTCAGGGAGAGAATACCATTCAGATCCTGCTGGGAGACGGATGGTTCAAGGGACGTATCGGGTTCAATGGCGGCTTTACAGGAGTGTATGGGAACCGGTACTATGCCATTTGCGAATTGTATCTCCATCCGTCAGACTGTGCGCCTCTTCTCACTACGGATCTGTCATGGGGATGGAAACCCTCGCCGGTCATCAGCTGCAGTATCTATGACGGAGAAGTGTACGACAGCGCCCGGGAGGCAGAGCTGAAAGAGAAGGAATTGTGGCTTCCGGTAGAGAAAACGGAGCCGGTTCACTGCGGCCCCCTGTGTGACCGATGGAGTCTTCCTGTCGTGGCGGAGGAAAGCTTTCCCCCTGTTCAGCTTCTGCGATCGCCAAAGGGAGAGACCATCCTTGACTTTGGTCAAAATCTGACCGGCTGGGTGAAGATTAGAAATACACTTCCCGATGGCGCCGTCATCCGGCTGACGGCCGGAGAGATCCTGCAGAACGAATGCTTCTATCATGAGAATTACCGGGAAGCGAAAGCTGCTTACGAATACCGTTCCAATGGGATTGAGCGGACCATCCGTCCGCATTTTACCTTCTATGGATTTCGCTATATGCTCGTAGAGATCGAGGGAGCTGACAAAGAGGCAGTTCGGCGGCAGCTTCTTCCGGATAATTTTATTGCTGTTCATCTGCGGAGCCAGATGGAACAGACCGGATCCATCCAGACGGGGAATGATCTGGTCAACCGCCTGGTTGAAAATATTGTCTGGAGCGCAAAGGACAATTTTCTCGATGTTCCTATGGACTGCCCGCAGCGGGATGAGCGGTTAGGGTGGACCGGGGATGCGCAGGTCTTTTCGGAAACAGCATGCATGATTTTTTACGCACCTGCCTTTTTCCGAAAGTATCTGTGGGACATGCGGGCGGAGCAGAAACTGATTGGTGGTGCCGTCCCAAATGTAGTTCCGCGTCTCAAAAAAGGAATGGTTGCGGAGTATGGCACCCAGCCATGGGCGGATTCCGGAGTCCTCATTCCCTGGTATGTGTATCAGGCGTATGGCGACAAGTCTCTTCTTGGAGAATGCTACCCGGGAATGAGGGCCTGGACAGAGTATCTTCAGGAGCTGGACCAAAAAGCAGGAAACAAGCACCTGCTCCGGGATCGTTTCAGCTTCGGCGACTGGCTGGCCATGGACAATGACGCTCCCGGTCCGTTCGGAAAGACGGACCCGGTTCTGATCTCCGGTACGCATTATTATCAGGAAGTGAAAATTATGTCCAGGGCCGCTGCCATTTTGGGCGATCCGGGCGAGTCCGCTCATTATAAGGCGCTGTCTGAGGAGATTCTGGAAGCAATCCGAGAGGAATTCTTTGATCACGAGGGACTCTGCAATCAGAAGACACAGACTGCCTCTGCTCTGGCAATTATGTTCAATCTGAACCCGGATGAACAGTTGCGGCAGAGGGAAGGTGATGCGCTTGATAAGGCTGTATGGGACAATCATGGATTTTTAAATACCGGATTTATCGGTACGCCGCTGCTTCTGCCGGCACTGACGGAGACGGGACATGCCCGGACAGCTGCGCATCTGCTTTTGAATCAGGAGATGCCGGGATGGCTGTATGAGGTCAAAATGGGTGCAACCACGATCTGGGAACGCTGGAATTCTGTTCTTCCCGACGGCTCGATGAACCCGGACGGCATGAACAGCCTGAATCACTACAGCTACGGCAGCATCGCGGCCTGGATGTACCGTTACGCGGCCGGGATTCGGGCTATGTCACCCGGCTATCACCGTGTCCACATAGTTCCGCATGTAATCCCGGAGCTTAAGTTCATGAACTGCCGGATGCAGACCGCAGCCGGAGTATACCGTGTGCAGTGGCGCGTGACGGAGGAAAATGAGGTCAAGTTTGAGGCAGATGTCCCGATGGGCGCCCAGGCAGATTTCTGCTATTCGACATATCAGGCTGTTTTGCCGGCAGGCCATACCTGTATTTCACTGGCACTTGATGAAGGAGAGAGACTATGAAAGTATCTGATATAACGATCAATGGAATTCATGAACCGCTGGGCTATGCCATGGCATCCGTCAACATTTCCTGGCAGGTTACAGACACGAAGTCAACAGAGGCTGTTCAGAGGACCGTTGCCGTGTCCACGGACCCGTCATTTGAGACGCTGCTGTACACCTATACGGATGCTTCCACGGTTAATCAGCTGAACGCAGATTTCCCGCTTCAGCCTCGAACCCGGTATTATGTCCGGGTAAAGATCACCGGCAATGAGGGAGATCTGGCAGAGGCTTCCAGTTGGTTTGAGACCGGCAAGCAGAAGGAGCCATGGGCAGCAGAATGGATTGGGCCCGAGGCGGGAGATGCCTGCCATCCGATTCTAAGAAAAACTCTGTCTCTTGCCCGTACTCCGGATAAGGCTCGGATCTATGTGACTGGCGTGGGCCTTTTTGAGCTCTATGTGAATGGGGAAAAAGTGGGAAATGAGTACCTCGCTCCCTATGTGTCCATCTATGAAACGCGCCTGCAGGCTATGACCTATGATCTTGCCGATTTTCTTCAGGAAGGGGAAAATGAGGTTGATATTCTTCTTGGCAGAGGATGGTATCTGGGCACATTCGGACTTGGCATGAGGGATCAGAACTTCGGAGACCGGATGGCAGCGATCACGGAGATGCATGTCTGGGAGAATGGAAAGGAAACCGTGTTCGGTACGGATGCATCCTGGCAGTACCGGGCTTCTGATACTCTTGCTTCCGGCATTTATGATGGCGAGATGATTGATCGGACGCGCCATCTGTCGGGGAAGGAGGATTCCTGGAAACCGGTCTGCGTCCTTGCGCATCCGGAAGCGTTTTCCGGCTGCCGGAATCTTGAGAAATCGCATATATCAGACCGCACATCCCTTCCGGTGACTTCGCATGAGATACTTCCGGTCCGGGAGATTCTGCACACGCCGGCCGGTGAGACGGTCCTTGATTTTGGCCAGAACTTTGCGGGATTTGTTACGTTCCCGGTTGATGCCTCAATTCCATTTGGCACAAAAATCAAGCTGGAGTTCGGGGAAATCCTGCAGCAGGGGAATTTTTATCACAAGAATTACCGCGACGCCAAATCTGAATTTTTATACGTGGCCGACGGCCGAAGCGAAACGGTCCGACCTCATTTTACATTTTTTGGATTCCGATATGTCAAGATCACCGGATGGCCGCGTGAGATCCGGCCGGATGATTTTACCGGTGTTGCTTTATATTCTGACACGGCAAGAACGGGCTTCCTTGAGACAGGGCATGCAAAAGTAAACCGTCTCTATGAGAATACGCTGTGGAGCCAGCGCTCAAACAGTATTGATCTTCCGACGGACTGCCCCCAGCGTTCCGAACGGCTGGGATGGACGGGAGACGCGCAGGTGTTCGCGCCAACTGCCTGCTATCATATGCAGATGAACGCATTTTATCATCATTATGAAGAACTGCTTCGGGATGAACAGGCCTTCCTCCATGGCGGCATTCCGAATTTTATCCCTAATATCGGACACAAGGATGACTGCGGGGCTGTCTGGGGAGACGCAGGTACATTCATTCCGTGGACCATGTATGAGTTTTATGGAGATAAGCGGGAGCTTAGGCAGCAGTATCCGATGATGCGGGACTGGCTGGAGTGGATTTACCGGCAGGATGAAGGGAGAAGTTCCGGAACACGGCGTCTCTTTGACTTCGGTTTCAGTTTTGGAGACTGGCTGGCGCTAGACGGGGCTACCGAGACGAGCTTTAAAGGGAGTACAGACGATACATACGTTGCGTCCGTCTATTATTATGTCTCCGCCGGAATCGCTGCCCGTGCCGCTGCCATTCTGGGGAATACCGAGGATTCCTGCCGGTATCAGACGCTTGCAGAAGAAATCCGTCAGGCAATCCGGAAGGAATACGTCACTCCGTCCGGCCGACTGGCGATCGATACGCAGACCGCCCTTCTTCTTGCCCTGCGGTTTTCGATCTGCCCGGATCGGGAGAAGATCAAGGATCAGCTTCGTCTGCGCTTTAAAAAGGACCTGTATAAAATCAAGGGCGGCTTTGTCGGAGCGCCGATGATGTGCTCCGTATTGGCTGAAAATGGAATGACTGACATCGCCTACGACCTGCTGCTTAGCGAGCAGTTCCCCGGGTGGCTGTATGAAGTCAACCTGGGAGCCACAACGATCTGGGAGCGCTGGAATTCGGTCCTTCCGGATGGAACCATCTCGGATACCGGCATGAATTCCCTGAACCATTACGCCTATGGATCAGTCATGGAGTTTCTGTACGGCTATGCGGCCGGGATCAGGCCTTTAAAGCCTGGCCTTTCGGAAGCGCACCTTGCGCCACATCCGGATGTCCGGTTGGGACACATTTCATGCCGCTACATGAGCGCCGCCGGAGAGTACCGGATCGCCTGGACTGTTCAGCCGGATGGAACCCTTACGATTCAGGTTCACATCCCGTTTGGGGCAAGCGCGAGAGTCGTTCTGCCGGAGGATCCGGAAAAGAGAGACCTGAAACTCCCCGCAGGAGATTATGCGTGGAGCTATGCTCCTGTTCATGACTTCCGCAAAGTCATCAGCTGGGACAGCCGTCTGGGAAAGGTACTCGAATTCCCGGACATGGCGGCTATTCTGGGAAATCACCTGCCAATGCTGGTCGGGATGGCGCATGATCCGGAAATGAGTTGCAATACGTTCCGGGAACTAAAAGACATGATGTATATTCCGTTTGATCGGAATGAGCTGAATAAAGCCGTGGAAGAGATGGAAGCGCAGATTGTCACGCCGGCAGGCTGATTATCCATCTTCTTTCAGTCTGAAATAATGAAGGAGAAAATGTATGGCTTCTTATATCTGCAACCCCATCAATGTTCCGTACCGCTACCAGTTTACCATGCACCGGTTTGACTCCGGATACGATATCTATCGGGAGGCCGCTGATCCGTCGCTCATTTTGTTTCATGGCAGGTACTACCTGTTTGCCTCGATGAGTCTGTCTGTATGGGTATCGGATGATCTGACATCCTGGACCGTCGTCCGTCTGCCGGACAATTTGCCGCTCTACGATTATGCGCCGGATGTCCGTGTGATCGGCGATTATGTGTACTTTTCGGCCTCCAGACGGGGCGTTTCCTGCGATTTTTATCGAACGAGAGATGTAGAGCATGGCCCCTATGACAGGATTCTGGGTACCTTTCCGTTCTGGGATCCCAACATCTTTGCGGATGACGACGGCAGGATCTACTTTTACTGGGGCTGCTCCTGCGAAACTCCGATCTGGGGCGTGGAGCTTGATCCGGAGACGCTGCGGCCGCTTACGAAGCCGAAGGCACTGATCGAAGGAAATCCGTGGGAGCATGGATTTGAGCGGGTCGGAGAGAATCACTGCCGGGATCCGAAGACGGAGGAAGAGATTGATCAGATCCTTCCCGAATTTTTAAAACAGAATGGCCGCACAGAGAATCAGATTACCTCTGACGAAAGAGGGTTCATCCGGCATGGTATTCTGGGAAATTATTCCTTCATTGAGGGCGCCTGGATGACGAAGCATGACGGAACCTATTACCTGCAATATGCGGCAACCGGTGCGGAGTACAACGTCTACTGCGATGGATGCTATGTGGGAAAGAGCCCCCTGGGACCGTTTTACCTGGCGGGCAATGCCCCGTATTCCTATAAACCGGGCGGATTTCTTCCGGGAGCCGGTCATGGTTCGACGCTGTGTGACCGTGACCAGAACTGGTGGCATACGGCCACTATGCGGATCAGCGTCAATAACCCCATGGAGCGGCGCGTGGGGCTCTGGCCGGCGGGCTTTGATACAGAGGGCAATCTGTTCTGCAATCAGCGGTACGGCGACTGGCCGATGGATATAGAGAAAATGAAGAAGGGTCCGTGGGCGGATCCGGACTGGATGCTGCTGAGCTATAAGAAGACAATGCGGGCGAGCTCATTTGCCGATGGGCATGAGCCCTCCTTTGCCGCTGATGAAAACGTGCAGACATGTTGGAAGGCGGCGGAAAATGCGCCGGCCTGGATTATGTGCGATCTTGGCCAAGAGATGCAGGTGCATGCGATTCAAATCAATCTGGCGGATGACGGGCTTTCTCTTCCGATGCCGGGGCCGGTAGAAGGCGTTGCCAGAGAGCGATGCATTGATCAGACGGAGCACCATACCCGGTGGCTTCTCGAAGGATCGGCAGATGGGAAAAAATTCTTCCCGATTGAAGACAAGCGGGAGGCAGAAACCGATCTTACGCACGATCTGGTGGTCCGCGAGGAGGGAATCCGCGTCCGCTTTGTCCGTCTTACCATCACGGAAACTGCGTTTCGTCAGACGCCGTGCGTGTCGGGGCTCCGGATCTTTGGTCTTGCGGAGGGAGAGAAGCCGGCCATGCCGCAGTACACGGCAAGGCGCACAGGTCCGTGCGATCTGACAGTTCATATCAATCGCTCTGAGCAGACCACAGGATGGGTGGTGCTCTGGGGGGCGGATGCAAATCATCTGTATCATTCGGCCATGACCTTTGAGCCGGACATCTGCATCAAGGCGCTGGTCAAGGGACGTACGTATGCCGTTCGCGTGGATGCCTTTAATTCATGCGGGATTCAGAGAGGTGAACTGATGCAGTCTGTCTGAAACCGAAGCTGCAAGATACATCGGAAGCACAGGATGCTGAACTGGGGATTCCGTACGGACGGACTATTCTTCAGAAAAATCAGAGCCAGCCGGGAGAAATAGCACTGGCAGTTCCGAGTGACGCCAGATCGAGCGATACGATTCATGTGATTGTCTGTGCCGAGGCGGATGGAAGAGAACAATTGCGGGCCTATCAGCAGATCATCGTTACTGTCAAACCACAGATGGCATGATTAGGAAAGGATGTCATTTGAAGAAGTGTTGATTTGGTGTGTCAATTATGACAGTACATGTCACTGACGCGGTGCGACAGCCATATGCAGAAACAGGAGGATCAACGAAAATGAAGCATACGTTCAAGTGCGATGGAAGTACAGCCGTCGTCAGGACGGAAAAAGGATTAGTGAGGGGTTATGAGTACGACGGACTGACTATTTTTAAGGGAATTCCTTATGCAAAGGCCCGAAGGTTTCACAGGCCAGAACCATGTGAAGCCTGGGATGATTCCCTGGATTGCACAAGCTACGGCTTTGTATGTCCGCTTCTTGCCACAGAAAGACCGAATGGAGAATTATATGTACCGCACAGATACTGGATCATGGATGAAGATTGCCAGAACCTGAACATCTGGACAAAGAGCTGTGATGATAAGAAACGGCCCGTTATAGTCTGGCTTCACGGTGGCGGATTTGAAGCCGGTAGCGCGATTGAGCATGAGGCGTATGACGGAGCAGCCATGGCAGACCTCGGCGATGTCGTTGTCGTATCCATTAACCACAGATTAAATGTACTCGGCTATTTTGACTTGTCCGACTTTGGCCCGGAGTATGAGAATTCCGGTAATGCCGGCGGTGACGATATCATTGCAGCATTGAAATGGATTCATAAAAACATTGCAGCGTTTGGCGGAGACCCTGGCAATGTTACCGTATTTGGCCAATCCGGCGGTGGGATGAAGGTGACAACCCTGCTTCAGAGTCCAGAAGCAGATGGACTCTATCACAAGGGGATCATCATGAGCGGGGTGGTCGGGTCGCTCTTGCCTGATCAGACAGGCTCCGGAAGAGAGTTTGCGGAGGCCATCCTGCAGGAACTGGGTCTGCACGAGGTGCATGAGCTGGAAGCCGTCAAATTTGACCGGCTCGCAGACGCCTACAATAAGCTTAAACCGATCTTTGCAGAACAGGGAAAATACATTGGCAGCGCACCGCATCCTAATCGCTTCTACGCAGGAGAGCCAGACGCCAACGCGTTCCAGAAGGAGACAAAGGATATCCCGCTTCTGATCGGTTCTGTCTATGGAGAATTCATGGGTTTTATGCCGCAGCAGAACAAGCGCACCAAAGAGGGAGAAGCGGCCACAAGGACAGCGCTTGCTGGCATGCTTGGAGTGGAAAAAGCAGGGCATGTTGAAGAGCTCTATGCTAAAGCGTATCCGGAGCGCTCTTTCGCCGATATTTTTAATATGGATTTTGTGTTTCGGGCGCCGCAGATCCCCTACGTGCAGAAACGCGCTGCAATCAATGATCACACCTATGTTTACTTGTTTAATGAGAATACTGCCCTGGATGAGAAATGCCCATGGCACTGCTATGATGTGCCGTTTTTCTTCCACAACACGGAGATGGTCCCATCCACAGCAAAGGAGAGCACAGAGCAGATCGAAGACGCCATCTTCAGCGCGGTAATGGCATTTGCAAGAACCGGATCTCCCGCGACCGACAAGCTTCCAGGCTGGTCCGCCTGCCAGCCTGGACAGGAGCACACTATGCTGTTCCAGAAAAATCCTGAGGTTGTAACAAACCACGATCACGAACTGATGTCCATCATGGCACCTGCCATGAGTCAGATGATGATGCAGTTTAAGAAGGAAGATGCTGAAAAGGTGCAGCACTGAACGGCTGCAGACAGGATCTTTTTGGCACATCTATAACCATACCAACATGCATCCCCCGCCGACAAGGGGTGGGGGATGCATCATTTATACAGAAATAGTAGCCGGCATGAGTGAGTCCATATATCCCACAACAGAAATTACTCTGTCTGGAATGGAATAAACTTGTCTTTGATCTGATACTCCTTTTGATATTGCTGGGGCGACATATGATACACGCTGCGGAAGGAACGGGAAAAATGGTCTGCAGAATGATACCCGACCTTCGCGGCTATTTCTGATACCTTCAGTGTTGTAGAGGTCAGGTATTTGATGGCCTCCTGAAACCGCAGATGACGCACCAGTTCTGTAAATGTACTTCCTGTGTTCTGCCGGATCAGCGTGCTGAGATATGGCTCGCTGTAGTGAAAGAATTTGGCTAATTCCGGCAGGGTGAGAGACTGATAGTTGTGCTGGATATACTGAAGGATCAGGGAAAAATCCGTCCCCATCGCATAGTCGTAAAACTGAATCGTCTGGCTGTAGTTGATCAGAAGATCAGAGAACAGAATATTCATCCAGCTGATACTGGTAAACTCGGTCATATGTACACTTTCAAGAAGACAGAACCGAAGCATCAGATTGACCTGCCCCCTGTTGCCGGTGAAGAAGAGCAGATAATTCTCTCTTGATTTATCCGTCAGCGTGGAACGGAAAAAGGAAGCAAGCAGATTATCTGAAGAGAGCAGGGGAAAAAAGGAGACATCAAACGTGCTTTTCCGGATCATGCCGCACAGGACCAGTGTCTCATTGTCCAGAATCTGAATATCGTGTTTCATACCCGGAGCGATAATGACCAGTTCGCCTTTATTCAGTTCCCGGGACGTGCCATTGAAGAAAAAGGTGCAGTGTCCGCTGGAGACATAATCGATTTCGTAATAATTATGGGCATGCAGAAGAAGAGACGTATAACGCGGATGACGGATCGTAAAAATATCATTGCGCTGCGGGATTATATCGGTTTCGTTCACCCGCCGGTTGTTGCCCCACTCATCCGGATAGGCCGTAATCACGATCCGATCGATAAACTGATTAAATGCCTGGTCGGACATGCCGGGGTCCACCCCGATCGTTTCCGGGTTTTCTGGCTTCTCTGTGAGGAGTTGCCCCCGCTTGTCCATGAGCCGGATCATTTCCGGAAACTGGATTCCTGTCCCATACGTCTCGTAATGCTCTTTCATTTTCTGCTGAAAATATCCATAGGTAGTATACCTGGCTTGCATAGGGCACCTTCCTCATGATCAATACATAGCACAAAAGAGCTGCTGTCTGCAGCTCTTTGTTCCATTCTACAAGTTGTACAAAGTCAGACCGCCTCCAATAAGGAACGCAAAGCATTCCTCATTGAGAGTGCGGAAGAGTTACCGTTTATGAAGACTTCCCAGAAAGGCCAGGGACGGTTTTACGTGGCGGGTCTGCGCTGCTCTGTCGACGCCGATCAGACCGAACGTCATCGAGAATCCCTTCTGCCATTCATAATTGTCGAGCAGGGACCAGTACATATAGCCCTTTACCGGAATTCCCTCTTCCATGCATTGTTTCACACTGGTGGTCGCTTTGTCAATGAAGCGGATGCGAACCCTGTCATCTGCGGTTCCAATGCCATTTTCCGTGATCAGAATATTACCGTGATACGACTTTGCGACCCGTCGAACGGCTCCTCCGATTGCTTCCGGCCACTCTTCATAGCCCATCTGTGTCAGCGGAACTCCTTTCTCAGGAGGCATCGTTCCATTCTTGTCGACGCGTCTTCTTGTATAGCACTGAACGCCGATAAAATCGTCATCCTTCAGGTAGGGAAGATAATGAAGAAACTCCATATCCCATTCTTCCGCTGCTTTTTTTTCGCCGCCCGGTACGACCTGAACATCGTGTACGGTCAGTGTGATGCCGATTTTCAGGTTCGGATTGACAGCCAGCATCGCTTCTTTGGCCGCCTGATGTGCTTTCATGACCAGCAGATCACCTTCGTCTGTGCAGGGGGAGACAAACACATTGGCATGCTCCGGCCAAGTCAGCCCAAATGCCTTGGACTTCTCCTTTTCCGCAAGATTCGGATCCGGCTTATCCAGATTGAGACCGATCTGAAGCGTATCTTTTTCTTCATCCCGCCGTCTGGCCTCGGTCCCAACCTTCACGCTGATTTCCTTCAGGATCTCTTTGATTTGCATCCGCATATTGGCCTCGTTGATCGTGCAGACATAGGTCAGGTGATCGCCAAGCTCCTCGGCCATTTTTTTGCAATACGCCGCGAAATACGAAACCACATCCGGATTTTCCCATCCGCCCTTCTGGATGAGCCAGATGGGAGAGGTGAAATGAAACATCGTCACAACCGGAGTGATCTGATACCGTTCGCAGCAGGCGATGACGTCTTTGTAGTGCTGAATTTCCCTCTCATCCCAGCGGTCCGGCGCCGGCTGCACTCTTGCCCATTCAATTGAAAAACGAAAAGCATTTAAGCCCGCTTCCGCCATCATCCGGATATCCTCTTCGCAATGATGGTAATGGTCGACGGCATCCATTGAGCGCTCCTCATACTCGGAGTGAGGAAGCTGTTCCTCAACCCAGGTGTCAGAGTTCATATTGTTTCCTTCTACCTGAAAGGCAGCGACTGCGCTGCCAATCAGGAAATCCTTTTCAAATCTCGCCATTATTCCGTAACCTCCGATACTTCTTCCTTTGCTTCTTCTTTCATTTCCGCTTTCATCTTGTCAATGTCCCCATAATATTTCTGGAACGGGTTAAACACGACGCAGAGGATCAGCACGATACCTGTGATGCAGGGTGCGCCAAACTTTAAGAAGTTCAGCATGAACATGGTTGAAGTATTTTGCTGGCCGACAGCTCCTGCGACATATCCGGTCAGTCCAAGAGCGAACAGGATTCCGGAGCTCGTCAGCGTATTGCCGCACTTCTGAGCAAAGCCCTTAATTGAAGAAATGACACCGTTGCAGGATTTTCCTTCCTTCAGAAGGATAAAATCGATGGCATCATTCACCAGTACGTTAACTAACGCGTTCTGCATTGCTGCGAAGCTGACGGAAATAAAGGTGATGACGCAAAGGTACACAAAGTTCATCCTGCCGGTGAAGAACAGAAGAATGTAGCAGGCGATGCTCAGTACCTGCGAAACCAGAAGCGCCTTCTGTCCTGTCTTAAATACCTTGAGGAAGAGCGGCATCAGGACAACCATGGATACCAGAGCACCAACAGAGACGACACCCATATAGACGGAAATCAGGTCCGGCCTTGCGAGGTAATACATGACATAGTAGACGGATGTGGAGAACATCAGTCCATATCCGAGAGAAGCAACGACCCATGCGAGGATGTTCGGCCAGATTTCCTTATATTTCAGCACCACGCCGATCTGCTTCAACGGGTTTTCCCTGGAGACAGGAGTCAGGTATTTCTCATCCGATGTGGCGAACAGTCCCCAGAAAGAAATGAAGGCAAGAATGCTGCAGACGACCATGTACGGAATGTACGGATTACTGAATCCAAGCTTTGTAAAGAAAGCGGTGATCTGCGGTGTGAACGTATTGCCGATGGTAAATGCCAGTGCGCAGACTCCGGCGCCCATGCCGATAATCTGGTTACGTTTCTGTGTGTTTAACACGACAGCCGGGAGAACAGCCATCTGCGGCATGGTGAACATGGTCACGGTCATGCCGTATCCGATATAGGTGATCAGGACGTACACAAACATTCCGGTTGCGCCAAATCCCGGATTCAGCCAGATTGCAACAGAGAAAATCAGAAGAAGCACCGGTGCGAGCAGGAAATACGGGCGGTACCGTCCAAGCTTTGTATGTGTTCGATCGGTGACCACGCCCATCATCGGATCGTTAATTGCATCCCAGAGTGTGGCAATGAACATGATTAAGGACGCCTTGACGGGAGCCAGCTTCAAATCATCCGTCATATGAACGGAGAAGTAACTGGCGATTACTGCGGCAATTACCATCGCGCCGCCGTTGACAGATGTTGCATGGAACCATCCGAAGGCTTTCAGGTGATCCTTTCCTTTAAATTCTGATTTTTCGATCATAAAAACTCCTTTCGCTAACCCTCTTCGATTGAAGCATGTTGTGCCTGATTTGTTCCGTTCCTCAGCTGATGCAGATATCTTACCAGTTTCGATCTGCTGCGAACATGTACCTCGTTTTTTACTATCCGACATTTTTTTAGATGCTCAAGCGAAGGAACCCATAAATTCTGTCAGATGGAAAAGTCTGGACGCATTGGATTCGGAACGCCTTTCCATGGATTCACCCGGTGAAATCTTGCAAAAATTTACCACTTTTTGAAGACAGTGTCCTTTCTCCAGAGACATCCATCCGCTAAGATAAGCGTATAGAGGCGGAGATTGTCAATGACACGGATGCGAACCGCCTGGCGGATATCACCTCCTTTACGCTGAAGAATGAAAGCGGCGAAGCTGCCGTTTCGCGGACAACAAGAATTCAGATTGGTCCGCACAGCACAGAGACGGCCTTTCAGGCTATGACGCTGGACCAACCTCTTCTCTGGGGCTCTGATCATCCGAATCTCTATACTTTGTCCGTGCGCGCTGCCTCAGCAGGGACGTTCCGCATGCACTTTACTCCTGATGTGAGCGGTGCGCATCTGATCGATGAGGCGTCTGTAGAGACCGGAATCCGGACTGTGACGGTGGACGCAAGGCATGGCCTCCGCGTGAATCGGAAGAGCGTCAAACTGAAGGGTGGGTGTCTTCACCATGACAATGGCGTCCTCGGGGCCGTCTCTTTGTATGACGCAGAAGAGCGGAAAATCAGAAAGCTGAAGGAGAGCGGCTTCAATGCGGTCAGGACCTCCCACAATCCGCCGTCCTCCGCGCCGGATGTACTGCCGGGGAAGCGTTCCTGACGGTAAGCTGTGAGCCATTTGCGGCAAAGTCATGCGGGGTCACCTTCCGGGCGGAATAAATACCGGGCAGCTCAACCATACACTTTGATGAGATTTCAAAACGACGGATCTATGCTTCCGTCGATAAGGCTAAAACGAACGCCGTGCAGCTGTTGAAAGAAGCTTATTATAATCTCAAGAAGAAGCTGGGAAGGATTCCATCGATTTGAGACTTTGGAGAATATGGTTCGGTTGATATCACGAAGATCTTCTATATCTGCGGCTCTTATTATGTTTTCCTTAAGAAGTATGATGTGGACTATCCCGTGACTTTGACTGGAGATCAGGAGATAATTATTGAGTACCTATCCAAGAAGGTGATTTCCTATAAGAGAATTCAGGATATTACACTGTTAAAAGTGTTAGTTGAGCAGGAAATGCGGGGAAGAAGTTATCAGGAACTCCTCAGACAAGAGAAGTATGCAGTTTCTCGTGTGGCAGATGAGGAAAGTTATTCTTACAAGGACTATATCGAGCCTGAAGGAAATCAGACTATTGAATTACAGATTCAGAGGGAACACGATCTTGTGAGAGAAAGAGAGTTGAGACTGACCAGACAGCAGTATGCGGATTTCTTGAAAGATGCTTATGGAGTGAGCCTGTCCGCTCGAACCGAGGAATCCGTCTATCGAAATCTCACTAATGTGTTTCCGCAAGAAGCAGAGCGGAAGAAGTATGCAGTCTGTATTCTGATTGAGCGAGATGAGGAGGGGACATATTATCTGACAGAGCGTTTTCGTGATCTTTTGAGAGATGATTCCTTCCGGGATATGGTTTTGGAGTTGTTACAATATTACGATGGACTGCTATCTCTGCAAGATTATCAGCGGAGACTTGGAGTTGAGTGTTCATGAGGCGGCGAAGTGGCTGGATAAGGACAGCCTCTATAGTGTGGATTGGTTGCCGGCGGATTTGGAGTTGGTGAAGGGGAAGGTAGAAAGGGGAGTATAGAGAAAACCTAAAGCAGGAGGATAACAATGGATCAAGTTGCAATTGCTAAATCTGAATTCAAAGGCAGCGAAGTAGATAACGTAAAATAAGTTGCTGAAGTGAAAAGTTTATTTCCACTCTGAAAAGCTCCCATCTGAATATGGAGCAGATTCTAGAGGTATCCACCTCTATCGAGGGATCCGGTTTGATTATTGGATTTGGAAGTGCAAATCCGGTCAGCGAGGAGAATTACTTCGATCATAAGGCCAAGACTTACGAGGGAAGACTGCGGGCCGCGGTAAGGGCAAGCGGAGAAGACGATATTTGCCTGCATTTTGTTGCGTGCGAGAAGAGCTGCGATGTTAGATTAAGAGCAGAATAAGAACCATCATCTCTTCCTGGATGGGAATGAGTTCTGTGCGAGAGTTCTGCCGATATCAGTTTGTTTTTCAGGTGGACAAAGCAGCAGTACGTTCGGAGAGCCGGTAAGTTCCCCTCTGCACCAGACGGCAGGGAACCATGGTCTCCTGCGGCACCTGTTCGCCCTCAATGACCCGGATCAGGATGGAGGCCGCCCCCTTCGCCATGTCAGCGCAGTGGTTGTCGATGGTGGACAGCTCCGGCATGGTGCACTGAGAGAGGATGGAGTTGTTGTAACCGATGATCTGGATTTGGTCTGGAACTAAGACGCCGTATTCCTGAGCCAGTTTCAGGGCAGCTACGGCGAAAATATCCTCCGCCCCGATCACAGCGTCAACGGGGCAGATGAAGGGGTAGGCAATGGAAAGAGTATTCTTGCCAGTGTGAGAAGCGGAGTCCCGATCTTTTCCGCTGGCATAGACAGGATTCGATTGCCCGTGCAGGAGCGTATCAGGCATTGCTGCAAGCTGTTCGCGAAGACAGGCATCAATGGAAGCCAGTTCTTTTGGAGCTTTGATCAGATAGCGGTCATCCACACGGATTCCGGCGGCGCCCATAGCAGCTCTGTAACCGGCCAGTTTCTGCCGGCCGCTGTAGGAGTCTGCCCAGTAGAGATAGAGAATCCGCCGCCGGCCCGCCTCAAGCAGGGCGCTGGTCGTCTGGAACATGGCCTCGAAGTCGTTGCTGTAAATACAGTAGATACCCTCTCCATCCATGCGGCCGTTGATCAGGACGACGGGGATGGATTTGGCCGCTTTGCGCAGGTAGTCCTGGTCAGAGATATTTTCCTCCGCATAGGAGGAGCCGATTAAAATCAGTCCGTCGATCTGCTTGGACAGCAGTCCTTTCAGGGAACGCTTTTTGGAGGAGAGATCCTCCCCGGTACAGGTGAGAATAGCGGAGTAGCCGTGATTTTTCAGTTCCTGTTCCGCATGGTAGACACACTTGGCCAGAAATGTATCGGAGGCATCTGTCACCATGATGCCGATGGTTTTCATGGAACCGAGTCCCAGGCCCCTGGCAAAGACATTGGGCTGGTAGCCGAGAGCCTTGATGGAGGCAAGCACCTTGTTCCTTGTCTTCTCAGCCACCTTGTCGCTCTGATTGAGGACTCGGGAGACAGTGGCGATGGAGACGCCAGCGTGTGCGGACACATCGTAAATATTCACTTGATTGTGGTTATTATTAATTTCCATAAGTTCTTCCCGGGAAAAGCATCGCACGATTTAATGATTTTGCAGAATCAAATGCGCGGCACGCGCGTTCTGTTCTTCACGGCAATGAAATGCTCACAGAGGGTGTGTTTCAATGCTCATGAGGATTTTCACAGAGAGTTGATTTCATTGTCTATGATCATTGCCGATTTGCAGAGCATCTATTTTACTGTTTGGAACCGGAGACCAATGGATCAGTGACGTTCACATATAAAGTATAGGATATTGAGGATTTCCAACGCAAGAGAAATGCTCTTTTCGTGCCAGCTTCGGGAACTTGCGCAGACTCTCTCTAAATGTCAGCGCAGGGGCCCCACCTGTGTCAACTCCAAGAACCGGTGCAGAGTCTCTCTGAGCGCCCGAACAGGGATATTCCCCTGTATCCGCTCCTGAATCGTGCGCTGGGCTTCACGGAAGACCCGAGCAGGGTTTTCCTATGCAGGTTTCAGGGTCATGTGCCGGAGCTTCTCTGATCCATGAGCAGAAATGCCCTCCCGCGCGGATCCCAGGAAGGAAGGGGATTTCGCGCAGGAGGGCATAGCTGCAACCCGGAAAGCGATTCTTTATATCTTCCTGCCGGAAGTCGGTACAAGGCCATACGGGTCAGCGGCAGCAGGACGGAGAAAAATGCTGTGCCTGTGAGTGTTTGCCTATTTGTCGCAAGGGTATCCTACTTCACATAGCCCATAAGCCCGGGCAGGAAGAGAGACAGCTGGGGAATGTAGGTAACCAGCATGAGGACGCCTGCGATGACGACGAAGTAGGGCCAGAGGAAGCGGAAGACGCTCTCGATCTTGGTCCGCCCCACTTTGACACCGACGAAGAGGGTTGTGCCGACGGGCGGGGTGATCGTGCCGATGCAGAGGTTGAAGATCATGAAGATACCAAAGTGGATGGGGCTGACGCCAAGGGTCTTCACAATGGGAAGGAAGATGGGTGTGAAGATCAGGCAGGCGGGCGTCATATCCATGAAGGTGCCGACAATCAGAAGGACAACGTTGATGATCAGAAGGATCACGTACTTATTGCCGGTCAGAGCCAGCAGGCCGGCGGATACCGCAGATGGGATACCGGTGAAGGCCATGACCCAGGACATGATGGAGGATGTGGCAATCAGGAAGATGATGATGCCGGTCATCTCAGCGGAGTCCAGAAGAATTTTGGGGATATCCTTAACCTTGATGGTGCGATAAATGAAGGAGAGAACCAGGCTGTAGACAACAGCGACGACAGAGCCCTCGGTTGCGGTGAAGATGCCGGCGATAATACCGCCGATGACAATGATGATCAGCATGAGAGAGGGGATCGCCTGAAGCAGGATCTTGCCGGCTTCCCTGGCGGAGAAATGCTGACGGTTGCGGTAACCAAGCTTTCTTGCGGTGAAGTAGATCAGAACCATGCAGGCGAGACCCCAGAGAATGCCGGGGATGTAGCCGGCCATAAAGAGGGCGGCTACAGAAGTCCCACCGGATACCAGGGAGTAGGTGATCATGACATTGGATGGGGGGATCAGAAGACCGGTGGGAGCAGTTGCAATGTTGGCCGCGGCAGAGAAGTTGGGGTCATAACCCTCTTCTTTCTCAATGGGGCCGATGATAGAGCCCATGGCGGAAGCGGCAGCGGTGCCGGAACCGGAGATAGCCCCGAAGAGCATGTTGGCGACAACATTGGTCTGAGCCAGGGCGCCGGGCGTGCGGCCGGTAATCAGCTTGGCCAGATTGATCAGGCGAACGGCAATACCACCCTTATTCATGATATTGCCGGCCAGAATGAAGAAGGGAATGGCCAGTAGCGAGAAGGTGGAAATGCCGGAAAAAATTCGTTGGGCGCCGGTGACGACGGTGGCGTCAGCATTTAAGACGGGCAGAATTGCCGCGATGGAAGAGATTCCGAGAGCGACGGCGATGGGAACGCCGGCGATCAAGAGGATGGCCAGAGTGATCAGGATGATCAGGCCGCATACGAGTGCGATGTTCATATTATGCCTCCTGTCCTTCTGCTGATGCAGAGGCGTCGATAGAGCCGGTCAGCAGGTCGATGATGTTTAAGATGCCGTAGATGACGATCAGGGTGCCTGTGATGGGAACCACGCAGTAGACATAGGCCATGGGAACGCCTAAAGAGGCGGTGGCCTGGGTCATGGTCAGCCTGGTGATTGAGACGCCGCCGTAGAGCAGGACGATGGCGGCAAAGGCGGTGATGAGAAGCTCAATCACAGACTCCAGAGCGACTCTGGCCTTACCGGTGACCTTGTCGGCCAGAAAGGCCATGCGCATGTGGTCTCTTTTGCCGAAGACATAGGCGGAAATCAGCAGGGCCATCCAGGTGAAGGAGTAGGTCAAAAGCTCCTCAGAGACCGTTGAAGGGCGGTTGAAGAAATAGCGGGTCACAATCTGGTAGGTTCCGACGACAACCATAAGGGCGAAGAGGAAGACGCAGACCGCAGCTAAAATCTTATCAATGATGTGACGTATCTGATGTAGGATTTTCATGACTTGGAACCCTCCTTACTAACCTGCTTATTGATCTCCTGAATATGATTGTAGAGATCGACGATCTTGGGATTCTTCTCCAGCATGGATTTCTGCAGAGGGGCGACTGCCTCCTGGAAGGGAGCCAGATCTACATCTGAGAAATGAACGCCCATATCGTTTTGCGCGGTGGCCTTGGCAGAGGCGACCTGGTCATCCCAGGCGCTGTTCTCTACCTGCGTGGAGAGGGCGGCGGCCTCCTTGAAGATCTGATATTCCTCAGGAGACAGACTCTTTAAGAACTTGACGTTGCCGATCAGCATGTCGGGGATCATCTGGTGTTTGGTGTAGGAGTAGTACTTGGCGACCTCACCGTGCTTATTGTTGGTCAGAGCTAGCTCATTATTTTCGGCCCCGTTGATGACACCCTGCTGAATGGCGGTGTAGACCTCGCCAAAACTCATGGGAGAGGCAGCTGCTCCGAAGGCATTGCACATGGCGATGGAAGCGGGGGACTGCTGCACGCGGATCTTCTGTCCCTTGAGATCGTCGGGGCTGTTGATAGGCTTGGTGGCATAGAAACTCCGGGTGCCGGCATTGTACCAGGTGACAACGCGGAAGCCTGCCTCATCGGTGGAATCGTAGACCTTCTCCATGTAGTCTGTGTCATTCATGGTCTGCATGTATGCCTTCTCTGAGGTGAAGAGATAGGGCATGGAGAAGATCTGATAGACAGGAGAGAAGTTTTCCAGATTGGCTGTTCCGGCGACCGTGAAGTCAATGGCTCCGGTTTGGGTCAGCTCAATAGCCTTCTGGGCGGAGCCTAATAGCTCGTTTGGGAAGATCTGTACTTCGTACTTATCTCCCAGCCTTTCTTCAATGTACTTTTTAAATGCCAAAAGCCCCAGATGCTCTGGGTGCGTCTCGGACTGGGCGTGCGAGATGCGGATGATTCTCTTCCCTCCGGTCAGACTGGATCCGCTCTTGCCGGAACCGCAAGCCCCCAGGGGGAGAACCATGCAGGCTGTCAGGGCCAGAGCAAGGAATCTCTTAATGAATTTTTTCATATGGTCTTGTTACCTCCCGTAAATGTAAGCAATTACATTAACTGAATATAGAGATCTGTTTTTTTGAAGTCAATGGGAAACAGGCATATTACAAGCGATTTGTGCAAGCTGTTAGAAAAGTATAGGTCGAATTTGTACAGTCTTCCGAAAATGAATCGTACCTGGGGGGTGAGGGCAGGAATCAAAGGGAGATATATGTGTCAAATCCTATGAAATGAGAGAAGGGGGAATCCTCCTTGTTATCTGAGTGAACATGAGCGCAAAGACTGTATTTAGGAGGATTCTTCCGGGGGGGATATCCGGAATGAAAGGTGCGAAGAAAGAGCGGTGTCAGGAGAAAAGAAAGCGAGAAGATGATCTCCCAGGAGAAAAAACGGGTGGGAAATTGAGGGCTTGACAGATGAAAAAAGCTGGTCTAATTTGAGGATGAAATGTAAGTGCTTTCAAAACCGATCAGGAATTCATAACTCTGACCACATCTGAAACTGGAAAAGAATTCAGAAAGGTTTCAGATTCAGTCAGAAGGAGGCGAGTCCTGGCGGAAGAAATGCGCAGAGAACAAAGAAACAGAAGAAAGAAGGTATTGTATGGGTCAGTTTATGAATGAGGACTTTATGCTCTACAACGAAACGGGCAGACATCTCTTCCATACTTATGCGGAGCGGCTTCCGATCATTGACTATCACTGTCATATTTCCCCGCGGGAGATTTATGAGGATCGCCGCTTCGACAATATCTCCCAGATCTGGCTGGGGGGACGCAATCCCGATGGAACCTATTTTGGTGACCACTATAAGTGGAGGGTAATGAGGTCTAACGGGACTCCGGAGGAGCTTGTGACCGGAGAGACGGATCCGCTGACTAAGTTCAAGGCTTTTGCAAGGTCTTTGGAGATGGCGATTGGAAATCCCATGTACCACTGGTGCAATCTGGAACTGAAGAAGTATTTTGGCATTACAAAACCCCTGACGGAGGAGAACGCAGAGGAGATCTATCATCACTGCAATGATATGCTGCGAAATGATCCAGGGATGACGGTCCGCGGTCTGATTGATCAGTCCAATGTCCGCTTCGTAGGGACGACAGACGACCCTGTCGACGATCTTCAGTGGCATGAAAAGATTGCGGCAGATCCGGATATTTCTTTCCAGGTATGCCCTTCTTTCCGCCCGGATAAGGCGATCAATATTCATCGAGAGGGCTTCGTCGGCTACATGGATCAGCTGGCTCAGGTGGTTGGAAAGAAATCTCTGGACAGCATGGAAGATGTTCTTGACGCTCTGGATCAGCGGATCCGCTTTTTCAGAGAACACGGCTGCCGGGCGACGGATCACGGGATTGACTACGTTATGTACCGTCCCTGCTCCATGGAGGAGGCAACCAGAGTTTATCGCAAGGCGATGGACGGACAGATTCTGAGTGATGAGGAGCGAGAGGAGTACCAGACGACTCTTATGACCCATCTGGCTCGCAGCTACCACAGGGAGGGGATGGTCATGGAAATTCACTACTCCTGCCTGCGTAATACCAATGCCCGTATGTTCGCTGCGGAGGGACCGGACACCGGTTTCGATACCATTGCACAGAATGACTGTATTCCTGCACTGGCAGCCTTTTTGAGCGACCTTGACTCTACTGATGAGCTGCCGAGAACCATTCTCTTCTCCCTGGATGCCGCTGACTTCGACCGCATTGGAACCATGATAGGCTGCTTCCAGTCAGAGGAGATTCCCTCTAAGGTACAGATGGGGGCAGCCTGGTGGTTCCAGGATACGCGCGACGGTATGGAGAGGCAGATGAAGTCTCTGGGAAACCTGGGTCTTCTGGGCAATTTCGTCGGCATGCTGACCGATTCCAGATCCTTTTTGTCCTATACAAGACACGACTACTTCCGCAGAATCGCCTGCAATCTGATCGGAGAATGGGTAGAGATGGGAGAGTATCCTGCCATCGAGTCCTCCCTGAGGAAGATTGTAGAAGGGATCAGCTATTACAATGCTGAGCGGTATTTTGGAATTGAGAGATAAGCAAAAGTATCTGCAGGAAATTTGGATTGAGAAATCAGGTCTCCTGTTTTAGAACGAATGTTTCCGGCAAAGCTTCATGCACTTTTACAGGAATGCGGAGGGCAGGAAGGCAAATGATAAGAATGAAGTGAGGTGTACAGGTGAGTCAACTCAATTATCAGGTGTTGAAAAAGAGCAATTACCAGGGGTATATCCTGGAACCGGGGGCCCCGGTCAAAGTCCTTCAGTTTGGGGAGGGGAATTTCCTGCGGGCTTTTGTTGACTACTGGTTTGACATGGCGAATGAGAAGACGGGATACCATGGCAAGGTGGCTGTGGTTCAGCCCATCGCCCAGGGACTGACAGAGCAGATCAACCGGCAGGAGGGACTCTATACTCTCTATCTGCGAGGATCGGAGAAGGGACAGAAGGTGGATCGAAAGCGGGTGATCTCCGTCATTGACGCCTGCTATAATCCATACAATGTCGAGGACTGGCTCAAGGTCAAGGTGATTGCCTGCTCCGATGATCTGGAATTTATTGCCTCCAATACCACAGAGGCAGGAATCGCCTACGATCCAGAGGCAAGTCTGGATCAGGTGCCGCCGACTTCTTTCCCGGCCAAGCTGACCGCTCTTCTCTATGAGCGTTATAAGGCGGGAAAGAAGGGGCTGACCATCCTCTCCTGTGAACTGATCGACAACAACGGAAGAGAACTTAAGAAGATAGTTCAGAAGCATGTTGCGGACTGGAAACTGGGAGAAGGGTTCGCCAGATGGATTGAGAGAGAGAACCTCTTTTGTTCGACTCTGGTGGATCGGATTGTTCCGGGACGCATACGCGACCAGAGAGAAGTCGCTGAATTAAACCAGATCAATGGCTATGAAGATCAGCTGCTCGATGTGGGAGAAGTCTTTGGCGTCTGGTATATTGAGGGCCCCGCAGAACTGGCGGACCGTCTGCCATTTGCCAGAGCAGGACTCAATGTTCATGTGGTCGAGAAAGTCGCTCCATACAAGAAGCGCAAAGTGCGTATCTTAAACGGCGCTCACACCGGTTTTGTTCTGGGGGCCTATCTGGCGGGGGAGAATATCGTTCGCGACTGTATGGAGGACGAGGTTATCCACGGATTCATGAACAAGATTCTCTATGATGAGGTCATCCCCATTCTGCCGCTGGATCGGGAGGACTGTGAGAATTTCGCGGCAGCAGTGACAGATCGGTTCAACAATCCCTTTGTTGATCATCAACTCTTGTCCATCTCTTTGAATTCCACGTCCAAGTGGAAGGCCAGAGACCTGCCTTCGCTTCTGGAGTATCAGGATAAGTTCGGCAGGCTTCCCCGGGCTCTCTGCATGGGCTTTGCCGCTTACATTGCCTTCTTCAGCAATGATTTAAGGGGGCGGACAGCTGATGGGATTCTGGCCCGGCGCCCGGCAGGGGATGACTATCAGATTCAGGATGATGACTGGGTTTTGGACTTCTACTGGGAGCACCGGAAGGATGACGCGGCGACGCTGGTTACTGCGGTTCTTGGAAATGAGAAGATGTGGGATCGGAATTTAAATGCTGTCCCCGGTCTGGCGGAGGAGGTCAGCAGCGGCCTGAAATTGATTCGGGAGCAGGGAGCTAAGAGGGCCTATGCCTCTGTGCTCTGAGGCATAGGCGGATGTGCTTTTGCAGAATGATGATACAGAGGAGCAAGAGGTAGGAACCATGCGATATATTCATATTCATCCCAGAGATAATGTCCTGGTTGCCCTGGAAGACTTAAAGCAGGGAGAGCAAATCGATCTGTTCGAAATCGACCAGGAAAAAGCAGCGGAGAAAGCGGATGCTGTTTGGAATCAAAACCGGGAGCAAACACAGGGGAATGCACAATTAAATCACTCAGATGCAGGCAGGGATGTGTCGCGGAGAGAGACGTCGCTGGTTCTTCTCGAGGATGTGAAGCGGGGACACAAGATTGCCCTGACAGATATCCCTGCCGGCAGTCAGGTGATCAAGTACGGCAATCCGATCGCAATTGCCAGGGAAGATATCAGGGCGGGGGCCTGGGTTCATACCCACAATGCCGGGACAGCCCTGTCTGAGACGGGAGACTACCACTATGATCATCAGGTCTTTCCTCTGCCCAGGGTGTCTGAGCGGACCTTCGATGGTTTTCGCCGGGCAGACGGGAGAGCAGCCATCCGCAATGAGATCTGGATTCTGCCGGTCGTCGGCTGCGTCAATGATATTGCCGGAGGGCTGGCAAGGGAGAATCAGGATCTGGTCCGGGGAAATATCGAGGGCATTTACTCCTTCGCTCATCCTTACGGATGTTCTCAGCTTGGCGGAGATCTGGATGCTACCAGGCGGCTTCTGACCTCTCTGGTTCACCATCCCAACGCGGCGGGAGTTCTCTGCGTCTTCCTGGGCTGCGAGAATCTGACGCAGGATCTTTTTCTGGAAGCTCTGGGAGATTATAATCCCGATCGGGTCAAATTCCTGGTCTGCCAGGAGGCAGAGGATGAGTACGAGGAAGGACGCAGGCTTTTGGAGGAATTGGCCTCCTATGCGGATCAGTTTGAACGGGAGCCGATCTCTGCTTCAGAGCTGGTGGTTGGTCTCAAGTGCGGCGGTTCTGATGGACTCTCCGGCATCACGGCGAATCCTGCGGTAGGGCGTTTCTCAGACCGGCTGATTGCCCTGGGAGGATCGACGGTTCTGACGGAAGTTCCGGAGATGTTTGGAGCAGAGAATATCCTCTTTGCCAGATGTAAGGATCAGGAGACCTTTGACAGGGCGGTTGCCATGGTCAACCGCTTTAAGAAGTATTTCGTGGATCACGGGCAGACAGTCTATGAAAATCCCAGTCCAGGCAACAAGGCGGGAGGGATTACAACGCTGGAAGACAAGTCCTGCGGCTGTGTCCAGAAGGGCGGTTCGGCCCAGATTGTGGACGTCCTGGATTATGCCTGCCCGGTAGAGAAGAAGGGACTGAACCTTCTCTATGGGCCGGGCAATGACTTGGTCTCCTCGACGGATCTTGCCGCCGCTGGAGCGCATATGATTCTCTTTACAACGGGACGGGGCACCCCCTTCGGGGCGCCTGTTCCCACCGCTAAGATCGCGACCAACAGCGCTCTTGCCGCCAGGAAGAAGAATTGGATTGACTTCAATGCCGGTACCGTGGCAGATGGCCTTGAGACACTTGATCAGGCAGGAGACAGACTTTTAGACTTCGTGCTTGCGGTTGCCTCCGGGCGAAGAACCCAGGCCGAGAAAGGCGGCTGCAGGGATATCGCGATCTTCAAGGATGGGGTGACGCTGTAAATTGCGATCAGAAGAAGAGCAGCTGTTTGTGCCTGATCAAAGGAAAGAAAATGGGATTGCATGGAGGCGTTACGGTAGAGGTCTTACCGTCCGAGCAAGTCATGCAGTTGTTTTGCATCAATAATTTTAATTGCGTTGGAGGAGCAGCGGATCAGGCCGCGCTCCTCCATCTTTTTCAGCTCGCGGTGGAGTGACGGCCGGGAGACGTTCATCAGAAGCGCCCATTTGCTGACAGAGTCGGGAATCGGAATAATCCGGTTCCCGCTTTGTCGGTAACGGAGCAGGAGCCAGAAGGCGGCCTTTTGTGCGATGCCGTGGTAGGAGAAAAGCTCAATCCGCTGCTGAAGCATGTAAGTGGCGGTCGAGATCTCCTCGGTGAAGTTCTCAAGGATGCGAAGATTCTGCTGCATGAGCCGAAGCAGGTCGTCCCTGTACAGGATCATGACCCAAGAGGGTTCCAGCGCCGTCACATCGCAGGGGTAGCGGCGATCTCGGGAGAAGACGGCGGCGGGACCGATCAAATCGCCGGGGAGACGGATCGATACGTTGACCAGGCTTCCGCTGGGGAAGGTCTTCTGTGCCTGTACGCGCCCTGTCAGAACGATTCCGATCCGATCGGCAGGATCCATCTGCAGGAAGATCCGTTCATCGGCCTGAAAGAATTCGGTGCGATGAGGCGTTTTTTCAAGAATTGCTCTTACTTCTTCGCTGGGAATGCCCTTGAAGAAGGAACCCTGTGCGAGGGCTTGAATGTCCATAACGACCTCCTGTTTTGGAATACTTGCCAAGGGATGAGATGAATCTGCAGTGTGAGTCCGGGGAGAGAGCCCGCCAGGGCATGCGGATGATAACATCTGATTTCGCAGGCGCTGTCGACTCTGACATGGCAGTATGATCCCGTCTCTTAAAGGATATCCTAAAAATCAGGAGATGTGTATCTGCAGATACAGAAATAATATAAGGGTCGGACTATGATAAAGATGAGCCGGGAGAGCGTATGATCAGAATCCCGACGATAGAAAGGCGGCACCATATGCAGGGCATGAAGGAAAAAGTCGGAGAAGTATTTTCCATTGCAGAAGATAACAGGCCGGTTGCGGGATGTACTATTTCGAAAGCGGTTCAGAACGGGACGAATGCCATCAGCTACTTCTCGCTGGCGGCCGGGACGGACATCAGCGCAGAGATCTATCCCTCTTACAAAATGATCCTGCTGGCGAAGGGAGATCTTATCGTCTATGGCAGGGATGGATATGAGAGAAAGCTGGCTGTCGGCGAGGGCATTTTCACACCTGCAGATCAGCCCGTGGGAATGCGGACGGACCAGGGTGCGGTGTATACAGAGATTTCGATTTTAAAGGAGGACATCATGAACAGCGCAATCAAAGTAGGTGAGGTTTTCAAGCTGGCAGAACTAGTTCCCTATCAGGAGGGGAAGATCATCAATATGGATGTGGTCCACAACGACAGGATGAAGTTCGTTGTGATGGCATTTGACCGGGGAACCGGGTTGTCCGAGCACGCGGCTCCGGGCGAGGCCATTATCTTCGCCCTGGACGGCGAGGCTGTAATCGGTTACGAGGGGAAGGATCATAGGATCAAGGCGGGAGAGAACTTCCACTTCGCCAAGGGAGGCCTGCACTCTGTCAAGGCCAATGAGCGCTTTAAGATGGGTCTGCTGTTGACGCTGGAATAAGGATGGGATATTGTGCGGTTGCATGCAGGCATAGTGCGAAAGCAAATCCGCAGGAGGTAAAAACGTATGAGAAAGCACGTGAAAGGAAATGTCAGTTGGGTCGGCTATCTTGACTGGGAGCTGGAGAGCTTCCATGGAGATGATTATTCGATTGAAAATGGTTCCAGTCAGAATGCCTATCTGATTGAGGAGGACAAGACGGTTCTGATTGATACGGTCTGGATTCCGCACCGGTTTGACTTTGTGGAGAATTTGAAGAAAGAAGTTGATTTAAAGAAGATTGATTTTATTGTCGCCAATCATGGAGAGTGCGATCATTCCGGTTCTCTGACAACATTGATGGAGGAGATCCCGGGGATCCCGATCTACTGTACGGCAAATGCAGTCAAGAGCATCGAGGGACAGTATGGCAAGCGCGGCTGGAACTTTCATGTTGTAAAGACTGGTGACAGTGTGGACATCGGCAATGGAAAGAAACTTATCTTCGTGGAAATGCGCATGCTCCACTGGCCGGATTCGATGGCAACTTTTTTGACAGGGGATAACATTCTCTTTTCCAATGATGCTTTCGGTCAGCACTATGCGGTCGAGGAACTGTTCAATGACAGGGCAGATCAGTGCTTGCTGAATAAGGAGGCAATGAAATATTTCGCCAATATTCTGAATCCTTTTGCACCCATTCTGGCTCGAAAACTTGAGGAGATCAGCGGCTTTCATCTTGATATTGAGATGATCGCACCGGCGCATGGCGCAATCTGGAGAGATCATCCGCTGCAAATTGTCCAGAAATACGCGGATTGGGCAGATGCCTACCAGGAGAATCAGATTACCATCGCCTACGATACCATGTGGGAGGGCACGGCGAAGATCGCTCACAGGATTGCGGATGAAATCTATCGGCAGAGCCCGGAGACTGTGGTCAAGGTCTTCAATATTGCCAAGACGGATAAGAATGAGCTGATGACAGAGGTGTTCCGATCGAAGGCCATTGCTGTGGGCTCTCCGACGGTTGGCAACAGCTATCTCTCTTCGCTTGCCGGTTGGCTGGAATTTTTACGGCAACTGAAGTTCAGGAATAAGAGGGCGGCGGCATTTGGCTGCTATGGATGGAGCGGTGAGAGCGTCAAGCATCTGCAGGCAAAACTTGCGGAAGCAGGCTTCGAAGTCATCGAAGAACATGTCAAGTCGCTCTGGAATCCAGATGATGAGGATTATGCGCAGATTCCCGCGCTTGTGAAGAAACTCATCTGAATTCCAGGAGTTAGAATTAGCAAAAAGGTCCCTTGAGGGGCCTTTTTTCGGTAAAATAGGTATGTTAATGTCATTGCCAGTTGGAGATAAGGAGGGGATTGAAGTGAGAGAATTAGGGAAGAAATATGCCGGTGAGTGTATTCTAAAAGATCAAATCACTTATAGGGCAGAGAACCCCAATGGTGTACTATTTATACTAAAAGAGCCTGGAGGGAATGAGGACGAGGGAAGCGATTGGAAAGAGAACATAAAGGGGAATTATCAATGGTTCCTTGAGGTGTCGGGACAAATCGGCGGTGTGTCTGGAGAGAAGCTTACCTCTGCGAAGAAAGGTGTGATTACAAAGACACGCAATAGATTTCTGGAGTTGTTATCTTCATGTCTGGAGCGGGATTGTACTGTGCAGGATTTGCAAAATTGTCATTACACGAACATCACATTTGAACATAGGGGAAGGTCAGAATCAAATTTCTGTCGAGAATATTGTGATGATGAACGTGTTTATCACCGTGTTGATCAAATTATAAAATCATTGGAAACATGCCACACGGTCTTTTTGATTACAAAAGTTTTTAAGGCGTGTCAAGACAGATATAAGGCTAAGATTGTGGATGATACAGGGTTTGGTTACGAAAAGAAAGATCAATTCGATCCCATCCAGAAGTTTACGATTAAGTATCAGACATGTGGAGAGGGAGAGAGGAGAGAAATTACTTTTTGCTCAATGCGTCACCCCGTTCGAAGTCCTAGAATATCCAAAAAGCAATTTGCAGACAAAAGAAGGAATTCTATATGACAAAGAAGTTCTGAAATAGTCAAAAAGGCTTTGTGCGCTGAAGGTGTGCATAATAGAGTCTGAGAATGCAAGAGTCCTATGATAAATGCAATTGGATTTGCCAAAGTCATAGGACTTTTTGCATAATTAATAAGACAATCAAATTCTCATCTGCTAGTAACCGTTAAAAGAGAAAGAATTAAGATAAAACGATTGGGGGAATTCAAAGATGTGGAGAGAATGGATGAGCATCCTGTCAGGCTGGAGCACCACGGCGATCGTCGGGCGTCTGGCAATTGCGACTGTCATGGGAACCATCATTGGAATTGATCGGGGATTGAAACGGCGCGGAGCTGGGATTAAGACGCACGCCCTTGTCTGCCTGGGCTCGGCACTTGTCATGCTGACCAGTCAGTATATGATGATGCAGTTTGATCACCAGGCGGATCTGGCCAGGCTCGGAGCTCAGGTGATCAGCGGAGTCGGTTTCCTCGGTGTTGGGACGATCCTGGTGACGGAGAAGCAGCGGATCAAGGGACTGACGACAGCGGCGGGGCTATGGACCTGCGCCTGCGTCGGTCTGGCGATCGGTATTGGCTTTGTGGAGGGCGCGGTTTATGCTTTGATCTTCATTGCCCTGGTGCTTCGTATTCTCAATCGCTTTGATCTCTTCTTGCAGAAGCATGCCAAGGTATTTGATCTGTATCTGGAACTGGAGGACGGAAAGAGCATTGAAACTTTCCTGCAGAAGATGCGGGATCAGAATGTGAAGACAGAGATGATTGAGACCAGGAAAATGCAGGATCCCTGGCAGTATGCTTCCATGGTGATCTCTCTGGAGATGGACCGATTTGGCAAGCGGGCCGACCTGATCAAAGAGATCCGGGAACTTGATTATGTGCATTATGTGGAGGAGATGTGAGGAGCAGCTTTGGCATGTGGGCTTTTTCTTTGATCCGATTGAAAACGAAAATTTGGTCCAGAGGGGACTTTATCTCCAGATGAAAGTGCAACAGACCGCTGCATGGAGAGGGGTTCCCGGTGCAGCGGTCTGTTGTCGATTATGTCAGCAGCAGTGTCATTTCCTTGCGTTGAATTCGTCATCGACATATTTGGGACCAAAGTCCCGCAGAGAATTGACCCAGGCGAAAGTATCGGCAGAACTGCCGTCGTCTGGTTTTAAGACCTTGTAGTTGCCATCGCTGTTCTTCTTCACCGCTTTGTCGAAGCCTCCGTAGAAGTTCTGAATGGAAGCGTCATCGGGTTCCTTCAGAGCTGGAAGAGGTACATATTGGTCTGCGTTGGCGCCAAAGGTGGAGTCAGTGGTCCAGCCGGGGGCAGAGCCGATGACAGGAGTTTTGCTCATCAGCTTGGAATCGCGCATAGTGTCATCCTGGGTGAAGATTTCAGGATCAATCAGCCCCTGTTCACAGGTTTTATGCATGGCCTCAATTCCCTTCCTGTACTCCTCCGTTGTGGGGAGGAAGACGGGCTTGCCATCCTTAATGGCCATATCGTATGTGTTGTCGCCGCCGACATTGGTTCCGAAGGGAAGAGTGTAGAAGTAGACAGAGTCAGCATAGCCTTCCTCATAGGGAATCTCGTCGTTGCGGCCCTGAAAAAAGGAATTCACTGGAAGGCTTTGGGATTCACACAGGTTTTGTCAGCCTATCAGGTCGAAGCGGCCAGGAGAATTCTGCTCACAGAGAAAATAGATCTGCTTTTATCCGATATTGATATGCCAGGAGGCAGCGGGCTAGATTTCCTTCGCTGGATGCGCGGGGAGAATGATATGACTCCCTGTATTTTCCTGACCAATTACGCGGATTTTGCCTATGCGCAGGAGGCGGTCAATTTAAAGTGCTTTCATTACTTTCTCAAGCCGGTGGATTACGAAAAACTGACGGAGATTATTGCGAAAGCCATTGCCGAATGCGATGCTTCTCATAATGATGTTTTAAATCGCTACAGGTTTTTCTGGCAGGAAAACATTTTGCGCAGGGAGATGTGGTGCAGCTGCTCTACGCGTACCTGGAGGGGCGCGGAATTCGTGCCCACTAGCTCTTTGCGGGAGAGACATACAAGACAATTGCGGCCTGTGCGTCAGACCGGGCGGAGGATTTGGAGATGTATTTTCACTATCTTTTCTCTGTGGCCCAAGAGGGTCTGAAGCTGACCTCCTCAGAGAAGAGTATTGCCGCCCGCGTGCGTGAGTATGTAGATGAACATTATCAGGAGGATATTGGCAGGGAATCGCTGGAGGAGATTCTCTATTTTGATCCGGATTATACTTCCAGGCTTTTTAAAAAGGAGATGGGCGTTTCCTTCATGACCTATGTTATACAGAAGAGAATTAGAGAAGCCAGGCGACTTCTGGCTCATACCAATCAGCCGATCAATCGGATCGCAGCGCGGGTAGGCCATGAGAATTACTCTTATTTCACCAGGTTATTCAAGCGGGAGGTCAGGTCGGTATGACCCCGGCTGAGTACCGGGCAATGAAGAGGAGTGACAGGGGATAGGGCCAGGGATTATGTGATTGGTGCAGGATTGAAAATGCACATATCATTGTGAAAACCGTATTGGTCAGAGTATGGCTTTTTGAGTCCGCTGGCCACATCAAGAATCATGTGGAAAATTTCATTGCCGATATCCTGGATGGTGGCTTTTCCAATAGCAATATCGCCTGCAGAAATATCAATCATGTCAAACCAATGTTTTTTCATGTCATTTCGACTGCATACTTTAATAACTGGGGCAATTTCAAGTCCGTAAGGAGTTCCGCGACCAGTCATGAAAACCTGCAGACCAATACCGCTGGCTACCTGACTTGGGCCACAGACAATATCACTGGCAGGAGTGACAGCACAGATAAGGCCTTTTTTGCTTGGAAGTTCTGCCGGACCAATGACCTGGGTGATCGGTGCGGATCCAGATTTTGCAATACTTCCCATTGCCTTCTCAACAATATTGGAGAGTCCCCCGGCTTTGTTGCCCGGACTGGGATTCGCGTCTCGGTCTACTTGGCCTGCCTCGAGGTAGTGATCATACCAGGCAACCTCCTGAACCAATTTATCTCTGGCCTCTCGATCGATACAACGTGCGGAAATCAGGTGAACACCATCTCGAAATTCTGTGATTTCGCTGAACATTACGGTAGCCCCTCCCTTGACGAGCATATCAGAAGCATAGCCTGCGCTGGGATTTGCGGTTATTCCTGAAAAAGCATCTGATCCGCCACACTGCATTCCGATTCGTAGTTCAGACAAAGGAAGTTCTTGACGACACCTTTGGTTGAGTATTTCAAGCTTTTTTTTAGCCATGGCATAGATTGCCTGCATCATGGCATCGTGTCCCTCATAGTCTTGAAGTGTCAGTACGTTTTCAGGAATGTTTTCTTCATCCGTAAGGACCTTGTCATAGGTGAGTTTTTCACAACCTAAGCCAACTACCATGATCTGTCCGCCAAAATTGGGGTGATGAATCAGGTTTTTGATGGCACGAATCGGAATGACGGCATCGGGGGCATTGATGGCGACACCGCACCCATAGGGATGAGAAACAGCGACAATATCATCCACATGGGGATATTGCGGCAGAAGGCTGCGTTTCATCTGCTCAACAGCAACCTTAAGCACACCAACGGTGCACTGAACTGTGGTGACAATACCCAACATGTTTTTGGTGCCGGCAGGCCCGAAATTGTTTTTATATCCCATCCAACTGGTTCGGGGAGGATCTGGAAGCAAAGAGTATGGTCTGATATTGGTTCCATAGGGGAGAGCGTCGAGGGAGGGACGATCCGGCAGGTCAAGAGAGCTCTCATTAATCCAGCTTCCAGCTGGTGTGAAGGACTTCGCTGTACCAAGACAGACTCCATAGCGCAGAACAGGAGCACCTTTTGGTAAGTCACAAAGAGCTATTTTATGGGATTGTGGAATATCAGTAAGCGCGACAATTCCGTTGCCGATTTTGGTTCCGGCAGAGATATCGGAGAGTGCGATAGCGACGTTATCACGCATATTGATCTGATAGACGTGTTGTAAAGACATAAAAACTCCTTGGATGCAATGTGATGTGTTTGCCTTTATCATAGTGACACGCTTAGAGCTTTTCTATTGACGGTGCTAACAAGAATTTACCTCAAAATACAACAAGGGGAACAAAATTTCAAAAATGAAAAAAATAATTTCTGATTTGAAATATCCCGATGAAGGAGAAATAATAGAGAAGAGGTACAAATAAGGAAAAATCGAGAATTTAAGGGGAAATCGGATGTCCAAATTAGCTTTTTTATTTCCAGAAGAACAGATGGTAAAGGATGCTGAGGAAATGATCGCCGAGCGTCAACTTGAAATTGCTGTATGCAAAAGAGTCTATACCGCGGATGCAGTGGACGAGGCGAGAAATGCTCTGATGAATGGAGCCAAAGTTATTGTTGCCAGAGGATTTCAGGCGCTTTTGATTCGAGAGTATACAAACACCCCACTGGTTGAAGTTAAATTGACAGTGCAGGAAGTGGGGCTGTTGATTAAAAGAGCGAAGCGATTGACAGGAAAGAAACATCCATATATTGCCTTGATTGTTTTTCGGAATATGGTCACAGATCTCTCGCATATTGAGGAACTTTTCAATGTGCGGTTTCGTCTTTTCTATATTGAAAAGGCAATGCAGGCACTGGAGGTTTTAGAAGGTGTTAAGAATGATCGACCGGATTGTATTATAGGCGGTAATGTGGCAATTAAGGCGGCTCAGGAACAGGGATACATGACGCTTTTTTACAGTTCCACAAGAGAATCTGTGGTGGAAGCAGTTGAAGCGGCAGTGTGTCTGGACCAGGCTCTTACACAGCGGCAGCAGGAAGAAGCTCAGTTTGAGACGGTTTTAGATGCGAGTTTTAACGGAATTGTCAGAGTGAATCAAGATGGAATAATTATCGTTGTTAATCATTTTATAGAAGACCTGGTTGGGATGGATAATGAGGCAGTGAAAGGACAGCGATTAACAGAGATTTTTCCACAGATCAGCATGGAGCAGGTCGAGGGGATTCTTCTTGGAGAAACAAATCAGATTACGTCATCAGTCACAATACGAAATAAACCGATGGTAATTTTCATGGCGCCGATCGAGGTGGATGGGTGTATCACAGGTGCAATTATTTCAATACAGAAAGGTCAGGAGATACGGATTGTCAGCAGAAAAACGGAGCAGGACATGCGAATGCGAGGCTTTGTTACGCGTCAGACGTTTGAGATGATTTCGGTTAAAAGCAAGGCGAGACGTGAAATAGTCGATCTGGCACGAATATACGCAGTGTCCAAAAGTCCCGTTTTTATGAAACTTCCGTCTGGAGAGAGCGGAATGGATCTGGCCAAAGCAATCCATAACAATAGCGCATGCAGGATCGGACCTTTTGTCAGTCTCGATTTAGGAATACTCTCAGAAGAAGAACAGGGGGCAGCCTTGTTTGGATCTTTAGAGGACGGTACAGAAGGAGATGTGAGAAAAGAAAGGGAGGTACCAGGTGAAGGAGCAATGCGATTGGCAAATCATGGAACGCTCTATATTCGAAATGCAGAGTGTCTTTCTAAATTAATGCAGAGAAAAATCATGAGAAATATTCTTCCTATGTCGGAGATCAGAACAGATGCGCAGAAGATGACCTGTTTTGATGTCAGATTTATTTTCTCATCTCAAGATGATTTTCGCATTCTGATGGAGGAAGGAAGGCTTATTCCTGATTTTTTCTACGCGACGAATCATCTTTTGCTGCAGATGCCACCGATTCGACTCTGCCCAGAGGATTTATATCAGCTTTTTGATGAGTGTATTCGCTTGTATTCAAAACAATATCATAAAAGCATTCATCTTACTGAGGGAGCATACTCCTGTCTTCTGTCATTTGCATGGGAAGGGAATAATCTTCAGATCAGAACCTTTTGCGAGAGACTTGTATTGACTGCGAAGAAGCGAGTGGTCGATGAGATTGTGCTAAAAAAGTTATACGAGGAACTGTATCCTCAATTGAAAAGAGTAGATGGGGCAACAAGACAGATTATTTATCAGTCTCCGGAAGGCGAGCAAATTTGTGAACTTCTGCAGAAGCATTTTGGAAATCGAAAAGCTGTTGCGGATCAACTGGGAATTAGTACGACGACGCTTTGGCGCCGCATGAAAAAGTATGGAATTGAGAAGTGACGGAAATTATTAGAGGGACAAATTATGATATGAAATGAATGAAATAAATACGAAATGAGTAATAGCAAAAAATGAAAATGTGATACTGCTACACAAAAATATAGATGAAATCTTGATGACTTCGCCCATGGAATTCAGATTTTTAGTTGTATATCCTGACTCTATCAAACAACAGAGCGCGCTGTTGCATAGGGAGAAGGTAAAGTGAAAGTCAAACTTGAAGGGAGTTAGGAAATCCATGAGTGATGCAAGCAGGATGATACTGGGATTGATCATTGGCATAGGACTGATGATTTTCCTGGTCATGAAAACAAAGGTTCACACATTTATTGCACTTCTTTTGGCAGCTCTGGTTACTGGATTGATTGGGGGAATGCCGATCAATGATGTCGTATCAGGATCAAAGAAAACGGTGGGGGTTATCAGTGCGATTCAAGATGGTTTCGGCAGTACATTAAAGAGTACGGGCATTATCATTGGCCTTGGCGTTATGATGGGAGGAATTTTAGAAGCATCAGGGGCAGCGGAACGTCTGGCTTTTACGTTTATTAAGAGGCTTGGTCAAAAGCACATTGATTGGGCGTTAGCTATTACAGGATGGGTGGTTGCGATTCCTGTTTTTGCGGATTCCGCGATTGTTATTTTCGCGCCCTTGGTCAAAGCACTTTCTTCCGTAACAGGAATTTCTGTTGTCGGGCTTGCGCTTGCCCTGGCCTGTGGACTCCAATTGACCCATTGCCTGGTTCCGCCAACACCTGGACCGCTGACTGCGGCTGGCATGCTGGGAGTGGATGTGGGACAGATGATCTTTGTTGGGGCCCTGGTTTCTATTCCTATGCTGATCATTGTGATGTTTTATGTGAAATCAATTGGCAAGAAAATTTATCAATTGCCTTTGGAGAGTGGAGAGTTTGAGCGCAGGGATTTCAAGAAAGAATATATTAGAACTATGGATGAGGTGGAGAGTGTCATGGACACGAAGAAGCTCCCGGCATTTGGAGCCTCAATAGCGCCTATTATTGTTCCAATTTTACTTATTTTTGTAAAGACTTTTTGGGATATGTACAAGAAGGGAAATACTTCTGTTGCCGGAAGCATACCGGACACTCTGATCAGTCTTCTGGGAGCCCCCATTGTTGCGCTGGGAATCGGTACAATCTTGGCAATCTATGGTCTGGTCGGAAGTGTCGATAAAAAGAAGGTTCTGGGGATTATGGATCTGGCAATCAAAGATACTGGAGCAATTATGTTGATTACCGGGGCTGGCGGATCTCTGGGAAATGTGATTAAGGTTGCAGGTATTGGAGATGTTCTGGGAAATGCAATTGCGGCGACACCTCTTCCGGCAATCTTGATTCCATTTATCATTGCAGCTTGCATGAGACTTGCGCTGGGATCTGCGACTGTGGCGATTACAACGGCAGCATCTATTTCGGCGGGTCTGATCGGGACGATTTCGGTATCTCCACTTTTGATGGCTATCAGTTCTTGTGTCGGAGCGATTTCTTTCTCCTACTTTAATGATTCTGGTTTCTGGGTATTTAATGGTATGTTTGGCTTATCGGAATTAAAGGATCAGGTGAGATGCAAGACGGCTGTATCGCTGATTATGGCGGCGGTGGGGATTGTTGAGCTACTGCTCATGGGATTGTTTATTCGCTGAATTAAATGGAGCGGTTGGCCTAGAATTAGATAAGGAGAACGGAAATGTCAAAGATTATTAAAATGGAAGTAATTCCAGTGGCTGGTAAGGACTGCATGGAATTAAATTTGAGCGGTGCACATGCGCCTTACTTCACTAGAAATATTGTTATTCTGACCGATGAAAACGGAGTTGAAGGAATCGGAGAGGTTCCGGGTGGAGGCAAGATTACAAAAGCATTGGAGGATTGCATCCCTCTCGTTGAGGGAAAGAGAACAGAGGAGTACAGAAATATTCTGCTTGATGTACAACACCATTTGAATTCTAAGGGAGAAGAAGATGTTCGTGGAAACCAGACATTCGATCTTCGAACGGGAGTTCATGTTCGAACGGCGATTGAGGCTCCTTGCCTTGACCTTTTGGGAAAGCAGCTGGGGGTTCCGGTTTGCAGACTCCTTGGTGATGGACAGCAGAGGGATAAGGTTCGGATGCTTGGATATCTTTTCTTTGTTGGCGATCGTAAAAAAACGGATCTGGAATATGATTCGGAGCCGGATACGGAGTGTGAATGGTATCGGATTCGCCATGAAGAAGCTCTTGATGCTGAGCATGTTGTTGCCTTTGCAAAGGCGACACAGGAGAAATATGGATTTAAAGATTTCAAGCTCAAGGGGGGTGTTCTTGCCGGCGATCAGGAGATGGAGGTGATCCGGGCACTGAAGGAAGCTTTTCCAGATGCTAGAATCGATTTGGATCCGAACGGCGGTTGGACTTTGGAACAGGCTTGTGAATACGTCAAGGGGATGAAAGGAATTCTTACATATTGTGAGGATCCATGCGGTGCAGAAGGCGTATACTCTGGGCGTGAGGTGATGAGTGAGTTCCGGCGCCGAACAGGTTTCCCAACGGCGACAAACATGATTGCCACAGACTGGAGGCAGGTGGGACATTCTTTGGAATCGCAGGCGGTGGATATTATTTTAGCGGACCCGCATTTCTGGACTATGAGCGGTTCTGTCAGAGTGGCTCAAATGTGCCATGAATTTGGTTATACGTGGGGGTCGCACTCCAATAATCATTTTGACATATCCCTGGCCATGTTTACGCAGGTGGGGGCAGCTGTACCAGGAGAGTACAATGCTCTTGATACGCATTGGATTTGGCAGGAAGGGAGAGAACGCCTGACCAGAGAGCCGCTGCAAATCAGAGATGGATGTGTGACAGTACCTGATAAGCCAGGGCTGGGAGTGGAGATTGACCGAACACAAGTTGCGAAAGCGCATGAACTTTACAAGAATAAATGTTTGGGAGCCAGAGACGATTCCATTGGTATGCAGTACTTGATTCCTGGCTGGAAGTTCGATCCTAAGAGGCCATGTCTTGTCAGATGAGACTGGGCTAAGAGGCTGTATTAGCAGCATGACAGGAACAGTATTGTTTATAGTCCGGTCAGCAGGGCATAGGTGTTATATAACAACTGGATGATTTGATCGAAAGGAGAAGATGCAGTATGAAGATAGGATTTATTGGACTTGGAATTATGGGAAGCCCCATGGCAAAGAATATCATGAAGGCAGGATATGATCTCGTGGTGAACACACACAATGCCGCGACGGTCCGGGAATTTGTCGGTCTGGGTGCGGAAGCGGCTGCAAATGGACGTGAAGTTGCAGAGAAGGCAGAGGTGATCATCACAATGCTGCCGAATTCCCCGCAGGTCAGAGAGGTGTGCCTTGGAGAAGGCGGCGTGCTGGAGGGAGCAGGGGACAGAACGGTTGTCATTGATATGTCATCCATTGACCCTACGGAATCCAGGGCAATTGCTACAGAGCTGTCTAAGAAGGGAATTGAGATGCTTGACTGCCCGGTATCCGGAGGAGAGCCTAAGGCCATTGACGGTTCCCTCTCTGTGATGTGCGGCGGCAGGAAAGAGATTTGGGACAAGTATTATGATTTGCTTATGACAATGGCGGGGTCTGTTGTCTATGTGGGGCCGATCGGTTCCGGCAATGTTGCCAAGCTGGCGAATCAGATGATTGTTGCAGCTAATATCGGGATTGTCGCAGAGGCTTTGACCTTTGCCAAGAAGGCGGGCACGGATCCGGAACTCGTCTACAAGGCGATCCGCGGAGGATTGGCAGGCTCTACCGTGCTTGACGCGAAGGCGCCGATGATGCTTGCAGGAGATTATAAGCCGGGCTTCCGTATCAATCTTCATGTTAAGGATCTGACGAATGCATTGAATGCATCCCATGCGATCAACATGCCAGTGCCAATGACAGCGCATATGATGGAAGTGATGCAGGAGCTGATGAATCATGAGGAAGGGGGATGCGATCATAATGATGTCGTTCGTTATTATGAGCGTATGACCGGGGTATCGATTGCAGAGGACAAAGAGCAATGAATACAGATTATATCAAAGGGGTGATTGTTCCAATCATCACCCCATGCGATGCGGAAGAAAAAATTGATGAGGCGGGTTTGCGGAGACAGGTTGATTTCTGCATTGACGGTGGTCTCCAGGGGATTTTGGCCTTCGGCTCAAACGGTGAGTTCTATCAGATCGAAGAAAATGAGATGGAGCGGGGATTGGAAATCATGCTTGATCAGTCTGCAGGCCGTGTTCCGATCTACTTTGGCATTGGAGCGATTAACACAAGAAAATGTGTCCGTCTGGCTCAAATGGCGGCAGCGCATGGGGTCGCCGGCATTTCCGTGCTTCAGCCGATGTTTTTAAAGCCGACACATCGGGAACTGTTTTTGCATTTTAAAACAATCGCAGAAGCGGTACCGGATACACCGGTTCTTCTCTACAATAATCCCGGCCGTGTCGGTTACAGTATGACGACGGATCTGGTTGACGATTTGGCTCATAAGGTGGAAAACATTGTGGGAATGAAGGATACCTCAGGCGATATTACATTGACGGAGGAGTTCATTCGAAGAACAAGGGATGTGGGATTTAAAGTGTTTGGAGGCAAGGATACGCTTCTGTATGCCAGTCTCTGTCTGGGGGCTGTCGGCGGTGTCTGTACATCCGGGAATTTCATGCCGGAGATGATCGAGAAAATCTATGCCAGGTATGTCGCCGGCGATGTAAGGGGGGCATTGGAAGCGCAGTTTGAATTGAATCCGGTGCGCCTGGCTATGGATGGGGCCAGTTTTCCCGTTGCCTCCAAGGACATGGCGAATATACGCGGCCTGGCTGTCGGCAATCCTTACAGACCGAGTTTGCCGACAGAGGAGGGACCTGTTTATGAAAAGATGTGTGCCATGATGAGAGAAGCAGGTCTGATTTGATCAGAATTTTTGAAAAGCAGAATAATCTGAAAGAGAGATTTGGCCTGCCTGAAATTTGTATGACAGTTAAAACCTGCCGTAAATGAATCATAAATTTTTATGATTCATTTACGGCAAATTTTTTGTTGGGACATATAGATTTGTTTATGAGATGGACTTGTATGAATTTGCTTTTTTTGCAAGCATGAAATGAGGGGATTATTGATAAACTGTTAAAATCCCTGCAGAGAACATGCAAAAGAGGTAATATAACAGAAAAGAATGGTAGCGTGTTGGAAGCCGCTTTGGGCCGCGGCTGAAAGTCAGATGATACAGGGTTCATGCCCGGATCTGTTGAAAGAGCCGGAGCGAGTGAGTATGAGGGAGGAAGAACATGGCAGTAGAATATGCATTCGGGATCGATATTGGTGGAACAACGGTTAAAATCGGCATTTTTACAGATGACGGCAAGTTGGAGGATAAATGGGAGATTCCGACTCGCACCGAGAATAATGGAGAAATGATCTTAGATGATATTGCTGCCTCGATTCGGGAATACCTTGAGAGGAAGGAAATTACTTCGGACAAGGTGCTGGGCATTGGAATTGATGTGCCGGGACCGGTTTTAGGCGCTTCGGTCGTCAACAAGTGCGTCAATTTGGGCTGGGGCGTGACGGATGTCGCTTCCAAGATGCGCATGCTGACTGATGTTGAAAATGTCCAGGTGGCCAACGATGCCAATGCAGCCGCACTCGGCGAGATGTGGCAGGGGGGAGGCCAGGGACATGATAATGTGGTTATGATTACTCTTGGAACTGGCGTTGGCGGAGGCATTATCCTGAACGGTCAGATCGTGGAAGGGAATTTCGGCGCAGGCGGAGAGATCGGGCATATGATTATGAATCCCCATGAGAAGCAGGCTTGTGGCTGTGGCAAGAAAGGGCATCTGGAGCAGTATGCTTCAGCAACAGGCATTGTTCGCAAGGCCAATGAAGTGCTGTCGGCGGATCAGAGAGAGTCTGCCCTTCGCAAGCATAAGAAGCTGACGGCCAAGGATGTCTACGATGCGGCTAAGGCAGGTGATCCGCTGGCGCTGGAGATTGCGGATTTCGTTGGGCGAATGTTGGGCCTGGCCTGCGCCCGCATCTCCTGTGTGATTGATCCGGAGATTTATGTGATCGGGGGCGGAGTGTCCAAGGCGGGTGACATTCTGCTTGAGAGCATCAAGAAGTATTTTGTCGAGGAGGCCTTCCACGCTTCTGAGGAGGCTCGCTTTGCTTTGGCAACCCTGGGCAATGATGCCGGTATGTATGGCGCCGTGAAGATGGTCCTGTAAGTCGGCGTTTCACAGCTCTTCCGTTTTTCGGTTGTGTAGCTCTCATAGTAGTAGCTGTGGTCAATACCCCTTTTAATCTCTTTTTTGAGCATGAGATCCAGTCAAATGTGAGCGCTTCGTCCATTACACTCCCGAAAGTGCAGAGTCGGAGTGAGCATTTCATCGTATTGTTTCATTCTGCGGTCTGTTTTTTCGATAAGTGGTAGGGCTCATCTTCATCTGTCTCTGAAAGGCGCGAATGAAGGTCTCGGGATTCTCATAGCCGACTTCTTCACTGATTCCGGCAATGCTCTGCCCTGTGGAATTGAGGAGATTACAGGCCCGGTCGATACGGGTTGCCCGTAGAATAGAACTGAAGTTGCGCCCGGTCTCTTCCTTGATCAATCGGGAGCAGTGAGCCGTGGAGTAGTGAAAGTGATCCGCTAATTCCTGCAGGCTGATTTGCCGGAAATGCTGATTGATGTAGGTCAGAAGAGCCATGGCATGCGCATTGTTGGTAAGGCCGCGCTCATGCAAGATGGAGGCGCTCCTGGAGTATTTGCGGAGAACCCGGGCAAAGAAGACGGGAACCATATTTTCTAAGAGGAAGGCGCTGTACTTGTCCTGCGATTGGGACTCCAGGTACATTTCAAGCACAGAGTCCCGAATATCGATGTCGTCACCTGCAGAGAAGACGATTCGTTTCATGGGATGTCTGCTGTAAAGACTGCTCATGAAGAAGCTGGACAGAACGGAATCCAGACTTAACACATTAAAGAAGACATATTCAAAGGTATTTCGGCGCAGCATCAGATTAATCGCGATACTTTCATCGAAGATCTCCAGGGTGTGCTTGCGCTTGGGAGGAATAAAACAGATATCTCCGGCATGCAGGGGGAGATCTTCTCCGTCCAGGGTCTGTCTGCAGGAGCCAGAGAGCATATAGATGATTTCGAAGTAGGTGTGGCTGTGTTCCAGAGCGGGTGTATAGCGGTAGTGCTTGCTTAAGCAGACAGAGGAGGAACCGGGAAAAAGGGGAGTCTGAGAATCGGAGGTAAGAGCATCATTTTGTGTGGCTGTCAGAGAATGCTTCGGCTCGATGGCAAGATCTTTCTCCTCAATTTCCTGCGGGAAATATACGCCGGAAAAGCCTGGAATCAGGATGTTGCGAGAGCGAATCAGATGGGGATCCAGACCGGAGACATAGTCTGCCTGAGCGGAGGGGTCATGCCTCAATTCATAATAGCGTCGGTAGATCTGTTCGTCGATGGTGTATTCCTGCAGGTGTTCCAGGAGCATATCTGTGTTTTGCATAAAGACCTCATATTCCGGTCAGGCGCCGCATGACTTGTGAGGGAACCCTTGAAGATATATAGCTCAGGCATGATGGGAATGGGAGTCAACCCATCGTTCCTGTCAGTGGAATCCTCAAGGGGATGTCATATTTATTAGAGACAAGAAAAGAATATATCAAATAAAGTCAATATTCAATGACGATTTCAGTCAGTGGATTCGGAGTGAGCTGCGTCTATACTGAGTACATCCAAGAGAACCGCGAGTTTCGTTGGAGAACAGAATCAAGCGGTTCGAACAGATGAAAGGGAGGAAATTTAATGGCAAATGCAGCAAGCAAGACAAATCTGAACCCACTCAGTTATGTTGCATACGGTGGAGGCAATCTGGCGGCTAATCTGCTGGTGACGACAGCCAGCACATTCATCACCTATTTCTACACAGAGCAGGTGGGACTGTCGATCGGCATCGCGGGAGCAATTCTGGCCGGATGCCGTGTCTTCGACGGAATTACGGATCTCTTCATGGGGGCGATCGTCGATAAGACTAAGTCCCGCTATGGCAAGGCAAGACCCTGGCTTTTACGTCTGGCGATTCCCTACTTTCTGGCCTGCCTGATGCTTTTCTCCAGTCCGATGACCGGCGGGATTGCCGATGTTATCTATGCTGTGATCAGTTACGTTTTGGCCGTCTGCATTATTTACACTGGAATCTCTGTTCCCTACAATACGCTATCGATGCGAATGACCAAGCACCAGGGGCAGAGGACCCTGCTCTCTGTCTTCCGTACTTTCTTCGGCTTTGGAGGGGCAGCTCTGGTCGGCTCTGTCTCTCTCAAGGTAGTGGCGGCGCTTGGCGGAGGAAGACTGGGCTGGACCCTTATGGGGCTGGTTTACGGTATCTTGGGTATGCTTCTCTATCTGCTCACCTTCAAGGTCTGCAAAGAGCTGCCGGATGACTTCGTTCTGGGAGATCAGGGTGAGGCGGAGAAGCCAAAGGCAACAAAGACCTCTACCAGAGACAGTCTGTATGCTCTGATACACAATAAGTACTGGATCCTGCTGATGACGACGACGCTTCTGTCCTTTATCTCCTCTGGTCTGACCGGTGTCAATGTCTATTATGCGCAGTTCATCTTAAAGAGTACGGACTATATGGGTCTGATCACCCTCTGCAGCATGCTTCCCATTATGTTTGGAGCCCTTGTGATGGCGCCTCTTGTCAGTAAATTCGGCGGAAGAAATGTCTGTGTGGCCGGATCTGCCTGTTCTCTGTTTGGCTGTCTGATCGTGATGATTCATGCGACATCGCCGGTTTTTCTGGGGGTGGGGCTGGTAGTCAAGTGTTTGGGCGTGTCGGCGCTTGCGGTTTGCGGTTTCTCCATGATGGGAGATACCGTGGAGTATTCAGACTGGAAATTCCATGTCCGTCCGGACGGGCTCAGCTACAGCGCTATCACCTTCGGGGAGAAGGTTGGAGCGGCTCTTGGCACGGTGATTGTCAGCGGACTGATGGCTGCAACAGGCTATATTCAGAAGGCGGCGACCCAGATAGATCTTGCTCTCTTCGGTATCAAGGCAATTTTTCTCTATATTCCAATCATTATCAGTATCATCAGCATTGTCTTGATGTCTTTCTATGATCTGGACAAGAAGTACGATCAGATCTTAGCGGATCTGAAGGCACGCAAGGCAAGTGGAGAGTAAGCTGCATCAGACACAGGGAGCTGTAAAAAATAATGAAATATTCGCAGAGTATGTGTCTGATTGCCCGGAGAGGATATATGATGCGGGGAAGAAAAGAGATTGCAGATAACCCGCAGCAAATGTGGAAGTGTGCTGTGCGAATGAACACAAGAGAAGAGGTAGAAAATGCCAGTGGTTCCTTACTTCAGAGAGAAGGCGGAAAAAATGTTCCCGGAGTTGATTGAGACCTGGGTTAGTCCGCTTAGAACGGTGACAATTGATCAGAATGAAGAGGGCGGGACTGAGATTCACCGGGATGCAGAATATTGCACAAGAGAGTTAAATAGTGGAGATGAATTTATTCTTGATTTTGGGGATCATCAGACCGGTTATCTGACTCTGGAACTGGCGGCGACTGGCCATCATCCGGATGCGCCGGCCTGGATAGAACTGCAGTTTGCAGAGAACCCAAGAGAGTTCTTCGAGAATCCGAAGGAATACAGGGGCTGGATTTCCAGCGGGTGGATTCAGACAGAACAGGTTCATGTGGATGTATTCCCGACAAGCCTGGTTTTGCCCAGACGTTATGCTTTTCGTTATGTCAAGGTTCGGACAATCAGTATCAGTCAGAACTACCATCTGCTTGTCAGAAAAGCCAGAGTCAAAGCGGTCTCTTCTGCAGATGACAATCGGCTGTTGGCCTATAAGACGGAAGATGCCCGGGCAGCGCAGCTGGATCGCCTGGCTGTTCGTACCCTGCATGAGTGTATGCAGAAAGTGTTTGAAGATGGGCCAAAGAGAGACCGCCGTCTCTGGCTGGGAGATCTGCGCATGGAAGCTCTGGCCAATTATGAGACCTATCGACAGAATGATCTGGTCAAACTCTGTCTCTACCTCTTTGCGTCCGATGTCACCGAACGGGGACAGGTAGCGGCCAATGTCTTTATAGAACCTCGGATTGAGGCGGATTTTGGACTTCTGTTCGACTACTCCCTGTTTTTTATCTCTACTCTTTTGGACTATTATCGCCAAAGTCAGGATCGTGAGACTCTGGAGGAGCTCTATCCGACAGCAATGAAACAGCTTGAGCTGGCAGCTCAGTTAAAAGGGAGTGACGGAATCATCGGAGACATCGCCCCCATGGGCATATGTTTTATTGACTGGAACCTGGACCTGGACAAGACAGCCAGTGCGCAGGGTGTCTATCTTTACTGTCTCGGGGATGCGATGAAACTGGCTGATTGTATGGGGGATAAGGAAAAGGCGGAAGCTTTGTCCAGGGAGTACAGCCTATTAAAGCCCGTTAGCAGAGAGCAATTCCTGGATACAACGACAGGGGTTTTTGTGAGCGGCAAACAGAAGCAGATCTCCTGGGCCAGCCAGTGCTGGCTGATTCTGGGCGGAGCTGTGGATCCGGATGAGGGGGCTCAGATCTTGAGACGACTAGAGCAGATGAATGAAAAGCAGGTCTGTCAGATGGTCAGCCCCTACATGTATCATGTCTATGTGGATGCTCTAATCGCATGTAAACAGAAGGAGAAGGCGCTTGCAGTACTCAAGGAGTACTGGGGAGGCATGGCTGACGAGGGAGCTGATACATTCTGGGAGCTCTATAATCCGAAGAATTCGCGGGAATCTCCCTATGGGGGCACGATTGTCAACAGCTACTGCCACGCCTGGAGCTGTGCTCCAGCTTATTTCTTGCGGAAATACTATCCGTCAGATCAGAAATAAGAGAGCGGCTCTTGCTCGACTATCGGGGTAAATGATAGTCGCACTTCTGGCATTGGGTCATCGTATTCTTGCAGTCTTTTCCTGTGGTAGGTGCCGGACCACTTGCAGATGGTCTGCAGAATGGGAACGACGGATTTCCCCTTTTGCGTCAGGCTGTACTTCACATGAGGGGGGATTTCATCGAACTGCTGTCGGAGGAGAATGTCGTTTCGAGCCTTTGTGGAGCGAAGGTCCTGAGGTGAAGATTTATGCGGTAGCATAACGCAATAGCTGATTGTGTCAGGAGAAGCTGTGGCCAGGCGATGATTTGCCTGGCCACAGCATTTTTATAGAAGTTTAGTAAAATGGAATATATATTTACTAGACATTTATTGTATAATATCATGACTTTACTGGAGCTTGATTTCCGCATACTATCTGTGTATGGATGCATTTCAAATGGTCCAGGACATATTGTAGACAGACGACAGGGGAGAGACATGACTATTCGGGAAATTGCCAGGAAGGCAGGCGTTTCAGCAGCTACGGTCTCCATTGTGCTCAATGGCAAGCGCGGAGTCAGTGATGGAACCAGGCGGAAAGTGCAAAAGTTGATTGAAGAGTATGGCTATGAGCCTGTTGGCAGGCGACATATGAATCGCAAGACGATTCTGGCGTTGATTTATGTGAGAAGTGGAATCTTGGTCGAGGAGAACCAGGGATTTATTACGAGTATTTTATCTGCTATGCAAACCCATTTGGAGAGTTTGGGATATGCCTTTGTGACAATGCATATTGACAGACCTTTTCCACAGGGACTTGAGCAGATTGATTTTAATCAATATAGCGGAATGTGTCTTGTCGCTTCGGAAATTGTGCGCGAAGCTTATTCAAAAGTAGAACAAATACCGATTCCCTATGTGATTTTAGACAATCAAATGCCACAGAGCCCTTATCCATGTATTGGAATCAATAATATTGAAAATGTACGATTGGCTCTTGAGTATGTCTCCCAAAAGGGATTTCAAAGAATCGGACTACTGAAAAGTTCTATTTTTTCGGAAAATTTTTCAGAGAGAGAGTTGGCCTTTTATCGATATGCGGAGGAATATAAGATAAAAGTAGATCCGAAGCAGATCTATGAATTGACGCCAACTCTTCTAGGTGCACATGATGATATGGAACGCTGTTTAAATTTGGGGGCACAGCCGATCAATTGTTATTTTGCGGAGAATGATATGATTGCTCTGGGAGCGATGTCCTCATTTAAGGAGCATGGTTATCATATGCCAAAAGATATTTCTGTTATCGGATTTGACAATATTCCTTTTGCAGAGGTTTCTTATCCACCGCTTACAACAATTGATGTCAGGAGGGACGTGATCGGTATGACAGCGGCGAGAGTCCTGTTGGCAGGGATTGACACCGGTAAACAACTGCCGATCAAGGTCGCAGTTTCTGGTCATTTAATCAAGAGAAGAAGCTTATAATGAGTATTAATGATAAAGCAAGGCCTATATTATATGCAGATTGCATATAATATAGGCCTTGCTTTTGTGTATAAAGGGGAAAATATACAAAAATGGTTTACATTAAAAACTAAACGATATAGAGTAATAACTAAATTATAACTTTTGTTTAGCAATCTATGTTTAGTGAACGCGGATGATTCTGGGAAGGGTGAAGCAGCAGATTGCTTATGGGTTTTCGAAAGGAGAAGGTTTATGAAAATGAAAAAGTTCCTGCGTGTTGCAATGGCATTAACTCTGTCAGCTTCTCTTTTAGCTGGGTGTGGTGCTTCTTCGTCTGATAAGAAGCTAGATGACAAGAAAACCGAGGAGAAGAAGTCGGGCGAGGGAAAGACAGCCAAGGACTATAAGATCGCAGTTGTCCCAAAGATGACGAATATCGCCTGGTTTCAGAGAATGGAGGATGGCGTTAAAGAATACAATAAGACCAATGGAACAGAGATCTTCTATGGCGGGTCTGCTGAGGGCGCCGGCCAAGCAGCTTATGTTGAGTCCCTGTTATCAGAAAAGTGGGATGCTATTTGCGTTGTACCCTTTGACTCAGAGGCCTTGGCGCCTGTTCTCCAGAAGGCACGAGCACAGGGGATTAAGATTATCACTCATGAGGCTGCATCTATGGATGCGGGATCGCGGGATGCTGATATAGAGGCGTTTCAAAATACAGCTTATGGTGAAAACTTCATGAAGCAACTCGGAGAGAAGAGCGGAGGAAAGGGAAAGTACATCCAGTTCGTTGGCTCGTTGACTTCAGTATCACATAATCAGTGGGCAGATGCAGCCAAGGCATACCAGGAGAAAAACTTTCCCGATATGAAGTGTGTAGGACGCTATGAGACAGGAGACGATACGACTTCATCTTACAATCAGACGAAGGAACTTCTAACAGCTAACCCAGATATCGTTGCCATTCAGGGATCTGCTTCTACGGATGTTGTTGGTGCGGCCCAAGCCGTAACGGAGATGGGACTGGCTGGAAAGGTAACGATTGTTGGAACTTCTTTGACTTCTATTTCGAAACAGTATGTCGAGAAGGGTACGATTGCTTCTTTCTCTGTATGGGATCCGGCGCAGGCGGGACAGGCGATGATAAATATGGCTGTTGCGGAACTCAATGATAATGTCAAGGAAGGCATGGACCTTGGAGCCAAGGGCTATAACAAGATATCACTCGTCGATGGTGTATATTACGGCGATGCACGTGTCGATGTGACTAAGGATAATATGAAGGACTATGATTTCTGATCACCTTCATGCTATGTGAATATGGGGTGGAGCTGATAGGAATAAAAGGTAACAGCTCCGCCTTTTTGTTTACGATTTTAGCAGAGCGTTCATTTGGCGATTCATGACAATGGCATATTCGATGTGCGTGTATTCCATTGCCTAAATGATTAGGGAAAGACTTGGAGAAGGATATGGGAAATGAAGTCTTTTTGAAATTGACAGGGATCCGGAAGTCTTTTGGAGGGGTTCACGCGTTAAAGGGAGTTGATCTTGAGGTTCGTAAGGGAGAGATTCATTGTTTGGCCGGAGAGAATGGATGCGGCAAATCCACTTTAATTAAAGCAATCTCCGGAGTTCATAGTGTTGACAGTGGAAGGATTGAAATCGATGGAAATCAGGTAGAAAAGTTAAAGCCAATTGATGCGATTCAAATGGGGATACAGGTAATTTATCAGGATTTCGCTGTATTTCCCAATTTGACAGTTGCAGAAAATATTGCTCTTAACGGGGAAGTACTAAGAGGAAAGAAGACGGTCAATTGGAAGCAGGTAAAAAAAACCGCTAAAGAGGCTATGGCCCTGGTTGGAGCAAATCTAGATCCGGATATGAGGTTAGAAATGCTTCCGGTTGCCGGGAAGCAGATGGTTGCTATCTGCAGAGCAATTATTAATGATTGTAAACTTCTTATTCTCGATGAGCCAACTACGGCATTGACTGATAAAGAAGTTCAGAAACTGTGGAAAGTGATAAGGGGTCTTAAAGAACACGGTATTGCGATTGTGATCGTTAACCATAAACTGGATGAAATTTATGCAATTGCAGATCACCTGACAATCCTGAGAAATGGCTCCTTTGTATCTACAGGTAAAATTGCGGAATATGATGAGGAACGTTTCACAAGGGATATGACCGGCCATGATGTAGATCACGCCAAGTACAGGCCGGTATTATCTAAAGAAGAAGTTTTTCGTGTGGAACACCTTTCCCTGAAAGGAAGATTTGAAGATGTCTCTTTCTCAATGAATAAGGGAGATGTCCTTGGCATTACTGGATTGCTTGGTTCGGGCCGAGGTGAAATCGGAGAGGCTCTTTTTGGCATTACTCCTCCGGAATCTGGAAAGATCTTCCTGAATGGAAATGAGATCAAGGTAAACAGTGTCAATGACGCTATTCAAAATAGAATTGGCTATGTGTCAGAGGATCGCTTGACGGAGGGGCTCTTTATCAACAAGTCGATTCAGGACAATATGATGGCGGCATCAATTCAAAGATACTTTCACGGTATTAAGTTGGATACCAGTGAAATGTCCCGCGCGACAGCTTCTTTGATTGAGAAGCTTGGTGTGGTTGCTCCGGGTGGAGATGTCCCTGTTCGAACCCTATCAGGAGGTAATGCACAGAAGGTAGTAATTGCCAAATGGCTTAATACGAATCCCAGGCTTTTTATCTTAAATGGTCCAACAGTCGGCGTTGATATTGGGGCCAAGGCGGAGATCCACAGTATTCTCCGTGAATTAGCGAAAGAGGGGATCGGAATTATTGTTATTTCTGATGACATGAGAGAGCTTCTGCAGAACTGCAACAAGATTATCGTGATGCGAAATGGCCGGATTGGAGAAGTGACAGATAACAATGCAGAGCGTATTGAATTGTAGGGGGCGCAAATGAAACACAGGAATTTAAGACAGAATCTGACAAGCACAAATATGATTCTGATATATGTCATTATCGTGTTTTGCCTGATTGTAGGAATAAAGGAATCGGCATTTCGAAGTCCGGCAACAGCAATTACAGTTGCACGGGCAGGTATTTTCACAATGTGTTTTGCTCTCTGTGAGATGATTGTAATTCTTTCCGGAGGTATTGATGTCTCTTTCCCAGCTATCGGATGTGCGGCAATGTATATTCCCATGTACATTGTGAATCGTGTAACCCATGTAGATAATGCCTTTTACGCTTTTGCTCTGGCCATCTTAATTGGTCTGACATTTGGCCTGTTCAATGCTTTTCTGGTTTCGATTCTGAAGATCCCACCATTGATTGCGACTCTGGCGACAAGTTCGATTGTTTCCGGTGGGATGGTTACACTTCTTGGAACCAGAGAGTTCACAATACTGCCATCCAGCTTGCAGGCTATTTATAATACAAATCTGATTACCTATACCGCACCGGGTTCTGGATTCACATATCTTCTGAATGTGTTGATATTGGTTCCTGTCGTGGCCTGTGTTGTGGTTCACTGGATGCTTCGTCACACCATGTTGGGACGTGGCCTTTATGCTATTGGCGGAGATAAAAATGCAGCCAGATTAGCCGGATTTAATGTGACCAGACTTCAATTTTTCGCCTATGTGTTCTCTGGTGTGTTCACAGCAATTACTGCGATGATATATAACATATTAATGCATTCTGCGACCACTTCTGCTTTGATGGGAGATGAAATGATCGTTATTGCTGCCTGTGTCATTGGAGGAGTTCGAATTACCGGCGGCTATGGGAGTGTTCCAGGAACGATCTTAGGTGTTCTCTTGATCACCTTGGTTCAAAACAACTTAAATATGCTGGGAATTCCTGCTGCATGGCAGACTTTCGTTGTCGGTCTTGTAATTCTAATCGGAACCATTTTAACGTCGTGGCAGACGAAACGGGCCGAGGAGATGATGCGCAGAAACAGGGAGGCGGCCTGATATGTTAAAGAAGCTAAACAAAATTCCAATTGATAATCACACGCTTGGTCTCTGGACTTTAATGGCAATGGTCCTTGTTTTAATGGCAATTGTAAAGGGAGATACGTATTTTACGATCGCCAACTTTAAATCCTTAGTTTATCAATTTCCAGAGTACGGTATTCTGGCTTTTGGTATGATGGCCTGTATGATATCTGGGGGGATTGATCTGTCCCTAGTGGGAATTATGAACCTGAGTGGGGTCTTTGCAGCTTTGATTATGACCAGAATGGGTGGAAGCCCAATTGCAATCACTTTTGGATGTGGCGTTGCGATTCTCCTGGGGGCGCTTTGTGGGGCTTTTAATGGAGCTCTGATTGGCGGCCTTCATATTCCGGCGATGCTGGTGACCTTGTGTACCCTGCAGCTCTATCAGGGGTTAGCACTGGCTATTACCGGAGGGCCGGCAATCAATAATTTGCCCAAACCTTTTGTCAGAATCGCAAATGGTTCGATCGGCCATGTCCCATATGTGATTTTTATCTTTATCGCTGTGACCTTTGTTGTATGGTTCCTAATGAACTGCACTGTGTTCGGCCGGGAGATCTATTTTATCGGATCCAATGACAGGGCGGCCAGGTATTCTGGTATTCGTACGACGAGGGCTTTGGTCAGGACGTATCTTTTCTCAGGTGTTCTGGGTGCTATCGCGGGACTGCTGATTACTTCGCATTTGAATTCGGCAAAATCCTCGAATGGAGTTTCATACACGTTGCTCAGTTTGCTGATTGTTGTTCTGGGAGGAATCAATCCAGATGGCGGGGAAGGTAAAGTGACAGGGGTTGTTTTATCTGTTGTACTGCTTCAGATGATTGCAAATGCTTTCACGATTCTGCGTCAGCCAGATACGATGAAAACATTCTTTAACGGAGTGATCCTGGTTCTGGTTCTGATGGCGGATGTTCTCTATCAGAAGCACAAAAGCCGTGTTAGAAGAGAGAAGGCGGCAGAAAAGTCGTTACAGGTGTCCAGGTAATCTATCTGCAGCAAAAGAATGGCTTTCTTTGGGTGAATGCGAAAATTGTCTGGATGTATGAAAGCCAATTGGAAAAGGAAGGTTATTAATAGAAAGGAGTTACTTTTATGAAAAAAATTATGAACGTAGCTGAAAATTACACGGATGATATGCTCCGGGGAATCTATGCTTCACATGAGCAGGTTAAATATGTGAAGGACGATCTTAGATGCTATTGTGTCAAAGACAAGAAACCGGGAAAGGTTGCAATAATCACTGGTGGCGGAACGGGGCATTTACCTCTTTTCCTGGGATACGTCGGTGATGGGCTTTTGGATGGGTGCGGCGTCGGAAGTGTCTTTCAGTCACCATCTGCTGAGCAGATTTATAATGTTGCGAAAGAAGTAGAGGCCGGTTCCGGTATACTCTTTCTTTACGGTAATTATACCGGTGATATTATGAACTTTGACATGGCGGCAGAGATGCTGGAATTAGATGATATTGAGACGAGATCCATTGTGGGAGCTGACGATGTCAATTCTAATGAGAATCTTGAGGCCAGACGTGGTGTTGCGGGTATTTTCTTTATGTATAAATGTGCCGGTGCCAAGGCTGTTAAAGGAGGAAGTCTGGATGAAGTCCTTGCAGCAGCTCAGTTGGCCAAGGACCACACCAGAACGGTTGGTTTTGCTTTGACTCCCTGTGTGATTCCGGAGATTGGTCATTCGAATTTTACTTTAAGGGAAAATGAGATGGCCATGGGAATGGGCATTCATGGAGAGCCAGGAGTGTGGAACGGTCCAATAAAAACGGCATCTGAGTTAGCTAAGGAATCTCTTGAAACGATTCTGCAAGATATGCCGGTTGTCTCTGGGGAAGAAGTTTGTGTATTGGTCAATGGACTTGGGGCAACCAGCCAAGAGGAACTCTATATCTTAATGGGAGATATTCACAGGGAATTGGGGAAAAGGGGAGTTAAGGTACATCGCGTCTTTGTCGGTGAATTCGCAACCAGCATGGAAATGGCAGGCGCTTCTATCAGTCTCTGTAGGATTGTTAATGATGAGATGCGGGAAATGATTGATATGCCTGTTCATACACCTTTCTACACACAGGTGTAAGAGATATTTATTGACTGGTTGGGAGAGAATTCACAGGAATCTTTGTTCGCGACAGTAGAATACTCGCGGAACGTGTATTTTGCTGTTCATGACAATGAAATGCTCGCGAAGCACGTGTTCCATTGTTTGGGAGAAGCGGGAACTTTCAGGTATGAGGAGGGAAGATGATGGCTGTTACCAAAATCACAGAAAAGAATCTGGTGTATTTATTTGCGTCTGTCGCCGTACTTTTTGCGGAGAAGAAGGATGAACTATGCCAGATGGATGCCAATATGGGGGATGGAGATTTGGGACTGACGATGAGCAAGGGCTATGGGACTCTTCCACAGCTGATTGAAGAACAGAGGGTAGAAGGTGATTTGGGGAAAACTTTGGCCAAGGCGGGAATGAAGATGTCATCTGTTGTTCCATCGACAATGGGAACTCTGATGTCCAGCGGCATTATAACTGGGGGGAAGGCGGTTGCAGGCAAAGCAGAGTGGAAAGGGGGAGAATTGGCGGCTTTTCTGTGCGCTTTCGCTGCGGGAATTCAAAAACGCGGAAAATGTCAGACGGGAGATCGCACGATTTATGATGCTCTGTTCCCGGCAGGTGAGGAAGCAAAAGAAGCTGCAGAAAAAGGGGCTGATATGGCAGGAGTGATTACTGCAGCATTAAGGGGGGCTGAAGCCGGTGTCGAGGCAACCAAGGATATGATCCCTAAGTATGGTAAGGCAGCTGTTTTTGCGGCTAAGGCCAAAGGTGTTCCGGATCAGGGAGCGGTTGCCGGAAAATATGTGTTGGAGGGACTTGCAAACTATATTCTGGGGAAGTGAATTCTATGGCCAGAAGGGGAATGTAAAAGGCAAACGGGGCAGATTGATCGGATCTTTTATGTAAACGTGATTGCTTTTGGGTATTCAGAAGGGATATGAGGAGACGATGAAGGTCTTGAATTTTGGGTCTATGAATATAGACTATGTCTATAAAGTACCGCATACTGTTGCTCGTGGAGAGACCGTATCCAGTTTGAGTAGAGAAACTTTTATTGGAGGCAAAGGCCTTAATCAATCGGTTGCCATGGCAAGAGCAGGATTGGATGTCTATCATGCAGGGGCGGTAGGTCAGGACGGAAAAGATTTAGTTAATTTTCTGGGAGCTGCTGGAGTGAATATCTCTTATGTTGAGATTCTGGAGAATGTTCCGACGGGACATACGGTGATTCAAAATGACTTGGAGGGCGACAATAGTATTCTCCTCTTTTCAGGCGCGAATCGGGCAATTACTCCGAGAATGGTAGATCAGGTTTTGAAGGATTTTGAGCAGGGAGACCTGTTGATTTTTCAGAATGAAATCAGTCAATTGGCCTATCTTGTGGAATGTGCTCATGAGAAGGGGATGACAATTATTTTCAATCCGTCTCCAATGGATCAGATTATTAAGAGCCTTCCTCTGGAGTATGTTGATTACTTCTTTGTCAATGAGATTGAGGCGGGACAATTGACCAATCTTAATCCGATGGATGAAAAGGGGCTGATTCGGGAACTGCCCGGATATTTCCCAAAGGCGAGAATTCTTCTGACACTTGGGGCAAGGGGTTCTTATTATTTGGAGGGGGAAAGGGTAATTCATCAACCAATCTATCCGGCCAGAGTTCTTGATACAACGGCAGCAGGAGATACCTTTTCGGGCTACTTTATTCGGAGTATTGTTCTGGGAGAAGATATCAAAAAGGGGCTGGATCTGGCAGCCAGAGCAGCTGCAATCACAGTCAGTCGTCGGGGGGCGGCTCCAAGTATCCCGTTTTTAGAGGAGGTAGTTGATACAAGGGATTCTTCTCAGGGGTAGAGCCCAGTATTCTTCTCTTTGCTATAACGGCACCCGTATGGTCACCTCTGTTCCCTGCCCAGGGACAGACTTGTAGTTAAGCCCGTATTCAGGGCCATAGAGAAGCTGAAGGCGGGAGTGGATGTTGTAAATGGCGACGTTGGCTCCTCTGGCTTTGGACATGGGCGTATAGGACAGGAGATGATCGACCCGTTCCTGATCCATGCCGATGCCGTCGTCTGAGATCAGAAGGTAGATGGCGTCATCCTCCCAGGCGGTGATGACGATGGTGCCGGTCGGCGGATCCTTCTCACGGATGCCATGAAGAATGGCATTCTCCAGGATGGGCTGGAGGGTGAGCTTGGGAATCTGGAAGGAACTGAGTTCGTCCGGAATGTCGACAACCAGGTCGATGGCATTTTCAAAGCGCATATTCTGCAGCTGGACATAAATACTGGCGTGTTCAATCTCGTCTCCAATGGTGGAGATGGGATCTTTTTTTGACAGGGTCAGCTTGTAGAAGCGGGATAATTTCATAACAATCTCACTCACCTTGTCATATTGCCTGGTCTGAGCCATCCAGTGGATCATGTCCATCGTATTGTAGAGAAAATGCGGGTTGATCTGCGCCTGAAGGGCGTTGAACTCAGCAATGGTTTTTTCCTCGGATATCTTCTGTTGTTCTGCTACAAGATCATTGATGCGGTCAGCCATGTAATTGTAGGAATCCACCAGCTGTCCCACTTCGTCATTGTAGGGAGAAGGAGCCAGGGGAGAGGGAGTATCGCCGGCCTTGACCTGGGACATCTGGGAGGAGACCCGGCGGATCCGTCGGACGATGGATCCGGCCAGAAGCTCGGCGATAAGGACGCCTCCGAAGATGCAGACCAGGATGATTGCCAGGTAGCGCAGTATGATCTGGTTTCCCTGGCTGATCAGGCTGCTCTTGGGGATGATGGTGACCAGGTACCAGGAGGGGCCGGGAATCTTTTGAAAGGCAGCGTATACATCGGCGCCGAGGACATTTTTCTCGACGAATGCGTTGGAGGACTCCAGATATCCGGTGATCTGGTCGTAGTCGACGCGGTAAGTGGCGGATCGGGCCATATCGGTTTCAGCGATGATCTGATTGCGGTCGTTGATCAGGTAGGAGACGCCATTGAGAAAGGGCAGATTGTCGCGCAGAGCCTCGCGGTAGAGATCGGAGGAATAGTAGACGGCCAGATAGCCAGACAGGGACTTTCCCTGGTAGATAAAACGGAAGCGGCGGATGTAGGCGCTGTCTCCGTAGGCCATGGCTTCCGTGGGTCCCAGGTAGGAGGAGGGGCAGTAGAGATGATCGGCAGAGGAACCCTGGAAAATACCATACCAATAGCGGCCCCTGGCCTGTTTCAGTGGAGCGAAGATAGGGGAGGCAGATGGACTGGTGAAGAAGTCGCTGTCTTCCGGCAGATCGATGTAGATTCGTGTTCGATATCCCTCTGCCTGGTAAGAATGTATTTTGGTCAGGAAATCCTGTGCGGAAGCTGTCTTGGCCGCTTCGCTGAAGTCAGCCGGAGCAGCGGACAAGAAAAGCTTTTGGTAGTAGGCGGAGGAAGACAGATCATTGGCGACATTCTGGACACGGATGGACAGAGCCCGCAGGATGGGGGAGGCCGTGGCAGAGGATTTCTGAGCCCGGGAGATGGTGTTTGAGATGACCATATCGCGGAAGTCTGCGGAGAAGGTGAGGCCGATGGTCAGGGCGGGAATGACGACAGCAGCCAAAAGGACAGCGGACAGCTTGGTTCGTATTTTCAGATTCAGGAAGATCTTCTTCATTGCAATGAGGCCTCTTTGCATCATCTATAGTCTTTATTTCCAGAGTTTCTCACGAAATTCGGTGGGGGAAAGTCCTGTCGATTTGCGAAAACTCTTGCTGAAATAGTTGCCGTCGCTGTAGCCCACCATGCCGGAGATTTCACTGATTCGATTTCGGGGATCGGACAGAAGCTGCTTGGCCCGTTCTATCCGAAAGTCAGTCAGATAATTGTTCAGAGTCTGATCGGTTTCGTTCTTGAAGAAGGTACAGAGATAGGAGACAGAGAGGTTGGCGTAGTCAGCGATTTCCTTGACGGAAAGGGAGGAACGGCTGTAGTGTCGGCTGATATAGTTTTTGATCAGATAGATGGTCTGATTCTCCGGTTCCTGTCGGTTCTGATTCTCAAAACAGGCCAGGATTCTCTCTTTTAGTTTCTGACCGAGATCGTCCAGACAGAAGCAGGCATTGATCTGATCCATGATGGACTCAGGCGGGAACAGACCTGATTTTGACAGCCCCTGTTTCTGGCAATTCTGATCAATTTCCCGAAAGAGGTCGATATAGAAGGATTTGATCTGGCTGGGCAGCAGTTCCCTGGATCCCCGGCTGCGGGCTAAGATCCGAGCGCAGCAACTGTCCGCAGATTCTCTCCGCCTGTCGGCGAGGGCATCGATCAGAAGACGGCGCAGATCCTGCAGGTCAGCCAGAGAGTCGCTCTCCCAGACAGGAGCATCCGTGTGGGTTAGAATACTGCAGGGACGGCAGAAAAATGCCCTCTGTAGGAGGAAAATGGCAGACTGAAAGGAGAGATAGGCCTTGTCGATTCCCCCTTCCGTCTTTCCGACAGCGATATAGAAGCGGCCAAAGGAAGACAGGGCTTCCCTCAGGAAATTGGCCGCAGACTGTATCTGCCCGGGCTGGTGTCTCTGCCCGCTGTAAATGTGGTAGACCACGTAGTAGAGATGCTTCTCGCTGGAAATCACATGAAGATGACGAGGAGCAAGGGCCTGGCTGAGCCTCTGTCGGATGAAAGGAAGTTCGCGGATGACCGAGGAGACGTCTTCCAATTGGACGACAATGGAGCTTACATAGCGGAATTTATCGTCTTCGCAATAGGCGCAGTAATCAGACCAGAGCCTATTGATCCGGTCGGGATCCTGAGTATATGGAATTGTGAGCTGGAAGGCAAGCGCCTCGGAGATCTGTTCCAGGGATCGCCTGCGGCTGTCGTGTCTCAGACGGTTTTCTTCTACCTGTTTTACGGCCTTCTTAAGCGCAGCAGTTAATTCTTCAATGTCAATCGGCTTGTCAATATAGTTGACAGCGCCAAGCTGCAGAGCGGTCTTTAAGTACTCCCGGTCGGTGTAGCCGCTCATAAAGATGGCGACCAGATCCGGGTTTGTCTTCTGCAGGGAGCCAACCATGGTAAGACCGTCTATTTTGGGCATGCGGATATCCGAGAGGACAAGATCAATTCGGTTTCCAGAGGCAACCTGAATTCCTTCAGACCCATCTTTCGCGCTGAAAATCTTATTTATTCCGAGTTCGGCAAAGTCGATTGAGCCGAGGATTCCCTGCCGGGTCAGCTCTTCATCGTCGACGATCAGTAGATTCATGATATCCCCCTATCTGGCCCATGACTGCTTATTCTCAGTCTACAATATATGTCTCGCTAACTGACAGAAAAATAATACCCGAGATCGAAAAAATTTCCTCTTTTTACGGAGGATTTCCCCTGTTAGCATAAACCTTAGAGAAAAACAACAGGAAAAGGGGGCATGGACTTGTCTGATTATGTATTGGAATTAAAGGGGATTACCAAGATATTCCCTGGTGTCAAGGCCTTGAATCACGTGCAGTTCCAGCTCAAGCGGGGGGAGATTCATGCCCTGATGGGAGAGAACGGAGCCGGGAAGTCAACCTTCATCAAGGTGATTACCGGAGTGCACCAGGCGGAAGAAGGGGAGATGTTTTTAGAGGGAAAGAGAGTTTCCTTTCGGGGGCCGAGGGATGCCCAGGCGGCGGGAATTGCCGCAGTCTATCAGCATCCTACCTCTTATCCGGATCTGTCTGTGACAGAAAATATCTTTATGAACCACGAGCGGGTCAAGGGCGGATTCATGCAGTGGAAGGAGATGAACCGTCTGGCCCAGGATTATCTGGATCAGCTGGATGCGGATTTTAAGAGTACGGCGGAGATGGGAACCCTCTCTGTTGCCCAGCAGCAGATGGTTGAGATCGCCAAGGCAGTATCCACACATGCCAAGATTGTAATTTTGGATGAGCCCACAGCGGCTCTGACAGCCAATGAGTCCGAGAAACTCTATAAGATTGTAGAGAAATTAAGGGATGACGGCGTCTCAATTATCTTTATTTCCCATCGATTTGAAGATATGTACCGATTGGCTTCCAGGGTTACAGTTTTCCGCGACAGCCAGTACATCGGCACATACCAGGTAGATGAGATTACCAATGCACAGCTGATCAAGCATATGGTCGGCCGCGAGATCAGCGATATGTATCCCAAGGAGAAAGTGGAATGCGGCGCGGATATGCTGCGGGTTGAGAATTTCTCCAGAGTCGGTTATTTCAAGGATATCAGCTTCCATGTCAGAGCTGGAGAGATTGTCGGATTGACCGGACTGGTTGGCGCAGGCCGGACGGAGCTGGTCGAGGCAATCTGCGGGATTACCAGGCACACAGAGGGCCGGGTCTTTGTCGAGGGCAGGGAGGTTCATATCAAGAATCCCACGGATTCCAAGAATTTGGGCCTGGTTCTTCTGCCGGAAGATCGGCAGAAGACAGGACTGATTATGAGCTGGGGGCTGGGACGCAATGTCACCCTTCCCATCTATGATCGCCTTTCCAGGAGAGGCTTCACGGATGAGAAGCGGGAACAGACGCTGGCCAAGGAGATTCTGGAGGGAGTTGATACCAAGGCGGTCAGTATTTTCGATGCGGCGTCGACCCTCTCAGGCGGAAACCAGCAGAAAGTGGTCGTCGCCAAAGCTCTGGCTCAGGACAATATGAAGGTGGTCATTATGGATGAGCCCACGAAGGGCGTCGATGTGGGCGCCAAGGCGGAGATCTATGGCATTATGAGCAGGCTGGCAAAACAGGGCTATGCCATTATTATGATTTCCTCGGAAATGCCTGAAATCCTGGGAATGTGCGATCGGATTTATGTTATGTGCAAGGGAAGAATCACAGGAGAGCTTCCCGCTGATCAGGCGAGTCAAGAGAAGATCCTGGAACTTGCCATGGAGAAGGAGTCAGGGGGGAGAGAAGCGTAATGGAGAAGAAGTCATTTCTGAAGAAAATCAGCGGATCACGCGAGATATCTCTCCTGCTGATTCTGCTTGTCCTGATCGGGATGGTATCCGTGAAATCCCCGGGGTTTCTGTCTGTGCAGAATATCACGGAGATTCTCAAGAACAATTCCGTGACAATGATCCTCTCTCTGGGGATGCTGATGGTACTCCTGATCGGGGGCATCGATATTTCCGTCGCCTCAACCCTGGGATTTGCGGGCATGACGGTGGGCATGCTCTTTAAGACCGGTCTGATTACAAGCACCTTCCTGGGCTTTCTCATTGCCATTGGCATGGGAGCGGCCTGCGGTCTGGCGGTCGGACTGATCATTTCCTATGGCAGGGTGGCTCCCATTATCTGTACCATGGGCGCCATGTATATTTACCGGGGCCTGGCCTATCTGGTGGCCAATGACCAGTGGGCCGGGGCAGATGCACTGGGAGATTTCAAGAACTTTGCTTTGACAGGCAGTCTGGGGATCAACAATGTCATCCTTGTCACGCTGATCTGCTACATCCTCTTCTTTGTGATCTTGAAGTGGACTAAGTTCGGCCGCAATATCTATGCTGTCGGTTCCAACGAGGAGGCAGCAGGCATTTCCGGAATTAATGTTCACGGGGTTAAGATTGCGGTCTATACCCTGATGGGTACGCTGGCGGGTCTCTCCGGGGCCCTGTCCACATCGGTTTATGCCTCGGCCCAGCCCAATATGCAGTACGGCAGGGAGATGGATGTCATCGCTGCCTGCGTCATTGGCGGGGTCAGCATGAGCGGCGGAAGAGGCAGTGTAGCGGGTGCCCTTCTCGGAGCCTTGATTCTGGCGGTCATTTCCAAGGCCCTGCCTTTGATTGGGATCGGGGCTTTGGCTCAGAATACCATTAAAGGAATTCTGATCGTTGCGGTGATCGTCGCCAATGTCATCACCCAGCGGCTTATGATGAGGTCAACGCTGGAAAAGAGAGAGATTTAAGGGGGGATATTATGGCAGGAAAATCTGGAAGAACGATTGCGGCAACAGAAAATAAGTCGCTGGCAGGCAGACTGCTGAGCTGGGAATCCATGCTCGTCCTTCTGCTCGTGTTTGTCAATATCATCTGTGTCGGCATTTCTCCTGTATACAATGCAACCAATCTTCTGCGGGAGAGCCCCAAGTATCTGGCGGAGATCTTTCTTCTCTTCCCCATGGCCTTTATTCTGCTTCTGGGAGAGATTGATATATCGGTTGGCTCAATTGTCTGCCTGTGCGCGACGACGGCCGGCATGGCATCCAACTTAAAGATTCCGTTCATCGGCGTTTTCCTTTTGACTCTTCTTGTGGGTCTGGTCTGCGGAGCCGTCAATGGACTGCTGGCCGTGGAGTTCAGAGAACTGCCGACTATGATTATCACCCTGGGAACACAGATCATATACCGGGGTGCGGCGGAGCTGATGTTGGGTGAGGGAGGATCGGTCTCGATCAAGGATTTCCGGGGATTTAAGACTCTTTCCACCAAGATCGGTCCCTTTCCCATCAGTTTCTTTCTGGTTGTGATCGCGGGGATTATCTTTATTGTGGTCGCGTCGAAGATGACCTACGGGCGTAAGCTCTATGCCATCGGAAGCAATGCCAGAACTTCTTTCTACTCAGGAATCAAGGTGAAGCGAACCATTTTCATCGCCTATGCCCTGATGGGATTTTTCTCCGGGCTGGCGGCTCTCTTTCTGACAGCGGCAACCTATGGGGCTAATACGACGACCGGCAAGGGCTTCGAGATGGATGCCATCGCCATGGCTGTATTTGGTGGTGTTTCGACCACGGGAGGAAAGGGGAAGATTCTAGGCGCATTTATTGCTGCCTTTACCATTCTCTGCCTGCGGGTCGGCCTGGGACAGAAGAATCTGAATTCGCAGGTGATCCTGATCATCATTGGCATTCTTCTGATTGTATCTGTCCTGATCCCCAATATCTCCGGAGGATTCAAGGCAAAGAAGAGGGCATAACATAGAGAGATAGAAGGAAAAGACCCGATAAGGTATAAGAACTATATCAATTCCGAAAGACGTCAGAGCTGGATCAGGATGTCAATTTCGAAACAGGTCCGGGAAGATGAATATGAGTGTCCCAAGGGACTCATAGAATAGAACTCATGGGGTTGACAAAAGGAGGAAAACCATGAAAAAGAAAGTATTGAGTTTGCTGTTATGTGTGACTATGGCGGTGGGATTGTTTACAGCCTGCGGCGGAAGTGGAGGCAAGAAGGAAGAAGCAGGCAAGTCAGGCGGCGAGACCAAGACGGAGAGCGCTTCCGGCAAGACCTTTGCTCTTGTCCCCAAGAGCGCCGGCAACCCCTTCAATGAGAAGGAGGCGGAGGGCTTCCAGAATGCCGTCAAGAAGCTGGGCGGCAAAGCTGTGGTGCAGTATCCGGAGTCAGCCACGGCAGATGCACAGATCACAGTAATCCAGTCTCTGATCTCCCAGAAGGTGGACTCCATCTGCGTGGCGGCCAACGATGAGAATGCTCTGGCAGCTGCCCTGCAGGAGGCGAAGGACGCGGGTATCAAAGTCTGCTCTGTAGACTCTGCGGTTGCGGCTTCAAGCCGCGCCGTCCATGTCAATCAGGCAGGTACCGATGAGATCGGATCGGCATTGATTCAGGCGGTCTATGACATCACCGGCGGAGAGGGCCAATTCGCTATTCTGTCCGCCTCTTCACAGGCGACCAACCAGAATGCCTGGATCAGTTCCATGAAGTCCTACATGGAGAAGGACAGCAAGTACTCCAAGCTGGAACTGGTAGAGGTGGCCTATGGAGATGATGAGGCGCAGAAGTCCACAGACCAGACCCAGGCTCTCCTGCAGAAGTACCCCAAGCTCAAGGTGATTTGTTCCCCAACGACAGTGGGTATTTCTGCCGCCGCCAAGGTTCTGCAGGACAAGAAGTCCTCTGTTAAGCTGACCGGACTGGGCCTTCCCTCTGAGATGGCAGCTTACATCGGCAGTGACGATGCGCACTCCTGCCCCTATATGTTCCTCTGGAATCCCATTGACTTAGGTGCCCTGGGAGCCTACACGTCCGCAGCTCTTGTGACGGGAAGCATTAAGGGAAATGAGGGGGATACCTTCCAGTGTGACCTGGGCGACTATAAGGTTGTTAAGGCTTCTGACGGCGGCACCGAGATTATCCTGGGCGCGCCCTTCAAGTTTGACCCGAGCAATATCAATGAGTGGAAGAGTGTGTACTAAATGGTCAAGGGATTTAAGATGAAATTGTTCCCCGGGCAGGAGAGGGAGTATGAGCGCCGTCACAGGGAACTCTGGCCAAAGATGGTTGACATGATTCATGAGCACGGGGGTAAGAACTACTCGATTTTTCTTGATCCGAAGACCCTGACCCTCTTTGGCTATATTGAGATTGAGGATGAGGAACTCTGGAGTCAGGGGGCAGATACCGCGATCAACCGTAAGTGGTGGGACTTCATGGCAGATATTATGGAGACCAATCCGGACAAGAGCCCGGTAACGGAAGAACTCAGACCGCTCTTTCATCTGGACTGAGCAGAGATCGTGGGATTATCGGGTGCGTATTTTCTAATATTCGATATCTGCAAGACGACGCATAAGTTCTGGGCAGAAATGTGATTTCTGCGGTTTATCGGGGAAACTCATAATTACATATTTTGCAGACCGGCCAATCCGTAATCAGAATACAGATTGGCCGGAATTTTTTGTTTATGATGACAGGAGACATTGGGGCGGATTCCGAGAGCAGGCAACTTTTGCGGAAGAAAATATATTGTCCAAAGCACTTGTAAAGTTATCTCTTGTATTTTATGATTAAAGCAAGCAAAAACCGAAACGTTTCGGATTTTGAGAATATCAGAGATTGGGGAATCAATTTAGAAGCGTATTTTTGTGCAGAGGGGGGTAGAAAATGCCATTTGTCACTTCAGACAGGATGCTTGCGGATGCCAAGAAGGGACACTACGCGGTGGGAGCCTTCAATGTGGAGAATATGGAGATGGTCAAGGCGGTTATCACTGCGGCTGAGCAGCTGCAGGCACCGGTGATGCTGCAGACGACGCCGTCTACTGTCCGCTATGGTTCGCTGGAGACGTTCGCCGCTATGGTGAAGGAAGAAGCGGTTAAGACAAGAATCCCGGTCTGTCTTCATCTGGATCATGGGAACAGCTTTGCGCTTGCGATACAGGCCATCAAGGCGGGATATACATCTGTTATGATTGATGGCTCGAAGCTTTCCTTTGATGAAAATACCGCTTTGACCCGGCGTGTGGTCGATGCGGCGCAGGCAGTGGGGATTCCAGTGGAGGCTGAGCTCGGCAGGGTTGGTGGCAAGGAGGACGGTCTGAGTGCAGATGTGGATCAAAATACAGATCCGGATCAGGCCAGGCAATTTGAGGAGCTGACGAACATTTCATCTCTGGCAGTGGCCATCGGGACTGCGCATGGATTTTACGTGGGAGAACCGGTGCTGGATAAGGACAGAGTGGCGGAGATCGCCGCTAAGGTGGAGGCGCCTCTGGTTCTCCACGGTGCCTCCGGTCTCAGTGAAGCGGATGTCAAAGAGTGCGTGGCTAAGGGAATGTGCAAGGTGAACTTCGCCACAGAACTTCGTGTGGCCTACACCGATGCGGTGAAGCGGATACTGGCAGAGGATCCGAAGATCTATGATCCTAAGAAATTGGGGCTGGCTGCCATGGAGGCGGTCAGGGAACAGGTGCTTGTACGAATGAAAATGTGCGGGTGCGACAGGAAAGCATTTGTCTGAATGGTCATCGGAAGAGGTCGCAGAGATACAGCAGGAAGGAGTATCTATGGGAGCAACCATTAAGGATATTGCCCGGGAGACGGGGTTGGGGCTGGCGACCATATCCTCTTATTTGAATGGGAAAAGTGTTCGGGAGAAGAACCGGGTTAAGATTGAGACGGCGATTGAGAAGCTGCACTTTGAGGTAAATGAGACAGCTAGAGGACTGAAGACGAACCAAACCAGGACGATCGGAATTCTGATTCCGGAGCTGAATAATGTGTTCTGTGCCGAGATCATCTCAGAGGCAGAAGATATCCTGCGGCAGAAGGGCTATGCAACCATCTTGTGCGACTGCCGCACAGATACCAGGAGAGAGGAAGAGGCCATTGATTTTCTGCTTCACCGGCGAGTGGATGGGCTCATGATCATGCCGACGGGGGAGGATGGGAGAAGTCTGGAGAAATTTCTGCGCCGCAAGCGGCCTGTGGTGGTTCTTGACCGAAAGATCAAAGATCTGGATGCAGACTGTGTGCTTGTGAATAATGAAGATGCGGCAGGAAAAGCGGTGGAGCGCTTTCGGTCATCCGGACACACGAAAATCGGACTGATCACAGGGCCGCAGGACATCTATACTGCTGCTGCCAGAAAGCGGGGATTTCAGATGGCTATGGCCGATGCCGGATTGGAGGTCTCGGATTCTATGGTCGTCTGCGGGGATTACACAATTCAGGGCGGAGCTAAGGCTATGCGGAAGCTTCGGGAAGAAGAGCCCGAGATTACAGCGGCACTTGTCGCCAATTATGAGATGACAGTCGGAGCTATGATAGAAATCAATGAATCTGGAGTTCGGATTCCCAGGGACATGTCCATAATCGGCTTCGATAATCTGGAATTTGCCAAGGCAAGCGCGCCGCGTCTTAGTATCATCACCCAGCCAACCAGGCAGATTGCAAGAGAGGCAGTAGGCCTGCTCTTGCTCCGTCTGTCGGGGGACAGGCAGACACCGACGCAGACAGTCGTACTGCCGACGGACTATATTGAGGGGAAGTCCGTCAGCTAAATGGAAAAGGGAAAGAAGGCTGTGTGGTCTGACGGGGCTTGTTGGACAGGAATTCTGAGGATATGAGGAAGGCTTGTTGGACAGGAAATTTCGGGAATCAGAGAGAGGATTGCCGGATCGGAAATCTGTGAGGGGGTCGTATGGGGACATATTTGTTGGGGATTGATATCGGGACCAGTGCCTGCAAGATTGCAGTCTTTGATCAGAAGGGGCGTCTGATGGCTTCCAGAACCGGAGGCTACAGGGTCTATTACCCCCATCCCGGTTGGGCAGAACAGGATCCGGAGGAGTGGTGGAATGCTGTCTGCCAGACACTTCCGGAGGCTTTAGAGGAGGGCTATATAGGTCCGCAGGAGATTGCAGGTATCGGTGTTGCCGGCCAGAGCTGGTCGGCAATTGCCCTGGATCATGCCGGGCAGGTTCTGTGCAGGACACCGATCTGGATGGACACGAGGGCATCTGAAATCTGTCGGGAGATGAAGACGAGAATCGGGGCAGACAGAATCTTAAGTCTGTGCGGGAATCCCCTTCAGCCCTCCTATACCACGCCCAAGATTCTCTGGTATCAGAGGAAGAGACCTGAACTGTATGAAAAAATCCGCTGGTTTATACAGTCCAACAGCTATATCGTATATCGGCTGACCGGACTTCTGTCACAGGACCTGTCGCAGGGCTATGGACTGCATTGCTTTGACATGACCAGGGGGAGTTGGGATGCTGATATGGCCGGGGTATTGGGCATTTCTGTCGACATGCTGCCGGACATTTATCCCTGCCACGCCATTGTTGGCAGGGTGACGGCCGAAGCGGCCGGCGCGTGCGGACTCTGCCAGGGAATTCCGGTGGTGGCCGGTGGCCTGGACGCTGCCTGTGGGGCACTTGGAACAGGCGTTTTGCGCCCGGGTCAGACGCAGGAGCAGGGAGGTCAGGCTGGAGGAATGAGCATCTGTACTGACAGGCCCAGAGGGGATGCAAGGCTGATTCTCGGTTATCATGTTGTGCCAGATCGCTGGCTTTTACAGGGGGGGACCACAGGCGGAGGCGGCGTGATGCGCTGGCTGGAGAAAGAGTTTGGCGCCTATGAGCGAATGCTTGCCGAAGAGCAGAAGAGGAGTGCACTGGATCTCTTTAATGAGGCAGCCGCTGCCGTACCGGCGGGAAGCGAGGGCCTGATCTTCCTTCCTTATATGGCTGGCGAACGATCTCCGATTTGGGATCCTGCTGCCAGGGGCGTCTTCTATGGATTGGATTTCTCCAAGACCAAGGGGCACCTGATTCGCGCGGCCATGGAAGGAGTCGCCTATGCCTTAAAGCATAATCTCGATGTAGCGGAGTCTATGGGGGCAGAGACAGAAATTCTTCGCGCTATGGGCGGTAGTGCCAACTCTTTGCTCTGGACCCAGATCAAGTCCGATATCACGGGCAAGCCCATTGAGGTACCCGCATCGGATACGGCCACAACGCTGGGAGCAGCTCTTCTGGCAGGAGTCGGGATTGGTTTGTATGAGAATTTTGATCAGGCGATAGGGCAGACGGTTGAGGTCAGAAGAAGACACGTGCCCAATTCAGACAATAGAGCTGTCTATGATGGAAATTACAGGATCTATCGGTCCTTGTATGAGCAGCTCAAGGATGTGATGAGAGAGGGAAGTGACAGGTGACAGTGAAGACAATGAAGGCCGGAGTTGTACATGCCAGGTGTGATATTCGCTATGAGGACATCGAGAAACCGGTGCCCGGGGAAGACCAGGTTCTGGTCAAGGTCAAATACACGGGGATCTGCGGGTCAGATCTTCCTCGTGTCAATGCCGACGCGGCGCATTTTTATCCGATTGTCCTCGGCCACGAATTCTCAGGAACCGTAGAGGCAGTCGGAAAAGGAGTGACAAGGGTAAAAACGGGTGACCGTGTCGCAGGGATCCCTCTCATTCCATGCATGAAGTGTGAGGATTGTCAGAGGGGAAACTATTCTCTCTGCAAGAACTATGATTTCGTTGGCTCACATTCTTTTGGAAGTTTTGCGGAGTATGTCTGTCTGCCGCAGGCAAATGTCGTCAGATTTGATGATGCGGTTTCCTTCCGACAGGGAGCGTTTTTCGAGCCTGCTACCGTGGCTCTGCACGGTTTGGAGAGGACGAATTATGTTGGAGGGAGAACCGTTGCTGTTTTGGGCGGAGGAACCGTCGGTATGATGACTTTGCAGTGGGCCGGAATCTTCGGTGCCAGGCAGGTGGTTGTCTTTGACGTCGTGGACGAGAGATTGGAGCTGGGAATGCGCCTGGGAGCCTCTGCGGGGATCAATACCTTGCGGGAAGGATTCATGGAAGAGGCAAAAGCCATGACGGGCGGCCGGGGATTCGACTACGTGTTTGAGACGGCAGGCAATACCGTCACAATGAAGATGGCATTTGAGCTGGCGGCGAATAAGGCCGAGCTTTGCTTTATCGGTACGCCTACCAGAGAACTCAGTTTCTCTGTGCGGGAGTGGGAGAACCTCAACCGCAAGGAATTTCGCCTGACCGGCTCCTGGATGTCTTACAGTGCCCCTTTCCCGGGACATGAGTGGGAACTGGTAGCCCGCTATTTTGCCAGCGGGGACTTGAAGCTGGACGACTCATTTGTCTTTCGGACCATTCCTCTTAGCAAGATTGACGAGGCCTTTGAACTCTACAGGAGGCCGGGAGCGGTGAAGGGGAAGATCCTCATCGACAGCGAGGCGTAGGGATGATATTGACAGTGACATTGAATGCCGCCATTGACAAGCGGTATGTGGTTGAAAACGCCAAAATGGGCGAGGTCAACCGTGTGAGGAAATGCAGCTGCTGTCCCGGCGGCAAGGGGTTGAATGTATCAAAACCTGCTGCCATTCTGGGCGCCAAAGTTGTGGCTACCGGTTTTATTGGCGGCCATGCCGGCAGTTATATTGAGGAGGCTCTGCGGCCTCTGGGGATCACACCAGCCTTTTACCATATGGCGGAGGAGAGTCGTTCCTGCATCAATATATGGGACAGTGTGAACCATGTTCAGACAGAATATCTGGAACCCGGGTTTACCATAGGTGATGGAGACTTTAGGGCATTTCTGGGAAAATTCACTGCGTTGCTGCAAAAAGCGGATGTGGTGACCCTGTCCGGCAGCGTACCCAGGGGGTTGGACGGCTCGGCTTATCAGGTTTTGATCAGGATCTGTAAGGATGCCGGGAAAAGCGTGATTTTAGACACCAGCGGAGAACTCCTGGAGATGGGGATTGAGGCGAGGCCGACCATGGTCAAGCCCAACATGGATGAGATACGTATGCTTACCGGCAGGAGATGCGATCATTTCAAAGATATTCTGCATGCGGCGGGTGAGCTGCATGCAAAAGGTGTGAAGATCGTCGTAGTATCTCTTGGCGGCGACGGAGCCCTGGCGGTCAGTGATGAAGGAAGTTACAGGGTCAGAGTGCCCAAGGTCAATGCGGTCAATACTGTGGGATGCGGGGATTCTATGATTGCTGGTTTTGCCCTTGGTCTTGGCGGGGGACTCTCTGTAAGGGAGATGTTGAGACGGGCCAGTGCCATTTCCACTGCTGCAGCCCTTCGTGAGGAGACTGGGTTCTTTGTGAAAGAGGATATGGAGCGCATTTATCCATTGGTTGAGATCGAGGAGATCTGAACTGTGTCCAGGATAGAAATATGCAATGACAGGATATACATGATGGATTTATACATCAAATAAACGGGAGGATTTATCATGCAGACAATTCATCCAGACAACATTCCAAAAATTATGCTGAACAATGGCCAGGAGGTGCCCTGCATTGGAATGGGGACCTTCGGCTCAGACCGCTTTGGCTCAGAGCAGGTATCGGAGGCGGTGTATGGGGCGATCAAGGCCGGCTACCGTATGTTTGACTGCGCCGCCTGCTACGGCAATGAAGACATGATCGGCGATGTCTTCCAGCAGGCTTTTTTTGATGGTATCTGCAGGAGAGAAGATCTCTTCATTATGACAAAGGCCTGGAATGATATGCACGGAGACGGTGACATCCTGATTGCTATGGCAAAGAGTCTGAAAGACTTAAAGCTTGATTATGCGGACATGTACTTCCTTCACTGGCCCTTCTCCAACTACCACGCACCGCACTGCGGCGTGGATAGCCGCAATCCTGATTCCAGACCTTTTAGCGTAGAGCGTTTTATGAAGACCTGGAGGCAGATGGAGCGCCTGGTGGATATGGGTCTGACCAGGGGGATCGGCATGTCCAGCATGACCATTCCGAAGTTGGAAGCTGCTCTGCCTCTCTGCCGTATCAGACCGGCCATGTGCGAGTTTGAGGAGCATCCCTGTTTTCAGCAGGAAGAGATATTCAATTATTTAAGAGGACATGGAATTCAGCCGGTTGGCTTCATGCCGCTTGGTTCGCCCCAGAGACCGGAGCGGGATATAGAACCTGGCGATGTCGCCGATATGAAGACCCCCGTTATGCAGGAGATCGCAGCGGCCCATAAGTGCCATCCGGCTCTGATCTGCCTGAAGTGGGCAGTACAGCGGGGGGCGATCCCAATTCCCTTCTCTGTGCATGAGGCTGAATATATCAGTAACCTCTCCAGTACGATTGACGGGGATCCTCTGACAGAGGAAGAGATGGACAAGATCAAGACACTGGAGGCGAACAATCGTCTGGTCAAGGGGCAGGTATTCTTGTGGCCTGGCGCCAGAGACTGGCATGATCTCTGGGATGAGGACGGAGAGATTGTGCAGTAGAAAAGGTGGATGGTCTTAAATTACCAAAAATTCAGAGGCCGATGGATGAGCAACATGGGAATTGTATTTGACGAAAGACGAGGGAAATAGAAATGAAACTTGGCGTTCGAGCCCACGATTACCGAAAACATACGATCCATGACATGGCGCAGCTCTTGAGGGAAAGGGGGTATAACTGTTGCCAGTTGGCTCTTCCGAAGGCTTTTTTAGAGATAGATACGTATGATGATATCAACCTGTCTCTGCTGGAGAGAATCCGTTGGGAATTCGAGACGGCGGGAGTGGAAATCTCTGTCTTCGGCTGTTATATGGACCTTGGGAATCCGAATGAAGAGATTCGGGTACAAGCGGTAAAAACATTCTGTCAGTGCCTTGAGTGGAATCAGGTACTCGGGGCAAAGCTTGTAGGTAGTGAAACTGCCTATCCACGGTTAGACACAGAGACAAAAAGAATCTGGAAACCCTATATGCTGGAGAGTATCAGACAAATTATAGAGGTGGCAGACCGCTATGGTGTGAAGGCGGCAATTGAGCCGGTCTATTGGCATCCTCTGGAAGATATCGACACTGTTAAGGAAGTGCTGGATACCATACGGGATCCGGAGCATCTGAAGATTATTTTTGATGCCTCGAACCTGTTGGAATTTCCGGACACAACGGATCAGAAACAGTATTGGAAGACCTGGCTGGATCTAGTCGGTCCCTGTGTGGAAGCCATACACATGAAAGACTTCGTATTAGATGAAAAGGGTCAATATCAGGGCTGCCCTATAGGACAGGGAGTCATTGATTATCAGTCGATCGCAGACTGGTACCGGGTGCAGGACAGGGAGATTCCTCTTCTCAGGGAAGAGATGCTGCCGACCAATGACAGACGGGATCTGTCAGCAATGCAGTCGATCTTCGCTTGAATGGTGTCCAGGATATTCTTATTTCTGCTTTACGCGGGAAGAAGGATTTGCGGGGGTCTGCAGACAGGAATAGATGGGTTATATGCCAGATGTGGGGGCGGGTTCTTGCGGGAATTCGCCCCCTTTTCTAGTAGCACGCTTATAGAATTTGCCAATCGAGTCTGGTAATAAGACTCTAAGCGGAGAGCAATTAAAGTTGAAAATAGAGGAATAAATGCAATTGATAGGGGGATTTTCCATCTTCGGGATGGTAGCATAGTCTCATCAAAGCTATTTAATCAAGACGTCTTGGCAGAAATCATCATCGGCAGTGTAAATGAGGAGGGAAAATGAAAAAAAATCTCAAGCGCCTGGGTGCGCTACTGACAGCGGCTGCCCTGGTGCTGGCTGCATTGACGTTTATTCGGGTCAAGCGGGCGAATGCCAGCAATACGATTCAGATCCGCCTGGGACATAATCAACAGGGGGGGACGGAGATTGCCAACACCATCGCAAAATTTGATGAGTTCACCAGGCAGGAATCTGGGGAAAAGATGTCAGTCAAAATTTATCCAAGCGGACAGCTGGGATCAGAAACCAGTGAAGTCGAAATGGTTCAAGCCGGAATTTTAGATATGGCCAAGGTGAGTTCTAACACTTTGGGACAGTTCGACAGCCGCTATTCTATTTTTGCAATTCCATATCTCTTTAAGGGTCAGGAACACTACTATAAGTCCATGGAGAAGAGTCAGGCAGTCAAAGACCTCTTTCGCGCTACGGCAAATAAGGGATTTATTGCCATTGGCTATTATGCCAATGGGTCACGAAATTTCTATCTCAAGGAGAATGTGAAAGTAGACAGTCCCTCTGTCCTCGCAGGTAAGAAAATCCGTTCTATGGTAAGTTCTACTTCTATGAGTATGATCACGGCGCTGGGTGGCACACCGGTACCCATGGCCGCATCTGAGACATATTCCGCATTGCAGCAGGGAATTGTTGATGGAGCGGAGAATACGGAATTGGCGTTAACTGTTGATGGTCATGAGGACCTGGTATCTTCTTATACCTATACAGAGCATCAGTATTCTCCTGATATTTTTATTATTTCCACGAAAAAGTGGAACAGTTTGACGGATGAACAAAGGGAACAGCTGACGAACGCCCTGGAGAAGACAAATGATAATTTCAAGTCCGCTTACAACAGGATGATGGATGAGGCGATGGACCAGGCCAGACAGCATGGAGTTACCGTATACAAGGAGATTGATAAGTCAGAACTGATTCGAGCGGTTCAGCCGATCCATCAGAAATATATTGATCGAGGGGCGGAGTATCAGGCGCTCTATGATGATATTGAATCCTATGCCGGGGCAAGCAGTCAGGGGGCAGAGAAATGAAAAAAGCAAAAAATATTGTCGATCATGTGATTGAATGCATCATTGTCATCCTGGTGGTTGCTATGGTGGGAGCAAATTTTTGGCAGATTTTCACCCGCTTTGTCCTCGGGCATGCGGCAAATTGGACGGAAGAATTCATGAGATACGCTCTGATTTGGCTGACTATGCTGGGGGTACCCTACGCCTATGGCAAGGATCAGCATATTGCGATTGAGTTTTTAGTGAATATGTTCTCAAGACTGGGGCAAATGAGAGATCAGCTCTTTATAGAGATCGTCATTCTGGTCTTGAGTCTTACAGTCATGATCGGTGGAGGGAGCATGGTGGCGTTGAATGCTCGCGGACAGATTTCCGCGGCTCTGCACATGCCTATGGAGTTTTACTATTTGGGTATTCCGATCTGTGGCCTGCTCATGGTTTTTTATACCATTCCCAGGATCATCAAGGTCATTCAGGTCATCTGCTATGAGAAGAGCCTCAAAAAGGAGGTGAAATAATGGAAGCACAGGCAGCGATTGTATTGTTAGTCGTATTTTTCTTCCTTCTGTTTATGAAGGTCCCAATCTCATTCAGTATTATCGCATCCGGTTTGCTGACTATTATTATGTTCCTGAATCCACAGTTCGGAATGTTTATTTCCGCGCAGAAGCTGGCGACAGGCATTGATTCTTTTTCTCTGCTGGCAGTTCCCTTCTTTATCCTGGCCGGTACACTGATGAGTAATGGAGGAATTGCGAGACGAATTATTGATCTGGCCCTACTTTTTTTGGGAAAGGTTCCGGGATCGCTGGCCCTGACTAACATTGCAGGAAATGCTATCTTTGGATCTCTTTCGGGATCCGGGATTGCGGCAGCAACAGCGATCGGAGGTGTTATTCATCCTCTGGAAAAAGAACAGGGATACGATGAAGGTTTTGCTGCGGCGACCAATGTCGCAACGGCACCGGTTGGTCAGTTGATTCCTCCAACCAACGCCTTTATCGTATATTCAGCAGCGGCTGGAGGAACCTCTGTTGCAGCTCTTCTGATGGCGGGATGGATTCCGGGTCTTCTCTGGGCTGCTCTCTGCGCAGTTGTTGCTTTTGCCTATTCAGCCAGGCACGGGTATGTTGTGAATCGAAGAGAGAAACTTACCGGTAAAGAAGTGGCTGTAACTGTGTGGAAGGCGATTCCCTCTCTGTTTTTGATTGTGATCGTGATCGGAGGAATTCTGTCCGGGATTTTCTCTCCGACAGAGGCTTCTGGAATCGCTGTTATCTACGCTTTTATTCTGGCCTGCTTCGTATACAAGAGCATCAGGATTCAGGAGATGGGCAAAGTCCTGGTAGAAGCAGGAACGATGACGACGATAGTCATGCTGATCATTGGTGCATCTCAGGTTCTGTCTTTCGTTCTTTCCTTCACCGGTCTGCCTCAGGCGATCAGTAGTTTGCTCCTGTCTTTGTCACACAATAAAATTGTGATTCTTTTGATTATCAATATCATTCTTCTGATCGTGGGAACCTTTATGGATATGGCACCCGCATTGATGATCTTTACTCCAATTTTTCTCCCGGTTGTGAAAGCAGTTGGTATGGATGCCATTCAGTTTGGTGTTATGATTGTAATGAACCTGGCGATTGGCACAGTAACGCCTCCTGTTGGAAGTGTGCTCTTTGTTGGATCATCCGTCGCTAAGCTCAAGGTTGAGAAGGTGATCAGACATTTGATACCTTATTTTATCGCTATGGTTGTGGCTTTGCTTCTGGTTACTCTATTTCCGGTAATCTCGGAGTGGCTGCCCAGGGCGGCAGGCTTGCTCTGACAGAAAGGTGTGAAGATGATAGGAGAGCCTTTCTTGTAGACGGGTTTGCCTAGAGAAATACTGGGCTGGAAGAGCCGTTGATTTATTCCAAATGATCGATAACCGGCATGACGCCTGATACATAGACATTTCTGTGTTTTCGATATTGCAGGGGAGACATATTCATGTAGGATTTGAAATTGCGCTCAAAATTTGTGGTCGAGTGATAGCCAATTTTTTCAGCAATTTCAGAGACAGAATACTGATTGTCCTCCAGCATGCTCTGAGCATGGCGGACGCGAAGAATATTGATATACTCTCGTATATTATATCCGGTTATTTCCCGGAAACTTCGGCAGAGATAATATTTACTGAGGAAAAAACGGTTGGCCAGCTGGTTCAGAGAGATATTCTCCATGTAGTGTTCTGACAGGTAGTCTGCCAGATAATAGACCTGTTGGTGTCGGGAGTCAGAAGTAATTGCAGAAGATTTTGCATCATTCTTCTTAAGATCACGCAGAAAGTGGATGAAGAGAGAGACGGAAGCCAATTCGATAGCTAGAGTGTAGTTCGGTCGTTTTGTTTGGAATTCAGTCTTAAAGAGATAGTAAAAATCCATGAAGTGACGCGCGTCTTCCTCATTCAGATGATAGAGGCCATAATGATTGTGGAGAAAATAGGAGATTCGCAAAGCAGGGTATTTCTCTTCGAATTCATGAATCTTGTCTGGGGTGAAGTAGAGAATAATGCGGTTATGTCCCAAATCACTGCTGTCGGTAGAGCGGGTCATGTGAATTAAGTTGGAATCAATGATTATAAGGTCTCCCTTTGTGGCAGTGAAGACGCGGTTATCAAAGAAGAAGACGCGCCGACCCTCGAGGATATAAAAGATTTCATATTCTGGATGAAAATGCTTCACTTTCATGTTGTGTGGGCCGAAACGAACCATGTGCTCAATTGCTAAGCCATCGATGGCACCGTAGAATGTTATCTTTTCATTGGAGGAATTTATTGACATCTGTACACCTCAATTGGAAATAAATTTTTCAAACTCAGTGTTGCAGGTATTCATTTGAAATGCAAGGTGGATTTATGAAGATGAATGAGAAAGAAATCAGAAAGAAATTAACTTTGGTTACTCAAAAATTGATGAGGCTGGATGGGCCGGAGAATGAAGACGAACTGAAGGAGTCGGGAGAGTCGATTGGTTATTTTAAGCGTGATTTTGGGATAAAAGAGTGGGACTGGCCGCAGGGAGTCGGCCTCTATGGACTAATGAATATCATGAAGGCCGAGAATTCGGAGGAGTACCTGGATTTTCTGGATCAGTGGTTTTCTGTGAATATGAAAGAGGGACTTCCCTCCCGAAACATTAACACGACGACTCCTCTGCTCACGCTTATGGATGTAAATGAAAAGTCGAAGAAACCGGAGTATGAGAAACTCCTTCTGGATTGGGCAGACTGGCTTATGACCTGTATGCCAAGAACAATGGAGGGAGGATTTCAACATGTCACAAGTGCCAACGGGGATCGGCAGGGGGTACGGCTCAATGAAAATGAGATGTGGATTGACACTCTCTTTATGACGGTTCTCTTTCTCAATAAGATGGGACAGAAATATCAGCGGCAGGACTGGATTGATGAGGGGATTCATCAGGTGCTCATGCACATCAAATATCTCTATGACACCAGGAGCGGACTCCTCTATCATGGATGGACTTTCCGGGAGAGAAATAACTTCGGGGGAGTCTTCTGGTGCAGAGGAAACAGTTGGTTTACTCTGGGCATCTTAGACTATATTGAGGCCTTTCAAACTCCGCTTAATGCGGGTGTAAAGAAGATCATTCTTGACACATATCGGGCACAGACTGAGATGCTGAAGCAGTTGCAGGCGGAAGATGGTCTGTGGCATACCGTTCTTGATGATCCCTCCAGTTACGAGGAGACTTCCGGTTCCGCTGCAATCGCAGCTGGAATCCTCAAGGGCATCCGCCTTGGGATTTTAGATGATTCCTATATGATTTGTGCAGAGAGGGCAGTTCAGGGTCTCCTTGAGAATGTTGATCAGGACGGCACAGTGCTCAATGTCTCCGGCGGTACCGGTATCGGCATGGACAAAGAGCATTACAAGAACATTTTGACAGCGCCAATGGCCTATGGACAGTCTCTGGTGATTGTCGCGCTGGCGGAGGCCCTGTATTATTGCTGAGGACAGGGGAAATCAGGAGGAGAAAGCGGCAAAACAACCGCAGGCAAGAGAGAATTGCCTGCAGATAAGACTAAATACAGGGGAAAATAAAGGATCAAGGAGGCAAACATGGAAGTAAGAACAGCATCATCACCGAGAGACGAGAAGCATTATGATACTAAGAGATTGAGAGAAGAGTATCTCGTTGAGAAGATTTTTTTCGAGGACGACATCAAATTAGTCTACAGTCATATTGACAGAATTATCTTCGGAGGAGTCATGCCAGTGAAGCAGGAGCTGAAACTGGAGGCAGGGGAGGAATTGCGCGCCGCCTATTTTCTGGAACGCAGGGAGCTTGGGCTGATCAATATTGGGGGAGCAGGCAGTGTGACAGTCGATGGCGTTTGTTATGAGATTAACTCTCGTGACGGCCTTTATATCGGAAGGGGGAGCAGAGAGATTCGTTTTGCCAGTAAGGATGCAAAGGATCCGGCAAAATTTTATCTCGCCAGCGGTCCGGCGCATAAGACCTGTCCGACCAGAAGGATTCTAAAGGATGTCGGGGCAAGTCATAACTATGATGTTGAAATCCAGGAGAACAATAAGAAGCATCTTGGAAGCCTGGAAGATTCCAATGAGCGTACGATTACGAAGTATATTTTGCCCGGCCAGGTGGAGTCCTGTCAGCTGGAGATGGGAATGACACATCTGGAGCCGGGATCTGTCTGGAATACAATGCCCTGTCATACCCATGACCGCCGGATGGAGGTCTATCTCTACTTTGATATGAATGAGGATAATTTTGTCATGCATTTCATGGGAGAGCCCTGTGAGACCAGGCATATTGTCATGCGCAATGAGCAGGCGGTGATCAGTCCCAGTTGGTCCATTCACTCCGGCGCTGGATCTCGCAACTACACCTTCATCTGGGCCATGGTCGGAGAAAATCAGGACTTCGATGATATGGATGATGTGGCCAATCGGGATTTGCTTTAATCAGCTGATGATTCAGACAGGCAGTATTATTCTGAAGAGATATGGTTCGATGGAGCGAGAATCAGAGGAATACAGCTTTGAAAGTTAACTTGAACCAGTGTGGTTCGGAAGCGTATGGACTGAATTTGCAACAGAGTGTCTTCCCAAATAAGAGAGGAGCAAGCATGGATTACATGAAGGATTTTCGACTGGATGGTAAGATCGCCCTGGTGACTGGGGCGGTCTACGGGATCGGTTTTGCCATCGCAAGGGGACTCGCTGCTGCCGGAGCCAAGATTGTATTTAACTGCACCAGCGAAGAGAGCAGGAAGAAGGCGATGGAATCGTATCGCCGGGAGGAGATTGAGGCTACAGGCTATATCTGCGACGTCACGGATGAGGATGCAGTGAAGGCGATGGTGGCCGATATTGAGAAGAAGATCGGTGAGATTGATATTCTGGTCAATAATGCCGGGATCATCAAGCGGATTCCTATGACTGAGATGCGTGCGCAGGATTTTCGTCAGGTCATTGATGTGGATCTCAATGCCCCTTTTATTGTGTCTAAGGCGGTAATCCCTTCCATGATTCAGAAGGGAGGCGGCAAGATCATCAACATCTGCTCGATGATGAGTGAATTGGGAAGAGAGACGGTCTCTGCCTATGCGGCAGCCAAGGGCGGGCTGAAGATGCTGACGAAAAATATTGCCTCCGAGTACGGGGCGTACAATATTCAGTGTAACGGCATAGGACCAGGCTACATCGCCACGCCGCAGACAGCTCCTCTGCGGGAGAAGCAGGCAGACGGCTCCCGGCATCCCTTTGACCGGTTTATCCTGGCCAAGACGCCAGCCGCCCGTTGGGGGACGCCGGAAGATCTGATTGGCCCTGCCATCTTTTTGGCATCTCCTGCATCTGACTTTATCAATGGACATATTCTCTATGTGGACGGCGGAATCCTGGCCTATATCGGCAGGCAGCCGTAAAGGCGGAACAAAGTCGCTGCAGAGGGCCGGCCCGTCTGACTTGAAAAGCATCTGCCAGTTCGTCTATCATGCAACGAAAACCATCCTGTTGATTTGAGTGCTTGTATCGTATGGATCTGGAGGCTGGCATGGGCTCTTTCTTACTTGCTGTCATTTATCTGATCTTTATCAGTCTGGGACTGCCGGATTCTCTTCTGGGTTCCGGCTGGCCCAGGATGCAGCTGGATTTCGGTGTGCCATCGTCCTGCGCGGGCTTTGTGTCCATGACCATCTCCTTCATGACAATCATCTCGGCTCTGGTTAGTCCCAGGCTGATTCGGGCGGTGAAAACCCAGTGGATTGTGATCGCTTCCATTGGCCTTCAGATGGCGTCTGCTTATGTGGGGAGTACTGTGATGCCCATGGTTTTTGGCCTGCTTCAACATGGGATAGGAATATGGATTATGCCGATTTATCTGACGGTCTTCGCGGCGCTCAATGTCGGATTCCTGGAACTGACCTATCGGAAACTGATCTGTGAAGAATCATCCGTTTCGCAGGGGAGCAGCAGGCTGTCCTGAGTCATTTGGTCTTTGGTGCTTGAGGGGAAGGAATGCGTGAGGTGTTGTGCGTATATGTTCTATTTGCTGAGAGAGAACGATTGAAGTGAGAAAACAGAAAACAACAGATGAGAATTTGTGAAAATACACAAATATGCGCCCCGTTTTTCGTAATTTTGCAATCTATAAGGACAATCCACAAAGTGATAGGATAATTCCATTGAAGTGGAAGTAGTCGTACATCGAAAAGGGGGTGTTTTCTATGACAGGTTTTCCGCTGATTCTTGCCTTTATTCTTGCGATCATTGTGATGATTCTGCTGATCTCAAAGTTCAAGCTGCATCCTTTTATCGCTATCATGCTGGTCTCACTGGTGCTGGGGATGCTTGCCGGAATTCCGCTGGTTGATGTCAAGGGGGCGGACGGAAAGACGACGGCAGGTCTGGCGACAGTCATTGGACAGGGATTCGCCGGGACATTTACCTCGATCGGAATCGTCATTATTCTGGGAGCCCTGATTGGAACGGTCTTGGAGAAGACAGGCGCTGCTCTGAAACTGGCGGATATGGTCATCAAGCTGGTTGGCAAGAATCATCCGGTGCTGGCTATGGAATTGATGGGCTGGGTGGTTTCCATTCCTGTCTTCTGTGATTCAGGCTTCGTTATTCTAAATCCTATTCGCAAGGCTCTGGTGCAGAGGACCATGTCTTCTTCCGTATCCATGAGTTTCGGCCTGTCTGCCGGACTCTATATTTCGCATGTCTTCATCCCTCCCACGCCGGGTCCGATCGCAGCGGCCAACACCCTGGGGGTGGGGGATAACCTGCTCCTGGTCATGGGAATGGGTGCCATCTGCTCTATTCTGCCCCTGATCGCCGGATACATTTATGCGGTTATGATCGGCAGGAAAGTCAAGGCGGACGATGAGGCGGACCGCAATCTGATGACCAAGACTTATGAGGAGCTGGTAGCCGAGTATGGCAGGCTGCCCGGCGGCTTCAATGCCCTGGCGCCGATTATTGTTCCGATCATCCTCATGGCTCTGTCCTCCATTGCGGCCATGGCCAAATGGACCGGTTCTGGTGCAAACCTGATTAAATTCCTTGGAACACCTATCATTGCCCTGGCGGTTGGAACTCTCTTTGCTTTCTTCCAGCTGATGACGACAAAGAAGGTGAATCTCTTCTACGACCTGGTCAATGAGACGCTGAAGACGGTCGGCCCCATCCTCTTTGTGACCGCGGCAGGCGGTGTTTTAGGCAAAGTGATTGCCTCCTCCGATATGGTGAAGTACATCTCCGCTCATGCAAACGTCTTCTCAGCCATGGGAATTCTCTTCCCCTTCCTTCTGGCGGCGATCTTCAAGACCGCTCAGGGATCATCTACGGTTGCTCTTACAACTACGGCGGGAATTGTGCAGCCCCTTCTGGGCGTTCTGGGATTTACTTCTCCCATGCAGATCACTCTGGTGGTGATGGCCATTGGCGCCGGCGCTATGACCGTCTCCCATGCCAATGACTCTTACTTCTGGGTTGTCACCAACTTCGGCGAGATGTCCCCGGATCGCGGCTATAAGACCCAGACAGCAGGAACGCTGGTTCTTGGGATTGCTTCGATCATTGAGATCTTTATCTTAAGCCTCTTCCTGCATTGACGGGGACCGGGGCGTCAATGGGAAATGTCTTCTGCCTGACGAAAGGACGGAAAGAATCAGGACTCTGAAAGGGGAGCCTGCAGCCGCATATTCTGTGTGCCTTGGCACCGCAGATATGGAATGCGGCTGCAGGTTCCCTGTTTTTGTCTTGCTCATAGACTTGTACTCTGATATATTGTGTAGGCACGGTTTTTGAAACACAAGATGTTGTTACAGGGGAGCCTATGAAGACGATTGTTAAGAGAAGTTATTCGGAGGAGCCTTACAATGGCGAGAAAATCCTTGCCGCCATGCGTAAGGCCTTTTTGGCCAGTAAAGAGGAGATTACTGAGACGGATCTGCGCGAGATCTTAGGAGATATCGAGTCTAAATTTATTGCGAAAGATACTGTCTCTGTCGAGCAGATTCAGGATGCAGTTGAGCAGTCGCTGATGGGAAGCGGCCACTATACCGTTGCTAAGAACTATATTCTCTACCGGGAAAAGAGAACGGAACTGCGGCAGGTCAGGGAGCAGCTGCTGAAAGTTGTCGGAGACAGGCAGGCTGTTGGTGACAGGAGAGATGTGAGGGAAGATCCTGTTCTGGCTGACAGAAAGAGGCCTGACCACACGGGTATGGTGGCAAACGGAGGAGATGGTCGCAGTCAGAGGGACTTGAATACCGCCGAAGGCCTGTCGAAGGTGATTTGCTGCATCCAGGTGGATTTTCCGCAGGCAGATCTGGCCCGCCTGACCGCTAAATTTGATTCCATGTCCAAGGATAAGATGACTGAGGCAGAGCGTCTGGAACTTCTGACCCGTTCTGCCGCTGAACTGACCTCGAAAGAAGAGCCTCAGTGGGAGAAGATTGCTGGGCGCCTTCTCTATTTCGCCTTTCGCTGTAAGCTGGAGGAGACAGAAGCTTCTCTTGGACTTACTTCCTTCTATGAGAAACTGGTCTATATGACAGAGCAGGGGCTCTATGGAGATTATATTCTGGCCAGTTATTCCGAGGATGATGTGGAGCAGATAGCTTCTTTTATGGACGAGTCAAGAAATGACCTCTTCACCTATGCGGGCCTGGATCTGCTCATTTCCCGCTATCTGATCCATGATCACAGGAAAATCAAGCTGGAATCTCCCCAGGAGATGTATCTTGGCATTGCCATGCACCTGGCCATGAAGGAGAGAGATGACCGACTGGATTGGGTCAGACGCTTCTATGACGTCATGTCTCTGCATCAGGTGACCATGGCAACCCCCACCCAGTCCAATGCCAGAAAGCCCTATCATCAGCTCTCCAGTTGCTTTATCGACACGGTTCCGGACAGTCTGGACGGTATTTATAACTCCGTTTCCAGATTTGCCGATGTCTCCAAGTACGGCGGAGGCATGGGCATGTACTTCGGCAAGGTGCGTTCGCGCGGCGGATCCATTCGGGGATTTGAAGGTGCTTCCGGGGGAGTGATCCGCTGGATCCGCGTGGTCAATGACACGGCGGTCGCTGTCGATCAGCTGGGAATGCGCCAGGGAGCGGTGGCCGTCTATCTGGATGCCTGGCACAAGGATCTGCCGGAATTCTTACAGCTCAAAACCAACAACGGGGACGACCGAATGAAAGCGCATGATGTCTTCCCTGCTGTCTGTTATCCGGACCTCTTCTGGCGCCTGGCCAAGGAGAACCTGGACCAGAACTGGTACCTGATGGATCCCCACGATATTCTTTTGGCCAGGGGCTATGCCCTGGAGGACTCTTACGGAGAGGAGTGGGAGAGAAGATATTATGAGTGCGTCAATGATCCGACCATTTCCAAACGCGTGATCTCACTCAAGGAATTGGTTCGCCTGATTCTCCGCTCTGCAGTGGAGACCGGTACGCCGTTTGCCTTCTACCGTGACACGGTCAACCGAATGAACCCCAACAAGCACCAGGGGATGATCTACTGCTCCAATCTCTGCACGGAGATTGCACAGAACATGTCTGCGGCGGACCAGGTCTCTAAGAAGGTTGTGATGGAAGATGGCTCCGAGATCATTGTGACTACGACCAGACCCGGCGATTTTGTGGTCTGCAACCTGGCGTCTCTCTGCCTGGGAAATATCAATGTGGATGATCCTGCGGAAATTGAGGAGGTGACTTCGACAGTCGTTCGCGCCCTGGATAATGTGATTGATCTCAACTTCTATCCGGTGCCGGAGGCTAAGGTCACCAATCAGCGCTATCGGGCCGTAGGGCTGGGAGTGTCGGGGTATCACCACATGCTGGCCAGGCACAAGATCGCCTGGGAGAGCCAGAAACATCTGGATTTCGTTGATCGAGTCTTTGAAGATATCAACTATGCCGCGATTAAAGCTTCCGCCCGGCTGGCGCAGGAACGAGGATCCTATTCTTATTTCGAGGGATCCGAGTGGCAGACAGGGATTTATTTCGATCGCCGAGACTATCATTCAGATCGATGGAATAACCTGCGGGAGCAGGCGGCCAGGGGAATGAGAAATGCCTGGATTCTGGCCACTGCGCCCACATCCTCCACATCCATCCTGATCGGGACGACAGCGGGTTTAGACCCGGTTATGAACCGTTTCTTTCTGGAGGAGAAGAAGGGAGCCATTCTGCCCCGCGTGGCGCCGGATTTATCCATGGCTACCTACTGGTACTACAAGTCGGCGCACAATATTGATCAGACCTGGTCTGTCCGTGCCGCAGGCATCCGCCAGAGACACATTGATCAGGCGCAATCCGTCAATTTCTGGATTACCAATGAATACAAGATGAGCCAGCTGCTGGGGCTTTATATCCTGGCCTGGGAGCAGGGAGTCAAAACGGTCTACTATGTGCGGTCCAAGGCTCTGGATCCGGAAGAGTGCGAGTCCTGTTCGGCCTAAAACTCGGGAAGGAACTACTTTAGAAAATGCAGGGAAGAATCCCGTGTTAAAAGAAGCAATGGAAGATGAGAAGACAGGAGATCCATATGAATCGTATGAATACCCAACAGAGCAATCAGATCAGGCGCAAGCCTCTTTTTAACCCGGAGGGCGATATTGAGGTCAGAAATCGTCGTCTGATTAACTTCAATACAACGAACATCAATGATTTTAATAATATGAAGTATCAATGGGTCTCTGACTGGTATCGTCAGGCCATGAACAATTTCTGGATTCCCGAGGAGATTAACCTCAACCAGGACAAGTCTGACTATCCTCGCCTGCCGAAGGCGGAGCGGACGGCTTACGATAAGATTCTCTCCTTTCTGGTTTATCTGGATTCTCTGCAGTCAGCCAATCTGCCCAATATCAGTCAGTTTGTGACAGCCAATGAGGTGAACCTGTGCCTGAATATCCAGACCTTCCAGGAGTGTATTCATTCCCAGAGCTATTCTTACATGCTGGATACCATCTGTAATCCCACCGAGCGCAATGAGATTCTTTACCAGTGGAAGACAGACGAGCATCTGCTGCGCCGCAATGAGTTCATTGGCAATCTTTACAACGATTTTATTGAGCATCAGGATAAGGAACATTTCTTTCGTGTATTGGCAGCCAACTTTATTCTGGAGGGCGTTTACTTCTATTCCGGATTCATGTTCTTCTACAATTTAGGAAGAAATGGCCGCATGCCCGGTTCTGTGCAGGAGATCCGTTATATCAACCGCGATGAGAACACCCATCTCTGGCTCTTTCACAACATCCTTTTGGAACTTAAGAAGGAGGAGCCAGAGCTCTTTGATTCGGCTCATATCGATCTGTTCGCGGATATGGTGCGTGAGGGGGTGGATCAGGAGATCGCCTGGGGCAAATATGTGATCGGCAATGAGATCGAGGGGCTCAATGAGCAGATGGTAGAGGACTATATTCGTTATCTGGGAAATCTGCGCTATTCTTCTCTGGGGTTGGGAACGCTTTATCCGGGCTGTGAAGAGGAACCGGAGAATATGAAGTGGGTATCTGCCTATGCGGACGCCAACCAGGTTAAGACGGACTTCTTTGAGGCCAGATCGACCGCTTATGCCAAATCCACTGCGATAGAAGACGACCTGTAACGGGGATTGACGTCCTCGGCGGTCGGCACAGTTATTTCATCTGTTTCTTTCGGTATAGACAGGGTTCATTGCTAAGAACCCTGTCATTTGCTAAAGTAAGAGACGATTTTTGTGTGGGAAACAGGGGCATTCTATGTTAGAAGTCATTCAGCAGATCAATCAGGCCGTAAGTAATTTTATCTGGGGCGTGCCAGCCATGATCGCCATTCTTGGCGTCGGAATCTTTCTGACCATCCGGACACGTCTGATCCAGATCCGTAAATTTCCTGCGGCTATGCGCAATACCCTGGGCAAACTCTTCGATAAGACAGAGGCCAGGGAAGGAACCATGTCGCCCTTTCAGGCAGTCTGCACGGCTCTGGCGGGGACCGTCGGAACCGGTAACATCGCCGGTGTGGCGGGAGCCCTTGCCCTTGGCGGCCCGGGAGCCGTCTTCTGGATGTGGTGCTCCGCCTTCCTGGGCATGTGCACCAAGTTCGCCGAAGTGACCCTGGCCGTTCATTTCCGGGAGACCAATCCCAGGGGAGAGCATGTGGGTGGTCCCATGTATTACATCAAGAATGGACTTGGCCGATCCTGGCTCTGGCTGGCCTTCGCCTATGCGGCCTTCGGCGTTCTGACAGTCTTCGGAACAGGAAACGCGACGCAGGTTAACACAATTGTCGCCTCCGTAGACAGCTTCCTGGACAGTTTCGGCCTTCTGGCCTCCGGCAGCCATCCGAAATTGGATCTGGCGCTTGGGATGATCATTGCGGGCCTGGTTGCTCTGGTTTTGCTGGGCGGTATTAAGAGGATCGGTTCGGTGACGGAAAAGCTGGTTCCCTTTATGGCTCTGCTCTACATTGTTCTGGGCCTGGGGGTCGTCGTTCTCAATTGGAGGAATGTTCCAGGCGTCATACGGATGATCTTTGCCGGGGCATTTACCCCACAGGGGGTCACAGGAGGACTGATTGGCTCTGCCTTTCTCTCTCTTAAGAAGGGAGTTTCCAGAGGAATCTTCTCCAATGAGGCCGGATTGGGGACGGGATCCATTGCCCATTCCACGGCAGATACGGATGACGCTGTCGGGCAGGGACTCTTCGGTATTTTTGAGGTCTTCATGGATACCATCGTTATCTGTACTCTGACCGCCCTGATTATTCTCTGTTCGGGAGTCCCTGTATCTTATGGGCAGGCAGCCGGAGCGGAACTGACGATTTCGGGGTTCACGACAACCTATGGAAGCTGGGTTTCCGGTTTTACGATGATTGCCCTGGTCTGCTTCGCCTTCTCTACCACCATCGGCTGGGGACTCTACGGATCCCGCTGTGTGGAATTCCTTTTCGGCCACAGACTGGTGAAGCCCTTCCTTGTCCTTTACTCCCTGGTTGCCATTGTTGGCGCCACGATGGATCTGGGCATGCTCTGGGATATTGCAGAGACCTTCAATGGTCTTATGGCAATTCCCAACCTGATTGCCCTCCTGCTTTTGTCCCCTGTTCTTGTGCGTCTGGTTCGAGAGAGGGAGAGACAGGATCAGACGGGGGAAATCGCCGGCAAATAGGAACGGCAGGCGGAAGAGGGCGATACTTCATGTGACAGAAAAAATGCAATCGGAGTGTTTCGTCCGTATACCCTCAGAAAGGACAGGGAGGATGCCTTTGCTTTTTACTCGATTTATGAAGAAGAACCCCCATTTGGCGGGGATTCTTCTGGTTATTATTGATTCGCTTTTTTTCTCTTTGATGACACTTTTTGTCCGCATGTCAGGAGACCTGCCCACTATGCAGAAGAGCTTCTTCCGCAATGCTATCGCAGCTGTCATTGCAATTATGACTCTGATGGGGACAGAAGAGAAGCTGCATATTAAAAAAGGCAGCCTGCCATCGCTGCTCCTCCGTTCCGTCTGCGGGGGTCTGGGTATGATCGCCAACTTCTGGGCCATTGACCATATGGCCCTGGCGGACGCCAATCTGCTTAACAAGTTGTCGCCCTTCTGGGCGATTATTGCATCTGTTTTTATTCTGGCTGAGATTCCCAGGAAGAAGGAAATCCTCTTTGTTATTTTGGCCTTCATCGGAGCGAGCTTTGTGGTTCGCCCCACGGCGGGGCTGGCCTCTCTGCCGGCACTGGCCGGGCTCCTTGGCGGTATGGGGGCGGGGTTCGCCTACACCTTTGTCCGCAAACTGGGGATACGAGGGGAGAGAGGGCCTCTGATCGTCGCTTTCTTTTCTACATTTACCAGTTTGCTCAGCCTGCCTTTTATGGTCTTTGATTTTCATCCCATGTCAGTATTTCAGTGGGGCTGCCTGCTGGGGGCAGGGGGGTGTGCGGCTCTGGCTCAGTTTGCGATTACCAAGGCCTATCAGCTGGCTCCAGCCAGGGAGATTTCTGTCTTTGATTATTCTCAGGTACTTTTTGCCTCTCTCTGGGGACTCCTCTTCTTCGCAGAACTTCCGGATGTATGGTCGATGATTGGCTACGTGATCGTCATCGCAACAGCGGTTGCCAAGTGGAAATATACCATGGAGGAAGATGCCAAAGTGGCCTGAGAAAACAGGGGCGTCCTGGAGCCGGCAGTCTGTCTTGGCGTTTTTAAACTCTAAGTTCGATGGGGAGGAAAATCATCGGATGTTATGCTTTTTCATCTTTTCCTCGAAGATAGCAGTGACAATCGCCCGCATCTGTTCACGCTCGGGTTCGGGGAAATCTCCGGCCTGTTTGGCGACGGCATAGAGCTTTGGGTTCTCCCTGGCGATGCGCTCGACAGTTTTGCTGGTGGCGTGCTTTCTGACAAAGAAGGGAATCTTCTTGATCCACTCATGAGGAATCAGGGCCAGGATTTTGTCAGCGGCTTCCTGGTCGGTGATTTCTGCGTTAGAAAGCCCGGCCTGGATCTGCTTTTGTTCACATTCTGTAAAGTCTCTTAATTCCATTTTGATAATCTCCAGTTTCTATAAGGCGGTTTGAGATTGCCGGTTTGTGTACTGCCATTGATTCTCGGGTTCGTGTACATAATAGAAGTATAGATATTTTGATTAATCATGTAAAGCGTAATATAATTGTGCAAAATCATTATGCCGTGAATAAGAATAAAATAGAGACTATAAAAGGATAATCAGGAAATCTGACTTTGACATGGCATACGAACGATGCTATCGTACGATTCACAGATGATTCACGAATGCCGTTGAAGCGACGTTATCCAATACAGAAAGGAGCCCATATGTCAGAAAAGAAGCTGGAAATCTTCGGGTGAGTTGGAACTGCCCTGTCCATTATTATGTATGTATCTTACGTTCCGCAGATTATCAATAACCTTAATGGAATCAAGGGGACTCCGATTCAGCCCCTGGCCGCGGCAAATGCACCCGGTGTCGTCTTCGGACTGATAATGGCAGTAACGGCAATCCTGTGAAAACGTTTCTCTCTGGATATGTGATACTTGCTATATTCATCTGGATGAAGGTGTAAGTTTGGGAGAAAAGACTTCCATGAAGGGGAATTCTGAAATATAATAAATTGCTTGGATTTTATCCTGGGTACTTGCGGGAAAATGTTATTGGAGAGACCGAAGACAAGGGGGGCAGGTCTTTGTTCATGACAATTGCGTATTCGCGAGTGCGTATGGACTTGCCTGATTGAGGCAGGAAGTTAGAGAAAACGAGGAGAGGGATTTATGTTGCAGCAGATTCGCAGGCGCTGGAGGCATACTCCGCTGATCTGGAAATTGGTTGGTTTACTGCTTCTTGTGCTGATTTTTTTGTTTGGAATCAATCGCTGGAAGATTGAGGCCAGGAATCCGCAGGACGGAGCCAGTGCAGTTGACTATCAGTCCAGGTGGGACGCTCAGGATGCTCGGGCCTATCTGACAGGGAGCATCTTGAGATTCGTGAAAATACCGGCAAAGCTTGAGGTGACCGGTACCGTTGATACGGGCCGGCTGGGGGATTACACGGTTCATTATACGGCTCATCGGGGGCTCTGGCACTTGAGCGAGGACAGAGTGATTTCCGTCAAGGATTTGTCCGCTCCGGAAATCACCTTGGTGACGAAGCCGGATTCTTATACCCTGCCCGGGAAGGCCTATGAGGAGGAGGGCTATTCCGCCATGGATGCCGTTGACGGAGATGTGACGGATAAGGTACAAAAGAAGGAAGAGGCGGGGGTTGTCACTTACACAGTGACGGATAATGCCGGGAATACGACGACTAAGACCCGTCAGATCAATTATGATGATAAAGTGCCGCCAGTCATTACCCTGGTTGGAGGAGATAAGATCACGGTTGCCTTAAAGAGCAAGTATGAGGATAAATACTCTGCTACTGATAATGTAGACGGAGATCTGACCGGTAAGGTTAAGATTGACGGGACTGTCGACACCGATAAGGAGGGCAGTTACACGCTGACTTATTCCGTGACGGATGCCCACAATAATACGACGACCTGTACGCGTCAGGTAACGGTCAGCAAGGACGCACCGACAGATGTTGCCAGTGAGGGAACGGACACGCCGACCGAGGGAAAGATCATCTACCTGACCTTCGACGATGGACCGGGCAAATATACGGCGCAGCTTCTTGACATTCTGAAAAAATACAATGTTAAGGTGACCTTCTTTACGACAAATCAGTTTCCCCATTATCAGGATATGCTTACCAGGGAGGCGAATGAGGGACACACGGTTGCGATTCACTCATACACGCATATCTACAGTCAGGTTTATGCCAGCACTGACAATTATTGGGCTGATTATGATCAGATGAAGAAGCTGATTGAGGAGAAAACAGGCAAGTCGGTGAATCTCTTCCGCTTCCCCGGCGGCTCTTCCAATGCCATCTCCAAAAAATACACGGAAGGGATTATGACTCAGCTGGTGGAGCAGGCGAAAGAGAAAGGATACACCTATTCCGATTGGAACGTCAGTTCCGGCGACGGAGGAGAGGTGCGCACGTCACAGGCGGTCTATGACAACTGTGTCAGAGGCGTATCCAATAACCGCGTATCTGTTATCCTCTGCCATGATATTAAGGATTTTACAGTCAATTCCATGGATGGATTCATTTCATGGGCTCTGCAGAACGGCTATACCTTCCTGCCCATGACAGAGCATAGTTTCCCCGCTCATCACGGACACATTAACAATTAAAGCATTTGTTGGATATACCACCTGCGAGCCTGGCTTGTTGGTGGTATTCTTTGTTATACTTCCTGTAAAGGGTGATTTATGGTTCAAAGCCATGAAGCAGTACGGTAAGATGTATTTATTGTTTGTTGGAATGGATTGTATGATTTGATCAAAGGAGGAGAAAGTATGCGTTTTAAGAATGTCACAGTTGCTGGCGGGGGTGTCCTGGGAAGTCAGATTGCCTTTCAGGCAGCCTACACCGGCTTTCATGTGAAGATCTGGCTGCGGAGTCAGGCTTCGATCGGCCGCTGTCAGCCCAAGTTGGACCGCCTGCACAAGATCTATCTGGGGATTCTCGAGGAGATGAAGCATAATCCGGCGGCCTATGCCAGGGGACTGTCCAAGAAGCAGAATTTGTCTGAAGAAGAGATTGAAGAACTGAAAGGACGGGTTGAGCAGGCCTACAAGAGCATCGAACTGACGACTTCTTACGAGGAGGCGGCGAAGGAGGCGGATCTGGTGATCGAGGCGATTGCCGAGAACATCGAGGAGAAGAGGGTCTTCTACACAGAATTGGCGAAGTATTTACCGGAGAGAACTGTGATCGTGACCAATTCTTCTACCCTGCTTCCCAGTTCTTTCGCACAGTTTACCGGCCGCCCGGAGAAGTTCTTAGCCCTGCATTTCGCCAATAATATCTACAGGAGCAATACGGCGGAAGTGATGGGACACGCAGGTACCCAGCAGGTTTACTACGATCAGATAGTGGAATTCGCGGATCAGATCAATATGATTCCCCTCAAAGTATTAAAGGAGCAGCCGGGCTACATTCTGAATTCCATGCTGGTTCCCTTCCTGACTGCGGCGGAGAGTCTGCTGGCCAATGGAGTCGGAGATTACGAGACGATTGACAGGACCTGGAAGCTGGGGACCGGTTCCCCCTATGGACCTTTCCAGATCCTGGATATTGTGGGTCTGACAACGGCTTATAATATTGTGATCATGCATCCTGCCGCCAAGGATCCGACCAGCACCCAGGGCAAAATCGCAGCCATCCTTAAGGAGAAGATCGACGCGGGCAAGACCGGCGTCAATGCTGGAGAGGGCTTCTATCAATATTGACCCGCCATCCGGATTCAAGACAGTAAAATGCGAGAGGAGGCAGTCGTGAGATCTCTGTCAGGCCTTATGCCATGGGGCCTGACAGAGATTTTTGCGTGGTTCAAGCTGGAGGTTCAGGACAAAATGTCCTGTTGCAATCCATCAGGGGAAATGTTCGGTTTGTGGAGGGAATATCTGAGGTCAGAGAAAAGAAGGGCAGATGCCGGTGAAGAAACAATGATTTCCATGATAATATACCTTTGTATGAAACGTCATCGCGGAAGGAAGCGGCATCATTGACAGCGAACAGAGAGGAAGGGAAATGGCCTGCGACAGACAGAGAGAAATCAATGAGGCGATTCTTTGGGTAGATCAGATCTTGTCCAGATTGAGGACCATGTGATGCATAACCTGCATGGGAATAAGAAATTAACCATCGCCATAGGCAGGGACGTGCCTTGCGGCAGGGCATCGGAAGGAGAAGACCGCCGAGAGAGGGAGGAAGCGTATCTTGCCGTGCGAAAGCGGGCCGAATTTTATGCCAGACTCTGGGGCGCTCCTCTGGTAACATTGACAGATCAACGGCCTGTTCGCTCTGACGAGCTAATTGTAGAATTCTCGCAGGAGGGGGTCGCACTGCTGGCGGATGATATGCGAAGTCAGGGGGATTTCGAGCGAATTTTGGATCGACTTCGCCCGGGCAGGTGGGAGCATGAAATGCTGGTCAAGGCGACCCGTTTCCGAAAGAAAGAGAAGACTTTGGATTTCCGGAGACAGCGGGAAGATACAGCAGGCAGCCCATGTGCGTTGAAGAAGGCTTTGGGAATGGCGGAGGCAGACGCGAGGGAGGCGCAGTCTCGCAGGCTAAGCGTCCTGGATGCCACAGCAGGGATGGGGGAGGATGCCCTGATTCTTGCCGCAGCAGGTTTTGAGGTAGAGCTTGCTGAACAGGATCCCATCATTCATCTGCTCCTGGAGGACACCATCACAAGAGCCAGGGAGGGAGAAGAGACCTATTTGCGTCAGTTGGTTTCCCGCATGCATCTGGTCGAGGGAAATTCGATTCCATGGATGCGTGCGGCCCATCCCGGCTGCTGGGATCTGATCTATCTGGATCCTATGTTTCCAGAGAGAAGGAAGTCGGCTCTGGTCAAGAAGAAGTTTCAGCTTCTTCACTATCTGGAATGTCCGGCCGCGGATGAGCAGGAGCTTCTGCAGGCGGCCATTGGAGCCAGGCCCAGAAAGATTGTGATCAAGAGACCCCTGAAGGGGCCGGATCTGGCAGGACAAAAACCCTCTTACCGGATCCCGGGCAAGGCGATTCGCTATGATGTAATTGTTCTGGCCTAGGAGAAGGTGTATGATCGGAAGCGAAAGGTTTTGCCTGTTATAGATACATTCAGGAGGAAATACATGGAATGGAAGAATTTTGACCAGTTAAAAAGTCTGCGGCTCTTTGAGGAGACCAGACCTGTCGATTTGAAGGAGACCCTGGGTTCTGCTGCCGGTGCCAGGCGGGTAGAGACCTGCCATGTGCCGATGGCAGCGGGGCTTGACTACAATTACGCGGCAAAGGCAGTGGATCAGAAGATTCTTCTCGCCCTCGGCAAACTGGCCGAGGAAGCTCAGCTTGCCGACAAGTACCGGGCGCTCTATGAGGGACAGATGATTAATACCGGTGAGAAGCGCCTGGTTCTGCACCAGTTGACACGGGGACAGTTGGGCAGTGATGTTGTCGTCGACGGCGTTAATAAGAGAGATTTCTACCAGAAGGAGCAGGCGCGTATCGCTGATTTCGCGAATCAGGTCCATGGTGGACAGATCGTCAATGAGAAGGGGGAAAAGTTCACCAGCGTTGTACAGATCGGCATCGGAGGGTCTGACCTGGGACCCCGCGCCATGTATTTGGCCCTGGAAGGCTGGGCTAAGACGAATGGGAGTTTTCAGATGGACGCCCGCTTTATCTCGAATGTGGATCCGGACGATGCGACAGCGGTGCTCTCAGAAATTGATGTGGCTCATTCGATTTTTATCCTGGTGTCCAAGTCCGGGACGACCCTGGAGACTCTGACCAACCAGGCATTTGTCATGGATGCCTTGAGGAAGGAGGGACTGGATCCCGCAAGACACATGATCGCAGTCACCTCAGAGACCAGTCCACTGGCTCACAGCGATGACTTTCTGACAGCCTTCTATATGGATGACTTCATCGGAGGTCGTTATTCTTCTACTTCCGGCGTCGGCGGAGCAGTTCTCTCTCTGGCCTTCGGACCGGAGGTCTTCGACCGCTTCCTTCAGGGAGCCCATGCGGAGGATCTTCTGGCCAGGGAGACGGATCCCATGAAGAACCCTGATATGCTTGACGCTTTGATCGGGGTCTATGAACGCAATATTCTGGGCTATCCGAGCACGGCGGTTCTCCCCTATTCGCAGGCTCTGTCCAGATTTCCGGCTCATCTGCAGCAGCTGGACATGGAATCCAACGGCAAGTCGGTCAATCGCGATGGTCAGCCGGTTGACTACGTGACCGGTCCTGTGATCTTCGGTGAGCCGGGAACCAACGGTCAGCACTCTTTCTATCAGCTTCTGCACCAGGGGACGGATATCATTCCCCTGCAGTTTGTCGGATTTAAGAAGAGCCAGAGAGCGAATGACGTTACGATTGAGGGATCGACCAGTCAGCAGAAACTGGATGCCAATGTGGCGGCTCAGATTGTGGCCTTTGCCTGCGGCAAGGAGGATGAGAATCGCAATAAGAATTTCAGGGGAGGCCGTCCCTCTTCCATCATCGTAGGAGAGGAACTGACCCCGGAGTCTCTGGGAGCTCTTCTTGCCCATTTCGAGAATAAAGTTATGTTCCAGGGCTTTGTCTGGAATTTAAATTCCTTTGATCAGGAGGGGGTTCAGCTGGGTAAGACCCTGGCCAAGAAGGTTCTGTCCGGTCAGACCGGGGGGGCGCTTGCCGCTTATTCCAAGCTCCTCGGCCTGTAAGAGGGCTGAAATGAGAGGTGGCAATGGATAATCAGAATTTAAGGGGCGGAGATTTGCCCGGTGAAAAGATTCGGGTGACAGAGGGCATTATCCCCATTGCCGATAAGATCTATGATGTGCTTAAGGCCTATGTGGCCAATCGAAGGAAGGCGGGACAGAAGACAGTGATCGCTTTCTGCGGGGGCTCCGGTGTGGGAAAGTCCACCGTGGCGGCGATCATCAGATCCCGCCTGCATGAGGATGGGATCGGGGCATATACGATGTCTGGAGATAACTACCCTCATCGGATTCCCGTTTACAATGACGCCAAGAGGGAGAGGGTCTATGCTGAGGGAGGAGAAGAGGCCCTGGATCGCTATTTGGGCAGCGATGATGAGCAGGATTTCGATACGGTCAATGGTATTCTGGAGGCTTTTCACAGAGGCGACAGGATGATTCCCATGAAGAGGATGGGGCGGGAGCTGGGAACAGTTTTCTATGAGAAGGTGGATTTTTCCGAAATTGATGTTCTGATTTTGGAGTGGACCCATGCCAATGCAGATTTTATCCGGGGCGTTGATTACCCGGTGCTGCTTAACAGCACGCCGCAGGAGACATTGGAATTTCGCAGGGCAAGGGCCAGAGACGGCCACGTGGACTCTCCCTTTGTCTCCATGGTGCTTCGCCTGGAACAGAAGAAGCTGCTGGATCAGGCGCATAAGGCCAGACTGATTGTGTCAAGGCAAGGGCAGTTCCTGACCTATGAGGAATTCAAGAACCTGATGAAAGATTCATTTTAAGAGACACAGATACAGTCCGTGCGGGGATCTCCCCGGGCGGATTGTGTCATGTTTGTTGATGGCTGGGGGTCTGTATTCGATTGTTGTGAATACAAGAGGCAACACAGCCGGAAAGAGAGATGTATGAATCAGAATGGTCCCATGCTCAATGCGTATCCTGACAGTATCGGTTCTCGTTTGGAGGGGATTGTCAGTCTCCTGGAAGAGGAGTGGAGGGGAGCGTTTCAATCCTTCTACATCCTTCCCAGTCTCTACCACTCGGACTTAGACCGCGGTTTCTGTGTTGTGGATTATGATATTAATGAGGAACTGGCCAGCCGGTCGGATCTTAACAGAATGCAGGAAATGGGGCTGGATCTCAAGCTGGATTTTATTTTAAACCATGCTTCCGTCATGTCTCCCCAGTTTCAGGATCTTCTGGCCAGGGGGGAGGCATCGGAATACAGGGATTTCTTCATCGACTGGAACGAGTTCTGGAAAGGATGTGGTCCCATGACGGCAGAGGGCTATATCCAGCCTGAGGACAGGTATATTAAGGAGATGTTCTTCCGCAAGCCGGGCCTTCCCATTCTCATGGTTCAGTTCCCTGATAAGAGCGAGCATCCCTACTGGAATACCTTCTACCAGAAGGTATGGGAGGAGAATGGCAGGAGACATTATCTTGGACAGATGGATTTGAATATTCGCTCACCGAAGGTCTGGGCATTCTACGAGGATGTTATGGATAAGATCGCCTCTTACGGGGCTTCTATTCTCCGCCTGGACGCCTTTGCGTACGCTCCCAAGGCTGTTGGCAGGAAGAACTTCCTAAATGAGCCGGATACCTGGGAGGTGCTTGAGCGGGTACATGATCTGGCCAGGAAGAGAGGGCTGAAGCTTCTGCCCGAGATTCATGCGTCTTACCAAGAGGGGATTTACCGAAAAATTGCTGCGCAGGGCTATATGGTCTATGACTTCTTCCTGCCCGGCCTGGTCATTGATGCGATTGAGTCCGGCGACGGGAGCCGCCTGGCCTCCTGGGCGGAGGAAGTGACGGAGAAGGGGATTTCTCTGGTCAATATGCTGGGGTGTCATGACGGGATTCCCATGCTGGATTTGAAGGGGTTTCTGCCGGAAACCCGTATACAGGAACTGATTGATCTCATGGTAAAGCGGGGCGGTTATGTCAAGAATCTGCACGGAGCCAGGAATATCTATTATCAGGTGAATACAAGCTATTATTCCGCGCTGGGCGAGGATGCCAGGAAAATGCTTATGGCACGTGCTCTTCAGCTCTTTATGCCGGGCAAGCCCCAGGTCTGGTATCTGGATCTTCTGGCCGGAACCAATGACTATGAGGCTGTGCGGAGGGCCGGCGAGGGAGGCCACAAGGAGATTAACCGCAGCAACCTGACCCTTGAGGAGGCCCGCCGTCGTATGGAACTGCCCCTGGTCAAAGAGCAGCTGCGCCTGCTTCGGCTTCGAAACGAGCATCCCGCTTTCGCGGAGGGCAATCGTTTTGAGGTGGTTTCTGAGAGAAATGTCCTGACGCTTTGGCATGAGAAGGACGGACATGAAATCTGTCTGAAAGCCGATCTGTTAAAAATGGAATATGAAATTGCCGAGAAGTAAACGCTCTTTTGAAAAAATTGCGGAAGGTGCCGGTCGATGCTCTATGAAATCAGGAATGGATCCGTCAGTCTGGGCGGCCAAAGCATTCTCAGGAAGATGCATTTTTATATTAAAGGAGACGAGAAAATGGCCCTGGTGGGGCGCAATGGGGCGGGCAAGACAACACTTCTGCGTCTGATTGCGGGGCAGATTGACTTAGATATTGATGAGAAATCGCCGGATACGGGCATTTACCGTTCCCGCGACTTCTCAATTGGTTATCTGGGACAGGAGATTGAGGCGGATCCGATGGAAAGCGCCTATCAGACGATGCTTTCATCTGACCCGGCGGATGGGCCAAATGCTCTTCGGCTTTTTACACAGCTGGGATTTGCCAGGGAGGAAGCGGCCAGGCCTCTGGCTCAATTCTCGGGAGGCCAGCAGAAGAAGATATTCCTGATCTCTATGCTTTTGCAAAAGCCGGAACTGTTGATGTTAGATGAGCCCACCAACCACCTGGATCTGGAGGCTGTCGCCTGGTTGGAAGAGAAGCTGATCTCTTATCCCGGCACTGTTCTGCTGGTCTCTCACGACCGTTATTTCCTGGATCGGGTGGCTCAGGTTACCTGGGAACTGGAAGCGGGTAAGACCCTGGTCTATCCCGGTAATTACAGCGCCTACCGCAAGCTGAAAGAGGTCAGGTCTGGCCGGCAGCGCAGGGCCTATGAGGCTCAGCAGGAGGAGATTGCGAGGCTTAACACTCTGATAGAGAAGTTCAGGCATAAGCCAAAGAAGGCGGCTTTTGCCCGGTCAAGGAAGAAGATGCTGGAACGCATGGAGCGGGTAGAGAAGCCCGGGGATCAGGCAGCCTGTATGCATCCTAAGCCCCTTCTGCCCGTGCGGCGGGGAAACAAGTGGGTCTATCAGGCGGAAAATCTGCGGATCGGTTACGAGACGGTTCTGCACCAGGTCAATCTCAAAGTGCGGCGGGGAGCCAGGATTGGTCTCATCGGAAGCAACGGAAGCGGTAAGTCGACCTTCCTGAAGACTCTGGCAGGAAAGATCCCTGCTCTGTCCGGCAGGGGGACCCTGGGGTCTGCGGTTGATCTGGCTTATTTCGACCAGTTCTCTGCCCGCATCAGCGGATCGATTCATCTGGGAGACTATTTTCGCAGCTGCTATCCAGATCTGACAGACAGACAGGTTCGGCAGATCCTGTCGGGCTATCTCTTTGTGGGAAGCGATCTTGATAAACCGATTGACGGTCTCTCCGGAGGAGAAAAAGCCCGGCTGGTCTTAGCGACTCTTCTGACGGCCGGACCCAATCTGCTGGTCTTAGATGAGCCGACCAATCACATGGATATTCCGTCTATGGAGGCTGTAGAGGAGATTCTCAGATCCTATCAGGGAACTATCATCCTTGCCTCTCATGATCGCTATTTTCTGCGTCAGGTGACGGATTCTCTGCTTGTTTTTCGGGATGAGGTGTTCTATTATCCCTTTGATTTCGACCACTATATGGAGCATAGAGCGGAGCTGGAAGAAGGGGCGGATCCGGCCGCCCTGCGCACGGCCGAAGAACAGAAAATGGTCGAAGATCTGCGGGCGGTCCCGGGGAAGTCTTATCTGCCTCGTCCGCTCTCTTTTAACTGCATGGAGAGAGAGTGGGAATACGCCCGGGCTAAGGATGCGGTTGCGGAGGCAGAGGAGAAACTGTGCCGATTGACCGAGGACAATGCTGTTTCGGGACAGATGTCTGGGCGAAATGCGGGGAAGAAGGGAGACACAGACCATCTGGCGGATGATGTCAGGCGGCCGGATGCGGCAGAGATTCCAAGTCTGGAGGAATATATGTCCGGAGCCTGGGACAAGAGGCAGGAGGCCAGTGCCAGAGAGATAGAGGAGGCAGAAGAGGAATTGACCAGAGACCTCACAGACTGGTATGATCTATGGGTGCAGGATCATCCTGAGGAAAGGGGATGACAGGCGCCTGCATCAGTCTCCTCCGGAGGCGGATGCGATATGGTATGGAGATGTACCCAAGTGGCTGAAGGGTCCGGATTCGAAATCCGGCAGGTCGGTTCTGCCGGCGCGGGGGTTCAAATCCCTCCATCTCCGTTGGAAAAATAGTGCGCAGTATGTATTCTGTTGTTTGCGACATATGAATATTCACGGTGTGCGTATTCCATTGTTCATGATAAGGGGATACCTGCGGAGCATATATTCCATTGTTGAGGAACTGTGCTAAAATGAAAACCAGTTTACAGCAAGCAGACCTTATAAAAATTCACGAGGGAGGTAGCAGAATGAAACTTGTAGCAACAGACAAGGCGCCTGCGGCAGTTGGCCCGTATTCACAGGCCTATGTGTCCAATGGATTCGTCTTTGCTTCCGGACAGATCGCCATTGTTCCCGAGCAGGGCAAGGTGATCGAGGGGGGGATCAGCGAGCAGACCGAGCAGGTGTGCAGAAATGTGGGCCAGGTACTTGCGGCAGCCGGCAGCAGCTATGATAAGGTGATTAAGACCACCTGTTTTCTGGCTGATATTGCCGATTTCACCGCTTTTAATGAGGTTTACAGCCGCTATTTTACCTCGAAACCCGCCAGAAGCTGTGTCGCAGTCAGGGATCTTCCTCTTGGCGTGCTCTGCGAGATTGAGGTGGTTGCGGAGGCATAGTCCGAGGCATTTGGTACCTGTCGACAGGCGGATTGGCTCGGGGCCAATCTGACAGGACAGACATTTGCCGGGAGAATACGAAGCAAGAGAGGGACTGTGAAGGGTTTCACAGCCCCTTTTCGAATGAAGGAGTCTATCGATGAACAAGTCTTTGTTATCTACAAGAAATCTGGTAATGACAGCGGTCAGTATTGCCTTTTGCCTGCTCTTGCCCATGCTGGTTCGAGTCATTCCAAATGGAGGCGTCATGTTCAGCCCCATGCACATTCCGGTTCTGATTGCAGGTCTGACCTTCGGCTGGCCGGCAGGGCTTATTACAGGGATCATCGGCCCCCTGCTCTCGTCCGCGGTCAACAGCACGCCGCCCGCTCCGGTTCTGCCCGGCATGATGGTGGAATTGGCAATTTATGGATTTGTGACCGGGCGTATGATCAATGGACCCTTCAGGAATAAGCGCAGTTACAGGAACCTCTATATCAGCCTGCTTGTGGCGATGTTGGTCGGCCGTGTGGCCGCGGGACTGGTACACGGTCTCCTCTTTTCGGCAGGTCAGGGCTACAGTCTGAAGATGTGGGTGACTTCTTACTTCATCAGCAGCTTTCCGGCGATTGTCATTCAATTGCTGATCATTCCCAGTATTGTCATGGCTCTGACCAGAGCCGGTCTGGCTGTGGGGAATCAGGATTGAGAGGGGATCTGGCGCAGTTGACTGCGCTGATTGAAGAGGAGGCTAGGAAGAAGGCGGTGGGGACTTATGTCGTTGCAATCGACGGGAGATCGGCGGCCGGTAAGTCAACGCTGGCAGCCGCTCTGGGGGATATGCTGGAGCTTGACCCAGTTCATATGGACGACTTTTTTCTTCCCGGGGAGCTTCGCACAGAGGAGCGCCTGTGTGCGCCCGGAGGAAATGTCCACTATGAGCGTTTCGCCGCGGAAGTTCTTGCGAAACTGTCTGCGCAGGCTTCCTTTTCCTATACCCGCTTTGATTGTAAGATCATGGACTATGGGCCTGCGATCCATGTAAGGGCCGGCAAGATCCGGCTGGTAGAAGGTGCCTATAGTTTTCATCCTTACTACGGGGATTACGCGGATCTGAAAATCTTCTACAATATTGCGCCCCGTCTGCAGCTTCAGAGGATCGAGCGGAGAAATGGTCCAGAAGGTCTGCGCAATTTTCAGAGCCAGTGGATTCCCATGGAAGAGAATTATCACGTAAACTGCCATACGCAGGAACAGGCGGATATCGTGATCAGAGCCGGAGATTTCACTCTGTAGACCAGGGGAATAGAGGCCTCCTCTGGATATCGGTTCCGCTGCTTGATTTTTCTCTGCAGATCGGAGGCATATGCAAAAGAATGGCAGCCGTCCCGAGGGGCGGCTTTTTGCTGTCTCTGGCTTTCGGGAGACGTTTCCTTCTGGAAGAAGTTTTCCGACAGAGGAACTTGGGGTAGAATGAGAGACAGAGAGTGTGTTCTGTCGGAGTAATATGTGAAGGTCGGGGCAGAGGGATTGGTGATGGAAACGAACAGCCGGGAATTTGATCGGGCATTTGAAATTCTGGAGATCAGGGAGCAGGTGATCGCGGATAATGACGCGGTAGCTGCTCAGCTGAGAGAAGAACTGAAGAGGAGAGGGATCTTTCTGGTGAATCTGATGGCCTCTCCGGGAGCAGGGAAGACCAGTCTTCTGGTGCGGACAATCAAAGCGCTGGGGAACCGTTATCGGATCGGCGTTATGGAGGCGGATGTGGACTCGGATGTAGATGCGAGAATCGTGTCGGAGGCCGGAGCAAGGGTCATTCAGCTTCATACCGGAGGATCCTGCCATATGGATGCGGATATGACCAGGCGGGGGCTCAACGGACTTGGTCTCGAGGATCTGGAACTGATCTTTCTGGAGAATATCGGCAATCTGGTCTGCCCGGCAGAGTTTGACGTGGGAGCCGGGGCAAGGGTTATGATTCTGTCAGTGCCGGAAGGGGATGACAAGCCTCTTAAGTATCCCCTCATGTTCTCGGTCAGCGATTGTCTTCTGATCAACAAAATGGATGTCAGCCCGGCCTTTGACTTTGATCTTGCGCGCTGTCGGGAGCGGGTGACTGACCTGAATCCGCAGGCAGCCTTTTATCCCCTGTCTGCGAAGACGGGAGAGGGGTTCGAGGCCTGGATTGACTGGCTGACCGGACAATTGGAAGTCTTCCGCAGTCAGAGAGAAGAGAACCGTTTCAGCCGGGCTGAGGAAGACGCCCTTTTTGCCGGGAGGATTTTCTCCAGTGAGGCAGATGGGGAAACAGCCTGTCAGGGAGGCTGCCGATGAGAACCATTGAACTGCACAAGTCAGTGACTGCGTCCAATGATCGGGATGCCAATCTTCTGCGAAAGCAGATGCGGACATCCGGTCAGCTGCTGGTCAATCTGATGTCCTCTCCGGGTTCCGGCAAGACCAGGCTCTTATCCCGGACGATTCAGGACATGGCTGATATCAGAATTGGCGTCTTGGAGGCGGATATCGCATCGGATGTGGATGCTCTGCACATAGAAGCTCTGGGAGCAAAAAGTATTCAGGCCCACACGGATGGTATGTGTCATATGGATGCGGGTATGACAAGAAGAGGCCTGGAGGCTCTGGCCGAGGAGTCGGAAGGACAAGAGGATCTGATCTTCCTGGAAAATGTCGGCAACTTGATCTGCCCCGCGGAATTTGACACGGGGGCAGGCCTGGACGTTATGATCCTGTCGGTGCCGGAAGGAGACGATAAGCCCCTCAAGTATCCCCTTATGTTTTCCAGGGTTCAGGCCCTTGTGATTACCAAGACAGATACGCTTTCCTATTTTGATTTTGATCTCAGGACCTGCATTGAACGGGTCAGGAAATTGAACCCCAGGATCCGCATCTTTCCCCTCTCGGCTAAGACCAAAGAGGGCATGGAGGACTGGGAGAACTGGCTGAGAGACCGGCTTAAGAACTGGAGGAGCCATTAGAACGGAAGGAAATACCGATGAGGAAATCAATGAGTGCACGTGAAGAATATGAGCGCTGGCTGGATCAGCTGCCGGCCCAGGATCCGCTTCATCGGGAACTGGAACAGATCCGGGGCAGGAAAGAACAGATCGAAGATCGCTTCTATCAGACGATCACCTTTGGAACGGCCGGGCTGCGGGGCATCTGCGGAGCCGGAACCAATCGCATGAATGTCCTCACGGTGGGACGGGCGACCAGAGGAATCGCAGATTATATTCTGGCCTATGACAGACAGAATCCGAAAGAGAATGTTTGTGATCGGGGCATTGCCATCGCTTATGACTGCCGTTATCACTCGCGGGAATTTGCCAGTCTGGCCGCGGAGATTTTTGCGGCCAATGGAATCCTGGTCTATCATTATCCTTCTCTTCGTCCTACGCCGGAGCTGTCTTTTGCCATTCGTCGACTGGGCTGTATAGCAGGAATCAATCTGACTGCCAGTCATAATCCCAGGGAATACAATGGCTATAAGGTCTACTGGATGGATGGGGCGCAGATCTCCGGTCAGGTATCTGAGGGCATGCAGGCCGCAATTGAGCGCCGTGACTTCTTTGAGAACTTCACCAGGCCGTCTGACCCGGCTGTTGCGAAGAAAGAGATTGTCATGCTGGGGGAGGAGATGGATCGAGCTTACCTTTCCTATGTGACTTCACTCTACTGCCGGACGAATGAGGAATTGAAACGGGATCTGCCTATGGTCTATACTCCGCTCAACGGGGCGGGGCGAGTTCCGGTGGAGACTCTGGCGAGAGAGCGGGGCTTTACCGGATTTCATTTGGTAGAAGAACAGGCTGATCCAGATCCGGAGTTCACTACAGTAGGTTATCCCAATCCGGAGGATCCCAGGACATTTTCCTATGCGGAGGAATTGGGAAAAAAGGAAGGGGCTGCTGTTCTTATCGCCACCGATCCGGATGCGGATCGGATGGCGATTGAGATCCCGGACGGACAGGGAGGCTATCGCTTCCTGAACGGGAATCAGACCGGCGCTCTTCTGATCTACTATCTGGCCCAGCATCTGCTGGATGAAGAGAATGGTCACCTGCCGCGGCAGAGAGACGAGGAGGGGATTCTATCAGATGCAAAGGCCAGGGTGAGAGGCTCTTACGCCATGATCAAGTCCATCGTTACCTCTGATTTTGGGGCGGCGATCTGCCGGGCACACGGAATTGAAGTCTACGAGGCACTGACCGGATTTAAGAATATCTGCGGCCGCATCCCTGAACTGCAGAAGAGAGGAATCACTTATTTCTTCGGCTATGAGGAGAGCATTGGCTGTGCTCCCGGTGTGTCTGTCCGGGACAAGGACGGGGTGGCGGCGACCATGCTGGTCGCTGAGATGGCAGCCTATTACGCCAGGCGCGGTAAGAGTCTGGGACAGGTCCTGGAGGAACTCTATCAGACCTATGGCTATTTCGCAGATCATCCCGTCTCCCTGGTTCTCAAAGGGCAGGAAGGATCTGCAGGAATCGCCCGGATCATGGCGCATTTTCGGGCAAATGGCATTGAGAACTTCGGAGGCCTGCGGGTAGCGCAGAAGATTGACTACCTGCAGGGATATCAGGACATTCCGCCCTCAGATGTGCTGAAATACGTCATGGAGGACGGCTCCTGGTTCGCCATGCGGCCCTCAGGCACCGAGCCCAAACTCAAATTCTATTTCTACGCGCGAGAGAAAAGAGAGGAGGCTGCCCGGATGAAGGCTGAGGAGTTGGCGAAGGCGGTGCAGGAGTTGACAGGGCCGATTCTCCAGGAGTAAGTTTGGGCAAAAGGCAGAGCCGGCCTGTCAGAAATCAGGAGTGGCCAGGACTGAAACAGGCAGCAGGCAGTGCGGTAGATATCAGTTGGTTTCGTATGGTATTTCCAGGAGGATCAGGAAGTCCATACCAGGGACAAACCGCAGCAGGAGATGAGGAGGTGCGCGTATGCTTGATGATTATGACAATGCCCGCCAGGCGGGGAAACGCCGTGTCAGAGAGGCCATGGCTTCAGGGCAGTATCCTTATCTGACATCTCTGGAGGATCTGGTGCCCGGCGCCCTGCAGGGAGGCGTGCGCAATCTGGGACTGGTTGAAATCCCCATTAAGAAGATTGTAGGCACGATGACAAAGGGAAGGCAGAATTCCTTTGCCTCTAACTTCATGCCGATTCTTGGGGCATCGACAGAGTTCGCGGAAAAATGGTCTACGCTCTATGATTCTCAGATGGAAGAGGGGATCCGTGAGCCGATTCTGGCCTATGAGTACATGCGGCGCTTCTATGTGCAGGAGGGAAATAAGAGAGTCTCTGTCAGTGCCTATGCCGGGGTAGAGGATATTCTGGCCAATGTGACCCGGATCATGCCTGTCGGACAGCCCAGGGATGAAGAAGAGGCCGCTGAGCTGCGCCGTTATCAGGAATTCGTGGACTTCTATGAGGTATGTCCGCTCTATTCCATTGAGTTCTCGCATGAGGGGAATTACGCCAGGCTGGCAGAGGCCTGCGGCCAGGATTTGGAGCATGGCTGGTCAGAAGACGCCATAAAAAACTTAAAGAGCGCCTATTACATGTTTGAGCGCATTTTCACAGAGCATGGCGGCGATCAGCTGGATATGACGGCGGCAGACGCCATGTTGATCTATCTGGCGATTTATCCGATTGAGACTCTGGCGAATGAGGGGAAGGCCTATCTGGACACTCAGGTGGATCGGATCTGGAACGAAATTACCCTGGCCGGCGGGCAGGGAGATGTCGCTTTGGTTGAGACAGCGGATACAGCAGAGGAGGAGAGGGGGAGCAGGAAGATTTTTTCCTTCCTGCAGAGGGGGGATGCTTATACGAAAAAGCGTCCTTTGGCTGTGGCTTTCCTCTATGAAAAGACCAAGGAAGAGTCCTCCTGGTCTTACGCGCACGAATTGGGGAGACTCTCCTTGGAATCTGCCTTTGACGGATCGGTTACGACGATGGCCTTTGACGACTGCGGGGATGAGCAGAAGATTTCGGATGCCATTGACCAGGCGGTGGAGGCGGGCTGCCAGATGGTGTTTACGACCTCGTTAGCTATGATGCCGATCACCCAGCGGGCAGCGATCTATTATCCACAGGTTCGCTTCCTGAACTGTTCCGTCAATCTGGTTTCCAGTGAGGTAATGACTTATTACACCAGATCCTATGATGCCAAGTTTATCATGGGGGCGCTGGCGGCAATGACCAGCGACAATCACAAGATCGGCTATCGGGCCAACTTCCCCATCTTCGGTGCGGTGGCGGACATCAATGCTTTCGCGATCGGGGCGGCTATGGTGGATCCCAAGGTTAAGATATACCTGGACTGGTCCGGATCCAGGAATTCCGGCTGGGAAGAGCTGCTTGAGAGGGAGGATATCCGGGTGATTTCCGGTCTGGAAATGATCCGTCCCAAGCAGGCTTCCCGCGAATATGGTCTCTATTGCAGAGATGATAATGGAATGGTGCACAACCTCTGCGCACCGCTCAATAACTGGGGCAGATTCTATGAGCGTCTGCTTCGTCCGATTGTCAAGGGGACGGCATCCCTTAAGGATCGGCAGGAGAACCGTTCGCTCAACTTCTACTGGGGAATGGCGACGGGAGCGGTGGAGATGATTTTTTCCAAGCATATTCCCTTCTATGCCCGAAAGACGGCGGGGCGTCTGGTCGATGCCATAATGTCGGGGCATATCAATCCCTTTGACGGAGAGATTCACTCTCAGGAGGGAATGATCAAGGGACCCAAGGCGCCTCGTTTCTCCAGCCGGGAGATTATCAGCATGGACTGGCTCAACGACAATGTTATAGGCTCGATTCCGAGTCTGGAGGAGCTGACGGATGAGGCCAGAGAACTGGTGGCCGTCAGCGGCATTGATACCGTGACGGAGAGAGAGGGTACGCGATGAAGATTATGGCCATTGCCGATGAGGAGAAGAGAGCCTTTTGGGATTACTTCGACAAGAGCCGATTTGCCGATGTAGATCTGATCATCTCCTGCGGAGATCTGAAGGCCTCCTATCTGGATTTTCTGGTGAGCATGACCAATAAGCCCCTGCTCTATGTACACGGCAACCACGATCAGGATTACAGGAGAAAACCGCCCCAGGGCAGTACCTGTATTGAAGACAGGGTCTATGATTTTCATGGTCTGCGGATCCTGGGACTGGGAGGTTCCTTTCGCTACAACCAGGGCATTTATCAGTACACAGAAGAGGAGATGAACAGGAGAGTTCGAAGGATCAACAATGCCATTGCTTTGCGGGGAGGCATAGATATGCTGGTGACCCATGCTCCGGCAAAAGGGTATGGAGATATGGAGGATCTTCCACACTGGGGATTTGAATGTTTCAATGATCTGATCCGCAAGTGGAAACCTAAGTACATGCTCCACGGCCATGTTCATTTGAGTTATGGGGGAGACCGTTTTCATGAACACGAGGCCGGAACCCAAATTATCAATGCCTACGAGTGCTATGAGTTGGAAGTGGGAGATGACGAGCATCCGCCCGAGGGTAAGACGGGATCTGCCCTCTACGATCTCTATGTCTCTATGAGCCGAAAGAGAAGCAAGTGATGCTTGCAGTTCCCATACCGGAGAAATTCGAATAAATTGTCGGAAAGACGATGTTCTTTGGGACTGGCAGTGTTATACTCGGTTAGACGTGTAGATTGGATTTTCATAATGGTGCAATGCCTGGGAAGTGGTCATAGGATGATCAATGAGGATGCACATTCCAGGAAGCAGCATTTTGTCGTATGGAAAGGAGAGTGAGCTCATGAACGATGACGGACACGTCCGAAGTTGCAACGCGGATACAGCAGCGGGCAGTTTGCGAGACAGATGTCGGATGCGGCGGCAGATACACTCTCCTTTAAAGTCCTGAAGGGAGTTCTCTTCTCGCGCATTCCGGCCGCTCTTGCCCGAGAAAGGAGCCTGGTATGGAGAAGAAGGAATGGAATCCCACACAGGAGGAGCGGATTCAAACGCAGCCGGCGGAAGAGGCTTCTGCCGGAGAAGAGAAGGTCTTTCCGGAGGATATGGAGCCTCAGAACCGCATGGAGAACGGGGCCGAGTCCAATGAGGACGAGGATATCGAAAAGCCCAATTACGAGGAAGAAATCGCCTCCATCATTCGAGGGAATATTTCCCCCAAGGTGATGGAAGAGCGGATCATGGACTACCACAGCTCGGATATCGCGGATTCCCTCGATGTGATGAATGAGACGGAACGTAAGCGTCTCTATCGGATCCTGGATATTGAGGATCTGTCGGATATCTTCGAGTATGTGGATGAGGACCGGGCCGCCAAATATCTGATGGAGATGGATATCCGCAAGCAGATATCCATGATTTCCAACATGGATACCGACAAGGCGGTAGACCTCTTGCGTCTGCTCTCTCAGGAGAGACGGGAGATTCTGGTCGGTCTTATGGATAAGGATCTGCGCCGGGAGATGGCCATGGTTGCATCCTTCAGCGAGGAGCAGATCGGAAGCCGCATGACCACCAACTTCATTGAGATCAAGAGAGATCTGGATGTGCGCGGGGCTATGAAGAGCCTGATCGAGCAGGCGGCGGAAAATGATAATATCTCAACCATTTATGTGGTGGATGAGAATGAAGTCTTCTATGGGGCAATCAATCTGAAGGATCTGATTATCGCCCGGCAGACCGACCGACTGGAAGATCTGATCATTACCTCTTACCCCTATGTCTATGCCAAGGAGTCCATTGACAACTGTATTGAGTGGATCAAGGACTATTCGGAGGACTCCATCCCGGCCCTGGATGAAGAGAATCGCGTCCTTGGAGTTATCACCTCGCAGGATCTGGTCAAGGTGATCGATGAGGAGTTAGGAGAGGACTACGCCAAGCTGGCCGGCCTGACAGCGGAAGAAGATCTGTCAGAGACAGTGCCTACCTCTATCAAGAAGCGCATGCCCTGGCTGATCATTCTGCTCTTTCTGGGACTTTTAGTATCTACGGTTGTAGGCATGTTTGAGAAGGTTGTGGCGGAAGTCACCGTTGCCATGCTCTTTCAGTCACTGATCCTGGACATGGCCGGAAACGTCGGGACCCAGTCTCTGGCGGTGACCATCCGTGTGCTTATGGACGAGAATCTGACCCTGGGTCAGAAGATGCGCCTGATCTGGAAGGAGTTCCGCGTCGGCTCGGGCAATGGAATTCTTCTGGCCTCCTTCTCGATCCCGGCAATTGGTCTCTATCTGCACTTTGCCAAGGCAGAGCCCTGGCTCTATGCTTTCGCCATCTCCGGCTGCGTCGGTGTGGCTCTTCTGATCGCAATGGCCATTTCCAGCCTGGTGGGGACCATTATCCCCATCGTCTTCAAGAAGGCTCATATCGATCCGGCAGCGGCTTCCGGTCCCCTGATCACCACAGTCAATGACCTGGTGGCCGTTGTAACCTACTACAGTCTGGCCTGGATTTTCCTGATTCAGATGCTGCACTACTAGAGATATAGGACAAAAAGCGTTGGTGAAAATCCCCGCGGCCCTTGTGAATGAAAGGCTGCGGGGATTCATCTTCTTTCGGGGAACTTTGTGTTTTCAGTGTTGTCCCAGCCGCGCAAAAGGGCCTGCAAACCGACCTCGAACTGTGAGGAAAAATCCCAGCTGCCGGTCATCACCTGACCGACCAGACCCTCAAGGGCCTGTCTGTCTGCAGGAGACATCGAGGACAGCGCCTCATTGAAACCCGTCAGGGGGCTAGTGACCTCCCCGCCGGCAGGAGGAGCCGCCTCAGCCGCCGCGAAACCTGTTGTGTACACAGTGACTGCGGTGAAGAGCGCCAACATATGATCCGGATGCTGAAAGCCCGCGGTATCAAACGCAACGAGTACCTGTGCAATCAGCGAGAACTGCCCCGGGGTGGCGATGGGATGGGTCAGGACGAGTTCCACGGCGTTGGGATGGGCAAGGAGCGTGCGGCGGAGCGTACGCGCATAGGAAAGCATGACAGAGTGCCAGCTTTCGGCGGAGCTTCTGGTCTCGGTGCCTGGAGCGGTCATAGCGAGAAGTCTCTCGAGAGTCTGGCGCCAGATCTTCTCTGAGACACCGTCAAGAAGGGCGGCCTTGTCGGGGATATGGCGGTAAAATGCCGTCTGGGATACGCCCAGGCGCTTGCCCAGGGCGCGAAAGGACAGGGCATTCAGACCCTCTTCATCCACCAGTTTCAGAGAGGCAGAGATGATATCGTCTCGCGTGAGCATATGCATACGCGTACCCGCCCTTTCGCCTTTTGACATAGTAGCTCCTACTTTTGTGCTGACATAACGCTTCTTACCATATAATTTAGTATGATAGCACCAATGATGACGATAAGAAAGACGGCAAGCATGCCGATCTGCGGAAGGATGTCCGCGATCGAGGCGCCGTCCAGGCTTACCGCATGTACGGCGTCAAGAGCCCAATAGGCCGGCGAGAAACGCGAGATGGGCTGTGCCCATTCGGGAAAGCTTGAGACCGTGCAGAAGGAGCCGCCGATTCCTGAGGCGAGCATGCCGATGACACTTGAGAGAGATAAGGCGAGTTCTTCGGATGACGTCCACAGGGCGAGAGCAATCCCCAGCGCCGCGAGAATCGCGGAGAAAGTCAGTATGATCAACAGGAGTGCCCAAAGGCTGCCCTTGGGACGAAAACCGAACAGGACGGCACCCAGGGCAATGATTGCAATCGCCTGCACGGACTGAATGAGATAGGCAACGAAAGCCTTACCGCCCAGAAGAGCTCCTTTTGATGCCGCGGACATCTTTAGTCTTGGCCACATTCCCCAGGTCTTCTCATGAAAGAAGGATTGAATGATGGTCTGTACCGCCAGAAAGGCAAAGAGGACAGCCATGGCGGGAACCGCCTGTTCGGACCCTGTGACATTGGTATAGCCATCCTGCAGCAGCATAGCCTTGAATGCGGGTTCCATGAAAGGAATGATGACCAGCGGGACAATGGTCAGAATCAAAATAGAGGCTGGATTTCTCAGCTGCTGAAGAAGGTTGAGTCGAGTGACTGCGGTGAAATATCTAAGCTGCATGATGATTCTCCTTATTCTCGATGATGGACAGATAGGCGCTCTGCAGATCTGCTTTCTCTATGCGAATGTCGTCTACAGTGAGGCCGTGCACTGCCGGGTGTGCCAGCAGAGCAGCAATTGCATGACCGGGATCAATCACTTCATTGACCGGCTCGAGCCCTCGCTCTGTGGCCTGCCAGCCGGAAACAGCCGGCGTCTGTCCGCGGAAACGCACAACAACGGATGCCCTGGCGTGCTCGCGAATGATTTCATCCAGTGTTCCGCTCGCTACGATGTGCCCGCCATCAAGTATGGCAATATCCGCATTGAGCTCCTCAAATTCGGTAAGATAATGGCTGGTGTAGATGACGGCAGCGCCTTCATCCGCAAGTGTGCGCACTGCCTTGAGGAGTTTGGAGCGCGCTTCCACGTCGGCGCCAACGGTCGGCTCGTCCATGAATATGATCTTGGGTCTGTGCATGATGGCCATGCCGGCGTGCAGTCTGCGGCGCTGACCGCCGGAAAGGCTGCGGGCGCCCTGATCCGCCTGTGCCTTTAAGCCGAGAAGTTCCATGACTTCCAGCGCCCGCGTATGTGCCTCGCGAAGGGAAAGCCCCTCAATGGTCCCATAAGAGGTGAGGTTCTGTCTGACAGAGAGATCGGGGTAGAGGCCTATGTCCTGGGGAGCGCAGCCGATTATCTTGCCCACAGATTGACGCGCGGGGTTGCGGCCGCCAATAAGTACACGGCCTGCATCCGCCGCGATCATGCCGCACATGATGTTGATGAGCGTGGACTTACCCGCTCCGTTCTTCCCGAGCAAGCCCAGTACCTGGCCCGCATGTACCTGAAGGTCGATGCCTTTGAGAACATGGTGTTCTCCGAAAGACTTACGCACTCCCTGCAGGTTCACAAGAGGGGACATCGTTTTTGTATCATTCATGATTTCTTCTTTCGCTAATAAGTTTACATCGTTAACTTTGCCGGCGGCATAATGTTAACACCGTAAACAAAAGAAAGCAAGAGAGAAATGGGAAATATCCAAAAATGTTTGAATTCCAACAGAATTGATTTTCTGATGAACTATGATCGTACCTGTAAGGGAGAGAAAAAATCCTTTACAGATTTGATTTACAACAAAATGCGTACAGGGCGCAGACGCTATTGTTCCAAAAACAGAATCTGCGCGGAACACAGATTCTGTTTTTGGACGTCGATTCGCCCGGAAAGGAGATCTATATGATGCATGGTGTTGACGCAGGTCAGGTTCTTCAGCTGGCAAAGTTGGTTTCATTTAAAGAGGGAGAGGTTAATTTCTTAAAGATCGTCGAGAGCGATCACATGAGATTCGCGCTTCTGGCATTTGATAAGAATTCTGTTCTGCCTGAGCATCCGGCGCCGGGCGATGCTATGATTTTCGCCCTGGAAGGGCAGGCCAATCTTAGCTACGAGGGCAGGGACTATGTGCTGAAGGCCGGCGATCAGTTTAAGTTCGATAAGGGCGGCAAGCACTTGCTCTCCACCGACGACAGTCGCTTTGTCATGGCCCTGGTTATTGAGAAGGAGTAAGCGAGCTCTTTGCAGCTTGATGTAAGTGCCGCAAGTATGATTTCGGCACTGTCAGAATCGATTGCGAAGGTAATCCACCCTGTTGGTAAATTTATAGGTTTGCGATGAGAGGCTGTGCCAGGGCATGGTCTCTTTTTGTGTGGCACTCCCTGCGGTATGTGACTTTGATCCGTGGATTTGGAATGGGAATGTTGCTTGCTGATCAAAAGGACGGCTTACGTGTTCTTTGAAAGCTGCCGTAAGAGACGTGTACAAGGGAATAGGATATGGCATAATTAACGTATCCGGCTATCTGTCGGTTATAACTGGAATGGGGACTTCACGGGATGGATCCGAGTCAGGTTGGCGGGTAAGTCTTTTCGTGACATAACAAGGAGAAAATGATGGGAGAATTTTACAATATTTATGGGGCGCTCAGGGAGCGTGTGGCAAAGAAAGAGATCCTTGCCGGAGACGGAACATATCCGGCGGCGATCCTGGAAGAGGAGCCGACACAGAATTGGCTTGCGCATGTCAGGAAAGGTAGCGTCCTTGGTTACCCTTCCTTTGAATTTACAGACCAGGATCTGCTTTATCTGGAACTGTCAGGTAAGTACGCGGGAGACATTCTGGTTACAGCGGATGAAAGCGGGAAGAAGGTTTTGGGGGAGATTGATCTTGAGGTCAGGAACCCGGACTGGCAGAATTATCTGATCCCAATTGCAGTTCAGCCGGGGAAGTCGGCTCTTTATCTTCACTTTAACGGGGATGGTGAACTTAAGTTTAAAAGTTTTGGATTCTTCTCTATGTAATTTCGCTGTATACGGCAGGATTTTTAGAGCGATACACACGACGGGAAAGGCTGCGAGCTGAAAGACAACAGTTATCCCACAGGTATTTCACGCTGAAGGATAAGTCTTCTGTCAAGATATCCTTGCAAAGCATTTGCAAATTCCTGCGGATGCTCTTTTTGAGGCCAATGTTTGCAGCCTTCCATCTATCGTTGCGGACGGATCAGAAGCCCTGACTCCTGCGAAGAATTCGGTGCTCTTTGCGGGCCAGAGCGGCCTGATAGCGAGCCCGTTCGGCCTCTGTCTGAATTTCAAGTCCGTAGGGGATGGGAACGGGTCTTCCCTTCTCATCAATGGATACGTAGGTGAGAAAGGCCCGGTTGATCATGTGGCGGAAGCCCTGCTGGTCCTCGACATAGGAGTCGACCTCTACCTCCATGGAGGCATTGCCCACATAGGTCAGGCGGGCCACCAGGACGACCAGGTCATTGAGGTAGGCTCCCCGCTTGAACTCCAGATGGTCAATGGAGGCTGTGGTGATGATCCTGCCGGAGTGGCGCTGGGCCACTGTGGCAGAGGTCTCATCAATCCAGGAGAGCAGCTGCCCGCCATAGAGCCGACCGGTTCCGTTGATATTTTCATGGCGCAGCACGTGCATGTTCTCTACCTGAGAATAGGTCACGCTGCGCAGGGGTCTTGTATCTTGCATGAATTGCCTCCTTGTTTATGACAATGGAATACTTGCAAAGCAGGTATTCCATCGCTTAACAGGGATATTATACCGCAAATGTAAAATGGAGAAAGATTTGTAAAAGGAGAACGCAATCCGTTTACAGGCAGACTCGGAATTGCTGGCGCAATTCCGAGTTATAGGACAAAATGTGTTGATATAAAGCACCTCAAACCCTTGTGTAGAAAAGCTTTGAAGGGATTTAATCTTCCTGAAACAGAGAAACTGAAGGGGGATTAGATGAATCAAATGATGTTGTCAACCATTATTGACAACATCAAATGGCGCACCAGACCTCTTAGTGGTGATTATCCATATGTTTATGTGGATGGCATTTTCCTGAAACACAGCTGGAGTCGCTTGGTGAAGTCTATCCAGAAGCTAAATACCAGCGCTGTACGGTTCATTTCTACCGCAACGTATTCTCGGCAACGCCGGGAAAAATGATGCGCGAAGTATCCATGATGCTTAAGGCCATTCATGCGCAGGAGAACCACGAAGCTGCGGCTCAGAAAGCTAAGGCAGTCGCTGATCGCTTGAAGGAATTGAAACTATCCAGAGCGGCCGAGATCGTCGAAAACGGCGTTGATGAGACGCTTGCCTATATGTACTTCCCAAGCCAGCATTGGCTTCGAATCCGGACGAACAACACGATTGACGCGTTCAATCGCGAGATTAAACGTAGGACCAGGGCAATCGGAGCCTTTCCTGACAGCCAAAGCGCGTTAATGCTCGTCTGCGCCAGACAGCGTCATGTAGCCGGATCTGCCTGGGGAAGCAAACGATACCTGAACATGCAGCATTTATTCGATCAGGAGCTTCAAGCTGAAACTGATCGCGAAGCTGCCGTTTAACTTGTGCAAAGCCGATGGCAAATGAATTTGCGAAAGATTATTGACACAACCTATAACACAAGTAATTATCGATTTCTGAAAGGAGAGGTTAGCATGTTGTTTTGGATATATATGTTTCTGATAACATTGATTATCCCTTGCGTTATGTATTTTGTTGGGAAAAAATATTTGACTTCACCGCCTAAAAACATTAATAACTTGAGGGGATTTCGAACAAAAAGATCTATGAAAAATCTTTCGACATGGGAATTTGCTCAGAAGCATTTTGGAAGGTTATGGTACAAAAGCGCCCCTTGGACTGCCATTGTCTCATCTTTGGTTATGCTATACTCAATGGGGAGAAACATAGCGTTTATTGGCTTTTGCGGCGGGTGCGTTGTTGTAATTCAACTCGCTGTTATTATCATTTTGGGAATAATAACGAATAGTGCACTTAAGCGTAATTTTACAGACGAAGGAACTCCCCAAAAAAATATATGATGGGACTGCGAAACACGTCCCCATTATCAACGCAATGTAGGTTGAAAAGCGTTTATCTTTCATAATCCCTGTGCTTCGGTTTCCTCTGCTTCTGCTACTCCCGCGTGTGGTCTTGCTGGTTGAGTCCTCTTTCTGCCGGATACAGGAGGTTCCGCGCAGAGCGCAGATTGGTAATATTCCTTTAGAAGATTGGATATATATTGCCTGCTGTCATATAGAGCGAGCCAATCATAATTGCTGCCGAAAGCCTGTTGAATAGTCGAAACAGCACGGTTATCGTAGTCCTGTCGCAACTCGAGACGGACGGTAACAAGGAGTACTGGACTTGCGAAAATTGCGGTAAATATTTCAGCGACGCCGAGGGCAAGAATAAAATCAAACTTGCTGATATCGTCATTGATGCAAAAGACCACGAAACCACGGAACTGAAAATCAGAAGGATACCACCTGCACCGCAGAAGGCTATACCGGCGATAAAGTATGCAAGGATTGTGGAACTGTACTTGAAAAAAGAGCAATAAAAAACATCGCCTTTACAAGCAAGCTTGTACGGCGGTGTTTTTTATTGTTGTGTCTACCCTGCTCGTAGCTGCGCTTACATCTTGACGATGCCGAAGGCATTCAGGATGGATGAGATCAGGATGATGATGACAAAGAGAGGAGCGGCATACTTAATGACGAAGTTATAAAGCCTGCGTCTTTGGAACTTGCCGGAGACGGTGACTTCCTCTGCGATCTTGTCAACACCCACTTTGTAGACAACAAGGATACAGGTGGCAAAGGCGGCGATGGGCATCATGACGGAATTGGACAGGAAATCGAAGAAATCAAGGAAGTCCATGCCGATGATCTTGATGCTGCCAAGAACACCGAAGCCCAGAGAGGAGAGGCTGCCGAGCGCCAGCATGATGACAGCGACAACAACCGTCGCCTTGCGGCGTCCCCATCCAAGCTCATCCTGGAAGGTAGAGGCGGCGGACTCCGCCAAAGCGATGGATGAAGTGATCGCGGCCAGAAGAACCAGCAGGAAGAAGACGATGCCGCCGAACTGGCCCAGTCCCATGGAATCGAAGACCTTGGGGATCATGATGAACATGAGGGAAGGGCCGGCCTTGAGATTGGCGGCTGCATCCGTGCCGGAGAAGGCGAAGACAGCAGGAATAATCATCAGACCTGCCAGGATGGCAATGGCTGTATCAAAGATCTCGACATTAGAGGTGGAACCCTCAATGGAGACCTCCTTCTTCATATAAGAGCCGAAGGTGATCAGGATTCCCATGGCGATGGAGAGGGAGTAGAACATCTGTCCCATGGCAGTTACGATCGTCATCCAGGAGAAGTGGGCGAAATCGGGAATCAGGAAATATTTGACGCCCTCCATAGCTCCGGGCCTGGTAACAGAGTAGATGGAGACGATCACCGCCAGAAGAACCAGAAGGGGCATCATGATGCGGGAGACACGCTCGATGCCATTTTCTACGCCGGCGAAAATAATTCCAATCGTCACCAGAGTAAAGAGGATAAACCAGAACTCCGCAGAGACAGAGTTAGAGATAAAGCCAGTGAAGAAGTGATCATCCGCAACGCGGTGGACACCGCCGGTGATATACTCCCAGAGATACTTGAAGACCCAGCCGCCGATGACAGAGTAATAGGGGACAATGATAATCGGGATGATGGCGTTGAGCCAGCCGCCGAAGCGGAAGAAGCCCTGTCCCTTGCCTTTCCCCAGGATGTTGAAGGCGCCGACGGGGGATTTCTGGGTCATGCGTCCGATGGCGGACTCGGAGACAATCATGGCATATCCGAAGGTAGCCACCAGGATCAGATAAATCAGCAGGAAAATACCTCCGCCATACTTGGCCGCCAGATAGGGAAAGCGCCAGATGTTGCCAAGGCCGACGGCAGAACCGGCAGCAGCCAGGACGAAGCCCAGTTTGCCGGAAAAATTGGAGCGTTGATTGTCCATGTTCATAACCTCTTTTCCAAGTAATATTGATTGCCTGATATAGATCTGTGTATGATGAATCACATCAGGCCCAAAAGCAGTTTCGCCGGACGGGTGAAGTGCCCGGGGGAAAGCAAAGTGACATTAACAGCCAGGTTGTCAGATGTTTCCGCAAACAATTAGCACATATCATAGCACTTTGCCCATTCAAAGGAAAGGCTGCTTACTGATCTATTCCAGCAATCGAAAAGGAAGCGTCAGACGGACTGTTTATGACGACTGAATCATTTTCCGATACTGACTCGGCGTCATGCCCTTCTCGCGGTGAAAGAGTTTGGTGAAATAAGAGAGATCCGGGATACCACAGGCAGCGGCAATCTCCTGGATGCTGCCGGCATCAATATTGAGAAGACAGATCGCCCGGTCGAGCCTGCGGCTCAGAATATAGGAACTTAAAGTCTGCCCCGTTTCTCTCCTGAAGCGGGCTGACAGATAGGATTTGTTGACGCTGCAGTCATCTGCGATATGCTGCAGGGTCAGGTTTCCGTCCAGGTTGGCATCAATATAGTTCCTGATCCGATCGACCAGTTTAGAGTACTGGCCGCCCTGGTGACTCTGGACCAGGTTGCAGTACTGGTGAATCATGTCTCTCCGGAAGGAGAAATTGGGGGAAATTTCCTGCAGATTCTCAATACGAATGGCGAATTTGCGGGAGATTTCATTCAGGTAATAAGGATGGACGCCGGCTGCCTGGGCCGCTTTGCGAAAGAGAGTATTGCAAACGACCAGGTAGTTTTTGCTGCTGCGCAGGCTGGAGGGGGTACGATTTTCAAGGCTGTCAAAGACGTGGCTGGTAAACGCCGCTTCTGCGTCAGCCGCGTTGCCCTCCGTGATGTAGCGCATCCCTTCTTCCTCTTTGGCGTAGCGGTCTTCCAGGAGAGAAAAGGCGGCACGCTCGGTATGAAGGGCATTGCGTTCCCGGGAGGAGAGAGAAATGGGCTGCCGGGACAGGTTCAGATGGAGGTGTATTTGTTCCAGATCATCCCGGCCGAGATAGATTTTGGAGAAGGCGCGCAGAAAGGACTCGAATTCTCCCAGTTCCAGAACTCTGGGGAAATGGATATAGAAGGAGGACAGGTCTGTCTTTTGGACGTCTTTGATCTCCAATCGGGTTGCGAGCCGCTGCATGTGAAGAAAATCCGGGGACTGGGTCAGGTAGGGCCCTGCCAGGGCATGACGCTTCTGAGGGAGCGGAAGGGTCAGGTAGTGGCAGTTGAGTTCGTCCGTAATGACGCAGAGACGGTCAGAACAGGCGAAGAAGCGGTCAAAGTCATGCATGGGCAGTCCCAGGTTGCGGCGAAAAGAAGAGTCGTAGCTGTCCTTCCAGCGATAGGGGGCCTGCAGGATGTAATGGCGGATTTCCAGTCGGTCTAAGAAATCAAATAGGAGATCGAGAAGCTGATGTTCAGACATGGAACCTCCAATCGAGAAAACTTCATGATTGCCGGGGCGGTTGTCTCGCGAACAGGTACCTCTTGTTTCCTGGGGGATATGCCCTGTCTGATCTTTGGCGTCGGATTTACGGAAGCCCTTCCTGCCCTTTGGATAAACAACTTTTGATAGAATATTATAAAATTTTTTATAATTTTCGTCAATAACACAAATATAGTTATAGATTTAAGAGAAAGAGATTTCCAATAATAGAGATAGGAGGTCAGCTTCGCAGAAGGGAATGAGTCCCTGCAAAGCAGTGTTTCTATAGAAAAGGAGAGAAAATGATGGGGAACGCTAAGTACGACCGTGAGGGAGGAATCCACCGTGTGCCGATTTGGAGGATCGGTGGTTTTGCCCTCAATAATACGGCGACCAATATCTGGTTGCTGCTCATGTCATTTATTGCCTATTACATTAACGGATGGGTTGGCCTGGGAGTTGTTCTGGCCGGATCTTTTTCCATGATTATGCGTATCTGGGACGGGGTCACGGATCCTTTTGTGGGCTATCTGCTGGATAAGACCAACGGCAGGCTGGGGAAAAATCGTCCTTTTATGGTGATTGGCAATATCGTCCTGGCCTTCTGCGCCTTTCTGATGATCTTTGTGACTCCTGTGATTCCCGCAGGAGCCCTGCGGGTAGGCTGGTTTATCGCAGTCAACTGCATCTACTATCTGGGCTATACCTGCCAGTGTGTTGTCACCAAAGCCGCGCAGACCTGCCTGACCAATGATCCAAAGCAAAGACCTCTGTTCTCAGTTTTTGATGCAATTTATAACCTGATTCTCTTCTCGGGGGGACAGATGTTCATAGCAGGTCTGGCCAAGAAGTACGGGGGCTTCACCAAGGATATTATGCTCTATAAGGAGCTTTGGATGATTGTGGCGTCTGTTTCCGCTGTCTTTACGGTAATCGCGGTCACCTCCATCTGGCCCAAAGATCAGGAGAAGTACTATGGGACGGGGCAGGCCATTCGGGTCACTTTTCGTGACTATTTTGAGACGATCCGGCACAACCGGGCCATCCAGATGCTGGTTTTGGCTGCATCCACGGACAAACTGGGGGCGACAGCCAAGACCGCTGCCGTGACAACCATTATGTTTGGTGTGGTGGCTGGCAATTACGCTCTGTCAGGGACATTTACGCTCTACACGGCGATCGGAAACATTATCTTTATCTTCCTCGGTCTGGGCTATATCGCGACGAAGTTTGGGCAGCGCAGAGCAATGGTCACCTCCAGCTGGCTGGCGCTCTTCGGGAATATCGCTCTGATTGCTCTCTGGATGCTGGGAGATCCCAAAACTCTGAATCTGCCTGGAAATAAGGGATTTGTCGGATTCAGTTTCTTCACGGTTGCACTTCTGGTTCTGACCATTTTCACCGGTGGCTTTCAGAATGTGGCAGGATCGATTGTCATTCCCATGACGGCAGACTGCGCAGATTTCGAGACCTATCGGACTGGAAAATATGTACCCGGATTGATGGGAACGCTCTTTTCCTTTGTGGATAAGCTGGTATCGTCTTTTGCGCCCTTTATTGCTTCCATCTGCCTGGCGGCGATTGGATTTAAGGATGTGATGCCGGATGTAGATACACCTTACAGTCTGCAACTGAAGGTGGTCGGCGTCTTCCTCATGTACGGATTGATTGTCTGCGGACTGATCTGCAACCTGATTGCCATGAAGTTCTATCCTCTGACGGCGGAGAAAATGGAGGAAGTCCGCAGACAGATCGCCCAGATCAAGGAAGAGAAGAAAACGGTTCAGGCGGGCTCCTGACCGATATCAGGGAGAGAGGCAGAATCGCATTTGCTAGTTCAGGTGTCTGTAAGGGCCGATAGCCTTTGTGTCATTCTCGGATACGAAGGCTGAAATAGAGGCAGACAGAGAGGAGAAAGCAGTGGCTAAGAGAAGATTAACCCAGGCTGAGGTTAAAGAACTGGTATGCTTAGAGCAGGAGCTGGCGGCTCTGAAGAAAGAGCATGGCATCCAGGACAAGCAAGGACTGATTGAGCGCTGGACAGCCCGTTATTATACCTTCAAAGACAGGCATGTCAGCAGGAATCCGGTACGGCGCAAGACCTATCTCTGGCTCTGTCTCTTATCTGTCTTTGGCGTCAACCAGTTCTATGCCCATCATCCGGTGCGTGGATTGATCTATCTTGCCCTCTGTTGGACCGGACTGCCGCTGGCTTTCGGTCTGGTGGACTGGATGGAAGCGCTGCCCAGGCAGGCGGATCCGGAGGGGCGCATTCTGGTTTAGCGCAGGTCAACTGCAGTCAGTGGGGATTGATTCCACAGAGACAGAAAGAAAATTGTGTAAGAAAAGAGGTAACTATGTTGTATCCTATCATGACTCCATCCCGTCTGGTTGAAGATCTGGCCGGAATCTGGGACTTTCAGTTAGACCCCGAGGAGAGGGGATTTGCTGAGAAATGGTATGAAAAACCGCTGGAGGATCCCATGACGATGCCGGTACCTGCATCGTTTAATGATCTCAAGGATGGAAGCGACTTCCGCGATTACCGTGGCTGGGCCTTCTATCAGCGCAGGATCTCACTTCCGGCCTTCATGGTAAAGCAGAGAGTCATGCTGCGTTTTGACGCGGCGACCCATCATGCCAATGTCTATTTGAACGGGCGGTTGATCGCAGAGCATCAGGGAGGATTTCTTCCCTTCGAGACAGAGATCAGTGATTTCTTAAAGCCGGGAGAGGATAACCTTCTGACCGTGGCAATCAATAATTTTATTGACAATACAACTCTGCCGGTCGGGATGATAGGCAATATGCTGGGCGGCAATCTGGGAGCTTCTCCAGAGCCCAAGCATCCGGGACCCAACTTTGACTTCTTCAATTACGCGGGTCTTAATCGAACCGTTCGCATCTACACGACGCCCGGACAGTATATTGCAGATCTGACTGTGACCAGTCAGATCGACGGGGAAGATGGAACAAGGCCGATTGCGGATGGGGGAAAAGCGCTTCTGAATTATACGGTTGCCGTTGGCGGTCAGGAGGATCCGGCCCTGGCCCATGACGCGCATGTGGAGGTCTATGACGAAGAGGGAAACAAGGTCGCCGAGTCAAATGGTCTGTCCGGTCAGCTTACCCTTGAGCAGGCCAGGCTGTGGAGGCCTCTGAACGCCTATCTCTACAGGATTCGGGTCAGCTATGGAGAAGATATCTATGAACTTCCTTATGGAATCCGTACGGTCAGGGTGGTTGGCAACCGTTTCCTGATCAATGGCCGCAAATTCTACTTCAAGGGTTACGGCAAGCATGAGGATACCTTTCCCAATGGCCGCGGCATCAATCTGGCAATGAATACCAGGGATATCTCGATTATGAAATGGCAGGGAGCCAATTCCTTCCGCACCTCCCACTATCCCTATTCCGAAGAGATGATGCGCCAGTGTGACCGGGAGGGAATCGTTGTGATCGACGAGACTACGGCAGTCGGAATCAATTACCTCTTTGGCGGCGGAGCCAATTTCGGAGGCAAGAAGGTGGGAACCTTCGACCCGGAGCATGGAGTGAAGACCCAGGAGCATCACAGGGAGGTCATTCGCGATCTGATTGCCCGTGACAAGAATCACGCCTGCGTTGTCCTATGGTCGATTGCCAATGAACCGGATTCATCCGGTCAGGGGGCGTATGAATATTTCAAGCCTCTCTTTGATCTGGCACGGGAACTGGATCCCCAGAACCGTCCGGTTACCCTGGTATCCGTGCAGATGGCCGGAGGCCCTGATACGGATGTTTCTGCTCAATTATCCGATGTCATCTGTCTCAACCGCTACTATGGCTGGTATTTCGGCGCGCCTGATCTGGAATGGTCGGCACAGCAGATGAGAGCGGAGATGGATCAGTGGGAGAAGCTGGGAAAGCCGGTTGTCTTCACGGAGTTTGGCGCTGATACGGTGATGGGCATGCATGATACAACGCCTGTCATGTACACGGAGGAATATCAGCTGGACTACTACAAGATGAACCTGGCTGTTATGGATGACTACCCCTGTGTCACTGGAGAGCAGGTCTGGAATTTCGCGGATTTTGCGACTTCTCAGAGCATGCTTCGTATCCAGGGCAATAAGAAGGGGCTCTTCAGCAGAGACCGCAAGCCCAAACTGGCGGCGCATTTCTTCCGTGACCGCTGGCATGCGGTTCCCGACTTTGATTACAAGGAATAAGTTCCATTACTGCTGAATCATGGAATACACGCTCCGCGAATATTCTATGGGTATGAGCGCTGGAACATATGCCCTGAGAGTCCGGTATTGTCATAAATTAAGACCCCCTGCCAGGCTTGTGCAATCAAACCTGGCAGGGGGTCTTGCTCGAAATTTCCAAGATCCCTGTCGTATGGAGTCTTCCGAACCTGGGAAAAAGGGATGAGAATGGGAATGCAGAAGACGGATCCTGCTACTTCATCAGGGGACGGATAGCGGAGGCAAGAAGATCTTTTTTCGCCTGGGCCTCAGCCAGATCCCTGCCCCTGGTGGTGAAGTAGTTCTTGATCTTGGGCTCGGTGCCGGAAGGACGAATCACAACGGTGGACCCGTCCTCTAACTCATAGATTAAGACATTGGATCTGGGGAGACCGGTCTCTTCGCTCTTCTCATAGTCGTGGACAGCTGTCACGGCAATACCGGCGAAGTCCCTGGGAGCGGCGGACCGGAAAGCCTCCATGATCTGCGCCATGGTGTCCATACCGGACAGGCCGGGGAACTCGTAGGAGTCCACCTGGTTCAAGTAACGTCCATACATGCGGTAAATCTCTTCCAGACGCTCCTTGATGGAGGAACCGATGCTCCGGTAGTAAGCGGCCATCTCGCAGATGAGCATAGAGGCGATGACGGCATCTTTATCGCGGACATAGGGGCCGGCCAGGTAGCCGTAACTCTCTTCAAAGCCGAAAATGAAGCGATCAACCTGTCCTGCGGCTTCAAGACCGGCAATCTGATCGCCAATCCACTTGAAGCCAGTCAGGACACTGCGCATTTCGACCCCGTAGTGACTGGCGATCGCGTCCGCCAACGGGGTTGAGACGATGGATTTGACGGCGACAGGATTCTTAGGCATGGTGCCTTTCTCAATACGGCCGGCACAGATGTAGTCGAGGAGCAGGGCCCCCATCTCATTGCCGCTCACAAGCTCATAGGAACCATCAGGACAGCGCATGGCGATCCCCACACGGTCAGCGTCGGGATCTGTTGCCAGCATGAGATCAGCGCCCTCTTCCTCCGCCAGAGCAAGACCGCAGGCCAGTGCCTGGCGGATCTCAGGGTTGGGATAGGGAGCGGTGGTGAAGTAGCCGTCGGGATACTGCTGTTCAGGGACAACCGTGATGTCTTCAATGCCGATATCAGACAGAACCTGTGTGACTGGAACCAGGCCGGTTCCGTTGAGGGGAGAGTAGACCAGTTTGAGGCTGGCGGATTTGCAGAGGCCCGGGCGAACCTGCCGATCTTCAATGGCACGGTAGAAGGCCTTTTTGCAGTCGTCGCCGATAAATTGAATCCTGGCGGACGCGACGCCGGCTGCAAAAGAATCGCAGGTGACCCCGGTCAGGATATCTGTTTTCTGGATTTCCTCATATACAATAGCGGCGGCGTCATCGGTCATCTGGCAGCCATCAGGTCCGTAAGCCTTGTAGCCGTTGTATTTAGCGGGATTGTGGGAGGCCGTGATCATGATGCCGGCGTTGCAGCCATAGTAGCGGGTCGCGAAGGACAGAGCAGGAACCGGCATGAGGGAGTCGTAAATGAAGACCTTAATTCCGTTGGCCGCAAGAACAGCGGCTGCCCGTCTGGCGAAGACATCGGATTTGATGCGGCTGTCATAGGAGATGGCTACGGACTGGCTCCCGCCCTGGGTTTTCACCCAGTTGGCCAGACCCTGGGTGGCCTGGCCGACTACTTTGATATTCATCCGGTTGGTACCTGCACCAATGATGCCCCGCAAGCCGGCTGTGCCGAATTTCAAGGAGACAGCAAAGCGGTCTTTGATTTCCTCCTCCCTGCCCTGAATGGACAGGAGCTCTCGCCTGAGATCAAGATCTTCCAGGTCTGTGGCTAACCAGCGCTGATATTCTTCCTGATACATATAACCCTTCTTTCTTCGATGCAGGAGGCAGAGAAATCTCTGCAGGCCTGTGGGAATAAACAGTTGATTTCGGTCTGTCGAGCGGGAAAACACAGACAGAATCCGTACAAAACCGCACCGAAACTAAGGTCAGTATAGGAAAGAAATGGGGCAAAGTAAAGAGTCGACGGCGGATTCTAAAGATTGCCGGACAGCTGTATCAGGTGCGAATATATAAGCACAGGAGCAAGCGAAAGACGTGACGTACGGCAGGTGAGACTGGTCCGTCCTGTCGTCAGAAATTTTTATAAAATCCAGGGAGGGGATTGCTGGCAAAGCCCCGACGTCAGACTCTCTGATCCGGCCTTGCGGTGGAATCTTGTAGTTGACCGGAGGGGATTTGTTCGCTATTCTTGTGTGAGTGTACGCGTAAGAAAAAGAAATGTCCGCAATGGAGAAACAGTTTGCCATAGGCAAGACTGCGGGCGCGGTGAAGTGAGGAATCTAATTTATGTGGCAAGTGATCAATCAGACTCTGACAGGCATTGACAATTTGGTCTGGGGACTTCCCCTGATGATATTGATCCTGGCCGGGGGTCTCTGGCTGACGATTCGTCTGGGACTTCTACAGATGCGTCGTCTGCCTCTTGCTCTCAAATGGATGGTCAGAAATGAGGAGGGGGGCAAGGGAGAGGTCTCTTCTTTCGCAGCCCTCTGCACAGCCCTGTCGGCGACGATCGGGACAGGAAATATTGTCGGCGTAGCCACGGCGATCGGAACCGGCGGCCCCGGCGCCCTCTTCTGGATGGAAGTGGCTGCCTTCCTGGGAATGGCGACCAAATATGCGGAGGGGCTTCTGGCAATTAAATACCGCACGGTTGATGATGACGGGCATGCCCTGGGCGGCCCCTTCTATTACATTCAGAATGGGATGGGCAGGAGGTGGACCTGGCTTGCTAAGGCATTTGCCTTCTTCGGCGTCTGTGTCGGCCTCTTCGGAATTGGGACCTTCTCCCAGGTCAATGGAATTGCCTCCGCTATTCACAATTTCTTTGACCCTAATAACGCGAACACAATTCACATCGGCTTTCTTGGCCTGGGAGACTATTCTGTGGCGGTCGTCATCGCCTCTTTGCTTCTGGCCTTTTTCGTGGCGCTGGTTTTAATTGGAGGTCTGAAGCGGATCTCCGCTGTCGCGCAGATTGTTGTCCCCTTTATGGCTCTGATCTACATTGTCTTTGCCCTCATGCTTCTGTTCTTTAATATCAGGGAAGTTCCTACAGCAATCCGGGTTATCATAGAGGGAGCCTTCAATCCTTCCGCTGTGACCGGAGGAGTCGTGGGATCCATGCTGGTTGCCATGCAGAAGGGAATTGCCCGCGGGATCTTCTCCAATGAGGCTGGGCTTGGCTCCGCTCCCATCGCAGCCGCAGCCGCGCAGACCCATGAGCCGGTTCGTCAGGGACTGGTGACCATGACCGGAACATTTATCGACACCATTGTTGTCTGCACCATGACCGGCCTCTCGATTGTTCTGACCAAAGCCTATCAGGTTCCGGATCTGGAAGGAGTTCAGGTGACGACGTATGCCTTTAACCACGGTCTCCCCTTTGCGCCGGTCATTTCATCCTTCATCCTTATGCTCTGTCTGGTCTTCTTCGCGTTTACGACAATCCTGGGCTGGGACTATTATGCGGAGCGCTGTCTGGAATACCTGTCCGGCAACTCCAGGAAGGTCATTCTGACCTACCGCTGGCTCTATATCCTCGCTGTCTTTATCGGCCCATATATGACAGTATCCGCAGTCTGGACCATTGCCGATATCTTCAACGGGCTGATGGCCATTCCCAATATGATTGCCATTTTTGCCCTGAGCGGGGTGGTGGTCAGGGAGACCAGGAAATTCTTTGATGCGGGCAAGCACCGGAGTCAGGGGGCTGCAAATCCTCTGGAAAAATCATAAGATATTTGACCGGAGTCTATTTTAGAACAGGAGGAAGCGGCAGCGGTGAGGTTGCCGCAGGCTGACAGATACCGCCCTCTTTCTGCAGGGAGGTATCTTTTTTGTTATAATACCTGCACGCGGGGGTTCGATGGAAAGTCCCGTCCAAGTGTAAAGAGACATTGACATCCCTGAGAGAGGATGAGCTTCGTTCAGGGAACACCGCATTGACGCGGAGAGATATATGATCGATATGAAGAAGGATGATGCCATCTGGGGAACTTTGCATCAGCGTTGAGAGACAGGAAGATCGATATGGAAGAAGAGAATGTTATTTTGGAAGAGAAAGGGCCGGTGCAGAAGAGCATTTACGGGGAATATGAAGAGACTCTGCGTCTGGTGATGGAAGATATTTTCCATCGGATTCGCAGTTCCCAGAGGGAGTATGAGAAGGTACATGGCGGCAAGATCGCCGAGCATCTGGACGGACGCATTAAAGAGGATCAGAGCATGCGGGACAAGCTGGCTATGCGAGGGCTGCCGATCAATGCTCATTCCGCCCTGCGGGAGGTGACGGATGCCATCGGAATCCGTGTCGTCTGTGGTTTCCGTGACGATATCTATGCCAATCTGGACTGCATCCGCTCCTGGGATCAGGTGAAAATCATTCAGGAGAAGGACTATGTCCGTCATGCCAAGGGAAATGGCTACCGCAGCTATCATGTGATTCTGGATGTGGAGGAGCCTTACATGGACGTGGACGGGGAATGCCCGGGTCACTTCTATGTGGAGATTCAGCTGAGGACAATCGCGATGGACTCCTGGGCTGCTCTGGAGCATGAGATCAGCTACAAGCAGGGGGTATCCGGCAATGCCAGGCTGATCGAGACGGAGCTAAAGCGCTGCGCTGATGAGCTGGCATCCTGTGACGTCACCATGCAGACCATTCGGGATCTGATCCGTCATGAGAATGCCAAGAGCCGGAGCTGAAAATCCGGGACGGAACGCAGGAAACGAGCGGGCAGAAAGTCGCGGCCGGATGACCGGCGCGGGGATGAGCGGATGGGACCCAGAGAAAGCAAGGAGGAAGGCCATGAAAGTACTGGTTGCGGAAGATGAGCAGGAGATGCGTCGTGTCCTGGTGACAGCCCTGCGCATGAACAGCTATGAGGTGGTCGATGTTGCTGATGGTCAGGCAGCCCTTGAGGCTGCCTGTGAGGGAACCTATGATTGCCTGGTCTTCGATGTCATGATGCCTAAGATGACCGGGGTGGAGGCTCTAAGACAGATTCGCGCGGGAGGAGATATGACCCCGATTCTGCTTCTGACAGCCAAGGCGGAGGTAGAGGACCGGATCGACGGACTGGATGCCGGGGCCGACGATTATCTGACCAAGCCTTTTGCCCTGGGAGAGCTCCTGGCAAGAATCCGCTCTCTCACCAGAAGAAATGAGGACTTCTCTCCTAAGAACCTGACCATTGCCGATGTGACTTTGGATGTGGAGCAGCAGGAAATACGGGCGCAGAATGCCATCCGGCTGGCTCCCAAGGAGGCCAAATTACTGGAATATCTCTTGCAGAATGTGGGAAAGGACGTCTCGACCGAGCAGATCTTTGAGAGGATCTGGAGGGATGATCAGGAAGCGGATATCGGGCTGGTCTGGGTCTATATTTCCTACCTGCGCCAGAAGTTTAACGCAATTACAGGAAGAGTTGTCATTGAGGGCGATGAGGGGGGGGCCTACCGGATTCACGAGAGGGCATCTGCATGATCAAGAAGCTAAAGAGGCGTTTTATCGGATCGGCGACAGCGGCGGTACTCCTTGTTATGACTGTGATCCTGCTTTTGATCAATGTGTCCAACTATTACCGCAATATCCATGAGGCCCATCTTGTTCTCAATTATCTGACTCAGTCGGGCGGAAGCCTGCCAGATTTCGGGGAGAAGGGCAAGAACTCCGATCAGACCTCTGTCGAGGTGATTACCGGAGACAGTGACCAGGAGAGCGGAGGATCTGCCATTCGCCGCGGCCTCGACATTATTGCGGACAACATTCTCCTGGTGCTTCAGAGGGATCACCACATTCAGATGAGCCGTGACAGTCTGCTGCAGACCCGCTTCTTTACGGTCTGGGCGGGTGCCGACGGACAGATCACGCGGACCAATCTCAATTATATTGCGGAGGTATCTGAGGAAAATGCCCGCAAGTATGCGGCTCGGGTTTTGAAGAAGGGGTATGCGCGCGGAAATATCGATTCGGGACTGGCCACCTATGAGTATCAGACAAGTCGCTATGAAGACGGATCGACGATGACTGTCTTCTTAGATGCCAGCAGCTATCACGATTCGATTCGGTCTGTCCTGAGCCTGTCTGTCATCGGAAGCGGGGTGCTGGCCTTTTTGATCATTGCCCTTCTGGTCGCTTTCTCAAGGAGAGCCGTTGATCCCATGATCCGCAATTATGAGGCTCAGAAGCAGTTTATCACCAATGCAGGGCATGAGCTGAAGACGCCGATCGCGATTATTTCCGCCAATGCGGAGCTGCTGGAAATGATGAAGGGGGAGAATGAGTGGACCCAGTCGATTCGAAGGCAGTCGGCCAGACTGAGTGATCTGGTTGCGGATCTGATCACCCTGACCCGTATGGGGGAGCAGGAGCGGATTAAACTGCACGATATTGACCTGTCCACTGTGGTGACCGATGCGGCCGAATCCTTCCGACCGGTTGTGGAACAGCAGCACAAGGCTCTGGTGCTCAAGGTCAATCCGGCTGTTCATGTGCATGCGGAAGAGAAACTGGCCAAGGAACTGGTCAATATTCTGGTGGATAATGCCGCTAAGTACTGCGATGAAGAGGGCCGTATCGTTGTTACCCTGCGCAGGAGAAGCCGGGTGGGAGGAGCCCATCTGGTTGTGGAGAATACCTATGCCGAGGGGGCAAATGTGGACTACAATCGCTTCTTCGACCGCTTCTACCGGGAGGACAGCTCCCATTCCTCTGAGAAGGAGGGGTATGGGATTGGCCTATCCATGGCACAGGGGATTGTGGTCGATCAGTTCCGCGGATCCATCCGGGCGGATTATAAGGATGGAAATATCCGCTTTATTGTGCGGATATAGGAAATATCAAGGCTCATCTGAGGAGACGTGGGAGATACAGGAAAGCATTTGTTATGCAGGCTCTTTTGTCGGATGAGAGAAGTTATCACACAGGGGATGGGGAAATGGAAACGACAGGTGACAGCGCTCTGCCGCCGCTTACAGAGCAGAGAAAAACGTCTCCAGATCCCGGCGGCTGGCGCGAAGACTTCCCTGACACATAGCGGCAGAACCGCCGCCCCTGGCTGAAAAATGCTCCTTCAGCTGCTCGTTGAGGATTCTGGCGTCACCATCCGCGACGGACAGAATATAGGAGTAGCCGTCCGCATCGCTTCCGTTGAAGGTGGCGCAGTAACCCTTGTGCCGGGCGGTCATCCGGTTGACGGCATTGCGCAGGCGAATGGGATCAATCCCATTCTCAAAGAGGCAGACGTTGGCTGCGGAGGGATCAAGTCCGACCATATCATACTCCAGAAGCCTGGCGGAGGCCTCATGCAGGGCGTCTTTGAGAGAGGAGAACTCAGCCAGCTTCTTAGTCAGAGTCTCCGCGGCTTCCTCCTGAGGGGAGGAGAGAAGATGGGAGACCTCTTCCAGGACAGACTGTTTTCGGCGAAAATCGAGCAGAGCCCGCGTACCGCAGGCAATCAGCAGACGCGTGCCCCCCTTGTAGCTCTGGGCGCGGAGTACTTTGAGCAGTCCGATTTCACCGGTGCGTCTGACGTGGGGAGCGCAGCAGGCGCAGACATCGCAGCCGGGGATGGTGACGATCCGGACGGGCCCGCTCAGTTCTTTCTTGCTTCGGTAGTCCAATTGCTTCAGGACCTGGGCGGAGGGATAGGAGCAGTCAATGGCCCGGTTGCCGCAGATAACCCGGTTGGCCAAAAGCTCGATGCGGTCGATATCCTTCTGGGCCAGAGGCCCGTTGTAATCCATGCTGCAGGTTCGTTCGCTCAGATGAAAGCCCACGTTCTCATAGCCGAAAGCGGAGTGAACCAGACCGGAGAAGATATGTTCTCCGCTGTGATTCTGCATATTGTCATAGCGGCGTTCCCAGTCGATGGTTCCCTGTATATGGGCTCCGACAGCCAGGGGGCTGTCACAGAAGTGGTGGATGATGCCGGATTTGATCTTCACGTCAAGAACGTTGACCTGGTCGAACGAATTTACCGCTTTCAGACCAAAGACCTGCTCGGAAGAAGTCGGCTCGCTTTGGGAAGGAGCCTGCTTTTGATTGGAAGAAAGGGCGTCTGCCGAGCATGTTGCGGGCACTGCCGCAGGCGCAAGAAGACCCAGATCTGGTGTCTGACCACCCTCCTCGGGAAAGAAGAGGGTCTGGTCTAAGATGATGTCAAATTGTCCCTGGTGGGACCTCTCTCCCTTCCGGCAGGAGAGGACTTCAGCGAAGAAGGTCTTTTCGTAGGGATGGATGTCGTACAGCTTTTTGGTTGTCTGGGCAGACGGATACATTTCTTTTCCTTATATATTGGGCAGAGATTGTCTATACTGGGTAGAGATCGTCAGTTGAGAAATCATTGTCGCGAAGGACGAAACAGCCTGACGAATGGAACAGGTCTATTTTAGAAGATTTGGCGGACATTTGCCATAACTGCGGGATGCGAACCGGGGTGCGGTGATAGATATGAAAAAGGAGTTTACATGTATTACGGAAAGATCAAGGATTGGGATATTGCCGACGGCCCGGGCGTGCGGGTCAGTCTCTTTGTCTCCGGCTGCCGCAATCACTGCCCCGGCTGCTTCCAGCCCGATACCTGGGACTTCTGTTACGGGAAGCCCTACACCGACAAGGAGGAGGGCTTCATCATAGATGCCATGAACCATGACTATATTCAGGGCTTTACCTGCCTGGGGGGAGAACCCTTTGAACCGGAGAACCAACCGGAAGTGACGGCGCTTTTGCGGCGGATCAAGAGGACCTATCCCGGCAAGGATGTCTGGTGCTACACCGGTTATACCTTAGAGAGGGACCTGCTTCCGGAAGAGGGGGGGCGACATACTCCCTTTACAGAGGAGATGCTTTCTTATATTGATGTCCTGGTGGATGGACGCTTTGTTATGGAGCGCAAAGATATCAGCCTGCAGTTCCGTGGAAGCCGCAATCAGAGAGTCCTGCATCTGGCCAAGATGCGAAAAGAGGGGAAAATGACCGCTGAGACTTTTGAGGCTGTCTGGTGGCCGGTGGAAGACAGGAAGTTCCAATAGGAGGTTTCGAGGTCATCCTGGCATCAAAACCGCATGAGAGGACACAGGTCTGTCTGCTGGCAGAGCAGGGGAGAAGAATTTTCGCCGTCCTGATAAAAAATTAACAGAGCGTATAAAAACAACTATAGCACGGAAAAAAGATAGGTCAAGTGTTCAGCGAACAAAATATGGTATGTTCTTGAATTGATACAAATTGTATACAATAAGGTACAACTAACAACAATATATAGAGTGGCGTATAAGAAAAATACAATATATAGAAAAAGTCAGGAAAAACTGAATCGAAAAAGCCTCCGTTTTGCACTTAAGACAGAACTTATCCCTCATCTATTGCAGACAGGTGATCCGCTCCATATGATGGGGGCGTAAAGAGGAATGATCTTCAGAATCTTATGTGCGAGGAGGTACATAAAATGAGAGAGGCATTTAAAGAAGCGTGGAGCGGATTTAAGGGCATCAAGTGGACGGATGATGTCAATGTTCGCGAGTTCATTCAGGACAACTACACCCCTTATGAGGGAGATGAGTCTTTCCTGGCGGGTCCTACCGAAGCCACAAATCAGCTTTGGGGCAGACTGCAGGAGCTGCAGAAAGAGGAGCGTGCCCATGATGGTGTGCTCGAGTGCGAGACAGAGATTGTCTCCGGTCTGACCGCCTACGGCCCCGGTTACATTGATGAGTCGCTGAAGGATCTCGAGAAGGTAGTCGGTCTGCAGACAGATAAGCCCCTGAAGCGGGCATTTATGCCTTACGGCGGAATCAAGATGGCGGAACAGGCCGCTGCCAACTACGGTTATCAGGTAAATGAGAAGTATCACAAGATCTTCAATGAGTACCACAAGACCCACAATCAGGCAGTTTTTGACGCCTATACGCCGGAGATGAAGACGGCCCGCCACACCCATATTGTGACCGGACTTCCTGATACCTATGGCCGCGGCCGTATCGTCGGCGACTACAGAAGAGTTGCCCTCTATGGGATTGATTTTCTGATTGAGAAGAAGAAAGAGGATTTCAACAACTGCGGCGACGGAACCATGACGGATGATGTCATCCGCCTGCGCGAGGAAATCGCGGAGCAGATCAGGGCGTTAAAGGGAATGAAGGAGATGGCTCAGACCTACGGCTATGACATTTCAGGTCCCGCAAAGAACGCCAGAGAGGCTGTGCAGTGGCTTTACTTCGGTTATCTGGCAGCCATCAAGACGCAGAATGGTGCCGCTATGTCTGTCGGCCGGATTTCTACTTTCCTGGATATCTATATTGACCGTGATCTTGCCGCCGGAAAACTGACCGAGTCTGAGGCCCAGGAGCTGATCGACCACATGGTTATGAAGTTCCGTATGGTGAAGTTCGCCCGCATCCCCTCCTATAATGAACTCTTCTCCGGCGATCCGGTATGGGCGACGCTGGAGGTCGCCGGTATCGGCATGGACGGTCGCAGCATGGTCACCAAAAATGACTACCGCTTCCTTCATACTTTAGAGAATATGGGTCCCTCTCCCGAGCCTAACCTGACTGTTCTCTACAGCTCCAAGCTTCCCGAGAGCTTCAAGGAGTATGCGGCTAAGGTGTCTATCAATACCTCCTCGGTACAGTACGAGAATGATGATGTCATGAAGCCGGTATGGGGAGATGATTATTCCATCTGCTGCTGTGTATCCGCAACCCAGACCGGTAAGGAGATGCAGTTCTTCGGCGCCCGCGCCAACCTGGCCAAGTGCCTGCTCTACGCCATCAACGGCGGCATGGATGAGAAGTTTAAGGTTCAGTGCGGACCGGAGCTTGCCCCCATCACATCTGAGTATCTGGACTATGACGAGGTGATGCACAAGTTTGATCTGATGATGGATTGGCTGTCCGGTCTCTATGTCAACATCCTCAACCTGATTCAGTACATGCACGACAAGTACTACTACGAGTCTGCTGAGATGGCTCTGATTGACACCAATGTCCGCCGTACCTTCGCAACCGGTATTGCAGGTTTCTCACATGTGGTTGATTCCCTGTCCGCAATCAAGTACGCAAGGGTTAAGACCGTCAGAGACGAGTCCGGTCTGGTGACGGAGTACAAGGTCGAGGGGGATTTCCCCAAGTACGGTAATGACGACGACAGAGCCGACGATATTGCGGTATGGCTCCTTAAGACCTTCATGAAGAAGATCGAGAAGCATCACACCTACCGCAATTCAGAGCCTACTACATCCATCCTGACCATCACCTCCAATGTGGTATATGGCAAGGCGACCGGAGCCCTGCCCGATGGCCGAGAGGCATTCAAGCCCTTCGCTCCTGGTGCCAACCCCGCATATGGAGCAGAGCAGAACGGTCTTCTGGCTTCCCTGAACTCCGTTGCCAAGCTTCCCTATGAGTACGCTCTGGACGGCATTTCCAATACCCAGACCATCAGCCCTGACGCGATTGGTCACGATCTGAATGAGCGCAAGGGCAATCTGGTCCGCGTCATGGATGGCTACTTCGACAGGGGTGCCCACCATCTCAATGTCAATGTCTTCGGCACGGAGAAGCTGATCGACGCTATGGAGCATCCTGAGAAGGAGGAGTACGCCAACTTCACCATCCGCGTCTCCGGCTATGCGGTTAAGTTTATCGACCTGACCCGTGAGCAGCAGCTGGATGTCATCGCAAGAACCTGCCACAAGAGGATGTAAGCGACTGACCGGGAGGGCTGAGGGAACGTGATTTTTCCGGGTCTTTGCCCCGAACGGGAATAAATTAAGGCGGGGATGCCCCGCGGCTGGTTCAGGTATACAGCAGGGACTGTGAGACAAGGAAGGCAAGCGGCATATATCGCGGATACATACGCTGCGTAAACGCATGGTATAGCTTTGCTTTTCTTCTTCTCACAGGCCCTGTTTTCTCCTGCGCCCGGATGTCCGCAGACCGTCTGCCTGTCTTTGCTCCTGCAGATGCCTGTTTTCCCTGTGCCTGGATATCTGCCCGGGGCAGAGCGTGTCAGAGCAATACAGAGCTGAAATGAGGTGAATCATGGCAATCGGAAGAGTACATTCCATCGAATCCTTCGGATCGGTAGACGGCCCCGGAATCCGCTATCTGATCTTCCTGCAGGGCTGCAATATGCGCTGCCGCTACTGCCACAATGTAGATACCTGGGATATGGATGATCAGAAGAACTACCATGAACAGGAGGCGTCTGTCCTCTTGGACCGGGCGGAACGCTACCGCAGTTACTGGGGCAGGGAAGGAGGAATTACGGTCTCGGGCGGAGATCCCCTCCTGCAGATTGACTTTCTTCTGGAACTCTTTCGCCAGGCGAAGGAGCGGAAGATCAATACCTGTGTTGATACTTCGCTCAATCCATTCACGAGAGAAGAACCCTACTTCTCAAAGTTCGAGGATCTCATGGCCTATACAGACCTGCTCCTGGTGGATATCAAGCATATTGATCCGGAAAAACACAAGTGGCTGACAGGGAGGGACAATGCCAATATTTTAGACGGAATCCGTTATCTGGATTCCATTCACAAGCCCATCTGGATCCGCCAGGTTCTGGTGCCCGGGATTACCGATGTGGACCGGTATCTCTATCAGACCAGAGAATTTATCGCTTCTCTGTCCAATGTGCAGAAGATTGAAGTCCTGCCCTATCACACCCTGGGACTCTACAAGTGGGAAGAACTGGGGATCAGGAATACGCTGGCTGATGTAGAGCCGCCCAGCCCAGAGCGAACCGAGCGGGCTCAGAAGATCCTGCGGGGAGAGCCGGTAGAGTGAGCAGGTGCGATTTGCAATTCAGGGAAGAGAATCCCCCAGTGACAGGCCCGCGGGCGGTCTGCCGCCGGGGGATTCTCTTATGACAGACTCGTGTTTGCAGCAGTATGCAGTCAGCCGATGGTTTATCTTAATTTCTCACAGTCTCTTTCGAAACAGATCTCCTCGGGAGGGAAAGAATTTGCTAAAATGACTCTATGAATACAGATTACAGGAAGTACCTCAAACTGCTGGCCGAGAAGTATCCGAGCCAGCAGGCGGTCTGCCGCGAAATCATCAATCTCAACGCCATTTTGAACCTGCCCAAGGGGACGGAACATTTTATGTCTGACCTGCACGGCGAGTATGAGGCCTTCTACCACATCTTGAACAACTGTTCCGGTGTGATCCGGGAGAAGATCCAGACAATCTTCGAAGATGAGATGACGGAGGCGGAACGCAGGGATCTGGCTACCCTGGTCTACTACCCCCGTCGCAAGATGGCCCTGCTCAAGCGCCAGGGGAAGATCACAGATGAGTGGTATCTGATGACCTTAAATCGCCTGATTTCCATCGCCCGTTTTCTGTCCGGCAAGTATACCCGTTCTAAGGTGCGCAAGGCCATGTCCCCGGATTTCGCCTATATTATCGATGAGCTGCTTCACATGCAGGCGGATGAGGACAACAATCAGGTGGCCTACCACCGGGAGATTCTGCACACCATTATTGCCTTGAAAAACGCGGAAGAATTCGTCATCGCCCTGTCTTCTCTGATCAAGCGTCTGGCTGTCGATCACCTGCACATCGTCGGCGATATTTTCGATCGAGGTCCCTCCGCGGATAAGATCATGGATCTGCTCATGGGATATCACTCTTTGGATATTGAGTGGGGCAATCATGACATTCTCTGGATGGGGGCGGCCTGCGGCTCCGATGTCTGTGTCGCCAATGTTCTGCGCAATAATCTGCGCCACGGCAATATGGAGATCCTGGAGAGCCGGTATGGAATCAATCTGCGCAAACTGGTTCTCTTTGCGCTGGATCAGTATCGGGAGGCCGACCCGATCAGGGCAGCTCTGCGGGCCATCAGCGTGATCGCCTATAAGCTGGAAGACCGCGTGATCCGGGAGAACCCGGGCTTTGCCATGGATCAGATGCGTCTGTTTTGCCGCTGTGATTTTCGCAATTACACCGTGGAGATAGAGGGCAGGAACTATTCACTGAACTGCCGTGACTTTCCAACGGTTGATCCGGATGAGCCAACCAGACTGTCGGCGGAGGAGCAGGAGATCCTGGATGATCTGGTGGATGATTTCCGTGGTTCCAAGCGCCTGCAGACCCATGTGGAGTTTCTCTATGAGAAGGGGAGCATCTACCGCGTCTTCAATGACAATGTCCTCTATCACGGCTGTATTCCCATGGATTCTGAGGGCAATCTGGAGGGGATTTGTCTGGAAGGCAATGTGTATCGAGGCAGGGGCTACATGGACTATGCTGACCGCATCGCCCGCAGAGCCTACTATCGAACCAGAGATCCCAAGAACGCGGGGGATTTCAGTCATCAGGACGATAAGAAAGATCTGGATTTCATGTACTTCCTCTGGGCAGGTCCCAAGTCCCCGCTCTGCGGCCGCAGACTGGCCACTTTCCAGCGGGAGTTCGTTGATGACCGATCCGTCTGGGAGGAGCCGACCGATCCTTATTACAATTACAGCCAGGATCAGCGCTACTGCAATATGATTCTGCGGGAGTTCGGCGTCTATTCTCCCATGGGGCATATCGTCAACGGACATACCCCGGTCAAGACGATTCGGGGAGAGAAGCCTGTGCGGGGCGGCGGGAAACTCTATGTGATTGACGGGGGATTCTGTGCCGGCATGCATAAGACAACCGGGATTGCGGGCTATACCATGATTTTTAATTCCCACGGGATCCGCCTCAAGGAGCACAGGCCCTTTATGGGCATTGAGGATGCCCTGGCCAATAATGATGATATTGAGTCCAGCTCCAAGGTGATTGAGATGGAGCAGCAGCGCGTGATGGTGCGGGATACGGATATCGGCCGCGGCATTGCCCTGGATATCGAGGATTTGACCTCGCTTCTTGAAATGTACCGGAGCGGGGAGATCGCAGAGCGGTCACTGTAAGGCCAATCGCGGACCGGAAGAAGAAAACGGTCAGGAGAACTGCGACTGGCATAGAGAAGCAAAGGGGCAGCGGAATGGCGGGAACCCGACCTAATCCAGGGGATATCCGGTCAGATAGGATCTGTCTCCAAGTTCTTCCAAAAGGGGAATGATATCTGCCTGGAGCTGTCCCTGATTCCAGGCTGCCTGATCGAAGGCCTCGAAGTAGAGTTCGATTCGTCGGATAAGAACGGTGGTGGAGGCATCGATCAGATCCATGATGCTCTCGGTATGAAGCGTGCGTTCGGGATCCCAGGGATTGTACCAGGATCGGTGGGCGAGATTGCAGGGATCAGGGTATTTGCGGATATTGTTGCTGACCAGCATACCGGAGACAACGGCGTGTCCCACAGACATCTGTTCCGCCAGGCGCAGGAGCTTTCGCTTGGCGGCGGAGGGATCCCGCAGCAGCCTGGCGATCATGGGCAGGGTGAGCAGTGATTCGTAAATGGTCCATGACTTGAGGCCGAGTTCCGGATAAGTCTGTCCAATCGCCCGGGAGAGAAGAAGGGTCAGAACCTTACGCTCGGAGGCGGAAGCCTTGAAGTAGCGCTCTGTATGATCCATAAGGGGCTCCTGGTTGAGGTAGTAGCGGCCGCAGTCGCTGTCGATATCCGTTTCTAAGAAGACGTGCAGACCGAAGTCATAAGCGGGACAGTCTGCATGTCTCTTTTTTTGGGTTCGGCAGTAGATGTAGGGATGACAGGTGGAATCGAGGGTGTAATGGCCCATGAAACCGCAGATGTAGGCGTCAGCGATGGAACGGCCCTCATCGGAATTAAGAACTTCTTCCCGGGCGGTTATGAGAGCATCGAAGAAATCCATGACCCGGTTGGAGTGCATGACCTCTCCCGCGTTTCTGGAATAGCACAGGTAAGGGGAGAAGGAGTAGAAGAAGAGATCCGGCCCCTGCAGACCGATGGCGTAAGCGACCGGATGGCGCGCGATTCGTTTCTTGAGATCAGCGGGCATGAGACTGGCGGCTCTAAGACCAAAGATATTGTGTGTTTTCATTCCGGGCATGGGAAACCTCCTCATTGATATCAGAATGCTGCCGCCTGATTCACGGCAATGAAATACGTGCGGAGCATTTATTGCTCAGAACGATGAATGTTCAAAGAACGTATATTCATTGTCGATTTTTTCCTGCAATCCGCGCTGCAAAAGGCGGGAAAATACAGCTGTGATGACAGGTCCTTTCGCACGTCTGGCGGACATAAGCAGCATGGACAAGGACGCTTGACATCATAATTATAGTATAGAATTTTTGCTTACAATATAGAAGGCAAATCCGATTTGGACGGATAGAAAAATGCCCCCTTTTCTACTATAATAGTTGACATCGGTGCGCTCTGAAAGGAATGGGTATGACAAATCTGGAATTGCAGAAACATGCGGTTCGAATCCGCAGGGGTATCATTACTGGTGTTCATGCCGGTAAGTCCGGACATCCGGGAGGATCTCTGTCCGCCGCTGATCTTCTGACCTATCTCTATTTTGAGGAGATGAAGCTGGATCCGCAAGATCCCGGGAAAACCGACCGGGACCGCTTCGTCCTCTCCAAGGGACACAATGCTCCCGGCCTCTATGCGGCGCTGGCGGAGCGGGGTTATTTTCCGGCGGATGATTTGAAGACCCTGCGCCATGTTGGCAGCTATCTGCAAGGACATCCCTGCATGCAGGAAACGCCGGGGGTGGATGCCTCTTCCGGCTCTCTGGGACAGGGGATTTCTGTCGCGGTTGGCATGGCTCTTTCCGCCAAACTGAGCGGGGAGGATTACCGGGTCTACACTCTTCTGGGGGATGGAGAGATCGAAGAGGGACAGGTCTGGGAAGCTGCCATGTTTGCCGGGAACCGCCATCTTGACAATCTGGTTGCGGTTGTCGATTACAATAATCTGCAGATTGACGGGACACTGGATCAGGTCAATTCACCGGCGCCTATCCCTGAGAAGTTTCGGGCTTTTCGGTGGAATGTCATTGAAGTGATGGATGGCAGTGATTTTGACCAGCTCAGGGAGGCTTTTGCCGGCGCGCGCGCCCGCAAGGGGGCTCCAACCTGTATTGTCATGCATACGGTCAAGGGAAGGGGAGTCTCCTACATGGAGAACGCCTGCGAATGGCACGGAAAGGCTCCTAATGACGAGCAGTTTGCGCTGGCAATGGAAGAACTGAATCAGGCGGAGGAAGCATTATGTCAGAGGTAAAGAAGATTGCGACGCGCGAGAGTTATGGCAATGCCCTTATCGCGCTCGGAAGAGAGCATGAGAATCTGATTGTGCTGGATGCGGATCTGGCAGCAGCGACCAAGACAGGAATGTTTCGAAAGGCCTTCCCGGACCGCCATATCGACTGCGGTATTGCCGAGTCCAATATGATGGGAATTGCGGCCGGTCTGGCCGCAACCGGAAAGGTGCCATTCGCATCTACCTTCGCTATGTTCGCCGCAGGCAGAGCCTTCGAGCAGGTGCGCAACTCCATCGGTTATCCTCATCTCAATGTTAAGATCGGGGCGACGCACGCCGGCATCTCTGTCGGTGAGGATGGGGCGACACACCAGTGCAATGAGGACATCGCTCTGATGCGCACCATTCCGGGGATGACCATTGTTGTCCCAGCAGATGATATCGAGGCCAGGGAGGCTGTTCGGGCCGCATATGAGACAGACGGCCCCTTTTATCTCCGCTTTGGCCGCCTGGCAGTCCCTGTTATTAATGACAGACCGGATTACCGCTTTGAACTGGGGAAGGGAACCATTGTTCGCGAGGGCAGTGATCTGGTTATCGTCGCCTGCGGCTTAGAGGTAGGGGAGACCATGCAGGCAGCCGCGCGGCTGGCTGCGGATGGAATCTCGGCCCGCGTGATTAATATGCACACAATCAAGCCTCTGGACCATGATCTGTTGATCCGGTCTGCCACAGTCTGCGGCAGAGTTGTCACAGTTGAGGAACACTCGATTATCGGCGGCCTCGGATCTGCGGTTGCAGAGACTCTGGCCGAGGAATATCCCACGAAACTGCTGCGCATCGGTATGCGTGATCGCTTCGGGGAGTCCGGTCCTGCAGCCGAACTTCTGCACAAGTACCAGCTGGACGCCGAAGGCATTTACCAGCAGATCAAAGCCTGGGTATCAAATTTATGAATCTGCGATTTCGCGAAAGAGGACCAAGCCCCGAGGCGCGCAGGCGCCTGACCATCCTGGGGCTGGTCTTTCTGTCTTCTCTGGTTATTTTTTTTATTGTATTTAATTTCCATCGGAGCCCCAGGGCAGTTTCCATGGATAAGCCAAGTCTTCCGGGGATAACCGTCCGTCTGGGTGATCAGCGAATCAATCGCCTCTATGCCTATACGACTGCTATGGATGGAAGCTATATGCGGGGATCCATTACGCCTCTGATCGACAGTGACCGGCTGCATCTGACGATTGACAATGCAGGGAAGACAGTTCGAGGGCTGGATTATGAACTGCGGTCAGCGGATGGACAGAATCAGCTGGCAAGCGGGCAGGCAGACGGTCTGGAAACGGGTGGGCAAGAGCAGTCCGCAGAGATCGACCTGTCCGGCAAACTGGAAGATAAGACGGAGTACTTGCTGATCCTGACCCTGCAGCTGTCCGGGTCTAAGGAGAAAATCTACTACTACACCAGAGTGCTCAAGCCAAAGGATGATCATGTACAGGAAATCTTTGATTTCGCCAGGGATTTTCACGCGAAGAGCCTGAGTGACCGCTATACGGATCTGTCTGTCTATCTGAACGACCCGAGCAGGGAGGTTCACTCGGCAGATCTGACAGAGGTGAATCTGGATTCTGGAATCGCCCAGATTGGCTATGCTTCTCTGGGAGCCAGCCAGGTTCAGGAGCCGGAGTATTCCTTCACGGATATCAATGCCAGCTACTGCATGCTGGAGAGCAGTTTCGTACTGAAGAAGGATGACCAGTGGGGAACCCGCTGTTTTACGGTGCATGAGTACTTTCGGGTTCGCTACAGCCCGAGGCGCATGTATCTGATGGATTATCAGAGGCGGATGGACCCCATCCAGACAGACGGGAGCATCTCTGTGACAGAATCCAGGCTGAACCTGGGTCTGGGCAATGAGAATCTGAATTATCTGGCAAATGAGACCGGGACTTTGATCAGTTTTGTCTCCGGCGGGGATCTCTTTCAGTATGATCAGGGAAAGGGAAGTCTCAAGCGGGTGTTCTCCTTCCGGAATGACAGTGATCTGACAGATCCCCGCGGGAATTATGCGGATCACGCCTTTAAGCTGCTCAATGTGGATGAGACAGGAACCATGGATTTTGTGGTATACGGATACATGAATGCCGGACCTCATGAGGGACAGGTGGGCATCAATCTTTACCACTATGACTCAGTGACGGGGCAGACGGCGGAGAGGGCATTTGTCAGAACTGGTGGTTCCTATCAGATTCTGAAGGCTTCTTTCTCAGATCTGCTCTATATGAACGGAAGACAGAACTTCTACCTGATGGTGGGAGGGACGGTGGTTCGAATTGACCTGAACAAGGGAAGGACGACGGAACTGCTGCGGGGACTGAGAACAGGACAGTACGCGGTCTCCAGGTCCGGACGTTATCTGGCTTATACAGATGCCAGAGAGCCGGCTGACCAGATTCATATCATGGATTGGGAGACGGGAGAGAAGAAAGATCTGACCGCTTCAGAGGGAGAGAAGATACAGGCTTTGGCCTTCATGGACGAAGACCTGGCGTATGGTGTCATCCGTCCGGCGGATCAGGCCAGGGACGCGGCAGGCAATGTGATCAGTCCCATGTATCAGGTGAAAATCCGCAGCATTAGGGAGGAGAAGGAACTGCTGACTTACCAGAAGGAGGGATTTTTCGTTGTGGGAGGTGACCGCAGCGGGGCGACGCTGACTTTGCGCAGGGTCAGAAGAGAAGGCGACCACTACGCATCTGCGGATTCGGATACCATCAAGAACAGTCTCAATGAGAAATCGGATACCAGCCAGGTGCAGGCGCAGGCGGATCAGAGCCTGGGAGTGGTGACGATCGTGCAACTGGCCGATCCCAGCCGGGATAAGACCAGGCAGGGTCAGGTGCAGGCGCTGCGCTTTCAGAAGGCCGGTCTGATACCTGCTTCGAAGCGGGCGAGTGTGCAGGCCGATCCCAGTGATCAGGAGACACGGTATTTTGTCTATAAGGGAAGTCAGGTGGATCTGACCACAGACAGTCTCGTCGACGCCATTGATCGGGCCGACGCAGACATGGGGCTGGTGGTGGACAGCAAATCGCATGATATCTGGCGTCGGGATAAGCGGGCCTATGTCGGGTCTCTGAGCGGTTTCGCGGTCAATGATGCTGATAAGGGGGCAGACGCCTCGACGCAGGCTTTGTCCGCGATACTGATGCGGGAGAAGAAGCCGGCCAGGGTCTCTGATTTGACGGCACAGGGCAAGAAACCGGTGCAGATTCTCAATGAGAGTCTGCAGGGATCTCTGGCGGTGGATCTGACTGGGGCAAAGCTGTCACAGGTTCTCTATTATGTATCCTGCGGGAGCGCGGTCTATGCCCTTCTGCCGGGCGGTGATGCCATCCTGATTGTAGGTTATTCTTCTGACACGATCCGCTATATCCAGCCCCAGACAGGCAATGTGCTTTCTGTCAGAAGGGATGCCATCAACAAGCAGCTGGAGGCTGCCGGAAATGTATTTGTTTCCTATGTGGAGGCGAAGTAGTTCACGATCGGAAAAAGTGGACAAAAACCAGTCGGATTTTTGGTGATTCTTTCACCTTGCCATCTTCTTCGGATCGCGTTATGTTGAGACTGAAAAGGAATCTAATATAGAGAAGGGAGGCTCTTATGCTAGATTTATCGGCTCTGATGATTCAGATTCTGGATATTTTCCTCCTGCTGAGTCTTGGTGCGATCTACCTTGTCGGTCTGCTGGCTTTTGGTCTGGCCTGCTATCGGATCCTATTTCCCCGCGGCCTGCATGGAGGACGCAGGGCGGTGCGAAAGTAAATATTTATTGCAGAATCGCAGACAGTGATGCAACGGGATGCGTGACCCCCGGATGTCAGAAGACATCCGGGGGTCTTCGATTGATCGTCGAATGCCTGCAGAGGTTGTAGCTAAATTCTCAAAAATGTCAGAAAATTCGGGGGGGGGGGTAGCATTATTGGTGCGATTTTTTCCCGGTGACTTGAGAGAACTGGGCAGTTTACCTATAATAAAAACGTTATGGGATTATGAAAAGGGGCATTATGAACAAGCGTCATTTGAATCAGAGTTATCGAGTTTCTCTCGACCACAGGATCTTTCTCTTTCTTTTTGATCTGATTGCAATTAGTGTTTCCTACATCGCAGCTCTTCTATTGCGATTTGATCTGCGCTTTTCGGCAATCGACAAGCCTTATCTGAGATCCTGGATCCAATTCCTTCCTATTTATACAGTGTTCTGCATTGCTGTTTTTGTGTTCTGCAGGCTTTATTCCAGTGTCTGGCGCTATGCAAGCTTTGTCGAATTGGCCAGGATTCTTATGGCATCTGTAATAACCGGAGCCTTTCACACGATTTTTATCACATTTTTGTTTGCCAGAATGCCGATCTCTTATTACCTGACGGGGGGACTGCTTCAGTTCCTTTTGGTATGCGGCATACGTTTTTTCTATCGTTTTATGGTCTTGCTTGATCAGAGACGCAAGAAGATTACGCTTCCAAATCCAAAGAATGTTCTTGTGATTGGAGCCGGTTATGCTGGCAGATCGATTATTCGCGGTATTCAGAGAAATCCTGATTCCAGTGATCTGGTGCGCTGTGTAATTGATGATGATCGGGGCAAATGGCATCATACGATTGATGGAATCCCTATTGTGGGCGGGCGCGATGAAATCCTGACTGCTGTTGAGAAGTATGAGATTGACCGCATTTATCTGGCGATTTTCTCGTTGACAACAGATGATCGCAGAGACATTTTAAATATCTGTCAGGAGACGAACTGCGAGGTCAAGCAATTGGTCTCCTATGACCATCTCTTTGATGGAGATATCACGGTTGATAATCTGAAGAATATTTCTGTAGAGGATCTCCTGGGGAGGGATCCGATCAAGGCAGACTTGAGTGAGGTCTTTGACTTCATTCAGGACAAGGTGGTTCTGGTCACCGGCGGCGGAGGTTCGATCGGGTCTGAACTCTGCAGGCAGATTGCGGGCCATCGACCGAAGCAGCTGATTATCTTTGATGTCTATGAGAACAATGCCTATGACATACAGCTGGAACTCAGGGACAAATATCCGGATCTGGATCTGGTCACCCTAATCGGTTCCGTCAGAGATACCTTCCGGATGCTTGATCTCTTTCGAAGATATCAGCCGAATATTGTCTATCATGCGGCGGCTCATAAGCATGTCCCGCTTATGGAGGATAGTCCCTGCGAGGCAATAAAGAATAATGTTTTGGGGACTTATAAGACAGCTCTTGCCGCCATGTTGTTTGGGACAGAAAAGTTTGTCCTTATTTCTACGGATAAGGCTGTGAATCCAACTAATATTATGGGAGCGTCCAAACGGCTCTGTGAGATGGTGGTGCAGACTTTTGACCGGATGATACGGGAGAACAAACAGGAGCGCATGCTGGATCTGGTAGAATACCGTATCGGATCAGAACTCAAGATGATGTTGGGTGAGCAGGCCAGGAGAGCGAGAACAGATTTTGTCGCAGTGCGCTTTGGCAATGTTCTGGGGAGCAATGGCTCCGTTGTCCCGATTTTCAAGCGTCAAATTGCACAGGGAGGCCCTGTTACAGTGACTCATCCCGATATTATCCGTTATTTCATGACGATACCGGAGGCGGTTAGTTTAGTCCTGCAGGCGGGAAGCTATGCCAGGGGAGGAGAGATCTTTGTTCTGGATATGGGCAGTCCAGTCAAAATTGACCAGCTGGCCAGGAACTTAATCCGTCTGGCAGGCTATCGGCCTGATGTGGATATCCAGGTAGAGTATACGGGACTTCGCCCGGGAGAAAAACTTTATGAGGAAAAACTGATGGAAGAAGAGGGGATGCGCAAGACCTCCAATGATCTGATTTATATTGGCTCGCCCATTGAATTTGATCCCATGCAGTTCCTGGCGGATGTCAAGCGACTGCAGATTCTGTCCATGCAGAATGCGGATGATATTGCTGCTATGGTTGAGAGAGTTGTGCCTACCTTTCATCCAGAGAGTATCTCCTGACATAGTGAGTTCGCATTTGTGTCAGAGAGAGAATCAAAAGTGCATGGATTGTCGATTCAAAAAGTTCGTGTTTCTGCGGACTGTCGAGGTAATCCCTTACGCAGATGATCCAGGAAAGTTTTTCGGAAGATAAACCTGAGGGACGGGGGATATTACATGTTTGATAAGAAGAAAATATGCAGAATAATATTCGCTACCTTAGGCGCGGCCTATGTGGGTCTTTCTATCGTAGCCAGAATGAGTAAAGGTGATTCTGTATATACAGACGATCCAGGAGAAAAAAACCCCTTGGAGGGGAAAAGGGTGACGTTTGTAAGCTGTGAATCCGAAAAGAAGAATGCGGATGGCGCAAGAGGACATCTCGTGGCGCTTGAGGAGGCAAAATACAGTCTGCACACATACGAAAAAATTGTGAAACGGAGTTTGGATAAAATTCTCTCGTTCGGGGGGCTGATTTTACTCTCTCCACTTATGGGAGCGATTGCCATTGCCATAAAGATTGAAGACCCGGGTCCGGCGCTTTTTACGCAAAAGCGTGTCGGTCAGAACAAGAGATACTTTAAACTCCACAAATTTCGCAGTATGCGCATGGATACGCCGCATGACATACCGACGCATATGCTTGCAAAACCTGGCCGGTATATCACGAAAGTCGGTAGCTTTATACGCGCTCACTCTTTGGACGAACTGCCGCAGATTTGGGATATTTTTATCGGAAATATGTCGGTTATTGGTCCGCGGCCGGCACTATGGAATCAAGATCTGCTGATGGCAGAGCGGGACAAATATGACGCAAATAATGTGAAGCCAGGGCTGACTGGCTGGGCTCAGATAAATGGCAGAGATGGGTTGGAAATTCCAGAGAAAGCAAGATTAGATGGTCAATATACACAGGGACTAAATTCTGGCGGCGTAGAAGCGTTCAGGATGGATGCCAGGTGCTTCTTTGGTTCTCTTCATGTCTTCGGGAAGGATGATAGTGTGATTGAAGGTGGCACAGGAGAGTCAGAACATGAGAGGAGCGCAAGGATATCTCTTCCGGATGAGAATACAAGTCCATCGAGACCGAAGTATATCTTAATCACGGGAGCAGGATCTTGTATTGGGGAGTCGGTAAAAGCTTATCTTGAAGCTTCCTGTAACCAATATAAGCATCTGTTCAAAGATGATCAGGGAGAAGAGAAAGCAGCATATGTAATGAAGACGAAGGATACCCTTGGGTGGGATCCTGTTCCTGGGAATTTCGCAGGCTTCGACGTTGTCTTTAATGTTGCTGGCATTGCCCACATCAAAGAGACAGATGAAAACCGTCATTTGTATTATGAAGTCAACCGCGACCTCGTGGTGAAAATCGCGAAAGCGGCGAAGGAAGCTGGTGTGAGACAGCTGATTCTGATGAGTTCCATGTCTGTTTATGGATTGACAACAGGGCATATCACGAAACAGACGGAACCCACTCCAAATACAGCTTATGGTTACTCAAAACTAGAGGCAGATGAGCAGATTAAGATGCTCGAGGACAGCTCATTCAAAGTGGCTTACCTGCGTCCTCCTATGGTATATTGGAAAGGTTGCAAGGGGAATTATCAGGCTCTAAGAGCTTTTGCGTTGAAATCGCCCATCTTCCCGGATTATAAGAACAAAAGATCGATGATTTACATAGGGAACCTGTGCGAATTTGTAAAGAGAATCCTTGATAGAGAAGTCGGAGGCCTTTTCTTCCCGCAGAACAGCGAGTATGTCAGAACATCGGAAATGGTTCGGCTCGTTGCTGAAACAAACGGAAAGCATATTGCCATAATCCCGTTTTTTAACCCTCTCATTAAGATTCTGCATTTAGATATTTTAAAAAAAGTTTTTGGCAACCTGACATATGAACATACGGATACGGTTTCAAAGTATAGCTTTGAAGAGAGTATCAGGATCAGCGAAGAAAAATGATTTAAGTCAGAATTACTCTGGAAAGAAGAGGTGCAGTTTGGATCAGGACAATAAATACGGCATACGTGAAATTCAGGAAAAGTTACTAGAGATACTCATATATTTCAAAAACTTCTGTGAGAGCCATAAGCTGCGATTTGTTCTTGCCGGGGGGACATGCCTTGGCGCGGTGAGAGAGCAGGGGATGATTCCCTGGGATGATGATGTAGATGTTTTCATGTTGAGAGAGGACTATGAAAAACTGATCCCTTTATGGAATCAATACGCGGACACAAAGCACTACAGCTGTTTGAGATCAAATGACGAGATTAATATTCATCATTCTGTTACGGAAATAAGGGATAATCATACGACCTTTATTTTAAAACATAATGTAGGCAATGATATAAATCAGGGCCTGATGATAGATGTCATTCCGCTGGATGATGTTGCAAACAGCAGAGCCAGACGGACGATGCAAGTTTTTAATGCGCTGATTTTTGACTGCTATAATTTCCAGAGGATGCCGGAGCACAAGGGCAAGGCTGTCACTCTTGCAACGCATATCGCCCTGAATATGGTAAAAAGTTTTGAAGGACGCTATCGCATCTGGAAAAAAGCGGAAAAACAAATCATTGTGGAGGGCAGACACGCGAGTGGACTTGTGGCATCCTTTATGGAAGGACCCAAGATAATGAGAGACAGGTTTCCGAGAAAATGGGTTGAAAGTCCGGTTTACCTGGATTTCGAAGGCGTAAAAATGCCTGTCCTCAGAGGCTATAAAAAATGGCTTACTATGTCATATGGCAACTATATGAAGCGGCCATCGGAAAGAGAGAGGCAATTAAGGCACAATATTGTTTTCTATGACATGAACCATTCCTATCAAAAATATAAGGGAATTTATTACTGCAAAAAGGCAAGAAAATGAAAAACAGTTTAAAAAATGCGTTCTCTACAAGGAAAAGCATGCAGAACAGCCCGCCGGTTGAGATTGTTCATGAACTCAGTCAGCAGGAACTGGCAGGACTACAGTCGTGCTTCCTTGAAATGTTAAAAGATTTTGACAGGGTATGCTCAAAATACGGTCTGTGTTATATGGCAGCCGGAGGGACGGCATTAGGCGCGGTGCGACACAAAGGTTTTATACCTTGGGATGACGATGTCGATATTTTGATGCCACACGAGGACTTGAAAAAGTTCTGCAAGATATTCGATGAGGCTCTCGGTAGTAAATATGAAATGACCTCCCCGAATTCAAAATATCAGCTGGAGAGCATGATCTCCGCCATTTACAGAAAGAACACCTTAAAGGCTAGCTTCAGCGATTATAATACGCCTTTCCCGAAGGGAGTTCACATGGATATTTTTCCGGTCGAGGCGGTGCCGATGAATCCAGTTGTGCGCGGAGTGAAGGGGGGGTGGTCTATGGTACTTCAGTATATTGCGGTGTCCACACTGTTTTTTCGCTACCGTAATAAGAAGAAGAAAGAATTTTTTTATCAGACTACAGCCGGAAAAATCAATTACAGAATAAGGTGTACGGTAGGCTTCTTTTTTTCGTTTAGGTGTTATGAAAAATGGGGAAATGCTTTTGATCGCTTTGTTCAGTGGCATCGCCCATCAGATCTATGGGCTGTTCCGACGGATACAAAGCATTATTTTGGGCACATTATGCCGAAGAGCGTATATTACCCGCCCGTAAAAGGCGTGTTTGAAGATTTTGAGATAAATCTTCCTCATAACCCCGATGCGTATTTAAAGAATCAGTACGGGGATTATATGCTTATTCCGCCAGAGGAAGACCGCGAAAAACATTATTCAGTGGGCTTTAGCCTGAATGTTGAAGAAGACCTGAAAAAGGGCAGGGATATATATAAGTGACTATGCATGTTAGTGAATATCCAATAGATATTGTTATACCGTGGGTGGACAGTTCTGATCCTGTTTGGGAGAAAGAGCATGACAAATATACGGCAGATGTGAACAGTGATAACAGTGACGCGCGTTTCAGAGGATGGGATCTGTTCAGATACTGGTTCAGGAGCATAGAGTTATATGCGCCATGGGTGAGAACGATTCATTTTGTCACGTTCGGTCATCTGCCCGAATGGCTTGATACAGGCAACAAGAAGCTTCACATTGTAAACCATCGAGACTTTATACCGGGGAAATATCTGCCGACATTCAGCTCACATACAATAGAGTTGAATATGCACAGAATCCCTGGATTGTCAGAGCATTTCGTCTATTTCAACGACGATGTGTATATGACATGTCCTATGCAGGAAACGGAATTTTTTCAGAATGGCAGGCCAGTGGACACGGCTGTATTCGGAATCATCAAAAATAATGATATCAATAATTTCATGCCCTATATCATGCTAAATATGATGGCTCTGATTAACATGCGCTTCTCAAAGAGAGAAATGCTGAGACGGGATCTGTTTAAGTGGATGACGCTCAGAAACGGGAAAGGATTTTTTAATAACCTGTACCTGCTGCCATGGGATGATTATACAGGGTTCCGGAACTATCATACGTGTGTTTCATTCTGCAAGAAGACATTTGAAATAGTGTGGGCTGAAAACAAGGACATCCTGGATAGGACGTGTTCGCACAAATTCAGAAGCAGAGAGGATGTGAATCAGTATCTTATGAGGTACTGGCAGCTGTGCGAGGGTAATTTCGTACCACACAAACCGGTCAGTCGGTATATTACGATAAAGGGAAATGATACTTCCGATAAAGTAAAGCTCCTATTGAAGGAAAGCAGATATAAAATTCTATGTGTAAATGATGATCCAATGGATTTTGATTTTGAGACGGAACAAAAGAAACTGAAAGAAGTCTTTGAGGAAAAATTCCCCGTAAAAAGTAGCTTCGAATTATAAAAAGGACACATCTTAATGAAACTGGCCAGAACCAAAAATACATTAAGAAATACTCTATGGGGAGTTATTTACAGAACAGTCACTTTGATTGGGCCATTTGCAGTCAAAACGCTCATTGTAAAGCGTCTCGGCATTGAATACAGCGGGCTCAGCAGTCTGTTCACATCCATTTTAACAGTCTTGAATCTTACAAATCTGGGTTTTAGCAGCTCCATTGTTTTTACGATGTACCGCGCCATTGTTGACGACGATATTGATGCCCAGTGCGCGATGCTGCGTTTTTACAGGCATGTGTACAGGATCGTAGGTTTCGTGATTCTAGGCCTTGGGCTTGTGATTATGCCCTTTCTTCCGCACCTCGTTAACGGCGAATGCCCTGCTGATATCAACCTGTACATGCTGTTCGCGATCTATCTGGTGGAGACATCGTTTGATTACCTGATGTTTGCGTATGTCACAGCTATATTTTCAGCATATCAGCGCAATGACACCACACTCAAGATTTCCACGGTGCGGTATATCATCCAGTATGCGGCCCAGGCAATCGTGCTGATTGTATTTCCAAATTATTACGCTTATATCATTATCCTGCCGTTAATGGTGATTCCGAACAATATAGCAAACTATCTGACGGCAAGAAAAGAATACCCAGAACTAACCTGCCGAGGATCCCTTGATGCGGAAACGAAGAAAGATATTTACAAAAGGGTCGGCACACTATTTGGACATAAGCTGGGGAACACAGCTCTTGTCAGCACAGACAGCATAATAATATCAGCTTTCCTGGGACTTACAGCGATGGGAATATATGGCAATTACTATTATATTCTCACGGCTGTAAACGCCTTGGTCGAAATTGTGACAAATGGCGCACTTTCAGGAATCGGAAACAAATTGGTGACGGATTCAAAAGATGATAATTACTCTTTGTTCCGTACATTATCATATGGATGGATGCTTCTGATAGGCATTGCCGCAGCCTGCATGTTGTGCCTTTATCAGCCCTTTATTGCCGGCATATGGTATGATAAAAATTACCTTTTGGATATCCGCCTAGTGGTCTTGATTATTATATATTTTTACTCCTGGATGTTTCGGATCATGCAGCTGACGTATCGGGATGCAGCAGGACTTTGGACCAGGGACTGGCTTAAACCGTACATTGCAATGGCTGTAAATATAGTCGGAAGCATTTGGATGGTTAAAATGACAAGCAGTATCGCCGGTGTCTTATTGCCGACAATATTCTGTTTTCTTGTGATTTACTTTCCCTGGGAAGCCTGGGTGATTTTCAAATATCTTTTTAACGGAGGGCTGAAGAATTATTTCGCAATGACGGTATTTTATACATTGATTTCGCTGCTGGCATGCGCGGCCGCATACGCGGCATGTGTATTTTTTGCTCCGTATGACACAGCGGCATCATTTCTGATCCGCTTGCCTCTTACCTTGATTGTATGTTGCGCGATATGGTGGTGCTTCACACACAGGAGTAAGGAGTATGAGAGATTAAAGGGCATGCTGCGCAGGATCGTTAGGCGGCAGATCTGACTGCGTCATGGAATCCTATGTTGAAGAAAATTTTGTCGCGTATGAACTTAGGAGGAATATTTCAATGTTGAATTTTACTGTCGGGCCGGTAATGATGGGTGAAAAGGTTCGCGCCATTGGCGCCGAGCAGGTTCCTTATTTTCGTACGCCGGAATTCTCAAAAGTAATGCTTGAAAACGAAGACCTGGTAAAGAAATTTGCACATGCGCAAGATAATGCCAGGGTTTGCTTTATTACCGGTTCCGGGACTGCCTCCATGGAGGCGGCGGTAATCAATCTTTTTGATGAAAACGACAAGGTACTTGTGATTGACGGAGGAAGTTTTGGCCATAGATTTGTTGAAATACTACGAATCTACGATATTCAGCACACTGTAATAAAACCGGAATTCGGACATGGTGTGACTGCTGGGCAACTGGCGCAGTATGACGGGAAAGGGTATACGGGATTCCTTGTAAACCTTGATGAAACCTCTATAGGTGTGCTTTATGATATTAATCTGATCAGTGAGTTCTGCAGGAAAAATGATATCTTTTTGTTGGTGGACTCAATCAGTTCTTTTCTCTGTGATCCGTTTGACATGGAAGAACTTGGGGTTCAGGCTATGATCACAGGTTCTCAGAAGGCTCTTGCCTGTCCGCCCGGTGTTTCTCTGATCGTTTTATCAGAAGAAGCTGTAAAACGCGTATACAGCAACAGTCCGAAAACCATGTATCTTGATCTCAAACTTGCATTGAAAGATGGCGAGCGTGGTCAGACCCCCTTTACGTGTGCCGTCGGTATACTCCGGCAGATAAACGAGCGGCTTAAGGAAATTGATGCTGCAGGAGGAGTGGAGCGTGAAATAGAGCGGATCGGAAATCTTGCCGGGTATTTCAGGGATCAGATCAGAAAATGTGATTTTCCCTTTGAAATCATCTCAGACTCTCTTCCCAACGCAGTCACTCCGCTCTCGCCGACAAACGGAGTTTCTGCATATGATATTTTTACTGTTTTAAAAGATGAATATCGGATCTGGGTCTGCCCGAACGGGGGAGAGTTTAAGGATAAGGTGTTTAGGGTGGGTCATATCGGCGCGCTTGAGACAAGGGATTATGATGTACTTCTAGAAGCGCTGAAGGATATGTGCAGACGCCGATTTATTTAAAGGAGATAATACATGGTTAAGGTTATCACTTACGGGACTTTTGATGTACTGCATTACGGCCATATAAGGCTTCTTGAAAGAGTAAAAGAGCTTGGCGATTATTTGATTGTAGGCGTCACAAGTGATGACTACGACAAAACACGTGGGAAAATAAATAATCAGCAGTCTCTAATGGAACGAATTGCTGCTGTGGAGGCTACAGGCATTGCGGATAAGGTTATCGTCGAAGAGTACGAGGGACAAAAAATCGCCGATATACGGAAATACCATGTGGATATATTTGCTGTCGGGTCTGACTGGACCGGGTATTTTGACTATCTTAAAGAGTATTGTAAGGTCATTTATCTTCCGAGAACGGTGGGAATATCCAGTTCCGAGATTAGGCATTCACAGAGGTCTCTTTCACTGGGGCTGACAGGAGAATCCAATTTTCTGAACAAGGTTGCCACAGAGTGCAGGGTGGTAAATGGCATAAATCTAAAAGGAATATGTGCACAGGACACAGAATTGCTCTCTTATGAAATTAGAGATCTTCCGGTTGTGACAAAGAATTTCAATGAATTATTATCATATGTGGATGCGGTTTATATCCGCTCCCAGCCCGCAGTGCATTATGAACAAATTAAGGCTGCGCTGAAGGCAGGAAAGCATGTGCTCTGTGAGGCACCCAGAACGCTAAGTGTCAGCCAATGGGATGAGTTGGCCGCTCTGGCAGAAGAAAATAATGCTGTGCTTATGGATGCTATTAAAACCGCTTACGCAACAGCATATGAAAGACTGCTTCTTTTACTGAAGGCCGGAAAGATAGGAGATATCATCTCAGTGGATGCGACATGCACAAGCCTTGCGCATTCACTGGGGAGCGGTGAAAAAAAGTATGAGTGGGATAATATTTATGAATGGGGACCAACCGCGCTCCTTCCTGTTTTGCAGATTCTTGGTACTGGGTATAAAGAAGTAAAAATAGTTACCCGGCATGCAGATAAAGAAAAAAAGCATGATTCGTTTACAAAAATGGAATTTATTTATCCGGAAGCGGTTGCGTCAATAAAGACCGGGAACGGAGTAAAGTCTGAGGGAGAGCTTGTCATATCCGGAACGAAGGGGTATTTATATGTTCCCGCACCCTGGTGGAAGACAGATTATTTTGAAACCCGTTATGAGAATCCGGAGATGAACAGAAGATATTTTTACCAGCTTGACGGCGAAGGAATCAGATATGAACTAGTGACGTTCGCGAAGGCAGCGTTTAGCGGAGAAAATTTTTATAATATCGCGCCAGAAATATCCAGGGTAATCAGCCGCTTAATGGAGAAGTTCGTCTGCGGAATTGATGTTGTTGAAATATAACTGCTAGGAAAAGGAATCTCAGCCTGCAAAGTGATGTAGGCAGATGCAGCGAGGTCTGCAGTGTGATTTTCTATGAGAGTTTAGTTTGCGGGTACAATTAGTGAGACATATGTTAACTGAGAAAAAAAATCTGCTGTTATTTTTTATTCTGAGCGTGTGCATCTCGATCGCTTCATTGATCAAAGGCGTACCGTTTTTGTTCGGACTTAGTGTTATCATTTTCACAGCGGGAATATGCTATAGCCTCACAGATTTGAGGAATAGAGCTGCACTGTTCATTTTCCTGATGTCCTTTTTTATATTCCTTATTGGCGGGGAAATGACAAAACTGTATTTCGGAATGGATTTTGGCCCTGATTTCGGCAGAGAGATTGATGGGCATACCTATTTATGCCTCTTAATAAGTCTTACAGGGATACTGGCCGGCTTTTTCTGTGCGGAATATATTATCATGAGATCGAAATTACCGGATGGCATTTCAGCCTCTTCTGATTCGGCACGTATTCTTGTGCAAAGAGTTGCGCTGGCAGGCGTATATATCACATTTGTACCTGCCGTAATAAAGGCTCTGGATGCGGGGAAGTATGTTGCCGAGAACGGATACGCGTCGCTGTATTCGACTTATAAAACAACGCTGCCGACTGTAATTATCACATTGGCCCAGTTGTTTACGATGCTAGTTTTTATATATTTTGCTACAATGCCAAGGAAAAAAAACTGTATCATTCCGCTGATTCTATATTTTTCATACGGGGCACTGGGATTGCTGAGCGGGCGCAGGCTCCTTTTGGGAACTACCCTTCTGGTAATTATCTTCTATTTTATAGTCAGGAGTAAATTGACACCAGATGAGAACTGGCTTGATAGAAAGAAAGTGGCATTTTTAATTATTGTTGTCGCCTGTCTCATGGTATTTTTATATGCGTATAAGTACATCCGTTATGGGCAAAATATTGAGAAGACGGGAGTTTTCAGTATGTTTATGAGCTTTTTCAATCAGCAAGGGGAAAGCATCAATGTCATAAAATACCAGAAGCAGCTTGAGGGAGACCAGCTGAAATTTACATCTTTCTACTACACGATAGGTTATTTCAGGCGTAGCATATTAACAAGAGGATTTTCTTCTTTTCCAAGAGAACTTTATGATTTACGCACCAGGGCTACTGCCTTGTATACCAATAATCTTGCGGATTATATTATTTACAAGGTGAATCCGGATAGCTATTATGCCGGTTACGGTTACGGAACAAGCTATATCGCTGAAACCTATCATGATTTTGGATATACCGGTGTGGTAATATACAGTTTTATTCTAGGCTGTTTTTTAAATAAGTTATACTCATTCAAGAAAAAATACGCGTCAGTATGGCGAATTGCAATCGCCTTAATGATCTTAGAGGAAATCACAGTTTTGCCGAGATACGGCGCAGATAGCGTGTTGCAGCCATTTTATAATCTCACAAATATGATGGTGTTAATTGTATTGGTCTTATTGTACAGATGGGCCAGAATGAACAGGAGCTTTAAAGATATGGTTGTTTCCGGGACGGATACTATTCCGATCGCGATTGACGATGTGGAGGATAGAAAGACAGTAAAAGAGAAGCGGGAATGACAAGCTTTTTGGCAAGCATTTTAGGAATTGTCGGTGATGCGTATTTGCAGTAAAATGACTGGCGTCTGTCAGTGTAAAAATATATGCAGAGATTTGTAACGGAGTTTGGGAAAACTGTATTGGCATAACAATCGCAAACTGCAATAATAATTTAGAGAACTAAGAGTTACGAGAAAGGAAGTATAACTATGAGTCAGATGAAGGGAAGAAGAGGTGGTAAAGTCGCCCTTATCATCTGGGAGATCGCTCTGATTGCCAGTTTGATTGGATTAGCAGTTGCTAAAACGGTGGCATTTATTCCTTCAAAATACTGGATTTACGTAGGCACTTTAACCTTGCTTTTTTTGCTTGTGACCTTTCTTCTGGTTAAGGTTGTGAAAAATAAGGGGATTCATATTTTTGCCTCTGTTTTAAACATTCTCCTGATCTTTTGTATGGTGGGGATTATGATTTTTCTGCCTTACCTTAAGAACAAGGTCAACAATATTTTTACACATGCCAGCACAACAACAGAGGTGATTAACGTCTACGTTATGACAGGAGAGTACAAGCAGGGACACGCAAATATTTTCAGGGATGTGTCCTCTCCGGATCAGCTTCAGGATTATGCGGGAGCGACTTTCATTACCCAGAAGACGGTGGACATGGAGAACACCGATTTCGCTCTGGATCATATCAAGGATACGTTAGGACAGTCTCCTAAGACAATGGATACGGAGAATGTTCTGACTGCTGTTAGGGATCTCTATGAGAACGAGGGACAGGCACTGGTCCTGTCTGAGAATTACTCGACCGTGGTCAGCGATGTGGAGACCTACAAAAATTTCGCCAAAGACACGAAGATTATTGCTACTTTCAAGCGAACGATTGAAAATACTTCTGTGTCAGGTGAGCAGTCCGCTCTAAACGGAGACTGTTTCTCAATTTTTATTGCGGGCAGTGATACTCGAAGCGGAATCCTGTCAACAAAGAGCCGCTTTGATGTCGATATGGTTGCCACAGTCAACAAGAAGACCCATCAGGTTCTGATTACTTCTCTTCCCCGGGATTCCTACATTCCCAATCCGGCCATGGGAGGAGCCAAGGACAAGCTGACTCATATGGGTATTTATGGAATTGACAATTCCATAAAGGCCATCAATCAGTGGCTCGGAAGTGATATTAAGAATTACGCGGTTGTCAACTTCGTGACCTTCTCCAAGATCATTGATGCGTTAGGTGGAGTAACTGTGGATAATCCCTATGCCTTTACGGCGACCAATGCTGGAGGCTACAGCTTTCCTAAGGGTAAGGTGACGCTGAATGGACAGCAGGCTCTCGGCTATGTCAGAGAGCGACATTCTCTGCCCAATGGGGATTTCGACCGCAACATGCACCAGACGATTGTCCTAAAGGCCATTCTATCTAAGCTGGTTTCACCGGAGATGATTACCAGACTTCCGGCGGTCATGGACTCACTTAATGGGGCTTTCCTGACAGACGCAGATATGAATAGTCTGTATCAGCTGGCATCGACGGGTTCCGGCTGGGAGTTTATCACTGCCCGTGTAACGGGCTCTACTGGTTCCGCAGTGACGGCTTCCATGCCAGGACAGAAATTATCCGTTGTCTTCCCCAAGGAGAGTGAGTTAACAGTGGTGGCGGATAAGATTCAGAAGATGATGAAGAACGAGAGAATCCCTCAGTAGTGTTTTATTCTTATAAAAGGCCCGAAGAAATGACTTTACCATTTCTTCGGGCCTTTTTAAATTTCGGGTGTTGAATCACAATACCGGATTATTCAGATCAGTGATAGCATATGTTGCAGGGATCGCTCTTGGGGCAGGCAGACATGGGCCCAGAATGAATATTTTTACTTCTTGCCAGGGAGCGGCAATGGGGATTGGAATGATAGCTTTTGCCATTTTCTGTCCAGTAAACAATGGATCCCTGGCCTTTAGAGCGGTCATTTGTCGTGTGGTCATCGTTCCAGCTGCCATTCTGCGCAGATGCAGTTGATTTCTGCTGCTCATGAGATTGGGCAGCCTGTTGCCTTTGTGTGGCCTCCTCTTGTGCCTTTTGAGCGATGGCGGCATCTTCCTTCGCTTTTTGAGCTTTGGCGGTCTCTTCCTGTGCCTGGCGCTCGGCCTCCGCAGCCTGCCGTTCTTTTTCTTCTTTGGCAGCCGTGAAAGCAGCTTCGTCCCTGGTCAGCACATCTGCGTTGCTGACCAGGGCCTTCTGGTCATCCGTTAGTTGATCATAGGCCTTGCGGGCATCTGCGATTTTACTCTCAGAATCCAGGCTCACATCTCCAATTCCGTTAATTGCAGCGATGACGGGGTCGGCAGCTGCGTGATTCGCCTGTTCTGTTCTGGCAGCATCGGAGAGTGTGCGGTATGTGATTTCAACGGGAGCATTTTTCTGAAAATTCTGTCCCTTATCAAAGTGGTCAAGATTGTCAATTTTGACAGTCTTGACTTGGCCATCCTGATTCATTTCACTGTAGGACAGATGACAGATCGCCGCTGGAAATCACTTTTATATTGTTGAAATTAGCGTCTTTGAAGGCCTTTTCTACCTCCTGATAATTTTTGCCCACAAGATCGGCAGATGCGAAGCTGATTCCCGGTTCCGGCATCGTCAAAGCCCCGGCAACAAAGAGAATAAGACTGGCTGCGAAGAGAGCAAGAATACTTTTCTTCTGTTGTTTGAGTTGGTGTTTGATCAGTGCGCGTATGATGAAAACAATCAACATTACGAGCGCAGCAAACCACAAGAACAGTAAAATGTCAGACAAAACCTCCATCACTTCCCTCTTTTCATATGAAATTATTCGAGATAATCATGCATCTCGTCAAAAATTGCTTTCCTATATTGTATAGCAAAAAAAGAGAACCAACTACCATATTCGCCCCTTCCTGAAGGAAGCTTATGCGATATGGCGGTTGGTTCCTCTTGCTGCGATGTCAAATGCACAAGGAATATACATCTGTGCTTATCGTAAGAGATTTTGCCTGATCCGGTCAGAACAGGGAATTATACTTCTTTGTGTTCTTCCTTGTATTTACTTACCAGTCTCTGAATCCGGTCATAGGGATCAAGGAGTTTGGCAATGGAGTTATCGTGATTTAAGGTGTCAATAATATAGGCGATGTACTTGCTCATACCGCAGCTGATATAGTAGTCGCGGGAGAGGAGCTCTTCGCTCTGGTATACCAGGTTGGTGGTGACGACCTTGTAGATAATCCCGTCCGCAATGGCCTTGTCGAAGCCCGCCATTCCCTTGGTGAAGAGGCCGAAGGTGGCAATAACGAAGATGCGGTTAGCCCCGCGGCGCTTGAGTTCCGAGGCGACATCAATCATGGATTCGCCGGAGGCGATCATATCATCGACGATCCAGACATCCTTACCCTCAACAGGAGCGCCAAGGAACTCATGGGCTACGATGGGGTTGCGGCCGTCGACGATCTTGGAGTAGTCGCGGCGCTTGTAGAACATACCCATCTCAACGCCCAGGATAGAGGCAATATAGACGGCGCGCTGGGTGCCTCCCTCATCGGGGGAGATGATCATCAGGTGGTCATTGTCCAGCCTGAGGTCATTGCAGGTATGACAAATGCCCTTGATAAACTGATATGCGCAGGTCACGGTGTCAAAACCGTGCAGAGGGATGGCATTTTGAACGCGCGGATCGTGCGCGTCAAAGGTGATAATATTATCAACCCCCATAGAGACCAGCTCCTGCAGAGCCAGGGCGCAGTCTAAGGATTCTCTGGAAGAACGCCGATGCTGTCTGCCCTCATAGAGGAAAGGCATGATAACGGTGATCCGATGCGCCTTGCCCTCGACTGCGGCGATGATACGCTTTAAGTCAGAGTAGTGATCATCGGGAGACATGTGATTGCACTCGCCGCACATATCATAAGTCAGACTGTGGTTGGTGACATCGACCATGATGTAGAGATCCAAACCGCGCACGGATTGTTCGATGGTACCCTTGGCCTCACCGGAACCAAAGCGGGGGGTATGAGCCTTGACAATGTAGCTTCCCTCTGTGTAGACGGGTTCTTCATTGCTGTTGGCGCGCTCGGAGTCCCTTTCCTGGCGCCACATGGTCAGCCAGCGGTTGATCCGATCGCCGATGTCAGTGCAGCTCTTCAGGGGGATGACTCCAAGAGGCGCAACCGGGTTGCTCTCCAGTAACAGCTTGTCGTTTGGCATTTTGCTCTCCTTATGATAGGTTTACGATTGCTCTATTTTCTTGAGGACACGGATATCCTGCCCGCAGAGCCGAATGAAAGAATAATTGCTGGCCAGGCGGGAGTAGACGCGGTCCGAATAGATATCCCGCAGTTGGGCCATATCCAAGTTGGACGAAATCACAGTGGATTTCTTCCGCAGCAGGCGCTCATTGACAACCTCAAAGAATTTGGAGTTGGTGAAGGAATTGTTCATTTCCGTACCGAGATCGTCAATGATCAGAAGGTCGCAGCTGAAAATGTGATCGGATTCTCTGTTGGCCTCCTCGTCGTGGCGGAAGGTGGAATCCTCAAATGCCTTGAGCAGCTGGAAGGCAGTGAAGTAGATCACCGAGTGCCCTTTCTGCATAAGCGCGTTGGCGATACAGTTGGTCAGGAAAGTCTTTCCTACACCGGCCATGCCAATCAATATTAGATTACCACCATCCCTATCGAAATTGTCCACATAAGAATGGCAGAAAGCAAGGGCCTCTTTGGCAATTTCGTAGGAGGACTTGCCGCTTTTGGGATCGATCTGCTCTCTGGAGTAATAATCGAGCCGGAAGAGGCCGAAATTCTCACTCTGAAAGCGGTCGGTCAGATTGGATTGGGTGTAGATCAGATCGATGGCAGCCTGTTTGAAACAGTGACAGCGCCGGCCATTGATATAGCCGGTGTCCTGACAGTCAGGACAGTCATAGGGAGGGACTAAGTAGTCGGAAGGATATCCGGCCGCTTCTATGGCCAGCGTTTTTTGCCGGCAGAGGCGTTCGATTTGTTCATGCAATGTCGATCCGGGTCGGGAATTCGCACAATCAGACTCCGTGGTCTTCATGATCCTGGCGCGGGCTGCCTGCATGCTGACAGAGCGGATCTGCTCATCCAGATCGCGCAGAAGGGGAACTTTCCCGTAGAGATCACGTTGTCTCTCATCGACGATGTGCTGGTTGCGGAGTTGTTTCTGCTGATAGTCCCGCATCAGCTGGTCATACTGGGTGTTGGTCAGTGGCATAGGATCCTCAGTTCTTAATCAAAGCGTCTTCCAGAGCCGCGATATCGTAGTCCCTCTGGGAGAAGTTATGGAAGCGGTTCTTCTTATTGGCGGCCGCCTGTGCCTTGGCGGCCTGCATCTGTCCGCTGGCCTTATGGTTGTCGGCGGAGGTTTTCTGCTGTGTCATGTGCCTTGCGTCCAGCTGCGTGATGTCAGCTGGGCTGGTTACGCCCTGGCGGTGCCAGCTGTTCAGGATGGTGTTGGCATATTCAAAACTTGGTCTGGAGATATTAGCGATGGTTCTGCGGCAGGCTTCCACCACAATTTCTTCGCTGAATCCGAGATCGCGAATCCAATGCCGCAGATGTTCCTGTTCGCTGGCGGCCATGGCACGGTCTCTGATGCCAAACTCATTCATGACGGCGCGGTAAACAGAAGAGCGGGTCTCGTTCCGTTTTCTGGCTTCCTGAGGATCGCAGATCTTCTCCTCAGCCCAGGAGAGAGCGACTCGATCCATATAGTAGATGGAAGGGTGGCTGTTATCAATGCAGTATTCGATCAGATATTCAATCAACTCGGAAGAGAAACGCAGGCTGTCTTTCCAATAGAGGATCGTCTCAATCTCCTTGTGGGTCAGAGGTCTGCCAAAGTAAGCCTGCGCTACATAGAGAAGCTCACGCACACTCTCATCCGCGGAGAAGGCATTGATCTGCTCGGGGCTGTAGGCAGGCCGGTCGTTGATGGAGGGGTGACCGCTGCTGCCGGTCGGTTCAGTAACGGTTCCGGCATTTTTGTCCGGAGATGGATCTTTCTCGGGCGCATTCCCTCCTCTAGCGGCATCAATCGCGGGGGAGACCGTGCCGGAAATCTGATCCGGACCGGGGGCGGAGTTCTCTGTCTCCGGAAGATTGAGCATGCAGATCCCGGTCAGATGATCCTGTGCATTATACTCCAGACGCAGGATCTGGACAGACTCCCAGTAAGAGAGAGCCCGGCGCACATCCTTCTCGGTCAGATCCAGATGGTCGGCAATGCCTGGAAGAGACAGATCCATGTGTCGGTCCTCCAGGCAGCGGAGAAGATAGAGATAGACCTTGACATATTCCCCATTGGCATCTCTCATATAGTGGTCAATAAACGTGTTTGGAATACAGGTCACCTGCCTGCCCCTGCTGGTATGTATCTTCACATCTGACATAATAACTTCCCTTGTTTTCGATTAAACACGCCTGCGATTATATCATAGACATGGGCGGTGAAAAAGGCGCGAAGTCCGGAAGAAGGAGGCTTCGCCCTGATTGTGTATATGTGGATAAAGGCCTCAAAAGCCCATGAAGAGGCGCAAAAAAATCCACATCAGGCTGTGGGTAAACAGAAACGGCCTGATGTGGAGGAGGTGGATAAGTCTTAGCGGAGCAGATCCTCTCCGATCTGCACAACATTTCCGGCCCCCATGGTTATCAACAGGTCTCCGTCGATAGAATTTTTCCTCAGATAATCTTCGATTTCTTCGAAGGAGGGGAAGTAGAGGCAGTCGACGCCTGCGGCATCCAGCCGCTTCTTGATATCAAGAGAGCTGACCCCATAGATATCCTTCTCCCTGGCGGCATAGATGTCGGCCAGGATGACCTGATCCGCTGCGGACAGAGCATCGGCAAAGTCCTCCAGGAAAGCTTTGGTTCTGGTGTAGGTGTGGGGTTGGAATACGACCACAATGCGCTTGTGAGGATAATTCTTGGCGGCCGCCAAAGAGGCGCGGATCTCTGTCGGATGGTGGGCGTAGTCGTCGATGATCGCAGCACCCTGGAAGTTCCCCTTATATTGAAAGCGGCGATCCGCTCCGTGGAACTTGGCAAATCCCCCCTGAATCTCTTCTTCGCTTAATCCCATGCGATGAGCGACGGCCAGGACATAGAGGGCGTTGCCAATATTGTGACGGCCTGGCACATGAAGTTGTATCGGGGGAAACGTCTGTCGGCGGAAATGGGGGATGAAGCTGGCGCAGCCGAAGTGGTCGTAGCTGATCTGGCTGGGGTACCAGTCGCAGCTGTCGTGAAAACCGCAGGTCTGTACCTCTGATTTGACATCAGCGATCAGAGCATGCCAGTCATTGATTTCTCCATTGATGACAACCAAGCCGTCGTCGGCCGTGTTCTCGGCGAAGCGCTTGAAAGAGCGGCGGATATCGTCCAGATCCTTGAAAAAGTCCAGGTGCTCCGCTTCAACATTTAAAATAACGCTGTATTTGGGATAGAATTCCAGAAAGGAGTTGGTGTATTCGCAGGCCTCGGCGACAAAGCGGTCAGAATCCCCTACATGAACATTGGAGTGAATGGCATCTAAGATGCCGCCGACGGAGATGGTTGGCTTCTTCTCGGATTCCAGAAGAAGCATGGACATCATGGACGTTGCTGTAGTCTTGCCATGTGTTCCCGCGATGGCAATGGATTCCGTGTAGTGGCTCATAATCTGGCCCAGAAGCTGGGCCCGGGTCAACATGGGCTTTCCGGTGGCGCTTGCGGCGATCCATTCGGGGTTGTCTGCCGAGATGGCGGCTGTGAAGACGAAGCAGTCAATATCATCCGTGATATTGGCGGTGGACTGGGGGTATGCAATTTTCGCGCCCAGGGAAGACAGATGCTCTGTGATGGCAGATGGTGCGCGGTCAGAGCCGGAAACCGTGAAATGACGGTCCAGCAATATTTCAGCCAAACCGCTCATGCTGATGCCGCCGATACCAATGAAATGGACATGGATCGGCTGCTTGAAATCAATCTGAAACATAGGCACCTCTTCTCTAATCATATGATAGTTTTCATTATATACGAAGCCCTTCTTTTTTCAATTTGGAATCCCATTCGGAAACGGAGAAATGGCCGGAGATGATTTCGAGAGGACTTGGGAAGCCCCTTTTACAAACTGGCAGGATCCGCTATGATGATGTGTGTGATTCTGCGAGCAGTCTTGATCTGCTGTGATGTGTGAGATATTTTGCAGCGGGCTGAAAGGGGTTCTTCTATAATAAAGGAGCAGGGGATGAAGGTTACCGACATTCGGATCCGCAAGGTTGAAGGAGAGGGAAAGCTAAAAGCGGTTGTTTCCATTACGATTGACGGGGAATTTGTCATTCACGATATTCGTCTGGTTGCGTCGGAGCATGGGCTCTTTGTGGCCATGCCAAGTCGTAGAACACGGGAGGGCGGCTATAAGGATATTGCTCATCCGATCAAATCTGAGACCAGGTGTATGATGGAAACGATGATTCTCAATCAGTACAGGGAGTACCTAAAGCGCGGGATCCTCTGATAGAAATAGATTGACGCGGCTTTCTTTCCTATGCTATATTATTTTGGCGATGGAAGAGCGTCTTTTTTTTATGCCTGATTTCAGGTACTTTCCGCCTGAAGGACAAGAAATTGACGCGACAGCATACTCTTAATGAAATTGGAGGTAGAAGTTGTGCGCACAAGAATAACATTGGCATGCACGGAATGCCAGAGACGTAACTACAACACGACCAAGGATAAGAAGAATCATCCAGATCGTGTTGAGACGAAGAAGTATTGCCCCTTCTGCAAGAGACATACTCTGCACAAAGAGACCAAATAATCTCAGGTAGGAGACGCTATGGCAAATGAATCAAAGTCCAAGACCGGTTTTTGGACAGGAATCAAGCATGAATTCTCCAAGATCACCTGGCCCTCAATCAACCAGGTGTCCAGAGAATCGGTAGCGGTCGTTGTGACCAGCGTTATCACTGCTGCGATTATTGTGGCTGTCGATTTCGTTGTTCACTACGGACTTAATTTCCTGGTGAATTTCAATCTGAAGTAATAGCCGCAAGGCTGTACAAGGAGGAGAGAATTGGCAACTCGGCACGATACGGAACCACACTGGTATGTGGCACATACCTATTCTGGGTATGAGAACAAGGTTAAGGCTGATATTGAGAAGACAGTGGAGAACCGTCATCTGCAAGATCAGATCCTCGAGGTTATGGTCCCTATGCAGGATGTCGTCGAAGTGAAAAACGGCGTCCGCAAGACGGTCTCCAAGAAGATCTTTCCCGGCTATGTTCTGATCAACATGTATATGAATGACGATACCTGGTATGTTGTGCGCAACACCAGAGGCGCGACCGGTTTTGTTGGTCCCGGGTCCGATCCTGTCCCTCTGACTGAGAAAGAAATGAGCAAGATGGGAATTCATACCGAAAATATTGAGGTTGACTTCGGCGTCGGTGATACGGTCAGCGTGATCGGAGGCGCCTGGAAAGATACGGTTGGTGTCGTTCAGGCGATGAACCCCAATAAACAGAGTCTCACCATTAATGTTGAGCTCTTCGGCCGTGAGACACCGGTTGAGATCAGTTTCACGGACGTTCAGAAAATGAATTAAGGAGGCATTTCCAAAATGGCAAAGAAAATTGAAGGATATATCAAGCTTCAGATCCCCGCGGGCAAGGCAACCCCTGCTCCCCCTGTCGGACCTGCACTTGGTCAGCACGGTGTGAACATTGTGGAGTTCACAAAGCAGTTCAATGCGAAGACAGCGAACATGGGTGATACCATCGTCCCCGTTGTAATCACTGTCTACACGGACAGAAGCTTTTCATTTATCACCAAGACCCCCCCTGCCGCAGTTATGATCAAGAAGGCCTGCGGAATCGCGAAGGCGTCCGGTGAGCCCAACAAGAATAAGGTAGCTAAGATCACGAAGGCACAGGTTCAGGAGATCGCTGAGACCAAGATGCCCGATCTGAATGCTGCAAGCATCGAGTCTGCAATGTCTATGATTGCAGGTACGGCGCGCAGCATGGGAATTGAGGTTGTCGACTGACTGATCTGGTCTGCGGTCAAGCCGCAGGCTGCGAGATTTCAGAGATATGTTCAAGATCACCTTATGACAGCAGATTGAAGGAAAGCGGTTTGCTGTCTTAGCAGGAAAATTTGTGGGAGGGGATCTTCTCCCGCTACTACCACAGGAGGTAATTATGAAGAGAGGTAAGAGATATCAGGAGGCCGTCAGGAGCTACGATAAAACGGTAGAGCTTGATAAGGCGGAGGCAATCAGCCAGGTTAAGAAGAATGCGACTGCCAAGTTCGACGAGACCATTGAAGTTCACATCCGCACCGGTTGTGACGGCCGTCATGCAGAGCAGCAGATCCGTGGAGCAGTTGTGCTTCCCCACGGTACCGGCAAGACCGTTCGCGTCCTGGTATTTGCCAAGGGTGACAAGGCTGAGGAAGCTACAGCCGCAGGGGCTGATTTCGTTGGAGCTGAGGATCTTCTCCCCAGAATTCAGAACGATGGATGGCTCGATTTCGATGTTGTTGTAGCTACCCCGGACATGATGGGCGTTGTCGGACGCCTGGGTCGTGTCCTCGGACCAAAGGGCTTAATGCCAAACCCTAAGGCCGGAACTGTGACGATGGATGTCACCAAGGCCGTCAACGACATCAAGGCAGGTAAGATTGAGTACCGCCTTGACAAGGCCAATATTATTCACGTGCCGATCGGTAAGGCTTCCTTTACCGATGAGCAGTTAGCGGACAACTTCCAGAGCTTAATGGATGCGATCGTTAAGGCCAGACCTTCAAGTCTGAAGGGCCAGTATCTGAAGAGTGTAACTCTTGCGCCTACCATGGGGGCGGGCGTCAAGGTCAACACAACACAGTTCGCCTGAGGATTGACATCATATAAAATTCCAGTTATAATACGTAAGCATGTTTACCGAAGACAGCAGGTGCCGCAGGGCGTAACGTAGATCAACCCGCCGAGGAGGACGACGAACACAGCCTGTCTGTGATACGTAGGATCATTCGCCTCACTGTCTTAGGACGGTGAGGCTTTTTGATTATAATAATAGAGCGTTCGCAGAGCGCGCCCTCTATTGTTCCTCATTTTTCGGTTTATGTCGCAAGTCGAAATCTAATAAGGAGGAAACCAAAACATGGCAAAAGTCGAGTTAAAGCAGCCGGTCATTCAGGAAATTGCGGAGAACATTCAGGACGCAGCTTCTGTTGTTGTGGTTGATTACCGTGGACTGACGGTCGCTGAAGATACTGAGCTGCGTAAGAACCTGAGAGAAGCAGGCGTTACTTACAAGGTCTACAAGAATACCATGGTCAGATTCGCGATCAAGGATACTGATTTCGCAGATCTGGCAGATGTTCTCGAGGGACCCAACGCAATCGCAATCTCTAAGGACGATGCAACTGCTGCCGCCCGCGTGCTTTCTAACTTCGCCAAGAGTGCTCCCAAGCTTGAACTGAAGGCGGGAGTTGTCGAGGGCAAGTACTGTGACGCAGAGGAGATTCAGGCAATTGCATCCGTACCTTCAAGAGACGAACTGATCTCCAGACTGCTGGGCAGCTTCCAGGCTCCTGTTACCAATCTGGCTCGCGTTCTCAATCAGATCGCAGAGAAGGGCGGAGAGGCAGTTACCGAAGAGCCTGCTGAGGAGGCCGCAGAAAAAGTGGCAGAGGCAGCAGCTGAGGCCCCGGCAGAAGAGCCGGCAGAGTGATTCATGACAATGGGATACGCGCGGAGCGTGTATTCTGCTGCTGCGTCTGATGTGTGTATTTGAACAACAGATTATTGTGATCATCAATATTTATGGAGGAAACAGAAATGGCTAAGTTAACGACGGAAGAATTTATCGAGGCAATCAAGGAACTTTCTGTTCTTGAGCTTAACGACCTTGTTAAGGCTTGTGAGGAGGAGTTTGGCGTATCTGCAGCAGCCGGCGTGGTTGTAGCAGCTGGCGGCGCTGCCGGTGCAGCCGCTGAAGAGAAGACCGAGTTTGATGTAGAGCTGACTTCTATCGGCGCGAACAAGATCAAGGTCATCAAGGTTGTGCGTGACGCTCTGGGCCTTGGCCTCAAGGAGGCAAAAGAGGCTGTTGAAGCAGCTCCCAAGGTGCTCAAGGAGGGCGCTTCCAAGGAAGAGGCTGAGGAACTTAAGGCTAAGTTCGAGGCAGAGGGCGCTACCGTTACTCTTAAGTAAGGTATCCTGCTCTTATATATGACACAGGCAGCAGAGAGCATGCCTGGAAGATCTCCTGCTGTCATGCAGGGAAAGGACCGCAGTTCACTATGTGTGGGCTGCGGTCCTTTTGCGGCAGGATAAACGGGTACACACGAAGAATGCGATTTGCAGCCGCCTGTTGCCTCGAATGATCAGGAATTGCCGGTTGACATGACTTGACAAGCCGTAGTAGTATGTAGTTTGCACTATTGTGGCGCAATAGGCATATTACGCCCTTTTGCAGTAACCTATCACAGCAGCTTTCTGCGGCCTTCTGCGGGATGCGAAGATTGAACGAGAGGTGAAACATCAATGGAGAAGAACAGAGTACATCTGGTGAAATCCGGCAAGGGAGTCCGCATGAGCTATAAGCGCTCTAAGGAAGTTCTCGAGATGCCCAATTTCATTGCGGTTCAGAGGGATTCCTATAAATGGTTTCTTGATGAGGGCATGAAGGAGGCTTTCGAGGATATCTCCCCAATCTCGGATTTCAGCGGCCATTTGAGCTTGGAGTTCGTGGGTTTCCGCCTGTGTACAGATGAGATTAAATACACCATCCCCGAATGCAAGGCCAGAGACGCTACATACTCTGCCCCCCTCAAGGTAAAAGTCCGCCTCTATAATAAGGAAACAGACGAAATCAATGAGCATGAGATCTTCATGGGAGATCTCCCCCTGATGACGGAGACCGGTACATTTGTAATCAACGGCGCGGAGCGCGTCATTGTATCTCAGCTGGTTCGTTCCCCTGGGATTTACTACGGGATTGACCATGACAAGATCGGCAAGGAGCTCTTTACCGCAACCGTAATCCCCAATCGCGGCGCCTGGCTGGAGTATGAGACGGATTCTAACGATATCTTCTATGTTCGCGTTGACCGCACCCGCAAGGTTCCGATCACGGTTCTGATTCGCGCGCTGGGTCTGGGCAGCAACCAGGAGATTATTGAGATGTTCGGCGAGGAGCCCAAGATCCTGGCCTCCTTCGAGAAAGACGCTTCTATTACGGAACAGGCGCCCCAGGGGTCTTACGAGGGCGGCCTTCTGGAACTCTACAAGAAGATCCGCCCCGGTGAGCCTTTGACGGTTGAGTCCGCAGAGAGTCTGATTACTGGGATGTTCTTTGACCCCAGACGCTATGACCTGGCTAAGGTCGGACGCTATAAGTTTAACAAGAAGCTGGCTCTGCGCAATCGGATCAGCCACCAGGTTCTGGCTGAAGATGTGGTGGATCAGTCTACCGGTGAGATTCTGGCTTCGGCGGGCACCAGAGTTGATCAGCAGCTGGCGGATCAGATTCAGAATGCCGGGGTTCCCTATGTCTGGATTCAGACAGAGACCCGCAATGTGAAGGTCCTGTCGAATCTTATGGTTGACATCAGGGCGCATGTGGATATCGAAGATCCCAGGGCCTACGGGATCAGCGAGAAGGTCTATTATCCTGTCTTAGAGCAGCTGATGCAGGAGAATCCCGATAGAGAGGATCTGCTCGCTGCAATCCGGCGCGATGCGCATGACCTGGTTCCCAGACATATTACAAGAGACGATATCTTCGCCTCTATCAATTATAATATGCATCTTGAGTACGGACTCGGCAGTGATGACGATATTGACCATCTGGGCAACCGCCGTATCCGCGCGGTCGGCGAACTCCTTCAGAACCAGTATCGGATTGGCCTGTCCCGTATGGAGCGTGTGGTTCGCGAGCGCATGTCTACTCAGGATGTTGAGACAATCAGCCCGCAGAGCCTGATCAATATCAAGCCTGTGACGGCGGCGGTCAAGGAATTCTTTGGCTCCTCTCAGCTGTCTCAGTTTATGGATCAGAACAATCCCCTGGGGGAGCTGACTCATAAGAGGCGTCTGTCTGCCCTTGGCCCCGGCGGTCTGTCAAGAGACCGCGCCGGATTCGAGGTTCGAGACGTACACTACACCCACTATGGCCGTATGTGTCCTGTCGAGACTCCTGAGGGACCCAATATCGGTCTGATTAATTCACTGGCATCCTATGCCCGTATCAATGAGTACGGATTTGTAGAGGCGCCTTACCGGGTGATTGACAAGTCCGATGCAGATAATCCCCGCGTTACCGAAGAAGTCGTCTACATGGCGGCCGATGAGGAGGATAATTACCACGTGGCGCAGGCGAATGAACCCCTGGATGCCGACGGACATTTTGTGCACAAGCAGGTTTCAGGCCGTTTCCGTGAGGAGACACAGACCTACGATCGGGGAGCATTTGACTATATGGATGTCTCTCCCCGCATGGTCTTCTCCGTTGCGACAGCCCTGATTCCCTTCCTGCAGAATGACGATGCCAACCGTGCTCTGATGGGATCCAACATGCAGCGCCAGGCAGTGCCTCTTCTGACAACGGAGGCACCGGTTGTAGGCACCGGCATGGAACCCAAGACGGCAGTGGATTCCGGGGTCTGCGTTCTGGCCAGAGCAGCAGGGGTCGTTGAGACGGCTGAGTCCAACCGAATTATCATCAAGACAGACGACGGCGGAAGAGATGAGTATCTTCTGACCAAGTTTGAGCGGTCCAACCAGTCCAACTGCTATAACCAGCGGCCAATTGTCTTCAAGGGTGATCGCGTCGAGGCCGGAGAGGTTATCGCTGACGGGCCCTCCACTTCACGGGGAGAGCTGGCTCTCGGCAAGAACCCCCTGATCGGTTTCATGACCTGGGAGGGTTATAACTACGAGGATGCGGTTCTCTTGTCAGAGAACCTGGTTGAGAATGATGTCTATACTTCCATTCATATTGAAGAGTATGAGACGGAGTCCCGTGATACAAAACTGGGACCCGAGGAGATTACCAGAGATGTTCCCGGCGTCGGAGATGAGGCACTCAAGGATCTGGATGAGAACGGCATCATTCGCATTGGGGCGGAAGTCCGCTCCGGTGATATTCTGGTGGGCAAGGTTACTCCCAAGGGCGAGACAGAACTGACGGCTGAGGAGAAGCTGCTTCGCGCCATTTTCGGCGAGAAGGCAAGAGAGGTCAGAGACACCTCTCTGAAGGTTCCTCACGGGGAATATGGAATTGTTGTAGACGCTAAGATCTTCACCAGAGAGAATGGCGATGAACTGAATCCCGGCGTCAACAAGGCGGTGCGCATTTACATCGCTCAGAAGCGTAAGATCGGCCCTGGCGACAAGATGGCTGGCCGTCACGGTAATAAGGGCGTTGTGTCCCGTGTTCTTCCGGTTGAGGATATGCCTTTCCTTCCCAACGGCCGTCCCCTGGACATTGTCTTGAATCCTTTGGGCGTGCCCTCCCGTATGAATATCGGACAGGTTCTGGAGATCCATTTGAGCCTGGCTGCCAAAGCTCTTGGTCTCGACATAGAGACGCCTGTCTTCGATGGCGCAAGCGAGCGTGAGATCGGTGATACTCTGGAAATGGCCAACGACTATGTCAATGAGCCCTGGGAGGACTTCAAGAGCAAGTATCAGGAGATCCTGGATCAGAAGACCATGGATTATCTCTATGAGAACCGCAGCAACAGAGCCCTTTGGAAGGGAGTGCCGATTTCCAGAGACGGTAAGGTTCAGCTGCGCGACGGCCGCACCGGCCAGCCCTTTGACGGTCCCACGACCATCGGGCATATGCACTACCTGAAACTTCATCATCTGGTTGACGATAAGATCCATGCCCGTTCTACCGGTCCATATTCGCTGGTAACGCAGCAGCCTCTGGGCGGCAAGGCCCAGTTTGGCGGTCAGAGATTCGGAGAGATGGAGGTCTGGGCTCTGGAGGCCTATGGAGCGGCCTATACGCTGCAGGAAATTCTGACGGTGAAGTCAGATGATGTTGTCGGGCGCGTCAAGACCTATGAGGCAATTATCAAGGGAGAGAATATCCCCGAGCCGGGAACACCTGAGTCCTTCAAGGTTATGCTCAAGGAATTGCAGGCTCTGGCGCTCGACGTCAAGGTTCTTGATGACAGCGGCAGAGAAGTGAAGCTGATGGAGTCAACAGAGTACGGAAATACCAATATCAATGCTCTTATCTCCCGGGAGGAGCGCAATGCCAAAAACAGGGAGAATGCCGAGACTTCCGGATCCGCCGGACATACGGATTCGGATAACAGCGAGATCAGGGCGATGATTGACGGCTCCGATGACACGCGCTATGCGGCCTTTGAAAATGCCGAGAATTTCGGCCGGCACGGCTTCACCAAGCAGGAGTTTGACGCAGAGAGCGAGGAGTTGGTAGATTCCGAGGATCAGGATACGGACGGAGACATCCAGGATGCCGAGGACAACTTCGGTGACGAAGATTGATCAGAAGGGAGATCCATACATGCCTGAAGATATGAAGAAATCCACGAACAGAGCGGCAGAATTCAGTGCAATTAAGATTGGGCTGGCTTCTCCCGAGAAGATTCGTGAGTGGTCCCGCGGCGAAGTGAAGAAGCCGGAGACCATCAACTACAGAACGCTCAAGCCGGAGAAAGACGGACTCTTCTGTGAGAAGATCTTCGGCCCCACCAAGGACTGGGAGTGCCACTGCGGCAAATATAAAAAGATCCGCTATAAGGGCGTGATCTGCGATCGCTGCGGCGTTGAGGTCACCAAATCCTCTGTCCGCCGCGAACGCATGGGGCATATTGAACTGGCTGCCCCGGTATCGCATATCTGGTATTTCAAAGGGATTCCCTCCCGCATGGGACTGATGCTGGATCTGTCGCCAAGGACTCTGGAACGCGTCCTCTATTTCGCGAATTATATTGTCCTGGATCCCGCTGATTCAAGCCTTTCCTATAAGCAGGTTCTGACCGAGAATGAGTATGCTGAGGCGCGGGAGAAGTATGGCGAGGGATTTAAGGTCGGCATGGGGGCAGAGGCCATACAGCAGCTCCTGTCTGAGGTTGACCTGGCGAAGGAATCTGAGAACCTGTCTGCGGAGCTGGAAAATGCTTCCGGCCAGAAGAGAGCGCACACCTTAAAGAGACTGGAGTGCGTGAATGCTTTCCTCGAGTCCGGCAATGATCCCACCTGGATGGTTCTGAACGTTGTCCCTGTGATTCCGCCGGATCTGCGTCCTATGGTTCAGCTGGACGGCGGCCGCTTCGCGACCTCCGATCTGAATGATCTCTACCGGAGAATTATCAACCGCAATAACCGGCTCCGCCGTCTGCTTGAGCTGGGCGCGCCGGACATTATTGTCCGCAATGAGAAGCGTATGCTGCAGGAGGCAGTAGACGCTCTGATCGACAATGGCAGAAGGGGAAGACCTGTAACCGGACCCGGCAACAGAGCCCTCAAATCCCTGTCTGATATGCTTAAGGGAAAGTCCGGCCGTTTCCGTCAGAACCTGCTGGGCAAGCGCGTTGATTATTCCGGCCGTTCCGTTATTGTCGTAGGCCCCGAACTGAAGATCTACCAGTGCGGTGTTCCCAAGGAGATGGCACTGGAGCTTTTCAAGCCCTTTGTCATGAAGGTCCTGGTTCAGAGGGGTTCTGCAAGCAATATCAAGGCGGCCAAGAAGATGGTCGAGCAGCAGCAGGATGAGGTCTGGGACGTTCTGGAGGATGTGATCCGCAATCATCCTGTCATGCTGAATCGCGCGCCTACCCTTCATCGCCTTGGCATCCAGGCCTTTGAGCCCATCCTGGTGGAGGGCAAGGCCATCAAGTTGCATCCGCTGGTATGTACCGCCTTTAATGCGGACTTTGATGGAGATCAGATGGCGATCCACCTGCCTCTGACGGAGGAAGCCCAGGCGGAGTGCCGCTTCATGCTGCTCTCACCCAATAACCTTCTGAAACCTTCCGACGGCGGTCCTGTGGCCGTTCCATCACAGGATATGGTTCTTGGAATTTATTATCTGACCCAGGAGCGCGAGGGAGAGCCAGGACAGGGCAAGCATTTTGCAAGCGTCAATGAGGCGCTTCTTGCCTTTGAGAATAAGATTATCAACTATCACTCCAGAATCTGGGTTCGTCGTACGGTGAACCTGCCTGATGGAAGAAAGCATACCGGGGAAATCGAGACCACGCTGGGACGCCTGGTCTTCAACGAGATTCTTCCGCAGGATCTGGGCTTCGTCGAGAGAAAGAGCGATGATGATTATCTGCAGCTGGAAGTCGACTTTATGGTTGGCAAGAAGCAGCTGAAGAAGATCCTGGAGAAGGTCATCAACACCCACGGAGCGACCAGAACCGCTGAGGTTCTCGATTCGATTAAGGCGATGGGATACAGGCATTCCACTCTGGCCGGAATGACGGTATCTGTCTCTGATATGACCATCCCTGAGGCAAAGCCCCAGATGATTGAGGGAGCGGAGGAGACTGTCGAGAAGATCACCCGCAATTACAAGCGCGGTCTGATCACAGATGAAGAGCGTTACAAGGAAGTGATCCAGACCTGGACGCAGACGGATAAACAGCTGACAGACGCCCTGCTGGATGGGCTGGATCAGTACAATAACATCTTCATGATGGCTGATTCCGGTGCCCGTGGTTCCAACCAGCAGATTAAGCAGCTGGCCGGAATGCGAGGCCTGATGGCGGATACTTCCGGCCGGGCCATTGAGCTGCCTATCAAGTCCAATTTCCGTGAGGGACTTGATGTACTGGAATATTTCATCTCTGCTCACGGGGCTCGTAAGGGTCTGTCAGATACGGCACTGCGTACCGCGGACTCCGGATATCTGACCAGACGTCTGGTAGATGTGTCTCAGGAGATGATTGTCCGGGAGGCTGACTGTAACGCGGGTCATGATCGTGAGATCCCCGGCATGTATGTGTCTGCCTTCATGGACGGCAAGGAAGAGATCGAGAGTCTCGAAGATCGTATTACAGGCCGCTTCTCTGTCAATGAGATCCGTGATCTGGACGGCAACGTTATTGTCAAGGCCAACCACATGATTACCCCCCGCCGCGCCCACGCAATCTGCGAGAATGGCGTCGATGAGGATGGCAAGCCGATTGCAGGCAATGTTAAAGCAAGAATCAAGATTCGTACCATTTTGTCCTGCCGCACGCATCACGGGGTCTGTGCCAAGTGCTACGGCGCCAATATGGCGACCGGACAGGCGGTTCAGGTTGGCGAGGCGATCGGAATCATCGCGGCTCAGTCTATCGGTGAGCCCGGTACCCAGCTGACCATGAGAACCTTCCATACCGGCGGTGTGGCCGGCGGCGATATCACCCAGGGTCTTCCCCGTGTCGAGGAGATCTTTGAGGCGCGCAAGCCCAAGGGGGTCGCTATCGTCACGGAGATCGCGGGTACTGCGGCTATGAAGGAAGACAAGAAGAAGCGGGAGATCGTGATCTCCAATCGCGAGACCGGCGAGGAGAAGGAATATCTGATTCCCTACGGATCCCGTATCAGGATCCTGGACGGTGAGGAAGTGGAGGCCGGCGATCCTCTGACAGAAGGTTCTGTCAACCCCCATGACATCATCAAGATCAAGGGCGTGAAGTCGCTGCAGGAGTACATGCTACAGGAAGTGCAGCGCGTATATCGTCTGCAGGGTGTAGATATCAACGATAAGCACATCGAGGTGATCGTTCGCCAGATGCTCAAGAAGATCACGGTTGAGGATCCCGGTCAGTCCGATTTCCTGCCCGGCGAGCGTGTTGACCGTCTGGACTTTGTCGATACCAACGAGCAGCTTGCCAAGGAGGGTAAGGAGCTTGCCATTGGCGAACAGGAACTTCTCGGTATCACCAAGGCCGCTCTGGCAACCGATTCCTGGCTGTCCGCAGCCTCTTTCCAGGAGACGACCAGAGTGCTTACGGATGCCGCGATCAAAGGCAAGATCGACAGCCTGCGCGGTCTGAAGGAGAACGTCATCATCGGCAAGCTGATTCCTGCCGGAACCGGAATGAAGATCTACTCAGATGTTCCCATGAACAGCGACTACATGACGGACGAGTCAACAGATGAGGAATATGAGGCCGCAGAAGGTGAACTGATTGGCGCAGATGCCGAGTAAAGCTATAAAGCACATTGTGCGTTTGTTTGAGCGTAGAAGAGTTTTATAAGAGCGTCTGAGCCGGGGCAATGAGAAGACAGCCCCAGGTCAAAAGAGGAACTTTCAAGTGATGAGGACTTGAAAGTTCCTCTTTGCGTATGTGAACTTGACAAAAGGTATCTGCATCACTAGAATTATAAGGCATGCCTGGAAATGTGGGCGTGAGCAAATAATACAGGAGGTAAAGGAAATGCCAACATTTAACCAGTTAGTCAGAAAGGGAAGACAGACTGCTGCAAAGAAGTCTACCGCCCCTGCTCTTCAGAGAAGCTTTAACTCTCTTAAGAAGCGCTCCATCGCTACGGCTTCTCCCCAGAAGCGCGGCGTGTGCACCGCTGTTAAGACGGCTACTCCCAAGAAGCCTAACTCCGCTCTGCGTAAGATCGCCAGGGTTCGTCTCTCCAACGGAATCGAAGTGACAAGCTATATTCCCGGTGAAGGACACAACCTTCAGGAACACAGTGTGGTTCTGGTTCGCGGCGGCCGTGTCAAGGATCTCCCCGGTACACGTTACCACGTGATCAGAGGCACTCTGGATACGGCGGGCGTAGCCAACCGTATGCAGGGCCGTTCCAAGTACGGCGCTAAGAAGCCGAAGAAGTAATCGGTAAGATCATTTCGTAACATTCACAACAATATGGTTAATGTTGGCATTTATTTTAGATCATAGGATGTCCGCAAAGCATGCATTCTATGGTTCGCTAAGCCGGAAGGCTCTGACCGCCGGCGATAAATGAGACATGAACACATAATGTCTATGTGAGTACCGATGAATTAATCCTATCAATGATTAAGGAGGGAAGTAACGTGCCACGTAAGAGTCACAATATTAAGAGAGACGTGCTTGCAGATCCGATCTATAACAGCAAGATCGTAACCAAGCTCGTAAACAACATCATGTTAGACGGCAAGAAGGGCGTTGCCCAGAAGATCGTCTACGGCGCATTCAGTCGTGTGGAGGATAAGACGGGCAAGCCCGCGCTTGAGGTCTTTGAGGAGGCAATGAACAATGTTATGCCTGTACTTGAGGTCAAGGCAAGACGTGTCGGAGGAGCTACTTATCAGGTGCCTATTGAGGTTCGCCCGGATCGCCGTCAGGCCCTGGGTCTTCGCTGGCTCACTCTCTTCTCTCGCAACAGAAGCGAGAAGACGATGGAGGAGAGACTGGCCAATGAGATCATGGATGCAGCCAATAATACCGGCGCTGCAGTAAAGCGTAAGGAAGAGATGCATAGAATGGCAGATGCCAACAAGGCGTTCGCACATTATCGCTTCTAATTTTAAGACAATCGGATGCCTGCGGGGCGAACTATGCTGTTTATAACAGCGAAATGCCCGTGAGAAAGGCACTCAATTGCTTATGGCGGCGGAGGTCTGCGGGACAGACATTTCGCCGCAGGATCTCTGATCGAAGAGCCTGCGTCAGGGGGCAGCGACTGCTTTCGCGGCGGCCGGGGCAAATGCCTTTGGCCGGCACATTTCCCGCGCAAGTCACTGTATCCCATGGAAAGAGGCAGGCGATCCGAGAAAGTATGGAGGAAATCAATCTTGGCTACAAGAGAATACCCACTTGAGAGAACCAGAAATATCGGAATTATGGCTCATATCGATGCCGGCAAGACCACGCTGACGGAGCGTATTCTGTATTACACTGGTGTTAATTATAAGATCGGTGAGACCTACGAGGGAACTGCTACTATGGACTGGATGGAGCAGGAGCAGGAGAGAGGTATCACCATTACTTCGGCAGCTACCACCTGCCACTGGACCCTTCAGGAGAAGGCTCAGCTGAAGGAGGGTGCGCTCAAGCACCGCATCAATATCATCGACACCCCGGGACACGTCGACTTTACCGTTGAGGTTGAGCGCTCTCTTCGCGTCCTGGACGGTGCGATCGGTGTCTTTGACGCTAAGGGCGGTGTTGAACCCCAGTCTGAGAATGTTTGGCGTCAGGCAGATACCTACGGGGTTCCCCGTATGGCATTTGTCAATAAGATGGATATCATGGGCGCTGACTTCTTCAATACTGTGAAGGAAATTGGAACCAAACTTGGCAAGAATGCCGTTTGCGTCCAGCTTCCCATTGGCAAGGAGGATTATTTCGAGGGAGTGATCGATCTCTTCGAGATGAAGGAATACCTCTACAAGGATGCTGCCGGTCAGGAGATTGAGATTGTCGATATCCGCGATGAACTCAAGGAGCAGGCAGAGGAGTACCACGCCAAGCTGGTTGAGCAGTGCTGCGACTTTGATGAAGATCTGATGATGATGTATCTGGAAGGGGAAGAGCCCTCCATCGATCAGCTCAAGGCAGCTCTTCGCAAGGCTACCATTCATTCCGAAGGTGTTCCTGTATTCTGCGGTTCTGCTCATCAGAATAAGGGAATCCAGAAGCTTCTTGACGGTGTGATTGAGTTCATGCCTGCCCCGGTTGATGTCCCTGACATCAAGGGTACGGATATGGATGGCGAGGAAGTCGTTCGCCGCTCATCTGACGATGAGCCCTTCTCGGCTCTGGCCTTCAAGATTATGACCGATCCCTATGTAGGTAAGCTGGCCTTCACCCGCGTGTACTCAGGCCACTGCAAGTCCGGATCTTACGTCTTAAATTCCACCAAGGATAAGAAGGAGCGCGTCGGCCGTATTCTCCTCATGCACGCCAACAAGCGCCAGGAGCTCGACGAGATGTTCTCTGGTGATATCTGCGCGATTGTAGGTCTCAAGAATACGACGACCGGCGATACCCTCTGCGATGATCAGCATCCTGTTATTTTGGAGTCCATGGAGTTCCCGGATCCTGTCATCCAGGTCGCTGTTGAACCCAAGACCAAGGCTGGACAGCAGAAGATGGGCGAGGCGCTCGCCAAGCTGGTCGAAGAGGATCCCACTTTACACGTTCACACGGATGAGGAGACTGGCCAGACCATTCTGGCAGGTATGGGTGAGCTGCATCTGGAGATCACGGTTGACCGTCTGCTCAGAGAGTTCTCTGTTGAGGCTAATATCGGCGCGCCTCAGGTTGCCTACAAGGAGACCTTTACCAAGTCCGTGGATCAGGAGTACAAGTACGCCAAGCAGTCCGGCGGCCGCGGCCAGTATGGCCATGTCAAGGTTCGCTTCGAGCCCATGGACGCCAATGGAGAGGAACTGTTCAAGTTCGAGAACGCTGTTGTCGGCGGATCTGTTCCCAAGGAGTACATTGCCCCCGTCGGCGAGGGTATCGAAGAGGCGGCTCAGTCAGGTATCCTGGCGGGTTTCCCTGTTCTCGGCATTAAGGCTACTCTCTACGACGGTTCCTATCACGAAGTCGATTCCTCAGAGATGGCCTTCCACATTGCAGGTTCCATGTGTTTCAAGGAAGCTATGGCCAAGGCAGATCCTGCTCTCTTAGAGCCGATCATGAAGGTTGAGGTCACCATGCCTGAGGATTATCTGGGTGATGTCATCGGAGATCTGAACTCACGGCGCGGGCGCATTGAGAAGATGGATGATGTAGGAAACGGCAAGATCGTCGTTGGCTATGTGCCTCTGGCCGAGATGTTTGGCTATGCAACCAACCTGCGCTCCATTACGCAGGGTCGTGGCAACTACTCCATGTTCTTCAACAGATATGAACAGGCTCCCAAGTCTGTTCAGGAGAAGGTGATCGCTGAGCGCAAGTGATTCTTGCTTTGAAAGGGCATTTGCCCGGCAATATAGTTGAAATACTCAGCTGAATTTCATATAATGGGCTTTAGCTGAGATTTTATAAGGTAACATACCCCGCGAGGGGGAGATTTAAGGAGGAATTTCACAATGGCAAAAGAGCATTTTGACCGCACCAAGCCGCACGTAAACATCGGTACCATCGGTCATGTCGATCATGGTAAGACCACTCTTACGGCTGCTATTACCACCGTTCTTGCACAGCGCGTCGCTGGTAACAAGATGGAGGCTTTTGAGGACATCGACAAAGCTCCCGAGGAGAGAGAGCGTGGTATTACCATCTCTACCGCTCACGTTGAGTATCAGACCGAGAAGCGTCACTACGCTCACGTAGACTGCCCGGGACATGCCGACTATGTTAAGAATATGATCACCGGCGCCGCACAGATGGATGGTTCTATCCTGGTTGTAGCCGCTACCGACGGCGTTATGGCCCAGACCAAGGAGCACATCCTCCTTGCCCGTCAGGTAGGCGTTCCCTACATCATCGTATTCCTGAACAAGTGCGATATGATCGATGACCCTGAGCTCCTTGAGCTGGTTGAGATGGAGGTTTCTGATCAGCTGTCTGAGTACGGCTTTGATGACTGCCCCATTATCAAGGGCTCTGCTTATCAGGCTCTGCAGGATGCTGAGGGCAAGGCAGTATTTGCCAACGGCGATCCGATTGATCCTTCCAACCCCGACAAGAACTGGGGCGATTGCATCATGGAGCTGATGAACACGGTTGACGAGTATATTCCTACTCCTCAGCGTGATACTGATAAGCCCTTCCTTATGCCTGTCGAGGATGTATTCACCATCACCGGCCGCGGTACCGTTGCCACCGGTCGTGTAGAGCGTGGTACCCTTCACCTCAACGAGGAGCTTGAGATCCTCGGCGTGAAGGACACTGTCGGTAAGACCGTATGTACCGGTATTGAGATGTTCCGTAAGCAGCTTGACGAGGCTATGGCCGGTGACAACATCGGCGCTCTGCTTCGCGGCGTGAACCGTGACCAGATCGTTCGTGGTCAGGTTCTTGCTAAGCCCGGCACGGTTACCTGCCATAAGAAGTTCAAGGCGCAGGTATACGTACTGACCAAGGACGAGGGCGGTCGTCATACCCCCTTCTTCTCAAACTATCGTCCTCAGTTCTACTTCAGAACGACTGACGTAACCGGCATCACCCAGCTTCCCGACGGCGTCGAGATGTGCATGCCCGGCGACAACGTTGAGATGACCATCGAGCTGATCCATAACGTAGCTATGGAGCAGGGGCTTACCTTCGCCATTCGTGAGGGCGGCCGTACGGTTGGTTCAGGCCGTGTTACTGAGATCATCGAGTAATTGCATTTGAGACAATCGAGCAAATGCTTCGCAGGTGTTCGATTATGTTCAGACAATGAGATATGTATGTTGATCAGGATCCCGAGACAATGTCTCGGGATCCTTTTTTCATGACAATGGAATATTTGCGGAGCGTATATTCCATTGTTTGAGACTCCTTTGCCAGTCGATCATTGGCGCAGGAGGATGACAGGATCCATTTTCTTAAGGACCTCAGAGAACTGGTAAAAATCGACAAAAACGAAGATGACTGTTTGTGAATGTTTTTGACGGATTTTGATTGTGCTGAATGCTTATCCTACTTATAATAGGTAAGAAGTTGTAAGGAGAAGAGAAGATGCTAACTGCTGAGCGACACAAGTTCATATTGGACCAGCTCAAAGAGAAGGGGTCTGTTTTGAACACAGAACTCATGCGGGAGCTGGAAGCTTCTGAATCTACGATCCGTCGCGACATCAGCTGTCTGGCCAAAGAGGGCCGCTGTCAGAGAGTGCACGGAGGGGCAATTCTCTCAGAGGGTCTGCCCGGAGATCGGGACGATACGGTTACGCTTCGTCAGCAGCGGCATCACAGGGAGAAGCTGGCGATTGCAAAAGAGGCAGCCGGACTGATTCAGGATGGAGAGCTGATCTATCTGGACGCGGGGACGACGACGGAGCTGATGATTGATTTCATCCGCGGCAGGGATCTGACCTTCGTCACAAATGCGATCAGTCATGCCAGACGTCTGGGACAGAGGGGGTACACCTGTTATATTCTGGGCGGTCAGTTCAAGTCTGTGACAGAGGCAATTGTCGGTGAAGAGGCAAGTCTGTCCGTGCGCAAGTATAACTTCTCCCGGGCATTTCTGGGGGCGAACGGTGTCGATCCTCAGGCGGGCTTTACAACTCCAGAACTCAAGGAAGCCTATATCAAGCAGCAGGCGATGGCGGCCAGCCGACAGGTCTATATTCTGGCGGATGCCAGTAAGTTCGGTCTGGTGGCCCCAATCTCCTTCGGGACATTTGCCGAGGCCCGCGTCCTGGTGGCAGGGCAGCTTGATGACAGATACCGCACTTATGAGAACATTCGGGAGGTGAGCGAATGATCTATACTGTAACCTTCAATCCATCCATCGATTATATTGTCGATGTGGATCATTTTCAGACCGGCCTGGTCAACCGCACGACAGGAGAACATATCTTACCCGGAGGCAAGGGGATCAATGTTTCCATTGTCCTTAAGAATATGGGCCATGAGAGCAGGGCGCTTGGTTTCATGGCGGGATTTACCGGCCGGGAGATTGAGCGGCTGCTGGCTGCCAGCCGGGTGGAAAGTGACTTTATTGACGTGGCAGAGGGGATGTCCCGGATCAATGTCAAGCTCCGCAGCGACCAGGAATCTGAGATCAACGGGCAAGGACCTGCCATCAGAGATTCCGATATTGCCAGACTCTATGAGAAGCTTGATATGCTGCGGGAAGGGGACTTCCTGGTTTTGGCCGGATCGATTCCGGATGTCATGCCTGCTTCCAGCTATGAGGATATTATGGCGCGCCTGGAGGGGAGAGGCATCCATATTGTTGTGGATGCGACCAGAGATCTTCTGGTCAACGTTCTGAAGTATCATCCCTTCCTGATCAAGCCCAACAACCACGAGTTGGGTGAGATCTTCGGTGTGACCCTGACGACCAAGGAGGAGGTCATCCCCTATGCCAGGAAACTGCAGAAGATGGGGGCGCAGAACGTCATGATTTCCATGGCGGGTGACGGAGGTCTGCTGATTACGGAGGATGGTCAGGTATTCTGTTCTATGCCTCCTAAGGGCAGGATTGTCAATTCCGTTGGAGCCGGGGATTCCATGGTGGCTGGTTTTCTGACCGGTTATATTGAGACAGCTGACTATGAAAATGCCTTCTATATGGGGCTTTGCACAGGATCCGCTTCCGCTTTTTCTGAAGAACTGGCAAAAAGGGAAGAAGTCGGGGCTTTGCTTAAGAGCTTGGGAAGATAGAAGTACAGGAGAAATGTTTTTGACTGAGTCGTTCAAAGAATTTGGGAAGAAAATGACAGCCGGTATGGACAGAGGAATCAGTGACAAGGGCAGGAATGTCCGGTCAGGAAAGGACAGCAAATGAGAGTTAGAGATTTACTTGCTCCCCAGAGTATTGAGCTCAAGGGGGCACCCGCAAACAAGAAGGAAGCCATTGAGCAGATGGTTGCCCTCATGGAGAAGCGGGGCAATATCAGGGATATCGATACTTATCGGGCCGGAGTCTTTGCGAGAGAAGAAGAGGGGACGACCGGTGTCGGCGAGGGAATCGCCATTCCCCACTGCAAGTCGGATGCTGTCAGTGCGCCGGGACTGGCGGCTATGGTTGTTCCAGAAGGCGTCGATTACCAGGCCCTGGATGATGAGCCCGTCGACCTGATTTTCCTGATTGCGGCTCCCAACACCAAGGACAATGTGCATCTGGAGGTGCTCTCCAATCTGTCTATGCTGCTTATGGATGAGGACTTCACGAGGGATCTGAAGGCGGCCAAGAGTCCCGAGGAATTCTTGGATGTTATTGAAAGGGCAGAGAATGCCAAGGCACAGAAGGAGGCTGCCAGAGAATCTGACAGGGAGAAAACCCCTGATGGACAGGCTGGGGGAACAAGTTCTGATAAGGGCTATGTTATCGCGGTTACGGCCTGCCCGACGGGAATTGCTCACACCTACATGGCGGCCGAGGCCATAGAGAAGGCGGGAGAGAAGCTGGGGATTCCTGTCAAGGTGGAGACGCGCGGTTCTTCCGGTCCCAAGAACATTTTGACCGCGGAAGATATTAAGAGAGCTGCCGGCGTCGTGATCGCCTGTGACGCCAAGGTGCCCATGGATCGCTTCGATGGAAAGCACTTGATCGAGTGCAAGGTGGCTGACGGGATTCACAAGGCAGAGGAATTGGTGACAAGAGCTTCTGTTTCGGACGCTCCCATTTATCATGCCAGTGGCGACGCGGGAGAAGAGGAAGAGGAGAAGGAGACGGATTCCATTGGTCACCAGGCTTACACGCATCTGATGAGCGGCGTCTCCCATATGCTTCCCTTCGTTATTGGCGGCGGTATTATGGTGGCTTTGGCCTTTCTGATTGATACAATCGCAGGCTATGGCGCTTCCGCAGGCTCCGCCTTCGGCACGATGCTTCCCCTGTCCGCTTTCTTCAAATACGCGGGTGGACTGGCCATGGGCATGATGGTTCCTGTACTGGCCGGCTATATTGCCTATTCGATTGCAGACCGTCCCGGTCTGGCGGTCGGCTTTACCGGCGGCCTTCTGGCCACCTCGGGCAATGCGCTCTTCGCCAGCTATCACTGGACGAATCTGGGTGCTTTCAACGACTTTATTGCCCATTTTGCTTTCCAGGGAGCAAATGGCGGTTCAACCGTATCCGGATTCCTGGGTGGTATTGCTGCCGGCTTTGTGGCTGGATTTGTAGTTCTCTGGCTCAAGAAGCTGACATCCAGGCTCCCTGCCAGTCTGGATGGGATTCGACCTACCCTGATCTATCCCTTGGGCGGAATTTTTATCATCAGCCTTTTGATGTGCTTCATCTTTAATCCCCTGATCGGTCTGATCAACGCGGGGTTGTCTTCTATGCTGACTGCCCTGGCGGATGCCAACCTGCTGGTTGTCATGGGCCTGATTCTGGGCGGTATGATGGCCATCGATATGGGAGGCCCCATCAATAAGGCCGCCTATGTCTTCGGTACCGGTATGCTCTCTACTGCAGCTGACCTGATGGCCAAGGGAGCGTCCGCAACAGATCCTGCCGTGACCGCCTGCTATGTTGCCATGGCGGCAGTAATGGCCGGAGGAATGGTACCCCCGATCGGGATTGCTTTGGCAACCATTTTCTTTCCAGGGAAATTCTCCAAGACTCAGAGAGATACCAAGGTCTCCCTCTTCGTCATGGGAGCATCCTTCATCACAGAGGCAGCGATTCCCTTTGCGGCGGCAGATCCTCTGCGCACCATTCCCGCAACTCTGGCTGGCTCTGCCATTGCCGGCGGCCTGTCAGCTCTCTTTGGATGTACTCTGATGGCGCCTCACGGTGGGATTTTCGTCTTCGCGACGATTGGGAACCCGCTCTTCTATATCATCGCATGGCTGATCGGCTCGGTTGCCACCTGCCTGCTCCTTGGATTGCTGAAGAAAAATGTGGAGGAATAAATGGAAGTTTTGCAAGGTAAGAGTGTCTTCGGCGGAGTGGCCATCGGCCCCCTGTCCGTATTTGCACAGGATGAAGTACAGGTAAAGCGTCAGAAAGTCTCTGATATAGAGGCCGAGCTGAAGCGCTATCATCTGGCGACAGAAGAGGCCAAGAGGCAGCTGCAGGAACTCTATAAGAAGGCAGTCCGGGAGGTGGGGGAGGCCTCAGCGGCTATTTTCGACGTCCATCAGATGCTCCTCGAGGATTTGGACTATGTGGACTCTGTGGAGAATATCATCAAGAATCAGGGTCTGAATGCGGAGTACGCCGTGGCGACCACGGGGGATAATTTCTCCAACATGTTTGCGGCCATGGATGATGATTATATGAAGGAGAGAGCAGCGGATGTCCGTGATGTCTCAGATCGCCTGGTCAAGGTTCTGGCCGGTGCCGCAGAGGAGGGAGCCAATGGGGACATTCCCAGCATTCTGCTGGCGGATGATCTTGCCCCCTCGCAGACGGTGCAGTTGGATAAATCCAAGGTGCTCTCGTTTGTGACCAGACACGGATCGACGAACTCACATACTTCCATTCTGGCCCGAACCATGAATATTCCTGCGCTCATCGGCGTGAATTACCGGGATGACATGCAGGGGAAGATGGCTGTTGTGGACGGCTACAGCGGTAAGCTGATCATCGAGCCGGATCAGGATACCCTGACCAGCTATCAAAAGAAGCAGTCAGAGGATCAGGAGAAGGCCAGACTTCTGCAGGAACTTAAGGGCAAGGAAGACGTCACTCTGGATGGAAGACACATTCATCTCTATGCCAACATCGGCGGCGTGGGGGATGTGGCCAGTGTACACGCCAATGACGCTCAGGGAATCGGGCTCTTTCGCTCGGAGTTCCTCTATCTGGAGGCAAAGGATTTCCCCTCAGAGGAGGAGCAGTTTCAGGCCTATAAGACGGTTGCTGAGAATATGGCAGGCAAGAAAGTGATCATTCGCACCCTGGATATCGGCGCGGACAAACAGGTGGATTACTTTCACCTGGATAAAGAAGATAATCCTGCTCTGGGCTACCGGGCCATCCGTATCTGTCTGACGCAGCCGGAGATCTTCAAGACTCAGCTTCGGGCAATCTATCGGGCCAGCCATTTTGGCACCATTTCCATTATGTTCCCCATGATCATCTCTGTGGATGAGGTGAGAAAGGCCAAGGCCATTGCGGAAGAGGTCAAGACCGAATTGGAAGAGCTGGGTCTTCCCTACGGAGATGTGGAGCTGGGGATTATGATTGAGACGCCTGCAGCGGCTATTATGTCGGATGAGCTGGCCAGAGAGGTTGACTTCTTCTCCATAGGAACCAATGACCTGACTCAGTATACTCTGGCGATCGATCGGCAGAATCCTAAGCTGGAGGCTTTCAATGATACGCACCACCCGGCGATCCTTCGCCTGATTGCCATGGTAATTGAAAATGCGCACAAACATGGAGCCTGGGCCGGTATCTGCGGCGAGCTGGGAGCGGATACAAGCCTGACAGAGACCTTCATCAAGATGGGAGTCGATGAACTTTCTGTCAGTCCCTCTATGGTTCTGCGGGTCAGGGACAAGATCCGTTCCATTGACAGCCGCAAATGACAGCGGGAAGTATGCAAGCAGGCAGATCGAGGGAGTCGAAGTGGTGAGTGGCAAGATAGAATAGCTTCGGCTTGACACAGATGATGCAGCGGATACAATGTTTCAAGGCAGTAGAATATTTGCAGAGTGTGTATTCTATTGTTTATGGCAGTGGAACACGCGAGGCGTGTACATTTCATTGCTTATGACAGATCGCATGTCCGTAGAGCGTGCATGCGATGGTTGTTACGACAGATTCATATGCAGAGGAGAGGAGCAGACCAATGAAATCATTTGAATTTACCATCCAGGATGCCGCAGGAATGCATGCCCGCCCGGCAGGACTTCTTGTCAAGAAGGCCAAGGAGTATGAGAGCAAGGTGACCATTCATTTTGGCGGCAAGTCAGCAGATTCCGGCCGCATGATGGCGATTATGAGCCTTGGCGTCAAGCAGGGTGATACGGTGACCGTTGATGTTGAGGGACCTGATGAGGAGAAGGCAGCCAGCGAAATGGAGGCTTTTTTCAAGGAGAATCTGTAAGAATTACGGCGGATGAACCGCACAGAAATATATGCAGTATAAAAAGAGACAGTGAAGAGAATGGTTTCTTCCCTGTCTCTTTCTTTTATGCCAACGGAACGCCTGCGAAACGTGTATTCTGTTGGTCATAACAAAGCGTATTACCGATTGGTCTCCAGCATATCCATCTTCATCTCGTAGTAGGCGGGGGACATATCCAGATAGTGGATATGGGGATTCTCAAAGCGCTGCTCTGTATCCCAGATCTCTTCTGTCAGCTGCCGGTTAACATAGGCAGCAATCTCCTTGGCAGAGGGAAGCTGGCTGGTTCGCCTGCCGTCTGCAACGATCTTAACCTGCAGTTTTTTGGCAGTACAGTTCTCAAAAGCACGGCGCTTCCATGGCTTGATGGGATCAATGAAATCATAACGCCTGGACAGATCCAGTTCTTCTCCCTGTCTGGTGATCAGGTCAGCTACGGCATGTCCGTCAGCGTCGTAGATCCGGTAGACATCCTTGAGACCGGGATTGGTGATTTTCTCAGGGGTTTCAGACAGTTTAATGCGGGGAATCATCTGGCCGTCCTCTTCGACAGCACAGAGTTTGTAGACAGCTCCGAAGACGGGCTCGGACCGGGAAGTGATCAGGCGCTCGCCGACGCCGAATGCGTCCACCTGGCCGCCCTGATCTAAGATGGATCGAATGGTGTACTCGTCCAGACTGTTGGAGATAATGATCTTGGCATCGGTAAAACCGGCCTCGTCCAGCATCTTCCGGGAGCGGGCAGTCAGATAGGCCAGGTCACCGGAGTCAATGCGGATGCCATAGCTCTTCGAATGGATTCCCTTTTCACGCATCTCGGTAAATACCTGAATGGCGTTGGGGAGGCCCTGGTGAAGAACATCATAGGTGTCTACCAGGAGGATACAGTTGTCGGGGTAAATCGAAGCGAATTTGCGGAAGGATTCCAGTTCGTTCTTATAGAACATAACCCAGGAGTGAGCCATGGTTCCGCTGACGGGGATACCGAAATGCTGACCGGAGGAGACCGTGGCAGTGGCTGCGACGCCGCCGATGTAAGCGGCGCGGGCCCCATAGATGGCGGCGTCGTTGTTGTGAGCCCTTCTGGCGCCGAAGTCAGAGACCGGGCGACCCTCCGCGGAGCGGACAATGCGGCGGGCCTTGGTAGCAATCAGAGACTGGTGATTGATCTGGGCCAGAAGCTCCGTCTCGATCAGCTGGGCCTCCACCAGGGGCGCGACTACTGTGATGACAGGCTCATTGGGATACATGATGGTTCCCTCGGGGAAAGCATAGAGATCCCCGGTGAAGTGAAAGTCGGCCAGGTAGGAGAGAAAAGTCTCATCGAACTGCCCCAGAGAACGGAGATAATCGATGTCCTCCGGATCAAAGTGAAGCCCTTCAAGATATTCCACAATCTGTTCGAGACCGGTGAAGATGGCAAAACCGGCCGAATCGGGATTTCTCCGGTAAAAGACATCAAATGCCACATGGGTATCCTGATTCTCCAGGAGATAGTAGCCGTTGGCCATGGTCATCTCATAGAGATCCATCATCATGGATACATTGCGCTCATCGTAAACTCTCATGAATTCTCCTCGCCGCTGACTGGGCAGGTGCTCATTACTGTCTTGACACGATTTTAGCACAAGTGGAAGTCTTCGTCGAAAATTTGCCGGATTACGGAGATCTGGGCGAGGCGATCGCAGCTGAGATGCCGGATCAGAGCCGGTGGGGAAAGGACGCTGTAAGAGGCGGAAAAATCGCGCCATTAAAACATCTGAAGGCAAATAAGAAGGATATAGAGATTCACTATAACGATTGATAAATTTTATATTCTATACAGGAATCCTGGGATATGATAAATTATGGCCTGTAACAGTGATTGGGACAGGAAGTCTTCTGTGGGGAACGATCTCAGGAATTGAATTTCTGATTTGCGGAACAGTTTATTAGAGGAACAGTGACATGGCAAATATCATTGAGGTGAAAAACCTGAGCAAACGATTTGCTCTGGCCGATCGAGAGGTAACTGCCCTTTCCAATATTAATCTGGATATTGAAGAGGGCGATATCTATGGGATTATCGGTCTCTCCGGAGCCGGGAAATCAACCCTTGTGCGCTGCCTGAATTTCCTGGAGGTTCCGACAGAGGGATCCGTCGTAATTGAGGGCAGGGAACTGGCGAAACTGTCAGCCGGAGAACTTCGCAGGGAGCGCACTCGTATCGGCATGATTTTTCAGAGCTACAATCTCCTGATGCAGAAGAATGTTCTGGATAATATCTGTTTTCCGCTGACCATCCACGGTCTTCCGAAGAAGGAGGCCAGAGCCAAGGCTTTGGAGCTTCTCAAGACGGTTGAACTGGCGGACAAGGCCAGGGCCTATCCGGCACAGCTCTCCGGAGGACAGAGGCAGAGGGTGGCGATTGCCAGAGCCCTGGCTTCTGATCCTAAGATCCTGCTCTGCGATGAGGCGACTTCTGCTCTGGATCCCAAGACAACCAACTCCATCCTGCAGCTTCTAAAGGAGATCAATCAAAAGCTGGGAATCACCATTGTGATCATTACCCATCAGATGTCCGTTGTGCAGGGGGTCTGTCAACATGTCGCCATCATTGATCAAGGGAGGATCGCGGAGAAGGGGCTGGTTGAGGAGATCTTCAACCATCCCAAATCCAGAGCGGCCAGGCTTCTGATCATTGAGGGAAAGGACCCGGAGGCCTGGACTGACGGCGTCAGCCGAACCCGGGAGGAGATTAAGACAGACCGCAAGATTCGCATCGTCTTCTCAGGGAATTCCTCCTATGAGCCTGTCATTTCCAATATGATTCTGACCACAGGCTATGCGGTCAATATCCTGTTGGCGGATACCCGGGATGTCGGAGGCGTCGCCAAGGGACAGATGATCCTGGGACTTCCGGAGGAAGAGACGGCCCAGGCGGCCATTATTTCTTATCTGAGGGAGCATGGCCTGGCGGTAGAGGAGGTGAGCGATCATGACCAGTGATGTAATTTTAATGATCATCAAGGGGATCGGCGAGACGCTCTATATGACAGTTCTCTCATCTGTCTTCGGCTATCTCTTGGGCCTGCCCTGGGGGATCGCGCTGACGGTGACGGGGAAAGAGGGGATTCGTCCCAACAGGGTGATCTATCGGATTCTGGATGTTGCCAGCAGTATTATGCGAAGCGTTCCCTTCCTCATCATGCTGATTCTGCTCATGCCCCTGACCACTCTTCTTTTAGGGAAGAGCTATGGGTCAACGGCGACGGTTGTTCCGCTGACTATTTCCGCGGCTCCCATGATTGCCCGCATGGTCGAATCCTCTCTCAATGAGGTGGATCCCGGCGTCATCGAGGCGGCACAATCCATGGGCTGCTCCAACGGAAAGATTATCAGCAGAGTCCTTCTTGTGGAATCCCGGGTCTCCCTGATCGCGGGGGCGACCATCTCTGTTGGAACGATTCTGGGTTACTCTGCCATGGCCGGCGTCATCGGCGGCGGCGGACTGGGGGATATCGCCATTCGATACGGATACTACCGCTATCAGGCGGATATCATGATTGTCACGGTTGTCCTTCTTATCATCCTTATGCAGCTCTTTCAGCTGCTGGGAACCTTCATCGCCAACAGGATGGACAAGAGGAAACTGTGAGCCGGATCTCATGCGAGATCGGAAGTTAGAAAATGAAAGAGATAAGAAAAGAGGTAAGATATGAAAAAGAAAATTTTATCCGCTGTTTTGGCAGCAACACTTGCCGTAGCTGCATTCGCAGGCTGCGGTGCAGCCAAGGGGAACGATTCCAAGTCTGATGGCACAAATGCCAGGACGACCCTTAAGGTAGCTGCCTCCGCAACTCCCCATGCCGAGATTTTAGAGCATGTGAAGTCCGAATTGGCCAAGGAAGGCGTCGACCTGCAGGTCAAGGAATTCAGCGATTACGTACAGCCCAACAATGTCGTGGAGTCCGGTGACTTCGACGCCAACTACTTCCAGCATGTGGTGTATCTGGATAACTTCAACCAGGAGAAGGGAACCCATCTGGTTGACGCGGGGAAAATTCACTATGAGCCCTTTGGCATTTACGCCGGAACCAAGAAACAGCTGTCTGAGCTGACTGAGGGAGATACCATTGCCGTTCCCAATGATACAACCAATGAGGCAAGGGCTCTTCTTCTGCTTCAGGAGCAGGGATTAATCACTTTAAAGGAGGGGGCCGGAATTAAGGCTACTGTGCAGGATATCACGGCCAATCCCAAGAATCTGAAGATTCAGGAGCTGGAGGCAGCCCAGGTCAGCCGTGTCAAGGGAGAAGTCGCTTTCGTTGTCCTGAACGGCAACTACGCCAAGCAGGCCGGATTAGATCCCTCCAAGGATTCCATCGCTGTCGAGAAGAATGACGGCGAGGCGGCTAAGAACTATGTCAATGTGATCGCTGTCAAGGACGGCAGGCAGAATGACGCGGCTGTTCAGAAGCTGGTCAAGGTTCTTAAGTCGGACGAGACGAAGAAGTGGATTACAGAGAAGTACGGGCAGTCTGTCATTCCCTATGCAGGCCAGTAAGATCTTCTGAGAAAAGCGAAAGAAGTGGATTGCCTGGAAGAGGCAAGTATCATCAGGAAAGGAGTACCCTCGCAACTGCGGGGGTATTTTTGCGGCATATGAGAAAGCGCAGTGTTTACATGCGGTATTTTCGCGAGTTTCCTGTTCGGACAGACTGCAACGATCTGGAAGATGTGTGGTAGAATAGGCCAAAGTTCTGAAGATAGTTAAGAGAGGAGTATCCATGGGAATTCGCGAAGATGCACACAAGATGAAATTGCTCTCTCCGACAGTGGCAGCCAGTTCCATTGAACTGCGAAATCGGGCTCTGAAGGCGGTGGCAGCTGCTCTTCGCGCGCATGCTGCAGAGATCTTTGATGCGAATGCCAGGGATCTGGAAGCGGCGAAAGATGTGGAGCCTGCGGTGGTCAAGAGGCTTATATTCAATGAGAATAAGCTGACGGATGTTCTGGCTGGAATCGGGCAGTTGATAGTCCTTCCTGATCCAACCGGCGTCCATCTTCTGGATCGTCAGTTAGATCAGGGCCTACAGCTGCATCGAATCACGGTGCCCATCGGAGTGATCGGGGTTATTTTTGAGGCCCGGCCGGATGCCCTGGTCCAGATCTCTTCTCTTTGCATCAAGTCCGGCAATTGCGCCATCTTAAAGGGGGGCAGGGAAACCCTAAGAACCAATCGAACTCTCTTTGAGATCATCAGCAGGGCGGTGACAGAGGCGGGGCTTCCAGAAGGCATGCTGCGTCAGGCGGAGGCTCATACCGAGATTGACGAGCTCCTGACCTGCGACAGGGATGTGGATCTTTTGATTCCGAGAGGGTCCAATGCATTTGTCCGCTATATCATAAATCACACGAAAATTCCCGTTATGGGGCACGCGGACGGTATCTGCCATATCTATGTGGACAGGGATGCCAATCAGTCCCGGGCCATTCCCATTCTGCTTGATGCCAAGACCCAGTACACGGCCGCCTGCAATGCAGTGGAGACCATCCTGCTGGATCGGGCGATTGCGACTGACTTTCTTCCCGGGCTTGCTCTTGCTATGAAAGAGGCGGGGGTGGTCCTGCGAGGGGATGAAGAAGTGCAGGACTGCCTGCAAAATGCTCTGCGTGAGCAGGGAGAGACTTCCCGCGCGAAGGAGAAGCAGTCCGCCATAGAGATCAGGGATCTGACTGAGACCGGCTATGCCACCGAGTACCTGACCCTGTGCGCTTCTGTTAAGCTGGTGGACGGCGTCAAGGAGGCCTGCGCCCATATCAACCGCTTCGGAAGCCACCACACCGACTGTATTCTGACAGAAAATGACCTGACAGCAGACTACTTCCTGCAGATGGTGGATTCTGCCGGTGTCTATCGCAACTGCTCCACCCGCTTTGCGGACGGTTTCCGCTATGGCTTTGGGGCGGAGGTCGGAATCTCCACGTCCAAGCTTCACGCCAGGGGGCCGGTCGGACTTGAGGGTCTGATCACCTACAAGTACCAGCTGATCGGCCATGGACAGATTGTGGGGGACTATGCGTCAGGGAAGAGCCAGTTTCACTTCAGGGATCTGTGAACGGACGGAAATTCAGATGTTTTTGATCAGCTCAAGGGCATCTTTTAAATCCCTCTCCTTAACTGAGATGGTATAGCGAACTTGCTGGCTGGCGGAGGACTGACCGGAATTTCTGATTGCTGCAGCGTCTCCAGAATGCAGGTGAAAGGGCATCTGCGATGTGAGCTTATAGCCGATATCGTTCTCGGAGAGAAGGCTTACGACCTGATTTCTCCTGGCGGCATTAACATTAGAGCATAGGACAGAATAGTCGAACATAGAGGCATCCTTTCCGGGCAGATAAAGAGTCTTCATCCATCTATCAGTTTAGCAAGCAAGCTGGAAAGTTACAATCAATTCGGGTGGGAATGGCGGTATATGAGATATAAGTACAGATGTTAGAATCATACTGAAAACAATGAAGGGTGCGCTCTGAAAAAATTTATCGACATGAATCTGGCTCGACTTGCAGAAGAATTGATCTTCAGCGGGGCGGGCTATATTTCTGCCCTCAGATATTCTCTTTCAATTTTACAGATAATTCCGTGTGATAAATCTCCTGGTCGGGGATCTTACCGCTGATCAGATAGTCTTGAAGAATGCTGACAGAGAGGGAACCCTGCAGCTTGGGCTGCTGTGTGATGGTTGCGGTGATCAGTCCCTTTTGAAGCATTTCTCTGGTGGAAGGGACGGAGTCAAAGCCAATCACAAGGAAGGGGTTTCCCTTCTTGTTTCGGATGCAGAGATCGGAGTCGTCGAGAGAGGGCTGCATCTTGCGCGCATGCATGAGTCCGCGGCAGCCCCCGTACATGCCGCTGGCAGTGTAGTAGAGACCGTCTAAATCGGGATATCTGGCAAGGAGCTGCGTCACAGCCTCGTAGCTCTCGTAATCGTCGTCATGGGCTTCGACCACTTCGGCAATCTCAATCGGGGGCTTGAGATTCCTGCAGTAGTCGAGGAAACCGCGAATGCGGTTTCTATGGCAGAGGATCTGGTCAGAGCCGGTGATGATGGCCAGTTCAAGCGGACGGGAGGCAAAGCGGTGGAAGAGGGCGGCTGCCGTCTGCCCACAGGCATAGAAGTCCGATCCTACATAGGCGATCCGCCTGGACTCCGGGATATCGGTATTGGTAGTTACCACAGGAATCCCCTGTTCCCAGAGCTGATCGATCTTAGATCGGATGCTGTCGTCGTTGTAGGGGGAGAGGACCAGGCCGTTGATTCCGTCTGCCAGCATCTGATCAATGGCATCCAATTCTTCCTGCAGGCCGAAGGGGATGCGCCTGGCGATCAGTTGAATGCCATAAATGCTCAGGTCACCCATCTTGCTTTCAACACCCTCAATGACATCGTCAAAGAAGGCGTTCCCTGCGCCGAAGAGGATGATGCCGATGGTCAGACTCTTCTTCTGGACGGACAGGGCGATCCCGGCCTTGTTGGGTTTGTAGTCCAGCATCTCCACAATTTCTAAAATCTTTTTTTGGGTCAGGGGACTGACAGATCCTCGTTGGTTTAAAACCCGGTCAACGGTGCCGCGGGAGACCCCTGCAAGCTCTGCGATTTCCTTCATAGTGGCCATATATCATCCTCATTTCTGTTCATGACAAGGGAACGTTCACGAAGCATGCTCTTGTGTGCATTGTTACACGATGTGTGATAGAAGTCAATGCGTGCATGTGCACATTTTTGCCGAAAATTTACAGGAGAAGGAGATTTTATGGGGGAATATCGTTGTGGGGGAAGCCTGACTGCTGGTCCATGAGATTTCTCCGTTTTTCCCCTGTCTGGGTATGGTATGGAACGAAGCCGGCCTTACTGTTTGATCGGAGGAGATCAGGATTTTTGGAGCCCGGACCTGGACTTGGTACAAAAGGTATATTGCTGTGAAGATATCAGTGCTCTGGAGTTCTGCGGAGAAGAGAATTGGGCAATATGCAAAAAAAGAGAGGGGAAATATTGGCAAAAACGATGGTTGTGAACCAGGGCGAAGATGCATAAGATAAAGATAGATCGTGCACGTGCACGCTTCCCGCTTGCGGTAATGGAATGCTTGCGAAGCGTGTATCTTGTTTTTCATGGCAATGGAATATTTGCGGAGCGTGTATGCCATTGTTTGAAAGATACAAATCGATAGGAGAGGGACTTATGTACTATATAGGAATTGATCTGGGAACATCCGCAGTCAAGCTTCTTCTTATGGAAGCAGATGGCAAAATCCGAAATATCGTATCCAGGGAATATCCCATTTCTTTTCCCCATCCCTCCTGGGCGGAGCAGAATCCGGAAGACTGGTGGGAGCAGACCAGAGAGGGAATCCGCGATCTGTTGCGGGATTTTGACAGGAAGCTTGTCGGCGGGATCAGCTTTGGCGGGCAGATGCATGGGCTGGTGGTCCTGGATCAGGAAGATCGCCCGATTCGCCCGGCCATTCTCTGGAATGATTCCAGGACCGCGGAGGAGACGGATTATCTCAATGAGGAGATTGGCAGGGATTTCTTGTCGGAACACACGGGCAATATTGCCTTTGCCGGATTTACCGCTCCGAAGATTCTCTGGATGAAGAAGTGCGAACCGGAGAATTTCGCTCGAATTCAAAAGATCATGCTGCCTAAAGACTACCTGGCCTATCGAATGACCGGTGTTCATGCGACTGACTTGTCGGATGCTTCCGGCACGCTTCTTTTGGACGTAGAGCATCAAACCTGGTCTGAGGAGATGCTTGCGATCTGCGGGATCAGGGAATGGATGCTTCCCCGTCTTCATAAGTCTTATGACTGCATTGGAAGGCTCAGACCGGATATCGCAGAGGAACTGGAGCTTCCATTCGAGGTAAAAGTGGCTGCCGGAGCGGGCGATAACGCAGCGTCCGCTATTGCTACAGGGACGGTGGGAGAGGGAAGATGCAATCTCTCCCTTGGAACATCCGGAACCCTCTTTATTTCTTCCGATCACTTCTGCCGGGATGCCAGCAATGCTCTCCATTCCTTCTGTGATGCCAGCGGCCGCTATCATTTGATGGGCTGTATGCTCTCGGCTGCTTCCTGTAACAAGTGGTGGATGGAGGAGATCCTGGAAGAGAGCGATTATGCCGCAGGACAAAAGCGGATTGAGAAGACACGCCTGGGCGAGAATACGGTTTTCTATCTTCCCTATTTGATGGGCGAGCGTTCCCCGCTCAATGATCCCTATGCCAGGGCCTGTTTTGTGGGTATGACCATGGATACCAGGCAGGCGGATCTGACCCAGGCTGTTCTGGAGGGGGTGGCTTTCGCCTGCAGGGATATGTTAGAAGTGGCGAGAAGACAGGGGATGATCATTGATCGTTCCAGGTTGGTGGGCGGAGGAACCAGATCTTTCCTCTGGCAGAAGATTCTGGCCAATGTTCTGGGCATCAGGCTGGACCTTTTGGAGACGGAAGAGGGGCCTTCGCTCGGCGCTGCCATGCTGGCGGCCGTCGCCTGCGGAGAATATCCCAGTCCCGGAGAAGCAGCCCGCGCGATTGTCAAAGTCAAGAAGACCATTGAGCCGGAAGCCGATCTGGCAGCGAAATACCAGAGGCAATATGAGAAATTCTCCCGGCTTTATCCCGCCTTGAAAGAGTCATTCCGGAGACTGGCGGGATGAATGGTCATCGGAAGGAGAGCAGGAGATAGAAAGACAGGAGGGGAAAATGAAAATTATGGAAGTGACAGATCCGGCTTTTCGCCAATACGGTAAGGTGATGGATCAGGTGGATCTGACCGAGTTGGTTGCGGCTATGGTGAAGACGCCCTGTCCTGAGGAGGGAACCATTTATGTGGCCTCAGACAGCGAATTGGAGCAGCTTCCTGTGGCGAAGGAGATACAGCGGGTTCTCTATGGTGAGGCTCCGATACAGATCGGATACTGCAACGGGCACAATCACAGGATGAATGCTCTGGAGTATCACCGCTGCTCGGAGATCAATGTCGCGTGCGGGGCGGATCAGGTTCTGATTCTGGGCAAACAGACGGATCTGGAAAGGGGGTATCGCTATAACTCTTCCAGGGCAGAAGCCTTTCGTCTTCCGGCGGGCGTGGCAGTGGAAGTCTACGCGACGACTCTGCATTACGCTCCCTGCTCTGTGGGGAATTCGGGTTTTCGCTCGGTTGTGATCTTGTCGAGGGGAACCAATGAGCCGCTGACATCCGGGCATATGGCGTCAGCCAATCCGATTCAGCCGGGGAAAGAGAAAATTCCGGAGGATCGGCTTCTGATGGCGGTGAACAAATGGCTGCTGGCCCACCCTGAGGGCGGTGAGCCGAAAGAGGCTTATCTGGGAATTTACGGAGAGAATCCGGAAGTCTGACGTATGACAGAACTGTGAACTGACTGTCTGACGGGATGAAGACATCTATGGGAAATGGGAGCCGACAAATATGGGCGGCGCCCGGGAAATCAAGCAAAGGAGAAGACAATGAACAACATTCCACAAATCAAGTTGGGTCTGGTAGCAGTCAGCCGCGACTGTTTTCCGGCAGCTCTGGCAGTCAATCGGCGAAAGGCTCTGGCAAAGGCATATGCGGCTAAGTATGATGCGGCGGATATTTATGAGTGCCCGATCACTATTGTGGAATCAGAGACGGATATGGTCAAGGCTCTGGCAGATATCAGGGAACATGGCTGCAATGCCCTCTGCGTCTATCTGGGGAACTTCGGGCCGGAGATCTCAGAGACCCTTTTGGCGAAGCATTTTGATGGACCTGTGATGTTCTGCGCGGCTGCCGAGGAATCTCAGGATCGCCTGATGGAATCCGGCCGCGGCGATGCATACTGCGGCATGCTTAACGCCTCTTACAATCTTGCCCTGCGCAATATCAGAGCTTATATTCCCGATTATCCTGTGGGGGACGCCGGGGACTGCGCCGATATGATTCATGATTTTCTGCCGATTGCCCGCGTCAAGTATGGACTGAAACATCTGAAGATCATTTCCTTCGGCCCTCGCCCGGCTAACTTTCTGGCCTGCAATGCCCCCATCAAGCAGCTTTACAATCTGGGCGCAGAGATCGAGGAGGAGTCGGAGCTGGATCTCTATGAGGCCTTCTTAAAGCATGAGGGAGATCAGCGCATTGGAGCTGTCTCTGACGACATGGCGCAGGAGATGGGCTACAGCCTGGATCAGAAGCCCCGGATGCTGACTAAGCTGGCCCAGTACGAGCTGACCCTTCTGGATTGGATCGATGATCACAGGGGCTATCGGGAGTTCGTGGCCCTGACGACCAAGTGCTGGCCGGCTTTTCAGGATATGTTTCGCTTTGTCCCCTGCTATGTCAACAGCCGGCTCATGCGGCGGGGAATTCCCGTCTCCTGCGAGGTGGACATTTATGGAACTCTGTCTGAGTACATCGGTCTTTGCATCAGCCAGCAGGAGGTGACTCTGCTCGATATCAATAACTCCGTTCCCAAGGATATGTACATGGAGTCCATTGAGGGAAAGTTCGACTACCGGTATACGGATACCTTTATGGGATTTCACTGCGGCAACACCTGTTCGACCCGTGTTGTGAATCCGCACCTATCCTATCAGAGGATTATGGCGTCCACACATCCCAAAGAGTGGTGTGACGGTACCATTGAGGGGGATATCGTGCCTGGAGATATCACCTTCTACCGGCTGCAGTCCACGGCTGACAACAAACTCAGAGCCTATGTGGCTCAAGGGGAAGTCCTCCCCGTAGCGACCAGGTCTTTCGGCGGCATCGGGGTATTCGCTATTGAGGAAATGGGTCGTTTCTACCGCAATGTTCTGATTGGAAAGAACTATCCTCATCACGGAGCGGTGGCCTTCGGCCACTATGGCAGGGAACTTTTTGCGGCGCTTCGCTATCTGGGTGTAGAGGCGGAGGAATTGGATTATAATCATCCCAAGAGCCTGCCCTATCCGGGAGAGAATCCCTTCGCGTAAGGCCGGGTTCTGCGGCAGGGCGGCAGCGAAAGAAAGATCGTTAGGAGGGAGCATGGAGAAAACGCAGACGATAAAAATATGCAAATAAGGAGGGCGCATGAAATTTTTTATTGATACAGCCAACGTAGATGAGATCAGGAAGGCTGAGGAGATGGGGATCATCCATGGAGTTACCACCAACCCCTCTCTGATCGCCAAAGAGGGCAGAGATTATATGGAGACCCTGCGGGAGATCTGTGAGATTATGGACGGACCGATCTCCGGTGAGGTCAAGGCTACGACTACGGATGCGGAAGGGATGATTCGCGAGGGCAGGAGAATCGCCGCGATTCACAAGAACATGATCATTAAAATTCCTATGACTGCGGAAGGACTCAAGGCGATTCGCGTGCTCTCCTCCGAGGGACTTGCGACGAACTGCACCCTGATCTTCACAGCGAATCAGGCCCTTCTGGCCGCAGAGGCGGGGGCTGCTTATGTCTCTCCTTTCGTGGGAAGACTGGATGATATTTCGGAGCCGGGCATCCGCCTGATTGAAGACATACAAACCATCTTCGAGAATTATGGCTATACGACCCAGGTGATCGCCGCATCCATTCGCACGCCCATGCACGTTCACGACTGTGCTCTTGCGGGGGCGGATATCGCCACGGTGCCCTATAAAGTGCTGATACAGATGATCCGGCATCCTCTGACGGATGCCGGGATCGCCAAATTTGCCAGGGAATACACAGAGGTATTTGGGGTGTAAGGTCATTTTGCTGGGCGCGGGATCTTCCTGAGGATACCTTCTGCCAGAGAGAAGCAGAATATTCAGCTGAACTTATCCAAATAAAAACATGGGAGGCTGATCGCTGTATTTCACACTTCGCCAGGGGGGCGGATGTGATATTGGGCGGTCAGCTTTTCTCTTTCTTCAGGAGACAGGACGGAAATTTGGCACATGATACGTCCCATGCTAAAATAAAAATATGATGTTTATGTCGCAGGAAGATGTGACAGGTGGTGCTGGGGAAGCTTTATGAAGATCATCCATTGTTCAGACCTTCACCTGGATTCCAGGATGGAGACCAATTTAGACGGCGAGAAGGCCAGGCAGAGACGAGAGGAACTCTTTGCCTCCTATGAAGGCATGGTGAATTATGCTGAAGAAGAGGGGGTGAGGGCGATTCTGATTGCGGGAGATATGTTTGACCGGGCGCATCTGCGGCGGGTCGTGCGCAATCGGGTGTTAGAGCCGATGGAGGCGCATCCTGATATAGACTTCTTCTATCTGCGGGGCAATCATGACAACTCTGATTTTCTGGCAGGGCTGGAGGAAGAGGAGATTCCGTCCAATCTGAAGACTTTTACGGATAAGGGTTGGAGAAGCTACGAATATGGAGATCTGGTGATCACCGGAGCCGAGTTGTCTGCGGAAAATGTCAGATCCATGCCCGCTCGTCTGGCTTTAGACCCGGGGAAGACCAATGTCCTCATGCTCCATGGACAGACGCAGGATTATCTGGGGCACAGTCCTGCCGAGGAAGTGTTTCTTCCGGCCTATCGAGGCAAGGGAATTGATTATCTGGCCCTGGGACACATCCACAGTTATCGTCAGGAACGGCTGGATGAGCGTGGCGTTTATTGTTACAGCGGCTGCCTGGAGGGCAGAGGTTTTGACGAGTGCGGGCCCAAGGGATTTGTGCTGATCAATCTCTCGAATGGAAAACTGACGAGTGAATTTATTCCCTTTGCCAAAAGACAGCTGCATGAGGTCTTTGTAGAACTTGCGCCTGAGGACAGTATGCTGCAGGTGATGTCCAAAAGCGATAAGGCTCTGAGAAATATCTCGGAGAAGGATTTGGTCAAGCTGGTCTTCACAGGCCATATCAGCATGGATCTGGAACTGGATACAGACCGGGTGCTGAGGCGTTTTGTCAGTTGCTTTTTTTTCATCAAGGCCGTGGATCAGACCAGAACCCAGATCGATTTTGATGCCTATCTCAATGACCGCACCATCAAGGGGGAGTTTGTCCGCCTCATGCAGGATAGTGGGCTGTCAGATGAGGACAAGGAGAGGGTGACTCGCCTCGGGATGAAAGCGCTGATCGGAGAGGAGCTTGAGGAATGAAGTTGATTTCCTGTTATATTGCCGGATTTGGAACCATCCGGGATCGAAACTTCATGTTTAAGCCGGGGCTCAACGCGATTTTGGAAGAAAATGGCTGGGGAAAGACGACATTTTCTGTTTTCCTGAAGGCCATGTTCTATGGCATGGAATATTCCAGAGGAACCAAGACGCTGCATGAAAGGCAGAAGTACGAGCCCTGGGATGGGGGAAGTTATGGAGGCTCTCTGGTCTTTGAGACGGGAGAGAAAGCGTATCGAATTGAGCGTAGCTTCGGCCGCACGGATAAGTCAGACCGCTTCACCCTGATCGACCTTTCCACCAATCAGCAGTCATGTGATTTTTCAGATCAGATCGGGGAGGAACTTTTTTCCGTTGACCGGGAATCATTTGAAAAGTCAATCTTCGTTCCGCAAAATGCGCTGGATACCGGAATTACGGATTCGATGAATGCCCATATGGGCAAGGGAAACCGCGTGAACCGGGATGATGTCACCCATTTTGAGGAGGCGATTGCCAGTATCGAAAATCAGATTCGGGATTACAAGCGCAATTCCAAGACCAATACCGGCAGACTGCGCCTTCTGCAGCAGAAAATCTCTGTCAAGCAGGAACTGGCGGACCGAATCCCAGCAACCCAGGAAGCTGCCCGCATGGCAGAGGAGAGGCTGCTTGAGAAGAGGAATCAGCTGCATCGGCTGGAGGAGCAGAAGCGGGCCCTAAATGACCGAATTACGGAACAGGTAAAAAGAGAGCAGGCTCTGGGAGCTTTCCGGCAGAAGAAGCAGCAGCTGTCAGAGAATGAGAGAGAACTGGAGAAGTGCCAGACCTTTTTTGTCAGAGGAATTCCGAGTCCAGAGGTCATGGATGAAGTTACGGATGCGGATCATCAGTTGGCCGTGCGGGAGAAGGAACTGGAGGAACTGCGGGCGAAGGTGCCCAAGGAGGCCTATGTCAAAGACCTCATGGAACTTTTCCCGGAGGAAATTCCGACGCCCGGTCAATTCGCGGCCTGGGAAAAGGAGGCGGCGCATCTGAAAGACCTGCGCATACAGCAGTCCTATGCTGTTATGTCGGAAGAGGATCGCGATCAGTTGGCAGAACTGCGTGATTATTTTTCCATTAAGGATCCAAGCCGCGAGGAACTGGATCTGATTTCAAGCGAAATCAACAACCTTGCCACCTACACCGGGCGTGTCAGTGAGCTGGCGAAGCAGTCGGAGGAACTGGAACGGGGGAAAGAGGAGAAAATTGCGGACCGCCGGTCTGAATCAGGCTTTGGCCTCGGTTTGGTGACAGGCCTGATCGCTCTGGTTTTCGTCCTGGGAGGAGGAACCTTTTTGACGCTATACGCGTCTGATGGGGGCTTCTCCCGCCTGATGCTGGGTCTTGTATTTGTCGCAGCTGCGGCTGTTGTTGCGGTTAGCGGTTTCAGCGGCCACAGGAGACAGCAGAGCATTTATCAGCAGGCTCTGTCCGATTTGGATCGGGAAATCGAACAGGCCCGGCAGGAGAGGCAGGAGGCGGCCAGAAAAAGGGATGCTTCCCGCAAGATCTGCATTGATTTTCTGTCTTTTTTCCCGGAGGAAGAGGGAAGTATGCAGCAGCATCTGACCGAGATCCGGATCAAGAAGGAGAATTTTGACCGATTGACAGCTGCAGAGGCCAGGGCTATTGACAATTCCGCTGGCGCCGTGGAGGAATTGGCCAATGCATCCATGCAGCTCTATACGCAGCTGCAGCCCTATGCGGATTCTTATGAAATGGACCTCTACCATGAATTCAATGAAGAGGCTCTGCTGCAGAGGCTTCAGGAAGATGCCCAGGCTTACCGGGAGTATGTGACTTTAAGGGGACAGGTGGAGAATCTGGAGGAACAGGTGGCAGGCTGGCGCCGATCCATTGGCGACTTCTTAGCCGATTACCCGGTGACAGAGAAGAGCCGGCACGAATGTATTGCTCAGATCCGCCGCAATATGGACCGCCTGACAGATCTAACCAGCCGTGTGGAGGAACTGCGCAGGGAGGTGACGGAAGAAGAGGAGGCAGTTACCTCCGTTTATGAGGGTGAGTCCGTAGAAGAGCTGCAGAGAGAGCAAGTGCTTCTGGATGAGTCTCTGGTCAGTCTGACGCAGGTCATCAATGATCTGAAGGATGACTGGACCAATCTGCTGGAAGAACTGCAGGATTATGAGGAGGCCAGAGATGAGGTACGGGAGTTAAAAGAGCGGGAGACAGGGATGCAGGATAATGTTCGCATCCTGGAACTGACGCAGGACTACCTGAACAGAGCCAGAGAGTCTTATCTGGCCCGCTATATGGGGCCTTTGCAGAACAACATGCAGCACTATCTTGAGATTCTGGGAGGAAGCGGCATGGCCGAGCGGCCGGAGCGCTTTACCCTGGATATTGATCTGAATCCAAAGCTGGTCTACAAGGAACAGCAGAAGCGGGGAGAATTCCTCTCCGCAGGGTATCACGATCTGATTGCCCTTGCGGCACGTTTTGCTCTGGTCGATACGATTTTCTCCAGAGATCAGCCCATGGTAATTTTAGATGATCCATTCAATAATCTTGATCAGGACAAGGTGAAAAGAGCGATGACCTTCCTTAGACAGATCGCTGTTCGTCGTCAGCTGATCTATCTGACCTGCCACCCCAGTCGTATGCCTGCTGAAAACAGCTGAGTATATCCAGGCAGGATTTTCGGGATTGACACCCGGTCAGTCATCTCATACAATGTGGAACATGTGCCGAGCACAGAGCCCAGTTAGCTCAGTTGGTAGAGCAGCGGACTGAAAATCCGCGTGTCTCTGGTTCAATTCCGGAACTGGGCACATGCGGGTGTAGTTCAATGGTAGAACACCAGCCTTCCAAGCTGGATACGTGGGTTCGATTCCCATCACCCGCTCTCGTGGCGTATCTTCTGACACCGGGAGATGCGCTTTTTTCTTGCAGGCGGTAGTGCGCAAAGCGTCTTTTTAACGGCTGTTTGGGCTGATGGAGATGATGATGCGCGGATGGAGATTTTATGGCTCGAGAGAAAAATGCGCCAATTGCAGTCTTTGACTCCGGCATGGGGGGAATCAGTGTTCTAAGAGAGTTGGTCAAGGTCATGCCCCATGAGGACTTCCTCTACTTCGGAGATTCTAAGAATGCGCCTTATGGCACGCGGGAACTTCCAGAGATACAGGAGCTGACCATCAAAAATATCCAGCACCTGATGAACCGAGGATGTAAGGCTGTAGCAGTAGCCTGCAACACAGCGACTTCCGCAGCGGTTCGCAAGCTTAGAGAGATGTATCCCAACTTCCCTATTGTGGGGATCGAACCTGCGGTTAAGCCTGCCTGCCTGGAGAATCCAGGGGGCAGGATCCTGGTTATGGCGACACCGATGACGGTTCGCCTGGGAAAACTTCATCTGCTCTGTGATCGCTTTCGCCATGTGGCTGAGATAGAGACTCTGTCCTGTCCGGGACTCATGGAATTCGTTGAGGAAGGGAGAGATCAGACGCCGGAGCTTATGTGTTTCCTGGAGAAACTTCTCGCGCCCTATCGGGATGCAGATGCGGTTGTCCTGGGCTGTACCCACTATCCTTTTGTGCGAAGGCAGGTTCAGGAGCTGATGGGAGCTTCCGTTAAGATCTATGACGGGGCGGCCGGGACGGCGAGAGAATTGCTGCGACGGATCCGGGTTGAGGACTTGGAGACCGAGAGCAGGGCATTGGGATCCGTGATTTTTGAGAACAGTGATCCGACAAAGGAGCGGATGGATCGGATGAGGGAGCTCTTTCATAGAGATACCTAAGGCACATGCCGTAAAGGAGGCCCTCCCTGTCCGGGCAATGATCCCAGAGCTTATAAGAACCAGACCGCCTCTCTGGTTGAAGAGATGGCGTCCGCTCCGGCAGACAGGATGGAGAGAACATCCTCTTTATCTGAGACCAGTCCTCCGCAGATGAGAGGAAGTCTGATCTGATTCTTGATCCTGCTGATCAGTTTAGGCATGGGTCCAGGAAGGATTTCAACGACGTCTGGTCTGGCTGTGGGAAGCTGGCGAAGAATCGCGTCATAGGCCATGGAGTCGATCAGGAAGAAACGCATGACAGTTGCCAGTCCCAGTTCTCTGGCATGGGATATGAGATTTGCTTTGGTGGAGATAATCCCGTCTGCATCCGTGTAGGTTCTGATGAAATCTACAGCGATTTCTTTGGCCTGAAGACCATGGATCAGGTCAATGTGAACCATGGCCATCTTACCGGCCTCTTTGATTTGGGAGACAATACGGGGAATGCTGATCAGATCTCCATAGAGAATGAAGACAATTCTGCTGTCTGCGGAAAGACAGCGGGAGAGACCGGCATCATCTTTGACGGCGGCAATGACTGGTGAGGCTTCAATTGCATTGACAAATTCTCGATTCATATGAATTTTCCTTTCTTAAAGCAGGTTCTGCGGGGAACGGCTTTTCTGTCATCAATCTCACGGTGTTTTGCCTCGTTTCCCATTCATGATGTTGTAATGATTATAGGAAAGAAAAGTGAGAGGAATCAAATGCGGATTTTGAGATATATGATGGGGGCAAGCCAAAAAGCAAGTACGCTCAGAAGAAGAGCATACTTGCTTTTTGACAATTTATGATAATGGAATATTCGCGGAGCCTGTATTTCATTGCTCAGGGAATACCAGTCCTGTGAGAGACCAATGGCGGACCATCGTTCCTACCCGTGGTCGAGGAATAATGGTCTGCATGGGAAAATGCTTCTGTTTACGCGGCATCCTGCCCGGCGAGTCCGCGGTAGCAGAGAGCGGCGATGGCGCCTCCCAAAAGAGGGGCGGCAATAAAGAGCCAGATGAGACCGATGGGCTTGGGGTTTCCGTTGACAGCAGCGATCAGAGCAGGTCCGATGGAGCGGGCGGGATTGACAGAGGTGCCAGTGAGCCCGATGCCCAGGATGTGAACAAAGGTCAGAGTCAGCCCGATGATCAGGCCCCCAAAGGAACCGTGATTGGCCTTTTTAGAAGTGACACCTAAAATAGTGAGAACGAAAACGAAGGTGAGCACCGTCTCAACTAAGAATCCGGCTCCGATGGATCCGTTGACTCCGGCAAGACCATTGGAACCATAAGCGCCTGTCTGGTCTGTGACACTGCCAAGACTGAAGATTGCGCTCAGCAGGACACTCCCGCAGATGGCGCCGAGCACCTGAGCGACAAGGTAGCCGATGAAATCTCTGCCGGACATTCTGCCACTGAGCAGAACGCCAAGAGATACGGCGGGGTTGACATGGCAGCCGGAGATATTGCCGATGCAGTAGGCCTCGGCGACAATAGACAGACCGAAAGCGAGTGCGGTTAGAAGGTAGCCGGTTCCGGCCTTGGGATCACATCCTACCAGCATAGCGGTACCGCAGCCGAAGGTGACCAGGACGGCTGTTCCGATAAATTCAGCGAAATACTTTTTCATAACATCCTCCAAACTCCTATATTTGTGAATTTTGTTTGAACTACAAACTGCATTGTAACATATTTCGGGGATACCTGTGTGTTGAAATGTCTCAGAACGGAAGACGCCGTTTCAAAACGAAAATCGACTGACACAGATGAGTGCAGGGGGGACAGAAAGGGACAGGGTGTGAAGACGGCGGGCGGCGGAAAAATAAATTTGGGGAAACAGGTTCGGCGTAGTAAAATAGAAAAAGTTTGAGGAGAATGGTTGGAGTGCGATTGGGCTGCAGACCCGATGCAGATACAGAGGAGCTAAGATGAGTCAACAGGTCAATGCCTTGCCCCGCTGCCCTTATGAGAAGTGGTGCGGAGGCTGCAGCATGCAGCGCTTGCCCTACAGCGAGCAGCTGAAAATGAAGGAGAAACAGGTGGCTGATCTCCTGAAGAATTATGGAAGACCAGAGCCGATTCTGGGCATGAATTTCCCCTATTACTATCGCAATAAAGCCCATGCGGTCTTCGGAGGAAGTCTCGGGGGAAAGATTGTCTGTGGCAGCTATGAGAGGGGAAGTCATCGAATTGTCAATATTGATCAATGTCAGATTGAGGACAGGGCTTGCGATCAGGTGATCGCAAGCGTCAGGGAACTTCTTCCTTCTTTCAGGGTGGAGCCCTACAACGAAGATACGGGAAGAGGATGCCTGCGGCACATTATAGTGCGCCGGACTGTGGATCAGGGACAGATCATGGTGATCCTGGTGACTGCCCAGCCCACGTTCCCCTCCCGCAGGAATTTCGTGTCAGCTCTGAAAAAAGCGCACCCCAATATCACAACCATTCTGCAGAATATCAACGGACAGAGTACCTCTGTTCTTTTGGGAGAGCGCTATGAAGTCCTCTGCGGTCCCGGTTATCTTGAGGACCGCTTGATGGGGGCCAGATTTCGTATTTCCCCGGGCGCTTTCTATCAGGTCAATAGCCAGCAGACCAGGAAGCTCTACCGTCTGGCAATTGAGATGGCGGACCTGAAGGGAAAAGAAAGAGTTCTGGATGCCTATTGCGGCACTGGAACCATTGGCATTGCAGCGGCAGTTGATCTGGCCAGAAGGTCACAGGAGCAGAGAAAGAAGGCAGAGGGAGGAGCAGGACGGCAGGGAAGATGGTATCGAGAACAGGAAGAAGATCAGATGGAACTGATCGGCGTGGAGTGCAATCCTGCAGCCGTCCGGGATGCCAGAATCAACGCCAGAGTAAATGGCCTTAAGCGGGCGCGCTTTGTTGTCGCAGATGCAGGTGCTTTTATGCTGGCAGAAGCTGAGGCGGGGAGAAACTTTGATCTGGTTTTCATGGATCCGCCAAGAGCTGGTTCTACGGAGGAGTTTCTTCTGGCTTTAAGGCGTCTGGCGCCTGAGAAGATCGTCTATATCTCCTGTGATCCCAAGACACAGGCCAGGGATCTCAGGTATCTGGACAGCGATTACGTGATCAGGCGGATTGCCCCGGTAGATATGTTTCCTTTCACAGATGGAATTGAAAATGTAGTTCTGCTGGAGAGGGCGCATCTTTAAGAAACGTATGTTTGAAGCCTGCGCTTTAAGAAAAAATTCAGAAAAATTAATGTTCTCTTTAGGGGTGACAGGCTTGCTTCGTGCTAGGATAATAGGAAGGCAAGTCGCTGAGAGTAGGAGTCGTCATGCAGGAAAACAGGCAGGAGGGACTGACCAGTGCCCAGGTTGCGGAGAAGGTTCGCCAGGGCAAAGTCAATGTCCTTACAACAGAAGCATCCAAGTCCGCCAGGGAGATCATTCGGGACAATATTTTCACCTATTTCAACCTGATCTTCCTGATCCTGGCTGTGCTGGTTGTGATCGGCGGTTCCCTGCGCAGTCTGACCTTTTTGCCGGTTATCGTTGCCAACACAGTGATTGGTATTGCCCAGCAGCTGCATGCGAAAAAGATTCTGGATGGGCTGGCCGTCCTGGCGGAATCGAATTACGAAGTCATCCGCGATGGGCAGAGAAGAAAGATTCCCATGTCTGAACTGGTATCCGATGATCTGATCGTCTTAGAAGCCGGTATGCAGATCCCGGCGGACGCCCTTTTACTGGATGGCAGACTCATGGCCAATGAGTCTCTTTTGACAGGAGAATCGGATGAGATCGAGAAGGTACCCGGCAGCCAGCTCAAATCGGGTTCCTTCATTGTCTCTGGTGAATGCCTGGCCCGTCTGACTCAGGTCGGAGACGAATCTTATGTTTCCCGGCTTACGGCTGAGGCGAAAGAGATCAAAGAGAAACAATCTGAGATGGTCAACAGCATCGAGTGGGTTGTTAAGATTGCCGGAATTGCTATTATTCCGATCGGGATTACACTTTTCCTGGAGTCTTTTATTTTGAATGAGAAGGGGTTCTCAGAATCGATCATTTCCATGGTCGCCGCGGTGATCGGAATGATTCCGGAGGGGCTCTACCTGCTGGTGACGATTGCTCTGGCAATGTCGGCGGCCCGCCTGGCAACGAAGAAGGTTCTTCTTCACGATATGCATTCCACAGAGACGTTGGCCAGAGTGGATGTCCTCTGCGTGGACAAGACGGGCACGATCACAGATAATGAGATGCATGTCATTGACGCCTTCGGCCCTCGGGGAGAACAGGTTACGGCGCAGGCGGAGCAGAGTCTGGCTGCCTATATTGCGACCAGCACAGATAACAATATCACCATGCAGGCTTTGCGGAGCTATTACGAGCAGGCGATGACCATGCCTGAAGCCAGAGTTACTCCCTTTTCCTCCAAGAAGAAATTCTCCTGCATTGATACACCGCAGGCCTCCTTTCGCTTTGGAGCCCCGGAGTTCCTTCTGTCATCTGAGGCGATGGAAGAGAATCGGCAGGCCCTGGAAGAGAGAACAAAACGGGGGCAGCGAGTGCTTGCCCTTGTGCGTGCAGAGATTGGGAGTGATTCCTTCGAACCGCTTGCATTTGTGGCACTGGAAAACGGCCTTCGCCCCAATGTGGAAGATACCTTCACCTATTTCAGGGAACAGGAGGTGGAAGTGCGGGTGATCTCCGGAGACAATCCGCAGACCGTCTCTTCGATTGCGCAGGGCGTGGGAATCCCTGACGCGGATCGCTATGTAGATGCCAGTCGGCTGAACAATGAGGAGGACATCCGGGAGGCTGTCGCAAAATACCGGGTGTTCGGCCGGGTTAAGCCTGAGCAGAAGAAGGCAATCGTCATGGCCATCAAGGAGACCGGTAAGAAGGTCGCCATGACCGGAGACGGAGTCAATGATATCCTGGCTATGAAGGAGGCGGATTGTTCTATCTCTATGGGGTCCGGTTCCGATGCTGCCCGTCAGGCTGCCCAGGTGGTTCTGCTGGATGATGACTTTTCACACATGCGGGAGATTATTTCAGAAGGAAGGCGGGACATTAACAATATCACCCGATCCGCGACCTTGTTCTTATACAAGAATATGTTCTCGGCTATGCTGGCGCTTTGCTCCATTATTCTGGTATTTGCATATCCTCTGGAACCGGCGCAGATCTCTTTGGTCTCTGCTTTTAATATCGGCCTTCCGGCCTTCCTTCTGGCTTTTGAGCCTAATACGAAAAAGCAGCATGCTCATTTTTTCCGATCGACCATGTTTCATGCTTTTCCGGCCTCTCTGACCTCCTTTATCGCCATCGCGGGCCTGGTTGGCTTTGCCGATGTCTTTGGAATTCGGTCGCAGGATGTGGCAACGGCATCCACTTACCTTCTGTCCATTGCGGGCTTCATGGTTCTCTATCGGATCATCCGTCCTCTGAATACTTATCGCGCTATTGTGCTGGCAGTTTCCATTGCGGGATTTATTCTGGGCGGATACTTCTTCAGCGGTCTTTTCAACCTGCAGAAGCTCTCTTTCCCAGGCCTGCTTCTGGCCGGTATTTTTGCGATCGCTCAGGAGTCGGTTGTCCGCAATCTATACCGCCTTTTTGACTGGGTGAAGGGGGCGATAAAGAAACATAAGGACAAGCACGCACATAAGCATGTATAAGGAGAAAATGATGATTGACACACTGAAAAAACTGCACTTTCACGTAACGGCTCAGGCTCTTCTCTTTTTGATCCTGGGACTGGTTATGGCCTTCTCCCCCTATAGCGTGACCGCTTTTCTGGTCCGCCTTGTTGCGGTCGTGATTCTGTTGATGGGGGCCTTCGTTCTGCTGGGGGGGTTGACGACGGGATCAACCATCAGCAGTTTGGGAGGAGGGCTTCTGGTCCTGATTGGCCTCTGGGCATTCTCTAAGCCAAATACAGTTGCAGCCTTCCTGCCAGCTATCTTTGGAATAGTTATGCTATACCACGGCGTGCAGGATATTGGACTTGCTTTGGAGTCCAAGGGTTATCGCGCCGCTTCCTGGGGAGGAATGATTGCTGTTGGAATCATTTCTGTGATTCTTGGTCTGGTCTGTATCTTCGGCGCGTTTGGAGTCCTTAATCTGGTGACCAGAGTCATTGGAATTATGATTATTGTCGATGCCATCGGTGATATGATTCTGGTGCGGCAGACCAATCAGGCATCCAGAGACATCGTGGATGGCGAGGTTATTTCCGAGGAGGATATAGACGGGTGAGACAGATGGAGTTCAAGATGGAGCGGGCAGAACTCCTGGATGTGGTGAAGAAGGGAGAGCGGCTTTCGGTGAAGGAGAGCGCTCTGCCGAACTCTTATTACTACACGCTGGAGCATGCCTATGGCATGTCGGCGAATTATGGCACTTTGGAACGGCTGAAATCGACAGAGGGAGTGGTAAAAGACGTCAGGGAGACGGCCAAGGGCTACTTCGTCACAATGGAATTTGAGGAGTAATATGAGTGTCGAGAGCAGCAATGCGATAGATCTGCTTCTGGCAGAGAGTTTGAAGAAACTGGCAGTCCGACGGCCGATTGAGAAGATCACGATTCGCGAGATCACAGAGAAGGCGGGGGTGATTCGACCCACTTTTTATAATCATTTTCAGGATAAGTATGAACTGCTGGAATGGATCGTCCGCAAAGATCTGATGGAGCCGGTGACAGAAATGCTGGCGAACGGCCGGATCAAGGAGGCGGTGATGCAGGTTCTCGGAAAGATACAGGAAGAGAGAGAGTTTTACCTGAATGCCTCGCGGCTGGAGGGGCAGAATTCCTTCAGCGAGATTTTGAGTTCCTGTATTGCGGAGCGTATTCTGGCCGGAGCCAAAGTGGAGAATATTCATGCCCATCTGGCTTATGATTGGCTGACACCGGAGCTGATTGCAGACTACTACAGTCAGTCTATGAGTTATCTGGTTCTGCGATGGATCAGAAATGGAATGCGGTTGCCTACAGAAGAGTTTGCGGCGGCAGTTCTTCACGTCTGGGAGCATTCCGCCGTAGACGTCTTTCGAGATATGCGAACATAGCGTAGAATCCGCCAGATGCATGCATATGTTTCCCGCATGCTTGCATGTGGGGGAGCATATGCATGCGTCTGAGAAGGTGTGCGGAGCAAACCGACCGAGGGAACGAAGTTCCCGAGGTGCGGATTCGGAGCGCGGGGAAAGTTGTTTTGAAGAAGTTGTTTTGAATTATAGAGGAAAGCAGAACATGAGTTTACTGGAAATTGTACTGATTGTTGCCGGGATCAGTCTGGATATTTTTGCCGCTCTGGAAATTGAGGGCGCGATGCTGGCCAAGATCAATCGCAGGACATTAAGTTATGTCACCGGTCTGGTGGTCCTGATGCAACAGATTTTCTTCTTCTTCGGTTATCTGGTCAGCAACACGATTGTGCATGCGCAGACTTGGCATCTGAAGTCGGACCGATGGGGATCCTGGACAGCGGTTATTATTTTTGCTTTCCTGGGTCTGCGTCTTTTGATTAAGGCAGTGCGGAGGGAACTGGTGCATGAGTCCCGGAGAGAAATTCGGGTACAGCAGTATGCCAAGATTATCGCAGTAGCAAGTATTTATACCATTTTGGCCGGTCTTGCCTGTGGGTTTCTGGGGATACATACATTTACAGTCTTCGTGGTGATTCTGATCTCATCTGTTTTGGCGGCAGTCCTGGGAATCTTTGTCGGTTACCGCTTTGGCTATGAGGGAAAGACTCTGGTCTATGCTGCCGGAGGCATTCTGCTCTGGATCGCCGGACTGGAAATTCTGCTCAGAAGTATTTTACACCTGATTCATTTTTGAGAGAGGAGTCGTTATGAACCGCCGTTCCAAGAAACAGAGAATTGTCTCCGGGGTAATCATCCTTGTTCTGATTATCACGATGATGGTCACAATGGTTGTTCCTTTCCTGATGAGATGAGGACCAGCCTGTGGACTGCTGTCTGCCGAACTGCTAAAATCAGATGGATTGCAGCCTTTTAAGAGTTGCGGACGGAATTGTCACAGAAAGCAGTTGCCATGAGAGTCGGGAAAGTATCCGAAAGTGTCTTAAAACGTTCAGTCATCAGACAGATTCATAATAAGAGACCGGAAGTCCTTTTGGGCAGCGGGGTGGGAGAGGACTGCGCGGCAGTACAGCTGGCGGAGGATGAGGTCTTTGTTCTGTCCACAGATCCGATCACAGGAACGGCCAGGGATATTGGCCATTTGGCGATTCGTGTTACGAGCAATGATCTGGCGTCCGCAGGAGCGGAACCGGTGGGCGTCCTTCTGACAATTCTGCTGCCCGACCATACGACGGAACCGGAGCTAAGGGAGATGATTCGACAGGCGGAGGCCGCATGCCTGGAAGATGGAATGCAGATTATGGGCGGTCACACAGAAGTGACAGCGCAGGTCAACCAGCCCATTATCTCTGTGACCGGTTTGGGTAAAGTCAGAAAAGGGCATCTGATCACAACGGGTGGGGCTGAGCCGGGCATGGATTTTGTGATGACCAAGGCGATTGCTCTGGAGGGGACTTCTATTCTGGCCAAAGACCGGGAGGAAGAACTCAGGAGGCATTTCCCGGATCAACTGGTGAAGAGGGCTGCCGCCTTCGATCAGGAACTGTCCGTGCTTCCGGAATCGCGCATTGCGGTCTCGTTCGGCGTGGCGGCTATGCACGATGTCACGGAGGGTGGTATCTACGGGGCGATCTGGGAGATGTGTCAGGCTTCCGGTGTGGGATGCCGGATTGATCTGAAGCGGATTGCCATCCGTCAGGAGACCGTGGAGATCTGTGAGTACCTGGGGCTGAATCCCTATAAATTAATCTCCTCCGGCTGTATGCTTATGGCGGCAGCAGACGGAAATGGCCTGGTTATGGCTCTTGCAAAGGCGGGAATTGAGGCCTGCGTGATTGGCAAGGCTACGGATTCCAATGCCAGAATTCTCTTCAGCGAAGAGGAAGAGCGTTTTTTAGAGATGCCGCAGACCGATGAACTCTATCGTCTGAATATGAAACAGGAGGCGGAAGATGGGTAAGTTAGAAGAGAAGATCTTAAGTTATATGGAGCACAATGCCAGAATCAGCATCCATGATCTGGCAGCTATGATTGGCGCGGATGAGACCAGCGTTATGAATGCTTTAGAACAGCTTCAGGCGGATCATGTCATCGCGGGTTATCTGACTTTGATCGACTGGGAGAAGGCCGGTAATGAGAGCGTCTCCGCCATGATCGAAGTCTCTGTGACACCCCAGCGGGGCATGGGCTTTGATTCCGTGGCAGAGCGGATCTATCGCTATCCTGAGGTCAATTCCGTCTATCTCATGTCCGGCGGTTTTGATCTGATGGTTACGATTGAGGGAAAGACTCTGCGGGAGGTATCTTCTTTCGTGTCCGACAAGCTGTCTACCCTGGATTCCGTTCTTTCGACCAAAACCAATTTTATCCTGAAGAAGTACAAGGATCACGGGGCGATTCTGTCTGTGGAGACCCGTGATAGCAGAATGAAGGTGTCCCTATGAGAGAAGCTCTTTCAAAGACGATTACGACGATTCAGCCGTCAGGCATCCGTAAATTCTTCGATATTGTCTCTGAGATGCAGGACGCCATCTCTCTGGGTGTGGGGGAACCTGATTTCGATACTCCCTGGAGGATCCGGGATGAGGCCATTTACTCTCTGGAGCAGGGCCGTACTTTTTATACCTCCAACTCTGGGCTTCTGGAGTTAAGAGAGGGGATTTGCGGCTATCTTAAGCGCCGCTATGGTATGGATTATGATGCCAGAAGTGAGATCATGGTGACGGTCGGAGGATCTGAGGCCATTGATCTGGCTCTGCGCGCCATGTTGGATCCCGGCGATGAGGTACTGATTCCGACCCCCAGCTATGTCTCCTATCTACCCTGTACGATTCTGGCCAATGGCCGTCCTGTCGAGATCCCCCTCAAGGAGGAGAATCGATTCCGGTTGACGGCACAGGAACTGGAAGCGGCAATTACGGATAAGACCAAGATTCTGATCATGCCCTTTCCCAACAATCCAACCGGCGGCATTATGGAGAGAGCGGATCTGGAGGATATTCGCAAAGTTGTCATCAAGCATGATCTCTTTGTTCTGACCGATGAGATCTACTCGGAACTGACTTATGGCCTGGAACATGTTTCCATCGCCTCCCTGCCGGGTATGAAGGAGCGCTGCGTCCTGATCAACGGCTTCTCCAAGGCCTTTGCCATGACTGGTTGGAGGCTGGGATATGCCTGTGCCCCCGGACATATCCTGTCCCAGATGTTAAAGATTCATCAGTTTGCCATTATGTGCGCTCCCACAACCTCTCAATATGCCGCGGTCCAGGCCATTAACAACTGCGATGAGGAGGTCGCTGGCATGCGGGAGCAGTATGATGCCCGCCGCAAGTATGTTCTGACCAGGTTTCAGGAGATGGGACTTACTTGCTTTACTCCCGAGGGCGCTTTCTATACTTTCCCTAATATCTCTGAATTTGGCATGACCTCTGAGGAATTTGCCACCCGTTTTTTGAATGAGAAGAAGGTGGCTGTAGTTCCTGGATCCGCTTTCGGGGCCTCTGGAGAGGGATTCATCCGCATTTCCTACGCCTATTCCATTGACGATTTGCGGGAGGCGCTGGACCGCCTGGCGGCATTTGTCACACAGTTGCGGGAGGACGGGTAAATGTCCTTAAACATTATCCTGCACGAGCCGGAGATTCCGGCCAATACCGGGAATATCGGCCGTACCTGTGTGGCCATTGGAGCGACCCTGCATCTGATCGAGCCCCTGGGCTTTGTTATCAATGACAAGAATCTGGCCCGCGCCGGTATGGATTATTGGAAGCAGCTGGATGTGAGAACCTATCTGGACTGGGAAGATTTTTGCGCAAAGAATCCGGACGCCAGGATCTGGATGGCTACGACCAAGGGCCGCCATGTCTACTCAGATGTCTCCTATGACCCGGATGACTACATTATGTTTGGAAAGGAGTCGGCGGGTATTCCGGAAGAGATTCTCATCAGAGAGCCGGAGCGCTGTATCCGCATTCCCATGCAGGGGGAGATCCGCTCTCTGAACCTGTCTAATTCCGTCGCCATTGTGGCTTATGAGGCTCTGCGTCAGAACCACTTTGACCAGATGACTACCAAGGGGCAGCTGCACCGCCTGCACTGGGCCCCGGAGGATATGTAAATGCCTAAAATGATTGAGGCAAATGCCCTGCAACATGAATACGTCCGCCACAATGAAGAAGGAGAGAAGGTCGCTTCATTTATGGCTTTGGACGGTGTGGATCTGACAGTGGAGGAAGGGGCATTTATCTCTATTCTGGGTCATAACGGGTCTGGCAAGTCGACTCTGGCCAAGCATCTCAACGCTCTTTTGGTCCCGAGCGGGGGAACACTCTATGTGGGAGGCTACGATGCGGCTGATCCGCAGAACACCTATGCCGTTCGTCAGACAGCCGGCATGGTCTTTCAGAATCCGGACAATCAGATTATCGCCTCCGTCGTGGAGGAGGACGTGGGGTTTGGCCCGGAGAATATCGGTGTTCCCACGGAGGAGATCTGGCAGAGGGTGGAGAATGCCCTTCGGTCTGTCGGCATGTGGAAGTATCACAGTCACTCTCCAAACCGCCTGTCCGGCGGTCAGAAGCAGCGGGTGGCGATTGCCGGAGTCATGGCCATGGAACCCAGGTGCATTATCTTAGACGAACCGACGGCTATGCTTGATCCCAAGGGGCGTGAGGAAGTCCTGCGGGCGGTTCATGAACTCAACCGCAAGAAGAGGGTCACAATCATTCTGATTACTCACTATATGGAAGAGGTGGTGGACTCAGATTATGTGTTCGCCATGGACCGGGGCAAGATTGTTCTGCAGGGGACTCCCAGGGAGGTTTTCTCTCATGTAAAGCAGCTGCGGGCCTATCGGCTGACCGTGCCTCAGATCACCCTTCTGGCTCACGAATTAAGGGAGGCAGGTCTGGCCATTCCCGAGGGGATTCTGACCAGACAGGAACTGGTCTCTGCTCTTCTTTCGTTAAAATGCTGTGGCTCGGGCGGCTATGGTCATGCCAATAACGACGTTGTGGAGCTGATCCCAGAAGATAGTGATCCGGGCGGACAGGATTGGAACGGCACCTTGTGATCAGATAGGAGCATAGAATGCCTTTACGCTTAGAGCATGTGACATATTCATACAGTCCCGGAACCGCCTATGAGATCAAGGCCCTTGATGATGTAAGCCTGACCATTGAAGACGGGTCTTTCATCGGGATCATTGGTCATACGGGATCTGGCAAGTCAACGCTGGTTCAGCACTTAAACGGCCTGCTGAGAGCTACAGAAGGAAAGATCTACTGGGGAGAGCAGGATATCTACGCACCGGACTATCATCTGCGCCAGCTCCGCCTGGAGATAGGCATGGTCTTTCAATATCCCGAACATCAGCTCTTTGAGACGACGGTCTTCGAGGATGTCTGCTTTGGGCCGAAGAATCAGGGATTGTCTGCAGAGGAGGTAAGAGAAGCGGCCGGAGAGGCTTTGGAGCTGGTGCATTTTCCCAAGCGTCTCTATGGGAACTCTCCCTTTGATCTGTCCGGGGGGCAGAAGCGCCGGGCTGCTATTGCCGGGGTTCTGGCCATGAGGCCCAGGATTCTGATCTTGGATGAACCGACAGCCGGCCTGGATCCCAGGGGCCGGGATGAGATTCTTGACCTGGTCAAGGAACTTCATGAACAGTCAAAGATTACGGTGATTTTGGTCTCGCATTCCATGGAGGATGTGGCCAACTATGTGGATCGGATTATTGTCATGGATGAGGGCAGGGCGAAATTTGACGGAAGCCCCAAGGAAGTTTTTGCCCACTACAGGTCACTGGAAACGATGGGGCTGGCAGCCCCCCAGGTGACGTATCTGGTTCATGATCTGGCGGAGGCCGGTTTTGACTTGTCGACAGATGTGACGACGGTCGAAGAGGCCAGGGAGGAAATCCTCAAGAACTTTGCAGCGGGAGATCAGGAGGCATTATGTTCAGACAAATGACTCTGGGCCAGTACTATCCGGCGGATTCTGTGATTCATAAATTGGATCCCAGGGTAAAACTCTTTGAAACCCTGATTTTTATCATTGTTCTTTTTCTGGTCAATCATCCGATTGGCTATGTTTTGGTGACGGCATGGACCCTCCTGATCATCGCCCTCTCCAAGGTGCCGGTTTCTTTCATGTTAAGAGGTCTGCGGGGGATCGTGATGCTTTTAGTCATCGCCGGTCTTTTTAACCTCTTTCTGACACCGGGCAATGCCCTCCTTGTCTTAGGACCTCTTGTCATCTCCGATGCGGGTCTGCAAAATGCTATCCTCATGACGGTTCGGATGATCTTTCTGATTGTGGGTTCTTCTGTCATGACCCTGACCACGACGCCCAATCAGCTGACGGACGGACTGGAGAGCGCCCTTCATCCATTGAGCAGACTGAAAGTGCCAGTTCATGAGATCGCAATGATGATGTCGATCGCTCTGCGCTTTATTCCCATCCTGATTGAGGAGACGGATAAGATCATGAAAGCGCAGATGGCCCGCGGCGCCGATTTTGAGCAGGGCAATATCATCCGACGGGCGAAAAATATGATTCCTCTTCTGGTGCCTCTCTTTGTCTCTGCCTTTCGCAGGGCCAATGATCTGGCCCTGGCTATGGAGGCGCGCTGCTATAACGGAGGCGAGGGGAGAACCAAGATGAAGCCTCTGATCTATGCCAGAAGAGATCACATCTCCTATGTCATCATCTGCATTTTCCTGGCAGTGCTGACAGCGGTGCATTATATGCCGGGAATCACTTTCTAAAACAGCGGAAGCGGTAAGGAGAAAAGAGTGATCCCGGGCGGAGGGAACATGGCCGAATCGCGGAGGAATGAGGCAAGCGCGGATGTCTTTGACCCGGGAGGACGGGGCGCAGACAGGGCTGAATCGCCGGAGAAATGAGGCCAGCACAGCCGGATTTGTTTCAGGGAGACGCAGATATGGATGAATCTCTGTGAGATAAAAGACTTCTTTTTGGATAGATTACAGTGTGGACTGTGAGAGGAGACAATTGTGCGGGTGAGAGCGACCATTGCCTACGACGGGACAGAATACTGCGGCTGGCAGGTTCAGCCAAACGGCATTTCCGTGCAGGAAGTGGTGAATACTGGGCTCTCGAAACTGCTGGGAGAGGAGATTGCCTGTGTCGGAGCCAGCCGGACGGACGCCGGAGTTCACTCGATGGGCAATGAGATTCTCTTTGAGACGAAGACTCGGATTCCGGCAGAAAAGATCGCCTACGCTCTCAATCAGTACCTGCCCGAAGATATCGTCTGCCAGGGATCTTCTCTGGCGGCGGATGATTTTCATCCCCGCTTCTCGGAGTCCTATAAGACCTATGAGTATCGGATTCTAAACCGGCGTTTTCCCATGCCGACCATGCGCAGGGACAGCCTCTTCTATCACTATGATCTGGATGAGAAGCGGATGCAGAAAGCCGCTGACTGTCTGCTGGGGAAGCATGATTTCAGCTCTTTCGCTTCCATTCACGCGCAGTCCAAGACCCGGATCCGGACTATTTATCAGGCTAATGTGACGAGGAGTGCTGACAATCTGATTCGCATTCGTCTCTGCGGTGACGGCTTTCTATACAATATGGTGCGCATTATTGCGGGAACCCTGATTGAGGTGGGAGCCGGGATAACCAGTCCCAGGGCATTTCAGCAGATTCTCGAGGGGATGAACCGGGAGCTGGCAGGACCGACGGCTCCGGCGCATGGCCTGACGCAGATCGGTCTGCACTATCTGACACCGGAGGAGATTGCCTGCCGTAAGGCAGGGGGCAAATGGCCTTTTCTCATTGACAGTGAGAGGCCACTATAGTATGATTGTACGCGCTGACGTAGTGTAGAAACGTGATTTCAACAGCCCCGAAGTTGCGTTTTGACTATAAACAGCGTGTTATCGGTTTTTCGGACATTTGCCCGGTGACATGCGCCAGGACATTATTTAGGAGGATTATCCGGATGAAGACGTATATGCCGAACCCGACCCAGATCGAGAGAAAGTGGTATGTAGTTGACGCAGAGGGACAGACCCTTGGCCGTCTGACTTCTGAGATTGCAAGAGTATTAAGAGGTAAGAACAAGGCCATCTATACTCCCCATGCAGATTGCGGGGACTATGTGATCGTCGTTAATGCCGAGAAGGTCAAGGTTACCGGCCATAAGCTGGATCAGAAGATCTACTACAGACATTCCGAGTATGTTGGCGGATTCAAGGAGATCAGTCTCCGCGAGATGCTCGAGAAGCATCCCGAGAGAGTGATTGAACACGCTGTTAAGGGTATGCTCCCCAAGGGACCGCTTGGTTCTGAGATGTACAAGAAGCTTTTCGTATACGCAGGCCCCGACCACAAGCATGCAGCTCAGAAGCCTGAGACGCTCGCATTTTAATCGATAGGGAGGATAAGACATTGGCTAATACAAAGTATTATGGAACCGGCAGAAGGAAGTCATCTGTAGCGAGGGTTTACCTGACTCCCGGCACCGGCAAGATCACCATCAACAAGACAGATATTGACGAGTACTTTGGCCTTGAGACCCTTAAGGTTGTCGTTCGCCAGCCCCTCAGCGCAACCGAGACTCTGGATAAGTTCGACGTCCAGGTTAATGTCAAGGGCGGCGGTTACACCGGCCAGGCTGGAGCCATCCGTCACGGCATCGCCCGTGCCCTGCTCGAGGCTGATGCCGAGTACAGACCCGTACTCAAGGCAGCAGGTTATCTGACCAGAGATCCCCGCATGAAGGAGCGTAAGAAGTACGGTCTTAAGTCCGCACGCCGTGCGCCCCAGTTCTCAAAGAGATAAGAAAACGGCCTTTTCAAAGCCCGTGGATTCAAGGAAAAGCTTGGATTTACGGGCTTTTTTCTTTTGCCCGTTTGCCTCTGATTTGGGCACATAGTAACACGTTAGTAACTTATTAGTAACACGGAATCAGGTGTCTTACGGAAGACTTTGCCTGTCTTCCGTAAGATAGGATATGATGCCAAATCGCACCTCTCTTTTGGTTCTGCAGAGGATGGTTCTACCGTCGTTGAAAATGACATCATAGCCGTCGTGCATATTGCCTGAGATCCCGGAAATCTTTTGCCTGTTCTTTTCCGCGATCTGCATTGTGTCAAACAAGCCCTCCTGATCTTTACGGATCAAGTCGATCAGGTAGGCGTTGACAGAGAGATTTTTATCTGCGGCTAAGCCCTTGACGATTTCCTTCATCCCCCGGGGAAGGGAGAGCTCAATCCGGTCATAGTGGACGGCTCGATGTGCATTCTTATATTTTGTCCGATCCATGTGTGAGTCCCTCTCAAATTCGGTTAATGGCTTCCAGCTTTGTGGGCAGGTCAACGTGTGTATATACGATCTGTGTCACGTTTTGCCCTTTATGGCCAACGATCTGCTGGATAATGCGTTCATCTACGGCCCTTTCTGTCAACAGTGAGATACAGGTGTGCCTTGTGCAATGGGGTGTGTAGGACATATTTAATTGGTTCACTAGGGGTTTCCAGTAGGAATCATAGTAGTTCCGGTATGTAAACGGACCGTTCTCTGGCGTACAGATCGAGGCTGTTTCAAAGTCTGTGTAAACTCAAAAATACAGACGTAAGATGAGTTGATGTATCTGTAGTCAGCCGGGTGTTTCAGCCCAACCTGACCTTAACAGCATTGTAACGTAGGATTTACATGTGTCAATATGGGAATCTTCTCTGAGCTTCATGTTCCCAGAATTTCCGCGCCAATACCGTCTGGACTACTTGTAAATAGGTCCAAACAGGGCATCTTTAATAGCTGTGCCCTTCCAGCTGTTCCTCAAAATAAATCTCTAGCTGGGAATGAATCTGCCCCCAATCCTGGCGGTGTCCCGTCCGTTTCCTTGTGATATCGATCATTGCCGAATACAGCATTTTCAGCAGGCTGTCATCGGAAGGAAATATGGTTTTTGATTTTGTTACTTTCCGGAGCTGGCGATTGAATCCTTCGATCGTATTGGTCGTATAGATCAGACGTCGTACCGCCTCTGGGTACTTAAAATACGTTGCCAGATTTGGCCAGTGCTCTGACCATGACTTTGAGATTTTCGGATATTTTCCATCCCATTTTTCGCTGAACTCATCCAGATTTGACAGGGCGGTCTGTTCGTCTGGAGCGGCATACACTTTTTTTCAGGTCTGCCATAAGCGTTTTAAGATTTTTATATGATACATATTTCGTGGAATTGCGGATCTGATGGATGATACATTGCTGGATCTCTGTATGCGGATATACTGCTTCGATTGCCTGGGGGAAGCCTGTCAGACCATCCACGCAGGTGATCAGAATTTCTTCCACGCCCCGGTTCTTCAGACCATTCATAATAGAAAGCCAGAACTTAGCGCTCTCGTTCTCCCCGACATACATGCCAAGGACATCTTTTCTGCCGGACATATCAATACCGATAGCGATATAAACGGCCCTTTTCACAATACGGCCTTCGCTGCGTACGTGGTAATGGATCGCATCCATAAAAACAACAGCATGACTTCTTCCAGCGGGCGTTCCTGCCATTCTTTGATGATTGGAAGGATCTTGTCCGTGATCCGGCTGATCGTACTGTCAGAGATCTCAATATCGTAAAGATCCCGCATATGGCTCTCAATATCCGCTGTTGTCATTCCTTTGGCGTACATAGAAATGATTTTCTCTTCCATGTCCTGCGTAACGGTGTTCTGATATTTTTTGATAACCTGTGGCTCGAATTCTCCCTTCCGATCTCTGGGAACATCCAGATCCATGTCACCATAGCTGGTATGCATGGTCTTACGAGAATATCCATTTCGACTGTTATCCGTTTCCTTGTTTTTGTAATCATACTTAGAATAACCGAGTTCTTTATTCATCTCAGCGTCCAGTGTGTCTTCCAGAATAACAGACATCATATCCCTCATGATCGAATTGACATCGGTGCCATCTTTGATATGGACGCCGTTTTCTTTCAGATAGTTGCTCATCATTTCCCGGAGAGCAGCCTTTTGCGGTGAATCAGATCTTCGTCTAGCTATAAAAACCTCCATGCTCGTAAGTCCATCTTACGTAAGTACGAAGGTTTACACAATCTTTGGGATACTCCCTTGCACCGTGCATCGATATCATATGCACACCCCTCGTAGAAAATGCACCCTGACAACACCTCTCGAAAAAGTAATGCGATTAACCTGTTGTGGAATGGGCGGCTTTGAAATAGTATGGAACAGAAATGAGAGGGAGCAATACTATGTCAGATAAGAACTTTTTACAAAAGGTGGGTTGCATAATATTAACTGAACAGGAGTGATATATAGACACGAGAAAAGGAGGATATTGCCATGATAGAATATCATAACAAAATCACAGCACTATACTCCCGCCTTTCAGTTGGTGATGAAGATAGAGACGGTGGCGAGAGTAATAGTATTGTCAATCAAAAAGCCTTTTTAGAAAGGTATGCAAGAGATAAAAAGCTGATAAACATTCGCCACTATATCGATGATGACGAAAGCGGTAGGTTCTTTGACCGCTCAGCCTACACACAGATGATAAGCGATGTAGAACAAGGCAAAATCGGAATTGTCATCATGAAAGATATGACAAGATGGGGAAGAGATTATCTTCAAGTCGGAAACGCTATGGAGATATTTAGAAGAAACAATGTACGCTTTATTGCCATCAATAACGGTATAGACAGTATTGACCAAAATACATTGGAATTTGCTCCCTTTATCAATATTATGTCAGAGTGGTATGCAAGAGACATCAGCAAGAAAGTAAAAACAGGAATTAAGACCAAAGGAGCAAGCGGAAAGCCCGTAGCAACAGAAGCCCCATACGGCTATATAAAAGACCCTAACAACAAAGATTTTTGGATAGTCGATAAAGAAGCTGCCGAAGTCGTAAAACTCATTTTTAGACTGTTTATGGATGGGAAAAACAGAAATCAGATAGCCGTTTATCTGAAAGAAAAAGAAATACTAACCCCGACCTTTTATATGAAACAGCAAGACAGAGGAACGGCGAAAAACAGAAAGCTGAATGAAGAAAATCGCTATAACTGGAACAAAGCAACCTTAACACGCATACTGAAAAGACAGGAGTATTGTGGCGATGTAGTCAACTTCAAAACCGAAAAGCATTATAGAGATAAAAGAAACCACTATGTCGATAAAGATAAGTGGCAAATCACTCCCGATGTGCATGAGCCAATTATCGACCGATCCACCTATGAAAATGTACATCGGATATTAAAAAACGCACCTGTCAAAAGACCGAACGGAGATGGAGAAATTCACCCATTATCGGGATTGATGTACTGCAAAGCTTGCGGTACAAAAATGCACATACGCACCATACACAAAAGCGGAAAAGTACAGCATGTAACCTATTGTAGTGAATACGCTAAAGGCAAAGCCAAAAACCCGAAATGTAATTCTCCCCACCGTATTGATGTCGATGATGTGATGGAAAATCTCACAGAGGTCTTGCGAAAGATAGCACAGTATTCATTAGCAAATAAAGAAGAATTTGAGGTATTGGTAAAAAGCAGTCTTGCCAAAGAACAGACAGAAGAAATCAAAAAACAGAAAAAGCGTATCCCCCAAATCACAGACAGAATGGAACAGATAGAAAGAGTTATGAATAAGCTGTATGAGGACAATGCACTGGGCAATATCGAACCGAAACGCTATGAGCAGTTATCAAGAAAGTATGCAGAAGAATACTATACCTTAAAAGCAGAAAAAGAAGAAATCAAAGAACGCTTATCCGAATGTGAAAATGCAAGCCAAAGGGCAAAGAAATTTATCAGACTTGCAGAAAGTTATTCCAACTTTGAAGAACTTACTCCTACCATTATCAATGAGTTTATCAGTAAAATCGTTGTGCATGAAAGAGATGTAAAAAGAGCAAAATATGTTGTTCAGCGAATAGAGGTTTATTTTAACTATATCGGAAAATTTGAAAATGAACTCACAAAACAGATAGAGCCGACAGAACAGGAAATGCTACAGATGAGGGAAGAAATCGAAGAAGAAAAGAGAGAAAAATCAAGAGCCTATCATAGAGAGTATTCTAAAAAATACCGAGCTAAAAATCTTGTCTTGAAAAGTGCAGAGAGTATGAAAAATTAAAAGCAAGAGAATACAGAGCAAAAAAGAAACTACAAGCAATGACTTAAAACTAAATATCAACCAAGACGAAAAGAGGCTTCCTAAATCACAGGAAATCTTTTTTTGTGCAAGTAAAAAGGAGGAATTGAATGACTGAAAAGGAAAAAACAGATACCAAAGAGATAAAGCCAAAGGAACAACCACAAGAAAAGCCTGACGGCATACTAACAAAAAAGATAAATGGAAAGACCTTTGTAACCGAGATATATTTTGATAAAAAAAGCAAGAATACTTTTCAAGATAAGCTGTTTAAGGTAATAAACTCTAAGAGAAATAGTAGTGAGTGAGGAAATCCGATAGTAGAAAAGACGCATTAAAAATGTTATAATATTCTCCAGTATAGGCAACAAGTTTAATGAGGAAAGATTATGGATTATAAAGAAATAAAGCTTAATGTTTCAAATAATAAAATTAAAGAATATAAGCAATTTGAGGGCTTAAAATTATATTCTGATATTTTTAAATCTGAAGATGAAAAGGTATTGATTAACAAAAGAATATATGTTACAAAAAAACAGAATTATGTTTATTACGAAAGAACAGATGTAAATTGGAATTATTGGTCAAGCGAAAGAAATTATAATTCAACATTTAATCCGGAGAATGATAGTAAACACAACATTATATTTGAAGTTTCATCAGAATTAAGCGATTTTATTAAATATTTGGGAGAAGAAATAATTCGGAAGATTGAATTAAAACAGCACAATGGAGAAATTGTTGAGATATTAGATATTTGATTGTGTTATGAAGAATGAAGCATTGACTAAAAATATAATATCTACTCAAGCACGTAAAATTCCTATTTTTAGTAATATCAATTAAATAAAAAATAGTATAAAAACAGTAAATCAAAAAAAGGTTTACTGTTTTTTCTTTGCTAAAAAATAGAAAGAGAGGAAACGAGAAAATGAAAAATATAGAAGAAAAAATCTTAATGGCAGATGAAGAAATTAAGCAGTTACAAAACAAAAGAAAAAAACTCATCAGTCAGCAGAAACAGGAAAAAAGAAAAAAGAGAGACAAAAGGATATATGAAAAAGGAGCAGTCTTTGAAAGTATCTTTACTGAAAGCAAAAATCTAACCAAAGATGAATTTTATCAGCTCGTCACATCTCTAATTCGTAAAGAAGAAGCCAATATCAAAATACTAAAAATCATAGAAAGTAGAGAAGAAACAGAAGTAGAAAATACAGAAAAAGAAGATGAGGAAACAGAGATAGAGGAATAGTCCCTTGTTTACAAGGGCAAGGGCGCACATATACACCTTAACAGGTGCGTGCGTTCTCCGAAGGCTCTTAGCAGAGGGCATATCAGCTAACGCTGATACAGGGGAACTACATTCCCCTACGGAAATAGATTTCCTACCCCTTGTGTACTTCCCAAAAGAAATCGGATAAAAAGCAATCCGATTTTTTTAGGAAGTCTTATCTATCGCCACATCAAAGTATCAGAAAAACGAAAGGAGGTTTTCTCTTATGGCGATATATCATCTTTGCATAAAGATTATTTCAAGAGGCAAGGGCAAAAGTGCAGTAGCAGCTTCTGCCTATCGAAGTGGCGAAAAGATAAAAAACGAATATGACGGTATAGTCCATGATTTTACAAGAAAAGGAGGAATAGCCCATACAGAAATTCTTTTACCACAAAATGCACCACAGAAATTTGTAAACCGTTCTGTTTTATGGAATAGTGTTGAGGAAATAGAAAAAAGTAAAAACTCACAGCTTGCAAGAGAAATTGAAGTTGCCCTACCTAAAGAATTAGACCGAGAAAAACAAATAAATCTTGTAAGAGATTATGTAAAAGAAAATTTTGTAAAAGTCGGTATGTGTGCCGATATTGCTCTACATGATAAAAATGACGGAAACCCACATTGTCATATCTTACTTACCATGCGACCACTAAACGAAGATAAAACATGGGGAGCAAAATCAAAAAAGAAATATATCCTTGATGAAAACGGAGAAAAAGTAAAACTAAAAAATGGCAATTACAAAACAAGAAAAATAAATACAACGGATTGGAACGAGCAAGACAAAGCAGAAGAATGGCGAAAATCATGGGCAGACATTACAAACAAATATCTTGAAGAAAACAGCATACAGGAGAAAGTGGATCACCGCTCTTATCAAAGACAAGGTATAGAACAAATACCAACTATTCATTTAGGAGTATCAGCAACCCAAATGGAGAAGAAAGGCATAGCGACGGACAGAGGAAATATCAACCGAGAAATCAAACATCAAAATGCGATTTTAAGAGAAATCTCAAGAAGAATAAAAGCTTTATTAAATTGGATAAGAGGAATAGGAAAAGAAGAAAAAGTAGAAAATGAAAATATAAAGTCCACCCTCCCATCAAAAGAAAATCTGCTTGAAATCTTTGAAAATCTTATCCGTAAAAATGCAGATAAGAATAATGCAGACTTAGAAAAATATATTGAAAGTTATCAGTTACTTAAAGAGAAAAACATTACAAGTATCAATCAATTAAAAGAAAGCATTACTAATTTACGAGATAAGAATTACAAGACCACAAGAGTCTTAAAAGATACCGAAAAGAAGATTGATAAAAAAACACAACTCATCGACCAATCAGAAAAATATTTGAAGTACAAGGACACCTATAAAGCCTATACCAAGACAAAGAGAAGCAGACAGGAAGATTTTTATAACGAGCATAACGCAGAACTCATTTTATTTGAAAGTGCCAAGAAATATCTCAAAGAACATTTAGGAGAAAGTAAGACCTTAGCCATCAGTAAATGGAAATCAGAACTTGCCACTATGAAGAAAGAGAAAAAGAGCCTTTACAATCAAATATTAGAGATAAGAGAAAAAGTAGAACAGGCAGAAAAAGTTAAGACCTGTATAGAGCAGTTACAGGAACAAAAAAAGCAACTATTACAGGTAAAGCAGAACGAGTTAGACCTATAAAACTAAGCGAAAAAATGGTATAATTATAAATAATTATTTGATTTTGGAGGAGCTTAAATTTATGAATGAAAGAGAGAAAATCATTCGTTTATGGTTTGATATGTGGCTTACACAACAAGACTTAGGGATAGATGAAATTTTTTCTGATGATGTAATTTATATTGAGAGTTGGTGTCCTAAGTATGAAAACCGTCAAACAGTAAAGCACTGGTTTAACGAGTGGAATACAAGAGGAATAGTGCTTGCGTGGGATATAAAGCAATTTTTTCATAAGGATAATCAAACTATTGTAGAATGGCACTTCAAAAATAAAATGAATGAGGGGAAAGTTGAAGAATTTGACGGTATTTCTTTGATTGTTTGGACAGCCGATAATAAGATAAAAGCATTAAAAGAGTTTGGCTGTAATTGCAATAACTACAATCCTTATAAAGAGAGTGAAACACCCTTATTTAGAGATGAAAAAGCAAATTGGTTTTGAGGAGATAAAATATTGATAGAAAGTAGACCTGAGTTTGATAAAATTACATCGTTTGATGAATTTAGTAAATACTATTGGTATCGTGAAGAACTTTCACAGATATGCAAGTCATTAGGATTAGAATATAGAGGTATAAAACAAGAACTCAATTATATTATTGAGCAGTATTTTAAGGGTAATTTGATTAAAAAGTCATCAATAAAAAATGAAAAGAAAAAAGTGGAAACTATTACCTTAGATATGCCATTACTTGAATGTGGGTTCTCCTTTAACACACAATTTAGAGAATATTTCTCAATTTTAACAGATGTTTCACCATTTAAATTTACTGCTGATATGGCTACTGCTTGGAGAAAAGTAAAAAGCGAAAATGATTTGAGTTTTACAATTCAAGATATGCTGAAAGTTTATTATGGAAAATCAGATTATGCCAAGTATGATAATTCGGTTTGTCAATGGAATCAATTTTTAAAGGATTTCTGTGCAGATGAAAATAGTTGCAACTATTCAAATAAATTAAAAGTAGCTTCCATTCTTTGGAAAGAAGTTAGAAATTCAAGAAATGAAAAAATTTATTCAAAGAATCTTTTGACTGAATATGCTTATAAAATAAAAGAGTATTGCAAGTAGGATATTTTCAGCTTGCTAAACTAACAATTTAATAAAAGCTAACACGAAAACAGTAAATCAAAAAAGGTTTACTGTTTTTCTTTCCCTAAAAGTTAAAATTCCGTATAGGACAAGCGTCCATAAATATAAAAAGGTACTTGACAAAACGCTTCCTACTGCGCATTTCCATACCTGTAGCCCTACAATTCATGCTGCAATCTTCCTTTTCCATGGTCGATCAGATCATGGTCGGTCAGCTGGGGGATCAAAGTGTTGCCGCGGTTGAAATTGCCGAGAAGCCCGGCTTTATTTATGGGTTTGTCATAGGGGCAATCAGTACGATCATGGGAATCATGATTTCGCAGTATATTGGTAGTCATAATAGAGAAGCAGAGGAAAAAAGTATCTGCGTTAACTTTTTGGTTGTCCTGATACTTGGTCTGACTTTTTTGTCTGTTTTTAGCCTCTTTAAGAATCCGTTTACGGGAATGTTTACGACAGAAGCGCAGGTAATCACAGAAGGGAGTAAATATCTGGGGATTATCTGCTGGACATACATTCCGCTGGGCATCTGTATTATTTTAGGGACGGCTCTTCGATGTCGGGATAAGTCAACCTGGCCACTTTATATCAGCGCTTTCACTGCTCTGCTCAATACTGCTTTAAATTTCTGCTTTATATTCGGAAATTTTGGTGCGCCGCGTCTTGGAATAGCTGGCGCCGCTTACGCAAGTGTCATTTCCCAGGTGGCCGGCGCGCTGATTTCCATCCTGTGTTTTTACAGATTATATGGACGAATCCATATTTCAATAAAACTTGGGAAGGAGGGATATTCGCAGTACTTTACGATGCTGCTGCCCATTGTTTTAAATGAATTCTTATGGACAGTGGGACAAAGCGTTAACACATATGTTTATGGGCACATGGGGACGGAGGAACTTGCGGGGATGTCATTAACGGGCGCTGTTCAGGGATTATTCATGGGAGCGCTGAGCGGTCTGTCGCAGGCTGCCGGGATTCTGATCGGCAAAAGACTAGGATGTAATGAGTATGATGAGGCTTATGAGGAATCCAAAAAGTTATGTGGTCTGGGACTGGCAGGATCGCTGACCTTTTCGCTGCTGTTGATTCTGACAAAAAATCCATATGTTCAGCTGTTTAAGGTATCAGATGATGTTCGCATGATTGGCGCGAATATCCTGGTGGTCTTTGCAATTTTAATGCCTGTAAAGGTTCAAAACATGATACTTGGGGGAGGCGTTATCAGGAGCGGAGGAAAGACAAAGTATATCATGATGATTGATATGATGGGGACCTGGTTGATCGGCGTACCGCTGGCACTGCTTACAGGATTATATTTCAGACTTCCGATCGTCTGGGTCTACTTCATCTTATCACAGGAAGAGCTGGTCCGGCTTATAGTATCTGTTTTTATGTTCAGAAGCAGAAAATGGATGCATACACTTCGGTGAAATTGACAAGAGCCGTGGTAGAGAAAACGGAGGACTTGCGGTGAAAGATTTTGAGATTTTTGAAGAGACTTGCAGTTATTTATCTCAGATGATCCAAGAATTCAAGGAGACCATATCAGCTAAGATAGCTGCACTGGAAAATGCCGACTGGTTCTATGATAAGGGAAGAACAAGAACATGCCGACCCGATGAAAACGTGATGCTGTATAAATAAAGTTGACATCTTATTCTCAAGGATTTCATTATAATCAAGAGAATAAGGAGGCGTTTACGGTGGCAACGAACAGACAGTACGATCAGGAGTACAAAATCCAGGCAGTTAAGCTGGCAAAAGAGATTGGCCAGGCAAAAGCTGTACGTGAATTAGGCATCCCCAAAAACACGCTCTATACATGTATACGCGCTAATAGGCTCGGAAATCTGGATCTTGGAGCGGGATCCCAGACCCCCAAAAGTGCTATGACCCTGAATGAGGAGCTAATCACCTTGCGTAAGCAGGTCAAAGATCAGGATAAGGAAATTCGTCGTCTTAAAGAAGAAAACGAGTTCCTGGAGGAAGCCAGCGCTTTTTTCGCCGCGAGCCGTCTGAAGTCAGCAAAAATGAAAGGCTGAAATATATCGCTGTTAAGACAGAAGGCGGCATGATGAAAGGGAAACTTACATTCTACTGTCGAATGCTCCATGTGAGCCGCCAGGCATTCTATAAATACCTGCAACGTAAGGATCGGCCTTGGAAATATCAGAAGTTGGCCGATGCTATGCGGGATATCCTAAAGGAAGATGAATGTAATGATACCTATGGTCGTTCCAGGATGCGTGATGCTCTTCTGCAGAAGAAGCCGAAGGATGTCGATATCCCGAGTGAGCGGACCGTCTATCGAGTAATGGAAGAAATCGGTATCAGTCATCGTCCAAAGCATAAGCCAAATGGAATAACGAAAGCCGACAAGGCTGCTCGTAAATCGGATGATCTGCTCAAGCGGGATTTCAGGTCAACAGAGCCACTGACAAAATGTGTTACGGACATAACCGAAATCAAGGCGAGTGATGGAAAACTCTATGTTTCTGCTATGTTTGACTGCTTCGATCTGGCTGTCTTAGGACTGGCAATGGCTACCAACATGAAGGCCCCGTTGTGTGCCCGAACCCTGAGGAATGCTCATAAGGCTTACCCGGAGATCGAAGGTGCGATCTGCCATAGCGATCGCGGAGTACAGTACACCAGTGATTGCTACCGTAGAGCCGTCCAGGACTGCCATATAACACAGAGCATGAACAGTGATGGTGGCCGTTGCCATGATAATGCTCGTTGGAGCCGTCGGCTCGATGCCTTCGTAGACATATACAAGCTTTGTCATGACAGTATTGTTCTTGTATCCCTCAGGAGAAACCTTCAGGTCACCCCTGATGCTGTTGAACTGGAGTGACGCGTGATCTTCATCCGCGTCGATAAACAGATACTTCAGAGCACGTTTTTCGTCCTGCTCCGGTTTATCCTTTTCCATGGGGAACTCCAACGCATGGATTCTCTCTTTAACAGTCTGTTTGCTTACATGACTCAAAGTACTTACTTCTTCACCGCCCCTGTGGTAAGAGGTCTGCACCGCTTCTGCAAGCAGGTTAGCGAGCGCGTTGCCTGTGATCCTCTGATGCTCACCGATACCAAGGATCCGGTCCACAAGGTAACATATTTCTCTGGTCTTGCGATTCTTAAACAACGTTTTCAGAAACTGTACATTGCCGAGAGATATGGTCAGTGTCTTGCTGTCTCTGCGGACGATCTGCCACCCTTTCATCCTACGCACGGCACTCCCTCGCAGCATCTCATCGCAACTGTTCAGGGCTTGGGTGATGAAATCCAGTCCCATGCGAAGGAATTCGTCTCGCCTTGTGAGGATAAACTCTGACATAGTGGACGGATCCCGGAGGAACTGCTCCAGGGCTTTTATTCATCTTTCGATGTTTCCTAGGGTTAAACTGAGGTATACTGACTGACATAGAGGTTTCCTTCGTGTCGTTGGTTGTGTTGGGAAGTTTAACCTTAACACGCCGGGGGATCTCTTTTCTATTATTTTTAAATTTCTACAAAAACTTTACGCTAACGAGGTGAACAGATTGGACATTATTTTTGAAAATTGTAACAATATTATGCAGGGGCGAGTAAGCTTTGTTAAAGATGCCCTGAATATAAAATACGCAATAAATGGCACAGGAAAATCTACCATATCAAAAGCAATTACGGCAGTGGTCAATCAAGATAATAGAGCATTAGATCTGTTAGTGCCCTATCGGTTTGTTAATGATCCTGATCATCGCCCGAAAGTTATGGGGGTAGATGATATCCACAAGGTGATGACCTTTGATGAAGCATATATTGACCAATATATGTATCAAGCGGATGATCTTCTAAAAGATAGCTTTGAGATTCTTGTAAGAACTTCGGATTATGATCGTCACATGGCTGAAATAGGACAATTGCTTTCAGAGATAAACGAATCCTTTCAGAGTAACCCAGAACTTGATTCGCTAATCCAAGCGTTCTCGAGTTTTCTTGATGGCTGTGGGAAAAACCAAACCAGTATTGCTGCGTCTGGATCAATATATAAAGCTTTTGGGAAAGGAAATAGAATCACCAATATTCCGGCTGGTTTAGAGGTGTTTTCGCCATACTTGAAGAACGCTCAAGAAGCATCTAATGTGAAGTGGCTTAAGTGGCAGGTAGATGGGAAAAAATTTCTCGAAATTGCCGACCAGTGCCCTTATTGTTCTGGCTCCATTGTGCATTCAAAGGAGAAGATTCTGCGAATTACAGAAGAATATGATTCAAAAGCTATAGAGCATCTCAATAAAATGCTTGTACTGTTTGAACAGTTATCTCCTTACTTTAGCGAAGCAACAAGAGAACAACTTGCATTGATTACCAACAATGCTGGAGATATGACCGGGCAACAGAAAAGATACTTATTTGAAATTAAAGATCAAGTGAATTCGGTGCTTGTACTGTTGCAGGGCATTAGGAAATTGGGCTTCAATTCTTTGAAGGATGTTGATAGAATAGTTGATGAGTTGCGAAGCTATGAAATTAATTTGGAACTGTTTGGACATCTCCAGTCTGATCAGATGCGAAGCAAAATTGATGTAATAAATGCATCACTTCACCGCATTATCGAAAAAGCAGGAAGATTGCAAGGCGAAGTAAATCAGCAGAATCGGCTAATACAAAGAGCAATTAAAGAGAACAGTACCGCTATCAATGATTTTTTGAAATGTGCAGGTTACAAGTATGCTGTTTCTATAGAAGAAACAGCAGAACACAAATATAAACTTTTGCTACGGCCGACTTCAGTTGATACTGAAGTTTCTTCCGTAAAAAGTCATCTTAGCTATGGCGAACGTAATGCTCTTGCACTTGCATTGTTTATGTTCAGTACGCTTAAAGAGGATCCTGATATGGTTATCTTGGATGATCCGATAACCTCATTTGATGGAAATAAGAAATTTGCATTATTAAATATGCTGTTTCTGTCTGAAAGATGCCTTAGGAATAGAACAGTTTTGCTGCTGACACATGACTTCAACACGGTTATCGATGTTATTGCAACTATGCCCTACAATTTCAATCCTGCTCCGCATGGTGCATTTTTATCAACAATAAATGGCGTGCTTGAGGAGAAAGAAATTTCCAAAACAGATATACTGTCTTTCAAACAGATAGCTCTTTTGAACATAGAGGCAGATATAGATGTATTGAATAAGGCTGTTTTTTTAAGAAGGTTGTATGAAGCAGAGGGCAACAAGGGTCTTGGTTGGAATTTGCTTTCTAATTTGTTTCATAGGAGAGAAGTGCCAACAATACCAGACGATAATGGTACCCGGGATATGACCGCTTCTGAAATAGCTGATGCAACAGAAGAAATCAGAAAATGCATTAAAGGTTTTGACTATCATCAGCAATATTTAAGGACACAGAACATTCAAGCGCTAATCGATGCGTATCACAACAGTAGAAGCAATTATGAAAAGCTACAGATTTATAGGATTTTGTACAACAAGAATCATGAAAATGCTGTGGTAAAGAAATTTGTTAATGAAACATTCCATGTTGAGAATGATTTCTTGTTCCAACTAAATCCAAGTGAATACGAAACCATTCCGCAATATATTATTGAAGAATGTAACACAGATATTCAGTCATTAATTCATTGATCGTTAGGGGGATTACAGTATGCTACCATCCATACTTACTGAACAATTACAGAAAGGCATCGAGGATTATATTGAAACCACATTCCTGATGACCAAGGAACTGTTCAAAGGTTCCGTGCAGAAAATGCTGGCGAATAGAGGCTCTGTTTACCATGAGCCTTATTTTGCTGTACGCCTTCCATTCCGTGTGGTGACGGAAATGCCATCCTGCCATGAAACAATACAATCCGTGTCCGGGGCAATACAGGTTGACAATCTCGAGACCAAAGGATATAGTAAGCGACAAACCAGTGAGGAAGAAATAGTAGGAATGCCTCGATTCTTTCAAGAGAGCCGCCGATGGTGTGATGGCGACAGGAATTGTATTCTGAATGGGCTTCTGAGGGCGAGCCGAACAGGAAACTCAGTAGGTGAGACGGAGCAGGATCTCCGTGATCAAAATCCCGCATATGTTCGTATGCATGAGTGGGCGCGAAGGGTTCGCGTCAAATAGGGTGGCACCGCAGGAGTACAGGCTCTTGTCCCTACGTATCGTAGTGGACGAGGGTCTTTTTGTTTCATTGCCGCACCTGTCCGCACGGTATGACACAGGTTTATGGACATAGATGTCCGGGTTTTCGATCTGTTGGCAGATCGAAGAAAGGAGACGCAATGGCAAAGATCAAGACACCCTACAAGACCTATCTGGAAGAGAATGAGATCCCTAAGACATGGTATAACCTGCGCGCCGACATGAAGAATAAGCCGGCGCCCCTTTTGAATCCAGGCACGTTAAAGCCTGTGACAATTGATGAACTCTCGGGGATTTTCTGCCGGGAATTAGCTGAGCAGGAGTTAAATAATACGGATCGAGAGATTGCCATTCCGGATGAAATCTATCATTTCTATAAGATGTATCGCCCGTCGCCGCTGGTTCACGCTGAATTTCTGGAGAAGGCTCTGGATACGCCGGCACATATTTTCTATAAATTCGAGGGAAACAACACATCCGGCAGTCATAAGCTGAATTCCGCAATCGCCCAGGCCTATTATGCCAAGAAGCAGGGACTGAAAGGGGTTACAACAGAAACCGGAGCGGGCCAGTGGGGGACAGCTCTCTCGATGGCATGCGCTTTCTTTGGCCTTGACTGCAAGGTATATATGGTCAAAGTCTCCTATGAGCAGAAACCCTTCCGAAGAGAGGTCATGCGGACCTATGGCGCAAGCGTTATTCCATCCCCCTCTGATCTGACGGAAGTAGGGAGGAAGATCCTTGCAGATCATCCGGGGACAAGCGGCTCTCTTGGCTGTGCGATTTCTGAAGCGGTTGAGGTCGCGGTTCAGTCTGAGGGCTATCGATATGTGCTTGGATCTGTCTTAAATCAGGTCGTGCTTCATCAGAGCATCATTGGTCTGGAGACCAAGGCGGCACTGGACAAGTTGGGTGTCAAGCCGGATGTGATCATTGGCTGCGCGGGCGGCGGATCGAACCTGGGCGGATTGATTGCTCCCTTTGCGGGAGAGAAGCTGCGGGGAGAGGCGGATTATGATATTGTCGCAGTCGAGCCGGCTTCCTGTCCGTCGCTGACCCGGGGCAGATATGTCTATGATTTCTGTGACACCGGTATGGTGACACCGATTGCCAAGATGTATACTTTGGGGCATGATTTCATTCCATCCCCCAATCATGCGGGGGGCCTGCGCTATCATGGAATGAGTCCCGTTCTGTCTCAGCTCTATCATGACGGATATATGAGGGCGGTCTCTGTTGAGCAGACTTCTGTATTTGAGGCCGCAGAGCTCTTTGCCCGTACGGAGGGAATTCTTCCGGCGCCGGAGTCCAGCCATGCCATCCGCGCGGCGATCAATGAGGCGCTTCGCTGCAAAGAGACAGGAGAGGAGAAAAATATCGTATTTGGCCTGACAGGCACCGGCTATTTTGATATGAAGGCATACGAATCCTATAATGACGGGAAGATGGCAGACTATATTCCAACTGATGAGGATCTGCAGAGAGGTTTCGCGTCGATTCCGGCATTTGACCTGTAGGATCTCTTATCTTGTTTTCCGATAGTGAGCCGGTGATATCCCATACTTTCGCTTAAAAGAAACAGAAAAATAGCTTCGGCTTTCCATTCCGACCGCTGCCGCCACTTCTGTGACGGCGGCGGTTGTTTCTTTGAGCATACGGGCGGCTCTTGCCAGTCTTTTCTCACGGATATAGGCACTCAGAGGGATCTTCATTTCGCGCTGGAATTTATCGGAGAAATAGTAAGGGCTGTAGCCGGATATGGGGGCAAGATTCGCAGCAGTCAGGACAGATGAGAGATGGGCTTCAATATAATGACATACTTCCAGGATTTCATGGGAGATCCCGGAAGAGTTTCGGATCAGATAGATCCGCTGCACAAAGTCATCCAGGAAATCGGAGATCGCCGCCTGAACTTCTTCAATATCCTGGCTTTGTTCCAGACTGTCCAGATAACGGTCATTCATATCGTAGGCAATATCTGCCGGGAGTCCACCCTCAATTGCGGCCCGGCTGACCAGAGCCAACAGGGTGATCCCGCTGTCTTGCGCAAGCCGTAAGGGAGGAACATTCATGGATTTGATCCCGCTGCTGAGGCGCATACTGTGGGACAGAAGCTGCTTGTAATCAAGATTCCCGTTTCGAATGCTGTCCAGCAGAAGAAGCTCACTCTGGCGGATTCCGCTGTGACTGGTCTGATAGGAGGATCTGGCCTCTCCCAGAACCATTTGTGTCAAGAGTTCCTTCTCAGAAGCCTTCCGGGAAGCTTCAGGAGAATATTGCTTGCCGGCAGACAGGATGCGGATAGAAGTGGGGGGAAGAGTCTGATGCGTCAGGAGACGGTGAAGCTGGATGGCTAAGGTAAAGAGGGCATCCTGGGAGACGGAGGGAATTTCATCGAAGGCAGTCAGCATCTGCCGCTGGATATGGGGAGACAGGTCATAGGACTGGAGTCCTTTACGCAGGAGGTGCGTCGAGAGATTCCCGCTGAGATAAGGACCTAGAAACCAGATGCGGTTGACGGCGGTCTGTGAAGAGGGGGAGGAGCCCGTCTGCGTCCTCGTTGGATTCTCCGGTGCAGGTGAAAGTGGCTCAAAGACGGTGATCCATCGAATGCCGACGCGGTACTCCAGGATCAGGGGGGACAGCTGTCCCTGGCTTTTGCGAAGAAGGAGCTGACTGAGAATGTACTCGTCTGAGAAATAGCGGGGACGGAGAACAGCGCCCGGTGTGAGGGCATTTTCCTCTTCCAGCTGATCGTCATAAGACCAGAGAGAAGCGGGATAACTTGCCTGAACCATATCGTTGAAGAAGGAAATTTTTGCCAGAAGGGGATCATTCATGATTGCCTCCAAACCAGACAGAATATACAAAAAACAGAGCTAAGTTTTGGATAAACCGCCAAATTAATTTTGACGAATATAATAACATTATAGCGAATTTTAGAACGTAGTCTATGAATTGCCTTTCTATAATCTATTTGAAGATGACATCGAGCCGTCCGCAGGGATGCTCCTGATGAGAGCAAAGATACTTTCAAGAAATGAGGGAGGAAAAGCAATGAGTGAAGTATTACAGGCAGAAGGAGAAAAGAGGCCGGTCTATCGAAGGGCCAGGACAGCACAGGTGATTTTGTTTGCCATGAATGCCCTGATGAGTATGGGGATCTATTCCCTGGTCGGACTGGCCAGTTATTCCGCCAACATCGGCTATGGAATTGCAACGCTGACGGTTGGCTATATTCTGACCTTCACCCGTATTTTTGACGCGATTACAGATCCGCTTATGGCATTTGTCTATGACCGGGTCAATACCAGGTACGGGAAGATCCGTGTGCTTGTTATCTGCGGTTGGTGTATTGAGGCTTTTGCCCTGCTTTTTCTGTTCAACTTTGCATCCGGCAAAGGTCATGGAATCCCAATTTTTATTCTTTTATATATGCTCTATGTAGTCGGCTATACCTGCGTCAACATGACAGTGCAGACCATACCGGCTCTGCTCTCCAATGACCCCAAACAGCGGCCCATGATCGGCGTCTGGCAGGCGGCCTTCCAGTATGTGGTGCCCATGGCTCTGATGGTGGTCTTAAATGTTGTTCTCCTGCCAAAATTTGGAGGGAAATACAATCAGGCTTTCCTGGCGGCAGCCTGCTATGTGTGCCTGGCGGTTACCTTTCTTGGGATGGTGGCGGTTTGTCTCTCGGTTCGCAAGATTGATATCCCGGAGAATTTCGCCGGGCTGACAGAGCAGAGAGAGAAGCTGAAGCTTCGCGACATGGCTGAGGTTTTAGCTCATAACAATCCGCTCAAATGCTATATTGCGGCGGCAGCGTCCGATAAGATCGCCCAGCAGACTTCCTCGCAGGCGATTGTCAGCACGCTGATGTTCGGTATTGTGATTGGCAATATGAGCATGTCCACCATGCTGGGAGTTGTCAGTATGCTCCCCTCTATTATCTTTGGATTCTTCGGGGCCAAATATGCGGGCAAGTATGGCAATAAGGAGGCGACCGTCACCTGGACCAAGATCTGCCTGGCGGTGACGGCTCTGATGATTGTTTTTCTTGCGCTGAGCGATACGCGCCGGATTGCTATCATGATGAGCATTCCGATGATTCTGTATCTTGCTCTGGATCTGCTGGGAAATGGATCTAAGATGTGTGTTACGATGGCCAATACGGCATTTATGGCAGATATCATTGACTATGAACTGAATCGCAGCGGAAAGTATATTCCAGCGGTTGTGACAGGAACATACAGTCTGATAGACAAGATCGTATCTTCTTTCAGCGCTGCGATTGCGGCAGGCGGAGTAGCCCTGATCGGGTATACGACTGCAATGCCTCAGCCGGGAGATAAACTGACCTCTTCTGTTTTGTGGATGTGTATTATCCTTCGCTATGGTCTGTCGATGCTTGGTTGGGTCTGCACTTTGATCGCCATGCATTTCTGCAAGCTGGACAAGGCTTCTATGGTTCAGATTCAGAAGGATATTGCAGATAAGAGAGCGGCGCTGGCTAAAAGAAACGCAGTGGGAGCAGCAGGGAGGAATTGATATGTCATCTGTAGAGATTTGTGAGAATTGGAAATTCATTAAGTTCGCTTCCTCAGCACAGGATGCGGCGATCAGAGCAGTCACGCCAGAGGCTGAGACGGTCAGCCTTCCGCATACCTGGAATGCGGTTGACGGACAGGATGGCGGCAATGATTATTATCGCGGCAAGTGCTGGTACATGCGCGCCCTGCAGGCTGAAGAAATACCGTTATACGAGAATGGCCGCGTCTACCTGGAATTTGAGGGGGCGGCCTATACGGCGGAGGTCTATGTCAATGGGGCGTGCAAATGCCATCATGAGAATGGCTTTTCGACTTTTCGAATTGATATCACGGAGGAGCTTCTGAAGACAGAGACACTGGAAATCGTTGTTTCCTGCGAGAATGGGGACAGTGACCGCGTCTATCCGCAGAAGGCTGATTTTACTTTCTACGGCGGTCTCTATCGGGCGGTGAGGGTTCTTAGCCTGCCTCAGGTTCACTTCGACCGGGACTATTTCGGCTCCTGCGGATTGAAGGTCACTCCCCTGCTGGATCTGGACCTGGGACACGCGGATGTGATTCTGGAGACCTGGGTTAAACAGGGAACATCTGCGGCTTTTGGTCAGAAAGTCCGCTTTCAGATTATGGATGGAGAGGGACAGGCGATTCTGAAAGAGGAAGTCAGAACGGATGAGAGCGGACACGCGATCTGCACGGTGAGGATTGAAAATGCCCGCCGCTGGGAGGGAATCAAAGATCCCTATTTATATACGGTTGTGGCGGCTCTTGCGGATGAGACCCTTTCTGAAAAGTTCGGCTGCCGAACTTTCGATATTGATTCGCAGAAGGGCTTTCTCTTAAATGGCCATCCCTATCCACTGCGAGGTGTCTCTATGCATCAGGATATCAAGGGAATGGGCAATGCCATTACAAAAGCGGTCCTGGATCAGAATATGGCCTTCGTCAGGGAGATCGGAGCCAATACCCTGCGGCTGGCTCACTATCAGCATGCCCAGTACTTCTATGACCTGTGCGACCGTGAGGGAATTGTGGTCTGGGCTGAGATCCCTTTTATTACCATGTTTATGCCAGAGGGCCGGGAGTGCACCCTGCAGATGATGCGGGAACTGATCGCTCAGAATTACAACCACGCCTCCATTGCTGTCTGGGGTCTGTCCAATGAGATAACGGCGGCAAGTGTCGTGAATGAAGAACTGCTGGACAATCACAGGGCCTTAAATGACTTAGCCCACAGCATGGACCCGACCAGAAAGACGACGATGGCTAATGTCTTTATGTTAGAGACCGATTCTCCCATGCTTGAGGTGCCGGATGTCAACAGCTACAATCTTTACTTCGGCTGGTACGTGGGAGAGCTGGAAGAGGCGGATCATTTCTTCGATGCATTCCACAGAGATCATCCGCAGATGGCAATCGGATATTCCGAGTACGGCGCGGATGCCAACCCGGCCTACCAGGCGGAAGATCCCGTCAGAAGCGATTATACGGAGGGATATCAGGCTCTCTACCACGAACACAACCTGGCGATGATACAGGCACGTCCCTGGCTCTGGGCGACCCATGTCTGGAACCTCTTTGACTTTGCCGCCGATGGACGTGATGAGGGCGGCAGGCACGGAGAGAACCAGAAGGGGCTGGTGACCTTTGACCGGAGCTATCGAAAGGATGCCTTCTACCTCTACAAGGCAGCCTGGAACAAGAGGGAATCTTTTGTGCATCTCTGTGGCAAAAAATACGAGAATCGCGAGAGCGATGAGACGAAGATTACGGTTTATTCCAACCAACCCCGGGTTGCGCTCTATGTGAATGGGAACAAGGTCGCTGAGCAAAGGGGAAATACTGTTTTTCACTTTGTTATCCCCAATGTCGGGAGTCAGTGGATTGCAGCCAGAGGATTCGGAGACATTGAAGGCGGAGCAGCTTGTGGCCAGCCGACGGTAGACGGGATGCGGATTCATAAGGTGGATGGGAAGGATGCAGACTATATCTTCAATTCTTCTCTCGGATCGGTTGATAACTGGTTCGATGCGGAAGAAATCGATCCGGATTTCTGGTCAGTTCAGGATAAGCTGGGCGAGATCCGCGAGGATCCGCAGGCAGGGGCTGTCATCAATGCTATGATGGAGCAGGCTTCTGCCAGCCGGGGAGATGTGGCGGACAGTGTCAAGGATAACCCCGCTTTACAGAAGATGCTGGGGCGGATGACTATGGTTTCTCTCCTGAAGCAGGGCGGAGTTGGTGAGGAAGCGGTGAAGCAGTTAAATCGTGTCCTGCAGGGAATTCCAAAGAAGAAATCTTGAGTTAAGGAAGTGGCGGATGCAAAGAGGAATACAGCAGGTACAGCTGCGAAGTAATGTGAAGACAGAAGAGGAGGCTATGTCTGCCTTGAGAGCGGTGAAGGAGGCCGGTTTTGCAGGAATCGAGTTGAACCGCTTTATGACCCATAAGCTGCCTGCGACCATACGGCTCTTTACAAGACTGTCCGGTATGGCCATGGGAGCTGGCGGGAACCTTCCCTGGAAAGAGATGCTGGCTGAGAGTGGACTCGCTGTCATCGCCCTGCACAGTGATCTGGGAACGCTAGAGAAGAATCTGGAGGATGTCTTGAAGGAGGCCGCCTCTTATGGGACGAGGCGGATTGTGCTGACTGGAATGTATCATTTCGACTATTCGGACGATGTGGCCTTAACAGACCTGATCGCCCGTCTCAACCGGGTCGGACAGGCAGCTGCGGATCGGGGCTATGACTTCCTTTATCACAATCATAACTGTGAATTTGTCCGAATCAGGGAGAATTCCTGCAAAGCAGAGGAGAAAGATCACGCCGGGATGGTTGCCTATGATCGGATCATTGCAGAGACAGACCCAGCGCTGGTTTCATTCGAATTCGACGCTTACTGGCCCGCGGAGACAGGAGCCGATCCCCTGGCCTGGATGGAGAAGCTGGGAAGAAGACAGCGTCTGCTGCACCTGTGTGACCGGGGAACGAGACCGGCAGGCGCCACCGCATCTATCCGCAGATCCGGAGAGATGGAGTTGGGACAGGGGAATATGCCTCTGGGGAAAATTCTGGCACAGGCAAAAGAGAATGCCTGTCAGGCGGTAATTCTGGAGCAGCATGACGGATGGATGAACAAGAATGCCATCTCATCCCTGCAGGTCAGTGGAGCCTGGCTAGAGACCCATCTGGGGGAGACGGCTGCCGAGGCAAAGAGAAAATCAGAAGAGAAAGGAATTTTATGAGTGATTGGAAGGAACTTTGCGAGTGCCTGATCCAGTCGGATACTCCTTATGTGGAGGGGCAGGTGGACGTCTTTGTCCAGGAGATCAGGCTTGCTGCAGACAGGCAGCTTATGCAGGCAAAACTTGCGATCACAGCGCTGGGCGTCTATGAAGCCGAACTCAACGGAGAGAAGATCGGAGATATTCTCTTTGCCCCCGGTTTTACTTATTATCCGAGAGAACTGCAGGTCAATGAATATGATCTGACAGACCTCTTTCAGAAGGCGGATTCAGAGACTGTCAGCCTGCGCGTCTATCTGGGCCAGGGCTGGTACTGCGGGAGATTTACCTTTGAGAATAAGACGCAGATCTACGGCAGTCACGCCGCGGCAGCCTGGATCCTGGAGCTGGTTTATGAGGACGGAAGCAAGGATGTGTTTTCCAGTACGCCGGATACGGTTGTGGGAGAAGAGAGCCCCTATGAATATGCGGGCTTATACGATGGAGAAATCTACCATGCGCATGGTTGTCACAGGCCGGCCTCCTGGAAGGTAATTGCCTCAAAGCAGACGCTTCCCGGGAATCTGGATGCTCCCCTTGCCCGGACCAGACGTCAGGAGGAGATGCCGCTGCCCACAGTTATTTCACATGGGGAAAATGAGGCCGGGCAGGAGGTGACCATTCTGGATTTCGGACAGAATTTCGCCGGGCAGATCCGGATTGATCCGCGCTATTTGAGCGGTCAGCCGGATGGGGCCAAGATCACTCTGCGTCACGGGGAACTGCTGACAGCGGAGGGGACTCTCTACACGGCCAATCTGCGCAAGGCAAAGCAGGAAACGGTCTATTATAAGGGAGGGGAGACGAGGCCATATCTTCCAAGATTTACTTACATGGGTTTTCGCTATGTGGAGTTGACGGGATGTCCTTACCGGGAGGGGCTTCTGACCGCCTTTGCAGTGTATACGGATATGGAACGGACGGGAAGATTCACCTGTCGGAATCCTCTGGTCGACCGCCTCTACCAAAATCAGCTGTGGAGTCAGAAGAGCAATTACATTGAGGTCCCCACGGACTGCCCCCAGCGGGACGAGAGAGAGGGATATACGGGGGATGGTCAGGCATTTGCCCGCACCGGCATGTATAATTTTAATACGAAGATCTTTTTGGAAAAATTCCTGCGGGATATCCGTTACACGCAAATGGATCATGCAGAGAAGTATGTCTCCCCGGTGGTTCCGGCGGACGGGCCCGGCAAGATCGGATTTATGAATATGCTGGGGTGGGGCAATGCAGTGACCATTCTCCCCCGGCTGATCGCTGATCTGTACGGGGACGAGGCAGCTTTAAGGGAACAGTATGACAGCATCAGGGCTCATGTGGACTGTGAGATATCTCATATGGGCGGCTTGCTGGGCAAGAAGAATCTGTGGATTGCCCCAAACCTGGGGGACTGGCTGGCCCCGGGTAAGGATACGGCTTATATGGCTATGCATAATGGGCCGGTCTCCAATGCCTTTTTGATCAATGATCTTCGGATTTTATCTGCACTGGCCAAAAGGCTGGGGAAAAAAGAGGACGCCGACCGTTACGGAAAACAATACAGGGATAGCAGGGAGGCCTATATTCAGGCCTTCATCAAAAAGAACGGACAGATGAAGGATGACTACCAGGGGGCTTATGTCATGGCGCTCGCTCTGGTTCTGGGTGATCTGGGAAGTCTCCTGCCAGAAGAGAAGACAGACAGGGATGCGGAACTCTATGGGAAAGTCTTTCAGACTCTGGTTAGGAAGCTGAGAGAAGAGGGGATTGGAACCGGCTTCTACGCAACCCAGTATCTTCTGCCCCTGCTGGCAGAAGGAGGAGAGGAAAAGCTGGCCTATGATCTGCTTTTGTCTGAGAAGTGTCCGGGATGGATGTATGAGGTCAAAGCAGGGGCGACCTCCATCTGGGAGCGCTGGGATGGGCTGATGCCGGACGGAAGCGTTAATGAGACCAAGATGTCCGGTGATAATATGGTCTCCTTCAATCACTATGCCTTCGGCAGTGTGGGACGCTTCTATTACGAGTATATTCTGGGAATTCAGCCCAAGGCGCCGGGCTTTGAGCAAATTCAGATCCGTCCGATTGTCGATGAGCGTCTAGGTAAGGTGAGCGGGAGTTATCGGAGTCCGCGGGGAGAGATCCGGGTAACCTGGGAGATCAGGGATACAGGAGATCAGGAAAGGACTGTCCCGTCCAAAGATATAGAGGGAACTGGATCTGGACGGCGGAAAGCACTATTCCTTGCGGTGACAGTTCCCGCAGAGACAGAGGTGATTTTCCCGTCTGGAGCCACAGAGACACTGGCAGCCGGAAGTTATGAGCGAAGGGAAACCCTGGCAGGACAGGGGTGATCCGGTCTGTCGGGAGAGGATTGTGGCGCATGAATTCGATTGTTTTGAATCAGGTGAGAAGGAGGAGCAAATGGCGCGATTTTCTGAGAAATTTCTCCTGGGTGCTGCAACAGCGGCCCATCAGGTGGAGGGGAACAACATTCACAGTGATTACTGGATACAGGAGCATTTAAAGCACTCCCAGTTCTCGGAGCCTTCAGGGGCGGCGGTAGATCACTATAATCGCTATCAGGAGGATATTCTGCTCTTAAAGGAAGCGGGATTGAACGCCTATCGTTTCAGCATTGAGTGGGCTCGCATTGAGCCGGAGGAGGGAAGTTTTGATCAGGAAGAGCTTGACCACTATATTGAGATGATTGACTTCTGTCTGGCCCAGGGAGTAGAACCGGTTGTGACCCTGCATCATTTCAGCTCTCCTGCCTGGCTGATCCGACAGGGCGGCTGGGAGGATGAGAAGACGGTTGGCCGCTTTGAACGCTATGTGCGCTATGTACTGCCCGCTCTTGCCGGTAAAGTCAGGTATATCTGCACCATTAATGAAGCCAATATGCGTATCCAGCTGGAGGCGCTGATGAAGGACATGATGCAGCGGATGCGGCATGCGGCCATGACCAATAAGGAGAAGGCGGAGAGCATGCAGAAGAAGGCGGGGGATGTACAGGTCGGCATCAACATGCAGTCGGACATGATGGCCGCCGCAATGGACAGCGCAGCCGCATTCGGTTTTCAGGATCCAAGAAAGGTGGCGACTTTCGTCTCACCGGGAAGCGCTGCAGGAGATCTGATTGTCATGAAGGCACATTTGGCGGCAAAGAAGGTTATTCGAGAGCTTGCGCCTGAGATCAAGGTTGGACTGACCCTTTCCCTGCACGATCTGCAGGCCTATCCGGGAGGCGAAGCCTATGCCGAGACCGAGTGGGCAGATGAATTCCTACACTATCTTCCCTTTATTGAGGAGGATGATTTCCTGGGATGTCAGTGTTACACCAGAAAGTGCTTCGACGAGAGCGGAAGTGTGGATGCGAAGGACGCGGTTTCCTTTACACAGATGGGTTATGAGAACTATCCGAAGGCAATCGGTAATGTTCTTGCCAGGGTGGCAGAGAAATTTCATGGAGATCTGATTGTCACAGAGAACGGAATCGCCACGGAGGATGATGCTGTCCGCCGCGTCTATATTGACCGCGCGACAGAGAGTGTCGCCGCATGTATCGCCAGGGGCCTGCCGGTGAAGGGATATTTCTACTGGAGCCTTCTGGACAATTTTGAGTGGCAGAGAGGCTTCGCCATGACCTTCGGACTGATTGCTGTGGACCGGGAGAATGGTTTTGCCAGATATCCCAAGGAAAGCCTTGCCTATCTCGGATCTCTCCGCAGTTAGAGATCATTCGGAATATATCAGTTTCATGTGTAAAGGACGGGATTCTTCACAGGCTGTACCCCGATTTATCTCTTTGCCTCCAAGTCCGAAGTTCTCTATGATGACAGCCGCCTGATGCTCAAGCGCCTGCGTGAGCAGGGAGTGAGATCTGCCCGATCGAGGGCGGCCGATATTGTTACAGTGAGAGCCGTTTCTTTTTGGAGAGGGATTGTGGTGCGGAACCAGATTTTGCGGATGGTATCCTGAAGGCTCAGAAGGTATTTTAGAGAAAATGTGTAGTCAACGCCGAAATCATAACATTTGATTTTGGCGCTTTTTTAATATATTATGTCTTAAATATGTTTTTTTAAAGAACAATTGAACCATTTGGGAAGATTTGTCAAGGACATAAACAAAATTTTTTTTGATAAATTTATATCTTCTCTGTTTCTCTCTTGATTAGCTTTAGTATTTTATCCTTGTATGTTTCCCCTGTACCTTGCTTGAAATGTAGGTTTACGGTGTATTTTATTTTTCCAATATCCATTATTAACTGTTTATGTTGTGGTTCTTTTATTACTCTTTTTTCTTCTTCCATGTGTCCGCCTTTCCGTTTTTAAGCAAAGAAAAAACAGCAAACCTTTTTGATTTACTGCTTTCGTGTTAGCTTTTATTGAATTGTTAGTTTAGCAAGCTAAAAATATCCTACTTGCAATACTCTTTTATTTTATCGGCATATTCAGTCAAAAGATTCTTTGAATAAATTTTTTCATTTCTTGAATTTCTGACTTCTTTCCAAAGAATAGAAGCTACTTTTAATTTGTTTGAGTAGTTGCAACTATTTTCGTCTGCACAGAAATCCTTTAAAAATTGATTCCATTGACAAACCGAATTATCATACTTTGCATAATCTGATTTCCCATAATAAACTTTTAGCATATCTTGAATTGTAAAACTCAAATCATTTTCTCTTTTTACTTTTCTCCAAACTGTTGCCATATCAGCAGTAAATTTAAATGGTGAGATACCTGTTAAAACAGCGAAATATTCTCTGAACTTTGCATTAAAAGAAAAACCACATTCAAGTAATGGTGTATCTAAAGTAATATTTTCCACTTGCTTCTTTTCATTTTTTATTGATGATTTTTTAATCAAATTGCCCTTAAAGTATTGCTCAATAATATAATTGAGTTCCTGTTTTGTGCCTCTATATTCTAATCCTAATGACTTGCATATCTGTGAAAGTTCTTCACGATACCAATAGTATTTAGTAAATTCATCAAACGATGTAATTTTGTCAAACTCAGGTCTACTTTCCATCAATATTTTATCTCCTCAAAACCAATTTACTTTTTCATCTCTAAATAATGGTGTTTCACTCTCTTTGTAAGGATTGTAGTTGTTACAATTACAACCAAACTCTTTCAACGCTTTTATCTTATTATCGGCTGTCCAAACAATCAAAGAGATACCGTCAAATTCTTCAACTTTCCCCTCATTCATTTTATTTTTGAAGTGCCATTCTACAATAGTTTGATTATCCTTATGAAAAAATTGCTTTATATCCCACGCAAGAACTTTTCCTCTTGTATTCCACTCATTAAACCAGTGCTTTACTGTTTGCCGATTTTCATACTTAGGACACCAACTCTCAATATAAATCACATCATCCAAAAAAATATCATCTATTCCTAAGTCTTGTTGTGTAAGCCACATATCAAACCATAAACGAATGATTTTCTCTCTTTCATCCATGAATTTAAGCACCTCCAAAATCAAATACTTGTCTAATATTATACCATTTTTTCGCTTGATTTTATAGGTCTAACTCGTTCCGTTTTACCTGTGTTAGTTGCTTTGAATGTTCCTGTAACTGTTCAATACAAGTCTTAACTTTTTCAGCATGCTCTACTTCTTCTCGTATTTCTAATATTTGACTATATAGGCTCTTTTTATCTTTCTTCAAAGTGGTAAGTTCCGATTTCCATTTGGATATATTTAAGGTCTTACTTTCCCCTAAATGCTCTTTGAGATGTTTCCTTGCACTTTCAAATAGAATAAGCTCCGCCGTATGCTCATTATAAAAATCTTCCTGTTTTATTTTCTTTAATTTCGTATAGGCTTTGTAGATGTCCTTATACTTCAAATATTTCTCGGCTTGGTCAATAAGCTGTACTTTACCATCTATTTTCTTTTCAGTATCTTTAATGGCTCTTGTGGTCTTGTAATTCTTATCTCTTAAAGTAACTATACTTTCTTTCAGTTCAGATAAGGAAATAATGTTTTTCTCTTTTAAGAATTGATAGCTTTCGATGTATTTTTCTAAATCTGTATTATGGTTATCTGCATTTTTACGGATAAGATTTTCAAAAACGGATAGCAAATTTTCTTTGGGTGGGAGGGTGGATTTGAGTTTATCAGTTTCTGCTTTTTCTTCTTTTCCAATTCCCCTTATCCATCTCATTAAGGCTTTTATTCTTAACTTGATTTCTTGTAATAGCCTATTCTGTTTTCTGATTTCCCGATTGATATTTCCTCTGTCGGTGGCTATACCTTTCTTCTCCATTTGACTTGCTGATACTCCTAAATGAATGGTCGGTATTTCTTCTATGCCCTGTCTTTGATAGGAACGATGGTCTACTTTTTCCTGTATGCTATTTTCTTCAAGATATTTGTTTGTAATATCTGCCCATGTCTTTCGCCACTCTTCCGCTTTGTCTTGCTCGTTCCAATCGACTGTATTTATTTTCCTTGTTTTGTAATTGCCATTTTTGAGTTTTACTTTTTCTCCGTTTTCATCAAGGATATATTCCTTTTTTGATTTTGCTCCCCATGTTTTATCTTCATTTAACGGTCTTATAGTTAATAGGATATGAGCGTGTGGATTCCCGTCATTTTTATCGTGCAAAGCAATATCGGCACACATACCGACTTTTACAAAATTTTCTTTTACATATTCTCTTACAAGTTCTATCTGTTTTTCCCTGTTTAATTCTTTGGGTAAGGCGATTTCTATTTCTCTTGCAAGCTGTGAGTTTTTACTTTTTTCTATTTTCTCTACACTGTTCCATAGCGTTCCTCTGTCTGAAAATTCCTGTGGTGCGTTTTGTGGTAATAGGATTTCTGTATGTGCTATTCCGCCTTTTCTTGTAAAGTCATGGACTATGCCGTCATATTCGTTTTTTATCTTTTCGCCACTTCGATAAGAAGCTGCTGCAACCGCACTTTTGCCTTTGCCTCTTGAGATAATCTTTATACTAAGATGATATATCGCCATAGCTAAAACCTCCTCTCTTTTTCTGATGTGGATACAGTGGCGATGGATAAGACTTACTAAAAAAATCGGATTGTTTTTTATCCGGTTTCTTTTGGTAAGTACACAAGGGGTAGGAAATTTATTTCCGTAGGGGAGTGTAGCTCCCCTGTATCAGCTTTAGCTGATATGCTCTCTGCAAGAGCCTTCGGAGAACGCACACACCCTTTAGGGTGTATAAATGCGCCCTTGTAAACAAGGGACTACTGCTCTGTTTCCGTTACTTTCTCTTGTTTTTCTATGTTTTCTTCTTCCGTTTTTTCTCTTTTCTCCATGATTTTTAGGATTTTTTCATTTATTGCTTCTTTGATATTTGGGAATGTAATTAGCTGATAAAATTCATCTTTGGTAAAATCCTTGCTTTCGTTAAAGATACTTTCAAAAACTGCTCCTTTTTCATAAAGCCTTTTATCTCTTTTCTTTCGTTCTTCCTGTTTCTGCTGACTGATGAGTTTTTTTCTTTTGTTTTGTAACTGCTTAATTTCCTCTTCTGCCATTAAGATTTTTTCATCTATATTTTTCATTTTCTGTTCTCCTTTCTGATTTTTAGTAAAGAAAAAACAGTAAACCGATTTGATTTACTGTTTCGTGAACTGCTATGTTATAGCTTGTATTTAATTGTTTTACTTCGACAAACTGCAATTTGTCTGTCTCAAAACAATTCGTTTATCATTGTCACAAATAAATCCGGTTTCAGTAAAACAAGACCTGCATGCCCCAGTTTAGGCAAAACCTTGAATTCTGTTTGCGGAAAATGCTGATTCATGTAGGCGATATCAAGTTTTCGCTCCTTTTCTTCGCCATCGGCATACCAGTAATGCATTTGCGTATCGACCTTCGGAATGGGCTGTGGAATCTTATAGTTGTTGCATGAGTCAAAAGTTCTCCATAACGTTTTTCTACTGGAGCACTTCAAAACATCTGCAACATATTGAAGATCTTCCTTCGAATATTCATCGGTAGCAAAAGCCTTCTCAAGCAAGCGCACTCCACCTGTCCTGCCCAGCATCACCATGAGATAGTCTCTCAAGGCAATAAAGCGTGTGACAAGCCATGGTAGCTGATATGGTGTAATGCCTCCGTCCATAATGCAGTGTCTGATTGGAATAAGTTGTCCAAGCGTTACCATTAAAGCAACGGAGCCGCCCATCGAGCACCCATATACTGCATACAATTCGGCAATCTCTTCAGCCTGAAGCCACTCATTCAATTCGGCAGCGATCTTCTCAATGCTTGTAAAGTCACTTTCATCCTCAGAATCATATCCGGGAAGAGCCGGAATAATCAGATGATATTTGTTTTTGAGAAGCGGAATTAAATGTTCAAAATAATCCCATCTTACAACAGAAGGATGTATCAGCAGAATTGCTTGTTCATTACCTTTTCCAAATTCATGTATATTCATTAGTCTAATCCATCCTGTGTACAAATTCTAATTTTTCTCTCTAAATAATTAACAATATTATACCATTTTTAAGCCATTTTTTCTATATCGGCTTTTTGTGGTACTTGACAGTTGCCTATAAAGTTAAAATACACATCAACTTGTTGTTTTCTATCTTTTCCTTTTCTTCCCCCTGTGGCTTCATGGACTACAACTTTTTCTATATACTCATTTATCATTGGGACTGTCAGTTCTTCAATATCGGTATATTTTTCTATCATCTTTAGGAATTTATCGGTGTCAACTTTTCTCTGATGATAGCTTTCTATTTCATCTTCAAAATACTGTATTTGCTTTTCTAATTCTTGTTGCTCCGTGTCATAGATATTAAATAATCTATCAAAGTGTTTTGCGGGAATTTTTCCAAGTGCATGGTCTTCATATAGCTTTGTAATAAGGGTTGTTAGTTCTTCATTTCTTGAAGATAATTTTTCTAATTTCGTTTTATCATCTTGATACTTTTCTTCCCTTTTTTCATCGGATAATTTGTTCATCACTTTTAGAAATTCTTGCTTTTCTTCTTTTGCAAAATCTGTGATTTCTTTGATTGATTTTAGGAGAATTTCATTCACTGTTTTTACCTTGATGTAGTGCATACTGCAAGAGCCTTTTCTGTGTCTGTAATGTTGACATACAAAGCAATAATCACAATCATATTTCTTTTCTTTATATTCTGCCGGCTCTCTGTAACTTAATTTACCTCCACAATCTGCACAGATTAAAAGTCCTGTAAAGGGGTGTGAGGTTGTTCCGTACTTTGGACTTCTTCTCACTGTTTTTCTTAACCTTTGAGCGTTATTCCATGTTTCTTCGTCAATGATGGCTTTATGGGTGTTTTTGAAGATAATGAGTTCATCTTCTTTTGCCTTTCTGCGTTTCTTAGTTTTGTAATCAAGGCATATTGTTTTACCAAGTACAGTATGACCCATATATTCTCTTTTTTCTAAGATATAACCTACTGTGGTCGGTGTCCAAAAATACGGGTCTTCTATTCCTCTTTTCTTTGAGCTATGGTTATTTTCGGGGTAATGTATTTGGGCATAGGCTGACGGAATAAGGACTTTATCTTTGGTTAATATGTCTGCTATATGTGTTACTCCATATCCCTCTATTACAAGCCTGTAAATGCGTTTTACGACCTTTGCACTCTCTTTATCGACAAGTAACTCCTGTTTGTTCTTAGGATTTCTATAATAGCCGTATGGAACGCTTGGTGATACTCTTTTACCCTCTTCCATTCTTGCTCTAAAGATGGATTGTATTTTTCTTGAGGTATCTCTTGCATACCATTCATTCATAATATTTAGAAATGGGGTAAAGTCGCTTTCTGCTTGTTTTTCGCTATCTATTCCGTTATTGATGGCGATAAACCTTACTCCCTTTTCTTTGAAAAGTATTTCGGTGTAAAAGCCTACTTTAAGGTAATCTCTGCCAAACCTACTCATATCTTTTACTATCACAGTAGATACTTTGTTTTCTTCTACTGCTTTTATCATTTTCTGAAATCCCTCTCTATCAAAGGTTGTTCCGCTTACTCCATCATCGGTATAGTGATAGATATTTACAAAGCCGTTTCTTTTCGCATAACTTTCAAGTAGCTGTTTTTGATTGGTGATGGAATTGCTTTCTCCCTGCATTTCATCATCTCTACTTAAACGCTCATAAAGGGCTGTTTGTCCTGTTCTTTTCGTATTTGACATGAGAATTACCTCCTTTCCAAGTTTTTGTTATTTTCTCTGTCCCTAAAAGGTTAATCCTTTTGGCTGGGTCAGGACAGTGACCCTGCAGATATGAGAAATATCTCATAGGAAAGGGAAGGGGGAAAAATGAAAATAGGCAAGCTTATAGGGGGCTTATTGTGTCTGCTTTTGGCAATTGGGAGTATCTTCCCGTCTTCAGGTGCAAGGGTGTATGCCAAGGAGAATACTCCGAGAAAAGTTGTGAACAAGACTGCTGTAGATGTTCAAAAGATCTGGGTGGGACCCAAGAAAGATTCTGTTACAGTTAAGCTTCTTGGCGATGGAAAGGATACCGGCAGAAGACTTGTCCTGAATGAGGCGAACTCATGGAAAAGCAGCTTTAAAGATATCCCTGAAACGGATGATACGGGGTATATCAGATACACTGTGGAAGAGGAGCCGGTCCCCGGCTATAAGAGTATCGTTTTGGGGAACAGCAAAGACGGCTTTCAGATTAAGAATACCAATGTCGAGACCTTTTCGGTTCATGTGACCAAGAAATGGATTGGGAAAGAGGCTCGATTAGTTCATGTTATATTGATGGGAGACGATAAGCAGGCAGGCAGTGTAGACCTGACCAGGGATAATGGCTGGACTCATGTCTTTGAAAATGTGCCTAAGTACGATGAGAAGGATGGTCATGAGATTGCCTACAAGCTGAAGGAAGCCTACTACCAACTGGAAGATAACGAAAATGAAGGGGCTACCTATGATACAAAGATTACAGGGGATGCCAAGTCAGGTTTTGTGATTACCAATACCAATAATGAGGAAGTCGGTTTTGAAGTAATCAAGAAATGGGTCGGAAAAGAGGGCGCTTCCGCGACCATTCGGTTGCTGGCGGATGGCCGGGTGAAACAGACTGCAACACTGAGCAGGGCGAACAACTGGAAATATGTATTTGATGGCGGTCTGCGCAGATATGATCCTGTGGATGGTCATGAGATCGATTATAAGGTGGAAGAGGATCCCGTAGAGGGTTACAAAACCAGTTACTCCAGTGAGCTTGGTTATAAGATTCTAATCACCAATACGGAGATCAATTCGAAGACACCGGAGCAGCCTAAGAATCCGGAGCAGCCCAAAACACCGGAGCGGTCCAAGACACCGGAGCAGCCCGAAACACCAGAGCAGTCCAAGACTCTGGATAAGCCAAATACAGTTGTTAAGGTAAAGACAGGGCAGACCTCCAAGGCACCTAAGACAAGTGACCTGGGAAACCTTCTGATTTACGGAAGTATTCTGCTTCTGAGTCTGACAGGTATCAGTATCTTGTTCGGAAAGAAAAGAAGAATGAAATAAGACAGGAAGGTACAATATAAAAGAGTGTCCAAGCAGAAATGCCGGGACACTCTTTTTTTGTTGCGCTTTTTCCAGACTGGGTTAAAATACAACCCTTTTTCTCTAACTGCGACTTGTAAGACAGGATATTTGGAAGAAAGAGAGGGAGTAAATGGAATGTTACAAGATCAAAAAGCTGTTCAAATTTCACAGAATAGCCCTACTTTTGGAACGCTTTTGGAACAGAAAAGGGGCACGAGGGGAACAGGGAATATCTAAGATAAAGACTGACCGCTGATGGGGCTGTTTGGTGAAAATGCGAGGAATACCCTGCATCGAGAGGATCGTCTCTTTCCCGGCTGATATGGAAATGAGCTGTCAGGAACTTAGTGGTCATCTTACCGAAAACAGATTTCATATGGAGGATTTGAACATGTATTTTGACGTTATTGCTAAAGTAGTTGCCGACCGCATCGGTGTGGATCCGTCTACCATCAAACCGGAGAGTACTTTTGCAGATCTGGGGATTGACTCGCTGGATACGGTTGATCTGCTTATGAGTCTTGAGGATGAACTCGGCGTTGAGATTGATCTGGAAGAACCGGTTGCAACGATCGCCGATCTTGATAAGTTCATCCAGTCCAAGAAGGGTTGAGTTCATGAAGCAGTCTAAGATTTGTCAGATTCTTGGCATCGAGTACCCCGTCTTTCAGGGCGGTATGGCCTGGATTGCAGATGGAAAGCTGGCCGCCGCTGTCTCCAATGGCGGTGGGTTGGGCATCATTGCAGCGGGGAATGCTCCGGCAGACTATGTCCGCGAGCAAATTCAAATTGCCAGGGAACTGACGAATAAGCCTTTTGGCGTCAACATCATGCTGATGAGCCCCTTTGCGGCAGACATTGCCGCGCTCGTCATCGAGGAGGAAGTACCTGTTGTTACCACCGGCGCCGGCAACCCCTCCAGGTATATGAAGGCCTGGAAGGAAGCAGACATTAAGGTCGTCCCCGTCGTCGCTTCTGTGGCTATGGCCAGGCTTATGACCCGCATCGGGGCCGCGGCTCTCATCGCTGAGGGGGGAGAGTCCGGCGGTCATGTGGGTGAATTGACAACGATGGTATTGGTTCCGCAGATCGTGGACGCCACAGACCTGCCTGTTCTGGCAGCCGGTGGTATTGCCGATGGCCGGGGCTTCGCGGCCGCTCTCATGCTGGGAGCCTGCGGCGTACAGATGGGGACTCGTTTTCTCTCTGCGGAAGAATGCACCATTTCTTCTGTCTACAAGGAGCAAGTCTTAAAGGCCAATGACCTGTGTACTATGGTGACAGGAAAGAAGCTGGGGCATCCCGTCAGGAGCCTTCGCACCAGGTTCGCCCGGGAATATGCCCAAAAAGAGTTCTCCGATCTGCCTGAGGATCAGCTTGAAGCGCTGGGTACCGGCGCCCTGCGCAAGGCTGTACAGGACGGCAACCTCGATGAGGGATCCTTTCTCTGCGGACAAATCGCAGCCATGGTCAAGAGGGAAGAGCCGGCAGCCGACATCATTACCGATGTGGTAACTGGCGCAGAGAAAGTTCTGGAAGGAGCAAGCGCATGGCTAAAGTAGCATTTGTCTTTTCCGGACAGGGGGATCAGTACCCCGGTATGGGGGCAGATCTTGCGCAGACTTCCGAAGCGGCAGAAAATATCTTCGCTGTCTGTGATGAAATCCGGCCCGGTACCTCGGCTATGTGCTTCGGGGGAAACGCCGAGGATTTGAGGGTTACCAGCAATACGCAGCCCTGTCTCTATGCCATGGAGTTAGCGGCGGCCGAGGCCCTTGCCGAGAGAGGCCTGCAGGCCGACTGCGTCGCCGGCTTTTCGTTGGGAGAGGTTGCCGCTGCGGCATTTGCCGGGTATTACTCTATCCAGGCGGGATTTCGGCTGGTTATGAGGCGTGGGGAACTCATGCAGGCTTGCGCCGACAGGGTCAGGACCTCTATGGTGGCTGTTCTGAAGCTGTCCTCCGAGAAAGTGGAAGAGTTGGCAGGACATTTCGGCCAGGTCTATCCTGTTAACTATAACTGTCCAGGTCAGATTTCTGTTGCGGGCCAGGCGGATCAGATGAGGAAATTTATGGCAGAGGTTCGGGAGAATGGCGGAAGGGCTGTGCCTCTTAAGGTGGCAGGCGCTTTCCACTCTCCTTTTATGGAGGGAGCCAGGGAGCCTTTCGCCAGTGCAATTGATGAGGAATTGGAGAAGAGTCCGATTGGGGCCATACCCCTCTATTCGGATGTGACAGCTCAACCCTACGGGGAGAACTTTACCGAGCTTCTCTCGTCCCAGCTCTGCAATCCTGTTCGCTGGGAGCAGCTGGTTCGCAATATGATGGAATCGGGTGTTGACACCTTCGTGGAGATTGGCCCTGGAAGAACGCTGACCAACATGATTCATAGAATTTCCGCTGATGTCAAGGCGGTTTCCTATCGGGAGATGCTGGAGGAGAATGCATGATCAAGGAGAAGACGGCTCTTGTGACAGGAGCTTCCAGAGGACTGGGAGAGGCCATTGCCAAAAGACTGGCCTCGGAAGGGGCCAATATCGCGGCCGTTTATGCAGGAAATGCCGACAAGGCCCAGGCGGTTTGTAATTTCTGCCATGAAAACTACGGCGTAAAGGCCAGAGCTTATCCGTGTGATGTGGCGGACTTCGCTGCTGCCAAAGAACTGGTAAGCAGGGTCAGAGAGGACTTCGAAGGCTTTCAGATTCTGGTAAATAATGCGGGGATTACGAGAGACGGATTGATTCTTTGTATGAAGGAAGAGGATTTCGACGCGGTTGTGGATACCAATCTCAAGGGCGCTTTTAACATGATCCGGCATGCATCCGGTCTTTTCCTGCGCCAGAGAGAAGGGGCCATTGTCAATATCAGTTCTGTCACGGGTCTGATGGGAAATCCCGGTCAGGCCAACTATGCGGCCTCTAAGGCGGGACTGATCGGTCTGACCAAGACGGTGGCCAAGGAGCTGGCTGCGAAAGGGATTCGCTGTAATGCAGTTGCCCCGGGTTTCATCGCCACAGATATGACACGGGATCAGAAAGAGAATCCTATGGTACAGATGATTCCCATGGGGCGGATGGGAAGGCCTCAGGATGTGGCGGACGCCGTGTCCTATTTGCTTAAAGCCCCCTATGTCACAGGAGAAGTACTGCGTGTTGATGGCGGGATCGGGATGTGATGATCAAGCGGAAAGAATCATGAGCGCATGACACGCTTGCGTGTTCAGGCGCTCATGATTCGAGACGTGCCCTACATGAGCATGAAGCCATGCGAAGCAGGGCGGGAATGCGAATGTAGGGAGGATTGCGAGAGCGCGAAGCGCGGAGCAATCCGTGATCATCACGGAGACAGAATCGTTGAAATTTCCCTGCGCATGACACGCTTGCGTGTTCAGGCGCTCATGATTCGAGACGTGCCCTACATGAGCATGAAGCCATGCGAAGCAGGGCGGGAATGCGAATGTAGGGAGGATTGCGAGAGCGCGAAGCGCGGAGCAATCCGTGATCATCACGGAGACAGAATCGTTGAAATTTCCCTGCGCATGACACGCTTGCGTGTTCAGGCGCTCATGATTCGAGACGTGCCCTACATGAGCATGAAGCCATGCGAAGCAGGGCGGGAATGCGAATGTAGGGAGGATTGCGAGAGCGCGAAGCGCGGAGCAATCCGTGATCATCACGGAGACAGAATCGTTGAAATTTCCCTGCGCATGACACGCTTGCGTGTTCAGGCGCTCATGATTCGAGACGTGCCCTACATGAGCATGAAGCCATGCGAAGCAGGGCGGGAATGCGAATGTAGGGAGGATTGCGAGAGCGCGAAGCGCGGAGCAATCCGTGATCATCACGGAGACAGAATCGTTGAAATTTCCCTGCGCATGACACGCTTGCGTGTTCAGGCGCTCATGATTCGAGACGTGCCCTACATGAGCATGAAGCCATGCGAAGCAGGGCGGGAATGCGAATGTAGGGAGGATTGCGAGAGCGCGAAGCGCGGAGCAATCTGTGATCATCACGGAGACAGATCAGTTGAAGATATTTTGGAGGAAGCAATGAGCGAAGATAGAAGAGTGGCAGTAACCGGGATGGGGGCCATCACCCCTCTGGGAAACAGTGTCAGCGAGACCTGGGAGGCCATGAAGGCAGGTAAGAACGGTATTGCCAGGATCACCCAGTTCGACCCGGAAGGCTTCAAGGCGACTCTGGCCGCAGAGGTTAAGGATTTTGACCCCGGACGGTACTTAGAGAAGCAGGAGATCTTAAGAACGGATCGCTTCACCCAGTTCGCCGTGGCCGCGGCCCAGCAAGCGGCAGAGGATTCCGCAATCGAGGGCAAGGTCAATCCTGACAGGTTCTCTGTTCTCTTCGGAACCGGAATCGGCGGCATCGAGACCTTCGAGAGGGAGCACAGAAATCTTATGGAGCGAGGCCCCAGGCGTGTCTCCGCCCTCTTTGTTCCTATGATGATCTGCAATATGGCCGCCGGTATGATTGCAATCCGCCACGACTGCAGAGGGACGGCCATGCCGGCAGTGACTGCCTGTGCTTCAGCCTCTAACGCGATCGGAGAGGCCATGCGCCTGATTCGTCATGGCTATGCCGATGCTGTCATTACAGGTGGAACCGAGGCGGCTGTCTGTCCGTCATCTGTTGCTGGTTTTGCCAATATGAAGGCTCTGTCCACTTCCACGGATCCCAATGCAGCCTCTCTGCCTTTTGATAAGCGGCGCAATGGTTTTGTCATAGGAGAGGGTGCGGTATCACTGGTGCTTGAGGAATATGAACACGCCAGAGCCCGCGGAGCAAGAATCTACGGTGAGATCTGTGGATATGGAACCACCTGTGACGCCTACCATATCACTTCCCCGGAGCCCAATGCCCGCGGCGCTGCCAAGGCAATGGAGGATGCTATGCGAGAGGCGGGTTATACGGAGGCAGATCATGTCTATCTCAACGCGCACGGAACCGGAACCCCTATGAATGATCTGGTGGAGTGCAAGGCGGTTCACGCGGCATTTGGCGACGCAAATGCCAGAAAGCCCTGGGTCTCCTCTACCAAATCCATGACGGGTCACATGCTGGGGGCCGCCGGTGCTGTGGAGGCATTGGCCTCTCTCTTTGCCCTGGAGGAGGGAATCGTTCCTCCTACTATTAACCTGATGGAGCAGGACGAGAACTGTGATCTCAATTATGTCGCAGGCCAGGCTTTGCAGGAGAATCTGACCCTGGCTTTATCCAACTCTCTTGGTTTTGGAGGCCATAATGTCTGCCTGGCATTCAGAAAGGTGAAATAAGATGAATGAGAAGGAAATCAGAAAGTATGCCGGTCTGATGAAGGAATTGGATCTGACCGGTCTTGAGATCACCAATGATGAGACAAAAGTTCGATTAGAGCGCGGCAGCGAGCTTGTTTCCGTCCTTCCTTCGGTTGGCACTGCCGGTGACCCGGCAGCTTGTGATACAGGAAAAATGCAGAAGAAAGAGGGAGCGGATGCGGCTGCATCCGCAGGCAAGACGATCACTTCGCCTCTGGTAGGGATTTTCTATGCGGCAGCGGAGGAGAACGGCAAGCCCTTCGTTGCCGTCGGAGATCATGTCAAAAAGGGACAGACACTCTGCATCGTCGAAGCTATGAAACTGCTCAACGAGGTGACCGCAGAGGAGGACGGGGTGATCAAACAAATCTGCGCCTCCAATGGACAGCTGGTTGAGTATGGAACAGCGCTTTTTGTCATGGAGTGATTATGAATCGTCAAGAAATTATGGAGATGATCCCTCACAGGGACCATATGCTTCTGCTGGATGATGCGGAGCTGATCGACGGGGAATCCGTCGCCCATTACCATGTGACCGGGGATGAGTTTTTCTTAAAGGGGCATTTCCCGGGAAATCCCATTGTCCCCGGTGTGATTCTCTGCGAGATCCTGGCCCAGTCGGCCTGTGTTCTCATGAAAGAGGGCCTAAAAGAAGGCAAACTGCCGGTTTACACGGGACTGAACAATGTCAGGTTCCGCGCTCCGGTCAGGCCCGGTGATCGAGTCACGGCCAGATGCCATGTCACCAGATCCAGAGGAATGTTCTACTTCTGCAGCGGAACCATCAAGGTGGAAGACCGCCTCTGCGTTTCCGCAGATTTTTCTTTTGCCATCACAGGAGGCGTCTGATGTTTTCGAAGATCCTGATTGCCAACCGCGGTGAGATCGCGGTGCGAATCATCCGCGCCTGCAAGGAGATGGGCATCGCAACGGTTGCGGTCTACTCTACGGCAGACCGGGAGGCCTTCCACGCGGCTCTGGCAGACCAGGCGGTCTGCATCGGCGGGCCCGAAGCGACGGAGTCCTACCTGAATGAGAGCCAGATCATTTCGGCTGCCCTTATGACCGGAGCCCAGGCCATACATCCGGGATATGGCTTCCTCTCAGAAAATGCCCATTTCGCCGGACTTTGCCGGGAAAACGGCATTGTCTTTATCGGCCCGGATCCGGAATCCATGGAGAAGTTCGCCGACAAGGCCATTTTAAAAGAGTTGGTGGATGTTGCCGGCCTTCCGGTTATCCCCGGGACCGAGGCAGTGCCGACTCTGGCCGAGGCCATCACTTTGGCCAATAAGATCGGCTATCCGGTGATGCTTAAGGCCTGTTCCGGAGGCGGTGGAAGAGGCATTCGCCTGATCCGAAGTGACGAGGAACTGACTCGCGCCTTCCCTGAGGCCACCCAAGAAGCGGTCACAGCTTTCGGCGACGGGGCCCTCTATTTGGAGAAATATATTTTCCCGGCCCGTCATATTGAGCTGCAGATCTTAGCTGATGAGCAGGGGCATGTGGTCTGTCTGGGAGAGAGAGACTGCTCCCTGCAGCGCCGCAACCAGAAGCTTCTGGAGGAGACCCCATCCCCGGCTGTCTCTGATAAGCAGAGGGTAAAGATGATCAGGCTGGTCACCAGGGCGGCCAAGAAGATCGGTTATGTAGGTGCCGGCACCATGGAGTTCCTCTATGACACAAAGGGCAGCTTCTGGTTCATGGAGATGAATCTGCGTCTGCAGGTAGAGCACTGCGTGACCGAGATGCTGACCGCTGTTGACATCGTCAAGTGGCAGATCCGCATTGCGGCAGGCATCCCGCTGGATTTTGACCAGGAGCAGGTACGTTTGACGGGTTCATCCATGGAATGCCGTATCAATGCCAGGGGGATCGGACAGCTGAATATGCTGCATGTGCCCGGAGGACTCAATGTTCGTTTTGATACTTGCCTGATTCAGGGAATGACCATGTCTCCCTACTACGACTCCCTCATGGGCAAACTGGTTGTCTATGCGGGAAGCCGGGAGGAGGCTCTGCGCAAGATGAGGGCGGCCCTCTGTGAACTGGTGATTGATGGGATTCCAACCAACGTGGATGAGCAGCTCAAGATTGTCGAGGATGAGCGCTTTACTTCAGGGAATTATGATCTGACCTTCTTGGGAAATAAGTAGGTCGGCGAGATTGATGCATCAGGTTGAAACGCCGGAAAGACAATGTAAAGGATCTCTTTTAAGAAGTACAGCGCAGGCAAGGTTTTTGGCCAATGAAAGGGAATCGTACAAAGTATGGCTCTGCATTTTAGAAAACCCCAAAATACACTGGAGTTTGGAGGAAGAACAGCCTATGAGGCACAGGGTGACGCCTCAGAACCAGTCCGAAAATGCCCGAACTGTCACAAGGAGATACCGGTCTCTGTTCTGCAGGAGAATGAACAGGTCTGTCCCTGTGGTCATCACTTTCGTCTCAGAGCCAGAACCCGTCTTCGCCTGCTCTTAGACAAGGACAGCTTTTGGGAACTCTACGGGAATCTGATCTCGGAGAATCCCCTTGGCTTTGAGGGGTATGACGAAAAACTGGAGAAGGTGAGAACAGCCACAGGAGAGGCAGAAGCGGTCGTTACAGGGATTGGCAGGATCAAGGGGATTTCCGCGGCGGTCTTTGCTATGGATTCCTACTTCATGATGGGGTCTATGGGATCGATTGTGGGTGAGAAGATCACCCGCCTCTTCGAATATGCGGTCCGCCAGCATCTGCCGGTCATCGGATTTACGGCTTCCGGCGGAGCTCGTATGCAGGAGGGGCTTCTCTCACTCATGCAGATGGCCAAGACTTCGGCCGCAGTCAAATGGCATTCTGACGCGGGTCTTCTCTACATTACGATTCTCACCGATCCCACCACAGGAGGTGTGACCGCTTCTTTTGCCATGGAGGGAGATGTGATCCTCGCCGAGCCGGATGCCCTGGTTGGTTTTGCCGGAGCCCGGGTTATCGAGCAGACCACCAGAAAACGTCTGCCCCAGGGCTTTCAGCGGGCGGACTTCCTCTTGGAACACGGTTTCTGTGACGCCATTATGGATCGAAGAGAGCAGAGAGAGGGACTGGCGCAGATCCTTGCGATACATGGCTACAGAGCAGGGACAGAGGAATTGGCCGAGGGAAAATGAGATCGCGTCACAGGAAGGCCGGTCGAAAACGATGCGCGCAGGAGTGATTGCCTGAACGAAGCGAACGCAGTGAGCAGGCTAAGATAAAAACCCTGTGCGCGTGTGACTGCGGTGCACTGCGGGAAGCGAAAGAACCCCGCTGTCCTGTGAAAACAGGAAGACGAAGTGAAGCGGGCAGGAAGAGAGAAAAAATGGCAAGGAAAGAGATTTTGACTCCATATGATCGCGTGCGACAGGCCAGAGATGCCAGACGTCCCACAGGCCTGGACTATATTCGGGGACTTTTTGATAATTTCATGGAACTGCACGGCGACCGCAGATATGCCGATGATCCTGCCATCGTCGGCGGCATCGGCTTCCTGGATAACCAGCCGGTGACGGTGATTGCCATTGAGAAGGGTCATACCCTAAAGGAACACAAGCTTCGCAATTTCGGCGCTCCTCAGCCCGAGGGCTACCGCAAGGCTCTTCGTCTCATGAAACAGGCGGAGAAGTTCGGCCGGCCGGTTATTTGCCTGATCGATACGGCGGGCGCCTTCTGCGGAATTGGTGCGGAAGAACGTGGACAGGGTCTGGCAATCGCTGAGAATATGATGGAGATGTCCACCCTGTCTGTGCCTATCATCTCTGTGCTGATCGGGGAGGGCGGTTCCGGCGGAGCACTCGGCTTAGGCCTGGCTGATCGGGTCTGGATGATGCAGAACGGTTACTACTCCGCCATCTCCCCTGAGGGTTGCGCCTCCATTCTCTGGAAGGACGCTAAGCGGGCTGATCAGGCGGCCGCCAATCTCCGCCTGACCGCAGAGGATGCCAGGGATTTCGGCGTCGCAGACCGCATCATCCTGGAACGGGAACTGGGAAGCGACAAGTTCTATGCCCGCATGAAGCGGGCTCTTCTGGAGGAGATAAGGGAACTGGAAGCGGATCCGGATTTATTAAATCATCGCTATCAGCATTTTCGCAGGATTGGACAGCAGGCGAAAATACAGCGCAGTGATCATGAATGACCCTGTGAACCTGATTTTGGATTCCGGGTCAACTGCTATCCAGTCGATACAGCAGTCATCTCATGAACTTTTGTGTTAAAGTAAGGGAGAGCACAGATGGTTCGAATGGGAGATAGGAATGCCGGATTTACAGGCACAAGATCAATGTGATCAGAAGAGTAAAGAGATCAGCGGTCCCCGAAGTTATTTGTTTTATGGGAATGAAAATGGCTCTGGAAGAGGAACTGGCGGTGATAATTTTGGACAGGGGAGTCCCGATCGGGGATATTCTGAGCAGAAACACCGCGATCGGGTATATTCCGGTCAGCCGATTCTGAAGAAGTCCGTTCTCGGTAATGTGACTGTGCTGGACCAGGAGCCAAAACTTGCAAAGGCAGACATTTTTCCGGAGGATCTGGCAAAGTACCGGGAATTCCTGGTCAGAGCGGGACAGATGCCCGGCCAAATGCTTCATCTGGACTATCGCCTGATCACAGAGGAGGGTCAGATCCGCTATGTCCGCGAGACTCTGCGGATCCGCGAGAATGAGGGCGGGAGCAGGGGAGATGCTTTTGTCACAGATATTTCGGATCTCATGCAGGCCAACGAAGACCTGCGCTTTCTCAATGACACCATACCATGCGGATTCCTCAAGTATACCTGCGAGAAGCAGCCCAGGGTGACCTACATCAATCGCCGCATGCTTGAGATGATGCATATAGATCCGGATGACAGCAGGTCCGGGGAAGAGGCCGCCCCCTATATGAACGATATCCTGCTGACGGTTCCCATCAGGGAGAGAAAGCGCTTCTCTTCCTATCTGAATCTGGTTCGTCGCCTGAATACCCCGGTGGCGGGAGAGATGACCCTGCTGACCCGTGACGGCAGCAGAGTCCGGGTCTATGGCTGGGTCACCAAGATTCTTCTGCCCGATGGAAGCGAGGAATTTCAGTCGGTCTGTATGGATATCACGGCGCAATACCGCCGCAAAAGAAAGCAGGAGGATATCCGTTATCTGCGTGCCCTCTCCGATGTCTATGAGGAGATCTTCAAGTATGATCTGAGCGAGAATACCGTGACCTGCCTGCACACCGGCCCCGATTCCGCTTTTAGTAATTTCGAGAATATCGCTATGCAGACCGCAGATGCCGCTGACCGCTGGCTGAGGCAGACGGTTGCGGAGGAGGATCAGGAGCCGGTCAGGAGATTCCTGCTCAGAGAGTCCCGTGAGAAAATGCTTCTTCCCGGGGAACTGCCGCCTCAGATCAGTTTTCATGCCAGGCGAGAGGGGAAACCGCCTTATAAAGCTATTTTTATCAAGTTCAATGAAACCAGTCATTTTCTCTGCGTCCGCCGCAGCCCCGATGAGGAAGCCGAAGCCAGCCTGATCAGTCAGAATGAGCGCCTGCGCAAGAATATGAAGGGGCTGATCCAGAGCTTTACAGATGGGGTGGCGGCTTTTGAGGTGATGCCCAATAATTATGTACGTCCTCTCTATGCCTCTGAAAATGTGGCAGAATTCTTCGGTGTTACCAAAGAGCGCTGGATAAAATTGGTTCAGGATGGGATCCCTCTGGAGGATCTGGCTATCTATTCTGAGGCGTCTCTGGAGGATTTTGAGCAGCTTCTGCGGGACGGCGAGGGGGAATTTACCTATTTTGATTTCAATCGGGGAGAAGACCGGCGGATTAAGGCGATTTGTTCTCAGAGAGATAAGGACGGCAGAAAACCTCGCTATATTATGCTCTACAATATAAGTGAGCGCGGCAGGAAATTTAAAAGAAGCAGTGGTCGGACAGCGAATTCGGCTTCTGCGGGTCAGCAGAGCGGGGAAAGGTCTTTCGCCGAAGACGAGATCCAATCAGAGGTCTTTGTCCGAACCTTTGGTTATTTCGACGTCTTTGTAAACGGCAAACCCATCGCCTTTCGCAATAAGAAGTCCAAGGAACTTTTGGCTCTCCTGGTGGATCGCCGCGGGGGATTTATCTCTTCAGACGAGGCGGTCTCTTTTCTCTGGGAGGATGAATTTGTCACACCGGTGACTCTGTCCCGCTACCGCAAGGTAGCTCTGCGTCTGAAGAATCTGCTGGAAGAATACGGCATTGCCGATATTGTAGAGAGTGTAGATGGCAAGCGGAGGATTGTTCCAGAACGCATTTCCTGCGATCTCTACAATTATCTGAAAGGAGAGGAAGAGAACAAGAGTCTCTTTACAGGCTCTTATCTGAGCAATTACTCCTGGGGAGAGTCTACGCTGGCAGGCCTTCTGGCCCAGCGGAGCGAGGCTGGTGATATCTTTGTATGAATACTTAGAAAGATCGAGGAAGTCCGGTGCAATTCAAAGACAGATTGAAACTGAGAAATCTCCTGCTGACCTACCTGGCCGGGTCAGCCATCCTGACGGCGGGGTCCGGACTGCACATGGAGTGGATCAACCGCCGGGCCAATGATACGGACCGGGGAAGAAAGCGCATCCGGACACTTATGGCTCAGGGGCGTTTTCAGCAAATTCCTCTTTTTTCTCTGGATGAAATTGCAAGGGACAAGAAGCTGGGACAGGTGCGTCTGTCTGTTTTCCCAAGGGAGACAGGGAAGTATCAAAAGAAGCATGGTCTGACGGAGCAGAATAGTCAGTTAAAGCCTGAAAACAGAAGAAATGAAAGGGCCGGGGCACCACTCTTTCCAGATAAAAAGTGCAAGGGAAAATGTAGCAATAAAAATAAACGCAGGTTTGCCATCATCTGTCCGGGAGGGGGATACGCGCATCTGTGCACAGACAAGGAAGGCTATGCTGTCGCTGCCCGCCTGAATGAGCTGGGTTATACCTGTTTCGTCCTGGAATATCGAACCGGCTTTGCCGCCCGTTCCTACGCTCCGACACGGGATCTGGCCCGAGCGATCTCCTATGTAACAGAACATGCAGATCAATTTGATGTGGATCCCGAGAATTATGCCCTGATCGGGTTCTCTGCCGGAGGGAATCTGGTGGGACTCTACGGAACGGAGAAATACGGCTGGAAAGCTTATGGGACAGCAAAACCCGGTGCCATCATCATGGGATATCCCTGGACCAATATCAACCACTGGATGGATCATCCTTATTGGAACATATGGAAAGGGATGATCGGTCTCTACTTCACGGAGCGATCCAATCTCTACTACTTCGGTTGGAGACAGTCCCGGGCTAAGCGGGATTCTGTATGTGTGCAAAAGTGGATCACAGAGAATTTCCCTCCCACCTATATGTTCTCCGGCGCTATGGATGTGCTGACCCCGGCCAGTCATCATGCGGATGTGATGGCTCAGGCTCTGGAGAATAAGAAGGTTCCCTGTCTCTACCACAAGTACTTCCGCCTTCCTCACGGGATCGGACTCGGTGTTGGAACCCAGGCGCAGAATTGGCTGCCGGAAGCGGTGGAGTTCTGGGAGAAGGAGATCGAACAATAAAGAGGACGGTACAATCTTTCAATAAAGACAAATCAGCACCTGATAAGGAGTGCCAGAGTCCCTTACTTGTCCATAGCCCTGGCCATATCGCATATGATGTTGACGCAGTTGTCCTCACCCAGGGTTCCGCTGTTTAAGTTAATGTCATAGTTGTGATAATCGCCCCAGATCTGGTCTGTGTAGTAGCGATAGTAGGTCTTGCGCTGTTTGTCCTTCTTCTCCAGCCGCTTTTTGGGATTGACGTTCTCAATCACTTCATAGCGGTCTTTGATTCGCTCAATTCGGTGTTCCATATCGGAGTGAATGAAGACATTGAGAGAACGAACGTCGGTGTTGCGCAGGATGTAATCAGAGCAGCGGCCAACGATAACACAGGGACCCTTGGCTGCATAGTCCAGGATCACCTTGCGCTGAGCCAAGAAGATCTCATCCTGAGGACTTTGAAAATACATGGCGCTGGCCGCAGAGACGTCAAACCAGTTGTTGGTGCCATTGGAATACTCACCCTGATCCTCAATCATGGTCTCAGCATAGCCGCTGTCCTGGGCGACGCGGGTGACAATCTGTCCGTCGTAAAAAGGGATTCCCAGTTTCTCAGCAACCTTCTTGCCGATGGTGTGTCCGCCACTGCCGAATTCACGGGAAATAGTGATTACAGGATACATAGATGCCCCCTTTCGAGAATGCGTTTTCTGTACTTTTATTTTAATCTGACTGGGGACAATGTCAAACAACCTGCGGTTTATTTGAGGAGAAATTCGTGGAGGTTCAGAAGAGCTTGAGAAGAAGAGCAGAGGAAGAATCCAGGAAGGTGATTTTATTTAAAGATCAGAGGAGGGAAACAATGCCAGCAGATTATACGGTAATGAACATGTCCGGCATTTATGAGAGCCAGGATTTCTATCTGGGAGCAAATGTCAACTTCCTTGACATGACAGATATCGCCGGAACGAACTGCTACTGTGACGAGAAGGCCAAGGGGGAGATCAGAAGGCGATTGGCGGCGAGCGAGGCGTATCAGACACCGGTGCATTTCCTGGACTCTGGCAATTATCATTATCTAAGTCTCTTTTATTTGGAAGAGATAGAGGAGGATTTCGAACTTCTGCTTCTTGATAACCATCCGGATCTGCAGGCGCCGTCATTTGGTGAGGTGACTTCCTGCGGCGGATGGGTCAGAGAAGCCCTTTGCCGCCTGCCTCGGCTGAGAAGGGTATACGTCTACGGAATTGAGGACATCCTTCTTCGAGAAATCGCTCAGAAGGAGCCAATTGATCCCCGCATTATCCTCCTGCGTTCCTGGCAGGCCCTGGATGATGAGGGAAAGCCCCAAAAAGAGAGTACCGAGTCCCCGGGGAACTTTGATGCCAGAAGAGATTCCTGGCAGTTGGTCGTGGAAGAAGATGCGAGAGGCTATTTGGCTGCAGATCCTGAGGGCGGGACAGGTCGGCAGGACTCTGGGGAGAAGAAGGAGAGAGAGAAGAACCGGTCGGGCAGAAAGCAGAGCCCACTCCCCCTCTACATTTCTCTGGATAAGGATTTGCTTTGCCCCGGAGATGCTTTTTGCAATTGGAGCCAGGGTGTGACAAGGACAGCAGAAGTGGAGGAACTGCTGGATTTCTGCTATGCCAACCGTCGAGTTCTGGGTCTGGATATCTGCGGAGAAATCAGCGTCTTGGAGCAGAGTCTTGGCGATGATATCGGGGCGCAGACGCGGAATAATGAACTCAATGCCAAACTGGCGAAGTCAGGGTGATCCGATCCACTTAAAAGTCTTCGCAAATGAAGTTCTTATGTGCGAAGCTATCAATCGATATACGGGATCCCGCCGATCACATCAAAACGGATTGGCGGGATCTTAACTCTTGTGAGCTGCATTTTTCAATCAGAACCGATGATATAGGGCAGATTTTCGCCAGAGGAAAAGAGGGGAGTACTGCCGTCAGAGTATCTCAGCGGATATGTGCTCGATTTTCTTCGTCCAGCATGATGTCATTCTTGACCTCAGACATATCGCCCTCCATGAATACGTAATCATTGCCGGGGAGAATAGCATTCATGACAATGCCCAGAATGGAGGCAATCGCCAGGGAGGTCAGAGTGATGTGGGCGCCGCCGACCTGGAAGGTCAGGCCGCTGGAAAAGCCGAGGCCGGACACCAGGATAACAGCTGCGATGATCAGGTTTCTGGTGCGGGTGAAGTCAACCCGGTTCTCGACGACATTTCGCACACCAATGGCGGAGATCATCCCATACAGGATAAAGGAAATGCCTCCGATGATAGCGGCGGGCATGGTCGTGATGACCTCAGCGAACTTAGGGGAGAAGGAGAGGATAATGGCGTAGAGGGCAGCCAGGCGGATAACCTTGGGATCATGTACCCTGGAGAGTTCCAGGACACCGGTGTTCTCACCGTAAGTGGTGTTGGCGGGACCTCCGATAATGGCGGAGAAGGCAGTGGCCAGTCCGTCGCCGATCAGGGTGCGGTTTAAGCCGGGGTCAGTGATGAAGTTCTGGCCGACGGTTGCGGAAATGGCGGAGATATCACCGATGTGCTCCATCATGGAGGCGATGGCAATGGGGGCCATCACCAGAATTGCGGTGATGTCGAACCTGCAGAGAAAGAAAGGCTGCAGGGCGACAGGAGAGGCGGAGGCGACCCTGGTGAAATTCAGGATAGCGGAACCGTCGGCGTTGGTCATGCCCATGGCATTGAAAGCAAGGGCGAAGAAGTAAGCGATGACGACACCCATGAGGATGGGGATGATCTTGAACATGCCCCGCCCCCAGATTTCAAAGAAGACGACGATCAGAAAAGCGATGACAGCTAATAGCCAGTTGGTAGAGGCGTTGCTGATGGCAGAGGGAGCAAGGCTTAAGCCAATGCAGATAATGATCGGGCCTGTCACAACGGGGGGCAAAAAGCGCATGACCTTCTTGACGCCTGCGACCTTGATGACAGCAGCCAGGACCAGATAGAGAAGACCGGCGACAACAACGCCGCCGTTGGCATAGGACAGTTTCTCATGCATGGGCATGGAGGCGTACATGCCGGTGTTTAGGGCCGCAACGGCGGCATAACCGCCCAGGAAAGCGAAAGAGGAGCCCAGGAAAGCGGGAACCTTGCGCTTGGTGATCAGATGAAAAAGCAGAGTCCCTGCTCCGGCGGCGAATAGGGTGACCTGCACGCTCATCCCCTGTCCCTGGAAATAGTTGTTGACCAGGATGGGTACCAGAACGGTGGCTCCGAACATGGCAAACATGTGCTGCAGTCCAAGAATGAGCATCTTGGGAATGCCCAGTTGTCTCGCGTCCTTGATGGCGCCTTTTTCATTCATAATGTGTCCCCTTTCATGGGCTGAGTCCGAAAGAATTCCAAATCTTCTATAGTATATGCATTTTGATAAGAAGTCACAATCAAAAAATAGCTATATAGAAAAATAGCGATATCGAATTCACATTTTGCCAAAATTGGATCGGGCAAAAAAGGCAGTACAGACAATATCAGTATTTGTGCAGGAATTCCCGCGGAGAGATGCGGAGTAGAGAATTCTGCGGAGGAGATACAGAGCACAGATTGACTTATGGGACGCTAAAACTTAAAATTTGTTGGAACATGCATCAGGCAATTGGAGGCTTACAAAATGGCAGATATGGATAATGTAATTATCATGGATCACCCCCTCATCAAGCATAAGATTTCTATGCTTCGCGATATCCACACCGGCACCAATGAGTTCCGCACTCTGGTCGGAGAGATCGCCATGCTGGAGGCATTTGAGGCCCTGCGTGATCTTCCCATGGAGGACAGAGAAGTAGAGACGCCTCTTGAGAAGGCCATGGTTCCCTATATTTCCGGGAAGAAGATGGCCATCGTGCCCATCTTAAGGGCCGGACTCGGTATGGTTGACGGGGTCCTGACTCTGGTTCCCACTGCCAAGGTGGGTCATATCGGTCTTTACAGAGACCCAAAGACCCACGAGCCTCATGAGTATTACTGCAAGCTGCCGGCGCCGATTGAACAGAGAACGATCCTGGTTGTCGATCCTATGCTGGCTACCGGCGGTTCCGGGGTTGAGGCCATTGATTTTATTAAGCAGCACGGGGGGAAGAAGATTAAATTCATGTGCATTCTTGCAGCTCCCGAGGGAATCAAGCGCCTGCATGAGGCGCACCCCGATGTGCAGCTCTATGTCGGCTGTGTTGACCGCGAGTTGAACGAGGACGCCTATATCTGTCCCGGTCTCGGCGACGCCGGTGACCGTATTTTTGGAACCAAGTGATGGCTAAGACCAATATTGTCTTCATCGGAATGCCTGGCTGTGGGAAGAGCACGGTTGGCGTCATTTTGGCCAAGGTGCTCAAGAAGCGTTTTATTGACTGTGATCTGGTAATACAGGAGAGGACAGGAAAACTCCTGAGAGAAATTATCGACCAGGAAGGGATTGATGGGTTTAATGCTGTTGAAGACCGTATTAACGCTTCCCTGGAGGCAGAGAATGCGGTTATCGCTACCGGCGGGTCTGCGGTGTATGGCGCGAACGCTATGTCCCATCTGAGAGAAATCGGTCTGGTTGTCTATTTGCGCCTGTCTTATGACAGGATTGCTTCGCGTCTGGGGAATCTGGAGGCAAGAGGGGTTGTTCACAGGCCGGGTCAGACTCTTCGAGATCTCTATGAGGAGAGAACCTGTCTCTATGAGAAGTACGCAGATATTGTGATTGACGAGGACGATCTGGATATTGAGACCACGGTTCAATGCGTCGTCGAGCAAATAAAACGGATGCCCGCTGAAGAGAGCGGGCAGGAATAGGTAGTCGCATGTTTCGAAATCAAATGCAGGAGATTGCCGTTAAGGCGGCAGCTTTAAAAATTATTATTGTCGGGGCCGGCAAGGTGGGGTCTACTTTGGCTGAACAGCTCTCCAAGGAGGGCAACGAGATCACAGTCATTGATTCCAACCGCAATAAGGTGCAGGAACTGACCAATCGTCTGGATATTATGGGGATTGTCGGCAATGGCGCTTCTTTTGCCAAGCTGGATGACGCCGGGATCAAGGAGGCGGATCTCTTTATTGCTGTGACCAGATCTGACGAACTCAATCTGCTCTGCTGCACCATCGCCAAGAGATCTTCGGATGTCGCCTCTATTGCCCGCGTCCGCTCGCCCGAGTACTCTGCGGAGATTTCCTTTCTGCGTGAGCGCCTGGGGCTTGCCATGGTGATCAACCCGGATCTGGAACTGGCCAGGGAGGCCTCGCGCATTCTCTATCTGCCCAGTGCCCTGGAGGTAAACTCCTTTGCCCGCGGCCAGGCGGAACTGATCAAGCTTCGCATTCCGGCAGGCTCCGCTTTAGACGGTCAGTCCCTGGCCAATTTCGGGAAGAACCACTTGGGCAATGTGGTCCTGGGAGCTGTCGAGCGTCGTGGAGATGTGATGATTCCCAGAGGGGATACCGTGATGTCAGCAGGGGATACCCTGACCTTCGTGGCCTCTCCCAAGAGTGCCAGGAACTTCATGAAGAGTGTGGGGGTCGAGAATAAACCCATTCGCAACTGCATGATTGTGGGAGGAGGAAGAGCAGCATATTACCTGACCTCTCAGCTGCTTAACATGGGGATTGAGGTAAAGATCATCGAGAAGGATCTGGATCGCTGCAACGAGCTGACAGAGCTTCTCCCCGAGGCCGTCATCATTCACGGAGACGGAACAGATGAGGATCTTCTTCTGGAGGAGCAATTACGGGGCACGGAGGCATTTGTCCCCCTGACCGGGATGGATGAGGAGAATATCATGCTCACTCTTCATGCTAAGAAGGAGACCAGGGCCAAGGTGGTCACGAAGATCAACCGGACTACCTTCGATGCGGTGGTCGAGGATCTGGATCTGGGATCTGTCTTAAGTCCCCGCTATCTGACTTCCGACGCGATTATCGCCTATGTCAGGGCCAAGAGGGCTTCCGGCACATCCAACATAGAGACCCTCTATCATCTCTTTGACAACCGGGTGGAAGCCCTGGAGTTCCGGGTCGATGACGATAAGCGCATCACCAATATTCCTCTGCGCGATCTTCAGCTGCAGCCTAATACTCTGGTCTGCTTCATCAACCATAAGGGACATCTGATTTTCCCATCCGGAGATGATATGATCCATGCAGGAGACACGGTTATGATTATTACAACCAATGTCGGCTACACGGAAATCTGCGATATTCTGGCATAGGGGGGCAGTTCGATGAATGGTTCAATGGTTCGCTATGTCCTCAGCCATATCGTGCGGATTGAGGGGATTCTTCTCTTTCTGCCCGGCCTGATAGCTCTGATCTATCAGGAGCCGCAGGGGCTTGTCTATGTCATCTTAGCTCTTGCCTGTATTTTGACTGGCAGTTTTCTGGGGATGAGAAGGCCCGAGAATAATACCTTCTACCTGAAAGAAGGTTGTATTACAACGGCTTTAAGCTGGCTTGTCCTCTCCGCGATAGGAGCGCTCCCCTTCGTTGTTACAGGGGAGATTCCAAACTATACCGATGCTCTTTTTGAGACGATTTCCGGATTTACAACAACAGGATCCTCGATTCTGAGTGATGTGGAAGCCCTGTCACATACCTCACTTTTCTGGAGAAGCTTCACCCATTGGGTAGGCGGTATGGGAATCCTGGTCTTCATGCTGGCAATCATCCCCATGGTGGGCGGTTCTCCCATCAACCTGATGCGGGCGGAGAGCCCGGGACCAGAGGTGGACAAGACCATGCCGAAAATGCGCCAGTCCGCGGGACTGCTCTACATTATATATGCGGTCTTAACCCTTGTGCAGATCATTCTTTTGGTTCTCTCCCGCATGCCTGCCTTTGATGCCATTTGTCTGGCTCTGGGTACGGCCGGAACCGGCGGCTTTGGGATCCTGAATTCCTCTGTGGGAAGCTACAATATCCTGTCCCAGTGGATCATTACGATTTTTATGATCCTCTTCGGGATCAATTTCAATTTCTACTACTTCCTGGCGGATAAGAAGGCCAGGAAGGCTCTGGCTATGGAAGAAGTGCGTGTCTATCTGGGTATTATCCTGCTGGCGGTTCTTGTGATCACAATCAATATTCTTCCTATGACAGCCGGTTTCTTCGATGCTCTGACGAAATCGGCCTTCCAGGTGGGATCCATTATCACGACAACAGGATATTCCACAACAGACTTTGACCTCTGGCCCAAGCTCTCACAGGCGATTTTAGTTCTGCTTATGTTCATCGGAGCATGTGCCGGATCGACCGGAGGCGGAATCAAGGTCTCCCGCATATGGATTCTCTTTAAGTCCATCAAGAAGGAGATGCACCTCTACCTGCATCCCAGGAATGTGGAGAAGGTCTATATGGACCGACATCCGGTGGAGCATGATACCATGCGGTCTGTCAATATATATCTGGCAGTCTACATCGTGATCTTTTTGGCTTCTCTTTTGGGGATCTGCGCGATTGAGAACACGGATCTGGTCACGGCCTTCACCTCGGTTGCGGCCACCTTTAATAATATCGGTCCCGGTCTGTCTCTGGTAGGGCCCACGGCCAATTTTGGATGGATGCAGCCGGTCAGCAAATTCATCCTGATGTTTGACATGCTGGCCGGCCGCCTGGAGATCTGGCCCATGCTCCTTCTGTTCTATCCAAGGCTCTGGAGAAATGCCATCGGACTCAGGAATTCCTATCGGAGAATGGAAGATGGAAGGTAGTTCAGAGTGACTCGGGATGACTGCATACCGGTGAGAGACTGATCTGTCCGGTGTCCGGGGCCGGGTTGGAAAGAAATGCCTGAGATCCTGGTCTTGGCAGATGGCAGAAAAAGATATTGGGGATGTTGGCCTTTGATCGGGACAGAGAGGGTGTTTAACACAGGGTTACAGTGATCTGAGATTCTCAGCCGATAAGGCGAGAGCTCTTTTACAGAATTGATCGAGGTTTATTCCTCTGGTCACCTTAGGTCAAGAAAGGAAAGAAATATGCCGGAACGCGTTATCGTAATCGACTATGGCGGCCAGTACAATCAGCTGGTGGCCCGCCGTGTCCGAGAGAACAATGTCTACTGCGAGATATATTCTTATAAGACGCCTCTGGAGCAGATTAAAAAGATGAATCCCAAGGGGATCATCCTGACCGGCGGCCCTAACAGTGTCTATGAGGAAAATGCGGCCAGCGCCCCCAGGGAACTCTTTGCGTTGGGAATTCCCATTCTCGGACTCTGCTATGGCGCTCAGCTCATGATGCATATTCTGGGCGGTAAGGTAGAGCGGGCCAATGAGAAGGAGTTCGGAAAGACCCACATGGCTCTGGACCAGACGAAGAACCTTCTCTTTGCGGAAGTGCCGAAAGAGTCAGTGGTCTGGATGAGCCACAATGACTATGTGACGAAACTGGCCCCCGGATTCTCTGTCATCGCCCACACGGACAACTGCCCCAACGCGGCATTTGCCAGGGAGGATCAGAAGCTCTATGGCTTCCAGTTTCATCCGGAGGTGCTTCACTCCGAATACGGCAGGCAGATGCTGGCCAACTTTGTTCTCAGGATCTGCGGATGCTCCGGGGACTGGCGAATGGATGATTTTGCGGATCAGACCATTGCGTCTTTACGAAGGAAGATCGGCGATGGAAAAGTCCTCTGCGGACTCTCCGGCGGCGTCGACTCCTCTGTCGCAGCGGTTCTTCTGTCCAAGGCGATCGGCCGGCAATTAACCTGTGTCTTCGTCGACCATGGGCTCTTGCGCAAGGATGAAGGGGATCAGGTTGAGGCGGTCTTCGGACCGGAGGGCCCCTATGAGCTCAATTTTGTCCGCGTCGACGCCAAGGACCGTTTCTACGAGAAACTGGCTGGCGTCGAGGAGCCGGAGAGAAAGCGCAAGATCATCGGCGAGGAGTTCATCCGTGTCTTTGAGGCAGAGGCCAAAAAGATTGGCCGGGTAGATTATCTGGTGCAGGGAACCATTTATCCCGATGTGGTGGAGTCCGGGCTGGGCGGAGAGTCCGCGACCATCAAATCTCACCACAATGTGGGAGGTCTGCCGGAGTATGTCGATTTCAAGGAGATTGTCGAACCATTGCGCGACCTCTTCAAGGATGAAGTTCGTAAGGTGGGCCTTCATCTCAGCATTCCCGAGGAGCTGGTCATGCGTCAGCCCTTCCCGGGTCCCGGCCTTGGCATCCGTATCATCGGGGCCATCACTGAGGAGAAGGTCAGGATTGTGCAGGAGGCGGATGCCATCTACCGGGAGGAGATGGAGCGGGCAGGCCTTAACAGGACAGCCGGTCAGTATTTCGCGGCCCTGACCAATATGAGGTCCGTCGGCGTCATGGGAGATGAGCGAACCTATGATTACGCCATCGCCCTTCGCGCCGTCAATACCGTGGATTTCATGACTGCGGATGTGGTTGAGATTCCCTATGAAGTGCTGAAGGAGGTGACGACACGCATCATCAATGAGGTAAACCACGTTAATCGGGTATTCTATGACATCACCTCCAAGCCGCCGGGAACGATTGAGTTCGAATAGAGTAACGAATGTGATTCTGTTATAAAATCGTTGAAAATACAGTGTTTCGACGTTTTACAAGAGCAAAAAACTCTCGAGTGATACTGTTTTGATACGAAAAGCAAGAAAAAATAGGTTCTAAAGGGAGTTGTCGAATTGAGTGAGTTTTACAAGCGATACTTTTTGCCCAAAGGGCAATAAGGTAGGAAATAATAGAAAGCCTTCCATCATTCTGGTGGGAGGCTTTTGTGGAAATAGTGGGTGATAAATTCAATTTTTTGGAGGTGCAGGGTATGGCTTCAAGTAAAGAATATTTAAATTTCATTTTAGAACAACTATCCGATTTGGGAGAAATAACATATAGATCAATGATGGGCGAATATATTGTTTATTATCGCGGAAAAATTGTGGGTGGAATTTATGATGATAGATTTTTAGTGAAGCCTGTTAAATCTGCAATAGCATATATGCCAAATGCAAAGTACGAGTTACCATATGATGGATCAAAGGAAATGCTGTTGGTAGATGATGTTGACAACAAAGATTTTTTAACTGGCTTATTCAATTCAATGTATGATGAATTACCTGCACCCAAACCAAAGAAAAAGAAATAATCAAATTAGAATTTGCAGAGGAAATTTGAATGAAAAATGCCATTATATATGTTCATGGTAAGGGTGGTAATGCAGAAGAAGCTAATCGCTATAAACAATTTTTTGATGACAGCTTTGAAATCATTGGATTTGACTATAAATCATTGAGTGGGAATAACAATAGCGAATATGTTACTGCATATAAAATGCTTGGGAATACAGGGATTCAGCGATTTTGAAGTAGTAAAATCCTCTAAATGATACTGTTTTGATACTAAAAAGTTGAAATAGTACTAGCGGGTGAAGATGAAGCTACCTATAATTCTTAGAAGTGAAGAGTAATCTATGAAGGAGAGAGTATCATATGGATTTAATTACATTACTAAAAGAAGCCGATGCATTTGATGTTAAGCAACGATTCATAGAACTTGTAAATAGTTATTTACAGCCTTCTTATGGTTCTATGAGTAAACGAGATTTTGAAATATTACTTTTTATGAAGTTACAAGAGCTTGGAGCTATTCAAAAAGATCCTAATCTATATCAATTAATAAAAGATTTGAAAATAAGCAGAACCAGAGTTCGAAATCTATTATATGAAGCAAAAATGAGAACATCTGAAGAAGAGGACTTGGATAAAGAGTTAATTCAACTGCTTCAAAAACCTGTATTCTTAAAAGATGGAGACAAAGTAGCAATTGAAATTCAGAATCCTCTTTTAACTGATCACTTTAGATTTAAGGTAAAAGAGCTGGGATTTATAACAGATGGGTCATTTTCCGCGGAGTTGGTTAAGTTAAATTATTCAGCGTACATCGCATTAGTAGAGTCGATGATTTCTGTTGAAGCAAAGAATGCAACTGTAAAATTGTTGGTTGATGCAGACATCATGGAAGACACATCCTTTAAAGGAGTTTTCACGGAATTGGTTAAGAAAATTGGAGCAAAAATTGCAAACGAGGCGGGAGAACAGGCAATTGATGAAGCTTTTAAATATTTATCTCCGATAATATCTGGGAAAGTAGGAGATGCTAAGGATATATTGCTGAAACTGTTTAAGAAGGATTAATAATAGTAAATATCATTGACGATAAAATCCACTGTGAAACTGGAATTGGGACTGGGACGGGTAAAAAAATCTAAAAATGAGCTTAAACTGAACGAATTTCCTGGCATAGAACAAATGAAAAGTCTTTATTTTGAACGGTTTTGGATATAGTGAACAGTAGAAAAAGAAGAGAGGGAATAGAGTAAGAAATATGCTTCTGCTAAAACTGTTGAAAATACAGCGATTCAGCGTTTTGTAGGAGCAAAAAGTTCCTTAGAGGGAGTCGGCGAATTGAGCGGGTTTTACGAGCGATATTTTTTGCCCAAAGGGCAATAAGGTAAGAAATAATAGAAAGCCTTCCATCATTTTGGTGGGAGGCTTTTGTAAAAATAGCGGGTGACAAATTAGAATTTGCAGAGATAAACCCTATAATATTTGTACAAGAACTATAGGGAACACATTTTAATTGGCCTCTATGCTGTAGATATAAATGCAAAGGAGGTACAAATTGGATCAATATTTTGGTGAAGTAGCAATTTGTTATACGAATTCTCTAGCTATGACGCTTGATTCTTATGGATTTGAATATCGGCCAGAGTTTTTAGAAGCAATAATGGTTATGGGAAATGGTGCAAATGTTGCTTATGAGGATGAAAAGCATCCATTAGTTTTTTTCGATAATGGATCACCTGACCGATCTATTAGTAATTGCTTGAGAATTCTTGGATTTGAATATGATGACTACTATCTGGAAGACTCAAGTAAAATTAATTCTGATGTTATTAAAGTGCAGCTAGAGAGATTATTAGCTTTTGGCTCTGTCATTGTCGGACCGCTGGATATGGGATATTTAACTTATAACCCCAATTGCCAGGGCTTGCATGGGGTAGATCATTTTGTGTCAGTTTATGATTTGGCAGATGATGATATCTATCTTCACGATCCGGCAGGCTTTGCTTGTTTGAAGGTAAATTTTGCAGAATTTCTGAAAGCTTGGAAAGCTGAAAGTATAGCATATAAAAGAGGCTCATATTCTATGTGGGGAAACCTTAGAAAATTAAGATTTCCAACAGATGAAGAGATTTATCATGAGACTTCTCTTGTTATCAAAAAACGATATGAATTTGGTGAGGAAGGGGTTATTTCAAATTATGCGAAAGTAGTAGCAGAAAATGGACTGAATGATGAGCAGAAAAAGTTACATCAATATTTTAGTTTTAAACTGGCATCGGTTAGGAACTTGTATTTATGTAAATTCTTAGAAAAACATGATTTGAGACGATCAAAAATAAAAGAGAAATTAGCAATTCTTTTTGGACAAGCTCATATAAGCTCTGTTGGAGAAGACTATAAAGAATTAGCTAAAACACTGGAAGAGATTGCAAGATGGGATAATGAATTTAGAGAACTATCCATCAATTATGAAAGGATATAGTTATGACTGATATTAAAGAACTGAATTAGGGACGATTGGCTGTTCAAAGAGTAGAATTAGAAAAAATAAGCTTTTACAGAGTATGTTCATTAGTTTTTCCGGAAGATGAGGGAGAAACATTTGGACGGAATCAATTTGGGACAAACTTGCTATTGAACATTACAAAGCGAAAAATATTTTGGATATTATGATATCAGTAAATGAGTAGAATTGAATTGCTATTATTTCAATGAAGGGAGCATCTGCATGAATCTCATTAAACCTTTCAATGATACAATCGATTATATTGAAAGGGTTTTAAATGATGAAATAGATGAGAAACAAGTTGCTTATTTATCGGGTTATTCTTTTGCAATGTTTAGTCGTTTATTCTCAATTTTGACCGATATGACCCTAAGCGAATATATTAGAAATAGAAGATTATCCGAAGCGGCTATACTACTTAGAGAGACAGATAAAAAAATTATTGATATTGCTATGAATTATGGTTATGAGTCACCTGATTCTTTTACAACTGCTTTTAAAAACATTCATGGATATACTCCTTCAGAAGTTAGAAACGGGAAACCATTCAAACTAGTTTCCCGGGTGCAGTTAGCACTAAGTGTCAGAGGAGGAAGAAGTATGAAAATTACAATTCAAAAGAAAAAAGCGTTTATAGTTGCAGGCATAAATGAACAAAGTATCAATTCATCATTATGTTCGAGCGTTTGGGATAAACTATATGGAAAATATAGTCATGATGAATTAGCAAGTCTGGGAGAGGGACAATGTGTAGGTGTTTGTCACGATATAGAAAGCCCAGGCACTATCAATTATATGGCAGGTTATATCGTTAAAGATGCTGATAAAGCAGAAAATATGGGTTTAGACATTCTGGAAGTTGAAGAAGCAGAATATGCCATTGTGGAATTAACAGGAAGTGTTCCGGAGTGTATTCATAATGGGTGGAAATATGCTATGGAAGTATTCTTCCCTGAATATGGTTATGTTCATTCGGGAAGCCCTGATTTTGAATATTACTATGAAGGTGATATAGATAACAAAGACTATAAAATGGAACTTTGGATTCCAATAACGAAAGCTTAAGAAATCCCGGTTTGTCTAAATCATCAAATGGGGGTGCGGACATTTTTTAGACAGCCACACCCAACTCCTTTCTATACCGAAGAGGACTGAGCCCTCCGAGTGTTGATTTGATTCGATCTGTGCAGTACCAGCGAATATAACTGTCGATCTCATATTTTTACTCAGCAATCGAACTGCCTTACCAACTGCGGTTATAGAACATCTCGTTTTTAGATGTCCGAAGAAGCTTTATTCGGTTTATCTGCATGAAAATCACGATTGACGAGATTCTCTGGGACCATGCTAAGTTCACCCTGATAAGAGTTGTATTTACGTCTCCTGCGTATCTTGACAACAAGGGATTCCTCCCTCATGATTCTGCAGACGATCTTTTCAGAAACGATGGTTCCCTTCTGCCTCAGAAGCTGATGAATTTTTCTGTATCCATAAACATACCTGTTGCCTGCTTATTGTGTCGAACATGTGGCTTAGATAAATACTTCGGATACTTTTCAATCCAGTGATAAAGCATTGGATATGAAGGATATCCCAGTGTTTGTACGAGCGTATTTGCCGAGCCCATTGCGCTATATAATGTCAGTGCGACGATAATCTGCTCCTTGGTGTACCTCATCTGTTCTTACAAGGGTATCATGGTGTTCAGGTTTTTGTTCGCACCACCAATATCAGGCAGTTCCATGTATTGGTTTCAAAATCTCGCGCGGGCTTGAGAAAGCATTATAGCGTTGTTGTAGAGAATCTCTATGCGGAACAAGAATAATACGGCTGTATGTGTCAAAGGGGTAGCCATGACAGAAGATCAGTATAAAGAAGCGGAATCTTTCTGGGAGAAGAAGGACGCTGAAGTAAAGCTTATGGACAAGAACGAGCTTTACGGGGAAAGTTTCCTGTTCCCGCATAAAGTATAGGCTCTTGCAACTGGCAGCAGCGACTTTGCCCGCTGCATGCCGCTTGAATATATATGGCATGACGGAGCTTTATGGATTTTCACAGAGGGCGGCCTGAAGTTCCGGGCATTGGAAGATAATAAGAATGTGTCGGCAGTAGTATTTGAGAACAATCCCGGATTCGGGGAGCTGCAGTCCGTCCAGATACAGGGTACTGCTAAGATTGTTGATCTGTATTCGGATGAATATAACGCGGCGGCAGAGTTTCGAAAGATACCACTTGAGACTCTGAAAAAATTTCCGGAGCCGACGTGGCTCCCGAAAATCATGCCGGGAGGAGATCACCTTTCTGAATTCTAATTTCAAGAAGGTAGGCTACGGCTCCCGGAAGATCTGGAAGAAAGAATAAATGTTATTCTGGCCGAATATAGAAAGGACTTCGCAAATGAGGATGTTACAAAAACAGTTGGATAACTTAAAAGACTGGATGGAGTCCCGTGATGATATTCCCAGGGGCTGGATTTATCTCGGCGATGATAAAGTCCGATATCTTCTCGGCCAGCCTGGTGTTGATAATATGCTTGTTTTCGGTGTTAATCCAAGCACGGCGGTTCCCGGAAAAGATGACCCCACGATTCGGAAGGTCAGAAAGATCGTCGAGCACGATGGGTATGACGGCTGGATCATGGTAAACCTGTATCCGATGATTTCATCTGATCCGAAGGATCTGCCGGAAGAGCCGGACAAGCGTCTTATTGAAAGGAATCTGCGTATACTCCAGGCCGTGGTGGAAGCTTATCCTGTCCGCTCTATATGGGCGGCGTGGGGTGATGTTATCGATTCTAGGCTTTATCTGGGCGAGATCCTTTTTGACATACAGGATAAGTTAAAAACTGACGCGCAGTGGTTTTACCGGGGCAAGATGACAAGGCGGGGGAATCCGCGGCATCCGCTGTATATGAAGTTGGATGTGGAGCTTTCGTGGCTCCCGGTGTTTGATTACGCGTCAGATTGTATACCGTTCAATGTTTACGAATGATATGGATTAAGAAATATAGAGGATGTGCAGCAGGTATTGGATTGATAAAACGCCGACGATGGACAGTATCGTTGAAGAAATGAATGCTTCTCCACTGATCAAGGCGTGGCAGAAAACTTTAAAAATCATTTCCCAGGGTGAGGTTTTTCCGACCGATGTCGTGCTGGTCATTTCCACGAACCGGAAGGGGGGAGCGGACGGTTTTCCCTATGGAATGGGATTACACTGGAAAATCCCTTCTCATCAACGCAAGACTGGAGACGGCAGCGGAGAAACCGTCCTTCCGGAAGACTGGAAGAGACATCGCTGTGTCATCTCGGCTTCGTGGCATTTTGAATGGGAGCATACTCTGAGGAATGACGACAGGAAACAGGCTGGTCAGAAGTTCGCAATCCGGTCCACAGGAATGGACATGGCATGGCTCTGCGGTCTTTATCGAATAGAAGAAGGGTTTCCGCATTTTGTCATCCTGACAAGGACTCTGGGAGAAAAGATACGGTTCATCTATGACCAGATGCCGTTGATCGTTCCGAAGAATAAGGTCGAGGACTGGATCTGGCCGTCCAGCCGCCCGGAAGAGATTCTTTCACTTGCTCTGACAGATATGGTCTTTGAACAGGTAAAGGAATGAAAACAAGGCGCAAAATTTGATACAATCCAACGATTGCCCGCTGAGGGGGTGTCGCTTGGGGCTCAGGGGTATCGGTTTAACAGAAAGGTATTACGCCGAAAAGGAATGTGATATCTTTTTGATAAGAAATGTGTGCAAGCGCCTTGCATGGGTAACAGCAAAACTTGAGATGCCAAATTGGCATCTCAAGTCAGAACGCTTCTGACACAGAACATGGTGGCCGCAGATACAGACCATATGTTTTTACAGAACCCGGAATATCGATGTTGGGTAGTGTTCTGAGAAGAGAAGTAGCATTGGACAAAAGGACAGTATCCTCTCGTACGAGATGTTGCAGGGAAGTTCTCTTGGGGATTACCCACCGGGTCAGCTTGTGGTTGGTCTCGCATTCTGCCTTCTGATCCGAGCGATTTGCCTCACAAAAAAAGGCTCGTGTACGCTTCCCACCAAACACAGAGCGCTCCATTCCTTTCATGTCCGTAAATTCATGTCCATTATCGGTAAGAATAACGGGGAACAGGCAGTGAACAATTCTTTGCCAAGGGAAGTCTCGATGGCATCCAGCATGTCAACAACACAGGGTGCGGTTTGCTTCTTCAAAACATAAACAAGCTGCATGTGGAAGGCAGGGAAATGTAAGGTAAGAAGGACGGCAGTGTCTTCTTTTGTGCCCTCGACACAGTCCATCTGCACAACAGGATAATCGCGCGTCTGAATAAAAGCCAGATAATCCGAATAGAGATGCTCGGTTTTTGAGATGGGCGGCGTGGAAGGCTCTTTCTTTTTTCTTCCTGGCTTGCGTCTGACCTTTTCGGGGAGGTCAATGTTGCGGACATCAAGCTCAGAAGAAGAAATCAAGCGGCGCAGAGTGGATTCACTAATAGACGGTTCCTCTTGATGCGACTGAACGATGTGATAGATAGACTGTCCTTTGTGTACCAGGGGGCTGACAAGGGCGTCGATCTGTTGTAGTTCTTTTGCGGTAAGGTCAAGGCCCAGGCGGGTGTTCACAAGAGAAGCGCGGTATTGTGCTTGTGCTTTTCCTGCGTCATAGATACGGCGCTCGTAGTGACAGCGATTCTTTTTTGGGCAGGCATTACATACATGTGTAGGGGTTTTAAGGAGGTGGTCGCATTCGGCCTGGACATAGTCGGCACAATACTTTTTTGCCTTCTGACAGGTTCGACAGGATTTTCTGCAGGAAGAAGTACCGCAGACATGGGAGTGGGGACAATCTCGGAAGTAGATGCAATCGCAAGTCCGTGGTTGAACGAAACAAATGTGCTTGTTAATCTCCCTTGATATCGTGGACGGAGCCTTGTCCAGACGGTCTGCGATATAGCGGATAGAGCATCCCTCTGAGAGCAGGATTTCAATACGGGTACGATCGTTTGGTGTCAGATGGGACTTTTTCATGATAGGAACTCCTTTCTTCAATAAGGTAGTTCCCATTGCACCTGATAAACCTGCTTTGGACAAGTCATTTGTCAGACTAACTGCAACACAGAGACCTTCCAGAGTAAATGCAACAGTGTGTTGCATTTACATTGAAAAGTCTCGACCTACAATCAAAAATAGTTTCTTCCCAAATCATCCTTGTGTTTTGGGGAATCAATGGATATATTAAAAAAATATTAGATAGTTTATTTTCACAAATTTTTCAAGTGAAGTATGAGTTTTAGGAGAAGAGGGTTTTATCATGAATTTTTTTTGCAATAAAAAAAGAGTATGAAAATAGAATTGCAAAGATACGTAAATGGAATAATTTTAAAAAACCAAAATATGAAAAGAATATTAATATTTTATCAATTTTATTAGGCGTTATATTATCAATTGCAACAATTATTTGGTTTTTTAACTTTAGAAATGATATAAAAAAGCAAAATATATGGATTGCCTGTGTAATTTTATTTGAAATAATATATATTGTGATTACAAATCTATATTTAAAAATAAAAACGGAAAATAAAATAAATAACAAAGAAATTATCAGCGTTTTTGATATGGAAAGATTAAAGTCACTTAGGAGATTATTTATAAGAGAGAATATTTGTTTTGACGATGTTGAGAAAATACAAATAATTATTAATGAACTAATTAATTTGAAAAAGCGGATTATTCCATTTTATGATATTAGTAAATTTATAGTAAATCCATTAGTGATTATTGCCACTTCATTCCTTACTATCTTTTTAGATCATTTGACGCAACCTGAAGATATACGAATTCAAGCAGCGTTTTTGTTACTTATATTGATAATAATAGCATTGATATTAGTAATAATTTTTATGTTTGCTAAGCCGATAATAAAGTTGGTATTTAGAAAATATGATGATTTTATTTCTGATTTAAAATTATTACAAGTGATAAATTATAAATAATTATGTCAAATTGTAGGGTTACAATTGATGCGAGACCATAAGATATACAAAAAGCGGTTGAGCCTTTCAGATATGAATCACCACAAAAACATCGAAAGGAGCTTCAACCGCCATGAATAATGTAACGCACTCGAAACGGTATCTGCCACATGAGCTTTCAACCAAATACTATGCCGTTAAATTGTATCGATCCTCTCACGATATCAGTTTTGTCTGTCGCAGATACAAGATTTCCAAAGCGTCCCTGATGCGTTGGAACAGGCGATTTAATGGGACAAAAGAGTCTTTGCGGGATAAGTCCCATCGCCCCAAAACACCTCATCCCAGTGCTCACACAGAAGAAGAGTTGAAATGGATTCGTGACTATCACCGCCGTAATCCATCCATTTCCGTTTGCGAGCTTTACGGTAAACTACGCACATAAAAAGGGTACGCCAGGCATCCTAGCTCTCTATATCGTATCTTCGTCAAACTGGGATATTGTAAATTAACTATGAAAAGAAGAAGCCGTACACACCAAAACCTTATCTTTCGCCAACGCAACTCGGCGTCAAATGGCAAATGGATGTAAAATACGTTCCAGCTACTTGTTATACATGTTACACAAGACAAATGCCTGATAAGTTTTACCAGTATACTGTGATCGATGGGGCCTCACGAGAACGCTTTATCTATCCGTATAAAGAACAGAGCAGCTACAGTACAGTGGATTCTTAAAGCGTGCGATTGGCTACTTCGGATACTATCCTTTGACCCTTCCAACAGATAACGGCAGTGAGTTCTGTTATGCGAGCGCCAAACAGACGGATCGTATTCATCCGCTTGATCTTGCCTGTAATAGGCTGTGTATTACTCACAAACGGATCCGGCCAAGGACGCCCCGTCACAACGGAAAAGTGGAACGCAGTCACAGAAATGATCAGGAGCACTTCGATAATCATCTCCATTTCTACAACTATAATGATCTGCTCCTGCAAAGGAAACGATATTTAAGGTGTTCAAACCGGATCCCCATGAAGATACTTGGATGGAGCAGTCTCATTGAAAAACGTGGGCAGCTACTTGACAATCGGCAATACTGGTGGTGATATTTCTTCTTCTATCATGGCTCACCAGCTTCGTTCATCTGGCATCACATCATTTACAAACCTTCAAAAGGAGACGATGAGTTGAATAAAAACAAATTGAGTTCTATTAAAGATATAATTCTAGGCTTATTAACGTTAGCAATAATAGGATATATTGTTGTTTGGCTGTTAGGAGTATTCATAGGCTATGTAGAAAGTTTTATTAATAGGTTGAGTAATATGGACGCCGTTGTTATCGTGGCATTGATAACTGGTAGTGTATCAATTTTGGGCGTTGTGATTAGTTCGATAGTATCTAAAGTAATAGAGTATCGACAAAATATAAAAAGATACTTGTATGGGAAAAAGGAAGAACCATATTCAGAATTTATTGAAATGGTGTATAAAATACAAGAAAATATTAAGGAAAACAAAGAATATAATGACAAGGAAATGTTAGCTGATATATTTAGTTTTTCTAAAAAATTAACACTATGGGGTTCGAGCAAGGTAATTAGAAAGTGGCTTGCTTTTTGTAAAATATGTCAAGAGCAAAATAATAATCCAACGGATAATCTTTTTTTGCTTGAAGAGATTATTTTTGAAATTAGAAAAGACATGGGACAAAAAAAGAGTGGACTAAAACAAGGGGATATTTTGGCTTTCTTTGTAAATGATATTAAGGATTATCTCCCTAAAGATAAAAAGAAATAATTAGGTGGACAATTGGAACCGGGATTGATATGGGTAAAAAATCTAAAAACAGGCTTAAATTAAGCGAATTTTCCAGCACCCAACAAACGAAAAGCCTTTTTACACACTCCTGACCGGAAGTGTGCACGATGGCATTGTATCAAAGACGGTATGAAGTTAGATCCCGCTGTAGAAAGTGGCAATTTTCTTACGGAGACCTACTTGTCGATTTGGCGACTGGAGAAAGAGATCATCAACACAATAGAGCGGGGACAACTTACAGTCAGCGCTGTAGCACTTCAATACAGGGGTCTGTCAGCTTTGGAACGCATCTGGAGTTTCCACCACTGAAGTTGAATGCAAATATTGTCGAGACAAATGTTGGAAGCAGATTGTGTGGCAGAATTCATGGGAATGTATCAGAAATCGATCAGGATTGACACCAAATACGACACCAGTCATAATAAAAACAGGAGATGCAAGTGTCCAGATGGGATAAATTACTGAAAGTAGTGGAGGAATCAGCACATGAAAACGATTGAATATTATATGAGCCTTCCATACCGTTTGGAAATCCTTCCGGATCCGGATGAAGGCGGCTATGTAGCACGTTATCCGGATCTTCCTGGATGTATTACAAATGGAGATTCCATGGAGAGCGTTGCAGAAAATGCTGAGGACGCAAAGAGGGAATGGCTTGCTGCGGCCATGGAGAATGGCACACGGATTGCGGAGCCAGTGGATATGGCAGAGTATTCGGGGCAATTCAAACTCCGTATTCCCAAAAGTCTTCACAGGAGATTGGCTGAGCACTCCAAAGAAGAAGGGGTTAGTATGAATCAGTACTGTGTATACCTTCTGTCAAAGAACGATGCGGTAGAAAAGGTTTAAAAGGGGAAGTTATTAAGAAAGCTTTAGTGGTGGGACTGAATCAATATCAGGGATGCATACTTGGTTGGCGTGATAATGACGCAATCGCTATTTGTGAACTGGGGGAGCGGACATTTTTTAGACAGCCTTCCCAACTGCGGTTATAGAACATCTCGTTTTTTAGATGTTCGAAGAAGCCTTCACAGGCGGCTTTTGCGAACATTGATTGATACCATCGAAAAGCCCATATCGTAAAAAGAAGGAAGAAGTATCAATCGTTTATCGGGGTGATGAGATGAAAAAACTGTTCAGGGCCATAAGAAATCGTGATTTGGAAACGGTTCATCACATCATTGATAATAGACCTGAGTTGGTCAACTGTAGAGCAAAACAGCCGCCGAAGAAAGATGACGGACAATCTCCTTTGCAAATTGCGCTTAAGACAGGGAATACTGCTATTGCAGAATATCTTTTGGATATGGGGGCAGACGTTAATTTTATTGAGGATGAGTCATGTTGTAATCAGTGGAGAGCGCCTGTCATACATGATGCAATTAACTGTGCGGTTATGCTGAGCAGGTGGAACACCAATGACAGCTTAAGTGGATTTGTTGTGCATTCCACGGAAGAAGAAGCAATGGAATCCCTGCACCTTCTGAAAAGGATGATAGTTGCCGGTGCAGATGTCAACGCCCTGGATTCCTATGGAAATTCCGGGTTGAGTCGGTTCGTTTTGCAGGCAAGACAGATTCTTCCTGCCTATAATTATAAAGAACATAAAGAGAGTGACAATCGTATTTTTACCAAAGAGCTTCATGAGGATTTGAAGAGCATTCTGCAGGTTTTGAAGGATGCCGGTGCCGATATAGAATATGCAGCGCCTAATATTAAAGTGTCAATTCGCGATTTCTATCAAGAAGGCACTATTTCAATATTGTTGAGTGAAGTCTATGAAGTCGAAAATCGTAGCCCGGTTGTGCCGGGGATAGAAAAAACGTCCTAGTTTATATCAGGGACAGCATAAAATCACCTTGTTAAATTCAGAAGAAGATATCAAAATTTTATAAAAACAAATCGTAAAGCAGTAAGACTTTGCGACATCTTGTTTTTGGGCATTGAGAGTTCTCCTTTGTGAATGAATGTTTTGGCGAAGTCATTCTGGGTGAGCCTCGATGGATTTCCCACTGTTCAATTTTTGCGAATATTATTACACAATATCATAATACCGATCCACGATCATTCGGATTCTGTGCGGGAGAAAATTATGGCATAATAGTCACATGGAAAAGAAGTGACTTTATGTTACAGATGATTCCAGTGAATGAATACCGCAAGGGTATCAGAAATGTTCTATCCGGTATCGTAACCTGTTATAGAGGAGGTTTTTTACATGAGTAACGTTACAAAGTACAAATGGTTTTTCAGACTCTTGGCAACAAGAGAAGGCAGAAGAATCCTGCTGATTCCGACGGTGATCCTGCTGGCATTGTCCATGTTTACCATTTATCAGATGGAGCTAAATCCAAAACCGGAAAGGGTAGAGATGCAGGATGGCAGCGGTGACATTAAGCTCACGAAGAGAAGCGCGCTGATTGCTTTTAAACTGCCGCAGGAAGTCGGTGAGGTGAGGGATATTGTCGGTGAGGATATGAAGGTGACATCCTATGATGTATTTTGTGATAAGGACAACAACATAAAATCTGCCATGGTGAATGTGAAGGCCGATGAGAAGGAAGCAAAGGAGATCATAGATTCCTATCAAAAGAAATATGGTTTGACGCAGGCCGCATCTGCCTGGAATGGAGATGCGGGTGGCTTTGACATTTCGATTCGATATGACAGGAAGGATCAGAGGATAGACATTGATTTGAAGAAAAAATAATATTTTTTAGAAAATCGATTGGCTTTTAGACAAATAGCAAAAGAGCCAGTATAGAGAGTGGATCGTGCTTATAGATTGCTTTTCGAAATGATGATAGAGAAAGAGAGTTGGCGGGGATCATCCGGCAAATATCTGAAAGCAAGAAGCAATCGTCGTATCATGCGGGCATGGAAGAGCGTGACAGGGGGATAGAGGAGCTATGACGGAAGAAGAACGCACTGAAAAATGGTTTAAAGAGGTGCCTGAAGCAAAGAAGCTGTCCCTTGAAGAAAGAAGGAAAATCTGTAGTTGTGTTGCAAGGGAAACCGTGGCTATTTTCATCGTCCTTCTTGCGGCGGAGTTCGTTGCAGTGTATCTCTGGACTGGCGGAATTATTTTTGACCGTATGGCAGAGGCGGCGAATCAACTTGCTGTGAACAGTCATGGGACAAGACAATATAAGATCCTTGCCCTGTTTGGCGTGATGCTGTATCTTCCCTTTTTTGTGATCCCTCTTACTATGGGTTTGGTCTATCGGAAAAGACGTCTCAAAACTCTGGCAAAGAGGGCTTGTTCTGCGGGGGAAGTGTTCTCGGCAAGCGATATATCACAAGCGGGTGCATCGTATCATGATGTCAAAGGGGATGAGATGAAGGGGAATGAAGCGCCGGAAACAATAGAAGAGAATTCAGGAAATGAGTGGCTGAACCAATGGGGGCGGCTCAAGAGCAGGTTTGACTGCAAAACCGACCTGGAGTCTTACTTTAGAAAGAAAAGGATCGGGGAAGCGGATATGGATGTCCTGGATCTGGGCATGGTGCGGTTTGAGACCGGTCGGATCATCGCCTGCGATCCCTGCATCGACCTTGATGAGGCCAAGCCATATCTACAGACGATTCCGTCGGGGATCTATCCTGTCAGGGTCGCCGTATGTAACAGTGATGGCAGCGGAATTCGATATGCTTGTGCAAAGGTCGAAGTCAGTGGAAAGAAGCCGGCCCGTTATGAGCTTGCGATGACAGGAGATGAAAAGCTTACGTCAGAGAATGACGGAGGTCAAGAGGAGGGATTCTTTGGCTTCGGCGTTGACTGCGGCCTGGCCTGTATTGCGGACGTGGCGACGCAGAGAGCATTCAATCGTTACTGGAAAGAGCGATGGGACAGGGATCATAGCATCGATCCTTTTAATGATCTCTTCTGTGACCTTTTGGAGGAGAGTTATAAGCAATATCCGAAGTACCAGAGTAAAACGGGGGATTGGTTTAACTGGAAGGTCCCGGGAACAGACTGCGATCTGCCGGTTTTTGCCTCCGGCTGGGGTGACGGTGTTTATCCCGTTTATTTCGGCTATGATGCGGCGGGAAAAGTGACCGGGGTCTATATTCATTTTATTGATGTTGAAGAAGACTTTGCTGATGCCAAAACAGAGGATTCTTCGGAGGAAAATTACGAGGGTTGGACACTGGAGGTAGATGGGGAAGAGCAGACAGCAGTTACAATGACGAAGATCAAAGAGCAGTTAGGCGCCATACGAGGCGGCGATGCAGATTTTATGATTCTGAAGCCGTCGACGCCAATTTCAGCAGAGGATAACGATCGCATGTGTCATTTTGTGCAGATCTGTTTTGATAATGGCTCAGAAGAGTATCATTTTGAAGTGGGTACAGGCAGTAAAGAGAAAAACGATGGAACTTTGATCTATGGGAAGGATCACCTGAAGCAGGAAGAGGTGGAAAGGCTGATTCAGTCGCTTCTGGACAGCAATATTGTTCCAAAATTGCGGGAGTGGGAAATTGTTCTGGATTTGAGGTCAAATGGGAATATATAATATGAGAGAAAGGAGTCAGTCTCCTGAGAATGATGTATTTTAGAGGGATATAAGCAAGAGCGGACCGGTTATGGATGCCAAGAGGCTTATGTCTGACAGAAAAAGGCAAACCGTGGCCGGGAAGGGGAAGAACAGTGAAGCGAGTTTTTGAAAATAGGGGAATTACTTACAATATCCAGAGGAAATATCAGCTGCATATTGATGGAGAGGGAGTCAGATATCAGTCAGCCAACGGGAAGAAATCTCTCGACATTAAGTTTGCGGAGCTTGGCTCTATTTTTCTTCTTACATACTGTAGTTCAAATCAGGATTACCTGGTGACTTTTCGCGATTCGGAGGGAAAGGATATCGGAGAGATTCACACTGATGTGCTTGCTGACGACGGATGTCATAATGTGAGGGAGACCAAATCGCTTCTGATCGCCCATGCGGAGAGCAAATTGCCCCGGAGCTTTCCGGACAATCTTGACAGTCTCAATATGAAGATTGCATTCAGTCTGGCAGAGAAAGAGATTTCTATCAAGGATGGTATCCTCATCGGAGCCAAGCATCAGGTGAAGCTGTCAGAGATCCGTCGGGTCAAGTGCGGTACCAATGGAACTTTGAGTTATCTGACAGTTCACACAAAGGATAAGGGAGGATTTTTGGACCTGCCGGATATGAAAGTCCCGGTCAACGAACTGACACTGCCGATTCTGGAGGCTGTCCTTGCCAGAAATACCGGGAAAGTCATTGATTTCAGCAGAGGCAATGGTTTTGACCAGAAGACCTGCGAATTCGTCCTGATCCGCTATATGAATTCTACTTTCTTCGAAAATGAGGATGGAAGCGTGACAGATGACTGGCACAGGACGGCCTATGATCATATTCATTCCTATCACGCGGATATCGTAATTCCTGAGGATGGGTTGGAGCTATAGAAAGCTCTTTTTCATAATGAAAGATGGGAACGATCATCTGGGGAAGAGAATGATCAAGGATTAATGGTTTCCTTGCTGACCTGGGGGCTCTTTTAAGAGGCATCGCGTGCTGTGGGTATATGTTGATCAGCTGCCGTTTTCAGGGGGGATAATATGAGAAATCATGAGGTTACCAGGCGTCAGAATCTCTTGGACAGATATGGAAACATTGCGGAGCCGGGCTGGTCAAGGAGGCAGCTTCAGATCTATCGGAGAGGGGATATCCAGGCGCCGGCATTTCGGATCAAGGAGTGGGATTACTATTTGATCCTGAATAAGGACTTCGGCCTGGCCCTTACCATGTCAGATGATGGCTATATGGGACTGCAGTCGGCCAGTTTCCTCAAGTTTACGGACCAGCCCTTTGAGCACACGGAGACTATTTTCAACCTGCTGCCCATGGGAAGGCTTAAGATGCCGGAGACAAGTTCCTGCGGGAACTGTCTCTACCGGGATGACAGACTCTTTTTGTCCTATGAGATTTCGAACCTTCCCTCCGGGAGAGGACGGCGAAGACATCTGATCTGCAATTTCAGAAATTTCTATCATGGAAAGTCCCTGAAATGCAATATATTCCTCGATGAGCCGGACATGGATACGATGGTGATCGCCACGCCCTGGAATCGGAAACACGCCTTCTACTACAATCAGAAAATCAACTGCATGCGTGCTTCCGGCAAGGTTTTGTTTGACGGGAGGATTTACAGATTCAACCCCAGGACGGATTTCGGAACCCTGGACTGGGGACGGGGAGTGTGGACTTACGAGAACACCTGGTACTGGGGAACCTGCAGCTGTGATATGGATGGACACAGCTTCGGATTTAACATCGGTTATGGCTTCGGGAATACGAGAGCGGCGAGTGAGAATGTTCTCTTTTGGGATGGGGCAGCGCATAAGTTGGATGATGTCATGTTCCTGATTCCAGGCGACCATGGACCGGACCCGATCCGGGACAGGGGTAAAGAGGGAAAGCGGCGCGGCGGAGGCGGCAGAGATGCGGTCCGCTATCTGGAGAAATGGCGCTACACGTCCTCTGACGGGCGCTTTGAGATGGATTTTGTCCCGATCATCGACAGGAGAGCCAAAATTGACAGGAAGATTATTTGCTCTGACCAGCATCAGGTCTTCGGGAAAATGAGCGGTACGGCCATTCTTGACGACGGCAGGAAGATTGTTCTCAAAGACGTACTCTGCTCGGCGGAGCATATCTATAATCGCTTTTGACAGGGCACGAAAGAGACAGTATTCGGGTAGGCGCGGTGCTTTAAAACAGAAGACATGGAGAAAGAGCAGACGGCAGGCGCTTCGCAGGCATTTAGAGAGTCTGGTGTGATTGGAGGCAGGCTATGCCGATTCACGTGAGAGTAGAGAGCGACGGCTTTGAGGGAGTCTTCTATCCGGGAAGAGATTCTGATAAGAAGGCACTGATTGTCATGTCCGGCTCCAATGGAGGGCTGAGTCTGACGCGAAAAGAAGCGGAATTCTACCGGAATAACGGAATTTCAGCCCTTGCTCTTGCCCTCTTTCGAACACAGGATACACCAAAGGAACTGTCTCGTATTCCGGTAGAGTATGTGGAAAGTGCCATCAGATGGCTGCGCGGACAGGGCTATGAGAAGATTGGCATCGACGGGATGTCTAAGGGCAGTGAGATGGCACTTCTGGCAGCGTCCATGTTTCCGGAGATTTCCTGTGTGATCGCAAGGGTGCCCTCCTACTTTGTGAGCGAAGGACTCACAGGCACAGGAAAATCCAGGAGGCCGTCGGGAACCTCCTGCTGGAGCTATCAGGGCAGGGATATTCCCTATGCGCCTTATCAGAGCAGGAAATTTTCTATGATGAAGGCGTTCTTGCGAGAACGGGAAGTTCATATCATTGACTTTAACCGGGACAAGGAAGTCAGACCGGACACCATCATTCCTGTCGACAGAATCAAGGGGCCGGTTCTTTTGATTTCATCGAAGCATGACGAGATCTGGCCCTCCTATGAGAGTGCCTGCAGGATAGAGCGGGAACTGCGGGAGAGGAGGGCCTTTGCCTATTCGGTCAGACATGTTGCGTTGGACTACATCAGTCATGCGGTGACTGCGATGGACTTGCCGGGGATCTACAAGCTAGTCTTCAAGACGGAGCGGCAGCATCCCAAAGAGTGCCGCAGGGATCGGGAGATCCTGAGGGAGGAATTGCTCTTCTGGGTGAATGAGGTTTGGAAGTGAGATTTGATTTAGCCGGTCGGCTGAAATCGCTGAAGAGATGGAGACAGAAGGTTTTTGCATGTACTGGAGTTGACAGAGAAGTTTCTGGAGTTGCAATATATCTAGGCACGGAGATGGAATTATATTATACTTAATTTAGTTTTCTAGCTTTTGTCCTTCTTTATCTGGGTCAAGGATGGAAATGGAGAGATGAATGCGGAAGAATCTGTAATTTATCTTTGTAGTATCGGATTGAGCAGAACATTAGAATGGCTGATCGGCGGGAATTCTTTTGTACTGGATGAGAAAATATGAAAAGGAAGTGACGAATGAGTGCGAGAACAAAAATTTCAGACAGACTTCAGGAAGTGGTCGGGCTAAAAGCAGATCAGGCCAGCGGCCAGTTATGTGGAGTATATCACGGCTATCACGTTCGATTGGTTCCCTATAATGGAAGCAATGCCTATAGCTACATGGCCTGCTTTTCCCTGTCGCAGGGCGGCATGCAGCCGAGGAAGGAAGATATCAGAGAAATTGTAAAAGGTTCCAAGGTATTCTATGGCAGGGCGCAGGTCAAGGGATTTTCGGTTTCATTTCCACTCCGCGCGAAGCTGACGCTGGAAAAAAGCGTGGAGAATATCCGAACTGCTCTGGACTACATCACAGAACAACTCGGAATCAGAGGCTATCGGGAATGCTGTGAAAGCTGCGGCAGAGAAACCATGACAGAGCATTATCGGATGGGGAATCAGTTTCTGCTCCTGTGCCCGGACTGTTATTCCACGAAAGCCAGTGAGATTACAACTCGCAGTCAGAGGGATTCGCTGAAGGAAGAGACAGTCGTGGGGGGCGTGATCGGAGCACTCTTAGGATCACTGATCGGAGCGGCCGCCATTGTGTTTCTTGGTCAGCTGGGATATGTGTCCGTGCTGTCTGGAATGATAATGGGATTCTGCGTATTGAAAGGCTATCGCCTGCTTGGGAACCGAATCAGCAGGAAGGGGATTGTCATCAGCCTTGCGGTGATTGCGCTTATGGTCTATGCGGCCAATCGGCTGGACTGGGCAATTTCCTTCTCAAAATGGACCGATGGAGAGGTGGATATCCTGACTGCTTTCCGTTACTTTACGGATTTCATGAAGGAAGGATATATCAATCTCAAAAGTTACTGGATGGATCTGGGACTGGTCTACCTCTTCTCCGCGCTTGGCGCGATTCCGGCGATTGTTAATATTGTTAAGAGTGACAGGAATGCCAGCAGCTTCGAACAGATGGGAGGTAAGGACACCTTTTGATCCCGCCTGTTGATGCGTTGATTTGGCAGCATAAGGAAGGTTTCAATACTTTTGCGCGTGAAAGGACCGCTTGTGGCAGCTTTAAAGAAGCCACAAGCGGTCTTTTTTCGTGGCAGATCAATCATCTTCTGTATGTCGTCTGTCATGCGATCTGTGTAGATGATCGCATAGGGGGGGATGTTGTTCGCCTATTTCAACGCGGACCTTCATGTCAGCTGCTCCTTTTTCTCTCCTGATAATGCGATCATACAGGAAGAATGAACCTGTCTCGCAGCTTATGCCAAGATGCCCCAATTTTGTGCTAAGATGCATTTGAAGAAGGATACGAGTGATGTTATGGATGAGAAATTGATTTCAGAATCTGTCGAGTGAATGGATGACAGTAAGTGATGGTCTGTTGATGATATGGGATAAAGAGCTGGGGAGCAGGGAAGATGATTCAGACGAAGAAGGAAAGGGTACGAATCGCGTGAATATAGAGATTGTATATGGATATGACCGACCGGAAGAAGTAAGAGTCCTGTTTGAAGAGTACACCAATATGTTGGTTGCAAATGATCCCTCTTTTCAGGAATATCTGGATCTTCAGAATTATGAAGAAGAAACAGGGCATTTAAAAGAAAAATACGGTATGCCGGAGGGAAGGCTGTATCTGCTTTATTGCGATGGGGTAATCGCAGGCTGTATCGGTCTGCGAAAAATAGACGATGGCAGCTGTGAGATGAAACGTCTTTATATCAGGCCGGAATTCAGGGGGAGAAAGCTGAGTGAATTTTTGCTGAAAACACTGATTCAGGACGCGCGCGAGATCGGGTATCAGAATATGTTGTTAGACACTCTTCCCTTTCTGCAGAGTGCGATTCATCTTTACCAGAAGTATGGTTTCTATGAGATTGAAAGCTATAACAACAGCCCTATGGATACTTCTATTTACATGAAACTGGATTTATGAGTCTGATTACACGAAATTGGATTTATGAGTCCGGGGGATTGGAAATCAGATAGATTTGACGCATACCAGGCTGGAAAATGGGAGAAAACGTATGAGGAGCGGTGAGGGATCGATTTCATGAAGTGATTTATGAGGGAAGCAGGGGAATGAAATGATACATGTCTTGATTGTGGAGGATGATCCGGCGATTGTAAAATCTCTGGAAGATTTTTTGCGGGGGCAGGAGATGCAGGTGACTTCTGCCGGGGGGCAGGAGGAGGCGTTGCAAAAATTACAGGAGAGGCCGTATGATCTGGTTCTTTTGGATATTACGCTTCCGGATGGCAGCGGCTATTCCGTCTGCAACGTGGTCAAGAGAGACTATCAGACGCCGGTCATTTTTCTGACTGCCTCCGGGGATGAGAACAGCGTGGTGACGGGCTTTGACCTGGGTGCAGAGGATTATATTGCCAAGCCCTTCCGTCCCCGGGAGCTGGTCTCCCGCATCCGAAATGCGCTTCGTCATGCCAAGAGACAGTCAAATATGGAACGAGTTCAGGATCTTCGCGTCGATCTTGACAGCGGCCGCGTCTTCAAGGGAGAGCAGGAGCTTAGCTTGTCGGCCATGGAATACCGGCTTCTGGGTATTTTTCTGGAGAATCGGGGCAGGATTCTCTCGCGCAGTCAGCTCTTAGAGGCGGCCTGGGATTTTGCCGGCGATTATGTCAATGACAATACGCTTTCGGTCTATATCAAACGGTTGCGGGAGAAGATTGAGAGTGATCCGCAGAACCCGACCATGATCAGAACGGTGCGGGGACTGGGATATCGCATGGATGGCTCCACGGAATCGGCTGGGGGGAAATGATGAGAGAAGTAAGAGAGTTCCCGTTTGCCCTTCGGGGGAGACGCAATCGAAAATCTTTCTGCCTGATGCTGCTGATATCCGCCATCAGCCTGCTTGTTATCTGTCTGGTCAGCAGAAGTTTCTTCCCTGGACTTTTGGCGCTTTTGGGAGATCTTGCCCTGATCTTTGTCTGGTATCACTATGCGCGGGCTATCGATAAGGAACTGGCCGGTCTGAGTGATCTGGTTGACCGAACTCTGCGGGGGGAATCAAGTCTGTCTATTGATAGTTCCGAGGAGGGAGCCTTTGCGATTCTGACAGGAGAACTGGAGAAGATGGCGGTGCAGCTTCGAACCGAGCTGGATCAGAAAAAGATCGAGAAGCAGAAGATGAGCCGGGCTCTGGCGGATATCGCCCATCAGTTGAGGACGCCGCTGACCGCCCTGAATCTGAATATGGATCTTTTGATGAGGGGGAATCGAAAGATGAATATGGATCTCATGCAGGATCAGAATGAAAGTGCTATGGAATCCAGCAGCCGTCAAATGCATGAGATGAGACGCTGCCTCCTGCGCATGGAGTATCTGGTGGAGGCCATGCTCAAGTTGGCCAAATTGGACTCGGGGACAGTGCAGTTCAAGAGAGAGCCTGTTCTGCTGAGGGAAATGCTTACAAGGGCAGCAGAGCCCCTTCGCATTCCCATGGAACTCAAGGGACAGAAACTGGTCATTGCGGGTGATGGCAGTTTTATCGGGGATATGGATTGGAGTCTTGAGGCGGTCGGCAATATTTTAAAGAATTGTATGGAGCACACGCCGGAGGGAAAAGAGATCTGTGTGTCCATTGAGGATTCTCCCATTGCGGCCAGAATCGTCATTCAGGATCAGGGGGAGGGCTTCTCTTTAGAGGATCAGTCGCGGATTTTCGACCGCTTTTATCGGGGAAAGAATGCCTCGCCCCAGAGCGTCGGTATCGGACTGGCCCTGGCCAGGGAGATTATTCTCGCCCAGAACGGCACTGTTAAGGCTGAAAATATTTCGAAGGAAAAAGGCGGCGGCGCGATGTTTACGATCCGGTTTTATAAGCAGGTTATTTGATAAGTCAGGCTCTTATTGTGCTTTTACAAGTTAAGACCTTTCTGTGTCAGTCTTCTGCGGTGGAAGATTTCTAACAGTTGCCTGCGAACTGCGGGGAAATGACAGATCAGTGACAGAAAATTCGTTGGTTTTCTGTCACCGACCTGTCATTTTGCGTTTCTATACTGAATACAGAAAGCATGATACAGAGATTCAGAGCGATTGCAATCGCAGGAAAGGAGAAATATATGGAGATTCTTCGCGTTGAAAATCTTTCCAAGATCTATGGAAAAGGAAATCAACAGGTGAAGGCCTTGGATGGAGTGTCCTTCTCTGTTGCCAAGGGACAGTTTGTCAGTATTATTGGCCCTTCCGGATCCGGGAAATCGACCCTTTTGCACATCCTCGGCGGTGTGGATCGACCGACCGGGGGAAAGGTTTTTCTCAACGGACAGGATGTCTATGCCAGAAATGACGAGCAGCTGGCCATTTTCCGGCGCAGACAGGTAGGCCTGATCTACCAGTTTTATAATCTGATCCCGGAATTAGATGTGGAGGAAAATATCAGTCTCCCCCTTCTGATGGACGGACGTAAGCCGGATCCCAAGGCCCTGGAAGAAATGATCCACAATCTTGGTCTGGAAGAAAGACGCCTCAACCTGCCAAATCAGCTGTCCGGAGGCCAGGAACAGCGCGTATCCATCGGAAGAGCCCTGCTTACCTCGCCCGCCCTCGTTTTGGCCGATGAACCCACCGGAAATCTGGACTCTACCAGGAGCCAGGAGATTGTTACCCTCTTAAGGGAATCGAATCGTCGTTTTCAGCAGACCTTAATTGTCATTACCCATGATGAGAATATTGCCCTGCAGGCGGACCGTATGCTCTCGATTGAAGATGGCCGTATTGTAAGGGATGAGATATTAAGGAGGTAGGACATGAGAATCTTTCGTCAACTGGTCTGGAAATTTCTGCGGGCGAATCGAATGCGAACGGCAGCTACAATTGTCGGTATCGCTCTTTCCATGTCCCTGCTTACGGCAGTGATTGAGGGAGCCGTCAGCGGAGTTTGCTATCTGCGGGAGGTGGAGATAGAGAAAAACGGAAGTTATGACCTCATTCGGTCAGATTTGAGTGCCCAGGAGGCAGAGCGTCTGAGTCAATTGGATGGAGTGAAGCAGTACAGCCGCATCACAGAGGTTGGCTGGGCCAATATTCATTCGACCAATGATGAGAAGCCTTACCTGTACATACAGTCAGCAGAAGACAACTTGAAGGATCTGATCGCCCTGCACCTGACAGAGGGAAGGATGCCGGATAAGGCGGACCAGATCCTGCTGCCGGAGCACCTGGAGAAGCAGGGAGGCGTCAAATATCAGCTGGGGGATGCTCTGACCCTGCAGGTCGGGACAAGAAGCGTGAAGGGGCAGAGACCCATGGCCAATGCGGCGCTTGGTCACAGGGAAGAGGGGGAGGATGCGGATGAAGCAGAGGAAAAGCTGGTTGATCTTCATGAGCAGACCTACCAGGTGGTCGGCTTTTACAAGAGACCCTCTGCAGATCTGGAAACCTATTCCTGTCCGGGTTATACGGCCCTGACCTGTAGAGCTGCCGGAGACGGAAGATATACGGTAGCTCTTACCATCCGTCAGCCGGAGAAGATTCATGCCTGGATGAATGAGCATCCGGATCTGTTAAAAAAGGCGAAAATACACAAGAATCTTCTTCAATTCTATGGGGTGATCGGCAAAGAGAGCTGGCGGATCATGCTCTATGGATTTGTGATTGTTCTTCTTGTAATGGTTGTTTTTGGATCATTTTCACTGATTTATCATGCCTTCTCTATCTCTTTGAGTGAGCGCACCCGAAAGTACGGCATGCTTCGGTCGATCGGAGCAACCAGAAGGCAGATCCGGGCATCTGTTTTTTATGAGGCGGGAATTCTGTCTCTGGTCGGTATCCTGTCCGGAATTGTCATCGGATGCCTTGGAATCGGTCTGACCCTTCATTTTTTGCAGGACCTGATTTCTCGTTTCGTTATGAGTACACCGGTTCGCATTCATATGGTCCTGTCAGGAGCAGGGATTGCCCTGTCTGCTCTCATCTGTCTGCTCACAGTTCTCGTGTCCGCTATACTGCCGGCCCGACGGGCGGTTGCCCTGTCGCCGATAGAGGCGATTCGACAGAGCCGGGATATGGAGCTAAAAGCGAAAGACCTGAAGACCGGGCAAATGTTTCATCATAATTTTGCAGCTATGATGGCTAAGAAGAATTATCGGCGCAATCGCAGACGGAGCCGGACCTGCGTTCTGGCCCTCTTTTCCAGTGTGGTGATCTTCGTATCGGCTTCTGCCTATTCTGCCTACTTGATCCAAGTGACGGATCAGGAGGCAGGAAATGGTCCGGACGTGTTCTATTTCTACTCTGTGGATCATATGACGCCGCAGACGGCAGATCTTTGGAAACAGTACCGGGAAATTGAGGGAGTTACCGGATTTGCGGCTAAGCTGAGCCCGCAGAATATCAGCAGCTTCAGTGCGGATCGGGCCAATTTCAGTGAGGATTATCAGAAGAAGTCGATGAATGGGCAGGAGCCGCAGGCAAATGGACAGCAGGGGCAGGCGAATGAACCAAAAGATCCATATGAATTTAATAGCCAGCTGAACTTCATAGATGACAAGTCTTTTTCCCAATTGCTCAAGGAAAACGGCCTGTCCCAAGAGGAGTATATGAATACTTCCGCTCCCAGGGGTCTGCTTTTAAACCGCTTCTATCTCAAGGATGTTAAGGGAGAGGAGATGCCGCCATTGATGAAAAAAGAGGCATTCCCACTGCAGATCTCAGGCAGACGAATGATGAACCTGGAAGGAGAGGAGCTACGTTCTGATCTTCTGTCTTTGACCATCGGAGCGGGGATCACGAAAGGTTTCTGGTTTGAGCGGGATATCAACGGCATATATTATCCGGTGTCTGCCATGGAAGCTGTCCTGGGCAGGGGGAATACGGACAATGGAAGTGGGGGCGTTACTCTGGCCTTTCAGACAAGAGATCACAGCAAGACCGTAGAAGAACTGGAGAAGATGGAGGGGAAGCTGCTTGGCTATCGCGGCTCTGTTTATGACCGTCTTGCGAATGCGCAGACCACGCAGGCGACGATTCTGGTCATCAAGGTATTCGCCTACGGGTTCATCATCCTGATTTCCCTGATCGCCATCACCAATGTCTTTAACATCATGTCGACGGGGATTATCCTGCGGCAGCGGGAGCTTGCCATGCTTCGCTCGGTTGGCATGTCCCGCAGACAACTGGTTCGGATGCTTTCCTATGAATGTATCGGTTACGGGGCACGGGCGCTGGGATTGGGACTGCCCTGTTCCGTCGGCATTTCCTATCTGCTCTATCGGCTGATTGTACAGAATGAGTTCCTGCGTCAGATATCCTTCTTCCTGCCCTGGCAGGCAATGCTGATCGCTGTCGCAGTCGTCTTTGCCGTGGTCTTGATTACTATGCGGTATGCGGAGAGAAAGGTGTCGAAAGTGAATCTGATCGACGCGCTGAAGGAAGAGGTGGTCTGAGAGGAGATTTGCTCCGGAAGAAATTACAAGGAGGACTCTATGTTACATGTTGGAGCGGGATCCCTGGGGAACCCGCTCCATTACTGTGCCTGAACGGATTCGGGTGTTCTATGGTATGTCCGTATGTTTTACGGGTTTTGCTGTGTTGGATCTTCACGAGACGAAGTGCTGTCTCTGTCATTTTTTAGAAATTCTTCATCAGATGCCCGTGATGCGTGGCTGTTCCGATACAGGTGCACAAAAGTTATGACGCAGAAAGTGACGCCAGACGCAATCAAAAGCAGCAGAGAGAGTCCCAGCAGAAGGAGGCTGAAGAAGAAACCGACTGCGATCAATGGCGTTGAAAAGAGGAGGGTGTAGCCCCCCATGTCATCCATCTCAAAACCGGATATATGATTCCAGACTGCCTTTAAAATCAGATCGAAACCGCTTCCTGTCAAAAAGAAGAAGAGGGCGATTCCCAGGAGAACGAGAATGGGAGTATATTGGTGAAAATACTTTTTCATGCTTGCCTCACAATTTGCAGAACGGCCGCTCGACCTCACCCGAAAGGGTAATTGAAGAATAATATGTTTTTCTGTCCGCGGCAAGTGAGAACCTCTATTTTGAGTGGTGGCTTAGATGCGGTAGAGAGGTGGAATGCAATTGGAGTTTCGATCAAAAAGAGGGTGCAAAAGGGTCTCTTTGCCGGATCAAAAATATAGTAAAATGGAAACGGAAGTCTCTGTTTATTTATGGACATGGAAGGCCTGCAGAGCCTGTATTCAAGAGGTGAATTCATGATTGCCGATATAAATGCGGTTAATAAAGGGGCTCTATGGGCAAGAGTACGTATACTGTCAGTCGGATTTGTGATGTGAGTATCTGTAATATGAGAATGGGTGAGGACGAACGATGTTTTTTGATAAGTTAAAGAAGGAACTCTTTCACGGGGGAAAAGGCCAATCGCACGAGGACAGAAACGCCTCTGCTTCACAGGGACAATTCTTGCAGGCAAGCGGAGGAGGAACGGAGAAACCGTTCTCGCGGGCAGCCGGAGGAGGAGCAGAGGAACTGCTTTCGCAGACAGCGACGGGGGAAGAGAGCAGCAAGCGCTTTACTTTGATGGCGGAGAGATTGGAAATCGCTGCTGGAGAGAAATTCTATGTCGAGGGTGACCTCATTGGCCAGGCTCAGGCAGGTGAACTGGTGACGGTTCTGTATCGCGACGGCAACATTGCCCATCCGGTGATTGAAAAAGTAGAGATCTTAGAGAAAAAGGGAGACGTCAGCGCTGACACCAGGACGGCAAGACTGTATTTTTCCGGGAAGAAAGCCCTGGATCTTGACTGGAAGTATGCCGTCATTACCGATATTCCCTATCAGATCGAGGTGGATGTGAACAAGGCGGTAGAAAATCCATATCTGCTGGGTCTGATCCAGGTTTTTGATCGGCACAGCCGTGAGGAAGATTTTTGGAATCTTTTCTTCCGCGAACTGATTCGGAGTCATTATCTGCTTCCTGTGCGCATGGACGGCAGTATGCCAAAGGGCCAGGGCATGGAGGTTACGCTTGAAACAGGGATGACCTTTGGGGTCTATCGGGTCAGCTTGAATGACGGAAGTTCGGCCCTGCCGGTTTATACCGATTGGATGGCTTTAAGAGAAATGGCCGGGCGATGCGGTGATGACTGGAAGAGAGAAACCATGGTCATGCATTTTCCTCAGCTGGTGGATATGCTCGAGGAGGGAGAAAGCATCGTCGTGAATCCTTACGGTCCTAAATTTTTTGTTGTCGATCCAAAAACCATTGCAAATATCGTGAATTCTTCCGGCTATCAGGGCGAGTTCGGAGAGGCCAGGGTTGCGTCCAGGACAGTCCAAAAGGATGAGAAGATCCTTCTGGGTTACCCCGCAGAGAGCGAAGAAGTGGAGGCCATTCGCAGGCGTCTGGTTGCCTTTGGCAAAAAACATCCTGAAATTTCCATGATTGACCTTTTACTCAAGGCGGATGAAGAGGGGACTCAGTCCTATCTGGTAATTGTTGATGTACCGGAGGAGGGATGCAGGGACTATTTCGGCTCCATTTACAATGCCTGCCGTGACCTGCTTCACCGAGTGACTTATATGGATTTTGTGACCTTAAGGAGAGCGGAGTTCGCCAGGGCGGCGAGGACAGAGCCGCCGGTCTATCAGAGATAATAAGTGTAACATGGCAGAGTGAAGGTTCTGTATATGAAATGTCCGAAGATAATTGATAAAAAGTTTGTGATTGCAGATGAAAAATCCTGAAGAAAGAACAAGTATGTATCATCAGAGTAAGAACCAGATTCTTCTGATCAATGATCTGGCTGGTTATGGCAAGGTTGCCCTGTCTGCCATGATTCCCATCCTCTCCCATATGGGTTTTGAACTCTTTACGCTGCCGACAGCTTTGGTGTCAAATACACTGGACTATGGAAGGTTTGAGATTCTCGACACCAGGAATTATATTGAGAATACATTGGCGGTTTGGGAAGAATTGGGATTCAGCTTTGGGGCAATATCGACTGGATTTATTGCCTCAGATGAGGAGGCGGAAATTCTTGCCGCCTTCTGCGCCAGGCAGAAGACCAGGGGGACACCTGTTTTTGTGGATCCAATCATGGGGGATAACGGCAGTCTCTATCATGGTATTTCAGAGAGTGCTATTGTAAATCGCAGGCGTCTGATTGATGGAGCCGACCTTGTGAAACCGAACTATACAGAGGCCTGTCTTTTGACTGGAATTTCGTATCAGGCAGAAGGAATTTCGGAAGAAGAGGGAGAGGAACTGGTAGAATCCGTGCGCAGGCTGGGAGCGGACTCAGTCCTTATTACTTCTGTCCCCATGAATGAGGGGATGTGTTGCCTGGGTTATGATGTTGAGCAGAAAGAATATTTCTGTTTGCCCTATGAGGAGATAGATGTGCGTTTTCCGGGAACAGGAGATATTTTCTTTTCGATTCTGATCGGGAAATCCATGCAGAAGGAGAACTTAAAGCAGGCGGCGCATAAGACAATGCAAGTGATCAGCCGAATGATTGCGGAGAATGTTCAGAATGCTGACAAATACCGGGGGATTCCGGTGGAGCAGTACCTGCACCTGCTGTGAAGGACGTGACCGGCGCAAGCTCTTGCTATGTATGCTAAAAGAATGCTTGTAGGGCATTCCCTTGAAAGTGAAAGCATTTTTCATCCATATTTTTCAATGAAAGGGAGACAGGAGGGAACCGTTCATGTATCATATGATTATCAATTTTATTGCAGAGAAGCCCTGGATTATTGTTCTTGTTCTGTGGATTGCCTTCTGTATCAGTATGATCCGTCTTCACTTTGTGCAGAAGAGGAAGAGGGCGGCCTTTCAGCAGATACAATCTATTGAGCATCAGGAGGGCGTATCCAGACTCTATCTTGAAGTCGAAGATGCCCTCGGTGAGTTTATTCAGGTGAGATTACGCGATGCCGAGACGGGAAAAGAGTTTCCGGTAATTTTCAATCATAAGATTCTGACGCCTGCCATCCTTCTGCCGGAAGGAAAATTCTTGCTGGACTTCCAGGTTAAAATTCGGGATGATGTGACGGGCTGGGTGAAGAAGGCAGAACGGAGGGATTGCCCGGTTGAGGTCTATTTGGGAAGGGATTTCAAACTGGTTTTTAATGCGCAGACCCAGCAGATTTACCAGGAGGAACTTCCTCTTGCAGAAAGCGGGTCCTAAGGAGTGAGGGGTCTGCTTAAAAGGCAGCAGACATAGGGCAGAAAAAGCAGGGGAGAAACGTATTATGGAGGAGAAAATAATGGCAGACACATATTATAATCTCGTGGATGACTGGCAGAAGAAGGAGGTTGATCTGCAGGCCCTTCAGCAGGCTCTGGAGAATGGCACCGCAGGCTCCTATACCGACCGCATCTTTGCGTCTATTGCGGGAAAGTGGAAAAAGTACAATAAGCGAGGCGTTTCAAACTTATATCTGCTCAAGGAGATGGAGGATGATGGCTTGATCTGTGCCTATTATGCCTATTCCATCAGAGACGGGGTGATTGATGAGGAGACGCTGAACAAGATTCGCTCTGTCTGTGCGGAATCACTCAGTGGGGGCGAGATGTATGCGAAATGTTCCGATTCCAGTCCGGATGACTGGTGGGATACCAATCCGGAGTATTTGACCAGGTTAGTCAGTCAGGGGAAAGCGGATCTGGTATACGAATATTTAAGCGCAGAACTTTATTCTGCGGGGATTGTCCTGACCAGCCGCGGCATGAAGAGAAGGAAGAAAGATCGGCTGGCGGCTTCTGCAGTGGCCTGGGGAGTCAAGGATAAGGGACTCTTCAATAAAGGCTCCTATTATAGTGTCCTGATCAATAATGATGTCCTGTAAGGCACAGGCAGAAGGGAAGCCTTTGACTGAATATGGAGTGGCAGATGCAGTTCCGTCGGGCGGTTTCGTCCGGCGGAATTTTTTCTTTTACCGCAATTTGTTGCGGGACACCTAATTCATAATGGCCTTTCTTGTGGCAATCAGATATTGTGTATCCTGTGAAACAGGATCGCTGGATTGGCGGGAATCGCAAGAGGAAATGATGGCAAGAATTGCAAGTCCCAATTTCGGGCAGATGAAGTTTATTCTTTCAGAGGTCAGGGAACTGGACCAGAGCCTGAAGCAAATTCAGGATCTGGATCAGATGCAGATTGAGGAATTGAAGCGCCGTCTGGAGAAATTGCGTCTTGCTCAGGCCGAGAAGGCATTGGAGTCTATTCCCATCGATCGCCTGTCGGATGTGGATAAGAATATCCGGGTGTCAGCTCTGCGCAAGGCAGGCATTACGAATGTCGGCCAGATCTCCCGCTGTGCGGGATTCGAACTGGAACGTATCTCAGGGATTGGGGAGGACAACAGCCGGAGGATTCGCCAGGCAGTGGACAGCTTCCTTACCGGCATGGCTGAGGTCAACACAGTGCGTCTTTATGCAGATACGTCAGATCAGGAGGAACTGGATTTGATCCAGTCTCTTTATATGCGCATTCATCTGGCGGGGACGGTTCGGGAGGCTAAGAGCCTTTACGCCAATACGCACGAGCCTCTGGAACAATGTCTGTCAGCCATCCGAATCAGGGGAGGCATACGCTGGATCTTCGCTTCACGGACCAAGAGGGAGTCTACGGTTCAAGGATATGAACTCCTGAATAAGCTCCTTAATGATGGTTACCGTGACCACTGCAAGCGCCTGCAGGAGGAGCTTGTCACCGTCTCCCAGGCACGGGCGGAGATCATCCTTGAGGATTATCGGAAAAATGCAGCCTCCTATTACGCTGCTTTAGAGAAAGCAGACACGGGTTTTCAGATTAAAACGGGTGATAGCACATTCCCGGAACAGCTGGCAGCGGAGGTTCAAAGTCAGGTGCTGGATACCAGCCTGCTGAAGAAAGAGACAACACTTCGTTCCTATCAGGAGTTTGGTGCCCGCTATATGCTTCACCAGAAAAAGGCTTTTCTCGGGGATGAGATGGGTCTGGGGAAAACCTTGCAGGCGATTGCTGCCATGGCATCTCTTGAGAGTGATATGAAGAGAAAAAAGATAGTGGCCTCAATGCATAAGGATGAGGCGCGAAGAAGTCTGGGGTATTTTCTGGTTGTCTGCCCTGCCGGCCTTCTGATCAATTGGGAGCGGGAAATCCTTAAGTACAGCTGCCTTACGCCTCTTGTCATTCATGGCAGGAGCCGGGATGAGGCCGGAAGCGTCTGGATCAAGGAGGGGGGAGTCGCTGTCACGAACTACGAGACAACGGATGAACTGTGGGATATGCTTCCTGAGAAGTTCGTCATTGATATGATGGTGGTGGATGAGGCTCACTATGTAAAGAATGCCAGGGCCAAGCGGAGTATTTATACAAGAAAACTCTCGAACTTGACAGACCGTCTTATCTTTATGACAGGAACACCTCTGGAGAATCATGTGGATGAGTTCTGCAGTCTTTTGCTATGGCTGAATCCGCAGCTGGGTTATGAGGCGCAGAAATGCAGTTACATGTGTGATGCGCCTGCCTTTCGGGAGATGATTGCTCCAGCTTATCTGCGCCGCAAACGTGAAGATGTTCTGCAGGAGTTGCCGGACCTGATCGAGGAGGATGCGTGGTGTCCGATGGGAAAGGAAGACAGGGATGCTTATCTGAAGGTTCTTATGGATCCACAGGGAAGTTTCTCTGGCATGCGCCGGGTAGGCTGGCAGCTGAAGCAGGCAGATCAGTCCGCCAAAGGAAGCCGTCTTCTTGAGATCTGTCATGAAGCGGAGGAAGAGGGACGAAAGATTCTGGTTTTCTCTTTTTTTCTGGATACCTTAGCCAAGGTGCAGGAGCTAATGGGCGACAGATGTCTGCCGCTGATCACAGGTTCGGTAAATGCCGAAGCACGGCAGAATATCATCGACCGATTTTATAGTGCCGGGGCTGGAAGTGTCCTGGCCTGTCAGATACAGGCAGGCGGCATCGGGCTCAATATACAGACTGCCAGCGTGGTTATCTTCTGTGAGCCTCAGATTAAACCCTCTCTTCAGGAGCAGGCCATAGGGCGGGTCTATCGCATGGGGCAGGTGCGCAATGTCCTTGTCCGCCATCTCCTGTGCGAGCATACGGTGGATGAGCGCATCCGGGATCTGCTGGAAAGAAAGCAGGATATTTTCGAGCAGTATGCGGACAGTTCGGTCATGGGAGAGGAGAATCGAAAGAGGGACAGCCAGTCTGTCATACAGAATATTATCGATGAGGAGCGCAAGGTGCATGGGGTGAGACTGGGGAATGAGGAAGAGGAAGAAGACAAGACAGGCGAGGAGGACGCCGGAATTTGAGAAGCTGCCCTGCAGCAATGCAAACAGATGGGAACTGATATAAGATAAAAAGGGGCGGGGATAAAAGGTGCAGAGGATGTTTATATAGATGCGAAGTGCCAGGACATGTGCCGGCTTCGACTTTCACGGATAAGAAAACTATAATAGGATTATGGAAATGCAAAGCACAAAATGATTTATCAGCAGACATTTGACGGCCATATCATGACAGAAGCATATGGCGAGTTACAGCAGAAGTCCTAGCGTGACTGGCCAATGGGATAGGAAAGCAGTCAGGAGATGTTATGAGAGAATATCAAGAGTCAGAAGAGAGGAGCGGGCGAGGGTTTGGCAGGGGACTTCGCATGGGGAAGAACCTGATTCTTCTCTTGCTGACACTGGCGGTCATCCTTCTTTTTATGTTCTTTTATGTCCGGTCAATTCTGGGGCAGTTTCTGGTCACACATCCGGATCCGGGGATTTCCGGCCGGGAAGCACCGGGGCAGCCGGCAGATGACGGGAAGATTCGAATCACTGCAAGCGGGGATATCATCTATCATGATGCCTTGCTTCAGGGGGCAAAGACCAAAGACGGATATGACTTCCGTTCCAATTACGAGTCTGTTAAGCCCCTGATTTCTTCGGCTGATCTTGCCATTGGCGATTTTGAAGGAGCGGTGACAGAACAGGCCAAAGTCAAAGGATATTCCAGCTTCAATGCTCCCGGTCAGGTTGTTTCGGCCATTAGAGATGCTGGCTTTGATGTGATGGATTTAGCGAACAATCACATATTAGACCAGGGAATTCACGGTGCTCTGGATACGAAGCAGGCCTTCGAAGATGCGGGTATTTCTACGATTGGCATTAGAGATGACAAGGACAGCATTCTGATCAAAGAGGTGAAGGGAGTCAGAATCGCCATCCTGGGATTCTCTTACGGATATGACAACAATAATGGAGCCGGTAAGGGGGTCACATCCGCGCAGAGGAAGCAGTATATGCAGATGCTGGATGAGGACTATGTCAGGGAGAAGATTCAGACAGCCAGGCAGCAGGCGGATCTTGTGATTGTGATGCCCCATGACGGCAGGGAATTCTCAGAGAAGGTCTCTAAGGCGGATCAGAATCTCTATCATAAGATGATCGACTGGGGAGCTGACCTGGTCTTCGGCGGACATCCGCATGTCGTCCAACCCACGGAGAAAGTGACTAAAGATGGAAAGGATAAGTTCATCATATACTCTATGGGGAATCTGCTCTCCAACCAGGTGAAAGAAATCATGGGCAATGATAAGAGCCAGCGAGGGACAATTATTGAGACAGTGCTGGAGAGGGATGCCTCCGGTCAGGTTCTGATCGAAGATGTGGTCTCACATCCGGTCTGGGTACAGAGGACGGAGAAGAATCCTGCCGCAGATGAGAAGGCAAGTGCTGTAACCAGCGAAAAGTCCGGGCCAGAAAAGAGTGCCCAAAAGACGACGGGGAAGAACAAGTCTGCAGGCAAACTCTACGATGTGAGGACGTTGCTCTGTAAGGATTATCTGGAGGGAGGCTCCAGGCAGGATCAGGTCGATGATGCCACAAGAGAGAAGATCAAGGCAGCTTATGAGGCGGTTCAGAAAACAGTGTCTGCCAATGAAGAGGGTTCTGTCTGGAGGGGACGTTAGAAGATAAGGGTGATGTATGAGAATTCTGGTGTATGGGGCAGGTGTCATAGGCTCAAATCTTGCCGCGGATCTGTATGCTGCCGGTAAGGATGTCACCCTGCTGGCAAGAGGAGCCTGGGCAGATACTCTGGAAGAGAGGGGGCTGGTCATTCGGTCGGCGCTTTCGCATAGGAGCAGATTCTATCGGATTCCGGTGATCCGAGAACTGGGGAACGAAGATATCTATGACCTTATCTTTGTCGCTGTGCGGTATACTCAGCTGGACAGCGTAATTTCTGCTCTGGCGAAAAATCAATCTGAGAATATTGTCCTGATCGGAAATAATCTCAAGACCGGAGAGTGCCGAAGGAAGCTGAGGGGCAGGCATCTTCTGTTTGCCTTTTCTATGGCGGCGGGACGCAGGGAGAGAGATCATGTGGTTTCTCTGTCTCTGCGAAAGATGGTCATAGGCCGACGGAAGACAGGGAATATCAATGTGAAGCTGATCCGGGAGATTTTTTCAGGTACAAGGATCGGAGTGACCTGTCAGCCGGATATGGAAGACTACCTGCTGTGTCATGCGGCGCTGGTTGTTCCCATCGCTTTTGCCTGCTATGCCTGCAGCGGAAATCTAAAGAAGATCAGGGGGAGCCGGGTCTGGCTGAATCGGATCATTGATGCCAATATTGAGGGATATCGGGCAATTGAAAATGCAGGACATAGGATCCTGCCAAAGTCAGACCGAGATTTTCGTTCTAAGAAGTACAGAAGAAGGTATTACCTGTTTTATCAACTGATGTGCGCGTCCGGTCTTGGTAAAATTTGCGCCTCGGATCATGCTCTTGGCGCGACAGAGGAGATGTCGGCACTGAATGAGGACCTGAAGCGTTTTTTTGATGCGCATCGGTCGAATTATCCTGTTTACCGGAAGCTGGAAAGGTGGGCTGGGAATCATATCAATCCAAAGATATCAATGCATTCCCACAATTTATGACGAGAAAATGCTCAGGAAGCGCAGTTTTCCTGTTTATGATAATGGAGTACTTGTGAAGCATGTATTCCATTATATACAGTCTGGGGACAGACAGAGAAGTTAGCTGTCAAATGAAAAGAATCATGTATAATAGAGCAGATTTGTTTTTTGAATGATTTCGCCGGAGCTCTGGCGAGGAGAGGTGATTGCTATGTGTGGTATTGCCGGATATGTAGGTCGGTCTCTGGTTGATCCTGAGCAGAGAAAGAAGGTCCTGACGGATATGATGGACATGATTGTTCATCGCGGTCCCAACAGTGCCGGCCAGTTTATTGATGATACAGCAGCCCTTGGCTTTCGCCGCCTGTCCATTATTGATCTGGAAGGGGGAAGCCAGCCCATTTACAATGAGCAGCGGGACAAGGTCATTACCTTCAACGGGGAGATCTATAATTTCCCCGCTCTTAGAAAGACTCTGATTGAGGCAGGGCACACCTTCTCCACCAAGGCGGATACGGAGGTTATCCTCCATGGCTATGAGGAATGGGGGAGTGATGTAGTCAAGAAGCTGCGTGGCATGTTCTCCTTCGTCATCTATGACACAAAGACCGGGGATGTATTTGGCGCAAGAGATCACTTTGGAATCAAGCCCTTCTACTATAGTCTTCTTGAGAATGGAGACTTTCTCTACGGGTCGGAGATCAAGTCCTTTCTTCCCTATCCGGCTTTTGAGCGCAGGTTAAATAAGAGAGCTCTAAAACCTTTCCTCTTCTTCCAGTACTCCGGTATGGACACCGAGACTTTCTTTGAGGGGGTCTATAAACTCCCTGAGGGTCATTGTTTCACCCTCAAAGACGGTAAAATGAAGATCAGCAAATTCTGGGATATGAACTTTCGGGAGGGAAAGGAGTCTTTGGACGAGATCGTTGATCAGATTGATGACGCTGTGGTTGAGTCAGTTAGCGCCCACCGAATTGCGGACGTAGAGGTGGGATCCTTCCTTTCCTCCGGTGTGGACTCTTCCTTCGTCGCATCGGTTTTACGGCCGGATAAGACCTACTCAGTCGGGTTTGACAAGACCTATAATGAGGCCATGTACGCAGAGAAGCTGGCGGATCACCTTCATATCAATCACAGTTCCCGGGTCGTATCCGCGGATGAGGCCTTTGCGGCATTTCCCAGGATCCAGTGGTACCTGGATGAACCCGATGCCAATCCCTCCTGTGTTCCCCTCTATTTCTTATCTGAGCTCGCCAGCCGGGAGCTGAGAGTGGTGATGTCAGGAGAGGGCGCCGACGAGCTCTTCGCTGGTTATCAGGACTATGGCCCCTACACCAAGGTAGAGGCGGTGATCGCTCTGGCCAGTGTCTTAAAGCACCTGCCAAAGCCTCTTCGCAGGGGACTTCTGCGCGCCTTAAAGAAGAGTAAGAAGAATTTCCGTGGGAAGCTGGAAATCGTGCGAAGTCTGGATGAACCCCGTAATTTCTTCGTGGGTCAGGCCAAGATCATGGAGGAGTCAGAGGCTGACGCCCTTTTGACTGCCCCCTATCGCAAGTCCAAGTCGGTCAGAGAGATTCTGGATCCCATCTTTGACCGTTCCGAGGGCCTGTCCAATGTCAAGCAGATGCAGTACAACGACATTCACCACTTCATGACCAAGGATATTCTCTTAAAGGCAGATAAGATGTCTATGGCACACTCTCTGGAGCTTCGCGTACCCCTTTTGGATCGTAAGCTGGCTGAGGTGGCTGAGAAGGTGCCTACCCCATATCTGATTAAGGGCAAGACTTCCAAGTTCGCCTTCCGTCAGGCGGCTGCCCGTCACCTGCCCAGGGCGTGGTTCAACCGTAAGAAGATGGGATTCCCAACCCCCATTAAGGCATGGCTGGAGACAGAGACCTACTACAAGCAGGTCCGGGAGCTTTTTGCCATGGACTTTGTCAGGGAATTCTTCGATCAGGATGCCATCTTAAAGCTTCTGGACGACACTTACGCCAAGAAGGTCAACGGCCGCCGCAAGGTTTGGACCATTTTTTCTTTTCTGACCTGGTACAAGGCTTACTTTATTGACTGGCAGCCCGAGAAGAGCGCCTGAGTCGGTGCGCGGAAATGCAATAACAAAAAATCACTGCTTATGTCATCAGAAGATAGATGGCAGAGCAGTGATTTTTTGTTGTTGCCTTTTCGCGGGAGTCTCACTGTATGCAGTCAATTGCGGAGCATAGCCTCCTGGGCGGCTGCCCGGATCTCTACACGGTCAATCGTCTTCGCAGAACAGATGCTGATGATATGACCGCTGGGAAGACAGTTTTGGGTCAGATAATAGTCCTTGTTCTGAAAGCGAAGCGGCAAGAGAGCACGAAAGGGAGAAGAGCACTCCGCGGCAGCAGGGAGTACAGAACGGTCAGAAAATCGGAAAGTGACGCGGTAAATGTCTGTATTGAGACCCAGACCGGTACACTTGGCCAGAGCCTCTTTGCAGGTCCAGAGACGGGAGAAGATTTGTTGATCAGAGGAAGAAAGGGCCTGATTTGGAGTTTTTGAGTCATGGAAAGGGGTTCCGTTTGCGCTGCTGCGAGAAAGTTCAGTCGTAGCTGAGAAATAATCCAGTTTTTTCTGTTCCTCTTGTGTTAAGACTTTGGACAAGAGAGCAGGACTGGTATCACGGGGAAGCTCCGCGTCAATGCCGATTTCGCCGTCGCCGATGGCACAGGCGACCAGGCCGGGGCAGTTGGTCAGGCTGAAGTGAATCTCGGGGTGGTCTGCCAGACGGGGCTTGCCATGGGGGCCAAGGATGATGTGTTTGGAAGACTTGCCAGTCAAATCATCATGGCCGCCGCGGTATTCCAGCGCCTGCGAAGAATATGTAAGACCATGGATCTGGCGCAGCCCCTGACTTAGCAGTTTCAGCCCCAAGCGATGCATGATGGCATCAGAGCCCCTGCGGGGAAGGGGGGAAAAAGTTTTTATATATAGGGTAATCTGGCTCATTCGGAAGACACTTTCTGTTAACATATCCGGTCAATGAAGACCGGCCGGCTATGTTAAAATGTTACCACAGTTGAAAGGGACAGAAGAAGCTCAGGGATAAAAACAACAGATGGTATTTTCAGCGCGAGCAAGGTGAGGTAAATATGGGCAAGAGGAATCTTTCGGAAGAGGGGATACAGCTGCTTCCTCTGAGAGAAGAGGATCAAGAGCAGTTCTGCAGCGACATGCAGGAAGCCTTTCAAAAAGGGGGAGAAGATTTTTTTGGCCCTATGGAGAAGATCCTGTCCCGGTCCAGCATTGAAAAGTCTATGACCAGGGAGACGGCCGTCGCGCTCAGGGCGGTTCTGGACGGGCATATGGTAGGAGGTCTGATCTTAGATCTCAAGATGGATTACGATTATAGGTATATAGGAAACGTGGACTTCTTTTATGTAAAGGCTGGTGTCGAGGCCCAGGGAATCGGACAGGCCATCTGGAAACAGGTGGAGATTCGATACAGAGAAGTCAAGTCCTGGGAACTGATGACGCCCTGCTTTGAGAGCCGAAATATCCACTTTTATGTCAATAAGCTGGGTTTTCACATCATTGAGTACCTGCATGTGCCCTTCTCTGAGATGGGACGGAGCCAAGACCCTATGGACCGCTACTTCGAGGGGATGTTTCGTCTTCGCAGGGAGATCAATTGAATAAAGTCCTGATCGGGGGAAAGCAGGAGGGCATACGCGGAGCAGATATTTGCGCCTTTGAAAAATGCTTAAAATCCAGAGAAAAATCATTTATGATTAGAAACAACCGTGTTTTATGACAGGAGGAACTTTGATGAATCATGAGTATATCCCCTTTACAATTCCAAGGCAGAAGCGGATCGCTTTGATTGCGCATGACGGAAAGAAACCTGAGATGATTGAATGGTGTAAGGAGCATGTCGCCGAGCTTTCCAGGCATTTCCTCTGCGGAACAGGAACGACGGCCAGGCTGATCGCTGAGAACACAGACCTCCCGGTCAAAGCCTATAACTCGGGCCCTCTGGGCGGAGATCAACAGGTTGGCGCCAAAATCGTTGAAGGAAATATCGACTTGGTGGTCTTTTTTTCCGATCCACTGACAGCGCAGCCTCACGATCCTGATGTGAAGGCGCTTCTTCGTATTGCAGAGGTGTATGATATTCCTATTGCCAACAATCGCTCTACGGCAGATTTCATGATTACATCCAGATATATGAATGAGGAGTATACTCACAATGTCCTTAACTTCCATAAGAATGTGGAGGATCGGGTTAAGGAGATGGCGGATCGGTGAGTGATACAGGGGTGAAAATGAAATTTATATCATGGAATATTGATTCTTTGAATGCGGCTCTGACCGGGACATCCGCAAGAGCTCAGATGAGTGCGGCTGTTCTCGAGAAAATCGCTGAGATGAGGCCAGATTACTTCGCCATTCAGGAGACGAAGCTGCCTGAAGCCGGCCCGAATAAGAAGCAGATGGAAGTCATGGAGCAGTTGTTTCGTGATTATGACTATCACTATGTCTCTTCCAGACCGCCGGCACGCAAGGGTTATGCCGGAGTTATGGTCTTTGTGAGGCGGGATTCCAGACCAGTGCTTGAAGTGACGAAACCGTCAATTGGAGCGCCGGATACCATGGATGTTGAGGGCCGTATTCTGACCATCGAGACAGAGCGGTTCTTCTTTACGACCGTTTATACGCCAAATGCCGGTGATGGGTTAAGACGCCTGGATGACCGTCAGCTATGGGATGCCAGGTATGCAGACTATTTGGCTGAGCTTGATGCAAAGAAGCCGGTCATTGCCTGTGGGGATTATAATGTGGCCCATGAGGAGATTGATCTGAAGAATCCGGCTGCCAATCACATGTCTGCCGGTTTTACCGATCAGGAGAGAGAGGGATTTACAAGGCTTCTTGGCTGCGGATTTGCGGACTCCTTCCGCCGCTTGCACCAGGATCTGTCAGATGCTTATTCCTGGTGGGCGCAGAGGGTAAAAAGCAGCAAAATCAATAATTCCGGTTGGAGAATTGACTATTTCCTGGTATCTGAGCGCATTTTAGATAAAGTGTTTTCATCTGAGATGGTGGATTCCGGGGCCAGACAGGATCACTGCCCGATCCTTCTGGAGATAGATATTTGATGAGATGATCTTGAAATAGGAACGTACATGTGTGGGCAGGAGGATCTGTGATGAAGGAAAAGAAGGCAAACCCGTCCGGGCCGGATATGGCTGCGGAGCAGGTGAACCCCTCAGAATCGGATGCGTCTGTGAAGCAGACGCATCCATCTGAGCAGGGCGTATATGTGAGCGGCCTCCCCAGCGAGGAGGATTTGCTTCGGGCGGCATCTGAGGGGATTGCGGAAGAGGAAACGTCAGTATCCATGCATTTGTCTCCTGAGCAGATGCGAGGTTATGAGGAGGAACCAGAGGATCCGGAGGGACGTCAGTTTTCACTTACGGATCAGACAAGAAAACTGCCGGGGGATCCATCAGATCCGAAAGCGTATCCTGCCGGTCCGGTTGAGACAGACAAGAGGAACTCTAAGCGGTACTTGCGCTGGATGATTCCCCTCGTTCTCGCTCTTGTATTTGCAATCTGGGGACTGATTTGGACCAGCAACCGCAAAACCAAAATCAGCGATGTCTTTGATGTGCGATTTGAGGGCTATGACAGCCAGGGCAGGTTGAGTTACGATTCAGACAGGGTCAATGAAAAGATGATCCGCCTGGTTGGTCAGAAGGTTGGCCTCAGAAAAAATCAGATTGAGGATATGATCAACCGGAATACGGATGATCTTGAGCCTGATCCGAAATACCAGCAGGCAGTAAAATACCTGGAGGGAACCAATATTGTCTTTGACAGGGAGAGCGAGTTAAAGAACGGAGATGTGGTCACCTTACGGATTCACTCCGATTATGGATCTTCTCCTATTGCAGATGAGACCAGAACTTACACAGTCAGTGGTCTGACACAGATGCAGGATATGTCGGCTGAGCAGATCCTGGCTCAGCATCCTGTCCGTTTTACGGGGTATAATGGCTATGGTGGCCTGGATTATGATCAGAGTGTCTATACGGTAGAGAAGGTCTATGATCATCTGTCCAATGGAGACAAGGTCGAACTGCCCCTCAGCAATCATTTTCTGGAGAGCGCTAAGAAGAATGGCAAGAAGCTTGCGGACGAGAACGTATCTCTGACGGTCAGTGGCCTGAAGAATATGAAAGAGATCGACGGAATTTCGGATGTGGCTGCCAGGATTGATGATCTGGCGAAATCCGCCAACCTGGATCAGGATGGGGACTACCACAAGATCAGTTACCGCATCGATCGTCAGAAGACTTTTATCTATTACCGCAATGGGCAGATGAATATCATGAATATCTATCAGCTGGTGAGAAAAGAAAGCAGCAGGGATATTACGAGTGATCAGTGGACTGATGTGGAGAAGACAAGCTTTCGTATCTACGGATACAGCAATCTGTTGATTCAAAATGATGCTGTTTCCGCATCTGATCTGGAAGATCATGCCGGAAGCCCCTTCTCTGCTGAGTATGTGGATCTGGCCGCGGCACGGGCGGATCTGGCGGCAAAGAATTACAGGGAGTTTAGTCCCTGATTCTTATGCGTATTTTTTATGAAGAATGCCCTCGGCCGGAAAATCCGGACGAGGGCATTTCGGTGAAATCCGTTGTGGTTGAAAGAAAACAGACAGGAGACGACTTTTATTATCGTGTCGTCTGCTCGAAAGTTTCCGCCTGTTTGTCCTCTGCCAGAGGGCCCTGATAGGTAGAGTCTTCAAAACCTAAAATCAGGATAAAGATTATATTGAGGAAGATCAAGCCGGCTGCGAATCCGCCGCCGTGGCCGAAAGCCTTAGCCAGCTTTACCCAGAGCATAATGCCTATGACAATGTTGACAAGGGGGACAAGCAGCAGGAGAAAAAGCCAGCCGTTGCCCATAGCAATCTTGTAGAGTTCGTAGGCATTGAGGAGAGGAACAATAGACTTCCAACCTGCAATGCCGGCCTTGGTGAAGATTTTCCACATGGCGACGACAGTGATCGCATAGAGGATGAGGGCCACAAACCAGTAGGCTGCAGCGAGAGCAATCAAGGCAGCCGCTGTCGTGGTGTCATAAGCGGAATAGCTGTAGCTGTAATCGTACATTCATAACTCCTTTTGTGAGAGATGCTGAAAAATCAGCAAACAGTGAATCTGCGGCACTTGAATATTCATGTATCCGAGTGTCAGTAACTTATCCATTTTAGCGAATATATGTGAATAAAATGTGTTTTGCCATCACTGAAGTAAATCCTTGCTTGTTGTAAGGAGAAATATCGATTCATTTCTCAGAGTGGCGTATGAAACAAAATTTTGTACAAGTGAACGGCAAGGGCGTTTTCGTAGAACATAGGCAGAGCGAAGATATTCGGGAATCTCTGGAGAAGAAAGAGAGTATGACATTTCTTGAACCCAAGAAAACACAAAAAAAACATAAATATGTCGGGTCCGTTGTCCTGAAAAAGAGTATAATAATGATAAAAGTTCCTGATAAGGGACAAAACATCTATTTTGGATAAAGGAGGACATTATGGCAAATCGTTATGCAGGAACAAAGACAGAGAAGAACCTTCAGGAGGCATTTGCAGGAGAGTCCCAGGCAAGAAATAAGTATACTTTCTTCGCGTCTGTAGCTAAGAAGCAGGGATTTGAGCAGATTGCGGCTCTTTTCCAGAAGACCGCTGATAATGAGAAGGAGCATGCCAAGCTCTGGTTCCGTCATCTTGGGTTAGAGGGTGATACCGAGGCTAACCTGAAGGCAGCCGCTGAGGGTGAGAACTACGAGTGGACCGATATGTATGAGCGCATGGCCAAGGATGCTGAGGAAGAGGGATTCACAGATCTGGCAGCTCAGTTCAGAGCGGTCGGCGCGATTGAGAAGACGCATGAGGAGCGCTATCGCAAGCTTCTTCACAATGTGGAGATGAAGGAGGTCTTCAAGAAGTCTGAGGTTAAGGTGTGGGAGTGCCGGAACTGCGGACATATCTGCGTGGGAACGGAGGCGCCTGAGGTCTGCCCCGTCTGCCATCATCCCCAGGCTTTCTTTGAGGTTCACGAGGAGAATTACTGATTGCACTTGTGCAGAGTGAATCAGTGAATCGAATGGGCTGGTTCATAGAGACAGAAGAGTCCGTCAGCCATCTTTTAAGACAAAGGAGAGACAAATGCTATTTTACAGATGTAAATCGTGCGGCAATTTTGTAAGTTTTTTAGGGGAGAAGACGGCTTGTACCCCCAAATGCTGCGGTGAGAACATGACAGAGCTGATCGCCAATACCACGGATGCGGCCCAGGAGAAACATGTTCCTGTCATCAGTGTCGATGGGGATACGGTGACAGTTAAAGTTGGTTCCGTTGACCATCCTATGACGGAGGAACATCTGATTCAGTGGATTATTCTTGAAACTTCTCAGGGATATCAGAAGAAGGATCTTACGGCAGGAAAGGCTCCCAGTGCCCAGTTCAGACTGGCTGATGGGGAGAAGGCTGTTGCTGCCTATGAATACTGCAACCTGCATGGTCTGTGGAAGGCAGAGGTTTAAGAGATTGTGAAATCATGTGTACTGTCGCCTGCTGAGTATTGCTTTTCGCAGAAACTGGACGGCTGACAGGGCAGAAACAGGAATAAGAAGTAACCGCCATATTTACACTTACAGTTATGATCTGTGTGTAATATGGCGGTTCTTCTATATAAGTAAATCCAGTTCTTTCTGCCAGACTTCCATACACGTGTCAGACGGCATGCGCAGATCTCCGCGGGGGGAGAGAGCAACGGATCCGACCTTGGGACCATCCGGCAGGGCAGAACGTTTGAACTGCTGTGCGAAGAAACGGCGGTAGAAGGTCTTCAGCCATTTGAGAATGGTCTTCGAATCATAGCGGTCGCAGAAGGTAAGGAGGGCAATACGGTAGACCTTTGAGGGACGAAATCCGGCGCGCAGCATGTAATATAGGAAGAAGTCGTGCAGCTCATATGGGCCGACCAGATCTTCCGTCCTCTGGGAGATGACTCCTTCTTTCGGGGGAAGGAGCTCTGGACTGACCGGTGTATCTAAGATGTCGCGAAGAGTGGCGGCCAGGGTATTTTCCCCACAGCTGTCCGCATAGAAGGCTACCAGGTAGCGAACCAGTGTCTTGGGGATGGAAGCGTTGACACCGTACATGGACATGTGATCGCCGTTGTAGGTCGCCCAACCCAGGGCCAGCTCGGAGAGATCCCCGGTTCCGATGACCAGACCACCGGTTTGATTGGCGATGTCCATGAGGATCTGGGTTCTCTCACGGGCCTGACCATTCTCGTAGGTGACATCATGAACCCGGATATCGTGGTCAATGTCAGCGAAATGCTGGCTGACAGATGCCCGGATATCTACTTCGTTGAGGCGGGCCCCAATGAAGCGGGTCAGCTGGCAGGCGTTGTCATAGGTGCGGTCTGTGGTGCCAAAGCCGGGCATGGTGACGCAGATAATATTCTGACGATCCAGATCAGCCAGATCAAAGGCCTTGGCAGTAACCAGAAGAGCCAGAGTAGAGTCGAGACCGCCGGAAATACCGATGACAGCGGTTCTGGCCTGGGTATGGAGCAGGCGTTTCTTGAGCCCCATGGCCTGGATGGTCAGAATTTCCTCGCAGCGTTTGCTGCGAAGTCCCTCGTCAGAGGGAACAAAAGGGGAGGAAGGAAAAGTACGGGTCAAATCGGTCTCGGTCAAGTCTAAGAGGAAAGGAATGGTCAGATAGTTATCATTTGTATCTGCAGGATAGGTGGAGATGCGACGGCGTTCTGCGGCCAGTCGGTTCACATCGATTTCGGACAGAAGGGTGCCGTTGACGAAGCGGGGGGATTCAGCAAGGATGCAGCCATTTTCCGCAATCAGTTTGTGACTGCCGAAGACCAGATCCTGGGTAGATTCTCCGTCTCCGGATGAGGCATAGATATAGGCTGAGACAGTGGAGGCAGAGTGAGACGCAAGCAGCTGGCGGCGGTAGGCGGCCTTGCCGGTCATCTCATCGCTGGCAGACAGGTTGACCAGGACAGTGGCACCTGCTGCGGCGTGGAAGAGGGAAGGCGGGGCGGGAACCCAGAGATCTTCGCAGATCTCGGCCGCAACGATCAGGTGAGGCAGATCCCGGCAGGCGAAGAGGAGATTGGTACCAAAGGGAATCTGATCTTCCTGCCAGTCGGTCAGGTCGATCTCATCGGCTGCCGGGGTGAAATGCCGCAGCTCATAGAACTCATTGTAGTTGGGCAGATGCTTCTTAGGAACGAGACCGAGCAGATTCCCGCGGTTCAAGACAGCGGCGACATTATATAATTTGCACTTGTGCTCCCAGGGCAGGCCGATAAAAATGAGCGCGTCCACGCCCTCCGTGGCCTCTGCGATACGACAGAGTTCCTCTCTGGCCTGATCAATGAGGGCCTCCTGTAAAAAGAGATCGGAAGAAGTATAGGAAGTGATCGCCAGTTCGGGAAAGACCATGATCTTAGCCCCGGCTAGGGCAAGCTCAGCGATCTGGTCCAGAATCCGATCGGTATTGTAATGGCAGGCCGCCACCTTGAGGTCAGGGGAGGCCGCAGCGACTTTGACAAATCCGTCTTTCATATCGTGCTCCTTGGAAGATGTTGCTATTCTCAACCATTTTGGCCGAAAGTGAAGAGGTTGACAAGGGATAGACGCATATATTCTGATGGCCGGGACAGGTGGATATATTCAGGGGAGGTATAGGCCAATATGTTATGGAAAGGATCTTTGAGAATATATCCAGGGAAAGGGGAAGGAAGCAATCCAAGGTATTTCAGGCAGGTGCTGATTGATTTTTATTGATACGTCTTACTCTGTAATCTCTATTTTGAAAAAAGAGCACTGCAATCTCAGGAGATTGCAGTGCTCTGATCACACGTGCGTGAAGGGATTCGAACCCCCGACACCTAGTTCCGTAGACTAGTGCTCTATCCAGCTGAGCTACACACACATAAGCTGTCCCATCGACAACAGAATGGATTATGACATAGACCCGCCGGATTGTCAAGTAACTGCCCGCGTTTTTGAATGAGGTTGCTCCATCCAAGTATCTTCATGGGGATCCGGTTTGAACGCCTCAAATATCGTTTCATTTGCAGGAGCAGATCATTATGGTTATGGAAATGGAGATGATTATCGAAGTGCTCCGGATCAGTTCTGTGACTGCGTTCCACTTTTCCGTTGTGACGGGGCGTCCTTGGCCGGATCCGTTTGTGAGTAATACACAGCTTGTCACAGGCGGGATCAAGCGGATGAATACGATCCGTCTGTTTGGCGCTCGCATAACAGAACTCACTGCCGTTATCTGTTGGAAGGGTCAAAGGATAGTATATCCGAAGTAGCCAATCGCACGCTTTAAGAAATTCACTGTACGGTAGCTGCTCTGTTCTTTATACGAATAGATAAAGTTGTGTTAGCGAAAGATAAGGTTTTGGTGTGTACGGCTTCTTCTTTTTCATAGTTGATTTACGATATCCCAGTTTGACGAAGATACTTTTGTCCCATCAAATCACCTGTTCCAACGCATCAGGGACGCTTTGGAAATCTTGTATCTGCGACAGACAAAACGGATATCGTGAGAGGATCGATACAATTTGACGGCATAGTATTTGGTTGAAAGCGCATGTGGCAGATACCGTTTCGAGTGTGTTACATTATTCATAGCGGTTGAAGCTCCTTTCGATGTTTTTGTGGTGATTCATATCTGAAAGTCTCAACCGCTTTTTGTATATTTTATGGTCTCACATCAATTGTAACCCTACAGCGCCTGTGCTATCGTATGTGAACTTGTCATCAGAAAAAACAGAATGATGGTTTACCCTGTCCGGGAAGGCACATATAATAGAGCAGTGAAAAAACACAGAAATTTGAGGGTCAGATGAGTAAGAAGGATGAGAAGACAAATGTAATGCGGCTCCTGGAGCAAAAGAAGCTGCGTTATGAGGCCTACAATTATGAGAAGCTGGGACTGACCAATGGGAAGGAAATTGCTGAGGCCCTGGGAGAGGATCCCGACCGGGTATTCAAGACGCTGGTCACTGTCGGAAAGACGAAAGAGCACTATGTCTTTGTCATTCCGGTCTGTGCGGAGCTGGATCTCAAGAAGGCCGCCAAAGCGGTGGGGGAGAAGTCTGTTGCCATGCTGCCGCAGAAGGAACTGCTTCCTCTGACCGGTTATGTGCACGGCGGATGTTCCCCGATTGGAATGAAGAAGAGTTTTCCAACTGTGCTGCATGAAACGGCTGAGCAATATGAAACGATTCTCTTCTCCGGGGGCAAGGTGGGGTTTCAGGTAGAACTTGCTCTTTCTTCCTTGAAAAAGTTGATTCGGTTTTCTTTTGCGGACGTCACAGTTGATCAGTAAAGGACATTCAGATGCCCTGTCTGAGAGGTGAGAATTCGCGGGTGCGTCTACAGGGCTTGGGCATATGCACGGGATGGGGCAAATGCTGTCTGAGAAATGAAATTTTGCGGACACGTCTACAGGGCGGGAGAGTACATGGAACAATTACAGATCGCGGCCCCCTGCCATTTTGGAATGGAGGCTGTTTTAAAAAGAGAGATCTACGATCTGGGTTATGAGATCAGCCGGGTCGAGGATGGAAGAGTTATTTTTGAGGGAGATTACGAGGCTTTGGCCTATGCCAATATTCACCTGCGAACGCCGGAGCGCATTCTGCTGGTTCTTGCTGAGTTTGAGGCGAGGAGTTGGGAGGAACTCTTTCAGGGAATTCGGGCGATTGCCTGGGAGGATTACCTGCCCAAGGACGCCAAATTCTGGGTGACGAAAGCGACCTCGGTCAAGTCAAAGCTCTTTTCGGCCAGAGATATTCAGTCTATTGTCAAGAAAGCTGTCGTGGATCGAATGAGCAGAGTCTACGGGATCGCGCATTTCCCTGAAATTGGGACTGAATATCCTCTGCGTATCTTCATCATGAAAGATCGGGTGATGGTGACCCTGGATTCAACGGGGCTTCCTCTGCACAAGCGGGGATACCGCACGTTCACATCGAAAGCGCCTCTGTCGGAGACTCTGGCCGCGGGTCTTCTTATGCTGACCCCATGGCATCCGGATCGGATTCTGATGGATCCTTTTTGCGGCTCCGGGACCATTCTGATTGAGGCAGCTATGATGGCGGCAAATATTGCCCCGGGGTTGGATCGGTCCTTCACAGGAGAGCAGTGGATCAATCTGATTGATCCCCAGGTCTGGAGGGAAGTGCGCGCTGATGCCAGAGGACAGATCAATCCGAATGTCAAGACCAATCTGCAGGGCTATGATCTGGATCCCAAGATGGTAGAGATCGCCCGCCAGAATGCCAGCAGAGCCGGAGTGGCTGACCTGATCCATTTTCAGCAGAGAGATATCAGAGATACGGCTCATCCCAAGAAGTATGGATTCATTCTGACCAATCCTCCCTATGGCGAGCGGCTGGAAGATCAAAAGGATCTGCCGGAACTCTATATGGCGATCGGACGCGCTTATCGCAATCTGGATGACTGGTCCATGTATCTCATTACATCCTATGAGGATGCGCAGAAATATCTGGGAAGAAAAGCGGATAAGAACCGAAAAATATACAATGGAATGATCAAGACCTATTTTTATCAGTATCTGGGTCCCAAGCCGCCTAAGCGGAAGAAGCAGGAGAATTAAGATGCGATATTCCCGCAGATATATAGCATTTACCCTGGTGCTGATCCTGCTCTGCGGACTCAAGTTCACAGACCGCATAGATCAGACTTCCCAGGTACGGAATTATCAAAATGTCAGGCAGGCGGCAAGTACCTTCTATCCGATGCAGGCCGCCCAGATCAATTCTTCCCGCGGCATCAGGGCAACCTTAGACGGAGAGAGCATCAACGGGGCTTTTCGGAATATTCTTGTGGATGATCAGATGGGAGTGATGATTTCAAGCAGCCTTGTTCCGGACCTTTTCGGCGCACATCTGAGTGTTCATGAGGATGGCCGTATTCATTATCAGAGGGGTAAGAACGCCGCTGTCCTTTTCAGAAATCGAGTGGAGGCGACGTACAACAAGAAGCAAGTGAAGCTGAGTCATGCCCCTGTCTTTGAGCGCGGTGTCTGTTTTCTTCCATTGAAGGATCTGGCGGAGTGGTGCGGTTATAAGGTAGACTGGAATTTAAGTGCCAGAACTGTCAATATTTTTTCACAGGGGAACAGTAAGGTGTCCCTGCCACTCAGATTTGATCTCCGTGATGAGGAGATGGTCAGTCAGATCCGGGATCAGGGATCGGCCTCCGAGTGTTGGGCGGATGCGGCTGTCGGGGCTCTGGAATCTTCTTTGCTTCCACAGACCAGAGGGCAGTACTCAGTGACGGACATGGTGAACAACAATGCTTTTGGTCTGGACAGCAGACTGGGAGGGGACTATGAGATGGCTTCCTCTTATCTGTTGTCCTGGAGAGGGCCAAAGAATATGAGTGACAATCGCCTGGACAAGCATGTTCAGGGGGTTCGCTTTCTGGACCAGAATTCTCTGTCCGGCATCAAACGGGCCGTTTATGAGCGGGGAGGGGTGACCTCCTCCCTCTACGTTGATATCGCCGATGCGGATATTTCTTCCGCCAGTTTCTATTCCAAAGCGAGCAATTCCTACTGCTATACAGGGAAAAATCGTCCCAACCACGATGTGATTATTGTGGGATGGGATGACAATTACAAGGCGGAGAACTTCAACGGGAACGCGAAAGAGGATGGAGCCTGGATCTGTCAGAATTCCTGGGGCAAAGATTTCGGTGAGTCCGGTGTCTTCTATGTATCCTATGAGGATACAACCATCGGAAGCCAGTCAACCTCTTATGCCGATGTTGAGGAAAGCGATAATTTTAAGGACATATACCAGTCAGATCTGGCTGGCTGGATTGGTCAGGTAGGCTATGGAAACGGGAAGATTGCCGCAGCCAATTTCTACACAGCCAGAGAGGATAGTCAGGTGGAGGCCGCGGGGTTCTATGCTTTGGGGAAGAACACCCGCTATCAGGTCTCTTTCGTGTCGAATACGAGAGGAACCGGCGGCTTGAATAATCGCATTGTTGTGGCATCCGGCCTGCTGAAGGAGCGAGGCTTTTATACGGTACGCTTCGATAGTCCCAAAGAGATCGGAGCAAATTGCAAATTCGCTGTTGTTGTGGAATTAGAGACGCCGGACGCGACCCAGCCCATGGCCATCGAGTATCGAACCGGGGATCAGCGAACGACCAATATCAATTTAAAGGATGGAGAGGGGTATATTTCGAAAGATGGAAGTCACTGGGAGAGCTCGGAGCAGAAGATTTCCGCAAATCTCTGTCTTAAGGCCTACAGCAATCCAGTGGTCAGGCGAGATCAATGAAAACGGTAAAGGTATGGAGATGAGAGCCATGAAAATTATTTTTGCAACTGGGAACAGGGATAAGATGCGGGAGATTCGGGAGATTATGGAAGGATCTTCCTACGAAATCTGTTCTATGAAGGAGGCAGGGATCGACCTGGATATTGAGGAGGATGGAAGCACGTTTGAAGAAAATGCCCTGATTAAGGCCAGGGCGGTGGCCGATCTGGCACCCGGGGCAATTGTCCTGGCGGATGACTCGGGGCTGGAAGTGGATGCAATGGACGGAGCACCAGGCATTTATTCGGCCAGATTCATGGGGCATAATACCTCTTATGAAGTGAAAAATCAGTATATTCTGGATCGGCTGGCTGGTCTGTCTGCAGAAGAGAGGACTGCCCGTTTCGCCTGCGCCATAGCGGCTGTGTTTCCGGATGGAGAGGAAATTGTGATTCGCAGAAATATGGAAGGAGGTATCGGGGAGAAGATGGCCGGAGAGAATGGCTTCGGCTATGATCCCATTTTCCTGCCAAAGGGTTATGATGTCTCCTCTGCGGAATTGCCTGCCGAGGAGAAGAATCAGATCAGTCACAGAGGGAAGGCTCTCAGGGCCATGCGGGAGAAACTGGTGGAATATGCGAGTGCTCATTGTCAGTGACAGCCACGGAAGGCATGATCATCTGCAGGAAGTTCTCCGCAGGGTGCGGCCGGATCGCATGATTCACTGCGGAGATATTCTGACCTGCCAGCCCCAGGTGTGGGCTATGGCCGACTGCCCTCTGGATGCAGTACGGGGCAACAATGATTTTGGAACAGATCTGCCGACTGACCTGGTTCTTCCCCTGGGCCGTCATCGACTCTATGTGACCCATGGTCACCATGAACATGTCGGCTGGGGACTGGAGGATCTGGCTATTGTGGCAGCGGCACACAAGTGCGACTACGCTGTCTTTGGACATACTCATTACCCGGCCATGGAACGAATCAACGGAGTTACCCTGATTAATCCAGGAAGCATCAGCCTGCCCAGACAGCCGGGAAGGAAGCCATCCTTTATTGTCTGTGATGTGGATAAAAAAGGAGACTTGCATTTTTCGCAGAATTATCTGTGAAATATCTGTGGAATATGTGCAGTGAAAGGTGTGATCCGTTCTGTACTTTTGACATCAGCTGAGAATCAGAATGAAAATCTGCTGTGTCTTTTAGGCAGGATCATTTGGTCGGTTATGACAGTAATTATGAATTGCAGTATAGGAGTCAGATTATGTTTGGATTTGGAGAGAAAATGGATATCAATGCAGGGATTGAAGAATATAAGAAGACAGAGCATGCAGTTCTGGTCGATGTGAGGGAGGCTGATGAGTATGCTTCGGGACATATTCCGGAAGCTGTCAATCATCCCCTGTCTCAAATCGCAAGCATCAGCGACCAAATTCAGGATAAGGATTCTCCCATCTTTGTCTATTGTCTCAGTGGAGGGAGAAGCGGTAAGGCAGTGGAGTGGATGAAGAAACACGGATTTACCAAGGTGAAGAATATCGGTGGAATTAACGGTTATCAGGGGCCGAGAGAGTGAAATTTTACAGATAAAAACCTGACGGGACAGTCGATGGCGCGAATGACAAATCGAACATGCTCTATCAACTCGAATGGATCCTGCCTGCAGAGCGGAATGATCTCTTAAAATTATTGAAAAACCAGAAAGTTCATAACCAAGAACCCTGCAAATTCTCAATATTAGAGGATTTGCAGGGTTCTTCAGATGAGCCATGCGGGACTCGAACCCGCGACAACCTGATTAAAAGTCAGGTGCTCTACCAACTGAGCTAATAGCTCTTAATATGTCTCGCCCAAGTTGCCTGGGCAACTGGGCTAGCAGGATTCGAACCTGCGGATCTGGGAATCAAAATCCCATGCCTTAACCGCTTGGCAATAGCCCAAGGTCGTTGCATATGAGACTTACCGGGAAGCTCCCTATAGTAGGAGCGGATGTCCCTTAGGACACCCGATCTCACGACAACAGGGTGGATACAGGGATTCGAACCCTGGGCCTCCAGAGCCACAATCTGGCGCGCTAACCAACTGCGCTATACCCACCATATACAATTAACGTTTTGATTCAACGAATCAAATGTGCCAGGAGGGACTCGAACCCCCGACCCACGGCTTAGAAGGCCGTTGCTCTATCCAGCTGAGCTACTAACACGTAATGTATGACTACTCATACGAAAAGCGGGTGATGGGAATCGAACCCACGTATCCAGCTTGGAAGGCTGGTGTTCTACCATTGAACTACACCCGCATGTGACAGTCGGTGACCATCAATCGGGGTGACAGGATTCGAACCTGCGACCCCCTGGTCCCAAACCAGGTACACTAGCCAAACTGTGCCACACCCCGAATTAAGCGTGCAGGTCTGACCGCGACGCAAAAAATAGTATATGGTAAGAGGCATACCTTGTCAACAGGGTTTTTTGGTTTTGCAAAATCGTTTTAATTGTGGGTGAATTGTGATGTGACTGTTAAAAAAGACAAGAATTCTTTCAGATGGAAAAGAGGAGAGATATACTTTAACTGAAAATAACATTCTGAGGGGGACATATGGGGAATCTGATTCATGCGCTTTGGGCAAAAAAAGAAGAGTCTGGCGGGGAAATGAAATGGCTGCCGCTCTTACAGCATTTGGAGGATACCAGTCGTGTCTGCGGATTCTTATGGAATCATTGGCTCTGTGAGGGACAGAGAAGAATTATTTCCGGTGGGAATAGTGAAGAAGCAGGGAAACAGGTTATGATGTTCCTGGGGGCAATCCATGATCTGGGGAAGGCGACACCGGTTTTTCAAATTAAGAGCAGCAATTTTAGAAGAAGTGATTTGGATTTTGAATTGCTGGAGCGAATGGAACTTGCAGGGGCAAAAGGAATATCCGATTTAAGGCTGGCTAGTGGCAAAGAAAGTCCGCATAGCATTGCGGGAGAGGCCTTACTTGACAAGTTTGAAGAACGATTTACAAATCCAAAGGATATCTCTTCGATTGTAGGCGGTCATCATGGGAGACCGAGCAATTGGGAGACCATAGACAAACAGTTATTGGCATATAAGATCAATTATTTTCAGACAGAGAAGGATAATGATCTCCTGCGGATCTTGTGGGAAGGAGCACAGAGGGATATTTTGACCTGGGCTCTTGGAAGGACGGAATTTTTAACGGCTTCTGGGATTCCGGCATTATCGATTCCAGCACAGGTGCAGGTTCTTGGGCTTCTTACCATGGCGGACTGGATTGCCAGTAATACGGATTATTTTCCTTTAGTGGACATTTTCTCAGAAGAAAAAATCAATTCTCAGACTCGCTTTGAAGAGGGAATCTTAAAGTGGTTTAAAACGTCCGGGTGGTCCCCGGATGTTTCTGCGAACTCTGCTTTGGCATTTGAACATCGATTCGGTTTTTTGCCTCGCGAGGTTCAGAAGATTTTTGTTGACACGATTTCAAATTGCAAACAGCCGGGACTGTTCATCTTGGAGGCTCCCATGGGGCTGGGGAAAACAGAGGCGGCTCTGATGGGAGCGGAAGAACTGGCGGCCATGACTGGCCGGATGGGCATTTTCTTTGGATTGCCGACACAGGCGACATCAAACGGTGTCTTTCCAAGAATTGAATCCTGGTGGAAGAGCATCTATCAGGATAGCGGTAATCAAAGTGGGCTGCGCCTTGTCCATGGAAAGGCAAATTTAAATACGGAATATGTGAAATTGACGAGTGCTTCTCACATTGACGATGATTCTGGAGCGTATGAGGCGTTTGTCACAAATCAGTGGTTCTCAGGGAAAAAGAAAGCAATCCTGGATGACCTTGTGATTGGGACAGTTGACCAGTTTTTGATGGTGGCTCTGAAGCAGAAACATCTGGCGCTCCGCCAACTGGCATTTGCAAAGAAAGTGGTCATTATTGATGAAGTGCATGCCTACGATGCCTATATGAGTCAGTATTTACAGATGGCCCTTACCTGGATGGCAAGTTACCGTGTCCCGGTGATTCTTCTTTCTGCGACACTTTCTGCAGAATCAAGGCTTGCTCTGATTAGAGCTTATTTGATGGGGATGGATGTCAAGACCAGAAAAATGTTGATTGACGGTGTGCCATTTGAAGAATATCTTTCATCTGACGCTTATCCGCTGATCTCCTATACGGATGGAGAGAAAGTCAGGCAGGTGCGTGATTTTCCTTCCGCTTCAGGAAAAGAGATTATCATTCAGAGAATAGAAGATGGTCAGCTGGCAGAGCTTATAGATCATGTCTTTCTTGATGGGGGAATCATTGGAATTATTGTCAATACGGTAAAAAGAGCCCAGGAACTGGCAATGCAATTGGCAGTTCAATATGGAGAAGACAGGGTCGAATTGTTACACTCCTCTTTCCTTGCTACCGAAAGAGCCAGAAAAGAGGCGGATCTTATGCAGATGTTGGGCAAAGGAGAGGCATGTAAGCGCCCGCAGAGAAAGATTGTTGTTGGGACACAGGTGATTGAGCAGTCACTGGATATTGATTTCGACGTGATGATCAGTGAACTTGCTCCGGTTGACCTGTTGATCCAAAGACTGGGGCGATTGCATCGGCACGAGAGGGTGAGGCCAAAAGGCTGTGAGATACCTCGATTATATCTGCTGGGCTGCAGTGATCAACTGGAATTCGATTCTGGTTCTCTGGCGGTATATGGGGGTTATTTATTGACACGAACACAATATTTCCTGAACGATAAAATTCGACTTCCGGAGGATATTTCTCCCTTGGTTCAAGCCGTGTATGGAAAGCAGGAGTTAGAACTTGAGGAGGCATTGGAGGAGCGGTATCATAAATTTGAGGAAGAAAAAGAAACCTTAACAGAAAGCAAAGAGAGAAAGGCGAGAAATTATCGATTGTCTGCTCCTTATCTGGAGGTGAAGCGTTTCCATAAATTGACGCTTCATAATTGGCTGGATAATCCCTCTGAGGATTCTTCAGAAGAAACCGGAAATTCACAGGTGAGAGATGCAGATGAGAGCATAGAGGTGATTGCCTTAAAAAGGATAGGTCAAGGATGCTCATCGTTATTTGGAGATCAGACAGATACTGATATCTCATCCATGATTTTAAATACAAGTCAGGCTATGCATCTTGCGGGGGAAACGCTGCGTCTGCCAAGACCTCTGTGTACACCCTATCGGATTGAAAGTACGATCCGTGCTTTGGAACAGATTTATCTGGAATATTTCAGGGATTGGGATCAATCGAGTTGGCTTAAGGGAAGTTTGGGGATCTTGTTTGATGAGAAGATGGATTGCCGTCTGAATGGCTATCTTCTGCATTATGACAGGAAATATGGCTTGTCCTATCAAAAGGAGGAGGGTGCAGTTGGGAAGATATAATTTGCTTGATGAAAAGTGGATTGCGGTGATTTGTGAAGATAGAGGCCAGACGGAGCTGGTCTCCCTGAAGGAACTATTTGCCAATGCGCACCATTTTTATGACTTGGCCGGGGAGATGAAGACGCAGGATTTTGCTGTGATGCGAGTCCTTCTGGCTGTATTGCATACCGTATTTTCACGTTTTGATGCAGAGGGAGAACCCTATGAACTGCTTGAAATTGACGAGGAGAGGTTTCGGCAGGAAGAACCGGTCAGTGAGGAAGACTTAGAAAAATATGAAGATATGCTCTTCGATACCTGGATGGATCTTTGGGAAGAAGGAGAATTCCCGGAAATCGTACAGGAATATTTGGAGCGCTGGAGAGACCATTTCTATCTTTTTGACGATAGGTACCCGTTCTATCAGGTGACGGCTGCTGAGATGAATGAACTTGCCGCTGGGGGCGGACAGTTCTTTGGAAAGAATCTAAATCGGACGGTCTCGGAAAGCAATAATAAAGTCGCATTATTTTCTCCAATTGGTGACATAAAAAAGGAGAAAGATAAGCTCAGTTATGATCAACTGGCACGTTGGATTATTACGTTTCAGGGTTATACCGGGACAGGGGATAAAGTTTTTGTTGGGTCCTCAAAAATGCAATGGTCTAAGGGGTGGCTTTACGATCTGGGCGGAATTTATTTGCAGGGAAAGAATCTGTTCGAAACGCTGCTATTAAACTGTAAGCTGTCAGTTGCTAATGATAAAGCGGACGAGGAAATACAATACATACAAACAGTTCAAATTCCCTCATGGGAGCGATCGCCAATAGAGAATGTGGACGTGTATTTCAAAAATCAAGTTAATAACCTAGCCACTCTGTACAGTAGTTGGTCGAGGGCAGTTTCATTTGATCAAAATTTTCAGGAAGGAGAAGCGTTTTCTTGCCATATTGCCAAGTTACCGGAAATCAATCATGTGAATAATTTCTTGGAGCCGATGACCTGCTGGATGCGAGCAAATACCGGACCAAATAAGGGAAACAATTTGCCTAAGAAACATCGCCCTGAAGAGGCAATGTGGAGAAATTTCAGTATACTCATGGGGTTGGAAAAGGAAGGAGAAAAGAGTCATCGCCCAGGGATTCTTCAATGGTATAGTAGAATCAGTGAAAGCCTGAAGGAGATTGCCCGTTATAAGATAACAATTTGCGGCGTGAGTATGCGCGATGATGGGAATGCAATGTCATGGTCCCCTACAGATGAGATAGTAGATACTATCAATTTGGAAACAGCTGTTGCAGTAGATGTCGGTGATGATGGATGGCTTGTCAGGATCAATCATTTGGTTAATGAGACCAGGCATAAGATCAACCGAACACTGGGAATCTTTTTGCATAGGGTTTCGATGATAAGAAGTTTTGATGCTAAAGATAGTAGGCTTGAGAACAGAGGAAGAGAAGAACTTTACCAAAGGATCGATGTGGCTTTCAGAGATTGGATTGGCAAGATCAGAGCATCAGATTCAATGGACGAAAAGTCGAATGAGTGGTATCGAGTCTTGGAGAAAGCTCTGATGACCTATGCTACAGAAATTTTTGAGAGTGCAACGGTGCGGGACTTCAAGGGGATTTCAGAAGATGACAAGGAGTTAAATATCGCGGCAGCATATAACGCCTTTCGTAATCAAATTTATAAGGAGTTTCACAGGGAGGGATAATGGATCGACAATGCGAAATAAGAAGAACAGTTGAAAAAGAGATACTTCATTTATATGGACAGTCTCAAGATGCATCCGGCAGAGCAAAGTTGGCCAGGCTTCGTAATTCAATTGGCAAATCAGATATGGTGGAAACCTATCCTTTTCTCTTTGAAATTTTGCCTGAAAGTTTACTGGGCCGGGGAAGATATTTGTCTGATGAAGAAAGAGCAGTTGTATGCAGTCTGCAGTTATATGCACTGCTTCAGCAGGGAAGAGCAGAATGTGCGCATATCAGAAATGAAAAATATCAGAATCTCGGTACGACTTTATCACGACTTAGAGGAAGAGAAAGCAAATCGATCGACCGACGCTTTAATTCTATGGTTCTTGCAGATACAGGAGAAGAATTTCTAATACAGCTTAGATATTTATTAAAACTGTTTAAATCGAAGGACAAACTGGGTACTTTAGACTTTTCCCAGTTGTCGTCAGATATCTATTGTTTTATTCATTGGGAGAAGGGGAAGAATGAGATACGATTGAACTGGTCCAGAGAATATTATCGACGTAATGAAGAAGGAGAGGAAAATGATGACTAAAAAGAGACTTTATATGGATGTACATGTGATTCAAACATTGCCGCCCTCAAATATTAATCGAGATGATACGGGAAGCCCCAAAACCGCTCAGTATGGTGGCGTTCGCAGAGCCAGGGTGAGTTCTCAGGCATGGAAGAGGTCAATGCGTCAATATTTTAATCAACAAGGGGCGGAAGGAAATGTTGGAATACGTACAAAGGATATTGTGAACTATGTCGCAACAAAAGTTAGAACGCTCAATCCTGATTTAAGTCAGGATGTGGCTATTGCAGAAGCAGAAAAGGCAATTAATAATGCCGGTATTACCACAAAGGAGCATATGGCAAAAGCCCTGTTTTTCCTTGGCAACAGGCAGGCAGAGGATCTGGCAAGAGCAGTTGTTTCAGGGAAAAATGAGAAGGAAGACAGGAAAGAACTTCAGCAGATTATAGCAAATAATCCAGAGATTGATATTGCTCTGTTTGGACGTATGGTCGCGGATGCACCGGAGCTGAATACAGATGCTTCTTGTCAGGTTGCCCACGCAATCTCAACTCATGCGATACAGACAGAATTTGATTATTTTACAGCTATGGATGATTTATTAGCGGAGGATCAGACAGGTGCTGGGATGCTTGGGAATATAGAGTATAATTCTTCGACGCTCTATCGCTATGCTAATATTTCTGTGTATAATTTTGCAGTCCAGTTAGGAGAAAAGGAAGCTACAGTTGCTGCCTGCAAACTGTTTGTTGAGGCCTTTGTAAACTCTTTGCCGACGGGCAAGGAAAATACTTTCGCCCATCAGACGATTCCTAGTTTTGTTATGGTGACCTTGCGAGAGGATCGACCAGTGAATTTGGTGTCGGCTTTTGAAAAACCGGTAAGGACAAGTGATGAGAATGGATATATTGATATGTCGATTGATCGATTAGCAGATGAATATATCAAGACAGAAAAGATTGTTCTGCAACCAAAGGCCAATTTTTATCTAAAACTGTCAGAGAAGTCGCTTGATAATAGATTGGGACGAGAAAGCATAAATCTGAGCGAACTATTAAGTCAGTTGGGTGAGGCAATCAGTAGCCATCTGGAAGAGGTAGGTGAATGAGTTGAGAACAATTGTGATGATCTTCAAGGGGCCTTTGCAATCCTATGGAACAGGTTCTCACTTCGAGATACGCCATACAGATGACTATCCATCGAGAAGTGCGGTTTTAGGAATAATTGCGGCGGCCATGGGGATACGCAGAGAAGAGAGTCATCAGCTTGAAGAATTAGGTGGACTTAGAATCGCAGTCAGGGTAGACCAAGTCGGTCATATGACCAATGATTATCAAATTGCAGCAAAACATAAGGCTAGTGGTGACTTTGAAAGAAATTATGTGACCAGACGCTACTACCTGGAGGATGCTGTTTTTGTTGTCGCGGTAGAAGGTGAAGATGATCTTATAGATCAGTCGTATGAGGCATTGAAGCATCCTTACTTTCAGCTTTTTTGTGGGAGACGATCTTGCCCGATGACTTACGATTTTCTGCAGGGCATTTATACGGGCTCTGCAATGGAGCAACTTCATCAGTTGCCCTGGATGGCAGCGGAATGGTATCAAAGGCGTATGAGGCAAGAAGAGATTCGGTTAGATATCTATGCGGATCAGGCATGCTTGCCATGCAATAGACAGAAATCCTTGCGAAGAGATGAGCCAAAGTCGTTTTCACAGCTGGGGCGTCAGCATGATTTTCGTTTTGAAGTGCATGAGAATTTTGTTGTGAAGAATCCATACTGGATTTCACAGAGGGAAATTTCCGAGACAGAGCATGATGCCTTTGCTGCGTTGAGTGAGGAGTGAAATGTATTTAAGCAGAGTAGAGATAGATTTCAACAGTCGGGTCAATATGCGGGAACTGAATCATGTGGGGGCCTACCATAATTGGGTGGAGCAGGCGTTTCCGGAGGAGGTTGACAGAAAGATTCGCAGCAGAAAATTGTGGAGAATCGATTGCCTGGCTGGGAAAAGGTATTTGTTACTTGTTTCAGAGAGGGAACCCAGTAGAGAATTGTTGGAGAGCCGCGGAGTAAAAGGAAGCTTTGCCAGTAAAGAATATGATACGTTTCTCTCAACGATTCATACAGGCGATCAATTTCGTTTTCGGATAGTTCTGAATCCGGTTCATGCTGTATTAGAAGATGAGCGGAAACGCGGGAAAGTGTATCCGCTTTATGCAGAGAAAGATCAGTTGCAATTTCTTTTGGACAGAGGACCGAAACATGGTTTTACCGTTCCTGAAGACCAGGTTATGATCGTCGAGAGAGGACAGGAGCGGCTTCTAAAAAAAGGAAACCACAGCACAAATTTAGTTAAGGCGGTTTATGAGGGACGATTAAAAGTCTTGGACTCAAGTCGATTTGTTGATCTGCTTATCCATGGAATGGGAAGAGAGAAGGCGTACGGATTTGGCATGATGACGGTCATCAAAGTGAAATAATTATGGATACGAAAAAAGGTGCGGCAAAGACAGAACTGCAACAGTTGCCAAGAATAGGAGATCGTGTCAGTTTTATTTATGTAGAGCATGCCAAGATCAATCGTAAAGACAGTGCAATTACTGTGCTTTCTTCGGAAGGTGTCGTGCAGATACCGGTGGCAATGATTGGTGTGTTATTGCTTGGACCGGGTACAGATATCAGCCATCGAGCTATGGAACTGATGGGAGATACAGGGACATCTGTCTGTTGGGTTGGAGAACAGGGAGTTCGTCAATATGCCCATGGCAGGGCCTTGACACATTCTTCGCGATTATTGGAAAAACAGGCGACTCTTGTTACAAACCAGCGAAGCCGTCTAGAGGTGGCCAGGAAAATGTATGCGATGCGTTTTCCGGGAGAAGATATCAGCGGACTGACGATGCAGCAGTTGCGTGGCCGAGAGGGGGCGCGTGTCCGCAGAGTTTATGCCCGCTATGCTAAGGAGTATGGTGTCCCATGGGATGGACGTGAGTATCAAGTGGATGATTTCACATCGGGAACGCCGGTGAATCAGGCGCTTTCGGTGGGAAACGTTGCACTCTACGGGTTAGCTCACAGTATTATTGTGGCTTTGGGCCTCAGTCCCGGACTTGGTTTCGTGCACACGGGGCATGATCTGTCATTGGTCTATGATATTGCGGATCTCTATAAGGCGGAAGTGAGTATTCCGATTGCATTTCAGGTGGCTGCGGAGGCAGAACCAGACACCGATATTGAGTCTGTAACCAGAAAAAAGATTCGAGATGTGATCTATCAATCCAAATTAATGGAGAGAGTGGTACGTGACATTCAGAAACTTTTCGGAGAATCTGAGGATGAGCATTTTGAGGTGAGTCAGTTATATTTGTGGGATGATAAAGAAGAATTGCTTGCACATGGAATTAGCTATACTGAGGCGGATTAGATGCCATTTACGGTAATTACTTTAACAAGTGTTCCAAGAGCTCTGCGAGGAGAACTTTCGAAATGGATGCAGGAAATCGCAACCGGGGTGTATGTCGGGAGTTTTAATAGTCGCGTGCGTGAACAATTGTGGAAGAGAGTATGTGATAACCTCGATCGAGGGGAGGCGACGCTGAGCTATTCCTCAAGAAATGAAATCGGATATTTCTTTGAGACCTGTAATACAAAACAAGCGGTTATAGATACAGATGGGATTCCTCTTGTTATGTATCAATCCTCTTATCAATTGACAGATAAGGGGAGTAAGAAATATGGGTTCAGCAATGCCTATAAATCCCATGTAATTCGTAAGAGTCAAGCAAGAAGGGGAAAGAAAGAAGAAAAGAATCAAAGGATGGTATTACCTGGGTATGTCATTGTTGACCTGGAGACAGATGGGTTAAATGAAGCGACTGGTCATATTATTGAGATTGGCGCGATAAAAGTTAAGGAGGGAAAGCAGGAAGAATTTCATACATTCATTAAAACAGGAACTGGTTTACCATCCTTTATTACGGAATTAACAGGCATTCGTTCTGATGACTTAGAGGCAGATGGCATCAAAATCGAGGTAGCTCTTGAGAATTTTGTGACGTTTGCAGAGGGGCTTCCTCTGGTTGGATATAACATTGGATTTGATCTAAAATTTTTAGAGCGTGAATTTGATAGAGCAGGGGTATCATGGAATAGCAGAAGCTATATTGACATATTGCCTTTGGTCCGCAGAGAGAAATTGTTCCTTGGAAACTACAAATTGCAAACAGTGCTAGTAAGTTATGGGATCAATCGAGCGGTACCGCATCGTGCACTTGAAGATGCGAAGTTGATTCAGGAACTTATAGAGAAGTTAAATGAATTTGGGGATGTGCTGATTAGGAAAGCTTAATTTGACGGGATCTTTTTAGTGTGTTCCCCGCGTATGCGGGGGTGATCCTAAAGTGGATGATCTCGCCTAGTCTCTACTCCGGTGTTCCCCGCGTATGCGGGGGTGATCCCTGATCCGCAGGGCGGCGAAAAAGGACTATATCGTGTTCCCCGCGTATGCGGGGGTGATCCTGACTTGGGATTGTCTATCGCATCACGCTGTAAGTGTTCCCCGCGTATGCGGGGGTGATCCTTAACCGATGTGCTATAATTGCATAAGAGCCTAGTGTTCCCCGCGTATGCGGGGGTGATCCCTGCGGAGCATCATCTGCCACCGGGGACTACGGGTGTTCCCCGCGTATGCGGGGGTGATCCTTTTTGCCGAGCAACAGGCAGAGCCAAAAGAGAGTGTTCCCCGCGTATGCGGGGGTGATCCTCGACATCAATCATGTGCCCTGTGACTGTGTTGGTGTTCCCCGCGTATGCGGGGGTGATCCTGACGGCTTGGCGAGTTGAGGGAACGCTCCGAGGTGTTCCCCGCGTATGCGGGGGTGATCCTGTGTCCGCAAATATCAAGTTAAACAGGAGGTAGTGTTCCCCGCGTATGCGGGGGTGATCCTTTTCTCACCGGATCCTGACTTGATCGGGGCAAGTGTTCCCCGCGTATGCGGGGGTGATCCGCGATCTGCGTTGGCCGTTTTTGTGCCTCTGATGTGTTCCCCGCGTATGCGGGGGTGATCCTAGTAGCGTGGAAATCGTAAGATGATCCGCAAGGTGTTCCCCGCGTATGCGGGGGTGATCCCGAGGTGAAGGCGCTGCGTGAGATGGTAACCGGGTGTTCCCCGCGTATGCGGGGGTGATCCTCCCTGCATCTTTTAGAATATTTTTTACAGTGCGTGTTCCCCGCGTATGCGGGGGTGATCCTAGTGAGCGGACGCTCCCCGATCTGCCTCACAAGTGTTCCCCGCGTATGCGGGGGTGATCCTGACAGTTGGAGTGCCTGCGAAATACAGCGTTTGTGTTCCCCGCGTATGCGGGGGTGATCCTAAACGAACAAGCGAAACTCTGATAGAGACAATGACAAGCGGGAGAGTTTATGTAACTGTTGGAGGGGATGAGCTTCAATCAATTATGTATTTTGATAAGGAAAACAAACGCGTCAAGCAGATTAATCTGGATCACACACACAAAGGCATGAAGTTACATACTCATCATGGCTATTTTCATAATGAGAATGATTCATTAAAGGGAGCTTCAAAGCTTAGTAAGGAAGAGAAAGCAATGGTTGAAAGAATAACAAAGTTGTGGGACAATAAAAAGAGCAAGTGATGGTGCAGGCCGGGGCGCACACGTTGGTGGACGAGACCCCCGTTCAAATCGGGGTGCTTGCGAGAAAGGCATCGGAGAAATCCGGTGCCTTTTAATGTACAAGAAAAGATAAGGATGAGATTATGGGTGGACGCGGATCAAACAGCAGCTTAAAGCGCGGTGGTGCTATGCCTAAGTGTTCCCCGCGTATGCGGGGGTGATCCCAGGTTTTTCATAAGTTTTTTAAGAAAATTTGTGCTATAATATATGTGTACTTTCTTTTTGTGTGAGTACCCTTGACAAGCTCCCGGTTTTGCCGGGGGCTATTTAAATTTACGCATAAAAATAAGGGCCTTCCGAAGGAGACCCATTAAATCCTATTAAATCATATGTAATCGCAGTAAATCGTAGTTACTGCTCCGTCTTTGTGCTCATCGTGATCTGCAGGCTGTCCAGCTTGGCCTTGACGGCATCAGCTACCATCTGCGCAATCTTTTCGGGGTCGGCACCCTGCATAGACGCAAGCGCCTTGACTGCCTCGGCAAGAGCGGCGTTTGTCGTGGTCAGCTCCCTCACTCTCTCATCGATATAGGCGATCCTTGTGTAGATATCGCCGTTTGTGCCGTCCCCGGTCACGTCTGTGTGCTGACTAAGATAAGACTTGATATCGTCCACATTTTGTGTTCCCCGCGTATGCGGGGGGGTGATCCTTAACTGATGTGCTATAATCGTATCGTAGCCTAGTGTTCCCCACGTATGCGGGGGGTGATCCTAATATAATAAAGATACAGTCAAGGAAGACTTTGGTGAGTACGGCGGTAAGTGCCAGAAAGGAGACCAAATGGAAGAAGGAATGACAAACGAGCAGTTTCAAACAGTTCTTAAACTAATCATCCAGATTCTCAAGGATGACGGTGTGAAGGAAGAGACGATCAAAAAAATAGAAGCCTTACTCAATAAGTAAAGCTTCTAAACAAACAAGCAACAGGGCGGTACTTGCCACCGCTTTATTTACTTTGGATTATAGACAGAGTAGACAGAAAAGGCAAGAGGGGAGAACAATGACAGAGAAAAAGTTGGGTCGTCCTAGGGGTTCCGCCAATCCTTATCGAGAGAGATTTTGCCTGTCTCAAGAGGACATAAACAAAATTCATGCCTGCATGGACGCAGAGGGGATCTCAAAAACGGATGTGATTCTAAAGGGGATTGAGTGTTCCCCGCGTATGTGGGGGTGATTTCTTCCAGCATTGTGGGGTGTGCTTGACAGCAGAGTGTTCCCCGCGTATGTGGGGGTGATCCTATCAGATCAAATAAGAAAGGAGGTAAGAAGATGGCTAAGAAGAAACGAAAGAAGAGCCGCACAGATTGGACTAAATGGCTGATAGCAATAGCTACAGTGATATCAGCAATAGCAAACCTGTTAGCGGCTCTCAAAAAGTAAGGGAGAGGGAGCGAAAGCTCCCAACCCTTTATGTTATCTTAGCACATCTAGAAAAGAGTATGAACAGATTCAGTATGTATTTCGTTGTATTTGGGTGGGTCCAATTCTTTGCCTTTGGTAGAAATGTTCCGGCTACAATCATTTTACTGTGCTCCGGGCTTTACCTTATCAGTGATTTGTTGAAAGATAGGAAGCGCAGACATGAGTGAGGAGGGGGTGACTCCACAGCAGAGATGGGATCAGAAGAACGGGTACATCACAAAGAGTTTCCGGATGTACAAGGGACAGGCAGAAACATTTAAGAAAGTCTGTGAGGAGAGAGGGTGTTCCCCGCATATGCGGGGGTGATTCGTGCAGGCGATTCAAAATTATATCGACCTTGGTTGTACCCTCTCTTTTATCGAACAAAAAGAAAAGACTTGGATTGACCCAACTGGCGAATTCCGCTACTACGACGAATTTGACGATGAATTCGATGGATTTTAACGACAATCTTCCCTCCCCCTTCTTTGAAGGGGGATATCTTTTATAGGAGTAACACATGGAAAGCAAAATCAAAGCCATCCGGGCAAAAACAGGGTTATCTCAGGCAAAATTTGCGACGGTCTATCATATACCGATGCGCACACTACAGGACTGGGAAAGAGCGGTTAGAACTCCACCGGATTATGTGATTGAGTTGCTCGAGTTTAAAGTAAATGCTGATTTAAAAAAAGATTAAATTTCTTTCAAAAAGGTGTTGAAATAGCACGCATTGCGTGCTATTATATAATCAGTTCAAGGGAAAGCGGGTGTTCCCCGCGTATGCGGGGGTGATCCACAGGAAGGGCTGATTAGACATTGGAGAAAAGAAATCCGTAACTTTAGCTCTTCGATCGATGAAAGGATTAAAGAAGAGGGGGGATTATCTTGAAGATGAGTGAAGAGGCTCTGACATTTGTGATCGCAAGGTTGCTCGAAAATGCAAAGGATGCAAAAGAAGAGAGCATGAAGGATAGAGCAGATATGTTTGCTGCAGGCAGGAAGGTTGCTTACTATGAGATGCTCGATATATTAAAAAGTGAGTTGGATGTTCATGATGCAGATTTGAAAGTCCTTGGGTTAGACATTGATGTAGATCAGTTTGTGTAAGGATTCAGGGAAGAATTAACAGAGTTATGATAAGCACTCCATGAATGGGGTGCTTTTTATATTAGCTAATAAAATGATGGAGGAGTCTTTTAAAGCTAGTACGCTATTTATGTTTAGTGGTAATGGCTGAGAGTGTCAATACGGCGAACACAGTTTGTGGGGCTACACCCGGCATTGTTAAAGTTACTTTACGAAATCAGGTTTGTATTTCGGGGGATTGCACTGAGCAATAATTTGTTGTCGTTCCAAGGCCTTCAGGGGTTAAGAATGGCTGTAAGATAGGAATAAGGGATGAAGATTAAGCATAAAATTTGGCCGTATTTGCTCTGGATTTTGCCGTATTTATGTGCTTTTGTGCAGTGATTGATTTTTTGATCGAAAGAAATTTCGGAACAATGGGCGGTTTGTGTTGAGAAATCAATGTGAACGGTCCATTTTACTTAATAGGAGAGTAAATTAAATCATGAAAAGATCCCCAAATGCCACTATGCATACGGAACTACATTCCGCTGTTTACAAGAAATGCTTCGGTACAGTATGATTTTTGTATAAAAGGGAGCAGTCTGTATGGATGGAGAAAGTGAATATGAGAAAAACCATTTGGGATTGGTATGCTCCTCTCTACAAGCGAGCAATGATGCCGGATCAGAGAGCCTATCAGAGGATGTATCATCGTATTTCCCGTGTTGCCAGGGAGAAAGAGGTTCTTGAGATTGCGACAGGGCCGGGACTTCTCGCCAAGCATATTGCCCCGGTGGCCAAGAGAGTGATTGCAACGGATTACTCAATCGGTATGATCAAAGAGGCAAATAAAGGAGAGCATCCGGGGAATCTTACCTTTGAGATTGCAGACGCGACACATCTTCCCTATGGGGATCAGACTTTTGATCTTGTTATTATTGCAAATGCGCTCCATATCATGGAAGAGCCGGATAAGGCGCTGCGGGAGATTCGGCGGGTATTGAAGAAGGATGGACTTTTGATCGCTCCCAATTTTGTCAATCACGCCAAGGTGGGGCGGGTATGGAAGTCTGTTCTCAAACTTGCAGGAGTGAGTTTTGAACATCGATGGACGGAGAAGACCTACCTTGCATATCTTCAAGCACAGGGATGGAAGATTGTCTTTCATGAGGTGATCAGAGCGAGATTGTCTGTTTGTTATGCAGAGTGCATCGCGGAAAATGTCACTTGTCAGCAGAATTGATATAAAGGGAAGCCAGGAGAAAACCTGTAAAATCTGAATAGGTACTGGCTCTATGGGAGTGTGAAGCTTGGAGTGATCTGTAATTGCTCTTTAGGGACAGATATGATTCATAGCAGAAGAAGAGAGACATCAGAAATGTGGATATTTCTCCCGTAGAGCTGCTTTTGACCTATCTGTCGAATGTGATCCTGACTCTGCGGCATTGGCGCAAGCTGGATTATCGAGTCTGGCTGCCGACAGCGGTTGTCATTGTGATCGGATCTTTGCTTGCTCTGCTTGGCACAAATGTACTCCAGAAGGACAGGAACGGATCTCGGCGGTTATTTTTCGCATGTTGCGGTCTTGTCTCTGTCAGTTCTCTTCCGTTGATCCTGCTCCCTGATTATCTTCTGCGGAGTCTCCTAATTCCCGGGTGAATGCCGCTGTAATAACGCCGGCTGGCATGGCGATAATGGCAATACCAAAGATGGAAGAGATCATGGTGATGATTTTGCCGACAACAGTCAGGGGGTGGATGTCTCCATATCCGATTGTGGCCAGGGAAATTGTGGCCCAGTAGAGGGCGTCAAAGAAACTGTCGAAGGTATCCGGTTCGAAATGAAAGAGGAGAATGGCAGAGATGAAAATGTAGCCCAGAGCAAGAGACAGCAGGCTTAAGAGCATCTCCCTCTGAGAGCGGAGAACTCGAATGAGAATATCGATATTGCGGGAGTAGCGAAGGCCACGGAAGACCTTGAGTACACGCAGAATGTGGATCATACGGGTGATCTTTAGAAGACGCAGGGCAGAGTTGAGCTGCGTGATCCCGGGGAGGATAGAGAGCAGATCGAAAAGAGCGGTCGGCGTGATTGGATAGAGGGCAAATGCCGCTTTACCCTGTCGCCCCTGAATATAATCCGCCACACTCCAGCGAAGGAAGTAATCGACGATGAAGATGACGGTGGTCACGACATTGATGATAGGAAGGATGCTGTTTTCGTCAGTCTCTTTGAAGAGGAGGGGAACGATGCTTACGATGATGGTAAAAATCATGAATGCATCGTAGCTGTCGTTGCTCTGTCCGTCGTCCGGTGGATCAATCAGTTTGAAAATGTGCTCTCGCAGAGACATATGCGTCCTCCTTATCTGCATACTGTTGAATAGTTTACCTGCTTTTTTGCCGATTGCAAGAGAAGGTGGGGTTATCCGCCAGAGTTTCATCCGAGTATTGTCAGATACTGACGATTATAAAGGCATGTGGTGGCGGTTGGTTAAGGATCGGTGTCATTGGTCAAGGAATGGGAAATTGCATATAATAGAAAGGCATAGGAGATCAGGGAAAACAGGGCCTTGAGATCTCTGAGAAAAATCAGACAGGAGACAGGGATAAAAGGAGTTTCCATGGAGTCATACGAAGAGAAGGTGACAGGGGTGGTCGAGTCCATTCTGGCGGATTATCAGAAGGGACGGGATATTGATAAGATGGCGATATACAACCAACCGGATCCGCAGGTGATCCGGGAGATCGTCCATAGTATGCTTAAGATCATCTACCCGGGTTATTATCGGGATACTAATTACAAGGTCTACAATATGGCCAGTAATCTGACGGTCTGGATTGAGGATGTTATCTATAAGCTGACCAAGCAGGTTAATATTGTTCTGCGTTATCAGTCTGGCCAGAGTGGTGTCCCTGGAGCTGACAGGAACCAGACCCAGGATAGCGGTGATTCCTTTCCCACAGAGAACAGAATAGGGAAATTGGATACGGAGTCTCTCCAGGCGGAGGACAGACAGGGGAATGGCAGGGCCAGCTACTGTGCAAGCGGTTATGGGGATGGAAGCGTCTGCGCGGCAGAACAGGAATATCTCTTTGAGGAGCAGGCAAGGGCCATTGTCCTGGAGTTCTGCGCCCGGATTCCCAAGCTTCGCGAGTACCTGGACACAGATCTGCAGGCGACGTTGGAAGGAGATCCCGCCGCTCTCAACAAGGATGAAATTGTTCTTTCCTACCCCGGTCTTCTGGCGACAACAGTTAACCGCATGGCCCATGAACTCTATCTGCTGGATGTGCCTCTGATACCACGCATGATGACCGAATATGCCCATTCCGTTACGGGCATAGATATCAATCCGGCAGCTACGATAGGAAAGTACTTCTTCATGGATCACGGCACTGGGATTGTGGTTGGTTCCACTACGATCATTGGTGATCATGTCAAAGTCTACCAGGGAGTTACTCTGGGCGCTCTGTCCACTTCCGGAGGACAGAGTCTGCGCGGAACCAAACGTCATCCCACCATTGAGGACAACGTGACTATCTACTCCGGGGCATCTATTTTGGGCGGACAGACAGTGATTGGCAGAGGATCTGTGATCGGGTCCAATGCATTTATCACCCACTCGATACCGGAGGGGACCAGGGTTACAATCAAGAATCAGGAGTTGATCTACAAGAACGGCAAGGGAGAACTCCTGAATGAGCTCAACTGGTAATGAAAAAAGATTGCTAATATAGAAATGCGCGATCGCAGTAAAGAGGAACAGGAGAGAAGTGAGGAGAAACGAAGATGAATCCGGAGAACAAGAAGGCCGCCAGAGAGAAAAGAGCTGCCGAAAAAGAGCATGAGAAGAAGATGAGAATGGGAAAGCTGGCGGCACTCGTTGTCGTGATTGTGCTGGCAGTTATCTTGCTTCTTTGGGGGCTTAGCCGCAGCGGCGGTTCCGGTGCAGGCAAGTCCGGCCAGGAGACCGGAGCAGCCAGCCAGAGCCAGGACAGCAAGAATACGGATCAGAAGGCAGGTGGTCAGAAAACGGAGAATGCAAAGACATCCGGTTCAGGTACGAGTCAGAGTGATTCAGTCAAGGCAGATCCCAATTACAAGGCTCAGAAAGGAGATACCGTGGCGATCCACTATGTCGGCAAGGTGGGAGAGACGGCTTTCTACGGGGGAACCGGAGACTACGATCTCAAGCTGGGAAGCGGCTCTTTCATTGCGGGCTTTGAGGATCAGGTCATTGGACATAAGAAGGGAGAGACTTTCGATGTCCACGTTACCTTCCCGGACAACTATCGGTCCAGTTACGCCATGAGGGAGGATGGGCAGGCAGATACGTCCAAGCCGATCACTCTGGCCAATGCGGATGCGACTTTTACCGTTACAATTAAGGAAATGAAGTGAATCTATAAGTCGATTGCCAACGATCATCTGCGCGGATTTAATGCAGGAGAGAATCAGGCAGTCGGCTTTTCTTATCGCAGGAGGGAAAGATGTCCGACAGAAGTCCAATGACAACCCTTTGTTATCTTGAGAGAGACGGCAGTTATCTTATGCTGCACCGGATTAAGAAGGAGCATGATGTCAACCGGGATAAGTGGATTGGGATCGGCGGGCATTTTGAGGGGACGGAATCTCCGGAAGAATGCCTGCTCAGAGAGTGCAGGGAGGAGACGGGGCTGACTCTGACTTCGTATCAATATCGCGGTCTGATCACTTTTGTCTATGACGGCAAGGCAGAGTACATGTCTCTTTTTACGGCAGACGCCTGGACAGGACAGATGAAGGACTGTGACGAGGGGCAGTTGGAGTGGGTCAGGAAGGAAGAAATTGGAAAACGCAACCTCTGGGAGGGAGACAGGATTTTCCTTGCCCTTCTGAGGGAGACAAGGGCATTTTTCTCCCTGAAATTGGTCTATGATGTTGATGGGAAGCTCCTGGAAGCCATCTTAGACGGTAAGAAACTGTCTTCTGCGTTATGAATATGTAAATGGAGGGATGACCGTGCAAACAGAGAACAGAGAAAAGACAACGAAGGCGCAGAGGCCGAATGAGGGAAGAGAAATGTTTGATCGAATTGTTCTTGCCAGTCAGTCGCCCAGAAGAAGAGAACTTCTGGCACAGCTGGGACTGTCATTTGATCTGATGCCGGCAGTTGGGGCAGAATTCTCGAGTGAAAAAGATCCCGGAGCCTATGTGGAGGAACTGGCAGCTGCCAAGGCCAGGGAGGTCGAGGGACGATTGGAGAGGGAATCCGGGAACATAGATTGTAAGATGCAGGCAGAGAGGGGAACGCAGAAGGAATCATTGACTTTCGCAGAGGATGAACAGCCGAAAAGGGAAAAGACCGGCGGAGGAACTCTGATCATCGGGGCAGATACCGTTGTGGTTAAGAATGGGGAAATATTGGGGAAACCTGAGGATGAGGAGGACGCGAGGCGAATGCTGACCCTTTTGTCAGGAACAGCGCACCAGGTTTGCACCGGCCTCTGCCTGATCTGGATATTGGAGGATCAGAGGATAGAGCGATGTTTTCATGAGACGACGCATGTTAATTTTGCAGAGCTGAAGGACTGGGAGATTGACGATTATATTGCCACCAAAGACCCAATGGATAAGGCGGGAGCCTACGGAATTCAGTCCGGGGCGGCTCGCTTCGTGACGGGAATACAGGGAGATTACAGCAATGTCGTCGGCCTGCCGGTCTCCAGACTCTATCGGGAACTGAAAAAAATAAAAGAAGATCTTGAGAGGACGGATGTTGGGGAAAGAGAAGATCGGGAGAGCAGGGAGCAGGGAACTGCTGCGGATTCGGAAGAAGGGGAAGACAGACAAAAGGAGAGCAGAAATGTGAAGTCCCGCCTGGATCTGCAGTTTGACTTTCTGCGGGAGCTGGATCAGGAGAAGAGCATTTTTCGACAGAATTATATCGGGCATCATTTACGTCGGGAGAATGACGCAGAGCACGCCTGGCATATGGCGATCATGGCGGCAGTCCTTCGCGAGTATGCCAATGAGGATGTGGACCTGGAGCGGGTTTTGCTCATGATACTTCTCCACGATGTTGTGGAGATCGATGCCGGAGATACTTACGCCTACGATGAGGAGGGAAAGAAGAGCCAGAATAAGAGGGAGTTAGACGCGGCAGAGCGTATTTTCCATATTCTGCCGCCGGATCAGGAGAAATATTTTCGCGGCCTCTGGGATGAGTTCGAGGCCTGGGAGAGCCCGGAAGCCAAGTTCGCCAGGGCCTGTGATAACTTCCAGCCCATGATGTTAAACCGCATGAATGACAGTCAGTCCTGGCTTGATCACGGAATCTGTCTCAGTCAGGTACTGGGGAGAAATGCGCGCTCCGGGGAGGGGGCCAGGGCAGTCTGGGACTATGCTTACGAGCATTTTATTGTCCCGGGGCTGGCGGAAGGAAAACTCAGAGATGATCGTGAGGACAGATGAGATCAAAGAGAAAAATATTGTTTCTGAATCCAATGAAACAGAGATGAATATAGAGCAGTAAAAAGGAATTGTATAAATATAAGTACAATAAACAAATAATATCCCTAGTTTACCGGGAAATATTGGGGAATCACTTGAAAAAGCTTGAATTTAATGTTTCATCCTTTTGAACAAAGAGTATAATAGTTCTTGAGAAAAACATAGGCAATATGTCTAAGGTTAGGTTTGTTTTTCTGAAGGGAGGAACGAAATGATTAGTTTTTTGTTGTGTCTGGCGATTCTGATCGCCGCCTACTTTACCTATGGTAAACTGGTAGATCAGACTTTCGGACCGGATGACCGGGAGACGCCGGCGGTTGAGATCAATGACGGCGTCGATTATGTGGTGATGCCGCAGTGGAAACTTTTCCTGATCCAGCTGCTCAACATCGCGGGTCTGGGGCCCATCTTCGGAGCCATGCAAGGAGCTCTCTGGGGGCCGGTGGTCTTCCTCTGGGTTACCTTCGGCACCATGTTGGCCGGTGGTGTCCACGACTATTTCTCAGGTATGCTCTCTGAGAGAAATCGCGGCGCTTCCATTTCTGAAGTAACCGGGATCTATCTGGGCGGCGGCATGAAGAATGTGATGAGAGTCTTCTCCGTCATTCTTCTGGTCATGGTCGGAACCGTATTCGCTGTCGGCCCTGCAGGCCTGATTGTGCAGTTGGTTAAGGAGAAGGGGGCAAGCGGAATTCTGGCGCAGACTACCTTCTGGTTGGCTGTTGTCCTCACCTACTATTTTATCGCGACCTTTATCTCCATTGATAAGATCATCGGTAAGATCTACCCCATCTTCGGCGTCTGCCTGATCATCATGGCAATCGGCGTTGCCATCGGTATCTTCAGTGGCGGACATCAGATCCCTGAGATCTGGTCTCACTTCTATAATATGCATCCAAAGGCAACACCGATCTGGTCCTTTATGTTCATCACGGTTGCCTGCGGCGCGATTTCAGGTTTCCATGCGACCCAGTCTCCACTGATGGCTCGCTGCTTAAAGAGTGAGCGTCAGGGTCACTTCGTCTTCTATGGAGCCATGGTTGCCGAAGGTATTATCGCTTTGATATGGGCCGCCGCAGGATGCTCTCTCTATGAGGTTACCGGTGGTCTTAACACAGGACTTGCCGCTGTTCTTGCTCACGGTCAGTCTGCAGCCATTTATGATGTCTGCATCAAGACCATGGGGCCTGTCGGCGTCGTCCTGGCTATGCTTGGTGTTGTGGCCTGCCCCATCACCTCCGGCGATACCGCTTTCCGTTCCGCAAGGCTTACCCTTTCCGACTGGTTCGGTGTCAGCCAGGAGAAATATAAGAACCGCCTGATGCTCTGCGTACCTCTTCTGGGTGTGGGCGCTATCCTCGGTTTCGGCAATACCTTCGGTGTGATCAACTATACGGTTATCTGGCGTTACTTCAGCTGGACCAATCAGACTCTGGCTATGATTGTCCTCTGGGCAGCAGCTATGTATCTGGCCAAGGAGAAGAAGAACTTCTGGATCTGCGCATTGCCGGCGACTTTCATGTCCGCCGTTTCCATCACCTACTTCGTGATGGCTCCGGAGTGCCTGGGACTGATTCCGGCACTGAAGCAGAATACCATGGTGGCTTATCCCGCAGGTATTATTGTTGCTGTGATCTTCTTCGCTATCTTCTTAAGAGCAGCGAGAAAAGAGCAGAGCAGGGCATAAGATTTGTTGATTTATGACAATGGAATACTCGCAAAGCGTGTATTCCATGCTCATGACAATTGAATATTCGCGGAGCGTGTTTTCAATCGTTTGACAGAGACCTTTGAGCAGGGTGCTTGGAGGTCTCTTTTTTCGATCAAATCGCCGCAGCATGTGCATTTGATGACTCAAAGTAATAGAATATTTATGGAATGCATATTCTGTTGTTACAGGAAGGAATATTATGGGACAGTGTTGTAATCCGAAAATACCGGAGGAAAAAGAAGAAGCTCTTCAGGGCGGCCCGAAGCATGTGCTCTTTGCTCCCCGAAGGGATGGAATGAAAGAATTGGCCAGGGATGTCCTGAAGGCAGACCTTAAGAAATGCCGCCGGATCGGGGTCTGTGGTCTGGGGGATCGGGCCATCTATCTTGCCACTTATTTCCGTGACCGAAGCCGCTATATCTGCTATGAGGATATTGCCAGAGTCTATAAGAGGGTGGCCATGTCCAAGGGGGGATTCAGCGGCAAGGGAATTTTTGGTTCTATGGCTTATCTGGTTGTCGTCCTTCGAGATGGGAGCGAGCGGGTCAGCCGCATGAAGTATGAGGATCAGGTAGATTCCTTTCTGGCGATTTTTTGCCAGGAACATCCCGACATTCCCATCTATACGGTTGAGGGGGAGAAGAAGATCAGAGAAGCGGAGGAAAAAGAGCGTGCCCGCTATCTGTCAGAACTCAGCCCCCAGGCAGAAGAGGCAGTGCGGCAGTTGCAGAGAGCGAAAGATTATCTCGAGAAGAAGCCGGAGCTGTCAGAGGGATTGACCCTGTCTGCCAGAAGAAAACGTATTGTTGAGGGGATCAATCCATCTTATCGTGCTCTTGCGATTGTAATCGCCCTGTTGGGGCTGGCAGCTCTTTTTTTCGGGATCTATGCCTTCGTCAGGGGAATGGGGCTTGCCATGTACTTCCTGCTCTTCGGTTTTTCTGCGGTCTTTCTGGTGATGTCCAGCCAGATCCTGCCCTGGGGGAATATGACCAGAAGGGGGGCGGAAGAAGTCTGGGAGACGGCAAAACAGACCATGGCGGACTATCTGTCCGGCTATGACAGGGAATTCCCTCTGCCGGCCTCCTATGCGCATCCGATTACCTTGGAGCGGATGATTCGTGTTCTTCGTGAGGGAAGAGCTGTGACGGTTGAACAGGCCTACGAGCAGATGAAGGAAGATTTAAAGAAGCTCAATGCTGACGTCAAGGTGAGCCAGAAGGAGTATGAGGAGGTAGTGGCTATCAAGTCCATGTTTCTTCTGGAGAATTACAGTTAGGAATGTGGCATAATAATTTTTTTGTGGGGTGGGAGTGAGCGTTCGATTGTGAAAGATTGAAAACACAGATTCGGATCTCAATAAAGATCAAGTGCAGGCGGTTCATTGCTGTTGAAATCCAGCTGCTGTATTTGCAGGTTTTCTCCTCGGGATAACTCTCAGAAACAGCGGCTGGTTTTTATGATTTTTCTGTTCCAAAAGCTTTGATAAGCGTCTTCAAGGAAGATAAAAACATATTCAAGAAAATAAAGTAATCAAAAAATTTTTAATGAAAATGAGTTTTATCAAAGCCTTTGCCGGGTGGGAGGAGCAAGAGAGTTATAATTATCCTGTGATCTGAAATGATGAGACCGGGATTTACCGCGATAAAGACAGGAGAAGGCGGGGATGAAGAAGCACACAGCACTTGAATTTCGTTACTACAATATGCCGACGGGTTCTTATATTCTGCCGCTCTATGGTGATAGCTGGAGAAGAGAGTACGGTTGGGATACGGGGGATACCCAGCATTTTCACAATTATTTTGAACTTGGTTTCTGCCATGAGGGCAAGGGGGAAGTGCGTATTGAGGATCGGGTTCTTCCTTACAGCGGCGGAATGTACACAATGATTCCGGCCCATATCCCCCACACGACGAAAAGCGCATCCGGCAATCAGTGCTATTGGGAATACCTTTTTGTGGATATCGATGGCTTCCTGGGGGAGAAACTGCAGATGGATTCCAGACAGAAGATGGAATATACGCAGGCCCTGAACCACCGTGGAACGATTCGCACCATGAAGAATCATCCCCAGGCGGGACGCCTGGTCTTGAAAATCCTGGATGAATTTCGTCAAAAGAAGCCGTACTATGAGGAGGCGGTCAATGCGGCCTTCTATGCTCTGATTATAGAGATGCTTCGTCTTGACATTAAAAGCGGAGGCGTAGGGCAGGGGATACGGATGAACAGTTCGGTTGAAATGGCCCTGCAGTACATGGGCAGCCATTACAGCCAGAATCTGAAAGCGGCCCAGATCAGCCGGGCCTGCGGACTCAGCGAAAGTCATTTTCGCCGTACGTTCGAAGAGGTGATGGGGGTGCCGCCTATGGATTATCTCAATCTGATCCGTATCAAAAACGCCTGCACTCTTATCAACGAAAAGAATTTGTCTATGGAGGAGATTGCCGGAAAGGTTGGATATCAGACTCCTTCTACATTTAATCGTAATTTCAAGCGGATTACGGGAATGCAGCCCCTGCGCTGGAAGCAGGAAATCTCTGGTCACCGGGGACGGATCGCAGACTTCAATGTCAAGGTGCTCAAGGGTTGGGATTACGAATAGTTGGATTTGCAAAAAAATAAATCAGATATCAAAACAAATTCCCCTTTCGATGGAATACCATACAAACATGTTAAAAAGATTGGAAATTCACCAGCGAGATTTGTGCGAATTTCACAGAGAAAGGGGTTTGTATGAGACGCAAGTTACTGTCATTTTTATTGATGGGAACCATGGCTGCGACCGCGTTTGCCGGTTGTGGATCTGGAGGAGGCAAGACGTCTGACAGTGGTTCCGGCGACAAGGGAGCCAATACATCAGCTGAGGATGCCCACACCCTGTCTGTTTATGCCTGGGATGCCAACTTCAATATTCCTGCCCTCAAGGCCGCAGAGAAGGCTTATCAGAAGAAGGACAAGGATTTTAAACTGAATGTGATTGAACAGACTCAGTCCAGTGATAATGAGCAGGCTGTCACTCTGGCGGCTTCTTCCAAGAAGTATGACGCGCTTCCGGATATTATGCTCTTCCAGGATCACTCCATTGAGAATTTCGTCAATTCCTATCCGGATGCCTGGCAGGATGTGAATGATGCCAAGATCAACTGGAATGATTTCAGTCAGGAGAAGCTGAGTTTCTCTACCATCAAAGACAAACATTATGGAGTTCCCGTCGACAATGGAACGGTCATTTCCGCCTACCGTGTTGATCTGCTCCAGCAGTGCGGATACACCATCAAGGATCTGACTGGAATTTCCTGGGATCGCTTCATTGAGATTGGCGAGGATGTCTACAACAAGACCGGCAAGTATCTCTTCTCCCAGAATGCGGATGGCAATGATCTTCCCTACATGATGATGCAGGCAGAGGGCCAGTCCAGGTTCAAGGACGGCAAGCCTAACTTTGTTAACAATGAGACTTTGATCAAGGTTATGGAGACCATCAAGAAGATGCAGGATCATCATGTTCTGTATCTGGCAAATAACTGGACAGATTATACGGATCAGACCATCAAGGGCGATATGGTGGCCGGTGTGATTAACGGCAACTGGATTATTCCCACCATTGAACAGGTGAAGGACAATTCCGGCAAGTGGGAGATTACTACTATGCCGACTTTGGCCGGCGGCAAGGATGGCTATGCGGCCAATGGCGGTTCATCTCTCTATATCACAGCTAACTGTAAGAAGCCGGACCTGGCCAAGGATTTCCTTGCTTACACCTTTGGTGGAGGAGAGGGCTCACAGGAGACCTATGACGGAGCTCTGAAGGATGGCGGTGTGATCACTACCTGTATTTCCGCAGGCAAGTCAACCGCTTATAACGACGGCGTCGCTTATTTCAATAACCAGCCGATTTATTCCACCATTGTTGGGATGGGAGCTAAGGTTCCGGTTGTTGAACAATCCAGGTATGAGTATGAGGCGCGGACACAGATCGGTACCGCAATTCAGCAGGTCAGCCAGGGGACAGATATTAAGGAGGCCTTAAAGACCGCGGAAGATCAGGTGAACTTCACGATGCAGGGTGGTGCCAAGTAACTTTCAGGCAGGATAGAAGAGGGGCTGTGAAAAAACAAAAGACATCGATCATATCTCGCAGTCATATTTGGAAGGAAGGCGCGTATATGGTGGTTGATCTCAGTTTTTTCACGGCCCCCTTTTTGTTCATGACAATCGGATACTTGCAGAAGGAAGCCTCATCCGAGTACTTCATACAGAGAGGATGGATTTGACTATGAGAAGCAGAAGTGTTGAGAGAAAGCAGGGCAGAGCCGGATGGTGGTTTTTGACGCCGGCGACAATCCTGATTTTTATCATGAGTTTTTACCCTATGGTGCAGGCCCTGATTACGTCATTTCGAACCGGCTCCAGTTCCAACATGACCTGGGCGAATCCGCTGACCGTCAATTACAGCAGGATGTTCCAGGACAAGATCTTCATGACAGCGATGGGAAACACCTTCCTCTACCTGATCATTCAGGTTCCCATTATGCTTATCCTGGCCATGCTGCTGGCCCAGCTGCTGAACAACAAGAATCTGAAATTCAGGGGTCTCTTTCGAACCTTGATCTTTCTTCCCTGTGCAACATCTCTGGTATCTTATGCACTGATCTTTCGCGCTCTTTTCGCGACGCAGGGTCTGGTCAATAGTGTCCTGATGAATCTGCATCTGATCAGCGCCAATATCAACTGGCTGGGAACGCCCGGAACGGCTAAGGCAGTGATTATTTTGGCTTTGATCTGGAGATGGACCGGCTACAATATGGTCTTCTATTTGGCCGGCCTTCAGAACATCGACTACTCGGTTTACGAAGCGGCCAAGATTGACGGGGCTTCGAACTGGAAGACATTCTGGCATATTACGGTACCTCTTTTGAAACCGACAATTATTATGACAACCATTATGTCCATCAATGGTACCCTGCAGCTCTTTGATGAGTCCATGAATCTGACCATGGGCGGCCCGGCCAACGCGACGATCACCATGTCTCACTATATCTACAACAATTCCTTTGGACAGGGCGTTTCTAACTTTGGCTATGCATCTGCCATGTCTTTTTTGGTGTTCGTTCTGGTGGCAATCCTGTCTTTGATTAATATGAAAGTAGGTGATTCCCGTGACTAAGAGATATGCTTCCGTGACGCAGCGGCGACTGATTCCCACATATGTTTTCCTGATCCTCTGGTCGCTTTTTTCAGTCTTTCCCATCTTCTGGATGGTCACAGCGGCTACCAATACGACCTTAGATGTGGCTAAGGGCAAACTCTGGTTTGGAAATCAGGCCCTGATCAATTTCCATCATTTGCTTGCCAGAGCGGATCTCTTCGGCGGTCTGGGCAATTCCTTTCTCTACGCCGTGGTACAGACCCTCCTGGCGATTCTGATCTGTTCTCTGGCAGGTTACGGATTTGAGCTCTATCATTCTCCCAGCAAGGACCGTCTCTTTGGAGTTCTGCTTTTAGCTATGATGGTTCCCCAGGTGGCGACAATGATTCCTCTCTTTCGGATGATTGCCTCCGCAGGTCTGCTCAACTCTGTCTGGGGCTTTATTCTGCCTACTTTGTCCACCCCCTTTCTAATCATGCTCTTTCGCCAGAACTCCCGTAACTTCCCAAGAGATATCATGGCGGCGGCCAGACTGGACGGGCTCTCAGAACTGCAGATCTACTTCCGTATGTATATGCCTGTTATGAAGGCCACCTATGCCGCAGCTGGTGTCATTACCTTCATGAATGCCTGGAACGCCTATCTTTGGCCCAAGGTCGTTATGACGGACAACAGGGCGCAGACCATGCCCATGTTAATTGCCAGTCTGGCCAGCGGGTACACGGTGGACTACGGGCTTCTGATGATGGGGGTTCTCTTCTGCACGGTTCCCACGCTGGTTGTCTTCTTCGTACTGCAGAGACAGTTTGCCGAGGGAATTACCGGAGCTGTCAAGTAATCATTGGCAGATAAACAGCGCTGTATGGGGATGCTGTTTTCATGCTACAGGGCATTTTCGAGGAGAGACGTCATACTAAGATGTCAGAATCAGAAGAATTCAGAAGATAAAAATGAGGAGACTTATGAAGGAGTTTGACTACAATATTGTGGCTGATCCGGAGATCTTCCAGCAGAACCGCCTGGAAGCGCATTCGGATCACCGCTTCTATCAGTGCCGGGAGGAGATGGAACGCGACGCTTCTTCCTTTCGCTGTTCTCTGAATGGGGATTGGAACTTTGCCTTCGCTCCCAATTGGGCGGCGGCAGACAGGAATTTCTTTCGTATGGAGGCAGACTGCCACGCCTGGAAGACCATTCCGGTGCCTTCACACATTCAGATGGAAGGTTACGGCGTTCCTCAGTACTGCAACACGCAGTATCCCTGGGACGGCAAAGAGGAGCTGATGCCGGGCGAGATCCCATCCATCGATAATCCGGTAGCCTCCTATGTCAGGTATTTCACTCTGCCTCAGGACTGGCTGTCCGTTTCATCTGAGAGGGCTGCGCGCGATCAGAAGGAGGAGGCGCTGCGAGAGGAGACGGCACTTGTCAAAAATCCGGTCTATATCAGCTTTCAGGGAGTGGAATCGGCTTTCGCCCTCTGGTGCAACGGACACTATGTGGGATATGCGGAGGATTCCTTTACTCCGTCGGAGTTCGATCTGACGCCCTATCTGCTGGAAGGTGAGAACAAGTTGGCCGCCGCGGTCTTTCGTTTCTCCGCCGGTTCCTGGTATGAGGATCAGGATTTCATTCGTTTTTCGGGTATTTTCAGGGAGGTATTTCTCTATACGATCCCTAAGCTCCATATCAGGGATCTCAAGCTGACCAGTACGCTTACGGACGATTTTGCCACTGGCAGTCTGAACGTGGAAATGACGCTGCAGGGAGTCTGTCCCGGGGCGGTCGCCGAACTTGTGCTGACGGACGAAGAGAAGAGAGAAAGCAGGAAGCTGGAAGTCAGTGAATATGCCGGACAGGTCAGCGATTGCGCACAGACAGGCCTTACCGGGCCGGGCGGTGAGGAAAAGGAGGGTAAGCCGGAGATCAGACGCTGCAGGACAACCCTGACTCTGGATGAGCCAGGGCTCTGGTCTGCCGAGGATCCCCATCTCTGCCGCCTTAAGATCCGCCTCCTGGACGCGGACGGACAGCTGCTGGAACTGGTCGAGGAACCGGTCGGTTTTCGCCGCTTTGAACTCAGAGACGGGATCATGTGTCTCAATGGAAAGCGGATTGTCTTCAAGGGGGTCAACCGGCATGAGTTTTGTTCTGATAAGGGAAGAGCAATCTCTTCAGAGGATATTTGGAATGACCTGCTGATCATGAAGCGCAACAATATCAATGCGGTCCGAACCAGCCACTACCCCAATCAGTCCGCCTTCTATCGCTTCTGCGACCAGCTGGGACTCTATGTGATAGATGAGACAAATCTGGAGACGCATGGGGTCTGGGAATCTGTCATGATCGGGGCCAATGACCTGTCGGCCGCCATTCCAGGGGATCGGCCGGAAGCCTATGCCATGATGATGGATCGGGCCAAATCCATGTATGAGAGGGACAAGAATCATGCCAGCATCCTGATCTGGTCCTGCGGCAATGAGTCTCTGGGCGGGTCGGTTCTCTATGAGATGAGTCAGCATTTTCGGCGCTGGGATCCCTTCCGTCTGGTTCATTACGAGGGAGTGGTTCATGACAGCCGCTATCCGGATACGACGGATATCTACTCCACCATGTATCACTCCGTGGATCAGATCAGGCAGACGCTCAAGGAGATGGACAAGCCCTATATCAACTGCGAGTATACGCATGCTATGGGTAACTCCTGCGGAGGCATGCATAAGTATACGGATCTGGCGGATACCGAGCCCCGTTATCAGGGGGGCTTCATCTGGGACTTCGCCGACCAGTCCATCACGACAGAGAACCGTTTTGGTGAGACTTATGAGGCTTACGGAGGAGATTTTGGGGATCGGCCCTGCGACTACTCTTTCTCAGGGAACGGCATCGTCTATGGGGGAGCGGGGCATGAACTCTCCCCCAAGATGCAGGAGGTCAAATATAATTACCGCAGTATCAGGCTGACCTTCCACGACAGACAGGTCACCATCCGCAACGGGAATCTCTTTACGGATATTTCCGCGTATGAGGGTGTCGCTGTACTCAAGAAAGAGGGCAGGATGATCGCGCAAATGCCCCTGCAGCTGTCCCTGGCGCCCCTGTCCGAGATGACGATGGAGCTTCCCATCCCAATTCCCGTGGAGGAGGGAGAATATGTGGAAGAGATTTCCTTCCGGCTCAGGGAGGATAGAGCCTGGGCCAAAGCAGGACATGAGGTTGCCTATGGACAGGGAGTCTACGGGGCATTTGACAGCAGCGTCCTGCTGGCGAAGAGGGCGTATGTACCAAAAGACAGCTGCGTGCCAGGAGATGGCTGTGAGATAAAAAGTGGCTGTGAACTGGAAAACGGTGAGGCGCTGCCCGGAAAAGCTGTAGCGAAAAATCAAGAAGAAAACGCGGCTGAAAAAAAACAGCCACAGGGCAGACAGCGCCTGGTCGGAGATGGAAAGAGCAAACTTCGTGTCGCCAGGGGCTGGATGAATACCGGGGTCTATGGGGACCACTTCTCAGTTCTCTTCTCCGGTCGATTCGGTGGACTGGTTTCCTATTGCTACAGGGATAAAATGCTCTTTTGCGATATTCCCCGTCCCAATTTCTGGCGTCCCATGACAGAGAACGATCTGGGGAATATGCAGCCCTTCCGGTCTGGCCAGTGGAAGATTGCCAGTACTTATTCTTCCATGATGAAAAATCACGGCAGGTCAGCGGACTACTATCAGGTGGAGGAACTGGAGGATTCCGTCAAAGTGACTTATACCTACCATCTGGCTGCAAAACCGGGCAGAGACTGCTTCCTTAGCTATGAGGTTTATGGCGACGGCAGTGTGGCCTGTCATCTGGAAATGGAGCCGACAGATGAGATCGGTCCGCTGCCGGAGTTTGGCCTTCTCTTTACGATGGATGCCGATTATGACCGGCTGCGCTGGTATGGAAGAGGCCCACAGGAGACATATGCGGATCGTCCGCATGGGAAGCTTGATCTCTTCTCCAACCGGGTGGCGGACAACATGGCCAGGTATCTGCGTCCCTCTGAGTGCGGCAATAAGATTGACGTCCGCTGGGCTGAGTGTATGGATACAGAGGGGCATGGCGTTCTTTTTGCGATGGCTGACAGTCCCTTTCATTTCTCAGCTCTGCCGTATTCTCCGGATATGATCGACTGTGCTCAGCACGCCTATGAACTGCCTCGGGTCGATAAGACCTGGATTCGGATTTCCAAGGCCCAGATGGGCGTGGGAGGCGATGACAGCTGGGGCGCTCTTGTCCATCCGGAATATTGTATTGACAACAGCAGGAAGCTTGCGTTCGATTTTCTCTTTCGGGGGCTTTGACCTTTAGTTCCGGTGATTTGATTCTGTATCTTTTGGGATTGATCGGGATTGAATTGTAAGAGCAAATAAAATACTATAGGAAAGAGACTTCCAGGGAAGTCTCTTTATCAGCGGCCGTGGCGGAATTGGCAGACGCGCAAGATTTAGGTTCTTGTATCTTCATGATGTATGGGTTCAAGTCCCATCGGCCGCACTATAAAAGCCCCTATTTTATGGGCTTTTTCTTTTATAGGTCATGTTTGGGGTCATGTTTTTGGGAATTTTACTGTTTAGAATGTCATTCACCCTGGCATTTTCTTGCTCTGCGTAGTCGGACAAAGTATGTCTGTAGACCTGCTTTAAGATAGTATCCGATTCCCATCCACCGCGCTCCATGATATAAGCATCCGGCATGCCTAGAGCGTGGAGCTGAGACGCACAGTAGTGGCGGAGAGCATGAAAGCGCATGTGATGCACGCCTGCCCGCTTTAGGGCCTTAAAAAACCGCTCTGATAAAGCATCAGGAGTGATCATTACATATCTACCTTTTGTGCCATTAAGAGCGTCTAAGACTCGTGCCGGAAGAGGGATGTAGCGATCGCCGGCGCGTGTCTTCGGCTGCTTGATATACCACTTGCCATTTTCGCCCCGCACAAGTGCTTTTGATATATGGGCCACCCCGTTTTGTATGTCCTGACTCTCTAGGGCACATACTTCAGAGCGTCGGAGAGGACCATAGGCTGCCAGCAAGATAGCCCTATACAACTCGGTATCGCCTCGTGTGACCGATAAGATGCTTTGAATATCCTTATCCGTGGGGATATAAAGATCATCTGGAATGCGCTGCGGAAGTCTTGTTTCAAGATGAAATCCGGGACGATAACGCTTCATCACGGCGCTAATGAATCCGTTGAGATTGCGGACGGTCTTTGGACTGTGCGAGGCAGAGATGCTAGATATAAGAGCTTGGATCTGACCCTGTGTAATTTGGCTTATCCTTATACTAGCGATAGGCTGCGTTTGTCTTGCCACTGACGCATAGCCAAGTATCGTAGAAGGGGAGAGGATAGGCCGGCGCTCATCGATATAAGCCTGTGCCGCCTCCCCAAAGGTCATATCACAGTCAACGGACCGCCCCTGCCACTGTAGGGCCAGCCGCTCAGCCTCTTTCTTAGTCCTAGCTGTAAAAGCCTTATAATGCTGTTTGCCGGTCGTGTCGGTGTAATCGTAGATCCGGATTTTCCAGTTGCCAGAAGCCTGCTTTTTCGCTGTTGCCATAGTGCACCTCCAAATTTTCGTACAAAAAGAACACCTGTTTCTTCGCAGGTGCTCCGAGAAGTGCTACACTATGCTTGTTGAGGACTTAGTGATTCACTTCACGGAGTTCTGCCCCCTGGCGCTAACCAGGGGGCTTTTGTTATACTAATCTAGTCTTTCAAACACCATAGTGGCTTGAATCTTATCGCCGCCAAGAAAACCCTTGGATCCGGATGATGCCGTTGTGATAGTGTGTAATCGATACCCTTTGGCTGCTTGATCATTGATGACCTTCTGCAGATTTGATAGGCTGCTTACTCCTGATCCTGTACCGATTAACTTTTCTGTAAGGATCACCTGTAGCACAACATATTTATCACTTTTAGACCCTGCAGCTTTTCCTGGAATCATATCCGCATTAAACAATCCCATAGTTACCTCCCTTTCTTATAGCTCCTTGTGCGCATATATCTCGATTAGTCCGGCATCAGTAGAAGAGGAAAAGTCCTCTCTCCGGATATGCGCTATCTCATGCCTGTATGTGGCCAGATTTCGGGACGCATTCAGCCGGCTGTTGAGTACAATCGTGTAGTAGTCGTCAGCTGACCGCATGGTGTACCCGGCGACTGACTCCGGCAAGTCGAGCTCAACCACTCTGACATCTGATTCAATAACTTCCATAGTATCTCCATTATACCAGCGTGATTAAGTAATCAATATCTGTAGAGTACATGGGATGCTCCCCCGTGGCATATCTATCAAGATAGGCTTGACAATCTTTGATGATTTCCTTTTCTCCAAGTTCGAGTTCTGCTTTTATCAATGCAGCATACATATTGTTTTCTGTGTGATACAGATCCGCATCTTCGCGTCGGATTGGAAACATCTTTATGTAATGCACCCCGTGCCTATGCCCATCTTTCGTCGTTTTTCGTTGCGGCAGAGGGTAGTATTGCCACTTCGGGACATTCGGGGCGATATTTGACCTTAGAGGGACGGCAAAAGTGTAACGCTTCCCCTTATATTTCAGTCTCATAATCAAAACGCAGGGTCGATTTGCCTTGTGAAGCATTTCCCTATCCTTGGTGTATTTATGTAACTTCGACCCCTTAATTGTCACTAATCTCATTGGCTCCCCTTAGATATAAAAAGAGACTTATCCGAAGATAAGTCTCTAATACACATGGGCAATACTCTACGCTTACGCACCCCGTCACCCGCGGAAGTTAAACATACACATCTGCTGTATTCTTCACCGCAACAGTCGATCTCTATAGAGACTATATCATGTTTTTTACACTTAAAGTGTATTTTTTTGTACTTTTGGTTAAACTTTCGTATCACTCCTCACGCCGGATCGTCCCCGTCGTAGTCGCCCCGCATCAGGTCAATCATCCGCTTGACCTTCTCGATGTCCTCCGGCTTAACCTTCCGGCTGGCGTCGAAGAGGACTTGATAGCGGGGATCCTTATGCATGGCATCGGCTAAGCGTCTTGCCTCCTCATTGATGTAGTAGTCATCCTCTTCTGGTGCAGAGTGTTCTTCCAGCAGATCGGACTTGTTGACACCGAAATAATCAGCAAGTTTTTGGACTTTGTCCATTCGCGGCATTCTGGTGCCGTTGCACCATGTTGAAATCGCTGATTTATTTATATCCAAATCAATGACAATGTCGGTTTGAGTCTTGTTGAATTTCTCCATATAATATAAAAGATTTCGCGCAAATATCTTCCTGTACTTTTCTTCCATGATAGATACCTCCGTGTATGAGTGTACTTTAACACGCAAAGTAGAAATATTCAACATAAATTCTATTTTTTGTAGAAAAAGCATTGACATTCTACTTTTAGTAGATTAGCATATAGACATGCCGATCGGAAAAACGGAGAAAGGAGAGAAGAGAGTGGAAGATAAGTCTCGATTCAGAATTACTCTGGCCGCCGCCCGCGTCAATGCTGGGTTGACGCAAGAAGAGGCCGGGGCAAAAGCCCATAAAAGCAAGCAAACGATAGCAAATTGGGAAAACGGGTCTACAAAAATTGACAGGGCAAATCTATATCTTTTAAGTGAGATTTATAAGTGCCCAATAGATTTTATTTTTATCCCTTAAACTCTACTTTAAGTAGAAATTCTAACTAACAGAACGAGGAGAGGAGGAACCGATGACCAAGGCCGTTAGAATACTGGGTCTTGATTACGAGATTGAAGAGGTTGAATGCGTGAGCAAAGATGAGTTGCGAAGGGGAGAAATTAACTTCTTAACCAATCGCATCAAAATTGACAAGACCATGCCAAGAGATTTGAAAAATCAAGTTCTAATGCACGAGATCATGCATGCGATCTTCGATCTTTTTGGCTATGAAGATCTGTGTACGGATGAAAACAAGGTGCAAAGCATTGCGACTGCCTTACACCAAGTCATCCGAGATAATCCGAAGTTATTTCTTTGATTGGCGCTGAGATAGCGCACTACCTGCAGCGGTTTTAGACGCCTTGCTTGTTCTGCCATCACGAAGAACCTTTGAAGCCGCACTTGCCGCGCGTGGAGAAGTTACCTTGCCCTTAGCCATTCTTTCACCTCCTTTCTTTATCTGGTACGCGAATAAATGTTCTGCACTAAATATAGTACCGGTAAAAAGAAAGGTCAATAGCATGGATGCAAGAGAAGTGATGAACCTGATCAAGGAAGAAAAAGAAAAACAGAAGGTAAGTACATGCGAACTCGCCAGACAGGTCGGTGTCTCAAAAAGCAATGTGAGTTACTGGCTAAAAGGAGGAGGGATCACCCTAGAAAAAGCAGATCTCACGCTAAAGGCTCTTGGACTTAGCGTGGTGATCGGAAAGGAGGACTCAGATGCCAAGGCTAAAAGCATCCGAGACGGACATGGAAGACCGCAGGACGAAAAGCATCATACGCAAGTATCAGGAGCTGGAAGGGCTTAGCGATCCAGAGCTTGCCAAGAGGTTAGGGATCGGAGGATCGACCCTCTACAGTCGCATGAGGGATCCGTCTTACATGACTCTGCGGGAGCTGCGGATCCTCTGCAAGGCTTTAGATGATCATGACAGAGTGGAGTTACTGGGAGTGAGGTAAGCAAATGAGAAGAAAACTACACAACACAATCCTGCGCACAATCACAGCATTAGCGGCGGCAACCTGCGTGATCGGGGCGATGCTCTTAGACAGCGAGAGCCTGATCCCTGCCGCTATGGTGATGGGCGGGATTGCATGGCTGACACTTTTTTACTATGCACAAGAGAGGTAAAAGCGATGGAAAAGAAATTTGAGTTGACCTCTGACACAATCGATACAGAGTTTGGACGGCTTTATCGGATTAAAGCATTGATCGATTTTGGCGATGTAAAAGCCGGTGGCTTGGGTGGATACGTCGAAAAAGAAGAAAATTTAAGTCATGACGGCGATGCTTGGGTGTCCGGCGATGCTCTGGTGACCGGCGATGCTTGGGTGTCCGGCCACGCTCTGGTGACCGGCCACGCTCTGGTGACCGGCCATGCTCTGGTGTGCGACCACGCTCTGGTGACCGGCCATGTTCTGGTGACCGGCCATGCTCTGGTGTGCGACGAAGAGGAGGCAAAAAGATGAGAAAAGTAAGGATACTTGATGCGCTAAAGGCAGCTGCCCTCTGGGCTATGGCGATTGGGCTTATGGCAGTGGTTCTATGGATTGCATAAGAAAGGAGGTGATCGATCTTGCAGGACATAAAAAGTGCTCCGGGGCTATAGCAGGACCCCGAAGCAAAAATCTCACCAACCACAGTATAGCATAGGAGAAACATTATGAAAATTACAGTTGAGTTTGAAAGCATGGAGGAGTTCCGGGCGAACATGGTGCCCGGCAAGATTGTGGAGATTAAAAGCCTCAAAAAAGCTGAGAAGCAGATGGAAGAAGAGCCTACAGCTACACCGGAGAAAGCAGAAAAGCCCCCCGTCGTGGATCGTGTAGAAGTGCGCAGAGCATTAGCAGAGCTCAACAAAAGGACCGGAAAGAAGATCGCAAGTGAGCTGATCCATGGTATGGGCTTTGACAAGCTCACAAGCGTCCCCGATGAGAAGCTGGGTGAGCTCATGACTAAGGTCAAGGAGGTAGAGGATGCCGAGTGAGCACGCCAAGCTGTCGGCCTCTAGTGCCAGTCGCTGGATCAACTGCCCCGGGTCAGTAGCCCTGTCAGAGTTGTGCCCAGATACTAGCTCTAGCAGCTATGCCGAAGAGGGCACGATAGCCCACTCCCTAGGGGAATTAAAGCTGAGAAAAGCAGAGGGTGAGATAAGCCCTCAGAAGTACGCCGCAGAGCTTCGAAAAATCAAAAAATCACAGTACTACTGCGGAGAGATGGAAGAGGCGACTGACTACTACGCCGATATGGTGATGGAAGCAAAAGCCGCCGCTGGCGAGGACGCTGAGCTCATGATGGAGCAAAAGTTTTCCCTGGCGCAGTGGATACCGGAGGGGTTTGGCACGTCAGATGCTGTCGTGATCGGCGGCGGAGCGATCCAGGTGATTGATCTCAAGTATGGTAAAGGCATCAAGGTTAGCGCCCAAGGCAACCCGCAGTTAAGGCTGTATGGCCTTGGAGCGGCAGGGCTTTTTAGCGACCTGTATGACTTTGATACCGTACGAATGACGATCATCCAGCCAAGACTTGATCATATCAGCACAGAGGAGCTCCCACTTAAGGATTTATTGGAGTGGGCGGAGACCATCGTCGCTCCAAGAGCGCAAGCCGCTTTTGATGGGATGGACGTTTACGAGACCGGTGACTGGTGCAGATTCTGTCCGGCAAAAGCCACCTGCAGAAAGCGGGCTGAATATAACTTAGAGCTGGCCAAGGCTGATTTTAAGCTGCCGCCGCTCCTCTCGGATGAGGAGATAGCCGATGTGCTTAAGAGGGCCGATGAGCTGACTCACTGGGTCAAGGATGTGAGCGACTATGCTCTGGCGCAGGCTCTAGATGGCCACGAGTACCCCGGCTGGAAGCTGGTCGAGGGCAGGTCCGTGCGGAAGTATGTAGATGATCTCAAAGTAGCGGAAGCTCTGCAGACTGCCGGCTATGACGAAGCCATGCTCTACGAGAAAAAGCTCTACGGTATTACTGCTATGGAGCGGATTGTTGGTAAAAAGAAGTTTGTCGAGATTTTAGGCGATCTGGTCATTAGACCGCAGGGAAAGCCTGTGTTAGCGCCCGAATCAGATAAGAGAAAAGCATTTAGCACTGCGGAAAAGGCCGCAGAAGATTTTAAGGAGGAATCATGTCTACAAAAGTAATCACAGGTAAGTGCCGTCTGTCATACGTTAACATTTTTAAGTCACGGTCCTTTGTGGAGGGACAGGACGCTAAGTATTCCGTCTGCCTGCTCATCCCCAAGGACGATAAGAAGACCTTAAAGAAGATTAAAGCAGCTATTGATGAGGCTATCCAAGAGGGCGTCAGCTCCAAGTGGAATGGCAAGAAGCCGGTCAACCTTAAGCTTCCCCTGCGTGATGGGGAGGAGAGAGAAGCAGAGGCAGAAGAGTATGAGGACATGATGTTTCTCAATGCCAACTCGCAGCAGAAGCCTGGTATCGTCGACAAGGACCTGAACGAGATTTTAGACCCCGATGAAGTCTATAGCGGTTGCTGGGGGAGGGCCTCCATCAACTTCTTCCCCTTCAACTCCAACGGCAACAAGGGCATCGGAGTAGGGCTTAACAACATCCAGAAGCTGTCCGATGGTGATCCGCTGGGTGCGGCTAGAGCATCTGCGGAGTCCGACTTTAGCGACGACTTCGAGGACGATGAGGACGATTTTTAAGGAGTGAGATATGCACAAGCTTATGGGTGTCGATATAGAGACCTACAGCTCTGTGGATCTGTCAAAATCCGGTGTCTACCGATATACGGAGGCCCCGGATTTTACCGTCTTAATCATCGGTTTTAAGTTTGACGACGAGGACGAGCTCCGTCAGATCGACACAACCGACCCGGACTTTGAGTTGTCCGATGACTGGCTTGATTTTTCTGAGGCTATCGCTAACCCGGAGATCACCAAGTCCGCCTTTAATGCCAACTTTGAGCGTGTCTGCCTGGCCAAGTGGCTGGATAAGAAGATGCCACCAGAGCAGTGGCGCTGCACGATGGTCAAGGCGCTAAGCCTTGGTCTGCCGAGTAGTTTGATGGGCGTAGGGCTGGCTTTAGGCTTGCCTGAGGACAAGTTAAAGGACCCGCAGGGGAAGGCCTTGATCCAGTACTTTTCCAAGCCCTGCAGACCTACGAGAGCCAACGGCAGACGAACGAGGAATCTCCCGGCGCATGATCCGGGGAAATGGGAGTTGTATCTATCTTATAACCGACAAGATGTAGTCACAGAGCAGGAGATCCTCAAAAAGTTGTCGATCTACAAGACCACAACGGCGGAGCAGGAGCTGTGGAACTTAGACCAGCAGATGAACGATCATGGCGTGCGCCTTGATCGGCAGATGATCGAGCGCATCGTCAGCTACGACGATCAGCATCGCACAGACCTGCAGGAGCAGGCAAAGGAACTGACGGGGCTATCAAATCCCAACAGCGTAAGCCAGCTAAAGGGCTGGCTTATGACAAAGGGGGTAGAGGTGGATAGCCTCAACAAGGATGCCCTGTCCAAGTTGCTTGATGGAGATTTATCCGCAGATGTCAGGCAGGTGCTTGAGATCCGGAGCGCCCTTGGTAAGACCTCCGTCAAAAAGTACAGCGCTATGCAGGAGGCCATCTGCGCAGATGACCATCTACGTGGAATCTTGCAGTTTTATGGAGCCAACCGCACGGGACGCTGGGCCGGCCGATTGGTGCAGACGCACAATCTAGCCAGGAACAGCTTGCCCGATCTAGCGCTGGCCAGAGAGCTGGCCTCTGCCGGCGACTTTGAGACGTTAGAAGTGCTCTTCGGGGAGCCGTCTTTCGTCTTTTCGGAATTGATCCGGACAGCTTTTGTCGCTTCACCGGGCTGTCGTTTCGTCGTGAGCGACTTTTCGGCGATCGAAGCCAGGGTTATCAGCTGGATCGCCGGCGAGGAGTGGCGGCTTAAGACCTTTCGAGACGGCGGCGATATCTACTGTGCCACAGCATCGCAGATGTACCACAGGCCTGTGGTCAAGCACGGTGTCAACGGTGAGTTAAGGCAAAAGGGCAAGGTCGCAGAGCTGGCCTGCGGTTATGGCGGAGGCGTCGGAGCGATGAGGCGCATGGATAGAGACGGGGCGATCCCAGAGGAGGAGCTCCAGGGCATTGTAGATGCCTGGAGAAGGGCTAATCCGATGATCCCCAAGCTGTGGCGCACCTGTGAGCTTGCCGCAAAAACAGCGATCAAAGAGCACCGGACCGTACGGATCCAAAGAGGCATCGAGTTTAGCTATGTCAACCGTAATCTTTTTGTAAGGCTCCCCGGAGGCAGAAAGATCTGCTACTGGGGCGCAAGGCTGACTCTGGATGACCGCATGGGTCGAGAGTCGATCGTATATATGGGCACCAATCAGACGACCAAGCGTTGGGAAGAGACAGAGACTTATGGCGGCAAGCTGGTGGAGAACATCGTGCAGGCTACAGCAAGAGACTGCTTAGCTGTATCAATGCAAAGAGTATCAGCCAAAGGCTACCAGATCATGATGCACGTCCATGACGAGATGATCGTGGACGTGCCAATCGAGGATAAGGACGCGCTGGCCACGATTAACGCCTGCATGGCCGAACCCATCAGCTGGGCACCAGGCCTGCCCCTAAAAGGCGATGGCTACGAAACGCCGTTTTATCTCAAGGATTAGAAAGGAGGAGGACATGAAAATTAAACTTCCGGTCGCTTTCCCGGAGAGAATTTTTAGGAATCGCATAGAGTGGGGAGAACCTGTAGAGTGCTGTATCTGTGGGAAAGATATCTCCACAGAAAGCGCATCTACACTTGACTTTTGCAGAACCAAGCGGGGGTCTGATCTTTTTTTTCATCACGACTGCTATAAAAGGTGGGGCAAATGACAGTTACACAAGTCAAACAGCTATCAAATTACAGCATTACTGTAAAGCATAACGGCGAGCTGGCGATCGCCTTAGGCAAAAGCCGATTTGAGACGGCATGGAAGAATCGCACGATGCAATGGTCAGCTCTGCTCTCTAAGCTGTCAAAAAGCCAGCAGACGACAGAGACGCACGCCGAATACATAAAGCTGTCAAAGGATCGACAAGGCCAGATCAAAGACATTGGGTGCTTTGTCGGCGGGCATCTAAAGGGCGGCCGCCGGAAGAGCGGAAGCGTCGTTTGCAGACAGATCATCACCTTAGATCTTGATTTTGCGCCTAAGGACCTCTGGGCACAGTTGATGGATAACCTTGATCTCGAGTGCGCTATGGCCGTCTACTCAACGCACAAGCACACGGCGCAAAAGCCGCGCTTGCGCTTAATCATGCCCCTTGATAGAGCGGTATCACCAGATGAGTACGAGGCCATCGCCAGAAAGGTAGCCGAAAAGGTAGGCATTGATTACTTTGACGACACGACCTATCAGCCGACGAGGTTGATGTACTGGCCGTCAAACTGCGCCGATGTAGAGCCCGTCTTTGCGTACTATGATGCGCCTTTTTTAAGCGCGGACGACGTACTGGCGGAGTATCCTGATTGGACAGACACGAGCTACTGGCCGGAATCATCACGGATGACCGGCATCCGCAAAAAGATGGCCGATCGGCAGGGGAACCCGCTGGAAAAGAAAGGTATTGTCGGAGCTTTCTGCAGGACGTACGGCCTCATAGAAGCCATCAAAAAGTTCTTGCCAAAGATTTATACACCAACGGCGAAAGAAGACCGCTACACCTATGCAGAGGGCTCCACAGCGGCGGGCCTTGTGATCTATGAGGGAGGCCTTTTTGCCTTTTCCAACCACGGTACAGACCCGGCGAGCGGCCAGCTCTGCAATGCCTTTGACTTAGTCCGGATACACCGCTTTGGGCACCTGGATGAGGATGCGCCTGCGAGAGCATCAGGAAAGCACCTGCCCAGCTATGGGGCGATGGCAGAGTTCGCCGCTGACGATCCGGATACAAAACGCACGATCCTTGCGGACAACCAAAAGAGAGCGGAGGAGGACTTTGCTGATCCGGTAGAGGATGAGGGCGACAGCTGGACAGAGAAGCTCGACGTCAACGACAAGGGGGCGCTCGTGCCCAATGCGCACAACGCCCTCACCATCTTGCGACATGATCCAAAGCTAAAGGGCATCCGCTTTAATGAATTAAGCGGAGCAGTTGAGGCACCTTTATCCCTGCCCTGGGCGAGGCCGAACATCTACTGGTCTAATGCCGACGATGCCCAGCTTTTTATCTGGGTGTCCGTCACCTACCGAGTCAACTTTACGGACAAGATTTTTCAAAAGGCGCTGACTACGGTCACGCACGAGCGAAGTTTTAACCCCCTACGAGAGTATGTCCAGGGGCTCCCGGATTGGGATGGCGTGCCCCGGGTTGATCGGCTTTTTATCGACTATCTGGGGGCGGATGATACGGAGTACACGAGAGCAGTCACAAGGAAGTCTCTTGTCGGGGCCATCAACCGGGTGCTTGAGCCCGGGTGCAAATTCGATACAGTGCTTGTCCTTGATGGCAAGCCCGGAATCGGAAAATCAACCATATTATCCAAGCTGGGCGGCGCGTGGTTTTCAGATTCTCTTAATTTGGCCGACACAAGGGACAAGACGGCGGCGGAGAAGCTGCAGGGCGTCTGGATCATGGAGATCGGCGAGATGCAGGGTACGAGAAAGGCTGACGTAGACATCCTCAAGGGCTTTTTAAGCCGGCAGATTGATGAGTACCGGCCTGCATATGGTCAAGTCGTGGAGCGTCATCCACGTACCTGTGTGATCTTTGGCACGACCAACGCCACAACGGGATTCTTACGAGACACGACGGGAAACCGGCGGTTTTGGCCTGTGCCTGTGAGCGGCGGTAAAAAATCGGTCTGGGATATCAGCAGCGATGAGAGAGACCAGATCTGGGCGGAAGCGCTTGCGTTATCCGCAGAGGGTGAAGAGCCCTACTTAAGCCCTGCGCTTGAGGCGGAGGCCGCTAAGATGCAACAGGCGGCTTTGGAGTATGACGACAGGGAGGGTAGCGTGATTGAGTACCTTGACACGCTTCTGCCCACGGATTGGTACTCCTGGGATACCTATAGACGCGTCGATTACTTCCAGCAGACCGACCCTCTGAGCCCCAGGGAAGAGGGTGCTATACGCCGGGATAAAGTGTCAGCTTTAGAGATTTTCTGCGAGTGCTTCGGCCGACCAAGAAACACTTGGAAAAAGATAGATGGTTACGAGATCAGTGCCATTATGGCGAGGCTCCCGGAGTGGGAGCGCACTGGATCAATTAGGGCCGTCAGTGGTTATGGGAAGCAGAGAGTTTATACAAGAAAAGGTGGCAACAAGTAGCGGCAACAAGTGGCCAAATGGCAACAACTCAGCAACTTGTCACCGCTGTGGATAAGTTGATAACTGCTAAAAAATGGAAACAGCTTTGACTTGTTGCCATCAGTTGTTGCCTCTTGTACCGCCCCAAATTACGGAGCGTAAAGGACTTTGGCAACAACTGGAAACAAGTATAACTAAAAATAAAAAATATAAAGAAATAGCACGCATACGCGTATATACACGCGTAAATCCCGCGTATAGAGTTTTGGAGAAAAGTTGTTGCCGTTGTTGCCACCCCAGTTTTAGGAGGAGAAATGCAAAGAGAAAGAGACGTAGAAAAGTGGCTGTGCAATCAGGTTAAAAAGTTGGGAGGCCATGCTTATAAATTTGTCAGCCCAGGATGCGATGGTGTGCCAGATCGGATCATCATCTTGCCGGGCGGCAGGGTTTACTTTGTGGAACTAAAGACTGATAAGGGTCAGCCGTCGTTAATTCAGGAATGGCAGATGCGATTTTTGTCAGACTTGGGCTGTGATGTACGGCTGATCCGGGGGATGGACGAGGCCAGAGTCTTCATCGAGGAGGTGCAAGATGCAAGCATACACATGTAGCTGGTGCGGCAAGACGGTCTGGAGATACCCAAGCCAGATGGCGGGTAAAGAGATGGCCTTTTGTAGTCGGAAATGTCTGGCCAGATACAGATCCAAGAAATACAACCCAGAAAACCGGCCGATCACCCGACACCCACATCTGAGTGAATATAATCGACAGCACAACCCTGATCGGATGACTCCAGAAACCCGCGAGAAACTGAGCAAGGCAAGGCTGGACACCGGAACAGCGGACACTTACCGGAAGAAAAACGGCAGGCACGAGCATCGGACTGTAGCAGAACAGATCCTCGGCAGGCCTCTTCGGAAGGGTGAGGTCGTTCATCACATTAACAGGAACAAAAAGGACAACAGGCCAGAGAACCTGATGATCTTCCCGAGCCAGGCGGAGCACGCCCGCTGGCATAAAGAACACGACCAGGAAGGAGGTGGTACCAGATGAAGTTCATACCTCACAGCTATCAGAAGCGAGCGATCGAGCTGACGATCGAGAAACTGAAGATTGGCCTGTTTTTAGATATGGGCTTAGGTTAGCAAGACAGTGATCACGCTGACAGCGGTTAAATCTTTGATGGACGACTTTGCGATCGGGAAGGTGCTTGTAGTAGCCCCCTTAAGAGTAGCGGAGGATACCTGGAGCCGGGAATCCGAAAAGTGGGATCACCTGCGCGATCTAAAAATTTCTAAGGTCCTGGGCAGCCTTATGCAGAGGCAAAAAGCTCTGTCAGCGGAGGCAGATATTTACGTGATTAACCGGGAAAACGTCGTGTGGCTGACACAGACGGCGAAAGGCTGGCCCTTTGACATGGTCGTGATCGATGAGCTGTCGAGTTTTAAGAATCCGCAGAGCAAGCGCTTCCGGGCGTTGCGCAAGGTGATTCTAAAAAGCCCGCGAGTCGTTGGTCTGACTGGAACACCAAGCCCCAACAGTCTGATGGACCTTTGGGCGCAGGTGTACTTACTGGACCGGGGTGAGCGCTTGGGCAAGACCTTAGGGGCCTACCGGGAGAAGTACTTTAGACCTGGCGCGAGAAATGGCTATGTCGTCTACAAGTGGGAGTTACGTAGGGGCGCCCAAAAAGAGATCGAGGAGAAGCTTAGTGACTTGTGCGTGAGCATGAGCGCCAAGGATTATCTGACCTTGCCAAAGCGGATCGACAACGTCATCCCAGTCCGGTTGACCGATAAAGAGATGGCCGCTTATCGGACGATGGAGAGAGAGCAACTCCTGCAGGTATCTGACAGTGAGGCTGTGGTGGCTCTAAATGCGGCGGCTGTTATGACCAAGCTCCTGCAGATCGCCAACGGTAGGGCATACACCGCTGAGGGTGCTGTCGTCGATATCCATCAGCGGAAGTTAGAGGCTTTACAGGAGATCATTGAGGACACGGATAGCCCGGTGCTAGTGTTTTATAGCTTTCAGCATGACTTAGATGCCATTAAGCAAGCAGCCCCCGATGCCAGACAGCTAGAGGGCCCAGAAGATATCCGAGCGTGGAATGCCGGCGAGGTCAGAGTGCTTTTGGCGCATCCTGCCAGTGTCGGCTATGGCCTTAACCTGCAGGAGGGTGGCCATACGATCGTGTGGTACGGCCTTACCTGGAGTCTGGAGCTGTATCAGCAGGCAAATGCCCGACTCTACAGGCAGGGCCAGGAAAAGCCTGTGATCATCCATCATCTCATCGCTGAGGGCACTGTAGATGAGCAGGTCATGGAGGCCCTAAGACATAAAGACATGAGTCAGACGGCACTTTTGGCCGCTTTGAAAGAGAGGAAAAAAGCGTGACAGCGAGAGAGTATTTGATGCAGCTAAGGACAATTGACCTCCGGATCAAAAAAATGCGTGAAGAGGCGGCTGCGCTTCGCGAGATGCTGACGGGAGGGGGAATTGCATACGACAAGGATCAAGTGCTGTCCTCCCCGACGAATACGCAAGAGATCCGGTTAATAAGGCTGCTAGACCTTGAAAAGCAGATCAGTCGGGAAATCGACGCCTACTCGTCGAAGAGGGCCAGCATTATCCAACAGATTTCTCAGCTTGGCGATATTCGGTTCGTGACGATCTTGACATACCGGTATGTGCCCGATGAGAAGGGCAGGGTCAAGACTTTGGTGCAGATTGCCCGGATCACAGGGTATAACTATGACCACGTAAGGCACTTGCACGGAAGGGCCTTGCAGGCGTTCCAGAAAAACATGCCACAAAAAGACACAGTTTGATGTGTTATTATGTCAGAGTAAAAGTGAGGCGAGCGGGAGAGCGTCCGGAATTTCCGGCGCCCCGCTGAGCTATGCTAGGGGCATCCGAGAGGGTGTCTTTTTTGATACCCGGGGGAGGCGATGGGAATGCCAGCAAAATACAGGCCCGATAGAGATGGAACACACCGAGGTGCATTCGAGCGGAACAAGAAAAAGATATATGCCACCCAGTCCGTGTGCGGGATCTGCGGTAAGCCAGTAGACATGTCATTGAGGTGGCCGCATCCCCTTAGCAAATGCCTTGACCATATCATCCCAGTCGCTAAGGGAGGACACCCATCCGACATTGACAATTTGCAGTTGGCACATCTGACATGCAATCGGCAGAAGTCGGATAAAATCGCAGAATCATATGGCAATGTAACGGATGCATTGAGCAATAGGGTGTTGCCTTGGACTTATGACTGGACGAACTACAAGGCGAAGTAAAGGGGGCATACCTCCCTCCCCGCCCTGCCGCTAGGCATCCACGCCGTCACTGTGAATATTTCTCTATGCTGTTTTGAAATTCGGTAAATAAACAAATAATAAGGAGCTGCTATGGAACTCTACGGAACGCAGTATTTGCGCGCAAAACTAAATCAAAAGAAGACCCGAGTTATGGCGCGATATCGCTTTTACGAGATGAAAAATTCCGTGAGAGATTTCAATATTTCCACGCCTCCAAATTTGAGAAATTGGAGCACATCACTTGGATGGTGCGCAAAGGCCGTTGACTCTCTTGCGGATCGGCTGACCTTCCGTGAATTCGATAATGACGATCTGGATTTGAACAATATCTTCAAGCTGAATAATGCGGATCTATTTTTCGATTCTGCGATTCTATCCGCGTTGATCGCATCATGCTCGTTCATTTACGTGACGCGTGATGAAGACGGCGATCCAACCCTGCAGGTAATTGATGGGGCCAGTGCGACCGGGGTGATCAATCCCATCACAGGGCTCTTGAATGAGGGATACGCAATCCTTGAGGTCGACAAGAATAGGAACCCCATTACAGAAGCCTACTTTCTACCTTACGAGACACGGATCTATCATGCAGGTGTGCCAGATTATGAGTCCTATCAGCATGAGGTTGGATATCCTCTCCTGGTTCCGATTGTATATCGACCGGATGCTGTTCGGCCTTTCGGACATAGCCGAATCAGTAGAGCCTGTATGAGTATTGTCGGATCCGCGCTAAGGACAATCAAGCGGTCTGAGATTTCAGCGGAGTTCTATTCATTTCCTCAGAAATATTTGCTCGGAACAGATCCGGAAATGGAGCCGATGGAGAAGTGGAAAGCTACAATGTCGTCCCTTATTCAGATCAGCAAGGACGATGATGGGGATAAGCCAGTAGCGGGCCAGTTCACACAGGCATCCATGCAGCCGCATTTGGATCAATTAAAAATGTTTGCCGCGCTTTTTGCCGGTGAGACTGGTTTGACGATGGATGACCTAGGCTTTGTGACAGACAATCCGTCCAGTGCGGAGGCAATCAAATCAGCCCATGAGAATTTGAGACTATCAGCGCGAAAGGCTCAGTCTTGCTTTAACACAGGTTTTACCAATGTAGGATTTGTCGCTGCCTGTCTACGTGACGGCATGACATATAACCGCAAGGCGATTGCTGACATTAGGGGCTTGTGGGAGCCGATCTTTGAGCCGGATGCAGCGATGCTGTCAAGCATTGGTGATGGAGCGATTAAGATCAATCAGGCAGTTGAGGGATATATCAATCAGGAGAATCTGAGAGAATTAACTGGAATTGCGGGTGGTCAGAATGGATGATGTGACGCCTAAATTACTTGATGCAATTCAAAATGACTTTGGGGATTTGCTGAGCAAAAATCGCACATTGGCGTGTATCGCGGAAAAGGCGAAGTACGGTAAGGTCACATATAAAGAAGCCCATACTTACGCTGCAGAGTTGGGGAAGATCCTAAGTCAGGCATATAGTAATCATTTGTCGAGCGAGACTCTCCCAGACGGGAAGATGTACTTTAATATCGCGCAGAGGATCCTGCAGCCGACTTTGGGAAATAACTATGAGTTGGCGTCTGAGATTGCTATGCAGGCCCAGAAGGCGGTCAATAAAAAGGCCAAGATTGGCCTTGCAGTAAAGAAACCCGATCTTAATCAGGATAAGATTGATGGTATCATCAATCGGATTTCCAGTGAAGACAATTTCGATGATGCTAGCTGGATCCTTGACGAGCCTGTCGTGACGTTTTCACAATCGGTAGTAGATGAAGTCTTAAAGACGAATGCCGATCTTCACGCGGTTTATGGATTGCATCCAAGAATCATTCGCACGACGGTCGGAAAATGTTGTAAATGGTGCCAAAGTATCACGGGTGTGTATGACTATCCGGGCGGCGCTCCACGCGATATATTCCGCCGACATAATCGCTGCCGGTGCACTACAGAATATAGTCCTAACGGAACGAAAAGACAGGACGTTTGGCTTAAGAAATGGAGAACAGTTCCCAAATCTGCATTAAGGTTAAACAATGATATCTCTGTAGGGCATAGCTCCGGGGCAATGTTCAAAAATGCGTACTCCGTAAAATTACCTGACGGAAGATATGCTAGGCTTGCTGGCGGAACAAAAATAACAAAGATTAAAGTTTTTGCAGGAAAGGGAACGGATGTCCCAATTAGAGAAGCTAATATGCTAGAAAAAGCATATCATTATAAAGCAAAAGATTGGGAAAAAGCACGAGGAGAGGGTATAATAAGAGACGAAGGGGAGAATAAAAAAGCTGAACTCCACTGGTATCAAGTAGGAAAAGGTAAGAAAAAAGAAATTGTAAAAATGAAGGTCAAGAGGTTTATGAATGAAAGTTAAATATATCGGTGATTTAGTTGATCCGCTAGAATTGATCAATGGGAATATATATGAATGCCTGGGTGAGGAACAAGGACGGTTTCGTATAATAGACGAAACCGGAGAGGATTATCTCTATCCCAAAAGGGAATTTGAAATAATTGAGGAGAATTAAAAGCATCTTGCGGTTTCAAGGTGCTTTTTTCATGCAATAAACACATTGGAGAATGCATGGCAGAGAAAAGGAAGGGCAGGAAATCTCCTACGCAGTCTGTTGTTCTGCCGTACAAAAAATCAAAAGGCAAGGAAGTCATAAGGATCTACAACAAGTCAAAGCGAAGAGCCCAGGAATGGCAAAAGATGCTTCTAGAGGACATCATGGCCATCAACGATGAGAAGCTCTGGACGCACGCAAAATTTGGCTATACAGTCCCCCGGCGAAATGGTAAGTCGGAAATCCTAATCATGCGGGCCATGTGGGGAGCGTCTAATGGTGAGCGCGTATTATACACAGCCCACCGGACAACTACATCACACGGCACATGGGAGAAGATTTGCGCCAGGCTTGATGAGATTAAAGCCGACTACAAGTCAACAAAGCAGATGGGCCTGGAGCGTATCGAATTTGCGAGCGGGGGGCTTATCAATTTCCGCACAAGATCGTCTAAGGGCGGCCTTGGCGAGGGCTATGACTGTCTTTTAATTGACGAGGCACAGGAGTACACAGATGACCAGGAGACCGCCCTAAAATACGTTGTAACCGATTCAAAGAACCCACAAACAATCTTTTGTGGGACGCCGCCCACAATGGTATCTGTTGGCACTGTATTCACGAAAATGCGAACAACCGTTCTCGAAGGGAAAGGTGTTGACTCTGGGTGGGCTGAATGGGCTGTAGATGGGATGTCGGATGTAAACGACATCGACCTATGGTACAAATGTAATCCATCCCTGGGGACAATCTTCACTGAGAGGGCCGTTAGGGCCGAGATTGGCGAAGATGATATAGACTTCAACATTCAGCGATTGGGATTGTGGCTGAAATATAATCAGAAATCTGTGATCTCAAAAGTTGAGTGGGACGCGTTGCAGGCAACGACTAAGCCCGAGATTAAGGGCAAGTTATATGCCGGCATCAAATACAATAAGGATGGATCGAATGTATCCATGTCAATCGCCGTAAGGACATGGGACGACGATATACTCCTGGAATGCATTGACTGCAGGCCGATCCGCTCGGGTAATGACTGGATTCTCCAATTCCTGCTATCTGCGGATATTGAGAAAGTCATAGTCGATGGCGCAGGCTCGCAGGAGGTCTTAAAAAGTGCCATGAAGGATGTAGGGCTAAAGAGCCCTACCCTTCCAACTGTCAAAGAGGTTATGGCGGCTTATGCGAGCTTTGAGCAGGCCTTAGAGGATAAGGCATTTACTCACATGGGACAGCTATCCCTTGCTCAGGCTGCAAGCAGCTGCGATAAAAGGCTGATCGGCAGCAGTGGCGGATGGGGTTATAAGTCACTTCGGGAGGACGTAGATATTTCTATCCTTGATAGCGCTGTGCTTGCATATTATTTGTGCAGCACGTCAAAAGAAAAGAAGAAACGGCGAAAAGCTAGTTATTAAATGGCATCTCTGATAAAGAGGTGCTTTTTTAATAAAATTTTTACGTACACGACACGGAAAGTCGGAAAGGAGACATTATGGATTTGGAGAAGGCAATCACAACGCAGGAGCAACTAAATGATGTGCTGAAAGACAGACTGGCTAGAGTCAAGCAGAAATATGCTGACTATGACGAGCTGAAAGCAAACGCAGAAAAGTATGCGGACTATGACCAGTTAAAGGCGGATCTCGAGGACTACAAGAGACAGGTCGACACTCTTAATAGTTCTATTAGCGAGATGAAGCAGCAGCACGAGACTCAGGTGAATGACCTGACCTCAAAGATCCACTCATACGAGATTGGCTCGGTAAAAACAAAGGTGGCATTTGAGTATGGTCTTCCACACGAGCTGATTGATCGGATCAATGGAGACGATGAGGAGAGCATCCGGGCAGACGCCGAATCATTATCTGAATTCGTAAGTCGTGGGGGAAAGACCCCTCCGCTTAGAAGCACAGAAACAAAGGTAGACACAAAAAGAGATGCAGCCCGCAAGATGCTGGCTGGCTTAAAAGGAGAGTAAATCATGGCAATTGGAGAGATGAAGACACTTTTTGACCCCGAGTTAGTAAGCGACCTGATCAATAAGGTAAAGGGCAAGTCCTCGCTGGCGGCTTTATCCGGGCAGACCCCCATTCCGTTTACTGGAATGAAGGAGATGACATTCACGATGGACAAGGACATTGATATCGTTGCGGAGAATGGCAAGAAGACCGAGGGAGGAATCACAGTAGCACCCGTGACGATCCTGCCTGTAAAGTTCGAGTACGGTGCAAGAATTTCCGATGAATTCCTCTATGCTTCCGAGGATGAACAGCTGGATATCCTGACGGCGTTTAATGATGGATTTGCGGCAAAGCTTGCAAAGGGCTTTGATATGGCCGCAATGCACGGTATCAACCCCCGGACCAAGGAGGCGTCTGCCGTCATTGGTAACAACCATTTCGATGCGAAGGTAACAAACACCGTCAACTATGCTGCAGGAACTGCGGATGAGAATCTTGAGGACGCAATCGCACTTGTTGATGGTGCTGACGGCGATGTAACCGGGATGGCGCTTTCTAAGACATTTGGCGCAGCAATGTCTAAGATTAAGGCAAATGGTGTGCGCCAGTATCCCGAGTTCGCATTCGGTGCAAATCCGGGCGTATTCGCAGGCCGTAAGGTTGACGTGAACAGCACTCCGAACATTGGCACAACTAAGGATCATGCAATCGTGGGCGATTTTGATCTTGCGTTTAAGTGGGGCTATGCAAAGGAGATCCCGGTTGAGGTAATTCAGTATGGCGATCCCGATAATTCTAGCAAGGATCTGAAAGGTTATAACCAGGTATACATCCGTGCAGAGGCTTATCTGGGCTGGGGCATTCTTGTACCTGAGTTCTTTGCCCGCATCGTAGAAGCTGGAGCGTGATTGATATGAGATATATCAATAAGGCAACAGGGCACGCCATTGATGTATCGTCTGGTATTTCCGGGGAAAATTGGGAGCCTGTTGAGACTCCCAATGCAGTCCCAAAACGGCAGACGAAAAAAGCCAATAAGGAAGATGATGAGTAAATGGATTTTTTAACGACAGAGGATCTGCAGAAAATATGGCGACCTTTTAAGGATGAAGATGAAAAGGAGAGAGCCGATGCACTTATCCCGTTAGTCTCCGACAGCCTAAGAGAGGAAGCATCAAGAGTCGGTAAGGATCTAGATGAGCTGGTCGAGAGTCGCTCATCTTACGCAAATGTTGTTAAATCTGTTGTTGCGGATGTCGTGGCGAGGACTTTAATGACTTCGACCAATTCAGAGCCTATGTCTCAGTCGACAGAATCTGCATTGGGTTATTCCTTTTCGGGAACTTATCTTGTCCCCGGTGGCGGGCTTTTCATCAAGAAATCAGAACTGGCACGGCTTGGATTGCGGAGGCAAAGAATTGGGGTGATCGAACTATATGACGCTAATTAAGGGCATACCCGTCATAATCATCGTGCAAAGAGAGGTTGATACTGACCCTTTTGGGCGACCGATCCAAGAAGAGGTGCAGGAAATTGTTCCTAATGTGCTGATTTCTCCGATGTCAAGCGAAGATGTGGTGAATGAGCAGAACCTCAGTGGAAGGCGGGCAATTTATCAGCTGGCGATTCCGAAAGGAGATCAGCATGCGTGGGAAGACGCACAGGTTATTTTCTTTGGCCATCGCTGGAAGGTCATTGGTTTGCCAGAAGAAGGAATCGAATCTTTGCTCCCGTTGGACTGGAATCGGAAAGTTAAGGTGGAAAGATATGAGTAAGGTGAAAATCGTTCTCAATGATGCGGGAATCAAAGCTTTTCTCAAATCGGAGAGTGTTGTTGCTCTCGGGCAAAGTTGGGCCAGTCAAGTTATTGAGCGTGCGGGAAATGGATACGCTTCTCACTGCAAGTTTTATCCAGAAAGGACTGCCATCATCGTGTCCACGAAGACAAAGGGGGCGCTGAAGGATACTCTGGAAAATAACACACTCTTAAAGGCGTTGAAATGATTGAACTGACAATTTTAAATTATCTGAAGCATGAGCTAAAGGTGCCGGTCTACATGGAGGAGCCTAAGAACCCACCAGAGGCGTATGTGCTTTTAGAAAAAACAGGAGGAGGAAAGTCAAATCACATCCTCACGGCGACTTTAGCCTTGCAGTCTTACGGGAAAAGCCTTTATGATGCCGCAAAACTGAATGAGGAGGTAAAAACAGTTATGGAGCGATCCATAGCTGTTTTTAATATATCAAAGGCATCCCTTAATTCAGACTACAATTTCACAGATCAAGAAACAAAAAGATACCGCTATCAGGCGGTGTATAACATGACTTATATGGAGGTATAAGATGGCAACGAATAACGCGAGTAACGTGTCCACGGGAAAGCCAGCTGTTGGCGGGGGTATTTATGCTGCCCCGGTAGGAACTAAATTGCCTGTGAACGCAAAAGAAAAGCTAGATGCAGCTTTTTTCAATTTGGGTTACTGCTCCGATGAAGGAGTTACGAACTCAAATTCCCCGGAAGTCGACAGTATCAAGGCCTGGGGCGGAGACACCGTAGGAACGCTCGACAAGTCTAGAACGGATACATTTAAGTACACCCTCATCGAAATCAAAAATGTAAAAGTGCTTGAGATGGTGTACGGGATAGCAAATGTGTCAGGAGACTTAGCGACTGGAATCACAGTCAAAGCCAATTCTACCCCTAGAGAGAATCACGCCTTTGTGATTGATCAGATTCTGTCGAATGGTGACTTGATGCGCATTGTCATCCCGAATGGATCCTTGACCGGATTAGGGGACATTAGCTACAAGGACGGCGATCCGATTAACTATGAGGTGACCATAACAGCTATCCCAGATGCCAACGGTAACACGCACTATGAATACTTGGTAAAGGGGGCCTGAGTGTATGGTACAGGGAAAGACTAAGAACGGATTTCGCTTTTCCGTCGATGAAAATAAGCTTGAATCCAGACGCTTTATTAAGCTTTTGACAAATTTGGGCAGACTCTCGAAAAACAGGGACACTCTGTCTGAGCAGGAGCAATTTAATCTTGGAATCCTGGAAGATGACTATGAAATTTTTATCCTCGGAGAGGAACAGCAGAAGGCGCTAATCGACTTTTGCGATGAGAAGTCAGAGAGCGGGTATGCAACCACGGAAGAGGTGCAGGCAGTTCTTAATGAGATCATCTCAGAGGTAGTTAAGCAAAGAGCTAAAGTAAAAAACTCCTAATCCTTGCCTCTTATTTAATTTGGGATGAAGATGCGCTTGTCTGTGATTTTGCGGAATATTATAGCATTTATCAAATGGATCAGCTGCCCCTCGGTCTGCAGGCTACTTTAGCTGCGGGCTTAAGGGAAAATTCCCGCAGTGTGATGAAGTCGGCAGGGGCAGCAGTGAGAAACATAGATTTAATGCTAGCGGCAGTCGTAGATCGGCTATCGCTCTTAGTTTATGCGAAAACAAAAGACGCAGAAAAGCAGAGAAACGCGCCCAAGTCCCTTGTCGCGGCATTGTTAAAACAAGCGGAACAGGGAGGAGAGAGCTTTCATAGTGGCGACGACTTTGAGAGAGCAAGGATGAGAATTCTAGGAGGCATCAAATGAGTAGTGGCGGAGATATTCAGCTTGCCAAAGCCTACGTCCAAATTATCCCAACGACAAAGGGTATTAAAGGCGGTCTAGAGGGCGTTTTTGACGATGACGCGAAAAAATCTGGAGAAAAAGCCGGAGAAAGTTTTTCCAGCGCATTAGGAGCGACAATAAAAAAGCTTGTTGTGGCTCTCGGGATCGGGAAACTAATTGCAAGCGCCTTTTCCGAAGGGGCGGCACTGCAGCAGTCTTTAGGTGGAGTAGAGACTCTTTTTAAGGATTCTGCGGATAAGGTTAAGAATTATGCCCTAGTAGCTTACCGGACTTCTGGTATGTCAGCTAATGCCTACATGGAGAATGTCACCGCCTTTTCAGCATCTTTGATATCCTCTCTTGGAGGAGATACCGAAAAGGCAGCTGAACTTGCAAATACGGCCATGATCGATATGTCCGATAACGCTAATAAGATGGGCACGAATATGGAGTCCATCACACAGACTTATCAGTCTCTTGCACGCGGCAATTATGCAATGCTGGACAATCTGAAGCTCGGGTATGGTGGCACAAAGCAGGAAATGCAAAGGCTCATGAAGGATGCCGAAAAGCTGACTGGAGAGCACTATACTGTCGGCGACTTTGGTGATACGGTCAAGGCAATTCATGCGATTCAGGACTCTTTAGGTATTACGGGCACTACGGCAAAAGAGGCTGCAACGACGTTTAGCGGTTCTTTTAACCAGATGAAAGCGGCAGGGCTGGATCTTCTTGGCGCTTTAACAACGGCTCCTGACGCTGTAGGCGAGTATGTCGCCACTTTTGCGGATACGGCGAGTGTTTTTATTAAGGATAATTTGTTTCCTATGATTGGGAACCTCCTTCAGAGTTTACCAGAGTTTTTAGGTGCGCTCACCTGGTCGCTGGGTCCTATGCTCCCTGGATTGCTCGAGGGCGCAGCCTCTCTACTAAAACAGCTTGCGGCAGCTTTAATTGATTATATCCCGTCATTTTTTGGCGATCTTGGGAGCGCTTTTGGAGGACTCGCTACCGGCTTGGGGGATATCGCCCCGCTTGTACTTGGGATAGCCGCTGCCTTCGGTGCGCTGAAAGCCGAGATGATGATAGCCGGGATTATTACTGTGGTGACCGAATCTTGGAACAAGTACAGGAAAGCCAATGAAGGCGCAACAATAGCACAATGGCTCTTTAATGGGGCCTTAAATGCGAATCCGCTGGGGGTTATTATTGCCGTTATTGCGGGCGCTGTAGCTGCCATCGTGGCTCTTTGGAATACAAATGAGCAGTTTCGGAATATGGTTGCCCCACTGTGGGAGGGTATAAAGAACACCGTTGGTGGGGCGATAGCCATAATTGGCAGCACACTAAGCGCTATTGGACAGTCTCTTATGGACTTGTGGGCACAGGTGGCGCCTGTTGTTGCGCCTGTCGTTCAGGCAATCGGTCAGATCATTGTCTGGCTTGTTCAAGCGGCATTATTACCAATGCAAGTTGCGATGGATGCGATTGGCGCTGTGGTTACAGCCGTTTGGAACAATATAAGCGTTGTCGTTGGTCCAATTGTACAGTTCATAGGTGCTCTCATAGTCGCGAATTTTCTTATGATTCAGACGATTATTGAGGGCGTTATGTGGGCGATACAAAATGTGATCATCCCCGTGTGGAATGCCATATCCGGGGCTGTAGGCGGCGTCGTCCAAGCAATTTTTGGGACGGTGTCGAGTGTTTTTAATACCATTGCAGGCTTTATTAGCGCTGTTTTTGGGGGCATCAAAAACACTGCAGTTAGTATCTGGGAGGGCATAAAAAATGCCATTGTGACGCCAATTATGACGGCAAGAGACATCATCAGAGGTATTGTTGATGCGATTAAAGGATTTTTCAAATTTGAAATCCATTTTCCGCCTATCAAACTCCCGCACTTCTCTGTTAAGCCGTCTGGCTGGCAGATCGGCGACCTTTTAAAGGGATCGATCCCTAGTTTAGGAATTGAGTGGTACGCAAAGGCTATGGATCGTGGAATGATCTTAAGCAGACCGACCATCTTTGGTGCGGCTGGAGGTCACCTTTTGGCGGGCGGCGAAGCTGGGGCGGAGGTTGTCGTAGGTAAAAACTCGCTTTTCAACATGATCCAGAGAGCCACAGGAAGCCGCCCCGGTGGTGATATCACGGTTAATATCTATGCCCAGCCAGGGCAAGATACAGATGCTTTAGCGGATGCAGTTGTGGATAAAATTCTTGCAATGCGAAGAAAGGCGGTGATGTAAAGGTGGCTGATCTAGCCGATGGAACCTATCTTATTGCACCTGCCATAAGCCCTGGGCTTGCTCTTGATGTGGCGGGCGCCTCAGATGAATCGGGTGCTAATGTGCAGATATATACGAAGAATGGTGGTGATGCGCAGAAATGGAATGTGAACAACTACGGTACTAACGGTGCTCAAATTGCTTGTGCTTTATCCGGTCGTTGCTTGGATATAGACAGCGCAAGCATCACAAATGGCTCTAATATCCGACAGTGGGAAGACAATAACTCAGACGCTCAACGCTGGGATATAAAGAAGGATGGGAAGGCCATCAAAATTGACGGGAAGTCTTATCCGACTTATGTAATTAGGGCGCATGGAAAAGAGTACGCAGTGGATATTTCTTCCGGGAGTCTGCAATCGGGATCCAATATCCAACTGTATCAGGTGAATGGTACGGATGCCCAGCGATTTGTTTTCATTCCAATAGACGTTCTGACGAAGGGAGGAACCTATAAGATCGTTTCTGCGCTGGCGCAAGATCTGGTCCTGGATGTGGCTGGTGGATCTAGAGCAAACGGGGCTAATGTCGCGCTTTATACAGACAATGGTACAGAGGCCCAAAGGTGGATTGCCCAGAAAAACGATGATGGAACTTTTACTTTTCTGGGTGCCGGCTCAAAAAAAGCGATAGATGATCAAGCGGCAGGAAGGAAGCCAGGAAGCAACCTGCAGATCTATGCCCCTAATTATAGCCAAGCCCAGTCTTTTCTTGTGCAAAGGGCAGGGACAATGATAATAGATGGCCAAACAGTCCCCACATATGAGCTTGAAGTACAGGCGGGCCAAAATCTTTATGTTGATGTTGCTAGTGCAGAGAAAAGAGCGGGGACGAATGTACAGCTTTATACGGGAAATCACTCTGTTGCCCAGCGCTTTGCTTTTGTCCCAGCAACCTCGCCTGTACACGGCCTTCCGGTCCCGGCCGGCTTGACGCTGGATAGCCTTGCGGCCAATGGAAAGTCTGCCGTTCAGCTGACCTTTCGATGCAACTACGCTTACTATCAAGCGAGATGTCGCTTTCGCAAGCGTAACGCAGGAGGTGTAATGGGGGTCTGGAGCTCTTGGAAATCGGCAAGGGACGGACTTGCAGGTAATGAAGGCTGGGGGGATGCATGGAGCGCCACCTTTCGGGTGAGTGCGACAAGCGGGGACCAAAAAACAGCTGCTGTGCTCATCCCAAAAGACTATCGTGTGGGCGGCTCTGTGGTAGCTGTTGATATGCAAGTCGAAGTGAGGTGTCATGCGAGTCACTGGGATGGGGTGTCCGGTTTTAGCGTGCATGGAGATTCTGCTTCTACCACATTTCATTTGGCGTGGAAGCCGAAGGTAACTGTGGAGAGCGTCCAGCTGACGGGTTCGGGCCTTTTGATCGGCTATCGCTCGGATCTCAATGATGGGGGCTGCACCATAACAGTAGACGCAATGGGCGCGACAGAGAAAGTAAGCGGTCTATATGGCGGTAAAGGGACGGTTTTAATCCCGGCGGCTAAGCTCACGGAGATTCCATCCGGAAAAATCAGCTGTAGCGCTACTATCGCAAAGGAGATCGCTTCCGATCCGGTAACAGCAAGCATAAGCGTAGAGGATAGCGCTGGTCGTAAGCGTCTTTCTATAGGTCAGACCACATCCGAATACGGTACGCACATCATCAGTGTCCCAACCGCTTCGGAGACTGACGTCATCCAGGTTTACGTCACGTCTAAAGGCGTGCCGGTAGAGTCGTATGAAAAGAGTCGTAAAGGACAAGCGTTGATAGAAGCGGTGTCACCGCTGCATAGCCATGTCAATGCCAATGTGTGGGTAACTAGAAGCGATGGTAGCTGGGATGCACAAGCCTTGTCGCTGGACCCAATCAAAGGGCATGCTTTCTGCTGGCTGTATCCAGGGGGCGCATGTGTGCTCGACCTGGGCAAAGAGGACGGACCAAGTCAAGAGGATATCAGCAGCAGAGGAGTAGAAGACTATGAGGTGCTTGGACGGGCCTTCCACAGCTATCGGTTAAAAGACACAAAAGAGCGAAGTTTGGCTGTGTCAGGTGCCGTTGTAGCATCCATGCCTGAGCATGGGCAAAGAGATGCTTTTGAGGGTTTGCTAAGTGCGGGGCATGCTGTCTTTCGGAATCCAAGAGGGGAAATCATACCTGTCGTAGTTACTGGAGTCAGCCAGCCGGCAGAGCATGATGGGTGGACAGAAATTAAGGTGACACAGTACCAGGAAGCGAGGTGACAGGGTGGATATTCCCGAAAAGTGGCTGGACCCTTCTTATACGCCAGAGATAAGAGTGGATATGGTGGATCCGCATAACCTAAAGACTATCCGTGGGCAGCTGTCTGGAGTCACAAAAATTGAGCTAACAGAAGGGTACTACTCGAATACCAAGATTAGCGGAAGCATTGAGACGATTAAGGACAATTATATCGGCGGAAGCTGGCTCAGAATCATGGTCGAGGGAGAGCCACTAGCAACGCTTGGGGTGACAGATGTAAAGAGCAAGAGAGCCCCCGAGAGAAGCTTAAAAAAGACCTATGATTTGCAGTCAGTTCTCTGGATGCTGGATAGCGATATCGCCTTTATGCTGTACACAATAGGGGGTGGCACTCGTGCAAGCACAGCAATAAAAGCAATCGTAAAAGACTGTGAAAAGGAGGTGATTTTTGAGGCTGGAGCGAGGGATAGCCTGTATGCGGAGTCAAAAATTTTTGAGCGAACGGATAGCTATCGATCAATTTTGTCTGATATATGCGAGAAATCGAACAATCAGCTTTCTGTCGACGGATACGGGAGGATCCTCATTTCTGCCTACATTCCGCCAAGTAGTAAGGCCGCAGTATGGACTTTAGACGCGCAAGCTTCCAATGGGATTATTTTATCTCCAGGATATGAGGATGACGACAGCTCAGGAGAGGCCTATAATCGCACGATTATTGTCGCAACAAATGACAATCAAACCATTGTAGCGAGTGCTGATGCACCGAGTGGCTCTGAGATATCAAGCGCATACCGAGGCTGGACGAGAGCCAAGGTGCATGAGCTCTCCGATATATCACCGTTTACGCAAGTAAAAGCGCAGCAGATGGTGAATCAGTACGCGCCTGATGATAGAAGTACGGGAAGCACACGGGAATGTACCTGTTTATACCTCCCCATAAGAGCAGGAGATGTGGTGGAATGGGCGCAAGATGGAGCACAGCAGCGCTATCTGACGCAAACAGTAGAGTCGGATTTGAACAAATGGACGGTTAAGCTGACGCTGAAAAAAATTTAAGGAAGAAGAAGTATGGATGGTATTGAAAAGGCGGCACTTTTACTTGGAGGCAGTAGACCGAAGAACCAAGACAGTATGCACAGTGCAAAAGTCACTCTACTTACCGGTACTGCGGTATCAGATAGTGTGGATGGAGTGACTGCCGTGAACCTTGGGGGTGTAACGATATCGGATGATGAAAAGCAGGTCGTAGATCTGGCCACAACGTGTGATGTGCATAAAGGAGATACGGTACAAATCATGGTGTCAGGGTCTGATGGCATGGCGAAAGGGCTACTTGTGACCGGCGTAGTAGGAGGAGGCGACCGGACACAGAAGGCAGTGACGGAGGCTAAAGATGACGCAGGCAAGGCCAAGGACACCGCCAAGCAGGCATCTGATAAGGCGAGTCAGGCACAGTCTGCGGCTGATGGAGCTAAGCAGACAGCGGCAGAAGCAAAGGAAGCAGCAGACGCGGCGCAGGAGGCATCAAAAAGGCTTGAGACCTTGATCCGGCAGACCTCAGATGGCCTGACGGTCGGCAAGTCAGCCGACGGAAAGACTTATGCCGGTCCTTATGTGCTTGTCGGATCGGACGGGACGGTCAAGATCATGTCAAAGACAGGAGAGGCAGCAGCCTCTTTTGAAAAGGATATGGTCGCTTTCGGAGCATCGACAGCAGGCCAGAAAGTCCGATTTTGCGGCGGCCACGGAGAACTGTCTTACCACGGAGAGCAGATCTGGCTTGCGGGAAAATCCGTGATGCTTGTTCCGATTGACCCGACCGGGATCAAGGGCGGTGACAACTACATCGGTTACTCCTCAGAGGATCGCCTGGAGATGCAGTGCCAGGGTCAGTATCACATAGGCAACGGCTTTTTTGAGTCTGAGGACTTTTCCAAACTCAAAGAATCGATCCAGACCGATTACGTGATCAGCCAGTATTTTGGCCCCGAACGCAAAAATTGGAGCTGGCGCAAGTGGGCGTCTGGGTTCTGCGAGCAATGGGTGATCCCTACGGTCAACTCTGCGTCGGGCTGGAGCAGGGTCGGGAGTACAGATATCTGGTCGTACAGAGATTACTTTAATCTGCCGATCAAGTTGACCGCCCTGGAGGACGTGCACCTTGATACGGACTGGGACGGTTGGGTGACGTCAGATTCAGAAAATCCCAGCCTTGACAGCCTGGGCCGGGTGTACTTTACGCTCTACCAACCGACAGGGTCAGCTGGGTTGGATAAAAAGCATACGGTCAGGATATATGTAAGGGGGCGGTACAAGTGATAGAACCTGCAATTTTAGTGGCACTTGCATCCCTGATTGGGACCGTGGTTTTTGGGATCCTTACGGCGGTGCATAACAATGGGGGTGATGTGCGGGAAGAGATCGAGAAGGCGAGGCTGGAAGCGGCAAGAGGAGCCAAGATTGAAACCGCACTGCAAAACATCCAAAAAGATACAACAGAAATTAAGGAAGACCAGAAGGCCTTCCGGAGCACAGTCGCAGATTTAAGCAATCGACTGCTCACCGTCGAGCAGTCTGCAAAATCCGCGCATCACAGGATTGATGAGATTGTCCATAAGGACAGAAGAGAGGAGAAAGAAAATGGCAATGTTTAAGAGTGCAGTATTTAACCCCAGCGTTAACACAGTTGCGTGGGTAAAGGCGGCGGCAGTGCGTGCGGTAAAGACCGCTGCACAGACCGCTATCGCTACGATCGGGACATCGGCCGCAATGGGGCAGGTCAACTGGGTCATGGTTGGGTCTGCCAGTCTCCTGGCCGGGCTGGTATCTATACTGACCTCAATCGCCGGGATTCCGGAGGTAGACGACAATGGAGCGTATAAGCCCGGTGATAAGACCGATCGGGCCGATATCCAGGGATAAGGAGGACACATGAGTTATACCTATATACCCGCCAATCCGAGGATGCATGGCGGGAAAAGAAGCAAAATAATATACTTGATCTTTCACTACACCGCCAATCGGGGTGATACGGCTCGGGGCAACTGCAATTACTTCGCCCGGGGCGAGGGGCCAATCGCCTCAGCACATTATTTTGTGGACGACACTGAGATAATCTTGTCCGTGCCGGAGGACACAGTCGCGTACTCGGTAGGAGGCAGGCCCCAGAGCTGGCACATCCCCTACTATCTGAGAGCGAACAACTTTAATAGCATATCTATTGAGATGTGCGTGCATGCAGATGGTAGAATCGGTGATGCGACAATCGCTAGAGCGCAGGCCTTGGGAAGAGAGATTTGCGAGAGGCACGGAATTGACAGCGCCCATATCCTCCGCCACTACGATGTCAATGGGAAGCTCTGCCCCAATGCCAATGACCTGCTCAATGATTCTGTGTGGGCTGTGTTTAAGGCAGGCATTGCGACCGCAAGCGTGCCAGCAGAACAATCTGCGCCGGAGGAAACACCTGCGTTGGCTCCTGCAGGGGACTGGATCGTGGGCCACAACTACGAGGTGATCGTCGGCAGCCTGAGGGTGCGCGACGGTGCGGGTCTGAATCACGGCATTATAAAGTCCTATCCTAGAGGGACAGTCTTTACGCTTAAAGAGATTGTCCATCTGTCGATCTCCACTTGGGGGCGTACACCCTCCGGCTGGGTTTGTCTTGAGATGCGCGGGGCTGCTTATGCGGCAGACCGAGGAGAGTACAGCGCGGGAGGCACACAAGGACCATCCGATGGGTGGGAGGTTGGCCACAACTACACGGTAACCGCATCCTCCTTGCGTGTGCGTGATGGTGCCGGGCTCAATCATGCGGTGATTAAGAGCTACCCGCAGGGTACGGTTTTCACTCTCAAAGAGATTGTTCACCTGTCGATCTCCACTTGGGGGCGTACACCCTCTGGGTGGGTATGCCTCGAGATGCAGGGCGAGCGGTACGCGCAGTAAGCAGAGGATGTTTCTGGGACGGATGGTGTCCGGTATCTTAAAGGCCGAAAAACGAGGACCCCATTAGTAACAAAAGACTTTTTCTTCCTATAAAAAGGGAGGTCTCAGTTCTGCAAGCGGTAACCACGACATTTATAAGAGAGGAGCAGATCGAGAAATCATTCCAAGGCATAGAGAAGTGAATGAAAAGCTGGCAAGATCAATACTTAAAAAATGGGGGCTCCGATAGGAGCTACTTCTTTTAAGTATAGGAGGACACCATGAAAAATAGAGTGATTTATCCAACGTTAGTTAAGCAGTATGATGATGTATATCTGGCATATATCCCGGATTTAGACGTTATAACGGAAGGCAGAGACGAATTCGATGCAATCTCTATGGCCCGGGACGCAATTAGCCTATCTGTAATGTCTTTACAGGACGATAATCAGCCGGTCCCATCTCCCTCCTCAGCACAAGCCGCGATTGCACATGCCGAAAAAAGAGCTGATGAAGAAACGGATTTCACGGACGGAATGCTCACCTACGTTGACGCTGACATTGCGGCATACAGCCTAAAGTGCCGGAATCATGCCGTCAAAAAGAATTGCACAATACCCGCCTGGATGAATGAGGAGGCAACCGCTTTAGGGCTCAACTTCTCTCAAATTCTCCAGGAGGCCTTGGCTCAGAAATTGGGGGCGAAATAAACTGAAAATCTGGTCATGCTTTAGGTCATGTTTTGCCTTTGTCATAGATAAAATCCGATTTATGACCACCGTATACTATAGCAGAAAAAGCCCGTTTTATAAGGCTTTACGGAAATCCCTGTAAATAGGGGGCTTGGAGGGATTTGGCTGTTTTGGGTTCAAGTCCCATCGGCCGCATTTTTATGACAAGTGAATATTTGCGGGTCATATGCTCCTTTGCTTGAGGAATTGCCATATTTTCTGTTGTACTTGTAATTTATAGAAGAAATACGCTAGCGGGAGTTGGCCGCCTGTGCTGCATCTGCTCTAAAAGAGCAGATGCAGCACAGGCGGCTTTTTATTACATTGCAGTGATATGAATGCGGAAAGTATAGAGTATGGTTAGACATTTCTCCTGCTCAGACAGGTAATATTTGAGAATTGTATTAAAACAACACACAATTTATATGGCACATATCATATCGGAGCACAGAGGTCAATATAGGAATATCATGGGTAAAAAGAAAAAACGCATACAATATCTAGTGTTTTTTGTGATACTTGTCCATAGACACTGGATTGGCAAGACCCTATAATGTTTCTTGTACGACAAATTGATTGTGATATAGAAACATTTCTGCCGAAGCTTTATGGGAGCAATGGGCTTCGCAGAAGACAGGGAGGAAAGAGATGTACGATGAGAGTCTGGATGGAAACATGGATGAGAGCAGTCACATGGTCTATGTGATGAAGCGCTCTGGGGAGCGCGTGCCCTTTGATCTGGATAAGATCATCAAGGCGATACAGAAGGCGAATAATGAGGAGGGGATTGTCTCTGAGCGGCTGACCGAGGGCGAGATTGCAGGTATGGCTTACGGCATTATGAAGGATGCCGAGAATACCGGTCGCGACCTGTCAGTTGAGGAGATCCAGGATAAGGTGGAAGACGCCCTCATGGGAAGCGGCAAGCACAAGGTAGCCCGTCTCTATATCACTTATCGCTACAAGCATAACGAGATGCGCAAGATGAGCGCAATCGATCAGAAGATCGCCGGTGTTGTCGAGCGGGAGAATGAGGAGGTCAAGCAGGAGAACTCCAACAAGAACCCGACTGTTCTGTCTGTCCAGCGTGACTATATGGCCGGGGAGTGGTCCCGCTACTACACCAACCGCTATCTGCTTCCGGAAGATATTGTGGCGGCCCATAAGGACGGGATCATTCATTTTCACGATGCTGATTATTTCGCCCAGCACATGCACAACTGCTGTCTGGTGAACCTGGATGATATGCTGCAGAACGGGACCTGCATTTCCGGCACTCATATCGACACGCCCCACAGCTTTGCGACGGCCTGTACGGTCGCCTCTCAGATCGTGGCCCAGGTGGCATCCAGCCAGTATGGCGGACAGACCATCACCATGTCTCACCTGGCGCCTTTCGTCGATGTCAGCCGCAGAAAGATCCGGAACCGTCTGAGTGAGGAACTGGCGGAAGCCGGTGTTGAGATCTCTGAGGACAAGTTCAACGAGCTGGTGGAGAAAGAAGTTCGCAAGGAGGTCGAGTCCGGCTGCCAGACCATCCAGTACCAGCTGATTACCCTCCAGTCCACCAACGGCCAGGCTCCCTTCGTCACAGTCTTCATGTACCTGCATGAAGTACCTGAAGGCCGTCAGCGTGATGACTTGGCCATGGTCATTGAGGTTATGCTCCGTCAGAGAATCCAGGGAATCAAGGACCGCAGGGGCAACTATATTACGCCGGCATTTCCCAAGCTCATCTATGTCCTGCAGGACGACAATGTGGAGGAGGGCAGCAAGTACTTCTATGTGACCAGGCTGGCTGCGGAGTGCACCGCCAAGCGCATGGTGCCTGATTATATCTCCGAGAAGAAGATGCTTGAGTACAAGGGAGATGTCTATCCCTGCATGGGCTGCCGGAGTTTTTTGACACCGGATCGTTTCACGGATGCCGGGGTTGGCAATATTGGCAAGGCCGGCAATTACGATGAGAAGAAGCACAAGTATTACGGACGCTTTAACCAGGGAGTTGTCACCATCAATCTGGTCGACGCGGCCTGTTCCTCCGGCGGGGACGAAGAGCTCTTCTGGAAGATCATGGAGGATCGGCTGGATCTCTGCCACAGGGCCATGCGGCTTCGCCATGAGCGCCTTTTGGGAACACCCTCCGATGTGGCGCCCATTCTCTGGCAGGACGGCGCCCTGGCCCGCCTGGCACCCGGAGAGACCATTGACAAGCTTCTCTATGACGGTTATTCCACCATGTCGCTGGGTTATGCCGGCCTGGCCGAGTGCGTCTTCTATATGAGACATGTCTCTCATACTTCCGACGCGGGCAAGAAATTTGGCCTGGCCGTCATGCAGCTGCTCAATGACAAGTGCAACGAGTGGAAGAAGACCGAGAACATTGATTATTCCGTTTACGGGACGCCTTTGGAGTCCACCACCTATAAGTTCGCCAGGTGCCTGCAGAAACGCTTCGGTAAGATCCCCCATGTCACGGATAAGAACTATATCACCAACTCTTATCATGTCCATGTGGCAGAGGAGATCAATGCCTTCGACAAGCTGTCCAAGGAGGCCGAATTCCAGGTACTGTCTCCGGGCGGGGCCATCAGCTATGTCGAAGTCCCGGATATGCAGTCCAATATCCCTGCCGTGCTGGCAGTCATGAAGCACATTTACAATACGATTGTCTACGCGGAACTCAATACCAAGAGCGATATGTGCGAAGTATGCGGATTTGACGGGGAGATTGAGATTGTCAGGGATGAGACAGGCAAGCTGATCTGGAGATGTCCCAACTGCGGCAATACCGATCAGGCCCTGATGCATGTGGCCAGAAGGACCTGCGGTTATATCGGCACCCAGTTCTGGAACCAGGGAAGGACAGCCGAGATCGCGGACCGGGTGCTGCATCTGTAAAAATCTGTTTGGAATGAGAAGAAGGATACGCAGGTGAAAGGCGGCTTGCTGTCCTTCTTTTCAATGGAATCTTTGTATTGAATCGACAATGAAATATACGCTCCTCGTGCATTCTATTGTTGTGATTATGAGTCGCCTGCCCTGGGGCAGGCGACCTTTCAGTTAGCAAAAAGGGAGGATATTCAGACACCAGATGGCTGAGATATCCTCCCTTTTTATTCCATTCACGCTCATGAAAGACTCGAAGTACGCGGGAAGCAGAATGCATCGTTGCAGTTCATGGGACCGTGGGGCGCAATGAAGGAGCCAATTACATATGCCCGTCCCGGTGCATGGAGAACTTGTCCATGGGATAGTGTTTCAGATTCTCCAGTACCTTGCGGTCATCCGCCTTGTGCAAAAGGGCGGCGCGGGCCTTGTTGATCTCCATTTCCGTCTTGTGCTTGGATGGGCCGCCCACACAGCCTCCGGGGCAGACCATCCCCTCGACGAAATCGGCGTCCAGCTTGCCCACCTTGAGCAGGGTCAGAGCCTTGCGGCACTCGTCACCACCGGCGCAGCGCATAAGCTTAATGTCGTCAGTATCCTCACCTCGCTCCTTCATGCACTCAATAACAGCGTTGGCAACACCGCCGGAGCTGGCAAAGCGCTTCCCCCAGATCGAAGCCTCCTGATAGGGGTCGTCTACGGGCTTGGGTTCTACCCCTCTGGAACGAAGCAAAGCGCGGAATTCTCCATAGGATATAACCCAATCAGCGGTATCAGGAACGGAGGTATCCTGTGATTCCGCTTTCTTGGCGATGCAGGGACCGACGAAGACGGTCACGCAGCCGGGGTGGGTGGCCTTGAGATAGCGGCTGACAGCCGTCATGGGGGAGACAGTGGAGGACATATTCTCCTTGTATTGGTCGGGAAAGTGTTTCTGCAGCATGCGGATAAATGCCGGACAGCAGGAGGTGGTCATCTTGCGCCCCTCCTTGCGGGCTTCGGACCATTCCAGAGCCTCATAGGCGGCTGTCATGTCGCCGCCAAGGCCGACCTCGACCATGTCGGAGAAGCCGATTTCCTTCAGAGCATTGCGAAGAGAAGCCATGGTAATTTCCTCGCCGAACTGTCCCTCGGTGGCGGGGGCGCACATGGCGATTACTTCCTTGCCTGCCTTGATGGCCTTGATGATCTGGACCAGATAGGTCTTGGAACCGATGGCGCCGAAGGGACAGGAGTGGATGCAGTGACCGCAGGAGACGCATTTCTCCTCATCGATCTTGCAGAATCCGTACTCGTCGAAGGTGATGGCTCCGACCGGACAGGCCCTCTTGCAGGGACGGGTCAGGTGGACGATGGCCTCGTAAGGGCAGTTCTTAGCGCACTGACCGCACTCTTTACACTTGGCCGGATCGATGTGCATGCGAAGGTCTCCCTCGCTGATGGCGCCGAATTTGCAGGAATTGATACAGGCCTTGCCCAGGCAGAAGCGACAGTTGTCCGTGACGGTATAGGTCTGCATGGCGCAGTCGTCGCAAGCCGGGTCAATGACCTGGATGATATTGTCACTTTCACGGTTAGGAGAAGGGCAGAGACCTTTGGCCAGGCGGATGCGCTCCCGGACGATTTCTCTCTCCTTGTAGACGCAGCAGCGATACTTGGCTTTGGGACCGGGGCTGACCTCATAGGCCAGTTTCTCCTCATTCTCCGGAGTCAGTTGGTCGGCCCAGGCCAGTCTGGCGATCTCCTCCATAATATGGTGCTTGAGCGAGTTGATATTCTGATCGTTCTTAACCATAAGTCTCCTCCCATAAAATCTAAACCATATCTGCATTATAGCATAGGAATCTCGGTGAAATGAGACATACGTGTATCTTTGCATATGCATCTGATAAAAAAATAACAGAATATCCTGCGAAGGAACCATTTGCGGCATATTGAAATCTTATGGGCAATCCAAGGGCAGGTTGACCGGGGCTCTGTGAGAGTGATACGATTCTAAAGTTCATTTGGCAGCGAACGAATCATAAAGAAGCGATCGGTTGCAGATTATTATCAATGGATCGTCTGACTTATGACTGACAGGTTCTGGGCAGAGCCACATTGCTTTGGACAGGGATTTATGGGAGAAAATATGGGATTTCTGTTTGTCGTTCAGAGCGCGGCTCTGGGTGTAGGCCTGGCTGTGGATGCCTTTTCGGTCTCCATGGCCAATGGTCTGGCCTGTCCGCATATGAGCCGGGGCAGTATGGGAAAGATTGCTGGGACATTTGCTTTCTTTCAGTTTCTTATGCCCATGCTGGGCTGGCTTGCAGTGCACATGCTTGTTCAGTATTTCGAGGCTTTTGAGAAGGCGATTCCCTGGATTACCCTCTTTCTTCTGGGCTATATCGGCATCAAGATGATCTGGGCGGGAATTCATAGGCAGGAGGATCAGGAAGCGGAGGAACTGTCAGGGATCGGTCTGGCCATGCAGGGAATTGCCACATCCATAGATGCTCTCTCGACCGGTTTCGCCTTCGCCTCCTTCAGCCTGGTCAAGTCCCTCGCGGCATCCCTGATCATTGCTCTGGTGACCTTCCTGATCTGCGCGGCTGGAGTTTTGATCGGCAGGAGATTTGGAATGAAACTGGCGGATAAGGCAGCTGTTTTCGGCGGCCTGGTACTGGTCGTGATCGGACTGCTGATTTTCCTCGATGTTTTCTGATGCAGTTCGTCGGATGGATTCTGTCAGCCGATGCAGTCTGTCTGTCAGAGAATCACAGATGTTCGGAGGAGCCTCTGTCAGACGCGCGGAGGAACCTTCGCTCAGGAAGAGAGGATCGTCAGATACAGGAGATCTGTTTAACCATTACGGAATAGCTTCATGTGTGGGCAGGGCAATCTCCACCAGATCAGGAAAATATTTCCGCAGCAGATCTGCTCTGTGAGCGGTGAAAATGACTGCTCTGCCGGATCGCATATTCGAAATATAGTGCAGGGCTTTTTGCGCATTTTTCTGATCCAGCCCGGTCAGGGGCTCGTCGAAGAGGAGGACAGGGGCGGCCGAGATGCAGGCTCTGGCAATCGCCACCCGTCTTTGCATGCCGCCGGAGAAACCACAGACGGGGATCTCCGGGGGAAAATCTTCACAGTCGAAGAGAGGAGCCAGGAGATGGGCGGCGGCCGGTCGGCTGATGTGTGCGGGATCAAGCAGGCGGAGATTATCTTCTGCGGAGAAGTCTGAGACAAGACGATTCTCCTGAAAGACAATGCCGGCGTGTCCGGCTTTTTTTAATATGGCCATAAGGAGGCTGGTCTTGCCGGAACCGGAGGGGCCGGTCAGAACATAGGTCCTGCCCGGGAGAAAGGAATAGGAAAAATCTTCCAGGATAGTCAGATCTTCATAGCCGATGCGAATATGATCCAGACAGAGAGGATAGAGGTCAATTGTGCCAGACGGGATCTTGTGGGAGAGGGGAGCGAATGAGGAAAAAGGACTTGCATTCATTTTCCTTTTCTTCGGTAGGATGATTGCCCGGAGAAAGGCAATCCAGCCCTTCTCCAGGAGCCAGGAGAGGAGGATGATGACGGCGGTCCAGGCCAGAAGCTGGCCGGTCTCCAGGTAGATCTTGGACCGATAGAGGGCATTGCCCAGGGAGAAGGACGTTTGGCCGATGACTTCGGCGGCAACGCCGGACTTGATCCCCATGCCGATGGCTAAGGAAAAGGCGGAAAGCAGAGCGGGGAGACTTTCGGGCAGAAGAATGTAGCGCAGTCGGCTGAAGCGGGGAAGATGAAAAGCCGCAGCCATTTCCTGCATCTGCGGATCCAGAGCATCCAGGGCCTGCAGGCTGTTGATGTAGAGAATAGGGAAGGTCACTAAGAGACTGATAACCAGGGCGATGTTATCGCTTCCGAACCAGATCAGAAGGAGAATGACGAAGGCAGCTACAGGCACAGCCTTGATCATAGTGACAAAAGGGGCGAGGAAGTCTCGAACCAGATGACTTCGCCAGGAAGCGAAGGAAGCCGACAGGCCCAGCAGGCTGCCAAGAAAGATTCCCCCTGCAATTCGCAGGAGAGAGAAGAAGACGCTTTTGGTGAATATGGGGGTTGCAGACAGGCGAACCAGTTCCTTTCCGGCAGAAAGAGGACCGACCAGAAGGATCTCATTGTGAATCATCAGGCTTGCCGCCTGCCAGAGGAGAAGCCAGATGAAGATATAGATTGCCTTGCGCAGGATAGAATGTTTTTTCATAGATCTATTTTATGATGAGAATTCCCGATTTTTCAAATGCTTTATGACAGTACAACGAAGCTCTTTGCCACCCTAAAAAGCGGACGCGATTTAAGGTAGATTTAAGCCCTCCCCGCTATAACATAGCTAGTTACAGAGAGGAGGGCTTTATGACAACTTTCGCAAGAGCATTCATTGTAATTGCCGTGATCTGTATGCTGGGATCCCTGATCCTCACGTCCTTGTAAATGACGGAATGAAGAGCAGGAAGCCAGGGGAACAGAACATAGGAATGTGAACCGGATCTGCGCCTGCAGGCCGGATGATGCAGAGCCTATCGAAATCAAAAGCACAGTGCTGATGACAGGGATGAAAGACAGCTGCCGGCATCAGTGAGCCATATAGTAGAAGTCATCCGCGGGCAGGCTGCCGCCGACAGACTGGGGATTGGCGTCGTGCAGAACCTTGAGGTAGCCGGAGAGAGAGGTCTTCATCTCTTGGCCGACGACGGATTCAATGCTGCAGTGGGGGATGGCATTGGCGGCAATGGTGGGATTCTCAATGATTCCGTAATCGCTGACCAGCTTGGCGGAGTCAGGATCATTGTTGACGGACTCAACAGCAGCAGAGTGCTCTTCCATGAAGGTCTTGACAGCGTCGGCGTGATCTTTGAGGAAGTCCTTTCGAACAATGGTAACACCGGTCACAAGGGAGGAGTCAGAAACCTGGCTCCAGGAGGTGCCCAGAGAAAATGCCGTTGAAAGGGACTTGTTCTTGGTCTCGGCAACCGTGACGAAAGGCTGGGGGAGAACAGCGATGGCATTGGAATCCTGAGCCAGGACGGCTGCAACCTCGGTGGCCTCGGACTTGAATTCCAGTTTGGCATCACTGACGTCATTTTTCTCCAGGAGATACTTGAGAACATACTCAGGAGAAGCGCCCTGGCCGGTGGTGTAGACGGTCTTGCCGGCCAGATCTTTGATGGACTTGACGGACTTGTCGCCGGTCACACAGTAGAGGACATTGCCGGTGTTGATGTCAATGACATTGACGCCGCCCTTGGTCTTGTTGTAGAGGGTGGCAGCCAGATTGGCGGGAACCAGAGCGATATCCAGATCGCCGGAGGCTACCTTGGAGACAATATCGGTCGGCTGTGAGGCCAGGGTGAAGGTATAGGATCCCTTGGAGTGATTGTTCTCCGTGTTATGGAACATGTCAACCAGACCCATGGAAGTGGGGCCAAGCAGAGAACCGACGCGGGTGGAACCGCTGCCGATGGTCTTGATGGCGCCGGAGGACTGTTTGGCATCTTTGGAAGTGTCCTTGGAAGCATCCTGTTTGTCCTTCTGATCGGTCTGCTGGTTCTGGCTGTTTGCCTTTTGGTCCGCGGCCTGATCCGCCTTTTTGGCGTCGCAGCCGGTCAGGGCGGTGACAGCGACAGCGGCTGATAGGAGTAATGTCAGTAGTTTCTTTTTCATTTGCTTTCCTTCCCTTCTTCATCCAGATCACCAAAGGCAACAGAATTGTCCAGATCCAGATTCTGCTCTAAGATATCGCTGGCGGTTTCCAGGGCATCCAGGCAGTGGTCAATCCAGTCGGGAGCACCGTCCAGGGCCCCATTATAGGCAATCTCAATTCCGAGTTCATTGACCTCAGACATCATGCGAAGGATATTTGCGTTGATTCTGCCGGCGTGCTCGATTGCTTTTTGTTTATCCTGTGCCATGGTACGATCTCCTTTCGCAAAACAGCGATCTTATTATAGCAGAAATAAAGCGATGTGAAACAGTGCGCAGGCAATTGATCGAGAGTACGGCCATCCATTAAACAGGGGTGCGCGTTTTTCGATTTCCTCTTCCCCCAGCCATAGCGAGCCGTAGTAAAATAGAATCAGTTCATCAGGGAATATGCTTTTCCTGATGTGTATTCTACTGTTTTGGATTGCTGTTTGAGGCGCTGGGATGCTGCAGGAATGAAGCGGAAAATCCTGGAGTGAGTCTGAGAGGAGTGGAGGATGAAGTTACTTCGATATGGACATTTGATGGATCCGGCCAGCGGATTGGACGATGAGCGGGATCTTGTCATTGACGATCAGGGCAGGATTGCTGAGATTGCTCCGGTCGGAAGCCTCTTTTATGAGGATATGGATTTTGATGAAATCATTGATTTGGAGGGTAAGGTTGTGGCGCCGGGCTTCATCGACGTGCATGTGCATTTCAGGGATCCTGGTCTGACTTATAAGGAGGATATTGTGACCGGTGCGGCGGCTGCCGCAGCCGGCGGGTACACGACTGTGATCTGCATGGCCAATACCAGTCCCTCGGTTGATTCGGTTGCGGTATTGGAGGAATTGATGGAAAGGGAGGAGAAACTGCCCATCCACGTCCTGCAGACGGCCAATGTGACCAAGGGGATGCGGGGGCAGGAATTGGTCGATTTCGCTGCCCTTTATGGGGCCGGTGCGGTCGGCTTTACCGATGACGGGATCCCGATTGCGGATGAGAAGCTGCTCAGGGAGGCGTTGATCCAGGCGAAGATGTTTGATGTTCCCATCTCTCTGCATGAGGAGAATCCTGCTCTGATCGGGAGTCAGGGAGTAAATGCCGGGCCGGTCGCAAGGGAACTTGGATTGGAAGGCGCCTCTGACGAGGCGGAGTATGTGCTTGTGGCGAGGGACGTCATGTTAAACCGCAAGGTTGGAGCCAAACTGGATATCCAGCATATTTCTTCGAAGGTGACCGTCGATATCCTGCGCCAGGCCAAGAGGGAGGGAATCTGTGTCTATGGAGAAGTGACGCCTCAGCATCTGGCTGCTACGGAAGAACTGGTCAGAGACAGAGGGGCATTGGCGAGAGTAAATCCCCCCCTGCGAACCGAGGAAGATCGACGGGGGCTGATTGAGGGGCTGCGTGACGGGACCATCGATATGATTGCGACCGATCATGCGCCTCATGCCAGGGAAGAGAAGGAGCGTCCCATTGCCCAGGCTCCAAGCGGCATGATTGGCCTGGAGACAGCGTTCGCCCTTGTCAATACCTATGCGGTGCGGGAGGGGGGCGTGCCCCTGATGACCGTTCTCAGAGCTCTGACTGTCAATCCGGCCAGACTTTACGGCCTGGAGGCAGGACAGATTGCAGTCGGAAGGCCGGCAGATCTGGTTGTCCTGGATCCGGATGAAATGTGGGAGATCACGGATAATTTTCGCTCCAAGGCCAGGAATTCGCCCTTTATCGGCTGGAAGGTGACCGGCAGAGTCAAGATGACCATCTGCGGGGGAGAATTGGTGGGCTGAGGAATCTGCGGACTAGATCTGCCGCAGGAGCGCCGGTAATTGGCAGATTGCCTGGATGCCCGGAACATTAGCGTCCACCTTTCCGAAGCCGTAGGCCGCATGGATGAACCGGCCTCCCGCTCTGACGGTAGAATTGTAGTCCTCCTGGATGTCGCCGATGTAGCAGAAGTCATTGCCCAGGCCGTTGCGGTCCGCCAGAAGGCGCATCGTTACATCTTTGTCGTAACCGGTATTGCCAAAGCAGTCAAAGTCCTCAAAGTATTTGCCGAAGCCGTAATAGGTAAGAAAGGCTTCAATATAGCCGGACTGACAGTTGCTGACAATAAAGAGCCGGTGACCGTCCAGGCGTAATTCCTGAAGAGTTTTTTCCAGATGCGGGTAGAGCCTGCCGCCATGTCTGGCCAGGTAGGCGTTTTCATAGGCGGCGCACTCTGTCATGATCTGCCTGCGCAGGGATGCGTCTGTTTTTGGAAAGAGCAGGTCGCTAATCTCCTCCATGGTGTGGCCCATGACAGATTTGATATCCTCTGTCGAGGTCATGGTCCGATCGGGGTTGGGATGTCTGGAGATGATACGGGTCCAGGATTTGGCGACGTTGGCAGCAGAGTCCCAGAGGGTGCCGTCCATATCGAAGATGAGATTGGTCTGCATAGGGGTCTCCTTTCTTGTGGTATAATACACGATAATTGTGCTCTTTGGGATGATGTGAGGAAATGAATAGATCTGAGGTTGAACAATTATGATTCAGGACATCGCTCCCCATCGATTTGACAATACTTTTATACCGGGAACCAGTCCCGCCCCCGACAGTCCCATCTATTGTTTTAAGGAAGACAAGCTGCTTCTCGCGCAGGAGGCGGTCGATGGGGAAGGGACTTCCTGCCGGATTCTTCTGCCCCGGCGCAGAGACTTTGGTTCGGAGACGGACTTTATTCGCCTTTTCAGCCTGGATGGCCTGGATCACTACCTGGCTTGTCCCAGACGGCGCCTGCATGAAGATGATCGGATTCTCTCGGAGACACAGATCGATCAGGATATACTGACAGACGGCGGGAAGGGGACACAGGATGGCTTTCTTCATTTGGATGGATATCATTACGAGCGGCTTAACAGGATCCGGGCGGAGGGCAGAGGAGAGAAATACCAGTATTTCGCCGCTGTGACAGCTTATCAGCTGGCACGCTGGTATGATCATAACCGTTTCTGCGGTCATTGCGGAAGCCGTATGGAGATGGGAAGCAGAGAGAGGGTGATGATCTGCCCTAACTGCGGCAATCATATTTATCCAAAGATAATGCCCGCGGTCATCGTGGCTGTCACAAATGGGGACAGGATCCTGATGACAAAGTACCGGAATCGGGGGATTGGCTATTATGCGCTGGTAGCCGGTTTTGTGGAGATCGGTGAGACCTTAGAGGATACGGTTCGACGGGAGGTTATGGAGGAGACCGGACTTACGGTTAAGAATATCCGCTACTATAAATCCCAGCCCTGGGGCATTGCAGATGACCTTCTGGCCGGTTTCTACTGCGATCTGGACGGAGACGACGCCATCCGGATGGATGAGGAGGAACTGAGTGAAGCGGTCTGGTTTGAAAGAGGGCAGATCGAGGGACAGCCGGATCATTTGTCCCTGACCAATGAGATGATGCTGACCTTCAGAGATGGAAAGGAGCCCTCTGGAGGAGAGGGGAGGGTTTTCTGAAGAGGAATCGTTTCTGGGAACAACTGGCGGCCAATTTACGGGAGGAGACTTTTGAAATGGAAGCATATATGAACAGGAGTCAATTTTGGAGATTCCTGGAATCCTGCGAAGGAGAGGAGCGAATCTGAGGTCAGGAGGAATCAGGGACTTACAGTCAACGAAGGAGAGGAGAAGATCGTGTCGAATCCAATCGGCCCTGTCGGGTCAAATAAGCTCTTCACAAATCAATATCTCTTCCGCCTGATCTGGCCCCTGGTCTTAGAGACAGCTCTTACCATTACCGTGGGAATGGCCGACACTATGATGGTCTCCTCTCTGGGAGAGGCGGCGGTCTCAGGAGTCTCTCTGGTTGACATGGTCAATCAGCTTATCATCTCTGTCATGACGGCTTTGGCCACGGGAGGCGCAGTTGTCGTATCTCAATACCTGGGGGCCAGACGGGAGGATCAGGCCTGTCGGGCGGCCAATCAGCTCCTGATTACGGTTCTGACCGCAGGCCTCTTTATCATGGCTTTCGCTCTGTTTTTGCACGGGTCCATCCTGCGCCTGCTCTTCGGGAGGATCGACGCGGACGTCATGGCCAATGCCAGCAGCTATTTTCTGATTTCCGCCTTCTCCTATCCCTTTTTGGCCATGTATGAGGGCAATGCGGCCCTCTTTCGCTCTATGGGGAACTCCCGGGTGACTCTGGTGAGTTCTCTTGTCATGAATATCATCAATATCGGGGGCAATGCCATCGGGGTCTTCATTCTTCACATGGGGGTGGCCGGCGTGGCCGTTCCGTCATTGCTCTCAAGAGCCGTGGCCTGTCTGATGCTTGGCATGCTGCTCAGAGACCAGAAGCGCCAAGTGCATTTTGTCAGAGAGAGGATCCGGGTTCATATGCAGACCATCCGCCGCATCCTCTATATCGGGATCCCCAATGGGGTGGAGAACGGCGTCTTCGAGCTGGGCCGTGTTCTTGTGATTGCCATTGTCGCGGTCTTTGGAACCAGTCAGATTGCGGCCAACGGGGTCGCCAACAACCTGGATGCGGTCTCTATCATGCTGGCCAAGGCTATGAATGTAGCCATGATCACGGTCATCGGACAGTGTGTGGGGGCAGGAGATGTGGGGCAGGTCAGATACTATCTGAAGAAGCTGATGAAGATTACCTATCTGGCAAATGGCCTCTGGGACATCCTTCTTCTGGTGACCCTGCCCTTCCTTCTATCCCTCTATGGGCTGACGGAAGAAACCAGACATCTGGCCTGGATTCTGGTCGTGATTCATACGGGCTTTGCCATGGCCCTCTGGCCCATGTCCTTTACCTTTCCCAATTTCCTCCGGGCGGCCAATGACGTCCGCTATACGATGGTGGTATCGATTGCGTCTATGTTCACCTTCCGAATCATTTTCTCCTATCTTCTGGGTGTGGGGCTTGGGATGGGAATCATCGGCGTATGGATTGCCATGTTGATTGACTGGGGCGTGCGGGTGACCATGTTCGGCCTGCGTTACCTGCACGGGGATTGGATGCGGACCATGCGGCATTAGGGAATGCTCACAGTGTGAGTATTTGATGCGCAGGGAAGGGGAAATCGGCAGAATGAGGAAGCAAGACGCCTGTGCAGGGATCGTACAGTAGTGATATGGGAATTCGGGAGGCGATGCTGCGGCGCGAATGTTTTGGACGCAAACAGGAAAGGAAAAGCGATATGAAAATTGCGACGCTTCTTTCAGCGATTCTCTTTGCTCTGATCGGCCGCTTCGGCGGCAATCGGGATAAGAAGACGCGAACAAGAAGAGAATACTGGGACATGGCCGCCATGTATGCCATTGCTCTTGGAATGCTGGTTCTGTGGTTTGTGGTTATGTGGACCCTGTAGGAGTAAGGCGCGGTATGACAGGAAAAGGAGTATTTATGGCAGATAAAGAGGAATACTGGGACGTCTACGACAGAGACAGGAAGCTGACCGGACGGGTCATGAAGAGAAATGACTGGACCATGGCTGAGGGCGACTATCATCTGACAGTGCTCGGAATTCTTCAGAACAGGGCAGGCCGCTATCTGATCACCAAGCGAGCCAGGGATAAGGCCTGGGCGCCCGGCGACTGGGAGATTCCAGGCGGCGGTGTGATGGCGGGCGAGACCAGTCTTGAAGCAGTGCAAAGAGAACTCCTGGAAGAGACCGGCATTGATGTGCGGGGGGCCGAGGGGGGCTTTCTCTTTGATTATCACAGGGAGGATCCTCATGAGGCCAACAACTACTTTGTAGACGTCTACAAGTTCGTTCTGGATTTTGACGCGTCTGAGGTTCATCTGCAGGAAGAGGAGACCGACGGTTTCCTTCTGGCCACTTATGAACAGATCCGGGGCTTCGCCTCACAGGGGAGGTTCCTGCACTATGAAAGCATGAAGCGGGCATTTGTCTGAGAGAGCGACTGCCGTGACGGACGCAATGCGGGAGGTGGATGCGTGTCTGTGAATCTGAATCATTCGATCGAACTTCGCCCGGCGACCCCTGCGGATGCGCCGCGTCTGCTTGAGATTTACCGCCCCTATGTGGAGAAGACAGCGATCAGTTTTGAGCTGGCGCTGCCGGCTCCTGCTGATTTTTGTGATCGAATCCGTGCGATTATGGACCGCTATCCATATTATGTCGCGGAGAGCTCCGGGGAGATCCTGGGCTATGCCTATGCCTCTGCCTTCATTCATCGGGAGGCCTATGATCACTCTGCAGAAATGTCGATCTACCTGGATCAGGCGGCATGTGGTCAGGGACTGGGCAGGGCCCTCTATGAGAGGCTGGAGAGAGATCTGGCCGCCATGGGGGTAACCAATGCCAACGCCTGTATCGCCTATCCGGTCGGGGAAGATCCCTATCTGACTTTGAACAGCGTGGACTTCCACAAACACCTGGGCTATCGGATGGTAGGACGTTTTCACAAGTGTGGCTATAAGTTCGGCCGCTGGTATGACATGGTCTGGATGGAGAAGATGATCGCGGATCACAGGCAGGTGAAAGAGGGGATCATCCCATGGCCTCAATGGATGAGAGCCTCTGATTGAAAGAATTTGATCCGGTATGCCGGCTGCCTTTGGATGACAGGAGACGCCAGCGGATGCGGTCTGTTTGTGGATGCCAGCAGGCCGCGATTGACGGTGTTTTCTCCGGCGGATGGGTGATTTAACTGGCGATGGATGCTAAGTGGATTGGTGTGCCTGGCGGGCGGCGCGGAGCCTGGTGAGGGAGATGTATGGTCTGGGCTCTTGTCAGAGACTCGTCTGCCTGTTATGATGTCTCTGTCAATTGTTAGTTGCAGAGTAGAAACCACGGCGTTAAGTGCCTCCTGAACAGGGAGTTGTCAGTGGGACGAAGAGGGGATCCTCGCGGTCATGGTTTCGCATCCCGCTGCTGCTCCGAAGTGAAGAAGATTGTCTGCCTCCGGTGCGGTTCAGGAATACTGCGAAGGAGGTCTTTTTATGTCTAAATTGAGGGATATCCGTGTCCTGACCACAGCCGCCATGCTGGTGGCCATTTCCATTGTCCTGGGTTTCTTTAAGATTCCCATCACCCAGCTGATCGAGATTCGCTTCAGCTTCCTGGCCAATGCCATGGCGGGTGCTCTCTTTGGCCCCTTTGTCGGGGGGCTGGTGGGAGCCCTCTCTGACCTGGGCGGCTATCTAATCAAGCCGACAGGACCTTACTTTCCCGGTTTTACCCTGACGGCGGCCGTAGGCGGTGTGATTGCGGGACTCACCCTCTATGGGCATAAGCCAAGCCTGATCCGCTGCTTTTTCTGTGAATTTCTCCGCATGATTATCGCCAATATTCTATTGAATGGGATCTTTCTCTCTATGCTCTACGGCAGGGGCTTTGTCGCTGTCGTCACCAGCAGGATTCTAAAACAGCTGGTAATGCTGCCGGTGCAGACTCTGATGCTCTTTGCGGCCATGCAGTTACTGGTTCGTTTTAAGAGGGCAAGCCTGGTCGGGGGATCAAGGATATAGAGAGGCAGGAGAGGAGCAGACTTTTGAATCTTACTTTTTGGGATCTTGTCCCCCTTTTCCGGAGCAGCAGATTTAAATCATGGAATCACGAGGTTTGTTTCAAATCCGGATGTTTTATTCCATAAAATGCGCTCGATAAATGCGCTCGGCGTCACGATACGTCATGATAGGTCAGCAAGTCTCTTTCCAGCCGGGCTGGAGGGGACTTGTGCTATAATAGGGGCGATTTTTAGAAGCTTTGGAGGTGAACATGTATCAACTGACGAGCAAACTGATCATTTACCGGTCGATTTCCAGAGATTCCATTCTCTTCCGAATCGCGGATGCCATGCGCAGATTGGATCAGGGAAAGCTTTCTGACGAGGAGGCTTCGCAGGAGATCTTAGAGCAGGTGCATCGCCTCTTGGATCTGGCCACGGTTTACGGCTTTAATCAGAACCTCTGGCAGAACTACCTGGCCTATCTGCTGGCTATGACGGAGACCCCATTCACCCTTGTCGCGGAGAAAGAGGGGGCTATGGATGGCTCAGTCAACACTCTTGTGGAAAATGACCTGCATATTTTCAAGCAGCTCTTTGATTACGACTTCGCTCCCCTTGAGAGGAAGCTGGGCATTTCGGTCTTCTCTATTCTGACGGATTTTCATGCTGTTGAGAAGAAGGCGCAGATCTACAACAAGAATGTCTCTGACAAGGTACAGGAGCTGTCTGCCGCTTTTGACGCAGCTGTTACGGACTGGGAACTCTATCAGGCAGTCACTTCCTTCTATGGCCGTTATGGTGTAGGTATGCTGGGCCTTAATAAAGCCTTCCGTGTCTCAGAGGATCCGGAGACGGAGCTTCTGGTTCCAATTACCAATACCCTGGATATTCATCTGGAGGATATTGTCGGCTATGAAATGCAGAAGAAGGAACTGGTCGATAATACGCAGGCGTTTGTCGCAGGCCGCAAGGCCAACAATGTTCTCCTCTACGGCGACGCCGGCACCGGCAAGTCCACCTCAGTCAAGGCAATTCTGAATGCCTACTACAGTCAGGGGCTTCGCATCATCGAGATTTATAAGCACCAGTTTCAGTACCTGGCCAAGATCATCAATCAGATTAAGAACCGCAACTACCGTTTTGTCATTTACATGGACGACCTCTCTTTCGAGGAGAGTGAGCTGGAGTACAAGTATCTGAAGGCGATTATTGAGGGAGGTCTGGAGCCCAAGCCGGAGAATGTCCTGATCTACGCCACCTCCAACCGCAAGCATCTGGTTCGCGAGACCTGGAGGGACAAGACGGATCACGAGGATGACGATGTCCACAAGAATGATACCGTTCAGGAGAAGCTGTCCCTGTCAGCCCGCTTCGGTCTGCAGATTGGCTACTTCAAGCCCTCGCCGAAGGAATTCATCCATATTGTAGAGACTCTTGCGGCCCGTTATCCGGAACTGACCATCAGCCGGGAGGAGCTTCGCGCCAAAGCCAATGTATGGGAACTCAGTCATGGGGGATTCTCCGGCAGAACGGCCCAGCAGTTTATTGATTATCTTCTGGGATCATATGCGCTTAAGGATCCTGCAGCAAATGGGGAGAAGTGATATAGCGATCAGCAGCAGACCTTGAACAGACAGATATTTTCTTGCAACAGTTGAGAAAGGAAGGAATATGAATCAAAAAATCAACGAGTGGCTGGATGCCCATCAGCAGGATTTGCTGGACGATATCAAAACCCTGTGCCGGATTCCCTCTGTGGAGTCTTCCCCGAAAGAGGAGATGCCTTTTGGAGAAGAGCCCTGCAAGGCCCTGAACAAGGCGCTGGAACTCTTTGCAGGCTATGGATTTGCCACCCATAATATGGAGAACTACATCGGTTACGCGGACTTTGATCCAAGCCTGCCAGCCAATCTGGACATGCTGGCTCACTCCGATGTTGTCCCTGCCGGTGAGGGCTGGACGGTGACGGATCCCTTCACGATTATCGAGAAGGATGGTAAACTCTGGGGCCGCGGTACCAGTGATGACAAGGGACCGATGCTCTGCGCCGCCTACGCGATGCGGGCGATCCGAGAGACGAAGACGCCTCTGACTAAGAATGTCCGTCTGATCGTGGGTTCTCAGGAGGAGACCGGGACGAAAGATATCGAACATTATTATGCCAGTCAGAAACCGGCTCCTATGACTTTCTCCCCTGACGCGGATTTCCCCATCATCAATGTGGAACTGGGGCAGTTCAAGGCCGCCTTTACCAGGGAACTGGATGCAGCTTCTGCCCAGGTGAAGCCCAGAGTGACCAGGCTGGATGCCGGAATTGCCATCAATGCAGTTCCGCAGAAGGCGGTTGTCGCCTTCGAGGGACTGGAGCTCGATATGCCCGTTGTCAGGACGGCTGTTGCCCAGATTCAAGAAGAGTGCGGGGTTGAGATCCGTCAGACCGGTGACAGGGAACTGACGATTATCGGGGAATCCGCCCATGCCTCCACACCGCAGACAGGACGCAATGCCGGGCTGGCAGCAGTCCTTCTGATCAATCGTCTTCCTCTGGCAGAGTGCCAGAGTACAGCGCTCTATCGGAAGATTCCGGAACTCTTTCCCTATGGTGTGACGGACGGTTCCGCCCTGGGCATCGCCAATGAGGACGCCGAGTCCGGTCCCCTGACCGCAACGCTGGATCTCTTTCGGTGTGATGAGAAGAGGCTCTATTTTAAGTTCGACGCCAGAACGCCTCTCTCTTCCAATGAGGAGAACTGTGAGAAGATCGCTCAGAAGAAGCTGGAGGAGGCCGGTTTCACTTTCGTATCTGACGGGATGGTTCCTCCTCATGCAGTCTCCGCGGACAGTGACTTTATCCGCACCCTGCTGTCCTCCTATGAAGACGTTACGGGGCTGAAGGGCCAGTGCCTGGCTATCGGCGGCGGGACCTATGTGCACGATGTGGACAACGGCGTCGCCTTTGGCGCGGTTCTCCCCGGTCGGGATACCCGCATGCATGGAGCTGATGAGTTCTTCGATATTGACAACATTATGATTGCCGCCAAGGTCTACGCAGAGGCCATTGTAAGGCTCTGCAGCTGATGTGAATCATGTAAAAATCTGACAGGGGACGCTCTGTGAGTATTTGATTGTCACAGAGCATGCGATTGTCCTCAATTTGATAGGAAGCCTCTTTGCTGAACATAAATTGTTCTGGCAGGGGGGGCTTTTATGTAACGAAAAAGCACACGCGAGAGACGAACTCTCGCGTGTGCCTGAATCTTCTGGAAAACAGGAATAAATTTAGAAATCCACTTCCGTGTCATAGTAGCAAGTCTTAAGCAGCATCTCCATCTCCTCCTGACTTGGAATACGGGGATTGGAGCCGGTGCAGGCATCGGCAATGGCGTTCTTGGCGATCTCGGGAAGTCTCTCAAGGAAGACCTTCTCCGGGACAAAGCCCTGCTCGGTGGGATAGGAGTCCGCTCCATAGTTCTTGATGCAGTGAGGGATATTAAGCTCATCGTTCATCTTGCGAAGAAGGGCAATGAGATTGGCGATCTTCTCGTCATCGCTGGCACCGTCGACTCCGATGAAATCGCAGATCTGACCGTAGCGCTTCTTGGCGGTCTCGTCCTTGGCGTTGAAAGCGATAACCTTGGGCAGGTACATAGCGTTGGCCGCCCCGTGGATGATGTGAGCGCCATAGTCCGCGAAGACCGCTCCGGTCTTGTGTGCCATGGAGTGAACAATGCCAAGGAGGGCATTGGAGAAGGACATGCCGGCCATGCACTGGGCGTCGTGCATCCTGGCACGGGCATCCTGATCGCCATTGTAGGAAGCTACCAGAGATTCCTTGATGGTATTGGCGGAAACCAGAGCCAGAGGATCGGTGAAATAGCTGTTGGCGGTAGAGACATAGGCCTCGATGGCGTGGGTGATCGCATCCATTCCGGTATGAGCGATCAGCTTCTGGGGCATGGAAGCAACCAGAGCGGGATCAACGATGGCGACATCGGGAGTGATCTCAAAGTCTGCGAGGGGATATTTGATTCCCTTCTCGTAGTCGGTAATGATAGAGAAGGCGGTTACCTCGGTACCGGTGCCGGAGGTAGAGGAAATGGCGCAGAACTTAGCCTTGGTGCGCAGCTTGGGAAGACCGAAGACCTTGCACATATCCTCAAAGGTCGTATCGGGATACTCGTACTTGATCCACATGGCCTTGGCCGCGTCGATGGGAGAACCGCCGCCCATGGCAACGATCCAGTCGGGCTCAAACTCAGACATCTTCTGAGCGCCCTTCATAACAGTCTCAACGGAGGGGTCGGATTCGATGCCTTCGATGAGTTCTACCTCCATGCCGCCCTCCTTGAGATAGGAGATGGCCTTGTCTAAGAAGCCGGCCCTCTTCATGGAACCGCCGCCGACACAGAGGATGGCTTTCTTGCCGCCTAAGGTCTTCAGCGCCTCTAAGGCATCCGGACCATGATACAGATCTCTTGGTAAAGTAAATCTCTGCATTTTTTGTTCCCCACTTTCTTCTAACCTGACAGTGAAAAAATTTTCTTGTTAAATATTTAACAAGTCCTACAAAAATATTGTAATCGGATCGGGAAGGAAATTCAATACAGCGCCGAAAGAAAGAGAGCGTCTGATGCACAAAATGGTAGACAAGAAGATCTTAATGATCTGTAATTCAAATACTGTTGACAGCACATGGAATTCGAACTTCAAAATTCTGCAGTATAATCACTGTCTGTCTGCCTTTAAAAGAAGTAGCGGTATACATTTTTTTGGTTTAAACTAAGATGTGAAGTTTATCAATGTATAACATTTTACGGGGACACATATTTCTTATGAAATTAAAAGGACAGCCGTTTGACTTTATGCAATTTTTTTATGGTTTTGTTCAGAAACCTGTTGTCAGAGGATGTATTCGTTTTCATGAAAAACTGGAGGGGAAAAGATTAAGGGATGCGATAGAAGCATTGGTCTCGTCATATCCGATTTTACGGTGCAGGTATGATATGAAAATGGGGGTGTGGCGTGGCCCTGACCCATATTCCAAAATTCCCTGTCAAGAAATCCTGACAAGTATAAGCGCTGGGAAAGATTTTTCGAGGATTGAAAATGATTCATTATTATCTTCACTTGAGATTGGGATTGATGTGCCGTTGAAAATTTATTGGATATGCGGGGAAGAAAGGGATTCTCTTTGCGTCATTGCAAGTCATTTGCTTTGTGACGGAAGAGGATTTGAACAGTTGCTGTATCTTTTGGCTGAATTATATTCGTGCTGTCCGACAAAAATACAAATGCAGATAAATACAGATAGAAGTTTTGCTCAGGTGACAGATCGATTTACGATCATGCAAAAAGTAAAAATTCTGTTTGCAAGGGCGCAGGCAGAACATGCAGATGTGGAACGGCATTTGCCGTTAAATGAAAGTGGTCAAAGGCCTAGACTGATCGTAAGAAGAATGAGCCTGTCAAAATTGGAGCGATATCGCTCCTGTGCAATAGAATACCGTCCCAGTGTAAATGATATTTTGCTTGCGGCATATATTCTGACATTACACAATATGTTCGGATGGAATGATATGACCATCCCCTGCCCGGTCGATCTTCGCAGATTTAATACAAATGCAAACAGCTCGATCTGCAATTTGACGGGAAACTATTACTGTCAGATTCATTTGAATGGGAAGAATACTTTTGAAAACATCTGCAATAAAATTTCCGCGCAGATGCGCGCACAGAAAAAGAGCAGTCTCTGTCTGAAAGAACCGATTTTACTGCATATTTTATATCGTATGCTCCCTCTCTCGGTTTTGGGAAAAGTGCTTTCCTCAAAAATCTCTGTTCCTTTGATTTCGTATACAAATTTAGGGAAAATTGATGAGAGACGTCTGGTGTTCCGGGGGAATTCTGTTTCGGATGTTTTCATTGGCGCAGCAGCAAAACCGGTGCCGTATTTTCAGTTGGCGATATCCACTTACAGGAACCAGTGCACTTTATCAGCGTGTACATATGCGAGAGGAGAAAGTTATGATCTGCTCTGTTCTGTGATGAACAACATTTGCGACATCATTGAGGACTTGTGAGCAGACGGCCATATGCAAAGAATGTTCCTGATTAAGGTGAGATCTGTTGTAGTTACATCAAAAATGTTTTTAAAGATGATATAACATATACAAAATAACCCTTGTGAAGAGCAATGATGAGTGAACAGGAGGAGAAGGCAAGGAATGAAGAGTGTTGATGAATTGACCAGACGTCTGGAAGAAGATCCCCGCAACGCGGAATATACCAGGCGAGATATCCCGCCGGTCTATCAACTGCACAAAGAGGCCAGGATTCTCATCATCGGGCAGGCACCGGGCAAGAAGGTGGAGGAGTCTCTGATTCCATTCAATGACAAGTCCGGAGAGAAGCTGATGGACTGGATGGGAATTGACAGAGATATTTTCTATTCCAGAGATATTGCGATTATGCCAATGGACTTCTATTTTCCGGGAAAATCCGTCTCCGGGAGCGGGGATAAGCCGCCCCGCAGGTTCATCGCGCAGGAGTATCATCCGGAAATTCTCAGATATATGGATCGGATTCAGCTGACGATCCTGATCGGGAAATATGCGATAGATTATTATCTGGGCAAGGAGGCCAAACGGAATCTGACAGAGACAGTGCGGGCATATCAGGAGTATCTGCCCAAGTATTTCCCAATTGTGCATCCATCTCCCCTGAACTTCCGCTGGCAGGGGAAAAACCCCTGGTTCATGGAGGAAGTGGTTCCTGTTCTGTGCCGCCGTGTGACGGAAATTTTAGAAAAATGATCCGCTGTGGAGAGAGTTTGGAGAAAAATAGTCCTACTGATAGGGCATGTGATCATAAAGTGATGGAATCCCTGGAGGAGATTAAGAAAAAGGAGAGAAAGAATGAAAAAGATGAGAGTATTTTTGGCCCTGGCAATGTCCGCCATTCTCCTGGCGGGCTGCGGCCGGCCGGCCGGACAGCAGGCTGTTAATCAGGAGGCGGAAAAACAGGACAGGGGGGTGACTTTTAAGGATTCTCTCGGTCATGAGATCACTGTTAAGAATCCGAAGAAGGTGGCAGTTCTTATGGGATCTTTCGTAGATGTCTGGCAGTCTGCCGGCGGTACGGTGTCAGCGACAGTAAAGGATTCCTGGGCCAACTCCAATCTCAAATTGGGAAATGATGTTGTAAATCTGGGAGACCAGTATCATCCCAATTTAGAACAGCTGATCTCTGAAAAGCCTGACTTTATCATAGGGTCATCCAAATTTGACGCTCAGACGGGGCTCTATGATCAATTGAAACAGGCAGGCATCCCGGCAGCCTTCTTCAAGGTGGATTCCTTCGACGATTACCTGTCCATGCTGAAGATCATGACGGATATCACGGGCAGGACGGATCTGTATGAGCAGAATGGAATCAAGGTACAGGAGCAGATCGCTCAGGTCAAGAAACGGGCGGACGGATCGCATCCAAGGGTTCTTGTCATTCGCGTGGCCAGCTCCGGCGCCATTAAGGTCATGGGGAGCAATGAGATTGTCCTGGGTGAGATACTCAAGGATCTGGGCGCAAAAAATGTAGCTGACACGGATTCCTCTATCAAGGGTGATTTCTCTATGGAGGCGGTCGTAGCGTCGAATCCGGACTATATCTTTGCCACGACAATGGGGTCAGATACGGATAAGGCCAAGCAGGCGGTTGACAAGACCCTTTCATCGGATCCTGCCTGGCAGAGCCTGACTGCGGTTAAGCAGGGGAAGTTTCACATGATGGATAAGTTCCTCTATCAGATCAAGCCCAATGCCAATTGGGGCAAGGCCTATGAGGGGGTTGCGGATATCCTTTTCCCAAAACAGGGGGGATCGAAATAAGAGCATGTCATCTTTCAAATGAGAGCCAGTCTCTATCATGGGGTTGGCGATGGCGGAGATGGAGAGAGGAGTATGATATGGCACAGAAACACACGCTGATGGAAGATATTCACACGGCCAGTGAGTGGGCAGCGGGAAATCTCAGTCAAACAGGATACAGGGCGGATTACTCTCTGGAATCGATCCGGGAGATCGAGCGCTGGATTCAGGAAAATCCCCGGCTGTTCGAGGGGAACAGCGGTTCCATTATTTTCGCGATTGGAAGCTATGTGGGCGAGACCATGAACCGGGCCTATCATGGAAGCTGGAAGACGGATGACAGTGATCCGCAGGGCGAATTAAATATTCAGGTACAGATTGGAACAAGCATATTCTGGCCGGTGCAAAGAGTGATGAAGCGAATCCGGGATGGCGAGGAGAATAATCTCTATGATTACGTATGCGCAGCGGATCCGAATGCAAAATTCATGTCAGCAGGTTCCTTCCTGGATCGTTTTCGCAGGAAGAAATAAGTAAGATGGAAGTCGTTTTGCCACGATGTTTTCATGACGGCATTTTCCCTCATGGCATGGCAGGCACCGCCTCTCCCTTGACTTTATTGATATAGCGGTAGAGAGTGGCAGCAGAGACCCCAAGGCGGGCAGAGACCTCCGGAATGGTTCCCTTGACGGAGAAAACCCCGTTCTGGTAGAGGGAGGAGACAATCTTGAGTTTGTCCCGGTAACTCAACTTGCCGTCGAATCCGGGGGAGGCGTCGTTGACTCTGGCAAACATATCATCGATGAGAGTGGAAAGATCAGAATAGAAGGTCTCGGAACCGGTCTGAGAGACCTGATTGATCTGAACATTTTGCTGAATATAAGAATCTGGATGGCAGAGGACGAAGATCTTCTGGGCAAGTTCGTGATAGCGGGAGTCGTCGAAGTTGACACAGAGCAAACCCTCCAGGCGTCCGCCTGCTCCTTTTAGAAAAAAGGTGGAGCAGCGAAGAAGCTTTCCGTTGATGCCCTTTCCCTGGTAGTTGAGGATACAGGAGCCTTTGGCCTGCCGATTGGCCTGTAAGATCTTAAGGGCGATGTCGCTCAGAGGCCCGCCGACGGCGCGCCCGCTCACCTGCCCGTTGCTGATCGCCAGAATCGAATGGAGATCGGTGAGAACGACTTCGTAGTCCGGGCCCAGAGCCTGTCCTAAGAAAGAGACCAACTGACAATATTGACGAAGTTTGTTTTCTTTCATAGCATAGCCGCCTTTCCTGTGGCCTCACCATAGCAGAAAAAGCGAAATAATGCAAAAATATTCTCACATACATCTGATCCGGCAGGCGAAAAAGAAAGAAGAACGTGCAAAATAGATAAAAATAGAAAGCTAATATCGTATATATTATATAAATCAGACAATACGAATTGAAAAAACTAGAGATAGTGATAAAATTATCTCACAAAGTCATTTGACTAAAGCAGTCAAATGGAACCGGGAGAGAAAGGGGGGATAAGACAAGAACAGGAAACCGATACCGTCCGCCAGTCGGTTCGACCATAGGGGAGTCGATGACCGGGGTATGTAAATTATCATGACAATAGAACACGCGCCGGCTGCGCCTTCTATTGTATTTACAGGAGGTATAATGATGGAATATCCTTTGAATGTTGAAGCGCCAAAGTCTTTTACACACGTTGTTCGCAACCTGCCAACCGTAACGGCAGAGCAGAGATTACGGGCCCTGCAGGCTACGCATTACAATGAATTCGCCTTCCCTGCAGGTATGCTCTATGTGGACTGCCTGTCCGATTCCGGCACAACATCTATGACCGATGCCCAGTGGGGAGCTATGTTCCTGGGCGATGAGTCCTACGGAAGAAATAAGGGCTACTATGTTCTGCTGGATGCCTTCCGCGATGTCTGGGAGAGAGGAGATCAGCAGAAGAGGGCCATTGACCTTCTCCGAAGCGGCGTCGACAAGGACGATGTGGAGAAGATGATGGATGAGCTCTATCTGGTTGATACCGAGGGTGGCTTCATCAACGGCGGATCCTATCAGCTGGAGAGACCCAACACTTTTATCGTTCCTCAGGGACGCTGTGCTGAGGCTCTGCTCTTTGATGTCATCAAGCCTCTTCTGGCCAGACGTTATCCAGGCAAGGTTTTCACCATCCCGTCAAACGCGCATTTTGATACCACTGAGGGCAATATTAAGCAGATGGGCAGTGTGCCCCGCAACCTCTTCCACAAGGAGATTCTCTTCGAGGTTCCCGAGGGCGGCAAGTATGAGAAGAACCCCTTCAAGGGTGATATGGATATTGACAAGCTCAATCAGCTTCTTGAGTCGGTTGGCATTGAGAATGTTCCCCTCATTTACACGACGGTAACCAATAACTCCGTCTGTGGCCAGCCCGTCTCTATGGCCAATATGAGAGCTGTCTCCGCAATTGCTCACAAGCACGGCATCCCCTTCGTTATGGATGGCGCCCGTTGGGCTGAGAACTGCTACTTCATCAAGATGAATGAGGAGGGCTACGCGGACAAGTCGATCGCTGAGATCGCCAAGGAGATGTTCTCTTACTTCGATGTGGTATCCGCGTCTCTGAAGAAGAATGGACATGCCAACATGGGCGGTCTGCTGGCTTTCCGTGACAAGGGCTACTTCTGGAAGAATTTCTCTGAATTCAACGAGGATGGAAGTGTCAAGGTAGATATCGGACACCTGCTCAAGGTTCGTCAGATTTCCGCTTACGGCAATGATTCCTATGGCGGAATGTCCGGACATGATATCATGGCTCTCTGCGTCGGCCTCTATGAGGAGCAGAGATTTGAGTACCAGGATGAGCGTGTAAGACAGTGCGAGTACCTGGCTCAGGGACTGCATCAGGCAGGTGTACCGGTGGTTCTTCCCGCCGGCGGACATGGGGTCTACATTGATGTCGACAAGTTCTTCGGCTATAAGAGAGATCATGAGAGCTTCGCAGGACAGGCGCTCTCTCTTGAAATGATCCATCGCTATGGGATTCGCTGCTCTGAGTTGGGGGACTTCTCCATGGAGTATGATCTGAAGACTCCGGAGCAGAAGGCTGAGGTCTGCAATGTGGTTCGTCTGGCCATCAACAGAAGCCAGTACTCCAAGCAGCACATGGATTACATCATTGCTGCTGCGGCACAGCTCTATAAGGATCGTGACACGATTCCAAATCTGAAGATTACTTTCGGAAGAACCCTTCCCATGCGTCATTTCCACGCCTGGCTTGAGCCCTATGAGCCCAGCAGGGAAGAACTTTGCGATCAATAGATAACCTGCGGCTTCTCCTCCTTGCCTGGGGGAGGCAAAGAGGAGAGAGGAGCCGCGGCAAGGGGGTAAGCATATGAGTGATTCAGGAGCGAGTCGTGACGGGTTCTCTTCCAGGGCAGGATTCATCATGGCCTGTATCGGTTCCGCCGTCGGCATGGGAAATATCTGGAGATTTCCGATTATGGTTTCCATCTGGGGCGGAATGACATTTTTGATTCCCTATTTTATCTGTGTATTTCTGGTCAGTCAGACCGGTGTGATCGGGGAGATGGCTCTGGGCCGCTCTGCCGCAGCCGGTCCCATGGGGGCTTTCGGCATGGCGACCGAGAGGCGCTTTGGCAAGCGGGCAATCGGAGAGGCCATCGGCCTGATTCCGGTTCTGGGATCTTTGGCCCTTGCAATCGGCTACTCCTGTGTTGTCGGCTGGATTATTAAGTACTTCTTCCTGGCCTACAGCGGACATCTGTCCTCTCTGGGGCAGGATATGGATCAGATCGGCGGTCTCTTTGGTGGAACAGCTGTCACTATGGGCAACAACGTCTGGCTTGTGATTGCCCTGATCTTCAACTTCCTGATTATGGCCCTGGGAGTTGCCGGCGGTATTGAGAAAGCCAATAAATTCATGATGCCCGCCCTCTTTTTCATGTTTGTGGGACTTGGCATCTATATTGCGACCTTGCCGGGAGCAATCTCTGGTTATCACTACATTTTTACCATTGATCCCAAGAGGCTGACGGATCCCCTGCTCTGGATCTTTGCCTTCGGTCAGGCTTTCTTCTCCCTGTCTGTTGCGGGCAATGGAACCGTAATCTACGGCTCATACCTTTCCAAGAAGGAAGATGTGGTCTCCTCCGGGCGCATTGTCGCCGTCTTTGATACCCTGGCTGCTCTTTTGGCCGCCTGCGTTATCATTCCTTCCATGGCTGCCGGCGGCGCAGACCTGTCCAAGGGCGGCCCCGGTCTCATGTTCATCTGGCTGGTCAATGTATTCAACGGAATGCCGGGCGGAAGAATCATCTGCATGGTTTTCTTCACCTGTGTTCTCTTCGCCGGGATCAGTTCTCTGATCAACCTCTATGAGGCTCCGGTAGCAACCCTGCAGGAGAAGCTCCGCTTCAAGAGGCTTCCGGCTGTTATCACCATCGGGGTGATCGGTGTTGTTGTCGCGATTGCCATTCAGGGCATTGTCTCTGACTGGATGGATTTTGTCAGCAACTATATCTGCCCCACGGGTGCCTTCTTAGCGGCTCTCATGTTCTTCTGGTTCTGCGGCAGGGATTTCGTCATGGAACAGGTAACCATGGGTTCTAAGCGAAAGATTGGCCCCTGGTTCGTTCCCCTGGGTAAATATGTCTACTGTTTCCTCTGTATTCTTGCCTTGGTTGCCGGAATTCGTCTGGGAGGGATTGGCTGAGAGATGGCCTCTTCTTCGACTTTAGCCAAGAGAATTCGAGGGAGATGTGGGCGATCTGCCTGTTGATATCAACCCGATATGATGAAAAATAATCGCACGATAATATTGAAAATTATCGTGCGATTATTTATGTCACTGGAATACTCGCAGTGCGTGTATTCCAGTATTTACGGTATTTTGGGCGATGAAAAGTGGAAGAAAGTTTTGTTCTCAGAAGAAGAGATAATGCCATTCTCCGTCAATCGCAACCTTGTGCATGGATACGCCGAAGACATCAGAAATGGCGGATCCAGCCAGGATTTCCTCTCTTGAACCGGAGGCAGCTATTTTGCGCGTATCGGACATGACGACGAGATGGTCGGCAGTGCGGGCGGCCTGGGCCAGATCGTGCAGAACCATGATGATGGTCTTTCCCTGATCACGCAGAGAAGCCGCAAGATCCATGATTTCTCTCTGGGATTTTGGATCCAAATAGGTCGTTGGCTCGTCGAGAACAATGACAGGGGAGGCCTGCGCTAAGACCATGGCAAGGAAGACCCTCTGCCGCATACCGCCGGAGAGGGTCTCGACACTGCAGTCTGCGTAGTGAAGGACACCGCAGGCTTTCATAGCCTGGTCGACAAGTCTGCGGTCTTCGGCGTTTGGCCTGCGGGAGAATCCCTGATAGGGGAAGCGCCCGTGTTCGACCAGGGTGTGTACCGGAATGCTCGGGATGATAGAGCGGACCTGGGGGAGAAAGGCGATCTTTCTGGCCCGTTCGCGTCCCGGCATATCGATCAGTGATCTGCCCTGATAGGTCAGGGAGCCGGAAGTGACAGTGGACATGCCGTTGAGGCATTGGAGAAGGCTGGTCTTGCCACAGCCATTGGGCCCCAGAAGAACCGTAATCTGTCCCTGTGGAAAAGACAGGGAAACATGATGCAGAATGGGCGTATGGCCAACTGAGATATCAGCGGAAGCGAATTGAAGATCATGCGATATCTGCTTATCCAAGGCGGCGTCCTCCTTTCTTCCTGAGCAAAAGATAGAGGAAGAAAGGTCCTCCAATGAAGCTCATGATGATACCGACCGGCAGTTCGTAGGGGGCGATCAAAGTACGTCCAAGCAGGTCGCAGAAGAGGACATAGACAGCGCCCAGCAAGCCGGAGGCGGGGAGAAGAAGGCGGTTGTCACTGTCAAAGATTCTTCTGGCGATATGGGGGACAATCAGGCCTACGAAAGAAATCAGCCCGGCGTAGGAGATGACAGCTCCGGCCAGAAGAGAGGACAGAATCAGAAAGATCAGGCGAATGCGATGAACATTCATCCCCAGCCCGGAGGCGATGTCATCACCCAGGGAGAGGATGTTGAGCCCATTGGACAGGAGAGCAGTGATGAGAAAAGCAGTGACAATCATGACAAGGGGAATGAAGATCTGCGCATAGGTCATGGCGGAGAGGCTGCCGATCAGAAAGGTATTGATGTTGATCAGAAGATCACTGTCCAAGATCTTGATCAGACTTATTCCGGCACTTAAGAAGGCAGAGACCGTGATGCCTGCCAGGATGATGGTGATGCGGGAGGAATCTGTCAGGTAGGCCAGGCCGAAGATAAGAAGGGAGCTGATCAGGGCTCCGGTGAAGGCAAAGAAACTTCTGGAGGCGATGGCGGCGGGAAAGAAGACCATGGAGAACATGACGGCAAAGCCTGCCCCGGAGTTGACGCCAATGGTATTGGGGGAGGCAAGAGAATTGTTCATGACATTCTGTAAGATGAGACCGGAGGTAGACAGACCAAGTCCCGCTCCTATGCAGGCAAGGGTTCGGGGGATGCGGATCTGAAGAATGAGAGTGTAGTCAGTACCTGTCCGGATGCGGCCGGACAGAACTCCGAATAGATCCGAAAGAGAGATTCGAACGCTGCCAAGAGCAATGGAAGCAAGACTGGCGCTTAGAAGCAGAAGAAAGAGCACCAAAAACACAGATGCATGCCTGGATGTCCGTGTTTTTGATGCTCTCATATTTTACCTCGGAATAAGGATAGAAAAGGCTTTCTGGTTCTCGCTCTGATTTGCGAAAAAACACCATACTGTTTGTTGTATTTGGAGAAAGAATAATTCAGCCGCCGTACTGATTATAGTGCTTGCCGCCCCAGTAGAGGGTATCGGCAACTTCGGCCTTGGGACCGAGCTCTACGCCGTCCATGATGTATTCCCTGAACTTCTCGAAGCCGGTGCGGTCAACAATATAGCCGATATGCTCTTTGTGTTCTACCGCATTGGGATCGATATATTCTTCGATGTAGGCGTAAGCGTTCTTAACCATTTTCAGGATGCTCTCTTCATCGCACCACTTGATAAAGTCTTCCGCCAGACGGGGATTCTTCTTGCCGGTGCGGCCCAGGAGAACAAGGCGGAAGTAGCGCTCCTTAGACCTGGTCCAGGCCCGGGTGGGGCAGTAGTGGACGCAGACGCCACAGCCCACACATTTGGCGGTGTCACGGACGATCTTATTGTTGACCATGCTGAGGGCTCCGACGGACCGGCGCTGGCAGTAGTCCACGCATTGACCGCAGGAGACACAGCGGTCAGAGTCATACTGAGGCTCTGTCATGCCAATGATGCCGAAGTCAGCCAGGCGAACTTTGGCGCAGTCGTTGGAACAGCCGGTGAAGGCGATCTTAACGTGACGGTCATTGGGGAAGATGGTATTCTCCATCTTCTGAGCAAAAGCGGTGGTGTCATAGCAGCCGAAGGGGCAGAGTCTTGCGCCCGGGCAGGCCTCGACATTGCGGGTGCCGGAGGAGGCGTAGCCGGTGTCGGGAATCTCCTGGTTGATATGTAAGGAGTCAATGACCAGCTGGATCTCTTTGTTGACGGCATCCATATCTTCGAACTTGATCCCCGGGATCTCAATTCCCTGGCGGTTGGTGATATCAATGACACCCTTGCCGTACTTTTCCGCGATCTCAACCACACGTCCTAAGGATTTTGAGTCAATGACGCCGCCGGGAATGCGCACACGGGAGGCGGTCTCGCCCCTCACCTTGGAATAGCGGAAGGCGTTTTTCTTCATCTTGCCGACATTTACATCTAATGTTCCCATTTTGCCCTCCTTAATCCATCATATCTTTGGCCTGGCTGTAGTTAAATACGGGGCCATCCAGACAGATGTACTTATCATTGACACGGCAGTGACCGCATTTTCCGAGCCCGCAGCACATCTTGCGCTCATAGGATACGGTGATCTGATCGTCTTTAAAGCCACGCTTCTGAAGTTCGATAATGGTGAACTTCATCATGGGAGGAGGACCGACGACAACTGCTTTGGCAGTGGGGATATCCTTAAGGGGAAGGTCGGCGATGTACTTTGTGACAAGTCCGATATTGCCTTTGTAGCCTTCCGGTGCACCATCAACCGTCAGTGTCAGGTTCAGGGCGTCATCCCAGCGCTGCAAATCATCGCGAAAAAGCATATCGTCAGGGCTTCTGAAACCGGCAATGACAAACTTGTCTTTGGCGTTTTCCATACTGGCCAAAGCGTCTATGACGCCGCGGACAGGGGAGACGCCGGTACCGCCGGCGACGACGACCGTCTCGCCGTCACGGTAGAGATCGACATCAAAGCCATTGCCATAGGGACCGCGGAGAAGGAGGTTCTGTCCTGCATAAGACTCGAAGACCTCATTGGTGACCCGGCCGACCCTGCGGATGGTCAGATCCACATAGTTTGAACCGATTCCAGAGACGGAAATGGGTGCTTCACCGAATTTAGGCACAGAGACCTCGAAGAACTGACCGGGCTTAACCTCGCCGATGAATTCCATGCGGAAGGTATACTCCTTGGCTGTATGCCTGATGACATCAAGAATTTTGGACGGGAAGGGGAGATAAGCGTTCTCAGACATTTACTGTACCTCCTTTCCGAGGTTTTCCACCGCATCAGTGACCTTGTTCAGAATGTTGGAGTAGGAGATATACTCGGGACAGGCATCGTCACAGCGGCCGCAGCCGATGCACATATTCTCTCCAAATCGCTTCCTGTGGTCGGAAATCTTGTGCAGAACGCGGTAGCGCATGCGCTCTCCCTGGCTCTTTCGGTATTCACCGCCGCCGGCGACATTGGTGAATCCGTCGACCATGCAGGCGGCAGCAACTCTGCGTCGTTCGCCCACTTTTCCATTTTCATGATAGAAAATGTCCTGCATGGTGTAGCAGGTACAGGTGGGGCAGACATAGTTGCAGCGGCCGCAGCCGATGCAGCGGGAAGAGTACTCATCCCAGAGGGCATGTTTTAAGACGGCGCCTGGGACCTGATCAGGAACACGAACCTCGAAGTCGTTTTTCGTCACATAAGAAGGCTTGATGTCCGCGGCCTGTCCGGCGGCAAAGAAGGGGACAAAGCCAGTGTCAGGAACATCGCAGGCGAAGCCGTCGCCGTCCGTCTCTACAGAGAAGACATAGCCGTCCTCGGATCGATTGCTGCCCATGGAAACACAGAAACAGTTCTGATAAGACTTTTTGCAGCCAATCAAAACAAACTTGACCAGGTCGCGGCGGCGCTTGAAGAACCAGTCGGGGGTCCAGCCGTTATTTAAGTACATGTCATCCTGGCGTCTGACGGCATGCAGGTCACAGCTGCGCAGAAAGATTAAGACGGGTTTGTCTGGAATATCCGCGGCCTTGACCTGATCTTCGGTGAAAAAGAGGAGGGTCTCGGAGAGAGGGGTTAGAAACTCCTTAAACGCATAGTCTGATTTCCGTTCCAGTTCGATTTCAGAAGCCTCATTGACAAAGTCATAGCGGACAATATCGGTGTCAGTGAAGCGGCCGGTACCTTTCTTGAGAACGGGAGCATAGATAAGATAGTGCTCTTTGAGAGCGTCGATGGTTTTGGCAAAGCCATCGGCAGTTAGTTGAAAGCCCACCTGTGTCTCCTTTCGTGAACTGGAAAACAGCAGGAGAAGACTGTCGGAGAGAAGTCCTGGAAGACCGCTGTTTTCACAACTTAATAGATGCCTGTATCTTTATCGCGGTATGCCGGCGCATTTTTATCCTCTTCTCCCATAAAGAAGATAATCGAGATACAGTCAAAATGTAGCACAAAAAGTATATCCGGACAAATATCTTGTGTATGTTTTTGGTACAACATTTCCAAGTATGTTTTGGTGAAAATTTGTATCAGCCTGTCTGAGAGCAGCTGTGACGTGAACGGAAGGGCAATCGGCAGGCATGTGAATCCAGAGCGGAGATGAAAGAGGAGACTTCAAATCCAAGTTCCTGCTTGAACTTTTTGGTCAGATAGGAGCGGGACTTATGGATGGAATTCAGAAGGTGATGCGGGCCGGAGATTATTTCGGAGACGCCGCAGGACAGTTTGCCTTGAATCTGGGCATGACCTTAATTGGACAGATCACCGATTTCTATACGGGCAAAGTAGGACTGGCAGCAGGCGCGGTCGCGACCGTTCTTCTGCTCAGCAAGATCATCGATGCTTTTACAGACTTAATTATGGGGAACATTGTTGATCATACGGCTCCCGGCAAGCAGAAATACCGTCCCTGGTTTTTGAAGGCGGGGATCCCCATGGGAATCGCTACAGTTTTGTTTTTTCTGGTTCCAAAAGGAGAGGGCTGGCTTCCCATTCTCTATGCTCTGGCTACCAATGTTCTTCTGACGGCGGCCTTCTACACAGCGGTGGCCATTCCCTATGGTTCCCTGATGGCAGTCAGAACCAACAGCCAGGAGGAGAGAGGGTTCATGGGAACCTGCCGCGCTGCTTTGGGCTATATTGCCGGCTTCATACAGGCAATTCTCATCATTCCCATTACCAATGCCCTGGGTGGGGATCAGGCAGCCTGGATTAAGTATTCTGTTATTATTGGAGCTATTATTATCCTGGCCATGGTGGTGGCCTTTGTAACCAGCCGTGAGAGCGTGACGGAGGCCGGGGCAGAGGGTCTTCCCGCTGCGGATGAAGAGAAGGTTCCTTTCCGCCAGGCAATTGAGAAGCTTTTCCACAATCGCTACTGGGTCATTGTTCTGGTCGTCAATCTGCTCTGCAACATCATGTATGGGATTACTGCAGGCGCCGGAACTTTTTATTGCAAATGGATTTTTGGCAATGACAATCTGGTGGCCGTCTTAGGCGGAGTCGGATATAATTCAAAGTTGGCGGTTGCCCCGCTGGCGACGAAGATGGCCATTTATGGTTTCTCCATTGTGATTCCCCTGCTTGCCTTAATTGTTATGTTTGTTCTCTTGTCCAGATTTGATCTGGAGGAAAAACTGCCTCAGATGCGTCAGGAGATTGCCGACCGCAAGGAGAAGGGCTGTATCAGCAGCTTTGAGCAGGCTTGAGAAGACAGGATTTGAATGACACAATAAAATCATTGCTGCATTGAGAGAAGAAGAGGACTGACCACAACAGATCCTGTCGGCGCACAAAGCACTGACGGGGAGTGGCCGGTCCTTTTGTTTTCGATGGCTTTCGCCTCTTGCGACTGGAAAAGTCATGTTCTGCAAGTGAGGGAACTTTTGAGATTAAAGATCTGGAGATTTTTGAGAAAATGGGACTGGGCAGTAGAAAGGGAAGCGGTTAGAATAGATTGAGTTTAAAAAATATGGGAGAAGAGGTAGACATGGCCTGGTATCAGAAGGATCGCGCAGAGACAGAGCGCCTGCTTGAGAGCAGCTCTAAGGGACTGAGTAAGAAAGAGGCGGCAAAGCGGCTGTGTGAGTACGGTCCGAATGCCCTTGCGGAAGCGGAAAAGAAGTCTGCCCTGCGGATCTTTCTGGAACAGTTTGCGGATTTGATGGTTCTTATTTTGATTGTTGCGGCACTGGTTTCCGCTTTTACAGGGGACGTCGAGTCCATGCTGGTCATCGTCTCTGTCCTGGTTCTGAATGCAGTTCTGGGGACCATCCAGCATGTCAAGGCGGAGAAGTCTCTGGAGTCTCTCAAATCTCTGTCCTCTCCAAAGGCCAAGGTCATTCGCGGCGGAGTGAAGATGGAGATTGATTCGGCTCAGCTGGTTCCAGGTGATATGGTTTCCTATGAGGCTGGAGACATGGTGGTTGCGGACGGCCGTATCCTGGAGAACTTCTCTCTTCAGGTCAATGAGTCCTCTTTGACCGGTGAATCTGTCAATGTCGATAAGTCCGATGCTGTAATCAAGGAAGAGCTTGCCCTGGCGGACCGGATTAATATGGTCTATTCGGGCAGTCTGGTTACTTACGGCCGCGCCAATGTCATGGTGACTGCGACAGGTATGGAGACCGAGATCGGCAAGATCGCCGGACTCATGAATGATACCAAAGAGAAGAAGACGCCTTTGCAGGCAACCCTGGATGATTTCTCAGGGAAACTGGCTGCCGCAATTATGGTTATTTCAATTCTGGTCTTTGGACTGTGCATGTGGCGGGGCATGGCCCTGATGAATTCTCTTCTTTTCGCTGTAGCCCTGGCGGTCGCGGCGATTCCGGAGGCCCTGTCTTCGATCGTTACTATCGTTCAGGCTATGGGCACACAGAAGATGGCCAAAGAACAGGCGATCATCAAGAATCTGGCAGCGGTGGAATCGCTTGGCTGTGTCTCCGTCATCTGTTCTGATAAGACCGGTACCCTGACGCAGAATAAAATGACTGTGCAGGAGATCTATGTGGGAGATCGGATCTGCCGGGACAGAGAACTTGACGTCAGCAAGCAGCTCCATCGTTATCTGCTCTACGCGGCTGTTCTGGCCAATGATTCCGCGATTGTCGACGGGGAGGGAATCGGAGATCCGACGGAGTATTCGCTCCTGTCTATGTATCGCAATATTCAGGGCCTGGATTTGGATGGGGATAAACTGGCTCTGTCGGATCATCTCCTCCGCTCTATGGCGGCCCGTCTGGAGGAGATTCCCTTCGATTCCGACCGCAAGCTCATGTCTTCCAAGCATCTGATCCATGGGAGACAGACGGTCTTTACCAAGGGGGCGGTTGATGTTCTCCTGGATCGCTGCGTCTTTATCCGTCTGGAGGACGGGATCCATCCCATGACAGAGGAGGTTCGGGGGAAGATTCTGGCGCAGAATGAAGCTTTCTCTGCACAGGGTCTGCGCGTCCTGGCCTTCGCCTACAAGGAGAGCGAGGAGAAGCTGTCCCGGGAGAATGAGCGGGATTTCATCTTCCTGGGCCTGATCTCCCAGATGGATCCGCCCCGCGAGGAGTCTGTGGAGGCGATTGCCCGGGCGAAGGCGGCCGGAATTCGCACCGTTATGATCACCGGTGACCACAAGATCACGGCGACCGCCATCGCCAGAGCAATCGGGATTTTTGCTGAGGAAGATGAAGCTCTGACAGGGCAGGAGCTGGATGCCCTGTCCGACGCAGAACTGGACATGGAGATCGAACGGATTTCTGTTTATGCCCGTGTCTCCCCGGAGAATAAGATTCGTATCGTAGATGCCTGGCAGAGAAGGGGCAAGATTGTCTCCATGACCGGTGACGGGGTGAACGATGCGCCTGCGCTTAAGAAGGCGGATATCGGTGTGGCCATGGGAATCACCGGAACCGAAGTCTCCAAGGATGCGGCATCCATGATTCTGGCGGATGACAATTTTGCCACGATTATTAAGGCGGTGGCAAATGGCCGTACGGTTTATAGCAACATCCGCAACGCCGTCCTCTATCTGCTCTCCGGTAATTTGTCCGCCATCATTGCGGTTCTCTACACTTCTTTGCTGGCCCTGCCCATTCCCTTTGCGGCGGTGCAGCTGCTCTTTATCAATCTGGTGACGGATTCTCTGCCCGCCCTGGCCATCGGAATGGAGCCGTCCGACCCGGATGTTCTGAGAAGAAAGCCGCGCGATCCGAAACAGGGGATTCTCGCGCGGGATTTTGTGCGGCTTCTGATTGGTCAGGGGGGATTGATTGCGGTCTGTGTCATTGCCGCCTATTGGCTGGGATTGACCGGATCCTCCGCAGAGAATGCCGCAGCCGCCTCCACCATGGCATTTGCGACTCTGACTTTGGCCAGACTTCTGCATGGATTCAATTGCCGAAGCCGTCACTGCCTGCTTCAGGTCGGCTTTGCCGGAAATTGGTACAGCCTGGGGGCATTTGTCCTCGGATTCACTCTGGTTCTTATGGTTCTCTTTCTGGCGCCGGTCATGCGCCTGTTCTCGGTCGTGGCTTTGAGTCAGAACCAGTATCTGGAAATTCTTGGCCTGGCCCTTCTGCCCACCCTTATGATCCAGCTAGTCAAGCTGATCAGGGACAGAAGAGAATAGGTGAATCTAATGAGAGATACAGCCTTAGCTCTTTCCGGAAGGTGTTTGGATCGTGCAGGGCCAAATGCCTGACCGATGAAAGCAGTTTCGCTTCTGGTTCCATAGAGGTAGTAATGGCCGTTCACATTGCAGATGAAGGTGTCGATTGATTTGGCCTGCCGCAGGGTATCCGGGTAGAAGTTGCCATCCTTATCGAGAACTTCGGCATGGCGCAGACGGATGACCTGTCCCCGGGAGGCTTTGACATGTAATTCGACGACACCTGTGACAATTTGACCAAAGTCAATGAGGGACTCAGCTCTGAGCGTGGTGATTTTTCGGATGCCGGCAATGCGTTCGGTAATTCGAACAGGCTCATCTTCCTGCGCGGTGAGAACAGAAGAGTCGAAGTTCTTAGTACTTATGCTGCCTTCGAGAATTTCGGGAGAATCCGTATCGATGGTCTCTCCCATATATATTTCACTGCAGCGGATCTGGCCTGTTCGAACGGTCCAGTTTTCATCTGTCGCAATGACCTCTTTGTCCCCGTTCTCGTACTGCAGGTGAAGCTCCGCAAATAGTCCAAGCTGATCGCCATACTGGTTGGGCTGGCAGTAAAAACCGAGAATTCCCTTATACCAGCCATTGGCAACGGTGACCTGGATTTGATTGGTATCCCCAAGGAGATTCGTCACATCGTAGATCTGGTACTGCAGTCTCTTTCGGTAATTGGTCCAGCCGGGCGCCATACGGCAGTCGCTGACGGCAGAACCATTGATCGCGGCTTCATAGACTCCATGCGCTGTGATGTAGAGGCGGGCGCGGCTGACCCTTTGCCTTAGAGAGAAGGAATGGGAGAAAACAGGGCATGCTTCCTAATGTAAAAACAGGTATTTGTAAGTTAATAGGACAGCTCCTCCAATTTCTTTTGTGTGAGCAGAAAATCCCGAAAGAAGGGGAGAGAGAAGGATACATAACCGAATCTGGGAGCTTCAATGATCTGCCGTTCCAGGAGTCGGCTTCGGTAGACATTGCAGTAGGAGCTGCCTTTCCCAAGCTTTTTGTTAATATAGGCGCTGGGTACCAGCCGGTCTTTTTCATCGCTCATGATACGGAGATAGGACTGTTCTACTTCAGTTAGTCTGCGGTAGAGAATGAAATAGACATTCTGATAGAGCAGGTCTCGAAAATCCCTGCCAATCGTCTCCAGGAGATCGAGATTGATCGGATCTCCCCTGGAACTGTTCTCCCAGAGCAGATGCCCCAGCAGCTGGAAAGCATAGGCGTAGCCATGGACCAGTGCGGTCATATGAAGGAGAGTGTCTTCATCCAACTTGCGTCCGCCGTCAGTGAAGATGTGGCGGTAGCTGTTCATGACAGCGTAGTCGCCCAGGCGGGAGAGAGAAATACGGTTGGCTCGAAGAAGGAAGGTCATAACTTCATGGTTGATGAGGTCACTCACATTCTCCGGGAGACCGGCCAAAAGAAGTGTGATCGGATAACCGGAGCGAATTAAAACCTGATCATAGGAGGCGAACTCGCGGGTGGAGCGGCTGTTGGTCACTTCATCCAGGGTGACAAGAAGAGAGATCCCTTTTTGCTTAAGCTTGGCTAAATTCATCTCGATTTTGACTTTCGCTGAGGGTTCAGCCTCTCTGGCCGAGACAGAGGCTGAAAAGCCAAGAGCGCCGATACCGAGTCCCTCTATTTTTTTGCGCCCGCCCAGGCGGGAATGCACAATATAGTCCAGGTAATCAGAGAGATCCTGAATGAGATTCTCAGAGTCAGAGAGGTTGATGCATATCCAGTTCTTCTCCTGAGACAGGATATTCGTCAGATCTGTCATGAAGGTTGTTTTGCCTGATCCCCGCATTCCATAGATCATGTTGGTCTGGCAGAGGGGACTGTGATTTTTGATGGAACGCACAGTCGTAGCAAGAATTTCTTCGCGATCGATATAGATTTCCGGAACGCGTCCAAAGGTGATATCAAATGGGTTGTTCATGATGCCCTCCTTTTTATTCCTTTGCCAAATCAATTCTATTTTATATTTTATGATATCTCAATATGCATTTTATATTTTATTATATTATTAAGAATTGTCGGAAAGGGATTTATATATTGTTATATTTCGAAAGCATCTTTCCGTGAGAGAAAGAATCGGATAGAGAAGCATGCAGACAGTGTGGCAGATGCAGGCAGATCATGATGACCGTCGTTCGGCGAATAGCAGACACCGAGTATCTTCGCTATAATGGTCGGGTAAAACCAATGATCATTTGCAGGAAAACAAGGAGGAGAAGATGGCGCTGTTTTTCATAGGGTATCCGAAGTGCAGTACCTGTCAGAAGGCGAAAAAGTGGCTGGACAGCAGAGCGATTGCATATGAGGATCGTCATATTGTAGAGGAAAATCCCACGGAAGAGGAGTTGACCGCCTGGATACAGAAGTCTGGTATGCCGATCAAGAAGTTCTGGAATACTTCTGGGCAGCTCTATCGGCAGATGGGATTGTCCAGGAAACTGCCGGAAATGAGTCCGGAGGATCAGATCAAGCTGCTTTCGACCAATGGGATGCTCTGTAAGCGTCCTGTTTTGGTAGGAGAAGACTTCGTTTTGACCGGCTTTCGAGAGAAAGAGTGGGAGGAGAAGTTCGGGGATGCCGGATCAGAAGTTATTGTGGATAGGAAAGGGAATTGAAAAAGTAAAATATTTATCACATAATTTATTCATGTGAATTGCATAAGGAGGCTTTTTATGGCTACCATCAAGGAAATAGCAATGAAAGCCGGTGTATCCAACGCAACGGTTTCTCGTGTTCTAAATTATGATGAAAAGATTTCGGTGAGTCAGGAAACCAGGGAGAGAATTTTCCGGATTGCCAGGGAACTTGGCTATAGAAAAAAGGTGATCTATCCGAGATTGGATCACATTGTTCTCCTGGATTGGATTTCGGAGACGGAGGAATTAGAAGATATCTATTTTCATGAGATATTAGATGAATTGATAGAGAAGGCAAAGCAGGTAAATATCCACTTGAAGGTCCTAAAAAAAAGCGAGGGATTATCGGAGATTCCAAAAGCGACAAGGGCCTTTATGGCAGTTGGGTGGTTTTCACGCAGAGAACTGGATCAGCTTTATCAGATCTGTCCCTGTGGCGTTTTTATTGATTCTGCACCGGATGAAAGACGGTTTGATGCAGTCAGACCTAATTTGGATTCTTTTGTCACTCAAATGGTAGATCACTTTGTGCAAAAGGGTATCAAAGAAATTGCTTTTATTGGGTGTGCAGACCGAGATATCAATAGTGGAAAAGCAGTCATGGATATTCGGGAGTGGTCCTTTCGCCAGAGCATGATTTACTATGGCCTTCTGGATGAATCGCAGATCTATATTTCAGAGCGGATGACAGTGAATGCGGGATATGAGCTGGGAAGGAGATTGATTGGAGCAGGAAAGTGTCCCCGCGCGCTGGTGGTTGCAAGTGATACATTAGCTGTTGGCCTGCTCCAGGCTGTAAATGAAAGAGGGTTAAACATACCGGATGAAGTGGAGGTGTTCAGCATTAATGATGCCAGTATTGCACGTTATGTTTCACCTCCTTTAACCAGTTTTCATATTGATATTCCGACTATCTGTGCGACTGCAATTGATCTGATCAGAGAGTGTGTGAAACGCGAACGAAACGTCACAAAGACCGTTCTGATCAATGGAGAGGCGGTTTATCGGAAAAGCACAAAATAGAAAAAGGTCCCCCTTGAAGGGTTGGCAGCTAAGATATGACTGCCGGCTCTTTTTTTGTAGGAATTAGACAAAATCAATTTGATAAATATATGTAAATCCGACATTGTTTCTGGTGGATAAAATAATTACTATAGAAATAGTAAATAATTTATTATAGAAATGAGAGGATAAATGTGGATTTCGTAAAGGGGATGGACTTATCACTGTTAAGAGAATTGGAAGATCGAGGGGCAGTATTTCGATTGAAGGGGAATGAGATGGATCTTTTTACCCTCATGAAAAAATGCTCCGTGAATTTAATCCGGCTTCGCTTGTGGGTGAATCCATACAGTAAGAGAGGAGAGTCTTATGGCGGTGGAATGAACGATATTGCGACCACAATCGAGCTTGCCCGCCGGACAATCAATGCTGGAATGTCTTTTATGCTGGACTTTCACTATAGTGATTTCTGGGCGGATCCGGCGAAGCAGTTTAAGCCGAAAGCATGGAAATATTTAGAGGGTGACGCGCTGAGAGAGCAGGTATATGAGTATACCAAGCGTGTTCTCTGTACTTTGCGGGATGAGAATCTGATTCCTGAATTTATTCAGATTGGGAATGAGATTACCAACGGGTTCTTATGGCCGGACGGAAAATTTGAGAATACAGAAACGATGGTATCTTTGCTGCGAGCAGGGATACAGGGTGCAAGGGAGATTTTACCAAGCGCCAATTTGATCATTCATCTGGATTACGGGACAGATAATGAAATGTACCGTAAGTGGTTTAAGGCAATAGAGCCTTATGATCTTGATTTTGATGTTGTGGGAATGTCTTATTATCCGCACTGGAATGGCAGTATTGAAAAGCTGTCTGAGAATATGAACGATATCAGTCAGCAGTATGATAAGGATGTTATGGTGGTAGAGACATCGATCGCTTATACCCTGGACACCCTGGGATGTGAAGGGATTGTCTTTGGCAAGGATCAGGAGAAAGCGAGTGGCTATCCCTCATCGAAGGAGGGGCAGAGAGATTTTCTCTCAGACCTGATTGACGCGGTAAAGCAGGTGAAAGATAGGAGAGGAATAGGGGTTGTATATTGGGAACCGGAGTGGCTGCCAATTCCTGAGTGCACCTGGTCAAATCCGCAGGGACAGAAATATATGAAAGAAACGGTCGAAGCGGGAAATGCCAATGGAAATCAAGCTCTGTTCGATCTGAACGGAAACGCCAATCCGGCGTTGCTGGAGTTGCGAAATATGTGAATATATGTGGAGGTAGAGTATGAAAAACAGAGGAATTGCAAGTTTGTTTCTTATTGGAGCGCTTACAACAGGGTTATTTGTGGGGTGTGGATCCGCCACAAAAGCGACTTCAACAAAATCAGATGAAAAGATATTGAATATTTGGACAAATATGGAGGTGGAGACAGACGCGCTGCAGAAATTAGGCGATGTGTGGGGGAAGGATCATGGCTACAAAGTAAATGTGAAGCATCAGTCTCCCTCAGTGCAGCAAATGGCCCAGGCCGTCAACAGTAAAGACGCGCCGGACGCTGTGGTTGGTATCCCAAATGATCAGCTGGCCGATTATATGAATGCGGGATTGACACAGGAGGTGCCGAAGGACATATATCAGGATGCAGATTTTTCTCCGGCGGCAGTACAGGCCTGTTATAGTGAAGGAAAACGTTACGCGTTGCCGATAGCGGTTGAGACAATTTCTCTTTTTGTGAATATAGATTTGGTGAAAGAGATACCGTCAAGCTGGGAAGAATTGGTGAAGTCAGCAAAAACGGTTGGCGGCGTTCAATTTGATGCGAGCAGTATCTATTATGATCTTGGATTCGTGCGAGCCTGTGGAGGATATATATTCAAGTACAATAACGGAAAGTATGATGTGAAGGATATCGGGCTGGATAAAGAGGGGGCAGTCCGAGCCTATTCTTTCATCAATTCTCTTCATAAAGATTATGGCTATGTGTCTCAGGATATTACAGCGGATATTGCCAGAAGCAATTTCCAGAACGGGAAAACAGCCTATTATATTGGCGGACCCTGGGATGTGGATGGATTTAAATCTGCGGGGAGAAATTTCAAGGTTGTTGAAATGCCGACATTTAACGGACAGGCATTTGCAACCCCGGTTGGAACACAGGTTGGTTTTGTATTAAGTAAGAGCAAAAATGCGGATGCAGCCTGGAGGTTTATTCAATACGTAGCGAATGATGGAGCTCAGGATTTGTACAAAGCAGGGAATAGAATTCCGGCAAAATTGTCAGAACAGGCTGGGGATGCTCTGAAGAATAATGAAACAACAAATGCGTTCATTGCGCAGATTAAGCATGGAGAGGCGCTTCCAACGGTATCTGAGATGGGGCAGCTTTGGGATATTCATAGCAACAATGTGAAATCCATGTGGGCAGGCACACTGTCTCCGAAAGAAGCAGCAGAAAATATTACGGCACAGTTGAAAGAAGCTTCGAAACTAATTGATTCTGGAAAGTAGTGATATTTATGAAGCGAAAGAATAACAAGAGAGCTCTGCCGTATTTATGTCCAGCGTTTATTTCTATCTTTCTTGTGACAATCCTTCCAATTGCCTATACCGTATATATTTCATTTACGAACTATAATATGTATCATCTTCAGAACTTCAATGTAATTGGCTTTGCCAATTACATTGAAGTGTTATCCGGAAGTATCAGAAAGGTGTTTTTTCCTGTTTTCGGTTGGACAATTTGCTTCGCGGCATTGAGCACCTGTGGATCCTATTTAACGGGCCTGGTCCTGGCTATATTACTGAACAATAAGCACATGAGGGAATCCAGGATATACCGGGCAATTTTAATTGTTCCCTGGGCATTGCCAGCAACGATTGCGATTTTGGCCTGGCAGGGACTTTTGAACGAGCAGTATGGAGGGATTAACAGCCTTTTCCGTTTTCTTGGCTTCACAGGGACGATTCCATGGATGACGAATCCCTTTTGGGCAAGGGCAGGTATTCTTATTGTTAACGTGTGGCTTGGCTTTCCCTATATGCTGAATGTGTGCCTGGGTGCACTTCAGGCCATTTCAGCAGATTACTATGAGGCGGCCGAGATGGATGGAGCGAGTCATTGGCAGAGGTTTCGATCCATTACGCTTCCATTAGTGACCAGGATGTCGATTCCTCTGGTAATATCGACATTTGCAGCAAATTTTAATAACTTTGGGAACATCTATATGATCACACAGGGAGGACCGGCCAGAGTAGACAATCAGTTCGCTGGTTATACGGATATTCTTGCGAGTGTAACATATAAGATGACAACATGGTCAAATCGCTATGAACTCTCTGCGACTTTTTCAGTGCTCTGTTTCTTGATTGTAGGGGCAATCACCCTTCTGTGGATGCATTTGTCGGGCCAGTTCAAGGAGGTTGATTAGAATGAAGGTGAAAACAACAAAGAAAATACGTTCATCCGAAGTTCGCCGTCTGTGGATCAGCAGAGTTCTCATTTGGGCAGCGATCGTGTTCACGCTTTTTCCGGCAATGTGGATTCTGATGTCTTCTTTTTCTTTAGGAGACAGTTTTTTCCTTTCCAGCTTAATCCCTGAAAAATGGAGCCTTCAACATTATAGTGATCTCTTTCAGAAAACAAATTTTATAAGCTGGGTGGCAAACTCGTTGAAAATGTGTTTTGCGGTGGCAATGATCCAGCTGGTTCTGACGTCGCTGTCTGCATATGCCTTCTCAAGACTGCGATTTACAGGGAGAAGATATGGATTAATGGCACTTTTAGTGCTACAGGTATTCCCCAGCAGTATGGCGGTTGCCGGATATTACATCATTATTTATCAATTCGCACTCGTTGATAATCTGATCGTACTGATTTTTGTTTTGGCAGGAGGAAGCGCATTTAATATCTGGTTGTTAAAATCTTATATTGACGCAATTCCAAGAGAATTGGATGAGGCGGCAAGAGTGGATGGAGCAAGCGAGTTTACAGTATTTCGGAAGATTATTTTGCCGCTTGCTATGCCGCAGCTGGTTGTGATATTTCTCTTTTCGTTTATTGCAACATACAGCGAATATATTATTACGTCCATTTTCCTTCAGACACCGGAGAAAATGACGCTGGCACTTGGACTGCAGTCCTTTATTACCAACCAGTTCGCGGCGCATTGGACTTTGTTTTCTGCCGCAGCTGTTCTGTCTTCTGTTCCGATCATGATCGTTTTTATGGTGCTGCAGAAATATATTCAGAATGGACTTTTGGCAGGAGGGGTCAAGGGGTAGAAAAGGGATTGATATATTAAAACATCAGTCCCAAATTCGATTTAACTGGGCTTCCCATTTGGGCATGAGCCTGTGCATCAATAACAGGTTCCCATAGACAATGAACATAGTCAGAATAAAGAGGAGACATGTTGGGAAATCAAGGGTAAAGTAATGCCTGATTAAAATTACCATCATTGGAAGCTGTAAAAGACAGGTTATAATCCCCGGAACATATCCGTGGTAGGAAACACACATTTTTAGATGAATCAGAAAGTGAAAGGAATAGGCAAGCAGAAAGCAGAGATATAAGCGCCTGTTCTCTGTTATAGAACAAAGTGCAGAGATCAATAGCAGGATTAAAAATTCTTCTAACACACCAATGGAAAAAATGGCTCCGTTATGGGTGTTTCCAAAGTAGTGATGAAACCGTGGGTTTTTCTGGAATCGGTTTGTTCTTTTCCAAAAGGGAACAAGAATCATTTCTTCAAAATCGTGTAGAATAAAAAGGACTGGAAGAGTGAAGTAACCAAAGAACAATGAAAAATACATGTTTCCTCCCTTACAGATGATTGATCGTACAGATTCAGTATAGAAGGATGAATTATCTGCTTTGCAATGTGATACAGATTCCCATTCTTTGTACCTAAAAGTCTGCTGTAAACAGCAGGTTGATATCCTGTCCAAGGGTATCTTTTATCTCTTTTACAAGTTTTTTAGATAAAGTGCCTGGGTGAATTGGCATGTGCTTTTCCAGATGATAGAGAAGAAGATTCCATGCGCCTCCAATCATTAATTGGTTCAGCAGTTCTTTTTGAACACTATTTTCCCCGTGCCAGGGAAGAGAGGAGTTCTTCATCAAAACGGGCATTTTCTTTCTCTGGCGGTCTAAGAGGACTCCCTGCAGGTTTTGTTGTTCTAGGATTCGAATGAGAGACAGATGCCTGAGCCAAAAAGAAAAATAGAGTTCAAGAACGCAGGCCAGGTTCTTCTCACGTAATTGCTCTATTTCGAAAAAGTAATCCTCAATCAGGTCATCGAGAAGAAATGAAAGAATAGACATTTTATTTTTGAAATGGCGATAGTAAGTGTTTCTGGATACTTGTGCCAGTCCAACAATTTCAGAAATCGTAATTTCTTCAAAGGAGGAATCTTTCAACAGCTGAAAGAATGCGTTGGCGATTTTTTCCCTGCTCTCAATAATTCGAAGATCCATTTTTCACCTTAAGAAAACAGCAGATTGCATCCTCTGTGTGTGTTCTGATTCTGCTGTTACAACGATAGAGGATACTTTCTACAAATTATCTATATAAAATCGACCGTCATATTCTGGAGAAAGTACTGTCCAAATATGACGATCGGCTTTTTGCGTATGGAATTACTTCTTAAACCCGCTTCTCTTTCTCTGTAAGGGATCCAGGATCTTCTTGCGAATGCGCAGAGACTCGGGAGTGACTTCCAGAAGCTCATCCGTGTCGATGAAATCGATGGCCTGCTCAAGAGACATGATCTTGGGAGGGGTCAGGGTCAGGGCCTCGTCAGCGGAAGAGGACCGGGTATTGGTCAGGTGCTTTTTCTTGCAGACATTCAGCTCAATGTCTTCAGACCGGGAAGACTGGCCGATGACCATGCCGGAGTATACTTTCTCGCCGGCGCCGATGAAGAGGGTGCCTCTGTCCTGGGCGGCGAAGAGGCCGTAAGCGACAGAGGTGCCAGTCTCGAAAGAGATGAGGGAGCCGGTGGCCCGGTACTCAATATCACCCTTATATGGCTCGTAGCCGGCAAACTCAGTGTTCAAGATGCCGTTGCCCTTGGTGTCAGTCATGAAGTCTCCCCGGTAGCCAATCAGACCCCTGGAAGGAATCTTGAATTCCAGACGAGTGTAACCGCCCTGGATGGGATTCATGCCGCGGAGTTCTCCTTTTCTGGCGGACAGCTTCTGGATAACCGCACCCTGGAATTCGTCGGGGACGTCAATATAGGCGATTTCCATGGGCTCTAATTTCTTGCCCTTTTCGTCCTTCTTATAGAGAACCTCTGCCTTGGAGACGGCGAACTCGAAGCCCTCACGGCGCATCTCCTCAATGAGGACAGACAGGTGAAGCTCACCGCGGCCGGATACCTTGAAGGTGTCGGGGGAATCCGTATCTTCCACGCGAAGGGAGACATCGGTGTTGAGTTCACGCATAAGACGGTCCCGGATGTGGCGGGAGGTGACATACTTGCCCTCCTGTCCGGCCAAAGGAGAGTCATTGACAATGAAGTTCATGGCGATGGTGGGATCAGAAATTTTCTGGAAAGGAATGGCCTCGGGTTCGCCGTTTGTGCCGCAGATGGTGTCGCCGATGTGCAGGTCGGCGATTCCGGAAATAGCCACAATGGAGCCGATTTTGGCTTCCTCTACCTCGACGCGGTTGAGACCGTCGAATTCGAAGAGCTTGGTAATACGGACATTCTGTCTGGCATCGGGATTATGGTGGTTGACAACAACTGCGGACTGATTGAGCTTGAGGGAACCATTGGAGATCTTGCCGACGCCGATGCGTCCGACGAATTCGTTGTAATCAATCGTAGATACCAGCATCTGTGTGTTGGCGTCGGGATCACCGGTTGGGGCGGGAATCTTTTCAATAATTGCGTCAAAGAGAGGAGTCATATCCTTCTTTTCATCGTCAAGGTCCGCGATGGCGTAGCCCTCGCGGGCAGAGGCGAAGAGGAAGGGGGCGTCCAGCTGATCTTCTGAGGCGTCCAGATCCATGAGAAGTTCCAGAACCTCGTCTTCGACCTCCAGAGGTCTGGCGTCGGGACGATCCAGCTTGTTGACAACCACAACGATGGGAAGGTTCAGAGCCAGAGCCTTGCGCAGGACGAACTTGGTCTGGGGCATGACGCCCTCGAAGGCGTCAACCAGGAGGATCACTCCGTCGACCATTTTCAGGACACGCTCCACCTCGCCGCCGAAATCGGCATGGCCCGGAGTATCGATGATGTTGATCTTGGTATTTTTATAGGTAACGGCGGTATTCTTGGACAAAATGGTGATGCCGCGCTCACGCTCAATATCATTGGAGTCCATGACGCGTTCCTGAACCTCCTGATTTTCTCGGAAGATGCCGGACTGCTTTAAGAGCTCATCGACCAGGGTGGTTTTCCCATGATCGACATGGGCGATGATGGCTACGTTTCGGATGTCGTCTCTGGACTCAATCATTGTGACCTCTTTCTCTGCCGGGCAGATATATAATCGAAGATCGATTTACAGATATGCTGGAAAGTCAAATTCGTATCTCGGAGTAAGAATCCGCATCCGAGAATAAGTCCTTTGCGGGAAATGACTTTCAGCAGGGAATCATATAGGAAAGACTCCTGTAAAATCGACCTTCCTATATTAGCACAATCCTGTGAAACTTCAAGAAATGGTATCTGAGACACAGGAAGAGTGACTGAGATCAGTGGAAGGGAAATCTAACTTAGACCGGAGGAGAGACGATTCTTGTTTTCTTCTTTTCGCTGTGTCTGCGTTTTCAGACAAAGAAAAACAGCAACCCGACTGATTTGCTGTTTCTCAAATTACGATATTGAATTGGGGAAATAGGGAGTTACAAATTATGATCTAACCATGCTTTAAGTTCATCAAAATTGTAATCTCCCTTTAATGCGATGCCGTCTTTGATAATAGAATGTTCGCATTCCCTTTTATAATCTTCAATCATTCTTCCAAAACCGCCTCCGCCATGTGTACAAAAGGGAATAATTGTCTTGCCGTCTAAATCAACCGCTCTTAAAAAGGACCGAACGGGTGGTGCAAATGTTTTAAGCCAATTAGGAGAACCTACAAAAATCACCTCCGCATTCTCAATCGCTTCTGCTCCCTGCATAAGAGGAGGACAATATCCCTTTTCAATTTCTTCTCTCACTTCTTTTACAGCTGTATTATATGAGAAGGAGTAAGGCTGTTGCGGTTGTAATTCTCTCAAATCTCCATCCGTAATCAATGCAATATCTTCTGCTAATCTTCTGGTGATTCCTGAATAGGAATAATATACAATGACAGGTTTCAATAAAATTACCTCTTTACCAATACAAATTTCACTTTCATGATTTAAAATATTATACCATACCTCCCTGTTTTGGTCTAAGCTCTGCTTCTTTATCTGTTTACAGGTTGACTGAAGTCAATTGCGGGACAGGTCGCCAGGGATGGTCATGAACGGTTTTGAGAAGAGGTGGTTGCGGTCAATTGATTCTCACAGGATCGCTGTGATAAAATTTATACAAATTTTTTGCAATGCCTGTTGCCGCTGCGTGACTCTTGAAGAAGCAAAGCAGCGCGAAGATTAATACAGTATACGGTGTGATACATTTGACAGGAGAGAATATGCAGGAAGGGAAAATAACCGTCTATTACGGTGAGGGTTACGGCAAGACTTCTGCCGCCATCGGCAATGCCATCAAGGTGGCATCTGCAGGCGGCAGTGCAACAATGATCCAATTTCTCAAGGGTCAGCTGAGCGCGGATTTCTTTAGCCGTCTGGAGCCGGAGATTAAGGTCTTTCGCTTTGAGCAGAATATTGAGGGCTACGATGACCTGACCAGCCAGGAACAGGAAGAGGAAAAGAAGAACTATGAAAATGCCCTCATGTTCGCCAAGAAGGTCCTGACGGTGGACGAGTGTGATCTGCTGGTTCTGGATGAGGTGCTCGGCATCGTTGAGAGAGGGCTGGTTCCGGCAGAAGCTCTGGTAGAAGTCCTCTCTGCCAAGTCACCGCTGGCCTCTGTTATTATGACAGGGGATCGTCTTCCGGAAGAAATACGGCAGATCGCAGATACGGTCTATGATATTGTGCCGGAGAAGCTGCCCGGTTAAGCCAGTGTCCGGGAGCGTTTCCCGAATCCCGGGTTCTGTGGACAGCTATGACTTTTCTTAATGAAGAAATTCCTGTCATCGGATTTCGGGATCTTGTGGAGTGGCCGCTTTATCTTTTGGCGGTTGACATGATCCGGTACCAGAGAGTATATTTCTAATGTCGAGTCAATTCTCGGCTGACAACTGAATTCTGTCGAGCAATCGACAGCACAAGGTAGAGGTTGCGCGGATTATGAGTAACTGGGCGGATGCGGCAGACGCAGATGAAGTCCAGCGGAAGGGATCTGTGCCGAAGGGATCATTGCTGCGGATGTTTCCCTGGGTACAGCTTGAAGAAGGCTGTAACTGTCATCTGATAAGATGGGGCGCTATCAGTGATCATTATGAGAGTGATGACCGGCTGTGCCCCAGCCGGTCTTATTTTTTCATAACAGGGGATTTCACGGATCGTGTCCTCAGCTGTTTATGAATGAAGAATGCCTGTCATAGAGGGTATTCTGTGGTCCAGTCCCGTCCGGGCGGCATCCGGAGCGGGAGGAAAGGAGAGCATATGCCTGTTTTTACCGGAAGCGGAGTTGCCATCATTACTCCTATGAATGAGGATCAGACGGTCAATTATTCCAAGCTGGAGGAACTGATCAATTATCATATTGACCACGGGACAGACGCGATCATTATTACCGGAACGACGGGGGAGAGTCCCACGCTCTCTGAGGAGGAGCACAAGGATGTCATTAAAGCTGCGGTTGACTTCACTGCAGGCAGGATCCCTGTCGTGGCAGGCACCGGCTCCAATTCGACTCTGACTGCAGTCCAGCTGACACAGTCGGCAGAAAAAGCAGGCGCTGATGCCGCCCTCGTTGTCACGCCCTATTACAATAAGGCGACTCAGAAGGGACTGATTGAGCACTACGAGGCAATCGCCGATGCTACGAAGCTTCCAATCATCGTCTACAATGTGCCCAGCCGTACCGGCACCAATGTTCTGCCCCAGACCATGGCCAGGCTCTTCCATGATAAGGAGAATATTGTCGGCTTAAAGGAGGCAACCGGAAATATGTCCCAGGCTTCTGAGACTATGCGCCTGTGTGATGGCAAGCTGGAACTCTACTCCGGGGAGGACGGATTGGTGGTTCCCTTGCTTTCCATCGGTGGACTCGGCGTCATTTCTGTCATTGCCAACATTGCTCCTCAGCACACCCACGATATGGTGCAGGCATTTTTCGACGGGGATGTGAAGAGGGCGGCCAAGATGCAGATGGAGTCTTTGGACATGGTGAATTCTCTCTTCTGCGAAGTCAATCCCATCCCGGTCAAGACAGCCATGAATATGCTGGGCGCTGACTGCGGTCCCCTGCGGGCTCCCATGTGCCAGATGGATCCTGAGAATGCGGCCCGTCTGAAGGCTTCCCTGGATTCCTTTGAAGCATACATTGATCTGTGAGGGAGAGGAGAAAACAGCGTGGTAAAGGTAATTATGCATGGCTGTAATGGTCATATGGGAAGAATCATAGACGGTATTATCGCTGAGGACCCGGAAATCGAGATTGTTGCCGGTGTGGATCGCCATACAGAGGTTAAGAATTCCTATCCGGTCTTTTCGGATATTGGGGAGTGCGATACAGCAGCAGATGTGATCATTGATTTTGCAAATGCCTCAGCGGAGGATGCCCTGCTGGATTACTGCGTGGCAAAGCAGATCCCTTTGGTTCTCTGCACCACCGGTCTGTCTGAGGCGCAACTGAATCATGTGCGGGAAGCAGAGAAGCATGTGGCAGTCCTGAAGTCCGCCAATATGTCGCTTGGAATCAACACCCTGATAGACCTTCTGCAGAGAGCCTCTGATGTTTTCTGTAAGGCCGGTTTCGACGTGGAGATTGTGGAGAAGCATCACAGGAGAAAGCTGGATGCGCCATCAGGTACGGCTATCGCCCTGGCGGATGCGGTCAATCAATCACAGGGCAATGTCTATCACTATGTCTATGACAGGAGCCAGCGCCGTCAGGCAAGAGATGATAAGGAAATAGGAATCTCTGCGATCCGTGGAGGCAATATTGTCGGTGAGCACGATGTCATCTTCGCAGGCATGGATGAACTGATCACCTTCCGCCACACTGCCTATTCCCGGGCTGTCTTCGGCAAGGGCGCTGTGGAGGCGGCCAAGTTTTTGACCGGCAAGGACGCAGGTCACTATGATATGGCAGATGTGATTGCGGCCAGGTAAGAGCGTATATTATAGAAAAAATTTATTTGCGGTCGGAAAGATGGGTTTTCAAAAGAGAAGTTCTTTTACATCATCTGCCTGATAGACAACCCGGTCATGGCCGAGGGTGTCTGTCTCAAGCAGGTAAAGGGCGTGAGCGACCAGGTGCTCTGCGGCCTGCTCCAGGTCGCGGACTCCGGAGACACTGGCATAGCGGTCAATGATGGTGTCGATGGCCTCCTCAGTGAAAGCAACCTCAGATTTGGAAAGGCCCATGCGGTCCATGGTCTTGCGCAGAGAGTAATCGCGGAAGATGATTTTCTTCTCTGCGGGACGGTAGTCCGGAATATCAATCTGGGCAAACCGGGTCAGAAGCGGAGCGGAGATGAACTCGCGGTCATTTGCTGTGGCGATGGGATAGACGCCGGAGGTTGGAATCATGCACTCCATGTAGTTGTCTGTGAAGCCGATATTGTCCAGGAGGGTCAAAAGAGCGTCAGCGGGATTGCCGCTGTTGGCGTTGATACCGGCCTTGTCCAACTCGTTGATAATGAAGACCAGGTTGGAGGAACCTGCCTGCTGAAAGGCCTCCATGATCTTGCCGGGCTTGGCGTTGGTGTAGACGCGGGGAGATCCGGTCAAAGCTTCCGTGTCCCGGATCGCGCTCATGTCAAGAGAGGTCCAGGGCAGCCTGAGAATACGGGCGACAGCATAGGCGACACGGGACTTTCCGGTGCCTGCGGGTCCGATCAGAAGGAGGCCATAGGCCGGAAGCGTATGGGTGCGGTTGATCTGGATGATAGTTTCTACAATACGCTGCTTGACCTGCTCCATCCCGTAGAGCTCTTCATCCAGAATCCGCCTGGCCTCTGTTGGATCAATGGGAGGGAAATAGCTTCCCTGCCACTGGATATTGAGCATGATTGAGAGGGCGCGCTGAGCGTGCTTCTGCTCCTCGGCGCTGACCGATTCGGATTTGACCATGGCGATCTGGCGGCGGGCCCAGTTTAAGATATTGGAGGGCAGGGCGTCCTGGGCGCAGTTGACATAGTCGATTATGGCCGGCATATCGGTCATTAACATGGTCTGATCGGACAGATCCATCTCTTCGACCGTCTCTTGGGGCAGAGTCTCCTTTGGGTTAGAGGCCAGCATGCGGCGAATAACCAGTTGGAGGAAGTCATTGTTGGCCGTCTGCAGGATGCTGTTGGCATTGAGATCAACCGCTGTGATCTTGTAGACGGCATAACCGCTGGCATGAGCCAGTCCGTGCCGATCGCGCAGAGAGTTTTCGCTGGAAGCCGCAAAATGACGGCCAGACAGCTTGACGGCGATATGACCGGCTCCGAGCCAGGAGAGGAGATTGACGAAGCGCCGGTCTAACTGAAGAATTTTGACAGAGCTGGCGGCGCCCTCATAAATCATCTCAAATGCTGTCTGACGGGATGGATCCGTGAAAGCCCCCACCTGGTGATGGGGAATGCGCTCCATGGGGTCAGACAGGATCATGATGGGATGCCTTTCGTTCGCCTGACGGTTGGTCTGGTAGAGAAGCTGGTAAGAGATTTCTGATTTCAGGTTGCCTGATGCGGAAGGGCTTGGAATGGTGGGATTGATGGGCGCCGATGTATGATTTTGGGCTCCGGTCAGGTCTCCTTCAGTTTTGAAAGAGGATGTTTCAGTCCCTTCGGTCCCGGTCATAGCTGCCCCCGCTTTCCTGTCATTTCCTGCGGCGGTAGAATCCCGTATATCCTGAGTCAGCGCATCCAGCAGATCATCGGCTTTATCGTTGACAGAACGGAGGGCCTCTCTGCCGGCTCCGACGATATCGGAGGTCTTGTCAGCCAAACCTTTCTTAAAGTCGTTTACTGCCGCGCTGGGGTCTTTGCTGTCTTCAATATCAGGCCGGTCATAGCCGCCATTGAGCCAGTGAGCGATAGAAGAACGGGTCGGCTTATGTCCCCTTGCGCCGGCCTCCCAGGTTCGGTCAAGTTCTTTTAATTCCCTCTCCTGATCCCTGCTGATTCCATCGGCAGGTACAATGACGCCCAATCCCTTATAGGTGCTTAAGACAGAGTCAATCTCCGCATCGGTCACAGATCCCCGGTCGCTTACGATATCATCCCAGAAAGAACGGATTTCATCCTTGCCGGCATCATCCAGAAAGTCACTGAAGCGCAGGCCATCCCGCTCTAATACCATGTCAAAGAGATTGCTCATATCTGTCCTCCAAATCTGTCTTTCATCATAGCAGATTGTGTATTGGATTTTGTACCTGAAAAGTTAATTGAGACTAACAAAATGATACAAGTTGTTCTATAATACTTAATGGTTAGGCAATGCTAACAAAAAGCCGGTACACAAGGGACAACCGAAGGAAACCGGCAGCTGGGAAGAAAGAGGCTTATGCTTCGATAAGGGCCCGGCGGGGACAAGACAAAATCAGAATACAGAGTTCTTGTCAGAAAGCATTCCGACTGATCCAATGGGTGTCTGCAGAATGGAGGCAGTAATATGAGTAAGGTTGCAATTGTTTATTGGTCCGGAACGGGGAATACGGAGGCGATGGCACAGGCGGTTTCTGAGGGAGTTCAGAAAGCCGGCGGTCAGGCAGAATTGATTGCCGCGGCGGACTTTGGCCCGGCACAGGTCGCATCCTATGACGCTTTCGCCTTCGGCTGTCCCTCCATGGGAGCGGAAGTTTTAGAGGAGACAGAGTTTCAGCCCATGTGGGATGAGGTCAAGGGTTCTCTTGGCGCCAAGAAGGTCGCCCTCTTCGGTTCCTGGGGCTGGGGCGGAGGCATCTGGATGGATGACTGGAGAGCCGATGCCGAGAGCGCGGGCATTTCTCTGGCCTGTGATCCTGTCATCTGCAATGACGCTCCGGATGATGACGCTACAGCTGCCTGCCGGGACCTGGGGGCGGCCCTGGTATAAATCAGCTTTGAAAAGGCTGTCAGGAGCCGGAAAATCTGAACGTGTGAATTCCTCACAAGGCTTTTTCGTACAGACCTTGTGAGGAATTTTGGCTCTGTGTCAAATGTTGGGGCGGAATCCTGCGGGAATCCGCCCTATTACAATGTCTGGGCGTTCAGGGGAGCAGGAGAGGCGTGATCAATACAGGAGAGATTTTGCGGGGGGATGAAGAGGAATGATCGGAGACAGAAGGCATTTTTTGACAGAAAAACTGTGTTAAAATAGTAGATTCCAGGAGATCGGAGCAGGGATAGTCGAGGTGCGTGATGACAGCAAATTGGCGGGAATATTTCTCCGAAGACGCATTGAATGCGGGAGAAACTTTGTATCAAAAGAAGGCGGTCAAGGGGTTTGCCTCAACCAAGGACAGCTGTATGGCCAGGGTTCTGGGAGATCATATCTATGACGTCTCGATCCGGGGCTTCTTAGAAGGCAATCTGTCTATGGGCTGCAATTGCGCCAGGGCTCAGGGGGGAGACAATTGCGCCCATATGGCGGCGGTGCTCTTTTTCTGGCAGAAGGAGTTGGGGGATTTTTTGAAGGAGGATCAGATCCCGCTGCCTGAGGAGATGGAGGAAGTGATGGGAAGTGCAGAATCCTTCTTTCAGTTTCGCAAGATGACGGCTGATTTTGAGGTGTCTCCGGAAGTAAAGCGTCAGGCCAATGAGATTCTCGAGGCGGGGTGCATGAAGATTGACTATTTTAAGATGCACTACGGAAAGGCCAATAAGGAGAATTCCGCATGGGCGGAATTTCAGACTGTGTATGAGCCACAACCGCATGTCAGTGAGGTAATAGCTGAGGCAGAGAAGAATGTCACACAAGCCCGCAAGGTGTACTTTCGCTTTTCCAGAGATCAGTTTCTTGATATGGAGTGCGGCTGTTGTCACCGGCGTCTCTTCAACTATTGGACAATGGCTGTCTGCCCCCATGAGATGGCGGCAATCTATCTGCTCCAGGACTATATCAGACAGTATAATCCAGGAGATGCTACAGACGAGAAGGGAGAGCGTTTCTTATCCGCCTTCTCCGGATTGACAGATGTCCGCAGAGATGAGGAGAGGGGAGCGGTTCCAAGAGTCCGCCTGGTTCCCCGTCTGGTACAGGATGAGAACGGTTTTAGCCTCTCTTTTCGCATAGGGGTCGGCAGACTTTATGTCGTCAAGAATTTGACGGAACTGGTGGATCAGGTGGAAGCAGGCGGATCTCTGTCCCTGGGGAAGAGGGATACGCTACATTTTTACCAGGAGGGCTTTACAGAGGCATCTGCCAAAGTCTATGACTTCATTCGGCGGCAGGTAAAAGTCAATGAACTTCTGTATGAACGTCTGCAGGAGCAGTATATTCATTATGAAGCCTCATCCCTTCGCCTGACCCGGGACATACCTCTGGAAGGGGAGGCGGCTGATTTTCTCTACGATTATTTAAAGACAGGACAGCCTGCGGAACGAAAGGATAAGGCGCACGTTGCCAGTCTTAAAAGCCTGCAGGCGGGGAATGGGTTTCGCCAGATTCTTCTGAGGGTCGATCCTTTTCTGGATCTGAGTACCTTAAATTCGAAACAGATCAGTAATCTCTATCTGGCTGCTCTGTCGTCGGAAGACCTGGCGTACGGCAGGGGAAGTTACTATGAGTTGGGCGATCTGGAGAAAATGCGAGGAAAACTGGAAGAGTGGGTTTGTCCGGAAGAACTGTATCAGCTGGCCGCCTCAAAAGAGAAGCTTGCCGCAGAGAATTTTCAGGGCATAATTCTGACTGGCAATTTGCCCATGAGAATTCAGGGAAGACAGGCCTCCTATGTGGTCTATGACGGGACAATGGTTCGCTTCGCCAGGGAGGATGAGGAATCTTTGGCTCCTCTGATGAATGCGGCGGAAGGGGGATATCTGCGCCTGTACTTCGGGAAAAAGCACCTGGCGGAATTCTATTACCGGGTGCTTCCCCATTTGGAGGAAAATCCCCATATTGTCATTCAGGAGTCGGCGGATTTCGCGGCTCTGGGGATTCTGCCTGAGGAGGCGAAGTTCTTCTTCCGCCTGGATATGGAAGATGGGATGCTTCTGGCGGACGGCAGAGTCTGTTATGGGGACAGAAACGTTCCCCTGTTGCCGGCCAAAGAGCGCAGGGGAACGTTCGGCGTCGGCAGGGATCAGCAGCAGGAGGAGAGGGCCCTGGCTCTTTTACAGAGTGACTTCCCACGATATGAGAGCAAATGGTCCGCCTTCTGTAGAGAAGCGACAGATGACGCCATTTATGAGCTTCTCGATTCCGGTATTGCCCGCCTGGAGCGCCTGGGAAGCGTAGAAGGATCTGAGGCATTTCGGAAATTGACCATTCGCAGCATGCCTCAGCTGAGGATTGGTGTTTCTGTCAGATCGAATCTTATGGATTTGAAAATCTCCGCGGAAGACCTGTCCGCAGAAGAGCTGCTGGAACTCCTGGACGCCTACCGCCGTAAGAAAGCCTATCATAAGCTGCGCAGCGGAGCCTTCATTCGATTGGACCAGGAAGATTCCATGCAGATGCTGACTCAGCTCATGGAAGATACGGGCATGAAGCCAGGAGATTTCACGGAGGGAAAGATGCATCTGCCCCTCTATCGAGCGCTCTACATCAATAAGATGCTGGAGGATCACGATGCGGTCGCCGCGGACAGAGACCGTCATTTCCGCGAGTTGATCAAGGAATTCAAGACGGTGGAAGAGTCAGATTTTGAGGTGCCTTATAACCTGTCCAAGGTCCTTCGAAAGTATCAGATCTATGGCTACAAATGGATTCGTACCCTGGCGGCCAATCATTTCGGCGGTATTCTGGCCGATGACATGGGACTGGGCAAGACTCTGCAGATGATTGCGGTGCTGGCGGCAGAGAAAGAGACGTCCGACAGAGCAGAAGGCGCTTTGGCAGTCGGTCCTTCTCTGGTGATCTGTCCGGCCTCTTTGGTCTATAACTGGCAGGAGGAATTTACGCGTTTTGCCCCACAGCTTGCCGTTGTGCCTGTGACAGGGACTGCTGGTCAGAGAAGGGAGATCCTGAGTGATGGGAGATGGGCAGATGTTTTGATCACTTCCTATGATCTGCTCAAGAGGGACATTGCCCTCTATGCGAAGAGAGAGTTTGATTTCCAGATTCTGGATGAGGCGCAGTACATTAAGAATCCCCAGGCGGCTGTTTCCAAGGCGGTCAAGATTATCAGAAGCAGCCACCGCTTCGCGCTGACCGGTACGCCTATCGAGAACCGTCTGTCGGAACTCTGGTCAATCTTTGATTTTCTTATGCCCGGCTTTCTCTACAGCTATGAGATCTTCCGAACAGATTTCGAACTGCCGGTTGCAAGAGAAGAGGATCAGGAGGCGACCGCGAGGCTGCGTCGGATGACAGGCCCCTTTATTCTGCGCAGATTAAAGAAGGATGTTCTGAGAGATCTTCCGGCTAAGATCGAGGAGGTCCGTTACGCCCGTCTGGAGGGAGAACAGCGCAGACTCTACGACGCCCAGGTCGCCAAGATGAAAGCGATGATCGCGGGTTATGGGGATGCCTATCATCGAAGCAGAATTCAGGTACTGGCCGAGCTGACCAAGATTCGGCAGATCTGCTGTGATCCCTCGATTTTTGTGGAGGGCTATCGGGGGAAATCGGCCAAACGTGAGGCCTGTCTGGATCTGATTACATCCGCAATTGACGGGGGACATAAGATGCTGGTGTTCTCTCAGTTCACCTCTATGCTGACCTTGCTGGAAGAGGATCTGACCGGAGCTAAAATTCCCTTCTACAAGATCACGGGAGCGACCGGCAAGGAGGAACGCCTGCGCCTGGTGCATGCCTTCAACGGAGATGAGACGCCGGTCTTTCTCATCTCTTTAAAGGCGGGAGGGACCGGCCTGAATCTGACAGGTGCGGATCTGGTCATTCATTATGACCCATGGTGGAACCTGGCTGCACAGAACCAGGCGACAGACCGCGCTCACCGGATTGGTCAGACGAGAGACGTCTTGGTCTTTCGCCTGATTGCCAGGGATACGATCGAGGACCGCATCCTGGAAATGCAGGAGAAGAAGAAAGACCTGGCGGATGCTATCTTAAGCGGTCAGTCAGAGTCCCTTGGGCAGCTGTCCAGGGAGGAACTGCTGGACCTTTTGAACTGACAGAGAATACTTTTTGCCTGTAGGATGGTCTGGAGTTTTCCTTTTTAGCGAGCCCTCAAACCTTTTTGGGCCGACTGTCAGACGGATATTTTCTCTGTCTGGGACCAGAGCGGCGCTGGTTCGGGTATGATAAAATATTTGGGAATTGTGAGCTGAAAGTGTCGGCTGTGATTAGGCAGATGGAAAGAGGTTTGATGTAATGAGACAGAAAGCGAAGGGAGAAGAATGGCCAGGCAAAAGATGATCCATGACAGCTTCGCCCAGGAACTGACGCCGACGGAGGAGGAGGCCTATCGGGCTTATCGCCGTATGATGGATGCCCTCTGTGAGGCGGATACAGATCTCCTTCATCAGCTGATGGATGAGAATGTCCGTATGAGCGGAGCTGGCGGAAGAAATCAGAAGCTGGATGACTACCTGGGAGAATTGGAACGGAAAGACGTCTCTTACTCCAGGATTGATCTGCAGAAGATTCAGGTACATCTTGTATTCGACCGGGAAGAAGGGGCGGCCGGTGCGGATGACTGCTATGCGACGATTACCGGAGTCAGCCTGCAGAAAGTCAGAATTTATGGAATGAGAGGCAATTTTCATCGGCATTTTATCGCCAGACTGCGCCGGAAAAATGGTCGGTGGACCTATGTGGGAGAGTAGAGCATATGTTATTTCAAATCATTGCACTGATGATTGTGACTGTTCTGGTGGCTTTTTGCCTGGTGTCTGCCGGACTGGCCTTCTATATTACCGGGATTCGGCGCCAGACAATTCAAGAGGCCAAGGCCTGGCAGGATAGGCACTACGATACTTCTTTCTGGGACGGACTCAAGAAGACGGAATATGAGGTCAGAGGATACAGAGATTATCTGCTTCACACGGTTTTTCTGGTCAATCCAGAGCAGCCGGAGTCTAAGAAGTACGTCATTATCTCTCACGGTCACACGGATAATCGTATGGGAGACCTCAAGTATCTGCCGGTCTACTTCAGCCTGGGCTTTCACTGCATCATTTATGATCTTCGCGGGCACGGGCGCAACGCCCCCTCCCGCTGCTCCTACTCCATTCGGGAGGGGGAGGATCTGCTCGCTCTCATTGCGGACAGCAGAAAGCGCTATGGGGCTGATATTGTATTGGGCCTGCACGGGGAGTCTCTGGGAGCTGCGACCACGGTTGCCAGTCTCTATGCAAAGCCGAAGGTCGCCTTTGCCGTTGCCGACTGCGGGTACGCGGATATTGAAAATGTCTTAAAGGAAGCAATGTCATCTGCTCACATACCGGTCTTCTTCCTTGCTTTTGCCATGGCCATGGCAAGACTGCTCTTCGGCTTTGACTTAAAGAAGGCCCGTCCCATTGACAGTCTAAAGCAAAATCAGATCCCAATCCTCTTTATTCATGGAAGCAGGGATCGCCTGATTGATCCGGACAACAGTCGGCGGATGGCCGAGGCGACAGCCGGAATCTCCGGTCTGCATCTCTTCGAGGGGGCGGGGCACGCTGAGAGTATTCTCGTGAACCCGGAGCGCTACCGTCGCTATGTAGGCGCTTTTCTGGGCCGGGTCATACCTGCGGCTATGCGGTCACACAGGGCGTGAACCTCTGTGCAGAGGATTTTTCAAAGTGACTGCATGTGGAAACAGGCAGGGCAGTGCAGGAGAAAGAAAAGGAGAAGAGAATGTCTGTTCTTCGTTTAAATGACTATGAAAAGGCCCATCTGGAGTCGGTTTTAGAACAGGCTTCAGAGTGTGCGGTTCTGTTGAAGAAAAAGGGGGATTTTCCTCTGGGAAAACCCGGCAGGATTGCTCTCTACGGTTCCGGTGCCCGCAGAACAGTCAAGGGAGGGACTGGCTCCGGCGATGTTAATTCCCGTTTTGCCGTCAACATTGAGGAGGGGCTCAAGCGAGCCGGCTTTATCATCACGACGAGGGGCTGGCTGGACGCCTATGACAGAGTGAGAAGAGAGGCGGTTCTGCCCTGGATCAGGCGGCTGAGAAAAGAGGCCAGGGCGGCCCGCCAGTTTTTGGCGATTTACGGTATGGGGGCTGTTATGCCGGAGCCAACTTATGATCTGCCCCTGGAGGGCAGGGCAGATACGGCGATCTATGTGTTGAGCCGCATTTCAGGAGAGGGGAGCGACCGCAGATCCCTGCCCGGAGACCTCCTTCTGACGGAGACAGAGATTCGGGATATCCTGATATGTCAGGCCAAATACCGGCATTTTATGTTGATTTTAAATGTTGGCGGGCCGGTAGATCTGAGTCCTGTCGCGGATCAGGTGGACAATATTCTTCTGCTCTCCCAGCTGGGAGCTGTGACCGGTCAGGTCTGCGCCAGGATCCTTCTGGGGATTGATTATCCCTCCGGAAAGCTGACGACTACCTGGGCAGGCCAGAGGGATGATCCGAAGATTGGAGATTTCGCGAAGAAGAATGATACCCGCTATCGGGAGGGGATCTATGTTGGCTATCGCTATTATGACACAGTGGATCAGCCGGTTCTCTTTGCTTTTGGTTATGGGCTTGGCTACAGTGAATTCAGCCTGGGGCAGACAAGGGTATCTGCCGATCCAACCGGTCATATCTCCCTTGAAGTTGCGGTGAAAAATACGGGAAGCTTCTCGGGCAAGGAGACGGTCCAGCTCTATGTCTCCCCGCCTCAGGGGTTGTTGGATAAGCCATATCAGGAATTGGCGGCATTTTCCAAGACCGGGGAGCTGGTGCCGGGAGGAGAAGCCATCCTGCACCTGGAGTTCGATCTGACCGACCTGGCCAGCTACGACAGCCAGAAAGAGTGCTACCTGCTGGAAGAGGGTCTCTATCTTCTGCGCATGGGCACAGACAGCCGAAATACCTGTCCGGTGTCGGGAGTAGAACTGGAGCATACCTGTATGACCCGCAAGGTGAGGAACCTGCTGGGAGAGGTTGATTTCACGGACTGGAAGCCCAAGCGGGCGCGCAGGGAACCGCTGCCGAAGGATCTTCCCATTTTTAAGATCAGCGGAGAAGAGATCGCCTGTCAGATGGTTTCTTATGACAGAAAGGAGGAAATGGATCCTCGGGCTGAGGGTATGGGTAATGAGGAACTGGCTCTGATGACGACGGGGGCCTTCAACCCTAATGCCCGTTTTCTTACAGCAATTGGTGAGGCCTCAGCGCATGTGTCAGGAGCGGCGGGAGAGACAACCAGCCGATTGCGTTCAAAGGGAATTAAGCCGCTGATCATGGCGGATGGACCGGCCGGTCTGCGCCTGAATCCCCACTATGTGGTCAATGGAGACGGGGCTGTCAGCAGCTATGGAAACAATCCCATGATTGACAGCATGGGACATCTCCTGCCCAATGTGGTTCTCTGGTGGATGCGGCACAGATCCAATCAGACCATGCGCAGGATCCGTAAATCCGGCATGACCATATACGATCAGTTCGCGACGGCAATTCCGATCGGGACGGCCATCGCCCAGACCTGGAACCTGCCATTGGCCTCCTCCTGGGGGGCGATCGTCGGCGATGAGATGCAGCGCTTTGGAATCCATCTCTGGTTGGCTCCCGCATTGAATATCCAAAGAAATGTCCGCTGCGGCCGCAACTTCGAGTACTACTCCGAGGATCCGCTGATTTCAGGAAAATTCGCTGCTGCTATTACCCGTGGAGTCCAGCAGCATGCAGGCTGCGGTACAACCATTAAGCATTTCGCGGCCAATAATCAGGAGACCAACCGCTATGGAAATAATTCGATGGTCTCTGAGCGGGCCATGCGGGAAATCTACCTCAGGGGCTTTGAGATCTGTATTCGAAAATCTCAGCCCTGCGCCCTGATGACATCCTACAATCTGCTCAACGGAGTGCATACCTCCTGCAGCAGGGCATTGAATGAGGATGTTCTCAGGTCTGAATTCGGTTTTGACGGCATTGTCATGACGGATTGGGTCATCGAGGGGGGGACTGCGCCTAAGAAGGGCAAATACCCCGCCCCGGATCCGGCAAAAGTCGCCGCGGCGGGCAACGATCTTTTTATGCCAGGCAGCAGGAAGGATTACCAGAAGACTCTGACCGGACTGGCTGAGGGGCGTGTGAGAAGAGAGGATCTGGTCAGGAATGCTTCCCGCCTGATTCGCATGGCAAATCGGCTGACGGGGGAGGCCGATCGCGTGAAAGCGCATATACACAAACGCTGAAGATACTTGCTGCCTGGAAATACGCATCCAGAAGCGCCTGGGAAAAGCGGTGATCGCCGTGGCGTGAAAAGGGCTGAGGGTGTCAATGGTGTGAAAGAATATGTGCGCGCAGGCATTTGGTAAGGAATGTGATTACTGGCATGTGGAAGGAGAGGAGGGGGAATCTTGCTTTTTGTTATGTGAACAAGTAAGGTTGAGTGTGTGCTCTTACAGAATAATGAAGAAATTGCCTGACTGTTTTTGAGGGACGAACCATCCGATTGCAGATAAGAGATGAGGAGAAAGATATGGATACAATGGAAGCAATTCGCGTGCGTCACTCCGTGCGTCAGTATTCCGGCAGGCCGATCCCTGAGGACATACGCCTGGAATTGGAACGCATCATAGAAGAGAGAAATAAGGAAGACGGCTTTTCTCATGTGCAGATGATCTATGGGGATCCGACTTGTTTTGATTCTTTCATCGCTCATTATGGCAAGTTTGACGGAGTCCAGAATTACATTGCCCTGGTTGCCAGAAAGCAGGAGGGGGCAATGGAGCGTCTTGGCTATATCGGGGAGGAACTGGTTCTTACGGCACAGAAAATGGGCCTGAATACCTGCTGGGTCGCGGGATCATTTAACCGCAGGGCATGTAAGGCCAAGCTGGAGCCAGATCAGAAACTCTATGCCGTAATCGCCATAGGCTACGGCATGACACGGGGGAAGGCAAGCAAGAGCAAGGATTTTGATGCCGTGTCAAAGACCCGTCGGCAAGAGGCGGCGGACTGGTATATCAGAGGGGTTGAGGCCGCACTATTGGCGCCTACCGCTATGAATCAGCAGAAGTTTGTCTTCGAACAGGCGAAAGAGAAGGCCAGACTATCAACGCGGCTGGGCTTTTTCACCAAACTGGACAAGGGGATTGTCCGCTATCACTTTGAGGCAGCCAGCGGTCATGAGGTAGAATCACAATAAGAGCCGACTGGCGCTCTGGCATGTGGTTCGAACGAAAAAGGAGAGCTATGGAGCTTCATTTTGGTTCAGAGGAAGAGAAGAAGAGCAGACGCTCAATCAGGTCAACCTACAGTGATTTTTTCAGTCCCTCGAATCGTCTGAAGAAGACGGCGGAGGACCTGCTTGGCTCCGCGAATCGCCTGGCCCAGTCACAGGAGGCCTTAAGGCAGGCGCAGGACGCCCTAAAGCAGGTGCAGGATCGCTTCGGGAAAACAGGCGAGGGACAGGACAGGCCGCAGCAAAATGTGGCCGGCCCCAGTTATGCGGATCATCTGGATCAGCTTCAGATGGAGGCAGAAGAGAGCGGGGCAGGATTCGTCAGCGACGCGGGAGAAGAGAATGCTTCTTGCAGATCAGGAGGGGCAGAGGGCGCTTGCGGCGAAGACCAGGAAACGACCGGATCCCTTGAGAAGACAGGAAAGAAAGAAACCGAGGGAACAGGGCAGGAAGAGGTTCAGACCGATCCTATGGAGGATCTGGATGCCCTGGTTGGCCTGGATTCCATCAAGCACGACGTCAGGGAACTCTATGACTTTGTCAAGGTACAGAAGATGCGCAAAGATGCCGGAATGAAGGTGGCCCCGGTCTCTTTGCACCTGGTTTTCTCGGGGAATCCGGGAACCGGCAAGACGACGGTCGCCCGCATCATTGCCCGCCTCTACAAGCAGATTGGCGTCCTCTCCAAGGGTCAGCTGGTGGAGTGCGACCGATCCGGCCTGGTGGCCGGTTTTGTGGGACAGACAGCCTTAAAGACCCAGGAGAAGATTCAGGAGGCTCTGGGCGGGGTTCTCTTTATCGATGAGGCCTATGCCCTGACGCCGGGTGACGGGAGCAACGACTACGGTCAGGAGGCGGTCGAGACCATCTTAAAGGCCATGGAGGATCACCGGGATGATCTGGTGGTTATCGTTGCCGGTTACACCGGGCCGATGAGGCATTTTGTAGAGTCGAATCCCGGGCTGAAGAGCCGCTTTAATAAATACATTGATTTCCCGGATTACAGTATCGAGGAGCTTCTGACCATCTTCGAGGGCAATTGCAGGAAGTATGAGTATGTGCTCGCGGATGAGGCCAGAGAGCAGGTCAGGAGTCTGCTGCTTCTGAAGAAGGCGCAGAATCTGCAGAATTTTGCCAATGCCCGTGAGGCCAGGAATCTTTTTGAGACCGTCATCACCAACCAGGCTCGCCGGATTGCCAGGATGGAGCATCCAAGCGCGGAGGAGATGAAACAGATTCTCCTGGAGGACTTGCGAGATGACGCGTTGGAGGAGAAAGAAGATCCGGAGGAGACTGGCGCAGGTGCTGCGGCAGCTGAAGCAGAAGGGGAAGATTTGAGTCAAATTGGTCTGTCGGATTCGCCAGCTGTCACGACAGAAGAGAATGGCGAAAAACAAACTGAGAAATCGGATTTAGAAATAAAAGGACAGTAAGGGAATGGAAAGAGAAAAGCTGGGAAGCCGCCTGGGCTTCATATTGATTTCGGCGGGCTGTGCCATTGGTATTGGCAATGTGTGGAAGTTCCCCTATATGGCCGGACAGTATGGGGGAGGGATTTTCGTCCTCATCTATCTGCTCTTTCTGGTTCTTCTGGGAGTGCCGGTTCTGACCATGGAGTTCTCCCTGGGACGGGCCGCGCAGAAGAGTCCGGTCAGGCTCTATCAGAAGCTGGAGAAGCCGGGAAGCAAATGGCACATCCACGGGATATTCGCCATGCTGGGCAACTATCTGCTCATGATGTACTACACGACGGTGGCAGGATGGATGCTTCAGTACTTTGTCTATACTGCACAGGGACGTTTTGAGGGCTTGGATGCAGGGGGGACAGCAGATGCCTTCTCTTCCATGCTGAGCAATCCCGCAGTCAATGTGATCGCCGTCTTAGTTGTTGTGGCTTTCGGCTTCATTATTAATATGGGCGGTCTGCAGAGCGGCCTGGAGCGGGTGACCAAGTGGATGATGCTGGCCTTGCTTCTTGTAATGGTTCTTCTGGCCGTTAATTCCGTCCTGCAGCCCGGGGCGGAAGAGGGGCTGAAATTCTACCTGATGCCTTCCGCTGATCACATCAGGCAGGCGGGGATTTTCAATGTAATTGTCGGCGCCATGAACCAGGCCTTCTTCACTCTGAGTCTTGGAATCGGATCCATGGCTATCTTTGGATCCTACATTGACAAGAAGCGGTCTTTGATGGGCGAAGCTGTCAATGTGGCAGTTCTGGATACCTTCGTGGCGATCACCTCCGGCCTGATCATTTTTCCGGCCTGCTTTGCCTATGGCATCCAGCCGGATCAGGGACCCAGTCTGATTTTCATCACCCTGCCGAATGTCTTTAATCACATGGCTCTGGGGCGGCTCTGGGGAAGCTTCTTCTTTGTGTTTATGTCCTTCGCGGCTCTGTCCACTGTTCTGGCTGTCTTTGAGAATATCATGGCCTGCAGCATGGATCTGACCGGCTGGTCCAGGAAGAAGGCCGGCATGGTGAATATGATTATTGTCGGAACTCTCTCCTTGCCATGCGCTCTGGGCTACAATGTTCTCTCTTTCATTCAGCCGATGGGAAAGGGAACGACGATTTTGGACTTTGAGGATTTTCTGGTGTCCAATCTCCTTTTGCCCGGCGGCGCGCTCATCTTTATTCTCTTCTGTGTCAGCCGCTACGGCTGGGGCTGGAAGAAGTTCACAGCTGAGGCCAACGAGGGCAGGGGACTTAAGGTGGCCGGCTGGATGCGGGGCTATATGACCTATGCCCTGCCGGTGATCGTGGCACTGATTCTTGTCTTTGGATTAATTCATGTGTTCTAGGGAATGCGTGCCTTTGGGGAGAGCGCTTTTGTCAGTATAGACTTAAGAACATTTACTTCTCTTGTCTTGTCGAAAATACTTGATGCTTCGGGAAAACGGAACCTATCATTTAGACATAATCGATAAGAGAAAAGAAACAAACGGTTGGAGATATTTCGGCGATGTGATTTGCTTTGATTCTGGCACTTATTGTGGTAGGGCCTTCGACCGGAGGTGAGCATATGCGAAGTGATTTCTCGAAAAACTTCAAAATTATGGCGAGGGTTGTCGTTCTCTTCTCCTCGTTTGATGCAGTGGTTTACTTCTATTTCCTCAATGGCATGAGAGCGGAGAGGATTTATCAATTGGGCAGTATTTTGCTTGGCCTGCAGATAACGCTTTCCATATTGATGCTGATTTATGCGACAGAAAGTCTTGCGGGGCCTCTGGAGAAGCATATCAGGAAACTGAGAAAGATGACCTTCCTGCTGCTGGCTCTTAGCTTTGTGTGTGCTGCAATCTATTTCTACCTGACATCAGACGGAAGTAATAGGGTCGCCTACTTTTTCGGATTCATCAGCTTCGTGCCTGACTTCGCTTATGTTGCTGTCTTGACCAGACTCAGCCTGCATATTAAGGGCTAAAGTACTTCCTGATTTTGGCAGTCTCTGTTGACACATATTATTTTGAAAGCTTTTGGGAGTCCCGCCGGCGTTTGCCACCGGGGCTTTCTTTTTCTAAAATCACAGCACAGGGTAAGAGAGCACTTTTGCTATGCAGACAAAAAGTGAAGAAGAACAGAGAAGGATACGATTGCATGGATCGAGTACGAAGTACATTAAGGCAATTTTGGGGTTACGAGGACTTTCGCCCAGGGCAGGAGGAAATGGTAGATGCCATCCTGGCGGGAAGGGATGTCCTGGCCGTCATGCCTACAGGCGCAGGTAAGTCCATTTGCTATCAGCTGCCTGGCCTGATCCTGCCGGGGGTGACTCTTGTTATCTCACCTCTGATCTCTCTGATGGTGGATCAGGTGCGTGCTTTAAATGCCGCTGGAATCCATGCCGCTTATATCAACTCCGCCCTGAGTGATCGGCAGATTGCCCTGGCCTTAGATTACGCGGCTCAGGGACGCTATGATCTGCTTTATGTTGCGCCGGAGCGGCTCCTTCGCCCGGAGTTTATGACCTTCGCCATGACGACGGAGATCTCCATGATCGCCGTAGACGAAGCTCACTGTATCTCGCAGTGGGGACAGGACTTTCGCCCAAGCTATCAGAGAATTCATGACTTTGCCGTCAGCCTGCCGAAACGGCCGGTCATCGCCGCCTTTACGGCGACCGCCACCAGGCGGGTTCGGGACGACATCGCCATGCGTCTGCATTTACAAAATCCCGAGTTGCTGGTGACCGGCTTCGACCGACCCAATCTCTTCTTCGCCGTGGGCCACCCCGCCAATAAGCTGGCCTGGCTGGTGGAGGATCTGACCCGACACAAGAAGGAGAGCGCTATCATCTACTGTTCCACCAGAAAGAAGGTGGAGGAGGTCTATGAGGCCCTGCGCCAGGAGGGCATTTCTGTGGGCAGATACCACGCCGGTATGGAGCCGGAAGAGAGAGCCAGGAGCCAGGAGGACTTCATCACCGATCGGATTGGGATTATGGTGGCGACTAACGCTTTTGGCATGGGCATCGACAAGCCGGATGTGCGCCGGGTGATCCACTACAATATGCCCCAGAGCATGGAGAACTACTATCAGGAGGCGGGGCGTGCCGGCCGCGACGGAGAGGAAGCCGAGGCCATCCTTCTGGCGGACGCCCAGGACTATATCATCGCCAGGTACCTGCTTGAGCATAAGGACTACCCGGAGGGGATGTCCGGTGCGGATATTCTCATGGCTCAGGATCAGGACCAGGAGAGGCTTCGGGCTATGGAGGGCTATACCAGGACGACCGGATGTCTGCGCTCCTATATTCTCCGCTATTTTGGGGAGAAGCCTTCTGGAGACTGCAAAAAATGCTCCTCCTGCTGCCATATCATCTATGAGAGCAAAGATCAGGCTCTGGCAGAGAAGTTTGCTGCCTTTGAGGCGGGAGAAAAGAGACGGAGAGCATACGGAGGGATTCGCTCCGGAGAGCATACGGATGGGATCCATGGGACTCATAAATCTTACGGGGACAGAGATGATAATTTCGGAAGGACCTTCGGGGAACCTGGCAGCCCGGGTCGGGATTTTGGCAGTACGGACTGGGAGGATCTGACCAGGTCCGCGGCGGACTTCGATGATTTCGACGTGCCCGGCAATTTCGGAGAAGAAGATACTTCTCCGGGGATCAGACGTGGAACTTCTGATCGAGGAGCTTATGGCGATGCAGAGTATGGCAGGGTTTATGGGGGGAGCCATGAGAAGGGAGAGGACAACGGATACCGCAACTTTTATAAAAAATCGCAGACAGGGCAGGGCTGGCGCGAGGCACTTGATATCACGCGGGCTGTGGCTTCCAGGGGAGACGGCCTCTCTTATGAGGATAGGAAACTTCTGGATCAGCTGGACGATCTGCGCAAGAAAATCGCCGGAGAGAACGGCGTCGCTCCTTATATGATCTGCAATCTGCGCACCTTAAAGGAGATCTGCCGCAGAAAACCCAAGAATCAGGAAGAGATGCTTGAAATTTCGGGTATGACAAAGGCTAAATATGACAATTTTGGCTGGCGTTTTGAGGAGCTCATCAAATAATCAGCAAAAGCAGCATTATAAACAAAATATTTAGTGAGAAATCATCTATTCTGCGAATAGAAATAGATTAGGATCGAGAATAAAACATAAACAGGGGATAGTCCAATGGATGACAATCCGCTTTTTGGGAGTATACGCGTGACATGGATTGGCCTGCGGTATCGGTAGGAGACAGGAGGGGCTATGGTTGATTTTGTGCTTGGACTCATTATTCCTGCAATATGCATTCTTTATGATATCGGGAGCAAAACCGCAGAATCCATCGCGGCGCACACCTATCATGCAGGGCTGCAATTGGGGATTCATACGATTGGGACCCTGCTCGCCTTTTTCGTGATCGCCTTGATTTTGCATAGGATGCAAAAGATGAAGCTCATGATTTTGCTTGCTGCGCTGATAGCTGTTTGGATCCTCATTGATTTCTACCAATTTATGCATCTGTCTGTCGTGTCTTTTGCGGCCCTTGGCCTCGTCTTTGCGCGCCTGATCCGTGATTGCCTGCAAAGAGGGAAACTTTCCAATAAGCTATGCGGGAAGTGAGGTCCAACGTTTCGCAAGCACGCCAAGAGCCTGCGGGGACTTATTTGAGAATGTCATTTGATTCTTAGTCTTTGATCGCTTGACTTTGGACTTAAAGAGAAAAGAGGATTGGCAGAATGCCGGTCCTCTTTTTGAAGTGGCACGACCTGGCGGTGCACGTTACCAGCGGATGTAATAGCGCAGAAATCTTTTCTTTTGAATGCGTCATGATCCGGTATCTAAGAAATGCCTTTCAGAGAAGAGCTCACTCAGCCACATGGCCCAGATGGCAATGATCTCCCGGACATAGAAGAGAAGAAAGTTCTTCTTTGGATTGGGAGCGGGCAGAGCCAGACAGCGCAGACCCTCCCTGCGGCCAAGGAAGACAGCCCGATAGCAGTGGAAAGCGGAGGTGACGATGATAATGGATTCGCTTCGGCCAAGAGAGGCGATGACCCGGTGAGAGAGAGCCAGATTTTCCCTGGTATTGGTCGAATTGCGCTCCATGGGCAGCCGCTTCCAGTCGATGCCCTGCGCCGTCAGTCCATTTTTCATGTACTCGGCCTCGGAGATATCCTCATCTTTCCCCTGGCCGCCGGAACAGATACAGATACTTTCGGGGTATTTCTTCAGCCAGTCCGCCGCTGTTCGAATGCGTTTTTCGATAGAACTGGTTTTCGTCTTGCAGCCCAGCAGAAGCAGAGTGTCCGGGATATGACCGGCGAACCGGGCAGGACACAGCCTGTGGGCGGCATAGAGCATGGCGCCGGCCGCCATTGCAAAGGCGAAGATAAGCAGGAATAAGAGAATATAGATGAAAGTGGATAAGAGGGGCATGGTCTCTCCTGGAATATGATTGAAAATTACAGTTGCAGGTGAAGTTTCGCCTTATCTTATCACAGAAAGTCAAAAGAGGGATACCGCCCGAAAAGGGTCAGGGAGGGAGAGGACAGAGACATTTCTTAACTTTCTATAAATTGTGCGCAAAGACTGGATTATTAGCAGACAAAGTAGTAGAGTGCTAAACATAGTTAAAGTTAATGCGCGCTTACATACGCTTGGTTCACGGCAATGGAATACTTGCAAAGCCTGTATCCCATTGCTGATATGAGACAAAGTTCATTGGAAAGTGCTGCAGCGGAGTGATCTTGCGGGAGAGGTCAGTTCTCTGGCTGAGGAGACCTTTCCGGCGGAAAGTGAGAGATGCTTATGAACGAAGTAAAGAAACCTAAGCTGCCTCTGGCTGTTTATTATCTGGTGATCCTTTTGATTGTGATTGTCATTAATACCATGGTGCTTCCCAAAGTGGCATCTTCTCAGGTCAAGAACGTGGATTATTCGACGTTCATTCAGATGACGAATGACAAGCAGATTGACCAGGTCGATATTGACAGCAGCCAGATCACCTTTACGGATAAGAGCGGTAACAAGTACACGACCGGGCTTGTCAATGATCAGGGTCTGACGGACCGCCTCTACCAGTCCGGAGCAAAGTTTTCCGGCCAGATTCGAACGCAGACCAGCCCGGTGATGAGTTTTCTTTTGAGCTTTATCCTTCCTCTGCTGATCTTCTGGGTCATCGGTGAATTCCTCTCCCGCAGGATGATGGATCGCATGGGAGGAGCGCTTGGCGGCAATTCCCTCAGTTTCGGCATGGGCAAGTCCAATGCCAAGGTCTATGTCAAGAGCTCTGACGGCATCCGTTTTGACGATGTGGCCGGAGAGGAAGAGGCCAAAGAGAACCTGCAGGAGATTGTTGAGTACCTGCATGACCCCCACAAGTACACAGCCATCGGCGCCAAGATGCCTAAGGGCATTCTTCTGGTGGGCCCTCCGGGAACCGGTAAGACCATGTTGGCCAAGGCGGTCGCTGGTGAGGCCAATGTTCCTTTCTTCTCCATGAGCGGATCTGAATTCGTAGAGATGTTCGTCGGGATGGGAGCTTCCAAGGTCAGAGACCTCTTCCGTCAGGCCAAGGAGAAGGCCCCCTGCATTGTCTTCATTGACGAGATTGACGCCATCGGCAAGAAGAGAGAGGGAGGCAATTTCGGCGGCAATGATGAGAGGGAGCAGACCCTGAATCAGCTTTTGACGGAGATGGACGGATTCGAGGACAATCTGGGCGTTGTTATCCTGGCGGCTACCAATCGGCCGGAAGCCCTTGATCTTGCCCTGACCCGTCCCGGGCGTTTTGACCGCCGCGTTCCTGTCGAGCTTCCGGACCTGCAGGGAAGAATTGATATTCTCAAGGTGCATGCCAAAAAGGTCAAGATCGGGGACGATGTCGACTTCGATAAGATCGCACGTATGGCGGCTGGAGCCTCTGGGGCGGAACTGGCCAATATGGTCAATGAAGCTGCTCTTCGGGCCGTTCGTTCCGGCCGTTCCTTCGCGACACAGGAGGACTTGGAGGAGTCTATTGAAGTTGTCATTGCAGGTTATCAGAAGAAGAACGCCATTCTAAGCGACAAGGAGAAGCTGATTGTCTCTTACCACGAGATCGGCCATGCCCTGGTAGCTGCCCTGCAGTCCCATTCCGCGCCGGTGACCAAGATCACCATCGTACCCCGTACCTCCGGAGCCCTGGGTTATACTATGCAGGTGGAGGATGAGGGCAATCACTATCTGATGAGCAGGGAAGAGATGGAGAACCAGATTGCCACCCTGACAGGAGGGAGAGCTGCCGAGGAGATTGAGTTCCATTCCGTGACGACAGGCGCTTCCAATGATATTGAGAAGGCAACAAAGCTGGCAAGAGCAATGATTACCCGCTATGGAATGTCGGATGAATTCGATATGGTAGCTATGGAGACAGTGACCAATCAATACCTGGGAGGAGATGCTTCTCTGGCCTGCTCTCCGGAGACACAGACGCTGATCGACCACAGGGTCGTGGAACTGGTTCGAAAGCAGCATGACAAGGCCCGCAAGCTGATTGCTGATAACAAGGCCAAGCTGGACGAACTGGCCGAGTACCTCTATTTCCGCGAGACCATTACCGGAGAGGAGTTCATGGAGATCCTCAATGCCCCGGTGAAGCGAAGAGGGATTCCCATGGCGAATGAGCCCCTTGATGCCGCAGAAGAGGAGTCTGTCGGTACTGCAGAGGAAGAGCCTGCGGATGCTGTTGCGGAGGAACCTGTCGATACTGCCAAGGAAGAGTCGGCTGGTTCTGCTGCAAAGGAACAGGAAAGATAAGAGACGAATGATTAAATCATTTGAAAGATGAGCACGCAGGATCCCTTCTCAATTGAGAGGGGATCTTTTTTGCATGCGGGTTATGTGTAAAGAGGCCTGCGGCAGATTTTTGTCGAGTTAACAGAGAACTTGCGTCTTTTGCCCCTGGTGTTGGAGCAAAGATTTTGCCAGTTGAAAAAAGGGGGCAGAGCTACTGGAAGCTTTGATGAAAGTTTTGTATCATTTTGTTAGAACAATCTAACAAGAAGCCGTTTGACGGAGGGCTGCCGCAACGGACTTGTTATAAGGTCTGTATTTGCAGGCGATAAGGAACTGTTCTGATTACAATTTACTTCATGAGTCGGCAGGAGGGAGAATCCATATGAAGGCTGAATATTCAAACTGGGTACCGGATCAAATGGTCTATGGCAGTATGGGGATGACAGGCGCGTTTCTCCTGCTCTTTTTACTGTTTGGACTGCCGGGTTTTCTGGTGAAAGGGGGGAGCACGCTGCAGCTTGTGCTGGGAATTCTCTTTGGAATTATGGTCTTGCTGGGACTGGGCGCTTCTGCGATGTTTCTGGCCTGGCACTTTGCCTTCTCCTACAGTGGGAAGAGGCAGATGTCCAGGCAGATCATAGAGGGGGTTGCCCGGCGCGTTGATATCCCCAAAGGGGGCAGAGGCCTTGACGTGGGGTGCGGCAGCGGAGCTCTCACGATCGCCTGTGCCAGGAGAAATCCCGGAGCCCTCATGATCGGTCTGGATCGCTGGGGGAAGGAATACTCTAACTTCAGTCAGAAATTGTGCGAGAACAATGCGAGGGCAGAGGGAACGTCAAATACGCAGTTTGTCAAGGGAGATGCTTTGCATTTGGATTTTCCGGATGAGAGTTTTGATGCGGTGACCAGCAATTACGTCTATCACAATATTTCGGGGCATAACAGGCAGGAAATCCTTCTGGAATCACTTCGCGTACTGAAAAAGGGAGGAATTTTCGCGATACATGATCTTATGAATAAGGAAAGATATGGAGATATGGAAGTTTTTCGAGACAGGCTTTTGTCCATGGGCTATCAGGAGGTTGTCCTGATTGACACGACAAAGGGAGAATTTATGAGCCCGGGCGAAGCCAGATTTTTGTTTCTGTCGGGATCCACACTTCTTTTTGGGATCAAGTGATCCTTACAGGTCTTGCAGAGGATGCCTTCCGCTGACAGATTGGCTGACATAACCGTAGTTCTTAGTCATACTATGGGACGCAGAGATCATTTACAGATTCAGAAGACTTGTCTTGACAAATGCGGGAGTGATTTCTATGATATTAAAATGCAAATGGGTCGCAAAATGGGAGGGCTATGCAGAAACGATATCATTCCAAAGGGGTTCAGATCATTGAGGACTATATACGAAGGCATCCGGAACAGGCTTTTGATGCGGGAACACTGATCCAGGATATGCACGAACAGGGAAAGGCAGCGGATCGGGCTACAATTTATCGGACGCTGGATCGGATGACAAGAGATCGCCGCCTGCTTGCCTTTCATCCGGATCATACAGACCGCCTTTTTTATCAGAGCGCCATGGAGGGGGAATCCTGCCACAAGCATCTTCATGCCAGGTGCAGAGGCTGCGGTCGGATCATCCATCTGGAGAATCCCTTTGCAGAGAATTTCCTGCGCAGGGTTTTGGAAGCATATGGCTTTGATGTGATGACGGACAGCAGCAGTTTATCCGGATATTGTCGGGAATGCAGAGCCAGATGAATTCAGCCTGTGTGTTGTGAGTTGATGCCTTAGAGGAACCTAGAAAGGATCTGCAAAATAAATGAAAAAGAAAATGATGTCTTTACTGCTCGTGTTCGTACTGGCTCTGCTTGTGCTCACGGGCTGCGATTTTTCCGCCAAAAAGGGGATGAATGGGGATGAGAAGTCCGCAGAAGCCGGACAGGCAAAGTATCGAATCGTTTGTACGACATATCCGCAGTATGACTGGGTCATGAACCTGATTGGTGCGCTGAAGGATAAGTTTGAGGTGACCTATCTGATGGAGGATGGAGTCGATTTGCACAGTTATCGGCCCAGTGCGGCGGATATGGCTAAAATAGAAGGAGCGAATCTTTTCATTTATGTAGGCGGTGAGTCAGACGGATGGGTGTCAGACGCACTCAAGGATTCTTCAAATCATTCGCTGGAGACGGTGAATATGCTGGAGTCTCTGGGGGACAGCAAGAAGGAGGAGGAAGTCGTCGAGGGAATGCAGACAGAGGAAGAAGAGGAGGAGGAAGGACAGAAAGAGCCGGAGTATGACGAGCATGTCTGGCTGTCTCTGAAAAATGCGCAGAAGCTGGTGACTTTGATCTCCGATCAAATGAAAAAAATTGATCCAAAAGATGCAGATGTTATTGACGCAAACACGCAGAACTATCAGAATCAGCTTAGGGAGCTGGATGACAGATACGCGAATGAAATCAAGAAGACAGGGCATAAGGTCCTTCTGTTCGGGGACCGCTTTCCCTTCCGCTATCTGATTGATGACTACGGCCTGAAATATTATGCTGCCTTTGTCGGATGCAGCGCCGAGACAGAGGCCAGTTTTCAGACGATCACCTTCCTGGCAAAAAAGGCGGATGAACTTCATTTGCCGGTCATTCTTACCATCGAGAAGTCCGATCAGAAGATTGCCAATACCATCAGAGAGAATACGAAAGAGAAGAATCAGAAGATCATGGCTATGGACTCCCTGCAATCCGTGTCGCGAGAAGATATCGAGAAGGGAGAGACCTATTTGAAGGCGATGGGTCACAATCTGGAGATTTTAAAATCAGCACTTAAGTGAGGCGAAGGAGCAGGACGATTTCATGTCATATATCAGATGCAGCCAGCTGTCCGTGGGATATGGCGGGAAGGCTGTCGCGAAGGACTTGAATTTTGAGGTGAATCCGGGAGACTATCTATGTCTTGTTGGAATGAACGGCGCCGGTAAAAGCACCTTGATGAAGACACTTCTGCATTTGCTTGATCCGCTGTCGGGGGAAATTAAGATCGGCGACGGACTCAGGTCATATGAAATTGGTTATCTGCCCCAGCAGAGTGCCCACCAGAAGAATTTCCCGGCGACCGTGTGGGAGGTGACCCTGTCCGGAACTGCCACGCAGAACCGTCGCCTCTTCTATACAAGAGAACAGAAAGATCGGTGCGAGGCAAAACTCAGACAGGTTGGAATGTGGGATATGCGCCGAAGAAGTTATCGCAGTTTGTCCGGAGGGCAAAAGCAGAGAACTCTGCTGGCAAGAGCTCTGTGCGCGGCATCAAAAGTCCTGATTTTAGATGAACCGGTTGCGGGTCTGGATCCGGCGGCAATGAATCAGCTGTACAGGATTACGGGAGAATTACATGCGGCAGGGGTCACAATCATGATGATTACGCATGACCTGAGGGCTGTTGAGTACGCGACGCATGTGCTTCATGTCGGAAGGAGACAGCATTTCTTCGGAAGCCGGGAAGCCTACCAGAAGAGCAGGCATTGGACCATGCTGCAGGAATGGGAAGAAGGGACGATGGATTTATGATCGGTTTACTGATGTATTACCTGAATTTCCCATTTGTTCAGCGCGCCCTGCTTGCCGGAATTTTGATTGCCATGTGCTCCGCCCTTCTGGGAGTGATTCTTGTTCTCAGGGGTTTTTCTTATATCGGAGATGGATTGTCGCATGCGGCTTTCGGGGCTATGGCGGTGGCTGCCATTTTAAAGCTGTCAGACTACAGTCTCCTGATCATGCCGGTTACGATTCTCTGTGCCTTGGTACTTCTGCGCTTTGGATCCAGTGAACGAATCCATGGAGACGCGACGCTTGCTATTGTGTCGGTTTCCACGTTGGCAGCGGGCTATTTACTGATGAATGTCTTCTCCGCTTCTGCCAATGTCTCAGGAGATGTGTGCACAACCCTCTTTGGTTCTACATCAATTCTGACTCTGACCTGGACGCAGGTGCAGGTCTGCCTGCTGATGACCTTTGTTACGGTAGCAGTCTTCATCCTGTTTTATCATCGGATTTTTTCGGTGACCTTCGATGAGGATTTTGCCTCCGCCACTGGAATCAGGGTGGGAGCTTATCAGACGCTGATCGCGGTCCTGATCGCGGTGATTATCGTCATGGCAATGGATTTGGTGGGATCACTTCTGATTACGGCTCTGCTGGTATTTCCGGCTCTTTCTGCCATGCAGCTCTTTCGCAGTTTCAGGGGAACCGTGATCTACGCGGCGTTCTTATCCATGCTGGGAGCCGCATTTGGGATTATCCTATCGATTCTGGCTTCTACTCCGGTTGGAGCAACAATCGTTCTGTTTGATATGGGGGTGTTCTTTTTGCACCTTGTTGCAGGAAAGGCAAGAGGTTGATCAGATGACGTATCGATACAAGGGTGCAGTACAGGCGGTTGCAGTTTTGTCTGTCCTCCTGCTGCTTACCGGCTGCGGTTCCAATCAGGCAGCCAGCCGTGCAAAAACAGGAAATAAGGTAGAGGACACCGTTCAAGGGGAAATTCAAAAGGAAAAGAACGCTTCCGCCGCGGCAGAGAATACGACCGAAGTCCGGGATCCTGAACCTGGGAGCGGGAGTCAGGGTACAAAGCCCTCTGCGTCTGCAGCTGGAAGCCAAGATAATCAGCCGCAGGAGAGAGAAGAGAAAGATAAGGGAAATGTGGACTGTGATCTGACGACGATGGGAGCTGACATGGTCTATGCGAACGTCTTTCAGATGATGACGGAGCCGGAGAGTTTTGTTGGAAAGCGCGTTCGAATTTCAGGTATCTTAAATGTCGTATCCGTGGACGGACACAATTACTACTGCTGTATCATCAAGGATGCGCAGGGATGCTGTCAGAATGGAATCGAGTTCGTCTGGGGAGACGGAAGTCACCGGTATCCGGAGGAATATCCGGAGGAAAATACAAAGATCTGTGTCACCGGAGTTTTTGAAACTTATCAGGAAAATGGGGGGCAAAATAAATATTGCAGGTTAAAAAACGCAGATCTGAACTGGCAGAGAGGCTAAGAAATGGATTTGAAACGGCAGATTTCTTCATCTACAGGGAGTTATGAGTAAAGTGGTATGTTTTGTTCTGTTGTTCTTTTATGCTGTAGTACTTTAGTGGAGACGGTGGGACTTGAACCCATGACCTCTTGAATGCCATTCAAGCGCTCTCCCAACTGAGCTACGCCCCCAAACTGCCCCAAAACTGGGAACTGGATGTGTTTAGAATAGCAGAGTCACCTGCATCCCACAAGTGGATTTTTAATCTGAGAGGGAATCTTTTCCCTAAAGAGGAAGTTTTGTTAAAAAAGAAGTTTCATTGCGGGACTTGCCCTGGAAATTTGCGGAAAGATACTTTTTGTTCCAGTGGCGTTTTTTCACCGGGAGGAAGGTTTACATCTCGGAACAGGTATATTAGAATTGACAGGACGATGCTTGATTAAAAGCAGTAAGGTGCGTGATTCATATGCAGAATTTAGAAAATACGCAGTACTTCAAGGTGACGAAGGACAATGAGGTGAGCACGAAGGAAATCCTTCGGGTTGTTTATGACGCTCTGGTGGAGAAGGGCTATAGTCCATCCAATCAGATTGTGGGCTATATTATGTCCGGAGATCCCACTTTTATCACAAGCCATAATGGCGCTCGAAGTCTCATTATGAAAGTAGAGAGAGACGAGATTGTCGAGGAATTGCTCAGCGCCTATATCCGCAGTGAGTTGAAGGATCATGCGTAAGCCTCTTTTGGCAGATCATGTTATGGCTCTTGACTATGGAGCCAAGACAGTTGGAGTGGCCTGTACAGATCCGCTGGGGCTGACAGCGCAGCCGGTGGAGACGGTTTGGCGGGAGAGAGAGAATAAGCTGCGCAAGACTTTGACCAGAATAGACCAGATTGCCAGAGAGCGGAAGATCCGTCTGATTCTGGTGGGACTTCCCCTCAATATGGATGACAGTGAAGGAGAGAGAGCTGAGATGGCCAGAGCCTTCGCTGCGCAGGTCGCGCAAAGAACCGGTCTTCCGGTTGAGATGTACGATGAGAGACTCTCCACCCTGGAAGCGGATGAGATCTTGGATGAAAGCGGTATCGCCGCTGACCGGCGCAAGAACTATCTGGATGTGCTCTCAGCGCAGCTGATTTTAGAACGCTATATGGCAGATCGGGATTGGTGATATTTTTTCTGCATAGAATAGTGATCACAGAGCTCCGCCTTGGAACTCTTTTTTGTGTGCCTGGCACAAGCGTCTGTTTGAAGCAACAGGCCCCTGCGGGCGGAAAGGAGCGATATGGAGGACAGGCTTCCCACAATTACATTTACAGATGCGCAAAGCGGGCAGACCGAGGAACTCTATGTTTTAGAGGAGACAATCCTGGCCGGCAGGAAGTATCTTTTGCTGACAGATATTCCTGAGGGGGATGCGGATGCCTTTATTTTTCGTGAGGACAGTGAAGAGGAAGATGCAGTCACCTATTGCCCCGTCGAGGATGAGGATGAATATCAAGCAATCGCGAAGCTCTTTGAAGAGCTGATGGACGACACAGAGTTTGTCAGAGAATAAGGCCCCTGATTTACGCTCTTGGAGGAGAACAGCCAGTAAAAATGGCGGTTGACTTCCTATGAGAGGTTTTTCTTAATAGGAGGCAGAACAGGGCTTTTCTGTCGGTCAATATGACAGGCAAGACATGAGAAGAGGGGCGTGACACAGGATGAGATTACGTCAAGAAAGGATTTTATATGACAGAGGAAATGAATCAGAAAAAAGAAAATACCAGGGAGCAGACTAACAGGACATACCGTCGCAGGACAGTCCGCAGGGAGGATACAGAGCAGGGACAGCAGCCCCAGCAGCCAAACCGGACAAGAGGACGGGCAAAGAATGAGGGTAAGGATGAGGGAGCCGGCAGAAGTGCGGCAGCGAGACGAAATGAGCGCCCGAGAAAACAGGAGAACACAAATCAGTCCGATACACCACAGGTGAGAAGCGCCAGAAGCCGCGGACGCAGGAAGGCAAATGGCCCCACCGTCAAGATCATCCCTCTGGGCGGTCTGGGACAGATTGGAATGAATATCACCGCCTTTGAGTACGGCAACGATATCATCGTGGTGGACTGCGGACTGGCTTTTCCCGATGATGATATGTACGGTGTGGATCTGGTCATTCCGGACATCACTTATCTGAAGGAAAACGAGAGCAAGATCAAGGGCTTTTTCATCACTCACGGCCATGAGGACCACATCGGGGCCATTCCCTATGTCTTGAATGAGATCAATGCGCCCCTCTATGCGACCAGGCTGACCATGGCCATTATTGAGCACAAGCTAGAGGAGAAGCATATGCTCTCCAAGGTAAAGCGCAAAGTGGTCAAGTTTGGGTCGACGATTACTGCGGGACAGTTCAAAGTCGAGTTCATTAAGACGAATCACTCCATTCAGGACGCGGCGGCTCTTGCTATCAGTTCTCCTGCAGGCACCATTGTGCACACCGGCGATTTCAAGGTGGACTACACACCCGTCTTTGGCGATCCCATAGATCTGCAGCGCTTTGCGGAACTTGGAAAGAAGGGGGTCTTAGCCCTGCTCTGTGATTCCACAAATGCCGAGCGGAGCGGTTTTACCGCTTCAGAGAAGACGGTTGGACACACCATTGATACCATTTTCGCTGAGCACAAGACCCAGCGTATGATCATCGCTACCTTTGCCTCAAATGTGGATCGGGTGCAGCAGATCATCAATTCTGCTTACAAGTATGGCCGCAAGGTGGTTGTCGAGGGCAGGTCCATGGTCAATATCATTGGAATTGCCTCTTCCCTGGGTTATCTGGACATCCCGGACAATACCCTGATTGATATCAATGACGTCCGCAATTATCCCGATAATAAGATCTGTCTGATCACCACCGGATCTCAGGGTGAGACCATGGCGGCTCTGTCCCGCATGGCCAATGGCATCCACCGTAAGGTGCAGATTACGCCAAACGACGTGGTCGTTTTCTCCTCCCACCCCATTCCGGGGAATGAGAAATCCGTCTCCGGCATCATGAATGAGCTGATCGCCAAGGGAGCTGAGATTGTCAACCAGGATGTTCATGTCTCAGGTCATGCCTGTGCCGAGGATATCAAGCTGATCTACTCTCTGGTTAAGCCTACTTACTCTGTTCCTGTCCACGGTGAAATCAAGCATCGCATGGCCCAGGGTCGTCTGGCCCAGGCAGTCGGTGTGCCTAAGGATCACGTCCTTATGATCCAGACGGGTGACGTTCTTGAGATCAATGAAGATTTTCACAAGGTAGTCGGCAAGGTTCAGACAGGCGCTGTTATGGTCGACGGTCTCGGCGTCGGAGACGTTGGCAATATCGTCCTGCGTGACCGCCAGAAGCTGGCTGAGGACGGCATTATTATTGTGGCTATGACCATGGACTCTGCCTCCGGCGAGATTGTGGCCGGACCCGATCTGGTATCCCGGGGCTTTGTCTATGTCCGCGGGGCTGAGGATCTGATGGAGGATGCGAGAAATGTCCTCAACGCCGCAGTCAAAAAGTGCGAGGACGGGGGCATTTCGGATTGGACGGAGATTAAGGCAGAGGTCAAGGACGCCCTGTCCGCCTTCGTCTGGAAACAGACGCAGAGAAGTCCTATGATCCTGCCAATCATTATGGAAGTGTAAGACAATGGATGATAGAAGGCTGAAGGGCTATCTGAGTTCGCTCTACCCGAACCTGACAGCGGATCTGGCTGCAGTCGAAAAGAAGGCTCTGGAGGACCATGTGCCAATTATCCGGGGAGACACGCAGCAGTATCTGCGAACCCTGCTGGCGCTGCGTCGCCCGGCCAGAATTCTGGAGGTGGGGGCGGCTGTGGGCTTTTCGGCCTCCTTCATGGCAATTTACAATCCTGTGTCCTGCGCAATCACTACGATTGAGAACTACAGACCAAGAATCCCTGTTGCCAGGGAGAATTTTCACAGGATGGGACTGGGAGAACAGATTACTCTTCTGGAGGGAGATGCTCAGGAACTTTTGCCGACGCTGGAGGGCTCTTATGACCTGATTTTCATGGATGCGGCCAAGGGTCAGTACATCCACTACTGGCCTCAGCTGATTCGTCTGTCCAGCCCGGGCAGCGTTATCGTCACGGACAATGTCCTGCAGGACGGGGATATTATTGAGTCCCATTTTGCCGTGACCCGGCGCAATCGAACCATACATAAGCGCATGCGGGAGTACCTGTGGGAACTGACCCATGACGAGCGTTTTGTCACCGACATTCTCAATGTCGGTGACGGTCTCTCTGTCAGTGTGCGTGTCAAACAGTAAGGACTTGCCATGAGATCCATTGAACTACTCTGTCCCGCCTCAAGTCTTGAGGTTTTGAAGACGGCAGTCATCTACGGGGCAAACGCCGTCTATATCGGCGGGGAGGCATTTGGCCTTCGGGCCAACGCCAAGAACTTCAGCCGAGAAGACATGGAAGAAGGCATTGCCTTCGCTCATGCGCGCGGGGTTAAGGTCTATGTCACCGCTAATATCTATGCCCATAATGAGGACTTGGACGGCATCAGGGCCTATTTCAGGGAACTGGCTCAGATCGGGCCGGACGCCATCCTGATTGCAGATCCGGCGGTCTTTATGATTGCGAGAGAAGTCTGCCCCCAAATCGACATTCACATATCCACTCAGGCGAATAATACCAACTGGGGCACCTATAATTTCTGGCACTCCCTGGGGGCGACTCGGGTGGTTGCCGCAAGGGAACTCTCTCTTGCGGAGATCAGGGAGATCCGGGAACATATTGATCCGGACCTGGAGATTGAAGCTTTTGTCCACGGGGCTATGTGTATGGCCTACTCCGGCCGCTGCCTGCTCTCCAACTACATGACGGGCAAGGACGCCAACCAGGGGGAGTGTACGCATGCCTGCCGTTGGAAATACAGCCTGGTAGAGGAGAAGCGACCTGGTCAGTATATGCCCATCGAGGAGGATGCGCATGGCAGCTACATCATGAATTCCAAGGATCTGTGCATGATCGAGCATATCCCGGAGATGATCGGCGCCGGAATCGATTCACTCAAGATCGAGGGCCGTATGAAGACCGCTCTCTATGTAGCCACCGTGGCCCGCACTTACCGCAAAGCTATTGACGACTATCTGGAGGATCCGGTTCTGTACCGGGAACACATGGACTGGTACCGGGAGCAGATCCGCTCCTGTACCTACCGCCAATATTCTACAGGCTTCTTCTTCGGCAAGCCCAGCGAGAAAGATCAGATTTATGAGGATCATAGCTATGTCAGGGGCGCAACTTATCTGGGGCAGGTTCAGGAGGTCCGGGAGGATCAGACCTTTCTCATTGAGCAGAAGAACAAGTTCTGTGTCGGAGACGGCATTGAAATCATGAAGCCGAATGGGGATAATGTAGAGGTAACTGTGACATCGGTCACCGACATGGAGGGAAAGACTCAGGAGTCCTGCCCTCATCCCAAGCAGATGATCTGGATCGGCATTGATGGAGGGACGGTCGAACAATACGATATCCTGCGGAGGCACGAGGAGGCGTAAAGAGGATTATGGCAAGCAAGAAGTATGTAGCGTATGTCGGTATTTACACGCAGAAGGATCCCATGGGGATCCACGTTTATGACCTGGATCCTGACAGGGCAGTTCTTGTGGAGCGTTCTAAGGTAAAGGCAGATAACGTCTCTGATGTGCGCATCTCCATGGACGGACAGTATCTCTACGCGACCGTAGACCAGGGCTTGTCCGCCTACCATGTGGATGCCAGCGGAGATCTGGAGTTTATCAATACCAGTTGGATCGGCGGTATGCGGGGGCATTCCCTCTGCCTAAGTTCCAGGAATCGCTACGCATTTGTCGGCGGCTTTCACGATGGCCGCGTGACCATGATGCACATCAATGACGACGGATCGGTCGGTGATATTGCCGATGGCATTTTCCATCAGCACCTGGGCTTCTCCTCCGTCGAGAAGAGGGAGAATCCCCATGTGACCAGCGTTGTTCTGACCCCGGATGAGAAGTATCTCTGCGCCGTAGATAAGGGCATTGATCAAGTTAAGATCTATGAAATCGACTATGCGAGGGGTAAGCTGAAACTGGAGAATATCATTCGCTGCCCTATGAATTCCGCTCCCCGCACGATGGTCTTCGGCATTAACGGCAAGCAGGCTTATGTCCTGACTGAGACGACCAACACGGTCATGGTCCTTGACTATAGGGCTGATCGGGGCGCCCAGTTTGATCTGGTACAGGAACTGCATCTCTTCACCAAGGCGGGAAATGCGGCCAGCGCCGATATCGAGCTGTCCGCTGACGGCAAGTACTGCTATGTCTCCGTTGATGCCAGAAATTCCGTCGCCTGCAACGCAATTGATGATAAGGGCAAACTGACCTGGATTTTTACTACCCATATCTCCGGAGATTATCCAAAGGGACTGGCTCTGCTGCCAGGCGATCAGGACTATGTTGTCTTAAATCATGACAGCAATGAGATCCGCACCTTCCACCTTAATCATAAGGGAAATTATGGCCTGATGGAGAACAAGCCTATCGAGATATCCACACCCAACTGCATCCTGATTCACGAGATCGGCTGATCCCGCTAAGATCCCAGGGGAACCGCCCGGCGGTTCCCCTGTTTCATGGAAGCGCGTATTTTATTGTCTCGGTTATGAGTCGGGACTGTGATGCAGCTGCAAAGGCTTCCGGGGAGTGATTTGCCGGCGCAGTGAACGGTGATTTTTGCGGACTTACGAAAAGAGATGAGTATGGCAGGATCTACATTTGGAAGATATTTTCAGGTGACAACCTGGGGCGAGTCTCATGGCAGGGCGCTGGGCTGTGTCGTGGATGGGGTTCCGGCGGGGATTCGCCTCAGTGAAGAGGACATCCAGGTCATGATGGACCGGCGTAAGCCGGGACAGTCCAGGTTCACGACCAAGCGCAGGGAGAAAGATGAGATCCAGATCCTCTCCGGCATATTTGAAGGGAAGACTACGGGAACACCCATTTCTCTCATGGTCCGCAATGCTGACCAGCACTCCGGAGACTATGGCAATATCGCCCATACCTTTCGGCCTGGCCATGCCGACTGGGGATTTTTCGCCAAGTATGGTTTCCGGGATTACCGGGGTGGAGGCAGGTCCTCCGGCAGAGAGACCATCGGCCGGGTGGCTGCCGGCGCCATCGCTGAGAAGATCTTAGAGCAGCTGGGAATCTCGGTCTGCGCTTACACCAAGGCCATTGGCCCAGTCGTCTGCCAGACCTTTGACGCCGCCGAGATCGGCGCAAATATGCTCTATATGCCGGATCATGAGGCAGCAGAGCGTGCCGAGGCCTATCTGGCCGATTGTATGGATGCGCTGGATTCCTCCGGAGGTCTGATTGAGTGTCGTATCAAAGGAATGCCTGCCGGTGTGGGAGAACCGGTCTTCGATAAGCTGGATGCCTCTTTGGCCAGGGCCATCTGCTCCATCGGCGCCGTCAAGGGCTTTGAGATAGGCGATGGCTTTGCTGTCACCCAGTCCAGGGGAAGCACTAACAATGATGTTTTTGTCATGGAAAATCAAAAAATTGTCAAGGAGACCAACCACGCCGGAGGCATTCTGGGAGGTCTCTCTGACGGGGATGAAATTATCTTTCGGGCGGCTGTAAAGCCGACCCCATCTATTGCCAGGAGGCAGAAGACGGTCAGCGAGTCGGGAGAGGAGACAGATGTAGAGATCACAGGCCGTCATGATCCGGTTATCGTCCCAAGAGCTGTCGTTGTCGTTGAGTCCATGGCGGCAATGACTCTGGTGGATCTTCTCTTTGCGAATATGACGGCGCGGATGGACCGTATCGCGGATTTCTACCGGGATAACTGAGCCGTGCGGCTGGAAGATGATTTCGCTGACAGAGTTTTGCTATGCAGTGAAGGAGAGATATGTATCAATTGCTGAGGACAGAGGGGCGGGCCAAGCGGGCGGAATTTACTACCGTGCACGGGACGGTTCAGACCCCTCTTTTTATGAATGTGGGGACAGTCGGCGCTATTAAGGGGGCCGTTTCCACGGAGGACTTGAAGGATCTGGGCTGTCAGATTCAGCTGTCCAACACCTATCATCTGCATGTCAGAACGGGCGACGAGACCATTCGGGAACTGGGGGGACTGCACAAATTCATGGTCTGGGATCGCCCTATTCTGACTGACTCAGGCGGCTTTCAGGTCTTCTCTTTAGCTGGACTTCGTAAGATCAGGGAGGAGGGTGTTACCTTCCACAGCCATATCGACGGACATAAGATCTTTATGGGACCTGAGGAGAGCATGCAGATTCAGTCCAATCTGGGTTCTACCATTGCCATGGCATTTGACGAGTGCCCGGACGCCCTGTCTGAGCGGGACTATGTGCAGAAGTCCGTCGACCGAACCTACCGATGGCTGGTTCGCTGCAAGGAGGAAATGGTTCGGCTTAATTCCCTGGAAGGGGCGGTCAATCCTCATCAAATGCTCTTTGGAATCAACCAGGGGGCTATCTTCCCTGATATCCGCATTGAGCATGCCAGACGAATTACAGAACTGGATCTGCCCGGATACGCCATCGGCGGTCTGGCCGTGGGAGAGAGCCATGAGCAGATGTACCAGATTCTGGATGAGGTGATACCTTATCTGCCACAGGACAAGCCCACTTATCTGATGGGGGTTGGTACGCCTCAGAACATCTTAGAGGCGGTTGAGCGGGGCGTGGATTTCTTCGACTGCGTCTATCCCAGCAGGAATGCCCGTCACGGCCAGCTCTACACCCATCAGGGCAAGATCAATATCAAGAACGCCAGGTATGAGAGAGATATGGCCCCCATCGAGGAGGGATGCCGGTGCCCGACTTGCCGAACCTATTCCAGGGCTTATATTCGTCATCTGATGAAAGCAAATGAGATGCTTGGTATGCGTCTTTGCGTCATGCACAATCTCTTTTTTTATAACCACCTTATGGAGGAGATCCGGGACGCCTTGGATCAAGGGTGTTTTGCCGAGTTCAAGCGACAGACTCTTGCCAAAATGGAAGAGAATGGAAGACACGAGTGACGGGGACCTGCCGGAGCGATTTAAAGGAATGAGAGAAAAATCCAAGGTTTGCTGAGAGGAAGGCGGAGCCTATTGAAGCTGAGATTTGGGCGGATCTTAAAGCGGGAATCCGAGAGGATCTTTTCTTGTCAAAGCCCCTTGCTTCCGATACAATGGCAGTATATTTTGGTTAGGAGGAGAACAGAATGTTAGTAGCAAACGGTGGTTCTATTACCATGATCATCTGGATCGTCATTATCTTTGCTTTTATGTATTTTATGATGATCCGTCCCCAGCAGAAGGAGCAGAAGCAGAAAACGGCTATGCTCAGTTCTCTGGCGGTTGGAGATACTGTTATGACAACCAGCGGTTTCTATGGTGTTGTCATTGATATTGATGAAGAGACGGTCATCGTTGAGTTTGGCAGCAACAAGAACTGTCGTATTCCCATGTCCAAGGCGGCAATTTCGCAGGTGGAGAAGCCAGAGGATGCCGCTAAGGCGGCGGATGAGACCAAGAATGCTATCGAGCAGCCTGAGAAGAAGGGATTTTTCGGCAGAAAGAAGGATTGATCGAATGACCAAGCATGTATTTGTGACAGGCGGTGTTGTCTCCGGCCTCGGCAAGGGAATTACCGCAGCTTCTCTGGGACGCCTGCTCAAGATGCGCGGCTATAAGGTGGCGTCTCAGAAGCTGGATCCCTACATGAACATAGATCCGGGAACCATGAGCCCTTTTCAGCATGGAGAAGTCTATGTTACCGAAGACGGTGCTGAGACGGATTTGGATCTGGGGCACTATGAGCGCTTTATTGATGAAAATCTGAATAAGTACTCCAATCTGACTTCCGGAAGAACCTACTGGAATGTCTTGAATCGGGAGCGTGAAGGCGGTTATCTGGGGAAGACGGTGCAGATTATTCCCCATATTACGGACGAGATTAAGAATTTCATCTATATGGGTGCGGAGACGACCAAGGCGGATGTCCTGATTACCGAGATCGGCGGAACCATCGGAGATATTGAGTCTCAGCCTTTCCTTGAGGCCATTCGTCAGATTTCTCTGGAGAAGGGACCGAAGAACTGTCTCTTTATCCACGTGACCCTGGTTCCCTTCCTGTCCGGATCAGATGAATTGAAATCAAAGCCTACCCAGCACTCTGTCAAGGAACTGCGGGGGATCGGCATTAATCCCAACGTGATTGTCTGCCGCGCGGATCGTCCCATGACAGAGGACATCATTGGCAAGATCGCCATGTTTTCTAATGTTCCTAAAGATTGTGTCGTGGAGAATTCCACTATGGACTGTCTCTATGAGGCGCCTCTGATGCTGCACCGCAATGGTTTGGATCAGGCAGTCTGCCGGCAGCTGGGACTGGACAACACCCTGTCAGAAGACAATGAGAAGCTGCATGCCTGGAGCCAGATGGTCGATCTGGTGAAGCATCCCAGGAAGAAGACGACGATTGCCATCGCCGGCAAGTATGTAGCCCTTCATGACGCTTATCTGTCGATTCGCGAGGCGCTCTATCATGGCGGTTATGCCAATGACGCCGAGGTTGAGGTCAAGTGGATCAATACGGAGGAAGTGACGAAAGATAATGCTGGCGAAATCTTCGCAGGCGTTTCAGGAATCTTGGTGCCCGGCGGTTTTGGCGAGCGGGGAATTGAAGGCATGGTACAGACTTGCCGTTATGCCCGCGAGAACAATATTCCCTACTTTGGTATTTGTCTGGGAATGCAGATCAGCGTTATTGAGTATGCCAGAAATGTGGCGGGGATTTCAGACGCCAATTCTGGAGAGTTTAATGAGAACGGCAAGAACAATGTCATTGATTTGATGGAAGAGCAGATGCACATTGTCCGCAAAGGCGGCACGATGCGCCTGGGAGCTTATCCCTGTAAGATTGCAGAGGGAAGCGTTCTCAAGAGAGCCTATGGGCAGGATCTGATTCAGGAGCGTCACCGCCACAGATTTGAGTTCAACAATAAATACCGCGATACTCTACAGGAGGCGGGGCTGACCATATGTGGCACTTCTCCGGATGGCCTGATTGTTGAGGCGGTTGAGGATGACAGCAGGAAATTCCATGTAGGCGTACAGTTTCACCCGGAGTTCAAGTCCCGTCCCAATAAGCCGCATCCTCTCTTTGCCAGTTTTATCAAGGCCAGTTTGGGAGACTGACAGAATCGAACAAAATATAAATAATTTATTAAATTCATCTTGTCGGGTCTGCCAGCCATGTTCTATAATAGACTCGTTCATTACGAAGGCATCTTGTTCGCTATGAATAAGGTGCCTTCTTCATTCATGGCAATGGATGTACACTCCGTGTACATCCATTGCCGGCCGGGCTGTTCTCATGACGTGGACAGGGATCTTGACATCGGAGCCCTCTCTGCAACTCCGGACAGAACCGGGGACATAGTATACCCAAAGGAGGAGAATCAAAGGATGTTAGAAAAACTGTTTAAACTCAAGGATAACCACACAACAGTGAGGACGGAGGTGCTGGGAGGAATTACCACCTTTATGACCATGGCTTATATCCTGGCCGTCAACCCCTCCATCCTCTCCGCGGCAGGCATGGATGCCAACGCGGTTTTGATGGCGACTGCCCTGTCTGCCTTTGTCGGCACGATGGTTATGGCTCTTTTTGCCAACTATCCCTTCGCGCTGGCCTCAGGTCTGGGATTAAATGCCTACTTCGCATACACTGTATGCGGTAAGATGGGATATTCCTGGCACCTTGCTCTTTTGGCTGTCTTCGTTGAGGGCCTGATCTTTATTGTGCTGTCTTTGACCAATATTCGGGAAGCTATCTTCAATGCCATTCCAGTGACCTTGAAGAAGGGAGTATCTGCAGGGATTGGACTTTTTATCGCCTTTATCGGTTTCCAGAACGGCAAGGTTGTTGTCAATGATGATTCCAATCTGGTAAGCATTGTAAATTTTCATGATGTTGATTTTCATACAATTGGCATTTCGGCTCTTCTGACCCTGATCGGCCTGATGATTATCTTTATTCTCGCGATCAAGAAGGTGAAAGGATCTCTTCTGATCGGCATCTTTGCCACCTGGATCATCGGTATTATCTGCCAGTTGACCGGGATCTATACGGTAGACGCCGCCAAGGGATTTTATTCTCTGATTCCCTCTTATTCCAGCTTTGACATTACGGCCATTGGCCTGACTTTCGGCAAGGCCTTTGACATGCAGGGAATAAGCTTTAAACCGTTGGATTTCGCAGTTGTCATCTTTGCCTTCCTTTTTGTCGATGTCTTTGATACGCTGGGAACGGTTGTCGGCTGTGCCAACAAGGCCGGCATGCTGGATAAGGAGGGAAAACTCCCCCGCATTAAGCAGGTTCTGACTGCAGACGCGATTGCGACCTCTGTCGGAGCTGTTCTGGGTACTTCAACCACTACAACCTTCGTTGAATCTTCTGCCGGTTTCGCTGAGGGAGCCCGCACCGGACTGGCTTCTGTTGTGACAGCCCTTCTCTTTCTGGTATCCATTGTTTTTGCTCCTGTTTTTACGACTATTCCCAGTTTCGCAACGGCACCGGCTCTGATCTATATCGGTTTTCTTATGATTGAGTCTGTGATCGAGATTGACTTCAGCGATCTGACTGAGGCCGTGCCTGCTTATTTGTGCATGATCGCTATGCCCCTGATGTATTCCATTTCCGAGGGCATTGCCGTCGGTGTCATCTCCTATGTGATTCTCAATCTGGTCTGCGGCAAAGCCAGGAAGATTACTCCTCTCATGTATATTCTCTGTCTGCTTTTTATTCTCAAGTACGGATTTATGTAAATGCCCGCTCTGAATCGGATGCTTTGTCGATTTGGAGGAAGAGAGTTTGTCCGTCAGATCCCGTCTCCCTTTGGGGGCGGGATTTTTCAATATCTGTTAAAATAATGCTTACAGCGTCAGATGGTATTACGGCAGGGAAGAGGAAGCAGTCATGGCAAAAAGAGAACGTTCCTGGGAGAAATTGGATAATACGGCAAATATTTTCCCGGTGATTGCCAGTGATCAGATGACCAATACCTATCGGATTTCCTGCTGCCTGAAAGAAATTGTTGACGCAAAGATGCTGCAGGAGGCAGTCGATTCGGTGACACCCAGATTCCCGGGTTTTCACGTTCGCCTTCGAAGCGGTGTATTCTGGTATTATCTGGAGGAAAATCACAAGCCTGCTCCGCGCGTCAAAGAAGAACACACCTATCCCTGCCGGCTGATCCACACCAGCCGCAACAACTCCTATCTCTTTCGAGTAACTTATTTTCGAGACAGGATCAATCTGGAGGTTTTTCATGCGCTGGCAGACGGAATGGGAGGCGTTGGGTTCCTGAGAGAGATTGTCTACCAGTATTTGCGCCTGGTCCACAAGGATCTTCGAAGAGAAGGAGACGGACTTTCGGCGGAGACCTCTTTGGATCGTGAGGATGCGTTTCTTCGCAATTATCGCAGGGCTCATAAGAATCAATACAAGTCGGGCAAGGCTTACCTGATCCGGGGACGCAGACTGCCAGCCAATGCTATGGGGATCTTTCATGGATATATGTCAGTGTCTGAACTTAAAGAAGTGGCCAGGCAGAGATACGGAGTATCTATCAACGAGTACCTGATTGCCACATATATCCGGGCGGTTTTTTGTGAGGACTATCATCGCCTGGTTAAGAGCGGCAGACCTCTTCGTGTAGCTGTTCCGGTGGATCTGCGTCCTTTTTTCGCGTCGGAGACGACCAAGAATTTTTTTGTTATGGTTTCAGCGGAGTTCCTCCCGCAGAAAGAAGATTATAGCTTCGCGGAAATTGCGGTAATTGTCCATGAGAGTCTGCGCAGTCAGATCAACAGGGAGAATCTGGAAGCGATCTTCTCATACAACGTTTCCAATCAGGACTATCTGGCGGCCCGTGCGGTTCCCCTGCCCCTGAAAAATCTGGCTATGCGTTTCGTTTACAATCGAACGGCGGCAGCCAACACTACGACAATTACGAACATTGGGAATATTGCGGTCGAAGAGAAGTATCGTCCCTATATTCGCGCTTTCCACTGCTTTCTGGCTTTTTCCAGGGGGCAGGGACTGAAGGCTACGATTACTTCTTACCAGGATACACTGGTTTTCTCTGTTACCAGCCAGTGGGAGGGGACAGGGATTCAGAGGGAGATTTTTCGGCAGATTGCCCGTGATGGCGTTCATGTTACATTGGAGTGCAATGGGGTAAATGAATGAAATACTGTAAGAAATGTTCCATTAAGATTTTAGATGAAGTAGAGTACTGCCCGCTCTGCCGCAATGTCCTTCATTCGGTGGAGGAGAAGGATTTACTTGACAAAGCCCGTATCCGCCTGCTTCAGGAGGATGAAAAGAAACTTGACGGACAGGAAGCGAAATTAAGGAAGAAGAGGGAGGAACTGGAGACTGCCTGCAAGCAGAGAGACAGAAAGATACAGACGATCCGGGAGGAGAGGGCTGATCACGAGATCGATGCGAAAGCGGCTAAGAAACGTCTGAAACAAGTTCAAGGGGAGTTCAGACAGCAGGCCAAAGAGAACAGCCTTATGAGCAGAGGACAGCTTCGTATGGCTGAGCACAAACTGGAGCGGCGCCGGGAGAGAAGGGAGGGAGGGCTGATCGCTTATCCGAATGTTGTTATCCGCCAGCGGAAGTATGCAATCGTTCTGCGCGCTCTTGTCTTCGCTGCTTTGCTTGTCAGTTCGCTGTCACTTCTGATGGATCATTATTTCAATCACAGTTTCAGTTGGAGTCTGACCGTTCTGGAGTCTCTTCTCTTTATGGCATGGATGCTCTATCTTTTCTATCGGGATTTGGGCTACATGCGGCGCATTTTCGGAGGCGTTTTCGGGGGATTGGTCAGTCTTTTCCTCATAGATCTGCAATATGGTCTTTTTCAGTGGTCCTTTACCTATTCTTATCCCATTGCCGTCCTGCTGATTGAATTATCTCTTCTGATCCTTATGCTGGTTAACCGCCGAAACTGGGAGAGTTATCTGATTGTTCAGATTCTGATGTTGCCTCTTGGATTTCTTGGTATGGTCTTCTACTGGCTTGGTCTGGCAGAACAGGAGCTTTTGTCAGAGATCAGTTTTCTGCTTCCCGTTTTGGTGTTCCTGGGGACTTTGCTTCTGGGCGGCCGGAGGGCACTGGCAGAGTTGCACAGAAGGTTTCATATTTGATGATCAACCTCGCAGATGCGACAGGTCCAGATAATCAGGCAGGCCGTTTTTATAAGGAAGAGCAGGCTGACCACAGATCAGGGGAGCTAAATAATTAAGCATCTTTGGGCTGACATCATTGCCGGCTTCGTTGATCCAGGAGCGGGGAACAGATTTGACTTCATTGGCAATCCGGGCGATGGGGAAAGATGAAATTGCAGTCTGATAGTTATCTTCTCCGGTTCGATGAATGGTCATCATCTGCCCGCTCTTGCCCTTCATGGAAGCTGTCAGCGCATAGGCGCCCTGATCATGGGATTCCGTCAGATCGATTGCAGAAGCGCAGTGGGCGGCTGCTCTTTGGAGGACATTGATCTCAATGGATCGGACCTTGACATGCAGCTGATCTCTCATAGCTGTTTCTAAGGCCTTGCCGGTACCGGACAGTTGGACATGGCCGAATTTATCTGCGGCAGCCTGACTGGCGCTCAGGTAGTTTCCCGCAGCGTCATGGATTCCCTCCGAGACCGCAATGATGATGTTGTTTTCCCTTTCCAGCAGCTTCTTCGTATCCTGTATGCAGGTCTGGAGATCGAAGGCGACTTCGGGCAGATAGATCAGGTGAGGTGCAGGAGAATGGTCTGTTCGGGCAAGGGCAGAGGCAGCGGTCAGCCAACCGGCGTCGCGACCCATAATCTCTACAATGGTGACGGACTTGACGGCATAGATGTAGGCATCGCAGGCAATTTCTCTGAGACAGGTCGCAATGTATTTGGCGGCCGAACCAAAGCCGGGTGTGTGATCTGTATGCGCCAGGTCGTTATCGATGGTCTTTGGGATTCCCAGGATCTTGACTGCTGAACCGATCTTCTCAGCGAAGCGGGAGAGCTTCAGCACGGTATCCATGGAATCGTTGCCGCCAATATAGAAGAAAGAATCGATGTCATACTTCTTGAAAAGAAGGAAGATCTGTTCGCAGGTCCTTTGGCCCTCTTCGCTGTCAGGATCCGGCAGCTTGTAGCGGCAGGAACCAAGATACATGGCTGGCGTGTGAATCAGACGGTTCGTGAAATCAGGAGTGGCTGACATCATTCGGGACAGATTCAGGAGGCGATCATCTAAGATGCCGGTGATCCCGTTCAGGGCACCGTAGCAGCAGTCGAAATAGGACGCGTTTGCGTTGGCGTCAAGCAGACCTGCCAGACTGGCGTTGATGGCAACAGTAGGTCCACCGGACTGGGCGATGATGCAATTTCTCATGTGATTTCCTCTCTCTTCTGCAGGGGGATCCGTATTTACCCCTCATTGATCCTCATCATAAAAAAAAAGAAGAGCATTTACAAGAGGATAAATATACCATTAATGGTATATAAAACAGATTATACTTGCCTCAACAAATTCGAAAAGAGGCAGATATGAATACAAAAATAAGAAAAAGGCAGAAACAAAAATCGACATCGGATTGTGACAGGCTTATTGCCCTGGGACTGCTGGCGGCTCTCTGGTCACTTGTCCTTGTCAGCACCGGTCTATGGATTTTTGATCAGAAGATCAGCAGCATGAATATCTGGCAGCTGATCAGCTTTTTTCTGCTCACGCAGACGGGGATTTTCGCTTATTTGGTCGCTCACAGCCGATGAAGATGCGTTTGACGATACAGAGGCATTTCCTTATAATTTGGTAGAACAAGGCACCAGGGTGCCCGGGCGATTTGCCCTTGATTCATGAGATGGGAATAGATGGAATGTTCGCAGGCATGTATCATGTATTCGATTGCTCATGACAATGGAACCCTCGCGGAGCGTGTATTCTATAACCTATTAAGGAGAAGACCATGAAACGAAGAGCCGCACAAGCCGCGATTGTACTGGCTGTCAGCGCCGCTGCCGTGTTCACAGGAGAGACTTCCGTGAATGCGGCGGGCAGTACCTATATCGATGTATCCAACTCCAGTCCAAAGGCCGGGGAGGTGATTACGGTTAAGGTGCGCGCGTCTGAGTCAGATACATTGACAGTAACCTATGACAATACCCTTTTAGATCCCCAGCAGATCAATGCTGCGGGTTACAGTAAGGCCGGAAATAAGATTACCTTCAATGGAATCTCCGGGACGATCACCTTCCGCGCGATTGATCAGGGGGCTGCCGGTCTTAAGGTGACTGCGGCAGATCCTTCTATTGCGGCCTGCAGCATGTTTGTGCGGGTCTCATCCAAAAGCCAGGAGAATCAGCGCCAGCAAGAACAGCAGACGCGGCAGGCAGAGCCGGATCTTAATTATAATGGCAAGGATTACACGATTTCAGAGAAGTTTCAGGGGCAGACTTTGCCTTTTGGCTTCAGTCAGACCCGCCAGACCATCAATAATTACAATTATAAGGTTCTGACCAATTCGACTCTGCAGATGACACTGGTCTATCTTAAGGAGTCCGACAAGCTGAATGAAGACGGACATTTCTTTATTTATCGTCAGGACGGGAAAGTGGAACCCTTTTATCAACTGGGCGATGCCAATCAATATCTGGTTCTCACGGCAGCGGAACAGGTTAGTGGATTGACAAGTTCGACTTTAACGTTAAACGGGACGACCTATCCTACCTATACAGATGCTTCCGGCAATATGTACGCCTACGGGCAGGATCAGACTGGCAATGCTTCATGGTTTCGGTTGGATCCGGGGAACGGAAGCTTTACGGCTGTAGCGGATATTAACAGCGCTCTGACGCCGGATTCACAGGAGCCGGCTAAGACAGAGGAGACTTCCGCCGCAAAGGACTCTCTTTCAGATCGCATTCGGGCATTGCCTCTGGCGGCGAAAATTGCAGGTCCGATCGTTCTCTTGCTTTTGCTGCTGGCCTCTCTGATGACAGTTTTGCGCCATAGGAAGAAGACCAATGCGAAAGTACCGGATGAGAGTGCGAATGAAGAATCCAAGGAAGGTAACGAAGAGGAGAAGAGCCCGTTAGAGCAGGATACGATCGTATTCGAACCGACAGAGCAGGAAGATCAGATGGTATCTGGTGAGGCAGAGGCAGAACGGTCGTATGCCGGTGAGGAAGAGCCGGCGGGAGCAGGCGCTGACAATCAGGAAGAAGCAGAACAAGATATAAATTCTGGGGAAACGCAGAGTGATACAGAGCCGGACAGGGATCTTTCAGACCAGGCAAAACCGGACTCGGATTCGAGTATAGAAGAGCAAACAGACGCACAGGCGAGTGCTGATAAGGAGGCGGGAGATCAGGCAGAGGAAAGCTGGGAAAACGCCGAGAGTGTTGCGGAGCAGAAGGAAGATCACCTCCAGGATGCCGCTCTTTTTGCCAAGGTAGAACAGGGACGTAAGGACAGATTGGCTAAGGTCTCTGCACGCTTTGGCAGAGATGCGGCCGCCGGGGAGGAAGAGGATGCCGCAGGCGAATCAGCGGCACAGACCAAAGAACTGCCCGATATCGGAGATACGACAAATTTGGATCCCGGGAGCATCTCTGTGGCTGCTGAGAACAAGGGCTCCAATGATGGCGTTCTGGAGGCAGTTGAGGCAGCGGTGGCCTATGCGAGACGCAAGGCAGAACAGCAGGCCAGGGAAGATGCGGCGAACAGAGAAGAGCAGCAGGAAAACTTACCAGAACTTCAGGTAATGGATTTGAATGATCTTTAAGCTAGGGAGCGCGTCTGATCATAATCAGCGCGCTCTCTTTTGACAGAAAATGAGGTTGAGATGAAATTTACCCCACAGGCTCAAGCTGCACTGGATTATGCCAAGCGAATCTCCAGGCGTTTGGGACATCACTATATCGGGACGGAACATCTGCTCCTGGGACTTCTGCATGATAAGACCCTGTCTGCCATGGCTTTGCAGGAGCAGAAGGTAGATGAGAATCGCCTGATCAGCCTGATGCAGGAACTGATCATCAGGGGGGAGGGAACTGCGGTCGCAGAGCGGGATGGCAATACACCCAAGTTGGATCAGCTGCTGGAAGAAGCGCAGCTGGAGGCCAACACCAGCCGCGCGGAGGAAATCGGGACGGAGCATCTGCTTGTCGCTATGATTCGTATGCCTGACTGCGCAGCATCCCGCCTTTTAAATGCTGTAGATGTTGATCCGCAGAAGCTCTTTGCAGACATCATTACCGCAATGGGTGAGGATGGGGAGATATACCGGGAGGAACTGGCGGCCAGGGGAAATGCTGAAAACGCGCAGACAGAATCTGTTCTGGAGAAATATTCCAGAGACTTGACGGCTATGGCAGCGCAGGGACAACTGGATCCGGTAATTGGAAGAGATGATGAGATTCGTCGTCTGATTTGTGTTCTGAGCCGCCGCAGTAAGAATAATCCCTGCCTGATTGGAGAGCCGGGAGTTGGGAAGACTGCAATTGTCGAGGGATTGGCTCAGCGTATCGTCACAGAATCAGTTCCGGACAGTGTGCGCCACAAACGGCTGCTCTCCCTGGATTTATCTGGTATGGTAGCCGGTTCCAAGTATCGTGGGGAGTTCGAGGAGAGGATCAAGGGCGTTATCGCCGAGGTGATCAGTGCCGGAGATGTTGTCCTTTTTATTGATGAGATTCACACTTTGATCGGTGCAGGCGGTGCGGAAGGGGCGATTGATGCTTCAAATATGTTAAAGCCGGCTATGGCTCGTGGGGAAATTCAGCTGATCGGTGCCACAACGATTGCGGAGTATCGCAAACATATTGAAAAGGATGCGGCGCTGGAGCGTCGCTTTCAGCCGGTGATAGTAGAAGAACCCAGTGAGGAGGAGACTGTCGCGATTTTAGATGGGATACGTCCCCTTTACGAGCGGCATCACAAGGTCAGTATCAGTCCGGAAGCTGTCCATGCCTGTGTGCATTTCGCTTCCCGCTATATCAGTGACCGCTTCCTGCCGGATAAGGCAATCGACCTGATGGATGAGGCGGCGGCCCGGATGCGCTTAATTAACGACAAGAGCGGCCCGATCCTCTGTCAGATGGAAGAGGCTCTGGCGCAGCAGGAGAGAGATCTTCTTGAGGCCCTGAAGGCAGGAGACATGAAGAAGGCAAGAGAGCTCCGGGAAGAGTCAGAGAAGACCCGGGCAGATCTCAAGGCAGCTCAAAAGCGTCAAAAGAGAGGTTCTGCCAGGAAGAAGCGGGTCCTGACGGAGAATGCGGTCGCAGAACTTGTCGCCGAGTGGACCAAAATCCCAGTCTCCAGGCTTGGCCAGTCAGAGGCCAGTCGCCTGCGCAGGCTGGAAGCGATTATGCATCAGCGGGTGATTGGCCAGGAAGAAGCGGTGGAAGCGGTTGCTAAGGCCGTTCGCCGCGGTCGCCTGGGGCTGAAAGATCCCGGTAAGCCAATCGGATCCTTCCTCTTTCTGGGACCGACCGGGGTTGGTAAAACAGAGGTCTCCAAGGCCTTGGCCGAGGCGGTCTTCGGAACGGAAGATGCCATGATACGTGTGGATATGACCGAGTATATGGAGAAGCAGAGTGTGGCTAAAATGATTGGTTCTCCTCCGGGCTACGTAGGATATGAGGAGGGAGGACAGCTCTCTGAGAAGGTCCGTCGTAACCCCTACTCTGTCATCCTTTTTGATGAGATTGAAAAGGCCCATCCGGATGTATTCAATATCCTCCTGCAAATTTTAGATGACGGACACGTGACGGATTCTCAAGGCCGTAAAGTGGACTTTAAAAACACCATTATTATTATGACCTCCAATGCCGGAGCCCAGAGAATTGTGGATCCAAAGAAACTGGGTTTTGGAGCGGTGGAGTCGGTGACACAGGACTATGAACATATGAAATCAGGTGTCATGGAGGAACTCAAGCGTCTCTTCAAGCCTGAATTTCTCAATCGAATTGATGAGATCATCGTCTTCCGTATGCTGACGAAGACAGATATGAAGAAGATCGTATCTATCATGACAGGAGAACTGATAAAGAGGTGCAGAGAACAGATGGATCTGGAAGTCAGGATTCGTGATTCCGTCAGAAAATATATTGTTGAGAAGGCCTATGAGCCCAAGTATGGTGCTCGTCCCCTGCGCCGTAAGATGCAATCGGAACTGGAAGATGGGCTGGCAGATGCGCTGCTGTCCGGTAAGATTGACCGCACAAGACCGCTTGTGATCACGGTTCACAAGGGCAGGATCGTATTTGAAAATGCCTGAGAAAAGTCCCTGAATTCGTTGGAAATTGCTCCTGGGCTTGGCTATAATCAGATCAGGGATTATTTTAAAGAAAGGCTAGGTATTATGTCTGCACTGATTCGAGTGGAAGAGGATGGAAGCATCAGTTTTGGAGATGCCAGCTTGAGGGAGAAGTCCAAGCAGGATGATTTCAAGGTGGAAGGGGACATCTATAAGGTGAAGACCTGGGGAGAGATTACCAAGCTGGAGCGCAATGGGTTGTTTGCCTATGAGTCTGTCCCCGGGACGAATGTGGAGCATATGCGGGTGGCCGCTGACCAGGTCAGCTTCACGGTCTCTGGTCCCCAGGACGCGGAGATCACTTTGGGTTTGGAAGCGGGATGCCAGTATGACATTCAGATCGACGGAAAGGATGCCGGTTCCATGAAGACCAATCTGGGCGGGAAGTTAACCCTGTCCGCAGAGCTTGAGGCTAAGGACAAAGTCGAGGTAGTGGTCAGGAAGGCATAAGACAAGCAAGAGGCCTTCCCGTGAGAAGAAGATGATGAGCAGAGCACCGATCTCCACAAAAGATCAGTGCTCTGTTTGTTCATGACAACAGAATGCCCGCTTGCGTAAATAAAAAAGAGCTTAAGCGAGCCCCTGTTTTTGATGATGAGGAATGAAAGATGGCTGCAAAGGGAAGTAAAACCGTATATTTCTGCCAGGAGTGCGGCAATGAGTCTCCAAAGTGGCTGGGACAGTGTCCGGTCTGCGGCGCCTGGAACAGCTTCGTCGAAGAGGTTGTTGAGAAGACCTCATCCAAGGCTCAAAGAGAGAAAAGAGATGTCAGACCCACACATCTGTCTGAGATTATTTCTTCGGATGAAAAACGGATTTCTTCAGGTATGCCTGAGTTGGATCGGGTTCTTGGCGGTGGTATTGTCCAGGGGTCCATGGTTCTGGTGGGAGGGGATCCGGGAATCGGGAAGTCAACCCTGCTATTGCAGGTCTGCCGCAATCTCTGCAGCAGAAAGGTGGATGTCCTCTATGTGTCGGGGGAAGAATCCCTGCAGCAGATTAAGATCCGCGCCGACCGCATGGGGACATTTGACGATCAGCTCTCCCTTCTCTGTGAGACCAACCTGGACATTATTCGCTCTGTGATTGATCGCAGCCGCCCCAGGGTGCTTGTGATCGACTCCATTCAGACAATGTACAGTGAGACCGTCGGCTCCGCGCCGGGATCGGTTTCTCAGGTCAGAGAATCCACGGCAGTTCTGATGCAGATCGCCAAGGGGATGAATATCACCGTATTCATTGTAGGGCATGTGACCAAGGAGGGACTTGTGGCCGGTCCCCGTGTTCTTGAGCACATGGTGGATACGGTTCTGTATTTTGAGGGAGACCGCCACGCGGCTTATCGCGTCCTGCGCGGGGTGAAAAACCGCTTTGGCTCTACAGATGAGATCGGCGTCTTTGAAATGTGTCAAAACGGCCTGCAGGAGGTGGCCAATCCCTCGGCTTTTATGCTGAATGGGAAGCCCAAGGGGGCCTCCGGTTCTGTGGTGGCCTGTTCCATTGAGGGGACCAGACCTATTCTGGTGGAGATTCAGGCTCTGGTCTGCCACAGCAACTTCAATATGCCCCGCCGCACGGCCGCCGGATGCGACTACAACCGGGTCAATCTGCTGATGGCGGTCATCGAGAAGAGGGCTGGGCTGCGGCTGGCCGAGTCCGACGCCTATATCAATATCGCCGGGGGCATTCGCATGAATGAGCCGGCGGTTGATCTGGGAATTGTCCTGGCCATCATTTCCTCCTATAAGGAAATGCCTGTTCCTGATGATCTCATCTGCTTTGGGGAGGTGGGACTGTCCGGCGAGGTCCGCGCCGTCAATCTGGCAGACCAGAGAATTGCCGAGGCGGCTAAACTTGGCTTTTCCAGGGTTATCATGCCAAAGGTTAATCTGAGCGGAATTCGCGGGAAATACAGTCAGCTGGACCTGGTCGGAGTCGAAAATGTGCAGGAGGCCATGCGCGCGATTCTTCCATCTGCTATGATGTAGCTGTTAGAAAAAAGATGTCGGGAACATGTTTTTCAGCGTTCAAGAAAGGAAGGCAGATATGAAAGCACATGAAATCCTAAACAATCCCTTTTTAAATAAGGGAACGGCATTTACAGAGGAGGAGCGCAGTAAGCTGGGGCTGATCGGCTTATTGCCTCCGCGCGTGCAGACGATTGAAGAGCAGGCGCAACAGACCTATCAGCAGATGCAGACGAAGGGGTCAAATCTTGAGAAACGCCTCTTTTTGATGGAAATCTTCAACACCAATCGCACCCTGTTTTATTATCTGTTCTCACAGCACCTGGAAGAATTCAATCCCATTGTCTATGACCCGACCATCGCCGATACCATCGAGGGCTACAGCGATCTTTTTGTGGATCCGCAGTATGCGGCTTATTTGGATATCAACCATCCGGAGAATATTGAGAGCACCCTGCGCAATGCCGCCGGCGACCGGGCAATTCGCCTGATTGTTGTCACTGACGCGGAGGGGATCCTGGGCATCGGAGACTGGGGGACAAACGGGGTTGATATCTCCGTCGGAAAGCTGATGGTCTATACAGGGGCCGCCGGCATCGACCCGGCCAGCGTTCTTCCCATTGTGATCGACGCAGGCACCAACCGTAGAGAACTGGCGGAAAATCCCAACTATCTCGGAAACCGTCACGAGCGCGTTCGCGGGGATCGCTACTACAATTTTATCGATCAGTTTGTAACAGCGGCGGAAAAACTCTTCCCCAGGCTCTACCTGCACTGGGAGGATTTCGGCCGAGGCAACGCCGCGAATATTCTGAACAAGTACAAAAATGTCATTCCGACCTTTAATGACGACATTCAGGGGACCGGTATCGTGACGCTGGGAGGGATCTTCACAGCAATGGAGATCTCCGGGCAGAAACTGACGGATCAGGTATATGTCTGCTTTGGAGGTGGAAGTGCCGGAGCTGGAATTGCCGCCCGTGTCCATCGCGAGATGGTGGTCGATGGTCTGACAGAAGAAGAGGCCTATCAGCACTTTTTCATGGTAGACAAGCAGGGGCTTCTCTTTGATGACATGGAGGATCTGACTCCCGAGCAGCGCCCCTTTGCCCAAAAGCGCAGCGATTTCGAGAACGCCGATCAGATGACTGATCTGCTGCAGGTAGTCAAAACGGTTAAGGCGACGATTCTGGTCGGAACATCGACGCAGCCGGGCAGATTTACGGAGGAAATTGTCAGGGCAATGTGCGCAAATACGGATCGCCCGGTTATTTTCCCCCTGTCTAACCCGACCAAGCTGGCAGAGGCGAGCGCGGAGAATCTGATCAAATGGTCTGAAGGGAAAGCCTTTGTCGCGACCGGAATCCCATCCGCCAATGTGCGCTATCAGGGGGTTGACTACACCATCGGACAGGCAAATAATGCCCTGATCTATCCGGGATTAGGACTTGGAATGCTGGCCTCTGAAGCAAGTCTTTTGACGGATGAAATGATTGGTGCGGCGGCACACTCACTCAGCGGGATTACCGATATCCATCAGGAGGGCGCTCCTGTACTTCCTCCCTTTAAGTACGTGCCTGAGGTTTCCACCAAGGTGGCGGAGGCTGTGGCCAAGAAGGCTCAGGAGCAGGGTCTGGCCCGCGCTAAGGAGAAGGATATGGGAAAGGCAGTCCGCGAGTTCAAGTGGGAGCCCAGATACTAGGAGGAGCAGCGATGTTATTTCTTGTTTCGATTGAGTCGATCATTCCAATTATCGCCTTGATTGCGCTGGGCTACATTCTCCAGAAGCGGGGCTGGTTTCAGGACAGCTTTGGCAATGACCTGTCCAAGCTGATTATGAATGTCGCCATGCCGGTGTCCATCTTTGTCTCAGTTTTGAAATACTTAACCCTGTCAAAGCTGATCCAGCTCTCCGGTGGACTGCTCTATACCTTTATCGCGTTTGGCCTGGGTTATGTTGTCGCCTTTATCAGCGTAAAACTTTTCCGGGTCAGGGCTGGCAGAAGAGGGACAGTCATCAATACCTTTGTGAATGCCAACACCATTTTCATCGGATTGCCCCTGAATATCGCCCTGTTCGGAGATGACGCACTGGCTTATTTCCTGATCTATTACATCACGAACACGGTTTCAACCTGGACGCTGGGCGTCTATTTGATGACCTCCGACAGCAAGGAGGGCAGCGCAAAGAAGGCTTCCTCCTTTAACTGGAGGAAGCTTCTGCCGGCGCCTCTGCTCGGATTTCTGGTTGCGGTTATCTTCCTGCTGCTGAGCATTCCGGTGCCGACGGCGATCACAAACACACTCAATTACATCGGGGGGCTGACAACGCCTTTATCCCTGCTCTATATTGGAATTGTGCTCGCGAAGGCCGGTTTTAAGACGATTCGCTTTGACAAGGACAGTATCGTGACACTGGCGGGCCGCTTTGTCGTCGCTCCGCTGATCATGTTCTGCGTCCTGCATCTTATGGCAGCCAATATGGTCGCGGCAGAATACAGGACCTTTATGATCCAGTCCGCAACACCGGCTCTGGCGGTCCTGCCGATTTTGGCCAATCAGGGAGACGGCGATGTTGAATTTGCGACGAATGTCGTCACACTCAGTACGCTCTTGTTTGTCATTGTGATTCCCATTCTGCAGACCCTGCTGGGATAGGTGGAAGGGAACGCGGAAAATCAAAGCAGAGCTGCCCTGATATTCTGTAACATAGAGCAGCTCTGATGTTATGCAAAAACAGACTGTCTTGACTGTTGACAAAACAGATCGTCTTGCCCTTCTGCAATTGTTGAATCCTGGAAGGAATGCTATGATTCTATTGTGGAATGCTCGCAGAGAGATTGGAGGAAGTGTGGCATCAGATTTTATGCAATCCGACAGGGAAGAGGAGCTGGAGCGAATTCGACGGCTGGAGGCATCGCCGGACTATCAGGAGAAGCTGAAACAGCTGCGGGAGAAGATGAACAGCAATCTCCAGTGGAAGATGTATACGATCATCTGTGTCGTTATCGGTGTCTTTTTATTTATGCTGTTTCGCTATCAAGGGTTGATCGCCGCCGCCGTCATCGCCTTTTTCGTTCTCTACCCCCGATACAAGAAGCGCCAGGAGCTCTTTGGCGGAGCTAAGGAGGACAACGAGCATCTCTATGTTGAGAATATGCTCAATCCGATTGTCAAGGAGATTTTCCCGGAGGGAGAGATCAGCGTCAACTCGGATTTTCCTCTTGACGCGATCAGATCAGTGATCCCGAGCTCCAGAACTTACAAGAGCTATCGCCAGATATCCTTTCACAATGAGAGCGACCTGGCTGTGGCCAATGTTTATGCCTATCACACGGAGGAGAGAACCAGCAGCGACGGGAAGCACCAAACGACCGAGACGGTACAGGATTTTCGGGGTCAGGTCTATCAGATGCGTTTTTCCGGAGCATTTGACGGGCATATCCGTGTCGTCCCGACGAGGACAAGCGCTTTTTTAAAACGCGAAGTGCAGGATTATCCCGGAACCCGTGCCGGTGAGATGAAGATTGACACGGAGGATATTCGCCATAACGAGAATTACAATATATACTGCACGGATGAGCTTGCGGCGCGAAATTTCCTCAATCCGACCGTGCTGGACTGGTTCGACAAGAATATATCTCAGAGCCAGACGGCCATCTATATCGAGGATCACGAGCTCTATATTTCCCGCTATACGGACCGTGATATTTTCCCTCTTCCCAGGACTTTGGAGGAGATCGACCATCTCTCTTTGATGGAGGAGTACAAGAAGCTGCGGGGCGAGATAGATTTTATCCAGAGCTTCACGGCGATTTTTCAGTGACAGATGCCCATCCTGCCGAAGGGAAAGAGAATCGGTCATCGGCCGGTGTCAGATGTATGAAAGGAGTTTAAAATGGTTTTTGCAGTTGTCGTTATCCTTGCAGCAGTCATTATTATCGGCTGGTTTATCGGTCAGAGCAATCGGCTGAATCGCTATGTTGTCTCTATCGAGGAATCGAAGAAGACGGTTGATATCACGCTGGCCAAGCGCTATGACACCATCTCTGAGATGCTGAAGGTCGCTAAGGCCTATGCCAAGCACGAGGAGAAGGTTTTCACAGAGTTAGTCGGTCTGCGTCAGTCAGCCAGCATTCAGGAGACGAACCGCGCCATGGCAAATCAGAATGATGTGCTGAGTCAGATTCGCGCGGTAGCGGAGAACTATCCGGATCTGATGTCCTCTCAGCAGTTTCTGACTCTGCAGAAGGAGATCGCCAGTGAAAATGATGAACTCGCTGCTTCAAAGCGCATCGTCAACAGCAACGTGCGTGTGATCAACCAGGCCATTGTCAGCTTCCCGACTTCAGTAGTCGCCGGGTGCAAGGGCATGCGCAAGTTCGATTTCCTGGAGGAGGATACTGAGGGAAAGAAAGATTTAAAGGACCTGGATTACAATATGGATTGAGTATCCCTGTTGTATGAGTACGGTATGAATATACGCGCAGTATAACCATGATTGCGGCTGTTGGGGCGGGATCCTTCGGGAACCCGCTCCAATGCTGTGTTAGGGTGGATTTAGGTATTCCACGGTATGCCAGTATCTTTTTATGTTGAGGCGTTCATAGAATGGGCAGATCTAAGTGTCGCGGTCCGAGTCAGTGCAAAATACATCTGTTCATGAGAGAAAGAAAAAATTGCGGATAGAAGATCAGTAGAAATACAAGATCTTGTAGCTGAAAAAAGAGGGACAAAAAAAGCTGAAAAACTTGGAAAAAGTTCTTGACGATTTTTAGAGAAAGCTTTATATTTACATCGCTGTCGCATGAGGCCAAGGCCCAGCGAACAGCAAGAACCTTGATAACTGAACAATGAAACAACCTTGAAAGATTCTAAGAGA